>NZ_JBSPUG010000004.1:0-307573 GCF_056861405.1 Stenotrophomonas sp. 22DLJC03
GCCGAACGGTCGCCCGCGCCGGGCTCTCGGCACCTAAGGTGCCAGAGTCGCAAGAGATAAGAGCCGAGCCCATGCCCGGCTCAGCACAGTCCTGAACCCTTCAGACGCCCGTCGCAGCCATTGAGACGGCCGCAGCCTACGCTTCCCCAATGGGTATTGCGATCAAGGGCCGAGGTTCCACGTCCCACCTTGCCGGGCGCTTTGAAAGCACCGTCAGCGAGGCGGTGGACGACGGCTGGGCGGTCGACGAGAGCGAAGAATTCCTCGCTCCGCGCCTGCGTACCGAAGTGCGTGCCGAAACCGCGCGCAGCATCATCACCCGCAACAACTCGCCGGACGTCGGCTTCAGTCAATCGGTGAATCCCTATCGCGGTTGCGAGCACGGGTGCTCGTACTGCTTCGCGCGACCCTCGCACGCCTATCTGAATCTGTCGCCAGGCCTGGACTTCGAAACCAAGCTGTTCGCCAAGACCAATGCGCCGCAACTGCTGCGCAAGGAGCTGTCGAAACCGGGTTACGTGCCGCAGCCGATCGCGCTGGGCATCAACACCGACGCCTACCAGCCGATCGAGCGCAAGTTCAAACTCACCCGCCAGTTGATCGAAGTGATGCTGGAAACCAAGCATCCGTTTTCGCTGATCACCAAGAACGCGCTGGTTGAGCGCGATATCGATCTGCTTGAGCCGCTGGCGGCGGAGAACCTGGTCAGCGTGCACTTCTCGGTTACCTCGTTGGATCCGCATCTTTCCGCAAAGCTGGAGCCACGCGCGTCTGCACCGCATGCACGGCTGCGCGCGATGAAGCGCCTGCATGAGGCAGGTATTCCGGTTGGGGTGATGGTGGCGCCGGTGATTCCGTGGATCAACGACAGCGAACTGGAAGCCGTACTGGAGGCCGCACACGACGCCGGCGCCAGCACCGCTGGCTACGTGCTGCTGCGTCTGCCGCTGGAAGTAGCACCGCTGTTCCGCGACTGGCTGGATACCCATCATCCCGATCGCGCTGCACACGTGATGAGCACCATCCAGCAGCTGCGCGGCGGCAAGGACTACGACAGCCAGTTCGGCACGCGCATGCGTGGCCAGGGCGTGTATGCCGATCTGTTGAACAACCGCTTCAAGCTGGCACGCAAGCGGCTGGGTTTCAATGCGCAGAACAGCCATTGGCCGAAGCTGGATTGCAGCCGGTTCCAGAAGCCGCTACCGCCGCGCAAGGAATCGCCGCAGGGCTCGTTGTTCTGAGTAGAGTCGAGCTTGCTCGACTGGAGACGAAAAAGCAGTCGAGCCAGCTCGACGCTACCCCCCAAACAACTTCTGCGCGCTCTGGAACAGGATCCAGCTGGTCGCGATGAACTTGTCTCCACCTTGTGGCCGATTGCCACGATGGGTATGAGTAAACGCAGTCGGCGCGATCAGCAGACTGCCGGTGCGCGGCGCGATCTTCCGCCCCTGGAACAGGAACTCGGTTTCGCCCTCTTCGAAGTCGTCGTTGAGGTACAGCGTCCACAGCACATGCCGGTGCAGGGTCTCGGCCTGCGCGTCCTTGGGGTACAGCTCGCAGTGCCAGTACGGGTAGCCGCCCTCGCCTGCCGCATACCACTGCAGGTTGATCGCGCCCGGGCGCAGGCAGGTGCGGGCCAGATCGGCCAGCTGCTGCGGCGGCATGTCGGGGAAGTCCTCGGCAGACAGGCGTCGCGGTTGGCCGTTGCTGTCCTGGATCTGCAACATCAGCGGTGCGATCAACGCCTGTGGATAACGGCGTAGATAAGTCAGCAGGCCATTGAACACTGCGATCTGCAGCTGCTGATCGACATCCTGCCAGCCGT
Source organism: Stenotrophomonas sp. 22DLJC03 (assembly GCF_056861405.1). Taxonomy (NCBI): domain Bacteria; kingdom Pseudomonadati; phylum Pseudomonadota; class Gammaproteobacteria; order Lysobacterales; family Lysobacteraceae; genus Stenotrophomonas; species Stenotrophomonas sp. 22DLJC03. The sequence goes on from NZ_JBSPUG010000004.1 coordinate 1,826, forward strand.
CCAGCCCACTGATGCGCAGATCCTTGCTGTGCTTGAGTTCCGGGAACACGCCACTGCCTACGGCACCGGGTTGCAGGCCACGCGTGGCGCGCAGGCGCTCAACGATCGCCGCGCAGACCTCGCTGGGGACGGCGTTGTGGATGACTTCGATGAAATCGACCGGGCCCTGCTCGTGCATGCGTGCATTCCTTAGGCGGCAATGGCTTGATGGTGCCGTTTGCCGCCCTCGGTGTCACCCCACGGTCATGTCATCGTTCTGCCATGACCGTTGTCGGGAGACTTGCCTCAGCCCTGCGCGTCGTCGTGCGCGTGGTGGTAGCGCACGGCTTCGGCCACTTCCTCGCGCGAACCGAGGAACACTGGCACGCGCTGGTGCAGCTGGTCGGGCTGGATGTCGAGGATGCGCTCGCGACCGGTCCAGGCAGCGCCACCGGCCTGTTCGACCAGCAGGCCCATCGGGTTGGCTTCGTACATCAGCCGCAGCTTGCCGGCCTTGGACGGATCCTTCTTGTCCCACGGGTAGATGAAGATGCCGCCGCGGGTCAGGATGCGATGCACGTCGGCGACCATGCTGGCGATCCAGCGCATGTTGAAGTTCTTGCCGCGCGCGCCTTCCTTGCCCGCCAGCAGATCGCCGACGTACGCCTGCATCGGCGCTTCCCAGTGACGCTGGTTGGACATGTTGATGGCGAATTCCTGGGTGGCCGCCGGAATCTGCATGTTCTCGGTGGTCAGCACGAACTCACCCTTCTCGCGGTCCAGGGTGAAGGCGTGGGTACCGTGGCCGACGGTCAGCACCAGCTGCGTGCTGGGCCCGTAGATGCAGTAGCCGGCGGCGATCTGCTTGCTGCCCGGCTGCAGGAAGGCGTCATCGCCCGGCAGTTCGACATTGGTCGGGCAGCGCAGCACCGAGAAGATGGTGCCGACGGAGACGTTGACGTCGATGTTGGAGCTGCCATCGAGGGGATCGAACAGCAGCAGGAAGTCACCGCGCGGATAGATGTCCGGCACCGGCTGGCTGTGGTCCATTTCCTCAGAGGCGCAGGCAGCGAGGTGACCACCCCAGGCGTTGGCTTCGAGCAGGATCTCGTTGCTGATGACGTCCAGCTTCTTCTGCGCTTCGCCCTGCACGTTGCCGGTACCGGCGTCGCCGAGCACGCCACCGAGGGCGCCCTTGCTGACGGCAATGGAGATGCTGGTGCAGGCGCGGGCGACCACGGCGATCAGCTGGCGCAGGTCGGCGTTGATGCGGCCGGCGTGCTGTTCCTGGATCAGGAAGCGGGTCAACGAAGTACGGGACATGAGCGGGCAGGTCTCGGCAGCGGGAAAACGCCTATTGTCGCCCGTATGGCGGGGCCGTGCGTGAGCGCGGGAAGGCGTAATCGTTTCCAGATGCGTTGCGCTCGTGGCGCCTTCCCTTCATCGAGGCGCGCGGGAGGGGGAGACAATGCAGGACACGCTGCAAGTACGTCCATGTAAGCTCGATGGCGCCATCCATGGCGCCAACGGTCCTGCATTGCCTCCCCCTCCCGCGCGCTTCAGGGTTGGCCGCGAGCGCGGAGGGTGTGGCAAGGCAGGAGCAAAAACAAAGGCGCCTTTCGGCGCCTTTGTTTCCACAGCTTGCTGGAGCGGTCGATCAGCCCTTGGCGACGGTGGCCACGGCCTTGGCGACGTATTCCAGGTTGTTCTGGTTCAGCGCGGCCACGCAGATGCGGCCGGTGCCGACGGCGTAGATGCCGAACTCGTCGCGCAGGCGCTCGACCTGCTCACGGCTCAGGCCGGAGTAGGAGAACATGCCGGCCTGTTCGTTGATGAAGGCGAACTGCGGCGCACCAGCGGCGGCCAGCTTCTCGACCAGGCCGTGGCGCAGGGCATGGATGCGCTCGCGCATCTCGGTCAGCTCCTGCTCCCACATCGCGCGCAGTTCCGGGTTGGTCAGCACGCCGGCCACCAGCGCGGCACCGTGGGTGGACGGGCTGGAGTAGATGGTGCGGATCACGCGCTTGACCTGCGACTGCACGGCCTTGGCGTCAGCAGCGGTCGGCGCCACCATCGACAACGCACCCACGCGCTCGCCGTACAGCGAGAACGACTTGGAGTACGAGTTGGCGACGATGAAGCTGTCGATGCCGGCTTCGGCGATGATGCGCACGGCGGCGCCGTCCTGCTCGATGCCCTTGTCGAAGCCCTGGTAGGCCATGTCGATGAAGGGGAACAGTTGCTTGTCCTTCAGCAGCTGCGCGACCTGCTTCCACTGGCTGACGGTGAGGTCGGCACCGGTGGGGTTGTGGCAGCAGGCGTGCAGCAGCACCACGGTGCCGGCTTCCAGCTTGCCGAGGTCGGCCAGCAGGCCATCGAAGTTCACGCCATGGGTGGTCGGGTCGAAGTAGGTGTAATCCACCACTTCGAAACCGGCCGCACTGAACACCGCGCGATGGTTTTCCCAGCTCGGGTTGCTCAGTGCAACGGTGGCGTGCGGCAGCAGCTTCTTCAGCACATCGGCGCCGACACGCAGCGCACCGCTGCCACCGACGGTCTGTGCGGTGGTGACGCGGCCGGCGGCCAGCAGCGGCGAGTCCTTGCCGAACACCAGCTCACGCGTTGCCTGCGTGTACGCCGGCAGGCCATCGATCGGCAGGTAGCCGCGCGGTTTGGCTTCGTTGGCGAGCTGCTGCTCGATCTGCTTGACGGCGCGCAGCAGCGGAATGCGGCCGCTCTCGTCGTAGTAGATGCCCACACCCAGGTTGACCTTGGTCGGGCGGCTGTCGGCGTTGTACGCCTCGGTCAGGCCCAGGATCGGGTCGCCTGGGACCAGTTCCACGTTTGCAAAGAAGGACACGGCGGTACTCGTTCGGTAGACGGAAAGGGGGAGGAATTGCGCCACGCGGTCTGCGGCTTTTCGGCCGGAAACAGCCCATCGTAACAAAGCCTGCCGGGGCTGGCCGCCGCCATCGTCATCCGTGTCCCCGTACCATGGCGTGCGTTGCCGCCCGATCCATCAACCTGAATCATGAATCCCGCCGCACGACGCCACTGCCTGCCGTTGTCCGCCCTGCTGCTGTCGCCACTGGCTGCCATGGCCGAGCCTGCGCCCACCGCCCTGCCCGCCGTGCAGGTGCAGGCGGCGCGGGTTCCGGGTATCGACCCGTTCGCGCTGCCGGCCAGCCAGGACACGGTCTGGATCGACGCTGGCCGGGCCGGCAACAGCGTGCAGTTGTCCGAGGCACTGGCCGGGGTGCCGGGACTGCTGGCGCGCGACCGGCAGAACTTCGCCCAGGACACGCAGCTGTCGATCCGAGGCTTCGGCGCGCGCTCGACCTTCGGTGTGCGCGGGGTGCGGGTGTTGATCGACGGGGTGCCCGCGACCATGCCCGATGGCCAGGGCCAGCTGTCGCATGCCAGCCTGCTGGGTGCCGAACGCATCGAGGTGCTGCGCGGGCCGTTCTCGGCGCTGTACGGCAACTCCTCCGGCGGCGTGCTGCAGGTGTGGAGCGCGCAGGGCCAGGCCGGCGACCCGTGGCGGTTGCGTCTCAACTCAGGTGCCGACAACACGCTCAGCGTCGGCACGCAGCTGAAGGGAGCCAGCCACGGGCTGGACTACAACATCGCCGCCAATCACTTCCGCACCGATGGCTGGCGCGAACACAGCCGCGCGCGCCGCGAATCGCTCACTGCGCGCATTGGCGGCGATCTGGGCGGTGGGCGACTGGAGCTGCTGCTCAACGCGCTGGATGCGCCGGACGCACAGGATCCACTGGGCCTGACCCGCGCGCAGGTCGCTGCGGATCCACGGCAGGCTACTGCGGTGGCGCGCCAGTACAACACCCGCAAATCGGTGCGCCAGCAGCAGGCTGGGTTGCGTTGGACCCGCGAAACCGACACCCAACGCTGGCAGCTGATGGGCTATGCCGGGCAGCGTGAGGTCACCCAGTACCTGCCGATTCCGCCGACCGCGCAGGCCAACCCGTTGCATGCGGGCGGCGTGATCGATCTGGACGCGGGCTATGGCGGGCTGGACGCGCGCTGGGGCTGGCACGGCGATCTCGCCGGCCGCCCGTTGGATCTGGTGGCCGGGCTCAGCGCCGACCGCCAGCGCCAGCACCGTACCGGCTACGAGAACTTCATCGGCAGCCCCCTGGGCTTGCGTGGGCGCCTGCGCCGAGACCAGATCGACACCGTGCAGAACGTCGACCAGTTCGCCCAGGCCTGGTGGCAGTGGAGCCCGCGCTGGTCGCTGCTGGCCGGGCTGCGCCACAGCGTGGTGCGTTTCGAATCCGATGACCGCTACGTCACCGGGCGCAATCCGGACGACAGCGGCCGCCGCCGCTACCAGGCAACCACGCCGGTGGCGGGGGTCAGCTTCGAGGCCAGCCCGCAGTGGCGGCTGCACGCCGCCGTGGGGCGGGGCTTCGAGACGCCTACCTTCAACGAGCTGGGTTATCGCGCCGACGGCCAGGCGGGATTGGCGCTGGATCTGGCGGCCGCGCGCAGCCGCAATCTGGAGATTGGCAGCAAGTGGCGCGCACAGGATGGAACCCAGCTCGATATCAGCCTGTTCCGCGCAGATACCGACGATGAGCTGGCAGTTGCCAGCAATATCGGAGGACGCAGCACCTATCGCAACATCGGCCGCACCCGTCGCCAGGGCGTGGAGCTGCAGTACCGACAGCCGCTGGCCGAACAGCTGGAACTGCAGCTGGCCTGGACCTGGCTGCAGGCGCAGGTGCGCTCGCCGTACCTGACCTCGAACACCGGCGTCGCCGTGGGTAGCCGTCTGCCCGGCGTGCCACGCCAGCAGGCCTTCGCCCGCCTGCAGTGGAGCCCCGCCGACTGGCAGTGGGCGCTGGAGGCCTCGGCCAGCACCGATACCGTGGTCAATGACGTGGCTACGGCGCGCGCACCCGGTTTCGCTCTGCTGCACCTGGAAGGCGGGCGCCGATGGACCCTGCCGGGCGGTGAGCTGCGTGCCTTCGCGCGGTTGGAGAACGTGCTGGACCAGGCCTACATCGGCTCGGTGATCGTCAATGACGGCAATGGCCGCTTCTACGAGCCGGGACCGGGACGGCGGGCCAGCCTCGGGCTGCAGTGGTCGTGGCGGTGACGCCCTTCCAACGGTAGCGCCGGGCATGGCCCGGCGCTACCCTTTAGTCGGGGGCCTTGGCCGGTACGAACGGCGAGGTCGGGTCGCTGGCCGGGAAGGTCTCCTCCAGCGCCTCGTCCTGGTTGTCGCTGGCATGCTGCTTGCGCTCGCGGCGCTTCAGCGGGCTTTCCTGGCCCCCACGATGGCGGTCGCCGCCGTCCTTGCGGTCCTGTGCGGCCTGTTCAGACTCGTGCTTCACCGGCAGATGCGCGCCACCGTGTTCGGCGTCAAAGAACGGTGCGCCGGTGCCGCGGTAGTCGGCGTTGTCGGCATCGCGCTTACCGCGCTGCTCGCCGGGAATGGGCGGGTGGTTTTCCCGCAGCGGGTCACGGGAGGTCTCTCGGCTCATGATCTGGCTACCTGCGCTCGGGGGCTCCCACTACACCCCTCACAAGGTAAAGCCGCCGCGAACCTGGCGTCATGAACATCTCGCTCACCCCCCGGTAACGGGATCGCGCGTATTCCTGCCCACCCGCCCCCGCTGCAGGAGCCGGCCATGCCCCGTCTTGAACGACCCGCACCGTCCGTGTTCAACGCCCTGCTCGATCCGCTCGGCCAGCGCACAGCTCAGCGCCGCACGCGTCGCCATGAGGACCCGCAGGCGGTGGCGCAGGACTACCTGCAGTACATGCTGAGCGATTACGAAGAGCGCCGTGGCCAGAGCCATCGCAATTGGCGTGACCTCTGCCCGGTCTACGCCTTTGCGCTGACCACGCATGCCGCCGATTGGCCGCGCGGTGACGCCGCCGATACCTGCGAGGAGCTGGCCGAGCACTGGGAACAGATGCGTGGGCACTCGCGCTTGAGCTGGTCGCAGGCGCGGCCGGTGGTGGAAGATGCGTGGCGCGCACTGGACCATATCCCGGCGGCAGCGGTGAGGCCGTTGCTGCAGTAGCGCAGGGGTTCTGCGTACACGCTCAGGTGTGCTTTGGTTGCCGGCCAGCGGCCGGCACTACCGTGTTCCGTAGAACCCACGTGCACGGCACGGACACGGCTGGTTTACGCCCTCCGGCCCACTCTGGGCCCCCTGCCCCGCCAAAGGTGCACCCATGGCTCGCCCGATCTGGACCGGCACGCTGTCGTTTGGCCTGCTCAACGTGCCGGTGTCGCTGATGTCCGGCGAACGCAAGGTCGATCTGCAGTTCCGCATGCTCGACTCCCGTGACCGCAAGCCGATCCGCTTCGAGCGGGTCAACGCCGATACCGGCGAGGAGGTGCCGTGGAAGGACATCGTCAAAGCCTACGAGTACGACAAGGGCAGCTACGTCGTGCTGGAGGAAGGCGATATCCGTTCGGCAGCGCCGGAAAGCCACGAAGCGGTGGAAGTGGAATCGTTCGTGGACGCGGCGCAGATCGACCCACGCTACTACGAGAAACCGTATCTGCTGGTGCCCGGCAAGAAGGCCGAAAAGGGCTATGTGCTGCTGCGCGAAACGCTGCGCAGTACCGGCAAGGTGGGCATCGCGCGGGTGGTGGTGCGCACGCGCGAGTACCTGTGCGCGGTAATGCCGCAGCAGGACGCGCTGGTGCTGATGATCCTGCGCTATCCGCAGGAGCTGGTGGATCCCGAGGACTACAAGCTGCCCACCGGAAAACTGTCCGACTATCGCATCACCAGCAAGGAAACGGCGATGGCCGAACAGCTGATCGAGTCAATGGCCGGTGACTGGGATCCCTCGCAGTATCACGATGAGTTCCGCGAGCGTCTGCAGCTGGTATTGAACAAGCGCATCAAATCCAAGGGCGGCACTACCCGGGTGGAAGACGAGCCCGCACCGCGCGAAGATGCCACCACCAATGTGGTGGATTTCATGGCGTTGCTGCAGAAGAGCCTGGACGCGAACAAGCGCACGCCGGCGAAGAAGACGGCAACGCGCAAGGCACCGGCGAAGAAGGTGGCAAAGAAGGCCACCAAAAAGGCCGCAAAGAAGACCACGCGGCGCAAGGCAGGTTGAACCATGTCGCTGCACCAGTACCGGCGCAAGCGCAGACTGGGTGGTGGCGCCGGACAGACGCCGGAGCCTGACGACACGCCCGCACGCGGTGATCCGAAGCGGCGGCCGACCTTCGTCATCCAGCTGCATCATGCAAGCTCGCGTCACTATGACTTCCGCCTGGAAATGGACGGTGTACTGAAGAGCTGGGCCGTGCCGAAGGGGCCTTCGCTGCGCGTCGGTGAGAAGCGGCTGGCCGTGGAAGTGGAAGATCACCCGTTGTCCTACGCCGGCTTCGAGGGAAACATTCCTGAAGGTCACTATGGTGCTGGCCACGTGGATGTCTTCGATCACGGCACCTGGGCCTGTGAAGGTGATCCACTGCAGGCGCTGGCGGCTGGAAAGATCGACTTCGTGCTGCACGGGCAACGCCTGGCCGGTGGCTGGAAGCTGGTGCGTACGGCAATGAAAGGGCGTCAGGTGCAGTGGCTGCTGATCAAGCGCGGTGACGAGGAAGCGCGCGATGCCGAAGCAGACGATCTGCTGGAAACGCCCATCCCGAAACGCGGTTCTGCAATGAAGAAGGCCACTGCGGCGAAGACAGCGCGCACTGCACTGGCCGCCCGTACGGTCACCCGAACGACCGACGCGCGCTGGCATGCGCGCGCGCTGAAACTGGACGGTGCACGCGATACGCCCTATCCACGCGTGTTCAAGCCGCAGTTGACCGATCATCGCGACAGCGCGCCGGACGGCGCGCGCTGGCTGCACGAGATCAAGTGGGATGGTTATCGTCTGCTGGCCGATCTGCACGATGGTGAGGTGAAGCTCCGCTCCCGCAACGGCCTGGACTGGACGGCGGATTTTCCCGAGGTCGTGCAGGCCGTGCAGGCGCTGCCGCTGCGCGATGCGCGCCTGGATGGCGAGCTGGTGGTGTTGGACAAGGAAGGACGCAGTGACTTTGCGGCATTGCAGCGGGTGATCGACGGTAGTTCGAAACAACCGCTGCGCTACATCGTGTTCGATCTTCCGGGTGTGGCCGGCGTGGACATCAGTCGTGTGCCGTTGCTGGAACGCAAGGCGCTGCTGAAGGATCTCATCGGGCCGGCGCCCGGCACTCTGGCCTTCAGCGAACACGTTATCGACCATGGACCGCAGGTGTTCGACGCCAGCGGTGGGGCCGGCTTCGAAGGCATCGTCAGCAAACAGGTGGATGCTCCCTACGTGAACACGCGTGCGCGCAGCTGGGTCAAAGTGAAGCACGAAGACACCGACGAGTTCGTGATTGTCGGCCACACGGCACCCAAGGGTTCCCGGGTGGGATTTGGTTCGCTGCTTCTGGCCACGCCGGACAAGGCTGGCCTGCGCTATGTGGGCCGCGTTGGCACCGGCTTCGACGACGATAGCCTGCGCGCGCTGCTCAAGGCACTGCAGCCGTTCGCAGTGAATGCACCGGTGCTGCAGCTGCCAGCGCATGTGCCGTTCCGTGCCGCCAGCGTGCGCTGGGTGAAACCGGTGACGGTGGCGGAGGTGGCATTCCGTGGCTGGGGCAAGGAAGGCCTGCTGCGCCAGGCCAGTTTCAAGCGGCTGCGCAGCGACAAGCAGAAGGAGGATCTGGGTATGAGCACAGCCGACATCGAAGCCGGAGGCGAGGTCCAGATCACTCATCCAGAGCGGGTGGTGTTTCCAAAGGAGAAGCTGAGCAAGGGCGACGTGGCCGACTACTACCAGCGCATGGCGCGTTGGATCCTGCCCGAACTTGCCGGACGTCCGCTGTCACTGCTCCGGTGCCCGGACGGCGTGGGCAAGGCCTGCTTCTTCCAGAAGCACCACGGTCCCGGCCTGGGCGATGCCGTGCACGCGGTTCCGCTGCAACAGAAGAGCGGCCGCGAGGACTATGTCTATATCGACGATGCACGGGGCCTGTTGCAGCTGGTGCAGATGAACACCCTGGAGCTGCATCCGTGGGGCGCAACCGTGATCGATCCAGAGCATCCGGATCGCCTGGTGTTCGATCTCGATCCCGGCGAAGGCGTCAGCTGGGCACAGGTGAAAGCCGGTGCACGCGATGTGCGTGACCGCCTGCAGCAGGTGGGCCTGAAGAGCTTCGTACGCCTGTCCGGTGGCAAGGGCGTGCACGTGGTGGTGCCGCTGCAGCCCAATGCAGGCTGGGACGAGGCGAAGGCGTTCTGCGAGGCGTTCGCGCAGGCAATGGCGCTGGAGCAGCCTGATCGCTACGTGGCGACGATGAGCAAGGCCAAGCGCAATGGCGTCATCTTCATCGACTGGTTGCGCAATACGCGGGGGGCCACGAGCGTCTGTTCGTGGTCGCTGCGCGCGCGCGATGGTGCGGGCGTGGCGGTGCCGCTGCGCTGGGAAGAGCTGGCCCGGGTGAGCGCGGCTGACGCGTTTCCGATGGCCAAGGCGCTGGCGCGTGCCCAGCGGCTGAAGGGTGACCCATGGCAGGGCATTGAACGGTTGAAGCAGACGCTGCCGTCGCTGAAGCGGTAGTGCCGGCCGCTGGCCGGCAACTGTAGGATGGCCGAGGTTGCCGGCCAGCGGCCGGCACTACCTGGATGCGCTCAGCGCGGATCGCGCGACGCGCGGCGACCGAACCACCAGCCGGCCAACAGCTGCAGCGGCAGTGACGCCAGCAGCGAAATGACGAACCAGAGTGGGAAATCCGCGCCGGCGGTCCACATCGCGTAACCGCATCCGAGTGCGATCAGCGACCAGATCGAGAAGCCATGCGAACGCGGCCAGCACGGCGCGTAGTAGGTGGCGAAGGAAATGCCGGCAACGCCACCGAGCACGCTGAAGGCCAGGTCCCATCCCAGCTGCACGCTGTTGCTGTCCGGTGACAGGCCCAACAATGGGGGCAGCCAGCTGGCGACGCTGCTGACCAGCGCAAGCGACAGCACGCCGCCGATCAGGGCGACGAGGGACAGGAACAGAGTCTTGAGCAGGCCGGGCATGCGCGCATTGTACGGCTGCGCGAAGTGCCTGGGGATGCCGGCCAGCGGCCGGCACTACCGATGGATAGGCATGGCCGCCGCGTCCGTGGGAGAGGGGAACGGAGCGACGACGGCCATGCACAGGCGGTCAGGCGGCGAAGTCCAGCACCACGCGGCCTTCGATGGTGCCCGCGTGCATGCGCGCGAACACCTCGTTGATGTTTTCCAGGCGGTCGGTGCTGACCGTGGCCGCGACTTTGCCCTCGGCGGCGAACTGCAGCGATTCCTGCAGGTCCAGCCGGGTGCCGACGATCGAGCCACGCACGGTAATGCCGTTGAGCACCATGCCGAAAATGTCCAGCGGGAAATTGCCGGGTGGCAGGCCATTGAGCGAGACGGTGCCGCCACGGCGGACCATGCCCAGTGCCTGCTCGAACGCCTTCGGCGAAACCGCGGTGACCAGCGCACCGTGCGCGCCGCCGATTTCCTTCTTCAGGAAGGCGGCGGGATCGGTGGTGCGCGCGTTGACAGTGATCTGCGCGCCGAGCTGCCGGGCCAATGCCAGCTTGCTGTCGTCCACATCCACCGCAGCCACGTTCAGGCCCATCGCGCGGGCGTACTGCACCGCCATGTGGCCGAGGCCACCAATGCCGGAAATCACCACCCAGTCCCCTGGCTTGGTATCGGTAACCTTCAGGCCCTTGTAGACGGTCACGCCGGCGCACAGCACCGGCGCGATCTCGACGAAGCCCACTTCCTTCGGAAGCAGGCCGACATAGTTGGCATCGGCCAGTGCGTACTCGGCGAAGCCGCCGTTGACCGAGTAGCCGGTATTGCGCTGCGTTTCGCACAGCGTCTCCCAGCCACCCAGGCAGTGCTCGCAATGGCCACACGCCGAGTACAACCAGGGGATGCCGACCCTGTCGCCTTCCTTGACGTGCCCTACCCCGCCTCCCACGGCCACGATGTGCCCCACGCCCTCGTGACCGGGGATGAACGGCGGGTTCGGTTTCACCGGCCAGTCGCCCTCGGCGGCGTGCAGGTCGGTGTGGCAGACGCCACAGGCCTCGATCTTGACCAGTACCTCGCCCGCCCCCGGGCGTGGTACCGAGACTTCCTCGATCACCAGTGGCTTGCCGAACTCGCGCACGACAGCGGCCTTCATGGTCGAATTCATGTTCGGATCTCCGTAGTGCGCTTGCCCACAGAATGACGCCGGCGCGAGGCCGGCGCTTTGATCACGATCAAACCTTTGAAGATTCCTGCAGCAGGTTCAGCCTGCCAGTACCGAAGCCTCGCGGGCCAGGCGCTCGATCGCATCCCAGTCGCGGGTCTGCAGCAGCGCCGGGGTGGTCAGCCACGAACCGCCCACGCACAGCACGTTGGGCAGGTGCAGGAACTGCGGCGCGGTCTGCGCGCTGATGCCGCCGGTCGGGCAGAAGCGCACATCGGCGAACGGCCCATGCCAGGCGGCCAGCAGTGCGGCGCCACCGGCCTGCACTGCCGGGAAGAACTTGAAGGTGTCCTGGCCGTGCTCCAGGCCCAGGATCAGGTCCGAGGCGGTGGCGGCACCGGGCAGGTACGGCAGGTCGGCATCGCGCGCGGCGGCATACAGCGCCGGCGTGGCACCGGGGGAAACGGCAAAACGCGCACCGGCCTGCTTTGCCGCCTGCATCTGTGCGGCGTTGAGCACGGTGCCGGCGCCGATCACGGCATCGGGCACGGCCTCGACCATGGCCTTGATTGCATCCAGTGCCTGCGGCGTGCGCAGCGTCACTTCGATCACCGGCAGGCCACCGCGGAACAGTGCCTGGGCCACTTCGACCGCTTCATTCACATCTTCGGGGGTGTACACCGGAATCACCGGTGCCAGCTTCAACAGCGCGCGCAGGCGCGGATCAGCGCTGGACATGGTCTTGCTCCTTGCCCGACGGGGCATCGCGGATCGCCGCCGGGTCCGGCAGCGCAGCGGCGCATGATGCCACGTGGCTCACGAGGGTGCTGGTGGTGCCCCGCCCTGCCCCCCGCTCAGGCCGGGTCGGCCTGCAGTGCCTGGATGCGACGCTGGTACCAGTCACCACCGAGCGGATCGAACACCGCGGCCCGCTCCATCGGTGCCTCATACACATGCACCGAGATTGCCAGGGCCGCGTCGCTGGCATTGCGCAGGGTGTGGTACTCATGCGGTGGAATCAGGCTGCCAGCACTGCCGCAGCCCCCGCGCAGCGCGGCATGCCGACGGAAGCGGCAGCGCTCGCCGTTGCGCTCCAGCAGTTCATAGCGGGTGATCTCCAGTTCGCCCAACCACACTCCCTCCACACACCACATGGCATCGTGGTCGTGCAGCGGCGTGCCCTGCCCTGGGCCCCAGCTCATGGCAATCACGCTGTAGCCGTGTTCGCGGCTGTGGTAGAGCGGGCGTCGCGCGTAATGATCACCGACCGGACGATGCACGCACTCGGGAAGTTCGATGCGGCTGTCTGCGATGGCGTCCTGCAGTGCCAACTGCAGATCGGCGGTGATGCGCCCGGCATCACCGGAGGTCATCGCCGCGTCGACGGCGGCGATCAACCGATCGCGGCCACGGAACGCCGGAAACGGAGAAGTCTGCAGGTCCATGCCCCGACTGTAGCGGAGCCTGGTTAAGGGAATGTTGGCGTTCGCGCGCGTCGCGCCCGCATTCATGGTGAACACGCGCGGAAGAACGGTTCAGATGCACATCAAGTAGAGCGATCACAATGGAACCTCGCGCAGCAGAAGCGGTCGAACACGACGCGATCCATCTTCGCTGCGACATTCCGCAACTTCGCGCCCCAACGGCGCAAGGCTAGAATTCTCCGACTTACCTGGTTCTATACATGTCAGTGCGAATTATTAGCGATGCCGCGTTGCCGGCATCGAAGGGCAAGGCTGCCACGATCAACGACATCGCACGACTGTCGGGAGTTTCCAAGAAAACGGTTTCAAGAATCATCAACAACTCGCCGCTGGTGCGCAAAGACACCCGCGACAAGGTCGAGGCGTTGATGCGCGAGGTCGGTTACGTGCCCGACCCCCTGGCGCGCGGGCTCGCGTTCCGCCGCTCCTTCCTGATCGGCCTGGTGTATGACGACCCGGGCGCCCAATGCATCGTCGACCTGCAGCAGGGCGCACTGGAAGCGCTGCGCGGCACCGGCTATGAGCTGGTGGTGCATCCCTGCGACAGCCAGTCCGCGGACTGCGCGCAGGGTGTGCGGCGCTTCGTGCAGCAGCAGAAACTGCATGGCGTGATCCTTGGCCCGCGCGCCTCCGAGTCGGTGGCGCTGACTGGAATGCTCGACGAGATCGAATGCCGCTACATCCGCATCAACGCGCATGCCTCGGACGACGAAGCACAGGCGGTGGTCACCCACGATCGCGACGGCGCAGCCGCGGCAGCGGGCTACCTGCTCTCGCTCGGCCACCGCGACATCGCGGTGATTGCCGGTCCGGGCGACCGCCGTACCGCACGCGAGCGTACCCATGGTTTCCTCGATCGGCTGGCCCAGGTGGGGCTGACCCTGCCGGGTGAGCGTGTGCTGGAAGCAGGCGATACGTTCGAGTCCGGCGTGCATGCCGCCGAGCGCCTGCTGATGGGCGAAGGACGGCCCAGTGCGATCTTCGCCGGCAACGATGAAATGGCGGCCGGCGTGTACCAGGTGGCGTTGCGTGCAGGCATCGCGGTGCCGCAGCAGTTGTCGATCGTCAGCTACGACGACAGCCCGCTGGCGTCGCGGTTGTGGCCGCCGCTGACCTCGGTGCGCCGCCACGTCTCCGACATCGGCCGCATGGCCGCTGCGATGCTGGTGCAGACCGACGTGCCGGATGCGCCGACTGCGGCCAGTGTGCATCCACAGCTGATGGTGCGCGGTTCCTGCCGGGCGGTGGACGGCTGACTGCCCTGCCCTCGCCTGCACCGCAGCAGCAGTGCAGGCAAGCATCAATGAAAACGGCGCACCGGAGTGCGCCGTTTTCATTGGCAGGTTGCGCGTGCTTACACGTCGCCGCCGTCGGCCCAGCCTTCGCCGGTGCCCTTCTGGAACACGCGGTCATCGCCCTGCACATTACCCGCAGGCAGATGCGACTGATCGGCCAGCGCGGCGTAGATCGGGGTGAAGTCCGGCGAGGTCGCCTGCATCAGCTGTTCGAAGCTGTCGATGACGAAGTAGGTCTTCTGGAAGGTGTCGATGCGGTACTTCGTGCGCATGATCCGCTGCAGGTCGAAACCGATGCGGTTGGGCGCGGCCGATTCCAGCGAGTACAGCGATTCGCCCTTCGACGACACGATGCCGGCGCCGTAGATGCGCAGGCCGTCGGGCGTATCGATCAGGCCGAACTCCACCGTGTACCAGTACAGGCGGGTCAGGTTCTGCAGCGCGTCCGGCCCGATCGCGTGTGCTTTGACGCCGCCACGGCCGTACGCCTCCATGTAATTGGCGAACACCGGATTCATCAGCAGCGGCACATGGCCGAACAGATCGTGGAACAGGTCCGGTTCGGCGATGTAGTCGATCTGGTCCGGACGACGGATCCACCAGGTCACCGGGAAACGACGGTTGGCCAGGTGGTCGAAGAAATCCAGTTCCGGCAACAGGCCTTCGACACCGACCAGGGTCCAGCCGGTGGCGGCACCGAGCACTTCGTTGAGCTGGTCGAAGCGCGGAATCATGTGCGCGCTCATGCCCATCTCGTCCTGCGCATCCAGGAATTCCTGGCAGGCGCGGCCGACCAGCAGTTCGCGCTGGCGCTGGTACAGCGTGCTCCAGGTGGCGTGGTCGTCGGCGCTGTAGGTGTCCCACGGTTGCTCGACGAGCGCGGTGGTATACACCGGCACGTAGCCCTTGTCGGTCTGCTGGTGTTCGACGCGGCGGGGCTGGGCGAGGTCCATGGGGCACTCCGGGATGAGATACCCACGATGCTAGGGCAGGGCGCGCGCAACAGGGTTGCAAAAGTTGCGTCGATTGGCCTTGTTGGCGCAATATCCTTGCGTACTCACCATGTTGCGGGGCAACAATGGCCGGAGAAGTCCAGTTCGATCGCACGGATATACGTCTGCTGGCTGAAATCCAGCGGGATGGGCGCGCCACCAACGCCGAGCTGGCAACGCGGGTGAATCTCTCGCCCTCGGCCTGCCTGCGGCGCCTGCAGCGGCTGGAAAGCGAGGGCGTCATCGTCGGCTATGGCGCGCGGCTGGAACCACGGCAGCTGCGCCTGGGCCTGCAGGCCTTCGTGCGCGTGCAGCTGGAAAAGCACGACCAGGCCGCGATCGGGCACTTCGTCGACAGCGTGCAGGCCTGGGATGAAGTGGTGGCCTGCCATGCGCTGACCGGCGACATGGACTACCTGCTGCACGTCTACGTGCGCGACCTGGAGCACTTCTCGCGCTTCCTGCTGGACCGCCTGCTCAATGCCGGTGGCGTGGCCGATGCCAACTCCAGCTTCGTGCTGCGCACGGTGAAGGGCTTCCAGGCACTGCCGCTCTCGCAGCTGGAGCCCTGAGCGACCACCGGGCGAACCCGGTGGCCAGGCATCACGCCGTCAGCATTTGTCCTTGCGGCCCATCAGCTTGCCCAGGCGCGAGGCTTCCTCGCACTTCGGCGCGGCCACCGGCGCCGGTGCCGCCGCGGCGGCGCGTGCGCGCTGCAGCTGCTGGATCTTGGCGCGGATCTGCGGCATCGCCGCCATTGCGGCCTTTTCGCCTTCCAGGATGGCGGTGCCGCGCTGGCTGAAATCGGCAGCGCCGATGTCCAGCACCTTCGGGCGGATGACGATGTCGGCGCGCGCCAGTTCCTGCTCGCCCAGGCGTTGGCCCATGATCGAGATGGACTGGTTGACGATGCCCAGCATATCGGTCGGCGCTTTGCCGCTTGCCTTGCTGGAGATGTCCACGGCGATCACGAAGTCGGCGCCGAGCTGGCGCGCGGCATCCACCGGCACCGGGCTGACCACGCCGCCGTCGATGTAGTTGCGACCGCCGATCTTCACTGGCTCGAACACGCCGGGAATGCTGCTCGACGCGCGCACGGCCTGGCCGACATTGCCGCGCACGAAGATCGCGCGTTCGCCGGTTTCCAGCTGGGTGGCGACCGCGGCGAACGGTTTCTTCAGGCGCTCGGCAGGACGGTTGGCGACCTGCTCGTTGACGTAGTCCTGCAGCTTCTGGCCCTGCACCAGGCCGCCGGAGAACAGGCGCACGTCGCGGATGCTGGCTTCGTCCAGCGCGACCGCCTTGCTCTGCATCTGGAACGCGTCCATGCCGCTGGCATACAGCGCGCCAACGACGCTGCCGGCGCTGGTGCCGGACACCACGGCCGGCTCGAAGCCGTTGGCCTCCAGCATCTTGATCACGCCGATGTGGGCGAAGCCCTTGGCTGCGCCACCGCCGAGGGCGATACCGATCTTCACCGGCTTGGCCTGCGGCACCACGGTCGGCGCCGGCGGCGGCGTGGGGCGGACCGGGTCGCCACCGCAGCCGGCCAGCAGGCCGATCAGGGCGACGGACAGCAGCATGCGGGGGCGGAACAGGCTCATCGGCAGTGCGCTCGCGGCGCCGGATTCAGGAAAGGGCGCCAGCATACCGAAGCCGTGGTGGGCCGGGCAGGGTGGGGAGTCTCGCCCATTCAGGAAAGGGGGCCGGTAGGTGCCGACCTTGGTCGGCACGCGCAGATTCCAGTGCCGACCAAGGTCGGCACCCACCGATATCCTGTGGTCAGAACCGGTTGTCGCCGTCCAGCATCCGGCCCAGGCCGCCCAGCACCGAACCCTCGCCGCGGTTCTGGCCACCGCCCTGTGGCGCGGCCATCCACATGCGGCCGGCCAGGCGCGAGAACGGCAGCGACTGCAGCCAGACCTTGCCGGGACCGGTCAGCGTGGCCAGGAACACGCCTTCGCCACCGAACAGCATGCTCTTGATGCCGGCGACCCGGCGCACATCCATGTCCACGGTCGGGTGGTAGGCCACCACGCAGCCGGTATCCACATCCAGCCGCTCGCCGGCCGCCAGCTCGCGCTCCACCACGCAGCCACCGGCGTGGATGAACACCCAGCCGTCGCCCTCCAGCTTCTGCATGATGAAACCTTCGCCGCCGAACAGGCCGGTCATGATCTTGCGCTGGAACTGCACGCCGATCTGCACACCGCGCGCGCCGGCCAGGAAGCTGTCCTTCTGGCAGATCAGGCGGCCGCCATGCTGGTCCAGCTTCATTGCCAGCACGGTGCCGGGGTAGGGCGCGGCGAAGGCGACCTTGCCCTTGCCGTGGCCGCTCTGGGTGTAGACGGTGGCGAACAGGCTCTCGCCGGTCAGCACGCGCTTGCCGGCGGCCATCACCTTGCCCATCAAACCGCCGCCCTGGTCGCCGGTGGCGGCACCGAACACCGTGTCCATCTGCACCGTTGCGTCCTTGAACATCAGTGCGCCGGCTTCGGCAATGGCGCTCTCGCCGGGATCAAGCTCGATTTCGACGAACTGCATTTCATGGCCGACGATGCGGAATTCGATGTCGTCGGCACGGCCGCTGGCGGCGGCGGGGACTGGCGGTGGGGTGTTGGGCATGCCCGGGGCCGCGGACTGCAGCTCGGCCACATCGGCAATAGGGGTCCATCCGCTCATGCCCTGGCACCAGGCCAGAGCGCGCGGGTTGGCCTGCGCATATCGGCGCGCGGCCTCGTCATCAAGCGGGCCGATACGCTCGGCCTGGGCGGAGGCATGGAAGTACCACTGGGTCATCGCGGTGGCTCCGCAGGGTTGGAAAACCCCGAGTCTAGCGAGCGACCCGGCCGCCGGGCGACGCGGCCATGAACGGCCGGCATTTGCGGGGCAGGTGCTGTATTGCAACAATTATCTGGTAGCGCCGTTTTACCACCCCTCCAAACACAGCCTACCGCCATGTCTCCGACCCGCACTTCCCGTGGCCGCCTTCCGGTCGCGCGCCCCCTCGTTGCTGCTCTTTCCGCCCTGCTGCCGCTGGTAGCAGCCGCCCAGGAAACCCCCGCCGCCAAGGATCCGGTTGCCCTCGATGCCCTGCAGGTGACCGCGCAGCGCCGTGTCGAGAACGCCAAGGACGTGCCGGTTGCGATCAGCGCGATCCAGGGCGAGAAGCTCGATGTGCTGGGTTCGGCGGGTGATGACATCCGCTTCCTGGCCGCACGCGTGCCCAGCCTCAACATCGAGTCCTCCTACGGCCGTGCCTTCCCGCGCTTCTACATCCGCGGCCTCGGCAACACCGACTTCGACCTCAACGCGTCGCAGCCGGTGTCGCTGGTGTACGACGACGTGGTGCAGGAAAGCCCGCTGCTGAAGGGCTTCCCGCTGTTCGACCTGGCCAACGTGGAAGTGCTGCGCGGCCCGCAGGGCACGCTGTTCGGCCGCAACACCCCGGCCGGCGTGGTCAAGTTCGATTCGGCGCGCCCGTCGCAGGATGCCGACGGCTACGTGCGCGTGGGCTATGGCAGCTACAACAGCTGGAACGTGCAGGGTGCCTACGGCGGCCCGCTGACCGATCGCTGGTCGGCGCGCGTGTCGGCCATCTACCAGCGCCGTGACGACTGGGTCGACAACACCCGTGCCGGTGCGCCCAACAGCGGTTTCGAAGGCTATGACGAAGCTGCCGGCCGCGTGCAGTTCCTGTACGAAGGCGACGACTTCGAAGCACTGTTCAACCTGCACAAGCGCAAGCTCAACGGCACCGCTCGCCTGTTCCGCGCCAACATCATCGAAAAGGGTGGCAATTCACTGGTCGAGAACTTCGACCGCGACAAGGTCGCCAACGACGGCGTCAACTTCTCCGACCTGAAGACCTGGGGCGGCAGCGCACGCCTGCAGTGGAACCTCGGCTCGGTGACCCTGCATTCGATCACCGGCTACGAGACCGCCGAATCGCTCAACCGCGGTGATATCGACGGTGGCTACGGCGCTGCGTTCCTGGGCGCGGGCAACTCCGGCCCGGGCCTCATCCCGTTCTCGTCCGAGTCGGCCGACGGCCTGCCGCACCACCGCCAGTGGACCCAGGAATTCCGCGTCGAATCCAACGAGTGGGGTCGCTTCGACTGGCAGGCCGGTGTCTTCTACTTCGATGAAGACGTGACCATCAACAACTTCAACTACGACTCGCTGACCCCGGGCAACCCGCAGACCGGCCACGTGGTGCAGAACCAGCGCAACAAGGCGTGGGCGGTGTTCGCCTCGGGTGACTTCGATGTCACCGACCGCTTCAAGCTGCGTGCCGGCGTGCGCTATACGCAGGACAAGAAGGACTTCAGCGCCAGCGTGCTGCAGGCCGTGCCGTTCGGTACCCCGGTCAGTGGCCCGTATCTGGCCAACACCGACGTCAACGACGTCAGCTGGGATGTCAGCGGCGTGTACAAGCTGACCGACAACGTGAATGCCTACGCCCGCGTGGCCAAGGGCTTCCGTGCGCCGTCGATCCAGGGCCGCCTGGCCTTCGCGCCGGGCCTGTCTCAGGCCGATTCGGAGAAGGTGATCTCGTACGAAGCCGGCATCAAGGCCGACCTGTTCGAGCGTCGCGCGCGCCTGGGCTTGAGCGTGTTCCGCTACAACGTCGATGGCCAGCAGCTGATCGCGGTGGGCGGCACCAACAACACCGCCACCCTGCTCAACGCCGACAAGACCATCGGCCAGGGCGTGGAGCTGGACCTGGAAGCCTACCTGGCTGACAACGTCCTGTTGACCTTCGGCAGCAGCTACAACGACACCGAGATCAAGGACAAGGATCTGGCGGTGGCGATCTGCGGCGGTGGCTGCACCATCAACGACCCGACCACCGTCATCAACGGTGGCACCTACGCACTGGTGAACGGCAACCCGCTGCCGCAGGCGCCGAAGTGGATCCACAACGCGACCCTGCGCGTCGGCTTCCCGCTCAGCGATGGCAGCGAGCTGTATGCCTACACCGATTGGGCCTACCGCAGCGCGGTGAACTTCTTCATCTACGAGTCGCCGGAATTCCGCGGCCGTAGTTCGCTGGAAGGCGGCCTGCGCCTGGGCTACAACTGGGATTACGGTCAGTACGATGTGGCGGTGTTCGGCCGCAACCTGACCAACCAGACCCGTGTGGTCGGCGCGATCGACTTCAACAACCTGACCGGCTTCCTCAACGAGCCGCGTACCTGGGGCGTGGAGTTCACCGCGAAGTTCTGATGCGGTCGATCGTGATGCAATGAAGAAGGGCCGGCGCAATGCCGGCCCTTCTGCTGTATGGGGTCAGAGCCCTTTCCTGCGGAAAGGGATCCGACCCCGGATCGCCGCTTACAGCGCGCTCTGCGGGCGCACCTTCAGCACCGCATTCTCGGTAGCGCAGTCGCGGCTGGAGTGCAGGCCGGCCTTGCGCGCGGCAGCGATCTCCTTGCGTGCGGCCAGCAGATCCTTGTTGAACGCGGCGTTGTCGTGCAGGCGGGCCACGGCGGCGGCGCCCATGAAACGGCCTTCCAGGATGTCGCTCTGCCAGTGCACGTTGCACACCAGGCGGCTCTCGCCGTAGTTGCGGCCACGCGCCTGGATGGCATCGGCGCGGTCCGGTGCGATCTCCGACAGGATCAGTGCCCAGGCCCAGCCGATCGAGGTGTGGCCGGACGGGTAGGAGCCGTTCTTGCGCAGGCCTTCCTCGTCCTTCGGCGAGCAGGTCGGCTCACCGTTGACCATGAACGGGCGCGGGCGCTGGTAGTGGTTCTTGGCCGCCTTGGTGGCGGCGCTGGCGTCGATCCGGCTGCGCTCGAGCAGGCGGTACAGCGCCGGGGTCTTCACTGCATCGACGTCGATGTCAGCGGCGCAGGAGAAGTGGTTGGCGCCTTCGGGGAAGCCGAGTTCGGCATCGACGCCGGCCTGGGCGAAGCGCGGGCTGCCACGCAGCGCGCGGGCTTCACGGCTGACCTGTTCGTCCAGCGCGAGGGCGGCCGAACCGGCCACCGGCGGTGCCGGCACCAGGTCGAGGCTGGCCGGAACCGCACTCTTGTCCAGATAGCCCACCGCCTTGGTGGTGATGTTGGCTTCGACGGCGGTCGGCTTGGCGGCGGTGGCGGCACAACCAGCCAGGGCCACGGCAACGGCGAGGCCGAGCAGGGGGCGGGCGGGGTGGGAAATCAGCGACATGGACGGGCTCCGGAGGAAAAACATCGCGTCATGATCGCAGCCCGTATGCGACACCGCAGTGGCCATCGGTCATACGGCCAGACCCGGCATGGTCATCGCAGCAGTATGAAAAACGTCATCGAGTGTTGTCAGTCTCCTGAATCCGGGCGCAGCGCACGGACTTTCACGCGGCCGCGCCGTGAGCATCGGCACAACGGTGATCGAGACGCCGTCCAGTTCCAGCCGGGTCGGGGGGATCCGCTGACAGAGGGAGAGAAGCGATGCGCAGCACCGCAACAGGAAGTACCGTCCTGGCCCTGGTCCTGGGGCTGGCAACCGCCCAAGCGCAAGCCGCCGACGTGGTCGGCGTGGCCTTCGTGCATGGCACCGGCGCGCAGACCAATGCCACCCAGGACTACTGGCAGCCGGCGATCATCGACACCGTGCGCCAGGGCCTGCCGAACAGCAACAACTATGTGGTCATCAACTGCGACTTCACCCAGTACATGTGGAAGCCGGAAGCCGCCGGCTGCCTGGCCAACCAGCTGACCGGCTTCATCGACAGCCGCGGCATCACCCAGCTGGTGGTGATCACCCACTCCAATGGCGGCAACGTGATGCGCTGGATCCTGTCCAATCCGACCTACGACAGCCGCTATCCGAAGATCATCCGCACGGTGCGCAAGGTCAACGCGCTGGCGCCGTCTTCTGCCGGCACACCGCTGGCCGATGCGGTGCTCAACGGCAATACCTTCGAAACCTCGCTGGGCTGGTTGCTGGGTTACAAGAACGACGCGGTGCGCCAGCAACAGGTGGCAAGCATGGCCACCTACAACGCGCAGAACCTCTACGGCACCGCCGGTCGCCCTGCGCTGCCCAAGCCGTTCCGTGCGGTGGTCGGCAGCGACGTGGAGTCGGCCGTGTGGGACAGCAACAGTTACTGCGGTGGCTATGCCGCCAACGTCGGCCTGGAATTCACCCAGAACTGGTTGTCGTCCTGCTCCGATGGCTTCCTGGAGTGCAGCAGCCAGAAGGCTGCCGGCACCACCTGGTTCACCGACAAGGCGCGTACCCAGGGTGCAGAACCGCTCAGCCATAACCAGAGCCGCCGCGAGTGCTTCGGCCTCGGCACCCTTCTGCGCAACGACCTGACCCAGTGAGGGAAACGACCATGACGATCCATTCCACCTTGCTGGCCAGCGCCGTGCTGGCAGTGCTGTCCCTGTCCACAGCGCAGGCCGCACAGCCGCTGCAGGCCGTCCGCGCAGGCGATCAGGTGCCCGCCGCCCTGGTGGCCGCGCCGCTGCCCACCGATGAAAGCGAACACGCGCCGCTGGCCTTTGCCTGGGCCTTGGACCCGACGCAACCGCTGCAGCCGACCACGCCGTATGCCTCGGTCAGTCGCAGCTACTGGCAGCAGG
This sequence comes from Stenotrophomonas sp. 22DLJC03, assembly GCF_056861405.1. Lineage (NCBI taxonomy): Bacteria > Pseudomonadati > Pseudomonadota > Gammaproteobacteria > Lysobacterales > Lysobacteraceae > Stenotrophomonas > Stenotrophomonas sp. 22DLJC03. The sequence continues at coordinate 24,376 of NZ_JBSPUG010000004.1, forward strand.
TCGATGGCATGCAGTTGCAACGCGGCCTGGACCTGCCGCTGACGGCGCCGGATGCGGTGATCCAGTTGAGCCCGGCCGACGGTGCCCGCGCACTGCCGGCCAACTCCCTGCAGGTGCGCGACCCGGCCGGACGCAGCAGCGTGGCGCGCAGTGTCGATGCGCGCGCGCTGCAGGATGCCGGCATGCCGGTGAGCGATGGCAGCAGCATGCTGCGTACCGGCGCGACCAGTGCAGTCGGTGCGTATACGCTGCAGAGCACGCAGGCGCAGGGTCGCTATGTGGTGCAGGTACTGGAACCGAACAGCCCGCTGCGGCTGGAGGTGCAGGCCAACCAGGCGCAGGTGCTGGCCGGCGGCAGCGTGCAGCTGCAGGTACGCCTGCTGGAAGACGGTACCTCCGCCGCAGCGTTGGCGTCGCGTCGCGGCAGCCTGGGCGGTGAAGCGTTGCTGGTCGCACCGGATGGCCGCAGCTGGCCGCAACGGCTGCTGCGCACCACCGATGGTGCGCTGCGCGCGCAGGTAAGGATCCCGGCCGATGTCGGAACCGTTCAGGGGCTGTGGGAACTGCAGGTGTTCGCGCAGGCCGACGGTGTGCTGCGCGATGGCAAGGTCGCCTTCGCGGTGGCACGGCCGACTGCCCGCTTCAGTGGACAGGCCGCACCGGACCCGGACACCCGCCGGGTGGCACTGCCCCTGCTGGTGGCTGCGGCCGGTCGCTACGAAGCGCGCGGCACGCTGTACGCCACTGCCCGCGATGGCCAATTGAAGCCGGTTGCACAGGCGCACGTGGCGGCGTGGTTCGATGGCCCGGGCGCAGGCCAGCTGGTGCTGCCGTTCGACCAGGCTGCGTTGCCGGCTGGCTTCGGCGCACCGTACGAGCTGCGCGACCTGCAACTGCAGGACCAGAGCCGGATGGCACCGATTGAATCGCGCGCACTGGCGTTGCGGTTCTGAGGTTGCGTGCAGCGGGCCGGGTTCCGGCCCGCTGCAATGCTCCTTGTAGAGCCGAGCCATGCTCGGCTGCTTCTGCTCGCGGCGAACGGCAGTCGAGCGTGGCTCGACGCTACAGACGGCTGCGGAAAGCGATGCGTCTGTCTACCCCGCGTACGCGGTCAGCCGGCCTTCCTGCTCGACCACCGTGATCGCGCCGCCGAAGACCGCCGACAGCGGCTCGTTGCGCAGCAGCTCGGCGCGGGTGCCGTCGGCCAGTACGCGGCCGTCGCGCAGCAGCACCACCCGCTCGATCTCGGGAATGATCTCTTCGATGTGGTGGGTCACCAGCACCAGGGTGATGCCCTGCTGGGCCAGCACTCGCATGGTCGCCACCAGCTGCTCGCGGGCGACCAGGTCCAGGCCGGTGGAGGGCTCGTCCAGCAGCAGCGCCTGTGGCCGGTTGACCAGCGCCCGTGCGATCAGCACGCGGCGGGTTTCGCCGGCGGACAGCTCGGCATACGCGCGCCCGCGCAGGGACAGGGCGCCGGTCATCGCCAGTGTCTCGCCAACTCGTTCTTGCATGTCGGCGGTCACTTCGCGGAAGGCCGGCACCACGTAGCTGGCGAAGAAGCCGGACAGCACCGCCTGCTCCACCGTCAGCCCGGGCATGTCGGCCAGGTTGCTGCTGAGGTCGCCAGTGACGATGCCCAGCTGTGAGCGCAGCCGGTCGACCTGCCAGCGGTTCTGCCCCAGCACCTTCACCGCCACCGTGCCGTCGGCCTGCGCCAGCGGGTACAGCTCGCGGGTGATCAGCTTGATGAAGGTCGACTTGCCGCAGCCGTTGGGGCCGAGCAGGGCGGTGTGCTGGCCCTGCGCGATGCGCAGGCTGAGTCCGTGCAGCACCTTCACCTGGCCGCGCACCACGGTGGCGCGGTCCAGTTCGATCAACGGCGGCAGTTCCCCGGCGGACGGGGCAACGGTAACGGCGCAGGCGCGCGGATCAAGGCTCGACAACTCAGGTCCCCAACTGTGAACGGTGCCTCGGATGGCGATGCGAAGCACCGCCGCAGGGATGCAGTTTGCAACGCAAGCGCCCATGATGTCTGCCATCCCCGCGTCGATCCGGAGAGCCGTCATGCCTGATGTCCTGATGTCCCTGTTGACCGGTGGTGTGCTCGGCCTGGGCTGGTGGGCCATGCTGGTCGTGCTGCTGGTCTTCACCCAGATCACCATCTTCTCGGTGACCCTGTACCTGCATCGCAGCCAGGCGCACCGGGGCGTGGACTTCCATCCGGTGGTCGCGCACTTCTTCCGCTTCTGGACCTGGCTGACCACCTCGATGATCACCAAGGAGTGGGTGGCGATCCATCGCAAGCACCACGCCAAGGTGGAGACCGAGGACGACCCGCACAGCCCGGTCACCCGCGGCATCGGCAAGGTGTTCTGGCACGGCGTGGAGCTGTACCGGGAAGCGCGCGGCCAGCGCGCGGACATCGAGCAGTACGGCCGCGGCACTCCGGATGATGCGATCGAGCGCCGCCTGTATACCCCGCATGCCACGCTGGGGCCGGTGCTGCTGTTCGCGATCAATACCGTGTTGTTCGGCCTGCCCGGCGTGGCCCTGTGGGCGATCCAGATGGCGTGGATCCCGTTCTGGGCGGCCGGCGTGGTCAACGGCCTGGGCCACTGGTGGGGCTACCGCAACTACGAATCGGCCGATACCTCCACCAACCTTACGCCGTGGGGCGTCTGGATTGGTGGCGAGGAGCTGCACAACAATCACCATGCCTTCCCCAGCTCGGCGCGCTTCGCGATGCGGCGCTGGGAATTCGACATCGGCTGGGGCGCGATCCGCGTGCTGCAGGCGCTGCGCCTTGCCAAGGTGCTGCGGGTGGCGCCGGCCATGGACGTGCGCCCGAACATCGCCGTACCCGATGCCGAAACGCTGAAGGCGCTGCTGTCGCACCGCTTCCAGGCGATGACCGACTACCAGCGCAACGTGTTCATGCCGGCCCTGCGCGAGGAAGCCGCACTGGCCGGGGCCAAGCTGCGCCGCCTGCTGCCGCGCCGGCTGCGCCGTGGCCTGGTCAACGATGGCCGCTGGCTGAAGCCGGATGGTCGCGCCCAGCTCAGCGAATGGGTGTCGCAACGGCCGCGGATCCGCACCCTGGTTGAATACCGCGGGCGCCTGGCCGCATTGCTGGAAGCCCGCGGCCACGATGCGGCCGAGCGCCTGCACCAGCTGCAGGCCTGGTGCCGCGAGGCCGAGGAAAGTGGCATTGCCGCGCTCCAGGCCTACGCCGCGCGCTTGAAGGGCTACAGCCTGGTGGGCGCGTGAGGGCAGGGTACGGGGTTCTGCTTGCGGTGCTGCTGCCGGGCGTGGCGCTGGCCCAGGTCACCGACACCACCAGCTATCTCCAACGGATGGACAGCGATGGCGACGGCCAGGTGAGTGAATCCGAGTACGTGCAGTGGATGCTGTATGCCTTCGACCGCATGGACCGCAATGGCGATGGCGTGCTGAGCGCCGATGAGCTGCCAGGCGGCAAGGGCCGGGCGATCAGCCGCGAGCAGCAGCGGCAGGTGATCGTGCAGCGCTTCCACAAGCAGGATGCCAACGGTGATGGATTCCTGGATGCGCGAGAGCTGGCGGCACCGCCGCGTTGAGCACGCCTGGCAGCGCCGGGCCATGCCCGGCGAGCGCGCCGCGCGGACGGGACACCCCGCCGGGCATGGCCCGGCGCTACCGGTCGGTGACGGATAGCATGAGGGGCGGGCGTAGAATCGCCCCATGCCTGAACTGCCCGAAGTAGAAACCACCCGCCGCGGCCTGGCGCCGCACCTGCAGGGCCGCCGCGTGCACGGCGTGATCCTTCGCCGCGCCGACCTGCGCTGGCCGATTCCGCCGGAAGTAGCCGAGCTGCTGCCAGGGCAGCGCATCGAGGACATCCGTCGGCGCGCCAAGTACCTGCTGCTGGATACCGCCATCGGCAGCGCGGTGCTGCACCTGGGCATGTCCGGCAGCCTGCGCGTGCTGCCTGGCGATACCCCGCTGCGTACCCACGACCACGTCGACATCAGCCTGGACAACGGTCGCCTGCTGCGCTTCAACGACCCGCGCCGCTTCGGCAGCCTGCTCTGGCAACCCGCCGGCGAGGTCCACCCGCTGCTGCAGGGGCTGGGTCCGGAGCCGCTGGATGATGCCTTTGACGGCAGCTATCTGTTTGCCCGCAGCCGTGGACGCAGCGCGCCGGTGAAGACCTTCCTGATGGACCAGGCGGTGGTAGTGGGGGTGGGCAACATCTACGCCGCCGAGAGCCTGTTCAAGGCCGGCATCAGCCCGCTGCGCGAGGCCGGGAAGATCTCACGCGAGCGCTACCAACGGCTGGCCGACGCGGTGAAGGAGATCCTGGGCTACGCCATTACCCGTGGCGGCACTACGCTGCGCGATTTCATCAGTCCCGATGGTGCGCCGGGCTACTTCGAGCAGGAACTGCTGGTGTACGGCCGCGACGGCCTGCCCTGCCCGAACTGTGGCCGCACGCTGAAGCACGCCACCATTGGCCAGCGCGCCAGCGTCTGGTGCAGCCACTGCCAGCGCTGAGGCGCGCGGCCAGCGGCAGCTGAACGGGCAGGGCGCGTCTCCGCTGCCCGTTAACGTTTGTCTGCCTATGATGGCCGACCTTCCCTCTGTGCCCGACGCGCCTGCATGCAACGACGCGACTTCATCCGCAATGCCTCCCTCGCCCTGGCTGCATTCGGCCTGCCGTCCCTGCCCGCGTGTGCGGCCAGCAAGAGCGGCCAGATGGGCCTGCGCCGCCTCGGCCAGCCGCAGCCGTTCGACTTCGCCACCCTGAAGGGCCAGGCGCGCGCGCTGGCACAGGCGCCCTACAAGAGCCACAAGCGGGTGTTGCCGGGCCGCCTGGAAGGCCTGGACTGGGACCAGTACCAGTCGATCGGCTACCGCCAGGACCACGCACTGTGGGCCGACCAGCCGGGCAAGTTCCAGGCCAAGTTCTTCCATCTGGGCCTGTATTTCCATTCGCCGGTGCGCATGTTCGACGTGGTCGACGGCAAGGCGCAGGAACTGGCCTATGACGGCGCAGCGTTCAACTACGGCAAGAGCGGCATCAAGGACGGCGAGCTGCCGGCCGACCTTGGCTTCGCCGGTTTCCGGCTGAACACCCGCAAGGACACCGACCGCGATTTTGCCGCCTTCCTCGGCGCCAGCTACTTCCGTGCGGTCGGCAAGGAAGGCCAGTACGGCCAGTCCGCGCGCGGCCTTGCGATCGACACCGGTATGGGCAAGCCGGAGGAATTTCCGGACTTCATCGCCTATTACCTGGAACAGCCGTCGGCTGATTCGGAGACGATCGTGGTCTACGGCCTGCTGGATTCGCCCAGCGTGGCCGGCGCCTATCGCTTCGCGATCACCAATGGCGACGTGCTGCTGATGGATATCGACAGCGCGCTGTACCCGCGCAAGGCGATCGAGCGGCTGGGCATCGCGCCGTGCACCAGCATGTACCAGGTGGGCGAGAACGATCGCCGCATGGCATGGGACTGGCGCCCGGAGATCCACGACACCGACGGCCTGTCACTGTGGACCGGCGCCGGTGAGTGGATCTGGCGGCCGCTGTTGAACCCGCGCAACCTGCGCTTCAACATGTTCGTGGACCGCAACCCGCGTGGTTTCGGCCTGCTGCAGCGCGACCGCAACTTCGACCACTACCAGGACGACGGCGTGTTCTACGAGAAGCGCCCCTGCCTGTGGGTGGAGCCGAAGGGCGAATGGGGCGAAGGCTCGGTGCAGCTGGTGGAGATTCCCACCGTGGACGAGACCTTCGACAACATCGTGGCGTTCTGGAACCCGAAGGAAAAACCGCAGCCGGGCCAGGAACTGCTGGTCGGGTATCGCCTGTACTGGGGTGCCGAGCCGCCCGCACGGCCGCCGCTTGCGCACTGCGTGGCCAGCCGCACCGGCCTGGGTGGCGTGGTCGGCAAGAAGCGCGAGTACTTCAGCTGGCGCTTCGCGGTGGACTTCGAAGGCGGCGAACTGGCCCGGCTGATCGACAAGGGCGAGGTCGAGGCAGTGGTGGAAGCCAGCCGCGGCCGGGTCGAGATCGTGTCGGCGCGCCCGCTGCGCGAGATCAACGGTTACCGCGCGATGTTCGACCTGGTCCCGCCGGAAGGCAGCACCGAGCAGATCGACATCCGCCTGTTCCTGCGCAGTGGTGGCAAGACGCTGACCGAGACCTGGCTGTACCAGTACACCCCGCCGCCGGCGGGTGCGCCGGAGCGCACGCTGTACTAAGAGGGGTGGTGGGTTGCAGGGCTTGCAGCCCTGCACCTGCTTACAAGCCAGATCAACGTCAAAAGCGGGCATCCCACGGATAGCCCGCTTTTGCCGTTGCTCTGGCTCCGGCCTCGGCAGGTGCAGGGCGCAGCCCTGCCGAACACCCTTTACAGCGGCAGCGGCGCCTGCGCCGGATCGATCCGGCCTTCGCCGCGTGTGATCTTCTTGAACTCCGCGCGGCTGACCGACACGTAGCGGTCGTTGCCGCCGATCTCCACCTGCGGGCCGTCCTGCACGGCGTGGCCATGCTCGTCCACGCGCACCGTCATCGTCGCCTTCTTGCCGCTGTGGCAGATGGTCTTGATCTCCTGCATTTCGTCGGCCCAGGCCAGCAGGTACTGGCTGCCTTCGAACAGCTCGCCCCGGAAGTCGGTGCGCAGGCCGTAGCACAGCACCGGAATGCGCAGCTGGTCGACGACCTCGCTGAGCTGCCAGACCTGGGCGCGGCTGAGGAACTGCGCTTCGTCCACCAGCACGCAGCCCATCGGCCCGTTCGTCGCCAGGTCCTGCTCGACCCAGCGCTGCAGGTCGGTGTCACGGTCGAAGGCCATGCCGTCCGCACGCAGGCCGATGCGCGAGGCGACCACGCCGGCGCCGGCACGATCGTCCAGGCGCGGGGTCAGGATCGCCACCCGCATGCCGCGCTCGCGGTAGTTGTGTGCGCTCTGCAGCAGGGTGGTGGTCTTGCCGGCGTTCATCGCCGAATAGTAGAAATAGAGCTTGGCCATCGGCCAATTCTAGTCGCCACCCGGCTCCTCGTCGCGCACCTGCCGCAGGGTGCCGATCTCGACGCTGGGTGTCGGCGGAGCGTTCTGCCAGATCTGGTCCTGCAGGCACCAGTAGCTGTCCGGTTCCCAGAAGGCGTCACGGTAGTAATCATCGCCGGTAATCATCCGGTTGGCTTCCGGGCCTTCGCCCAGCTCCATGCGCAGACCGGGGTTGACGAAGCCGGTACGGCTGCCGGTCATGCTGTTGCGCGCGACCCGCAGAACGGTCTCCATGCGTGGCTTGGCCACGGTATCGCCGTACTGCGCGTACAACGCCGGGCCTTCGGCAAGCACCCGCTGGCGCTGTGCAGGATCCAACCGTTGCCAGTACCGCTCGCGCTCGACCAGCAGGTCGCGGTAGCCGCGTTCGGAGGCCAGGTCCATCCAGATGTAGGCCAGTACCAGGTCGGTCTCGGTGCCGACACCTTCCTGGTACATGCGCGCGACCATCGATTGCGAGAACTTGTCGGCGTACAGGCTCGCGCGCTGGAAGCGCATCAAGGCCTGTGCCGGCTTGCCGCGCCGCCAGGACAGCTGGCCCAGGTCGCGCCAGTAGAGGTCAGGGTGGGCCTGCAGGAAGCCTTCGGTCAGCAGGGCCGACGGGATCGACGCCGTAGGGTCGGGAGCGCAGGGGCTGGCGGTGGCGCAGAAGGGCGCCAGCAGCATCAGCGCGACGGCGCCGATTGCACGTGGGATGAGGGTCATCGTCCGGACCGGGCCAGCTCCTCGTCCTGCCACTGCCGGTAGGCCACTGGATCCCAGTAGCGCGCCAGTTGATGCTTCTCCGGCTGCAGCACGCGTGCCCCGGCATCGCCGCGGCCCTGGCTGCGCATGGCACCGCTCCAGCCGGCGCGGCTGCCGGTTTGTTGCATGCTGCCGGCCCGCAGTTCGCGCTCCAGCCTCGGGCTGGCTGCCGGGTCGCCGAACTCGGTGTACAGCGTGCGACCCTCGCGCACGGCGCGCTCGCGTTCCTCGGGCGTCAACGCCTGCCAGTAGCGCTCGCGCTGCACCACCAGCCATTCGGTGCCGCGCTCGGCGGCCAGGTCCATCCAGGCATAGCCCAGCGCGCGGTCGGCGGGACCCCCCTGGCCGTTCCACAGCATGTCCGCCAGCGCCGCCTGGGAGAGCTTGTCGCCATAGCGCGCGGCATTGCGGAACTGGGTGCGGGCTTCTTCGTCGCGGCCGCGTTCACGGGCATCCATGCCGAGCCCGCGGAAGCGCAGGTCCGGGTGGTAGGTCAGGAATTCGTGCGACTGCAGCACGATCGCTTCATAGGCATCGGCGCGCGGCGCCTGCGCCGACCCGAGGGAGGGTACCGCCAGCAGGCCCAGCAGGGCGGCCGCGAACGGTCGGATGATGACAATCGATGACATGGACCACGCTCCTGTGTTCCGAAGCCGATTCAATACCTTACGGCGCGCTGCGGTGCAAGTCAGGTCGGCCCGTCGCCGCCCCGCTACAATCCCCATCCAATGCACGGTCTCAATCCCCCCCAAGCCGCCGCCGTCCTGCACATCGAAGGTCCGTTGCTGGTGCTCGCCGGCGCGGGCAGCGGCAAGACGCGCGTGATCGTGGAAAAGATCGCCCACCTGATCGGCTGCGGCCGTTATCCCGCCCGGCGCATCGCGGCGATCACCTTCACCAACAAGTCGGCCAAGGAAATGCGCGAGCGCGTGGCCAAGCGACTGCGCGAGCAGGACGCCGACGAGGTGACCATCTGCACCTTCCACGCACTGGGGTTGAAGTTCCTGCAGATCGAGCACGCGGCGGTGGGCCTCAAGCGCGGCTTCTCGATCTTCGATGCCGACGATGCCGCCGCGCAGATCAAGGACCTGATGTACGGGGCCAAGCCCGATGACATCGAGGACATGAAGAACCTGGTGTCGCGCGCGAAGAATGCCGGCCTGTCGCCCGAACAGGCGATGGCGGCCGCTCGCAGCAACCGCGAGAAGGAAGCGGCCAGCGTCTACGAGCGCTACCAGCTGCGCCTGACTGCATTCAATGCGGTCGACTTCGACGACCTGATCCGTCTGCCGGTACAGGTGCTGGAAGAGAACCCGGACATCGCCGTGGCCTGGCGCGAGCGTATCGGTTACCTGCTGGTGGACGAATGCCAGGACACCAACGATGCGCAGTACCGACTGCTCAAGCAGCTGGCCGGCGACAAGGGCAATTTCACCTGCGTGGGTGATGACGACCAGTCGATCTACGCCTGGCGCGGTGCCAACCCGGAAAACCTGCAGCAGATGGGGCGCGATTACCCTGCGCTGGAAATCATCAAGCTGGAACAGAACTACCGCTGTTCCAACCGCGTGCTGCGCGCGGCCAACGCGCTGATCGCCAACAACCCGCATGAGCACCTGAAGAAGCTGTGGAGCGACCAGGCTGATGGCGAGCGCATCCGCGTATGGGAATGCCGCAACAGCGAACACGAAGCGGAAAAGGTTGCCGCCGAGATCGCCTTCGTGGCGCAGTCGCGCAAGGTGCCGTGGAGCGATTTCTGCATCCTGTTCCGCGGCAACTTCCAGTCGCGCCCGCTGGAGAAGGCCATGCAGCTGCTGCGCATTCCGTACCACCTGACCGGTGGCACCATGTTCCTGGAACGCCAGGAAGTGAAGGACACGCTGGCCTGGCTGCGGTTGCTGGTGAACCCGGACGACGACACCGCGTTCATGCGTGCGGTGCAGTCGCCCAAGCGCGATGTGGGCGCTGGCACGCTGGCCAAGCTGGCCGAATTGGCGCAGGAAAAGGACATGCCGATGGCCCAGGCCGCAGAAGCGATCGGTGCCCTGCAGCAGCTGCCGCCGCGCGCGGCCAACAGCCTGGCGCGCTTCACCGACATCCTGCGTGACCTGCGTGCGCAGACCCGCCAGATCAGCTCCGGCGACATGATCCGCAAGGTGGCCAAGGAGTCGGGCCTGCTCAGCGAGCTGCGCCAGCAGGCCAAGGAAGAGGCCAGCTACCAGCGCCGTGCCAACAACATCGAGGAACTGGCGCAGTGGTTCGAGGGCGGCCCGCGCGGTGCCACTGCCGCCGACCTTGCCGGCCAGCTGGCACTGCTGTCGCGCAGTGACAAGGACGAGGGCGGCAACCAGGTGCGGATGATGACCATGCACGCCTCCAAGGGCCTGGAGTTCCCGTATGTGTTCATCGTCGGTTGCGAGGACGGCGTGCTGCCGCACCAGGTGAGCCTGGACGAGGGCAACCTGCAGGAAGAACGTCGCTTGCTGTACGTGGGCATCACCCGCGCCAAGATCCAGTTGTGGATGAGCTACAGCAAGTTGACCCGCAAGTTCGGCGAGCACGTGCGGCTTAAGCCGAGCCGGTTCTTCGAGGAAATTCCGGCCGAGGAGATCCAGCGTGATGGCGCTGACCCGGTGGCGGATGCGGCGCGCAAGAAGGAGCGGGCGAGTGCCGGGTTGGCGGCGATCGAGGCGCTGTTCGACTAAGGCGCTCCAACGGCGCCGCCCCTCCGTGGTGGAGCGCGCGTTGGCTACGCGGTGTGGCTGGTCGGGGTGGGTTCGCGGGGGACGCCGTGAACCCGTCCCTGGGGGCTTAGCCGCGCCATCCATGGCGCGGATACCCCCGCGAACCCACCCCGCCCGGCCTCTGACAGATTCCGGGCGCGTCCTGCCACGGCAATGCAAAGAAAATCAAAAGCAACAGCCGCGCGTTGAGGCAGAATCGGGGTTTCTGCTGGAGGTCTGCGCGTGCATCCCATTGAAAGCGAACGCCTGCGCCTGCGGGCCATTGAACCCGACCGCGATGCGGCGCCGATGCTGGCGCTGCTCAACGATCCGGGCTTCGTGCGCTTCATCGGTGACCGCAACGTGCGCAGCGAGGAGCAGGCGCGTGAGTACATCGCACTGCGGGTGCTGCACAGCTACGCGTTGAATGGGTTCGGCATGTATGCGATCGAGCGCTTGGCCGATGGCGCGTGGCTGGGCAATGCCGGGCTGGTGCGGCGTGATGGCCTGCCGGGGCCGGATATTGGTTATGCGGTACTGTCCGAATTCGCCGGGCAGGGCTATGCCGGTGAGGCGGCACGGGCGGTGTTCGCGCATGCGCGCGCTGAGTTGGACCTGCAGGATCTGTACGGCATCACCGACCTGGACAACGTGGTTTCCGGGAAGATCCTGCTGGGGCTGGGCATGCAGGAGCGCGGTGTGGTCCAGTTGCCGGGTGTCGACTCGCCCAGTCGGTTGTATGCCACGCCGGGTGCGGCGCTGGTCGGGTAGTGCCGGCCGCTGGCCGGCAACCCGGTGGATCATGGATGCCGGCCAGCGGCCGGCACTACCTGATGCGCACGGGGTCGGAGCCCGCCTCGCGGGATCCGATCCCGATGGACTGTTTCAGCCGCGCAGTTCGGCCAGCTGCGCCTGCAGTTCGGCCACCGCCGCTTCCAGCTGGGCCACGCGCTCGGCCAGGCCGGGATCGGCTGCTTCGCTGCCACCGCCGCTGCTGGCGTACTTCGCCGCCAATGCAGCGCCATCCACCTCACCGCACAGCAGGTGCATGTAGCGGTCCTCACGCTGGCCGCTGGCGCGCGGCAGCACCACCAGCAGGGCGCGCTGCTGCAGGCGCTCGATGGCGTGGCGGGCTTCGTCGGCGTCGGCGAAGCGGTGCAGGCGTTCGCTGCGCGTGACCAGCTCGCCCAGGGTCTGCGGCCCGCGCAGCAGCAGCTGCGCCAGCAGCACGGTCTGCTGCCGGGTCAGGTCCAGCGCGGCCTGCAGGCGGTGTTCGTAGCGATCGGCGCGCGAGGAGAAGTGCTGGCGGGCCAGGCCCAGCGTCTCCAGCTGGCGCAGCGCATGCTGCACGCTACCGGCATCGACGTTCATCACCGGCTCGCGGGCGGTCTTCTGGTTGGCGGCCGACTGCGCGGCATTGACCGTCAGCGGATAGGTGTCCGGGGTGGTCGCTTCCTTCTCCACCAGGCAGCCCAGCAGGCGGGCCTGCACGGCGTCGAGCAGGGGAACGTCGGGGGTCGGGGTGGAATCGGTCATGGCGGCCTTCGCAGGGACAACGGGTCAACCATCAAGCATAGCCGTCCCGGGGCCGCCTTTGCCGGTAAAATGGGCCGGTATATCTGATTGCCGGTGATCTTCATGCGTCGTCCCGTTTCCCTGTCCCTGACCCTGCTCGCCACCGCGGCGCTGGGCTTGTCCGCCTGCAAGCGCGTGGACGCGCCTGCCGCCGACGCCGCTGCGCCGGAGGCTCCGGCCGCCGCTGCCAAGGCTGAAGGCACGCCCGATCTGACCGCCAACGACAACCTCAACGCGGTGCTGTGGATGCAGCGCGCGCAGGAGTACAAGGCGATCACCGAGCAGACCTACCGTGCTGCCGCCGACCACCTCGATGTGGCGCTGAAGGAAGCCCATTGGGACGCGCTGGTGCCGGAAGAACGCGGCAACGAGGCCAAGGGCCTTAAGCCGGCGGTGGTGCTGGACGTGGACGAGACCGTGCTGGACAACTCGCCCTACCAGGCGCGCCTGGTCCGCGACGGCAAGGAATACGATGAAATGACCTGGGACCAGTGGGTGGCCGAAAAGAAGGCCAAGGCGATCCCGGGCGTGGTCGATTTCGCCAAGGCCGCCAACGCCAAGGGCGTGACCCTGCTGTACATCTCCAACCGCGCCGTGCACCTGAAGGACGCGACCCTGGCCAACCTGCGCGAGCAGGGCCTGCCGGTGGCCGACGACAGCGTGTTCCTCGGCCTGGGCACCGTGGTTGAAGGCTGCGAGCAGGCCGGCAGCGAGAAGAACTGCCGCCGCCGCCTGGCCGGGCAGAAGTACCGCGTGCTGATGCAGTTCGGCGACCAGCTGGGTGACTTCGTCGAAGTGACCGCCAACACCAACGACGGCCGCGACGCGCTGCTGCAGCAGTACCACGACTGGTTCGGCGAGCGCTGGTGGATGCTGCCGAACCCGACCTACGGCGGCTTCGAACCGGCGCAGTTCAACAATGACTACAGCCAGTCGCGCCAGGCCCGCCACGACGCAAAGCGCGCTGCCCTGGACTATGCACCGTGAGCCGCGCGCCGCTGCCGCTGCGCGATGAAGAGCGCCTGATCTTCGCGCTGGACGTGCCTGACCGCGTGCAGGCGCTGGACTGGGTCGAGCGCCTCGGCGACAGCGTGGCGTTCTACAAGATCGGCATGGAACTGCTGGCCTCCGGCGAGTACTTCCAGGTGCTGGACGAGCTGGCTCGCCGTAACAAGCGCGTGTTCGTCGACCTGAAGTTCTTCGACATCCCGGCCACTGCCGCTGCGGTGATCAAGCGCCTGTCGCAGTGGCCGGTCAGCTACGCCACCATCCATGGCTGGCACCCGGCGATGATGGAAGCCTGCGCGGCCGCCAACAGCAGCGACATGCGCCTGCTGGCGGTGACCGTGCTGACCTCGATGGGGCGCCCGGACCTGGCGCAGATGGGTATCGACCGCGAGCCGGTGGACGTCGTTGTCGAACGCGCGCTGGCCGCCCAGACCGCCGGTATTGATGGCGTAATCGCCTCGGGTCAGGAGGCTGGCCCGATCCGCGCCGCCACCGGCGCCGGGTTCTCGATCGTCTGCCCGGGCATCCGCCCCGGTGGCCCGGTCGGCGATGACCAGAAGCGCACGGTCGGCGTGGCCCAGGCCTTCGCCGATGGCGCCGACGCCATCGTGGTCGGCCGCCCGATCCGTCTGGCCGCCGATCCGCAGGCCGCAGCGCGGGCGATCCAGCAGGAAATCGCGTCGGCACTGGCAGCGCGCTGAGGCTGTCGCCGATCTTGCTCCACGCAGGTGTTGTGCCCGAATCGGCAGGAATCGCGCCGGAGAAGTCCTCCGGTCTCGCCTATGGCTCTAGATTTTTAAATAAATCAACAAGTTGAATGGCATTACATCATGTGTTGCCTTAACTTGCGGGGCAGCGTAGGATCGCCGCCATCCGGTCCTCGGACCGGACATGTGCCACAACACTGTCCACCGGCCTCGCGCCGGCTTGAAGAGCCTGTGATCCTCGTGATCCGGGCTCTTTTTTTTCGCGCGGGGTCAGAGCCTCCTGCCGCTGGCAGCGGGATCTGACCCCTCTGCTGACGGAACCGTGACCGGGCGGCTTGCCGCTGTCACGTCGCAGGCCGCAAGATGCGGACCGGTCCGGGGAGTCCGATTGCATGAGCGTGGCGGTGCGAGGAAGGTCTGCGCGTGGATGGGGGCTGGCAGCCATGCTGCTGCTGGCCGTGGCCGCGTGCCGCGAATCGGCCGACGATCCGGCCAAGCCCGCGGCCGAACCCGTGGCGGCGGTACAGGCGATGGCCCTGCGCCTGGCCGAGGACGATCTGATCGGCTACGCGAAGCTGTCGGTTCCACCCAGCCAGTACCAGCGCCTGCAGCAGGCCTGGGCCGACGGCCACAGCCAATGGCCGCTGACCGAGCTGCCGTTGGGCGACCAGCTGCTGCCGATGCTGGCCGCACTGCGCAAGCCCAACGCCAGTACCGAACTGCAGCGCAGCTTCGACCGCCAGCTGGCAGGCCAGGCCAGCGCCGTACGCCAGGCGGCGCAGTCGATGGGCAATTTCGGCGTGCAGTACCTGCGCCACCAGAAGGGCTACACGCCTGGCCAGCAGGCCCATTACGTCGCCCTGGTGCAAACCCTCGCCGAGTGGGCGCAGGGAGCACCCATCAGCGACCGCGCCCGTGCGCGCAACACCATCGCCGCGCTGGTCGGTGCGGCGGGCAAGGTCGGTTTCGACGATGAGGCCGGCCTGCAGGCCGCGGGCATGGAAGGCAGCCTGCAGCAGCTGGCACCGTTCATCCACACGCTCAAGGCCGTGCTTGGCAGTTACGGGCTGGGTGTGGACGAAGCGCTGCGCAGTGTGCGTGGCGAACTGCTGTCGGTGGAGGGCGACAACGCGCTGGTGCGCCTGCGCTACGACCTGGCCGGCCGCGAGATGACCCTGCAGCTGCCGCTGAGCCGGCGCGAGGGCCACTGGTACCTGACCCGCACCCTGGCCGATACCGATGCCCTGCTGCGCCAGGCCGATGCTGCCCGGGCAGCGGCGGCTCCAACGCCTGCCGACGCCCCCATCGAGGGTGGGGAAGCGGCAACGCCGCCGCCTAAGCCATAATGGCGCCGATGTCGAAACAGAACCCGCTGCCGTTCCCCGGCGAAGAATCCCAGTCGACGCCCGCCGATACGGCGCCGGCGTCCCCCTCGACCGGTACCGGCCCGAATCCGGTACCGCCGTCGGCGCATGCGCGTCCGGTCGGCCGCCGCCCGCTGTGGGCGCGCCTGCTCGGCCGCCTGGTCGAGCCATGGCTGTCGCTGAAGATCGAGCCGGAAGACCCGGGCCAGTACAACGATGGCCGCCCGGTGATGTACGTGCTGGAAGACTACGGCCTGTCCAATGCGCTGATCCTGGACAAGGCCTGCCGCCAGGCCGGACTGCCGTCGCCACTGGTGCCGCTGGCCGGTGACCCGACCGGGCGCAAGCGCGCCTACCTGGCGCTGTCGCGGCGCAGTTCCAGCAATTCGCTGATCCCCGAGCAGCGCGGCGCCAAGACCCACTCCGATTCGCTGGCCAAGGTCCTGCAGGCACATCGCGTGCGCGATGACCTGGACGTGCACCTGGTGCCGGTGTCGATCTTCGTCGGCCGCGCGCCGGACAAGCAGAGCGGCTGGTTCGCCGTGCTGTTCTCGGAAAACTGGGCGCTGGTGGGCCGCTTCCGCCGACTGCTGGCGGTGCTGCTCAACGGCCGCAGCACCATCGTCCGCTTCGCCCCGCCGATCTCGCTGCGCAGCACCGTGGACGAAGGCCTGGAGCCGGAGCGTACGGTGCGCAAGCTGCAGCGCGTGCTGCGTACCCATTTCCGCCGCATCCGTGAATCGGTGATCGGCCCCGACCTGTCTACCCGGCGCCTGCTGGTGGATCAGGTGCTTGCCGCCGAACCGGTGCGCGAAGCGATTGCTGCGCAGGCCAAGCGCGACAATTCGAAGCCGGCCGATGCCTGGAAGAAGGCGCATGCCTATGCCTGGGAAATCGCCGCGGACTATTCCAGCCCGGTAGTGCGCTCGGCCAGCTTCATGCTCAGCCATGTGTGGAACCGCATCTATGCGGGCGTGCTGGTGCACCACCTGGACAAGTTCAAGGCCGCCGCGCCGGGCCACGAAGTGGTCTACGTGCCCAGCCACCGCAGCCACATGGACTACCTGCTGCTGTCCTACCTGTTGTACGACCGTGGCATCGTGCCGCCGCACATCTTCGCGGGTATCAATCTGAACCTGCCGGTGGTCGGCACCCTGCTGCGCAAGGGCGGTGCGTTCTTCGCGCGCCGTAGTTTCCGTGGCAATCCGCTGTATTCGGCAGTGTTCTCCGAATACATGGCGCAGCTGGTGTCAGGCGGATATTCCATCGAGTACTTCGTCGAAGGTGGCCGCTCGCGTACCGGCCGACTGCTGCAGCCCAAGGGAGGTGTCATCTCGATGACCCTGCGGGCCTATCTGCGCCAGCCGCGCAAGCCGGTGCTGTTCCAGCCCATCTACATCGGCTACGAGAAGCTGATGGAAGGCAACAGCTATCTGGACGAGCTGTCCGGCCGGCCGAAAGAAAAGGAATCGATCTGGTCGCTGCTGTGGGGCATCCCCAAGGTGCTCAAGCAGAACTACGGCCAGGTGGTGGTGAACTTCGGCGAGCCGATCGAGCTGACAAGTGTTCTTGCAGCCAATGCTCCCGAATGGGATGGCCGGGCTGTGCCGGAGGATGAGAAGCCGGCCTGGCTGATGAAGACCGTCGATACTCTCGCGCAGAGCATCAACGTGCGCGTCAATGCCGCCGCCGACGTCAACCCGATCAACCTGCTTGCGCTGGCCCTGCTGTCCACGCCGAAGCACGCGATGGGCGAGGCCGACCTGATCGCGCAGATCGAGCTGTGCAAGACCCTGCTGGTCGAGATGCCGTATTCGGACCGGGTGACGGTGACCCCGCACTCGCCCGAGCGGATCATCGCCCACGCCGAGGAAATCAACGTCCTCACCCGCATCAAGCACCCGCTGGGCGACGTGCTCAGCGTCAGCGGCGACACCGCGGTGCTGCTCAGCTACTTCCGCAACAACGTGGTGCACCTGTTCACCGCCTCGTCGTGGGTGGCCTGCTGCTTCCAGAACAACCGCCGCATGAGCCGCACCGGCCTGGTCCAGCTGGGCCGCACGGTGTACCCGTTCCTGCAGGCCGAACTGTTCCTGCCGTGGACCGAGGACGAGTTCGCCCAGCGCATCGACCAGACCATCGACGTGTTCGTGCGCGAAGGGTTGCTGCAGAACGTCAACGAGGACGACGGCGGCATCCTTGCCCGCAACACCGGGCAGACCGATGAAGTGTTCCGCCTGCGGGCCATCGGCCACTCGCTGCAGCAGGCCTTCGAGCGCTATTACATCGCCATCTCGGTGCTGGTGAAGAACGGCCCGGGCGTGCTCGGCGCGGCCGAGCTGGAAAGCCTGTGCCAGCAGGCCGCGCAGCGGCTGAGCCTGCTCTATGCACCGGCGGCACCGGAGTTCTTCGACAAGTCCCTGTTCCGTGGTTTCATCCAGAAGCTGCGCGAGCTGCGCCTGGTGTGGCCGGACGAGAACAGCAAGCTGCTGTTCGACGAACGCCTGGATGCCTGGGCCAAGGATGCCAAGTTCATCCTCGGCCGCGAATTGCGCCACACCATCGAACGGGTCAGCCCGGAAGCGGCACGCCCGGACGAGCCTGCGCCGCAGGATTGAGGCTGGCGCTGGGACATGCGGTGGGTGTGGACCTTGGTCCACACACCTTCCAGCCGTGCCAACCAAGGTTGGCACCTACCAGAGCAGGAGGCCAACCAAGGTTGGCAGCTACCGCAAGCAAAGGTACCAACCAGGATTGGCACCCATCAGGGCCGTCTTTAGGCCGGTTCGTCGGGAATCTGCAGGCTTTCCAGCTTGGCGATGCAGTCCTTCAGCTGCAGCTTCCGCCGCTTCAGGCGCTTGGATTCCAGCTCGTCCTCGCCGTTGGCGGCCATGCGGGTGATCTGTTCATCCAGCAAGCGGTGCTCGGCGCGCAGGGCGGCGAGGTGTTCGACGATCTCGGCGGGGCTGTAGGTGTCCACAGCCTCCGAGCATACACAGCGATGATGACTGCCGGGAGAGGGGAATCCCGACACGGGGTCCAGGCTGCCGCAAGCCGTTAGAATGGGCCGATGACCGCCGTGATTTCCCTTCCCGATCCCCCGCAGCGCGCTTCGCGCGATCCGCGCGTGGCCGGGCCCGGGGCGGACAAGCTGGGCAAGCGCCTGCGCCGCGAGGTCGGCCAGGCCATCGCCGACTTCGGCATGATCGAAGCGGGCGACAAGGTCATGGTCTGCCTGTCCGGCGGCAAGGACAGCTACACCCTGCTGGACATGCTGCTGCAGCTGCAGAAAAAGGCGCCGGTGCCGTTCGAACTGGTCGCGGTGAACCTGGACCAGAAACAGCCCGGCTTCCCCGAGCATGTCCTGCCGGAGTACCTGGCCGCGCTGGGCGTGCCGTACCAGATCATCGAGCAGGACACCTACTCGGTCGTCAGCCGGGTCATCCCGGAAGGCCGGACGATGTGTTCGCTGTGCTCGCGCCTGCGCCGCGGTGCGCTGTACAACCACGCCAAGGCACATGGCTTCACCCGGATCGCGCTGGGCCATCATTGCGACGACATGGTGGCTACGTTGTTCATGAACCTGTTCCACCATGCCAAGCTGGCGGCCATGCCACCGAAGCTGCTCAGCGACGATGGCCAGCACGTGGTGATCCGCCCGTTGGCGTACGTGCGCGAGCGCGACATCGCCGAGTATGCGCAGGCCCGCCGTTTCCCGATCATTCCCTGCACCCTGTGTGGCAGCCAGGAAAACCTGCAGCGTCGGCAGGTCGGCCTGATGCTCAAGCAGTGGGACCAGGACCATCCGGGCCGCATCGAACAGATCGCACGCGCCATGGCCGATGTGCGGCCAGCGCAACTGGCCGATGCCACCCTGTTCGATTTCAGGGCCCTGGGCCACAGCGGGCGTGCGGCGCATGCCGATGCCTGGCTGGCCGACGCAGTCCCCGAGACGCCTGCCGTTTAAGGTCAGGCGCCCTTCTCCTTCAGACACCGGAATTCCATGTTCTTTCGCAACCTGACGTTCTTCCGCTTCCCGACCACCACCGATTTTTCCGAAGTCGACACGCTGCTGCCGCATGCCCTGTTGAAGCCGGTCGGCGCACTGGAAATGAATTCGCGCGGCTTCATCTCGCCGTTCGGCCGCGAGGAGAAGGAACTGCTCTCCCACCGCATCGCCGAGCACCTGTGGCTGACCGTGGGCGGCGAAGACAAGATCCTGCCGGCAGCGGTGGTCAACGACCTGCTCGAGCGCAAGCTGGAGGAGATCGAGGAGAAGGAAGGCCGCCGCCCCGGTGGCCGCGAGCGCAAGCGCATGAAGGACGACCTGCTGCATGAACTGCTGCCGCGCGCCTTCGTGAAGTCCTCGCGCAACGACGCCTTCATCGACCTGCAGCACGGCTACGTCGCGGTGGATACCTCCAGCCGGAAGACCGGCGAGTACTTCATGTCCGACATCCGTGGCCTGCTCGGCAGCTTCCCGGCGATGCCGCTGAACGCCGAAGTCGCGCCGCGCTCGATCCTGACCGGCTGGATCGCCGGCGAGCCGCTGCCGACCGGGCTGAGCCTGGGCGAAGAGTGCGAGATGAAGGACCCGGTGGAAGGTGGTGCAGTGGTCAAGTGCCAGCACCAGGAACTGCGCTGCGACGAGATCGACAAGCATCTTGACGCCGGCAAGCAGGTGACCAAGCTGGCGCTGATCTTCGAAGACAACCTGTCCTTCGTCATCGGCGACGACCTGATCGTACGCAAGCTGAAGTTCCTCGACGGCGCGCTGGACCAGCTGGAGCATGCCGACGAAGACGGCCGACGCGCCGAGTTTGATGCCCGCTTCGCCCTGCAGAGTGCCGAGATCCGCCGCCTGTTCCTGTTGCTGGAAGAAGCCTTCAAGCTCAGCAAGGCTGACTGAACAGGCAGCCCGACGGCCGCCGGTCATCCGGCGGCCCGAAGCGGCGCTATGCTGGGTACATGAGCCGTCTGCTGCGCCGCCTGATCAGCCCGACCCCGCCCGCCACCGTCCAGCGCGACACCGTTCGCCTGCGCCTGGAGGATGCCGAGATCGAGGTGCTGCGCGTGCGTGATCCGCGTGCGCGCCGCATCAAGCTGAGCGTGGACGAGCGCGGCGCACGCTTGACCCTGCCGCCGCGTGCAAGCCTGGTGATGGGCGAACGCTTCCTGGAACAGCACCGTGACTGGTTGGCACTGCAGCTACGCCAGTACCAGGGCCAGGAACTGCCAGCACCCCTGCAGCCGGGCGAAGCCGGCGTGCTGCCACTGCGCGGTGAACTGCTGCCACTGCGCTGGCAGGAAGGCCGTTACGCGCGCCTGGAGATCGACGACCACGGTGCCTGCGTGCAATGGCCGACCCGTGCCGGTGATGCCACACTGCGCCGCCTGCTGCGCGAGTTCTACGAAGCGCAGACCCGCGCCGACGTCGGCCGCTGGCTGCCGAAGTACCTGCCGGGCCTGCCGCGTGCACCCAGCCGTCTGCGCCTGAAGGTGATGTCTTCGCAATGGGGCTCGCTGGCACCCGATGGCAGCATGGCGCTGGACCTGGCCCTGGTGCTCGGTCGACCGGAAGCGTTCGAATATGTGCTGGTGCACGAACTCTGCCACCTGATCCAGGCCAACCACTCGCCCGCGTTCTGGCACGAAGTGGAACAACGCTTCCCCGCCTGGCGCGAACAGCGCGACTACTTCCAGCTGGAAGGGCGCCGCTTGAAAGCCATGCTTCGCCAGCTTCTGTAACTGTAGAGCCGAGCCCACGCTCGGCTGCCGTTGAATGCAAGCGAGCATGGGCCAGGAGCGCGCGCAGCGCGCGACCCGCTCCTGCTCTTCCTTCCTTCTTCCGTGGCTGAGCACGCACGGAAACTGTCTGAGGCCGGGCGGGTGAGCCATGCAGGGGCGTTGGCGCCATGGATGGCGCCATCGAGCTTACAGGGGTGAAGGCGCTTTGCTTGCGAAGCACTGCTTCGCAAGCGCCTGAACGCACAGCCGCCAGCGGCTGGGCCGGGCCCCGGAGGGGGACTTGCAGCGACCCCTGCGCAATTCACCCCGCCCGGCCAAGCACGGCTTTGCCTTCAGATGTCACCCACCAAGAGGGGCTCAGCCGTTGGCCGAAACCCTCACCCCGCCCGCAGCGCCGCCGCCGTCGCCCACCGCGCCGCCACCCGTGGCGCCGTAATGCACACCGCCTGGTCGGTCACCGTCGTCACCGCACGCTCCAGCAGCTGGATATCCGCCTCATGCTGGCGCGCCACATGCGGATCCTCGAAGAAGATCGCGCGTTGGCAGCGGCCTTCCAGTACCCGGTCAGCAATCTGCGCATCCCCGCCCATCGGGCCACTCTGGTAGCGCGTCACCCATGGCGTATCGCTGGGCCAACCGCGGCTCCAGGCCAGCTCGTTCAAGCGCTGGCCGGTGGTGCCGGTTGCCACGCGTTCGCCGAACCGGGCCAGCACATCGAAGTGCTCATCTGCGAAGGCCAGCATCGCCGGCTTCATCGCATCGTGCGCGATCAGCGCCAGTGTCTGGTCTTCGAACGCATGCAGATCGTCGGCGCCGGCATCGGCCGCCAGCCCGGCGTGGATGCGTTCGACCTCGACCCAGTCGCGCGCCGTCGCCACCGTCGAAATGAACGGCTTGCCGTGGATCACGCACTGCCGTTTCAATGCCGTGGCTTCCGGAAACACCGAGGACGGATCGACCGGATCAATCAGATAGATCGCACCATCCAGTGTCCGATCCGGCCCCATGCCGACCACCTCGGCGACCAGCTTCATCAACCCGCCTTCGCGGCCATAGGGATAACGGTGCAGGCCGCCGTATCCGGCCAGGAAGCCGTGCCGTTCGATCGCATCATGGGTACGCCCGACCGCGTGCAGCGATACACCGAGTTCGCGCAGGCCAGCCTCACTGGCACGCAGCCAACGAAACAGGGCGGCGCGCACGTCGTGGTGGTGGAGACGGTTGGCAGCCAGGCCGATACGCATCAAGAGCTCCGCAGGTACGGGTGAAGGCGGCAGTGTATGTCGCCATTAGCGCTTCCGGATGCTTTTGCAACTTTCTTCATTGCCGCCCGTCCGCAGGTCGATAGCGTGTCACGCAGCGGTACCGCTGCGCGGCCGTTGTTTCCGCCTGCGAAATGAGGAAGTCCACCGTGAATGCCGCCGGCCTCCCTGCAGCTGTTGCTGTCATGGTCTGCCTGATGCTGCCCGCAACTGCGTCTGCGGCTGGCTGCGAGACACCGCTGCGCATTGCCTTGCCCTCCGATCGGGCGCCGTTGTCGTCCGTGGTCGAGGGCCAGGCGGACGGGGTCAGCGCGACCTACCTGAACCTGCTGGGCGAACAACGGCCGCTGCAGGCGCAACTGCTGCCGGCCACGGCGGTCGTCGAAGGCTTGTTGCCGCCCGCCACCCAGGCGTTGCTGGGCTGGCCGCACTCGCAGCTGCCTGCCGGCTGGGTGGCCAGCGCACCGTACCTGCAGCTGCCGCAGGTGATCGTGCGCCGCGCCGATGCGCGGCCGGTACTGGGGCTGGACGACCTGCGCGAGCACGCGGTGGCCAGTCCCGACCGGCTGCCGTTGGCCACGCTGCTGGCCGAGCAGGCTCCGGGTGCACAGCTGCTGCCGCCGGCGCCGTTGGATGATGCGCTGTCGCTGCTGGGCACCGGTCTGATCGACGCGGTGATCGCCAATCTCGGCGAGGTCGAGGCCGCGCTGCGCCGCTACCAGGGTGATCGGCTGATGATTGCCGCGCCAGCCGGGTTCAACGACGCGCTGGT
This sequence comes from Stenotrophomonas sp. 22DLJC03, assembly GCF_056861405.1. Lineage (NCBI taxonomy): Bacteria > Pseudomonadati > Pseudomonadota > Gammaproteobacteria > Lysobacterales > Lysobacteraceae > Stenotrophomonas > Stenotrophomonas sp. 22DLJC03. The sequence goes on from NZ_JBSPUG010000004.1 coordinate 47,334, forward strand.
GCTGGCCACCGTACCGGCCTGCGCCGGCGTCATCCCCGATTTCGAGCATGCAATGTCGCAGCTGACCGACACGCAGCGCGACGCGATCCGCACAGCATGGCTGCCGGCCCGGCCACGCAACCCGCCGTCGTCGTCCCCCTTGCGTTGGTTGGTGCCGGCCTCGCTGATCCTGCTGGCGCTCGCGCTGGTCTACGCCTTCGGCTACTGGCGCGTACATCGCGAAAGCGCAAGGCGTCGCATCGCCGCGCAACGCCTGCAGGAAGTGACCGCGAACCTGCCGGCTGTGGTCTACCAGGCGCGCCGCACCGCTACCGGGGACTACAGCTTTCCGCAGATTGCCGGCGATGTGCAGGCGCTGTTCGGGGTGAGCGTGGAGACCGCGCGGATCGACCACCCGCGGCTGCTGGCTGCGGTCCATCCCGATGACCGGACTGTGGTGATGGGCTGTGTCGAAGCGGCTGCATTGGCCCGTGGACCGATCGACGTCACCTTCCGTACGCGCTCGCCACAGGGCTGGCGCTGGGTGCATTCGCAGGGCCGCACGCTGGCGTGCGATGACAGCAACGTTGAGTGGAGCGGCTACTGGATGGATGTCAGCGAGGTGCACACACGTACCCAGGCGCTTGCAGATGCACGGCGCGAGGCCGAACAGGCCGCGCTGGCCAAGACCCATTTCCTGGCGACCATGAGTCACGAGATCCGCACGCCGATGAGCACGCTGCTGGGCATGCTCGAACGATTGGCCGCCAGTGATCTGGACCCGCGGCAGCAACAGGTGCTGGCCACCATCGGCGACGCCGCGCAGATGCTGCGGCAGATCCTCGACGACGTGCTGCACAGCCAGCGCCTGCAACCCGCGCCACTGCAACGGCAGCCGACCGATCTGGCCGCATTGCTGCGGGCAGTGCAGCAGCTGCTGCTGCCGGTGGCTGCCAGCCGAGGCCTGTACCTGCGAATCCATCTCGATCCTGCGCTGCAGGCCGGGTCGCTGGCCGACAGCCTGCGCCTGCGCCAGATCCTGTTCAACCTGGTCGGAAATGCGCTCAAGTTCACCCTGCATGGCGGGGTGGAACTACGGGTGCAGGTGCTGCAGCAGCACGCACAGGGGCAGCGGTTGCGCCTGCAGGTAAGCGACAGTGGCGTGGGCATCAGTGCGGAACGGCAGCAGGCGGTGTTTGCTGCCTACACCCAGGCCGAGGCTTCGACCACGCGCCGCTTCGGCGGCAGTGGACTGGGCCTGGCAATCTGCCGTGAGCTGGCCGTGTCGATGGGGGGAGACCTGCAGCTGCACAGCACGACCGGCGAGGGCACCACGGTGTGGCTGGAGCTGGACCTGAGTGCCTGCGAGCTGCCTGCTGGCGCGCCATCACCTGCGATCGCCGAGGAACCGCCGTTGCCGCCGGCGCGGGTACTTGTGGCCGAAGACCATCCCACCAACCTGCAGCTGCTGGAGCAGCGCCTGCACGACCTGGGGTTGCAGGTGCATGCCTGCGCCGATGGAGCGCAGGCCCTGCGGGCCTGGCAGTCGCAGCCATTCGAACTGGTGATCACCGACTGCCACATGCCGGGCATGGATGGCTTCGCGCTGGCACGGGCGATCCGTGCTGACAGCTGCCAGCACCGCGCGCGGGTACCGATCATAGCGCTCACCGCCAGCGTTCTGGAACGCACCCGCGAGGCTTGCCGCGACGCTGGCATCGATCACTTCCTGGCCAAGCCGTTGGAGCCGCGTGAACTGCGTGCATTGCTTGCGGCGCTGCTGGCGCCGGACTCAGTGCGCCAGTAGCCGGACGATGCTGGCGGCGGCGTCGCGGCCTTCAGCTACCGCAGTCACCACCAGGTCGGCACCGCGCACCGCATCACCTCCGGCGAACAGGCGCGGATGTGCTGTCTGGAACGGCAGGCGGTCCTTGCCGCCGGCGAGGATGCGGCCGTTGGACTGCCCCTCCACGCCATGTTCGGCCAGCCACGCCGGCACGCTCGGCGAGAAACCGAACGCGATGATCACCACGTCCGCTTCCAGCAGCGATTCGCTGCCCTCGATCGGTACCGCGTTCTGGCGGCCATTGGCATCGGGCTCGCCCAGCCGCGTTTCAACTACGGTCACGCCGATCACTTCGTCATCGGCACCGGCTTCGATCGACAGCGGCTGCCGGTTGAACAGGAAGCGCACGCCTTCCTCGCGCGCATTGGCCACTTCGCGCGCGCTGCCCGGCATGTTCGCTTCGTCCCGGCGGTAGGCGCAGGTCACCTTGGCCGCACCCAGGCGCACTGCGCTGCGCACGCAGTCCATGCCGGTATCGCCGCCGCCGAGCACCACCACGCGCTTGCCGTTGAGATCGGGCAGGGCGATGGTGTCTTCCCAGCCGGCGATCGGCCGGCCTTGCGGATCATCGCCACCGACGATGCGGCTGTTCTGCACCAGGAAGGGCAACGCCGGCAGCACGCCCTTCAGGTCCTGGCCGTCGAGGCCGCCATCGGTGTAGCGGTAGGCGCCGGTGCCGAGGAACACCGCGTCGTGCGTATCCAGCAATTGCTGCAGGCTGATGTCACGGCCGATCTCTACCCCCAGGCGGAACTGCACGCCCATGCCTTCGAGCACCTCACGGCGGCGACGGATCACGTCCTTGTCCAGCTTGAAGCTGGGAATGCCGAACTGCAGCAGCCCACCGACCTGCTCGTAGCGGTCGTAGACCACGGCGGCGATGCCGGCATGCGCGAGGCGGTCGGCGCAGGCCAGACCGGCCGGGCCGGCGCCGATCACCGCTACCGTGTGGCCGGTGGCCTGCACGGCGGCCATGTCCGGCCGCCAGCCGGTGGCCAGCGCGGTATCGACGATGTACTTCTCCACTGCGCCGATGGTCACCGCACCGAACTCCTCCAGCGTGCAGCTGCCTTCGCACAGCCGGTCCTGCGGGCACACCCGGCCGCACACTTCCGGCAACGGGTTGGTGCTGTGGCACAGGGTGGCCGCTTCATGGATGCGGTTTTCCTGCACCAGCTGCAGCCACTGCGGAATGGCGTTGTGCACCGGGCACTTCCAGCTGCAGTAGGGGTTGCCGCAGTCCAGGCAGCGCCCGGCCTGGTACTGGGCATCTTCCTTGCCGAATTTTCCGTACAGCTCGCCCCAGTCGCCGGAGGTGCGCAGTTCCACCGGAATGCGCTGCGGCATGGTGCGGGGCAGGTCGAGGAACTGGAAGGCGTGCTTGCGGCTCATGGCGGGCTCTGTGGTGTTTTCCGGTTGCCGGCCAGCGGCCGGCACTACCGTTATGCGGCGCGGCGCAGGGTTTCGGTCAGGGATTCGATGCTGGCGGCCTTGGGTTTGACCAGCCAGAACCTGCCGATGTAATCGCGGAACTCGTCCAGGATCTGTTGTGCCCAGATGCTGCCGGTCAGCTCGCGGTGGCGGCCGATCAGGCGGTGCAGGTGCTGGCGGTAGTTCTCGAAGCCCTCGGCCGATACGCGGTGGATGTCGATCAGCTCGTGGTTGTAGCGGTCGACGAAATCGCGGTCGACGTCCAGCACGTAGGCCAGGCCACCGGTGAAGCCGGCACCGAAGTTCAGGCCGACCTTGCCCAGCACCAGCACCACGCCATCGGTCATGTATTCACAGCAGTGGTCACCGGCGCCTTCCACCACCGCCAGCGCGCCGGAATTGCGCACAGCAAAGCGTTCGCCAGCGCGACCGGCCGCGAACAGTTCGCCGCCGGTGGCGCCGTACAGGCAGGTGTTGCCGATGATGGCCGTGCTGCGTGCCTCGAAGCGCGCGCCGCGCGGCGGACGCACCACCAGGCGGCCGCCGGCCATGCCCTTGCCGACGTAATCGTTGGCTTCGCCTTCCACTTCCAGATGCAGGCCGCCGACGTTGAACGCGCCGAAGCTCTGCCCGGCACTGCCGCGGAAGCGTAGTTCCAACGGTGATTCGGCCATGCCCTGGTTGCCATGCGCGCGTGCCACCGCACCGGACAGGCGGGTGCCGATGCTGCGGTCGGTGTTGTGGATCAGGAAGCGGTGTTCGCCACCGCGCTTGTGCTCAATGGAATCGGCCAACAGGCCATCCATCTGCGTGGCCAGGCTGTCCGGCGATTCGTACAGGCGCTGCGCGGCACAGTGGCTGCCTTCGTAACGGGCATCGGCCAGCAGGCGCGACAGGTCCACGCGCACGCCGTCGCGTGGCGCCGCCTCGATCTGCCGCAGCAGGTCAGTACGGCCGACGATCTCTTCCAGCGAGCGCACGCCCAGGTAGGACAGCCAGCCACGCACTTCCTCGGCCAGCAGGCGGAAGAAGTTCTCCACGCGCTCGGGCTGGCCGGTGAAGTGGTTCTCGCGCAGGCGCTCATCCTGGGTGGCAACGCCGGTGGCGCAGTTGTTGAGGTGGCAGATGCGCAGGTACTTGCAGCCGAGCACGATCATCGGCGCGGTGCCGAAGCCGAAGCTGTCCGCGCCCAGCAGTGCGGCCTTGACCACATCCAGGCCGGTCTTCAGGCCGCCGTCGGTCTGCAGCAACGTGCGCCCGCGCAGGTCGTTGGCCAGCAGCGCCTGGTGTGCTTCGGCAATGCCCAGCTCCCACGGCACACCGGCATAACGGATCGAGCTGACCGGCGACGCACCGGTACCGCCATCGTGTCCGGAGATGGTGATCAGGTCCGCACCGGCCTTGACCACGCCTGCGGCGATCGTGCCCACACCGGCATGGCTGACCAGCTTCACCGACACCAGCGCGGTCGGGTTGACCTGCTTGAGGTCGTAGATCAGCTGCGCCAGATCTTCGATGGAATAGATGTCGTGGTGCGGCGGTGGCGAGATCAGGCCGATGCCCGGCCTGGCATAGCGCAGGCGTGCGATCAGTTCATTGACCTTGTGCCCGGGCAGCTGGCCGCCTTCGCCGGGCTTTGCGCCTTGGGCAACCTTGATCTGCAGCACTTCGGCGTTGACCAGGTATTCGGCGGTGACGCCGAAGCGACCCGAGGCCACCTGCTTGATCTTGCTGCGCCGCGCGGTGCCATAGCGTGCGGGATCTTCGCCACCTTCGCCGGAATTGCTGCGGCCGCCAAGGCGGTTCATGGCGATGGCCAGCGCTTCATGCGCTTCCGGAGAGAGGGCGCCGAGACTGATGGCGGCAGTGTCGAAGCGCGGGAACAGTTCGCTGGCTGGAGCCACGTCATCCAGCGGTGTCGGCGCAGCGGCTGGAACCAGTTCCAGCAGGTCGCGCAGCGCCGATGGCGGGCGCGCATGCACCGCATCGCAGTACTGCTGCCACGCACGCGGGTCGCCACTGCGCGCCGCGCGCTGCAGGGTGGTCACCACGTCCGGGTTGTACATGTGGTACTCGCCGCCGTGCACATACTTCAGCAGGCCGCCGACATCCACGCCCTGCTGCGCGTCCCAGGCCTGAGCGCACAGTTCGCGGGCGTCGGCATCCAGCCGCGCGAAGCCGGCGCCGCCGATGCGCGAGGCGGTGTCGGGGAAGCACAGGTCCACGACTTCCGGCTCCAGACCGATGATCTCGAACAGCTGCGCGCCGCGGTAACTGGCCACGGTGCAGATGCCCATCTTCGAGATGATCTTGGACAGGCCCTTGTAGATGCCCTTGCGGTAGCGGCGGCCGATCTGCGATTGCTCGCCGCCCTTGCTGAGCTTGAGGATGCCACGACGGCCGAGGTCGAACAGGGTCTGGTAGGCCAGGTACGGATACACCGCGGTGGCGCCGAAGCCGAGCAGGCAGGCCATGTGGTGCGGATCGCGCGCGGTACCGGTTTCCACGATCAGGTTGACGTCGCAGCGCAGGCCCAGGCGCGACAGGTGGTGGTGGACCGCACTGGTGGCCAGCAGGGCATGCACCATCGGACGCCCGGCCACCGGGTAGCGGTCGGACAACAGCAGCATCACCATGCCATCGTGCGCGGCCTGTTCGGCTTCGGCGCAGATGCGCTCGATGCCGGCACGCAGGCCTTCATCCTCGCCGTAGGACAGGTCGAGCAGGCGGTTGGCCTGCACGTACTGGTCCATCTTCAGCAGCTGGCGCAGCTTGCGCTGGCTCAGCACCGGCGAGTTGAGGATGACGTGGTTCACCGTCTCCGGGCCGGCATGGAAGATGTTGGTCTCCTTGCCGAGCTGGGTGGACAGCGACATCGCGCAGTCTTCGCGCAGCGGGTCGATCGGCGGGTTGGTGACCTGCGCGAAGGCTTGGCGGAAGTAGTCGTACAGCGGACGGCTGCGCTGGCTGAGCACGGCCATGGGCGTGTCATCGCCCATCGAGCCAGTGGCTTCCTGCTCGGTCTCGGCCAAGGGCCGCAGCACCTGCTCCACTTCCTCACTGCTGAGCTGGTACAGCTTGTGGTAGCTGCGCAGGGTGCCTTCGTCGAACGGTTCCTCCACCAGCGATGGATCGATCAATTCGGTCTGCAGGTAGGTCACGCCCTGCTGCAGCCATTGCTTGTACGGCGCGCGACCGCGGTTGATGCGGTCCACCGCATCCGAATCGAGCAGGTCGCCGCGCTTGAGATCGATGGCGATCATCTCGCCCGGGCCGAGCTTGCCCTTGCGCACCACGCGCTCGGTGGGCACTTCCCATACGCCTGCTTCGGAGGCGACCAGGAAATGGCGGTCGGCGGTCAGCATCCAGCGCGCCGGGCGCAGGCCGTTGCGGTCCAGCGTGCACACCGCATAGCGGCTGTCACAGGCAACGATGCCGGCCGGGCCGTCCCACGGCTCGCTGTTCAGGCCGTGGAATTCGTAGAACGCGGCCAGGTCCGGGTCCTTGAATTCCAGCGACTGCGTTGCCGGCGGCACCAGGATGCGCAGGGCCTGGATCAGCTCCATGCCACCGGCGACCATCAGTTCCAGCATGTTGTCCAGGCTCTGCGAATCGGAGCCATGCATGGAGATGACCGGGTCGAACTCACCGATGTCGAAGCGCGGCGTCTTCCACACCTTGCTGCGCGCCTGCGCCCAACGTCGGTTGCCTTCAATGGTGTTGATCTCGCCGTTGTGGGCGAGCATCCGGAACGGGTGTGCCAGCGGCCAGCGCGGCAGCGTGTTGGTGGAGAAGCGCTGGTGGAACACGATCGCGCTGGAGGCCAGTTCGCGGCGCTGCAGGTCCAGGAAGAAGCGGCTGAGCTTGTCTGGCAGCACCATGCCCTTGTAGCTGATCGCATCCGGGGTGAGGGTGGTGACGTAGAAATCGGCATGCTCGCGCAGCTGCTGTTCGCTGCGACGGCGGGCCAGGAACAGCGCCAGCGCGAAGCCAGCATCATCCTGGCCGACGCCGGCGTCGACGAACACCTGCTCGATGCGCGGCAGCGTGTCGCGCGCCAGCTGGCCGCAGACGCTGTCATCGGTGGGCACCTCGCGCCAGCCGGCGAGCTTGCAGCCCACCGCTTCCAGCTGCGCCTGCAGCTGCGTACGGCACGCCTGCGCGGAATCGGCATCGTGTGGCAGGAACACCAGGCCGGCGGCGAAGCGTGCGGAGACCGCGATGTCGGCTTCGCTGGCCAGCAGTTTCAGGAAGGCATCGGGGCGGCGCAGCAGCAGGCCGCAGCCATCACCGGTCAGGCCATCGGCGGCGACACCGCCACGGTGGGTCATGCGCGAAAGCGCGGCGATGGCGGTATCAACCAACAGGCGCGATGGTTGATCGTCGAGCTGGGCGACCATGCCAAATCCACAGGCATCGCGCTCGGAGCGCGGGTCGTAAAGCCCTTGGCGGTTGCGGGGGGCCATCTCTACCTCGATGCGGAATGAATTGAACGGGGACACTCAAGCCCGCTCAATCCCTGGAGCGCATCGTGAGGCCACCGGATGCCTCGACTAGATCACAGGTTGCTGCAACGCCGCAATACACGGTTGCAGGTGCAACAGAACGCGCCGGCAACACGGTGCCGGCGCGGGGCCGGACTCAGCCGCAGCGCGCGCCGCTGACGGCGCCCTTGGCGTCCACTTCGATGTTCAGGCGGTCGCCGAGGAACTCCATCGTGGCCACGTCGTTGGGCTTGAGCACGCGCACCTGGCTTGCGCCGGCATCTTCCTGTGCCTGCTTGCCCAGTGCATCGGTGTAGGCCTGGCCGACCAGGCTCTGCACCTGGCTGGCATCGCAGGTGCCGACCGGCGGAGCCTCGGTGGCCTTGCCGGCTTCGTCGGCCGGCGCCTTGGCTGCTTCGGCGGCCTGCTGGGCGTGGGCCGTGGCCGAATCCTGTTCATCCAGCGCCGGTGCCTGGCAGGCGGTCAGGGCCAGCACGGCCGGCAGCAACAGGGCGGAGAGCGAACGGGCGCGAATCGGGAACGACATCATGACTCCGGAAGGGGTTGTGAAGACCCGAGCATAGCGGCGAACCGGCCCTCACGTGTTTGTCTTGTGTTATCGACAGGATCGCGGCATGGCGACGGCGACACTACAGGCATGCCAACCCCCTCCACCCCCGAACGACAGGCCGCACGCGCGGCCGGCCTGCGCTATGTCGACGACACCCAGCCGGGCATCAGCCGGCGCCGCGCAGGCAAGGGTTTCAGCTACCGCGATGCTGATGGCCACGCGATACGCGACGCCACCACCCTGCAACGCATCCGTGCGCTGGCGATTCCGCCGGCGTATACCGCCGTGTGGATCTGCGCCCACGCCAACGGCCACTTGCAGGCCACCGGCCGCGATGCACGCGGCCGCAAGCAGTACCGCTACCACGCCGACTGGGCCAAGGAGCGCGACGCCGGCAAGTTCGACCGCATCATCGCCTTTGGCGAGGCCTTGCCCGCGCTGCGGCGGCGGTTGTCGCGGGATCTCAAGCGACCTGGGTTTCCGCAGGAAAAGGTGCTGGCCATGGTGGTCGCGCTGTTGGCGGACACCTTGGTTCGGGTCGGCAATGAAACCTATGCACAACAGAACCGCTCGTTCGGACTGACCACACTGCGCAACCGCCATCTGGAGTTGCTGCGCGGCGGCCGGGTACGCATGCGTTTCCGTGGCAAGTCCGGCCAGCTGCAGGAAGTGACGGTGGGCGATCGCAGGCTGGGACTGCTGGTACGGCGCCTGCAGCAGCTGCCGGGGCAGGCGCTGTTCCAGTACCGCGATGACGACGGTGCGCTGCAGCCGGTGGATTCCGGCGCGGTGAACGACTACCTGCGCGGGGTGATGGGCGAGGACTTCACTGCCAAGGATTTCCGCACCTGGGGCGGAACGGTGGCGGCGGTGCAGGCGTTCGCCGCCACCGAGCTGCCGGAACCGGCCAGCCAGCGCGCGCTGGCGCAGGCGCAGCGCGCGGTGGTGTGCGAAGTGGCGGCGCTGCTGGGCAACACCCCGGCGGTATGCCGCAAGGCCTACATCGACCCTTGCGTGTTCGTCGGCTGGGAGCGCGGCGAACTGGCTAAGCTGGCCGGCCTGCGTGGGCCGCGCCAGTGGGAACAGGCCACCTTGCGCGTGCTGCGCAGGGCGCGCAGGCTCAGCCGCAGTAGATCGCGGTGATGTTGTTGGTGCGGCCCTTCTCTATGGTCAGCCGGTCGCCGCCCTCGCTGGCCGGCGGCACCCGCGGACCGTCGTGGCGCAGCACCCGCACGTGCAGGCTGTCGCTGTCCACGCGTGCGCGGGCCACGGTGGCATCCGAAGCGGCCAGGCCCAGTGCGCCGCGCACCATGTCGCTGTGGCACTGCCCGGAAATGACGCCGTCGATTGGCTGCACCTGGGCCACCGGCGAGCTGCTGCAGGCGGCGAGGGCAAAGCAGACGGCGGCGGTGGCAATGGCATGTTTCATGGAGGCGTTCCTTGTGTGGTTGCGTGCAGCGTGCGACGCCGCACGTGGTGGCGGAATGAATACCGTGCACATCGTGGACACGGTGCGCTCACTGCCGCTAACAGGATAGGTGCAGACACTGCAGGAGCGGCGTGCGCCGCCCCCGGTAGTGCCGGCCGCTGGCCGGCAGCTCCCTTCCCTCCCGAGGAGACCTGCATGGCCACCACCAAGAAAACCCCCGTTCGCCGTAAAGCCTCGCCCAAGGTGCGTAAAGGCAGCACCGCGACGAAGACCGCTGCCGACCCCGATCGCCCACGGGTGGTGAAGACGGCAACCCGCAAGGCGGCCGCCAGCGATCCACGGGCAGCGCGCGTCGCGGCCCGACAGCGACGCCTGCAGGACCAGGAAAAGGCCAAGGACGTGCGCGCGGCAAAGAAAGCCACGAAGAAGACCGCAACCCAGGCCGGCATACGCCGACAACCGGAGGCGATGCCGGCGCAGCAGCTGGCCAAGCCCGGGCATGAACACGAGCTGGAGTTGGCGCCGCGTTTCCTTGCACCGGACTACGCCGGCAGCGGCAAGCTGCAGGGCATGCGCGCGATTGTCACCGGTGGCGATTCCGGCATCGGCCGTGCGGTGGCGGTGCTGTTCGCACGCGAAGGCGCCGATGTGGCGGTACTGCACCTGGACGAGGCTGCAGACGCCGACATCACCCGCCAGCATGTGGAGCGCGAAGGTAGCCGCTGCGTGGTGATCGCCGGCGACGTGCGCGATCCGCGCTTCTGCAACAAGGCGGTGAAGCAGGTGGCCAAGGCCTTCGGCGGCATCGACATCCTGGTCAACAATGCTGCCTTCCAGCTGCATTGCGAGCGCCTGGAGGATCTGGAGGACGCCCATCTGCAGGAAACCCTGCAGACCAACATCGGCGGCTACATCCAGATGGCGCGCGCGGTACTGCCGCATCTGGGCGAGGGTGCCAGCATCATCAACACCGGTTCGGAAACGGGAATCTTCGGCAGCAAGGCGCTGATCGACTACTCGGCCACCAAGGGCGCCATTCATGCCTTCACCAAGGCGCTGGCCAGCCAGCTGCTGCCGCGTGGCATCCGGGTCAACAGCGTGGCACCGGGTCCGGTGTGGACGCCGTTGAACCCGGCCGACAAGCTGGCGGAGGACGTGGCGGAGTTCGGCAAGGACAGCGACATGGGCCGGCCCGCACAGCCCGAAGAACTCTCGCCGGCCTACGTGTTCCTGGCTTCGCCGGTCTGTGCCAGTTACATCAGCGGGGTGATCCTGCCGGTGATGGGCGGGCCGCGGGGATGAGGCCGGGCGCGGCATGTGCTGCCTGAATGGGGCGTGGCGCGGGGTGTGCGCTGTGTCAAAAGCACCGCCGGGCGGCTGGGGTAGGCTGACTCCCAACCGATCACGTTCAAGGACCGACCATGCCCGAGATGGACATCAACGCGGCGGCCAATGAAGTCGTCGCGCTTTTACGACAGAACGACGCGCGCGGTGCCGCCGTTCGCCTGGAGGCCCTGCACGACGGCCAGAGTGTCGTGGTGCAGGAATCGCTGGATCGCTACATTTCGGCGCGTGCCGCCACCGAACTCGAGGCGTTGCGACGCAGCGGTGGTGTTGCCGCAGCGGATGCGGCAACGGTGAACCCGATGCTGGATCGCCTGGGCGAGGCGACGCGGCCACCGCGGATGCCCGATGCGGCAGAGACCGCAGCGCTGAGCCAGGCCCAGCAGTACGATGTGTATGGCAGCATCGTGGCCCAGCGCGGCAACACTGCGGCGAATGACGCGATGGCAACGCAGGACCGCGTGGTGCTGGGGCTGCGCGACGAGAACCGCACCACCGAGGCGCGCGGGCGTGGCGTCTACGACGACCGCATCGTGGTGCTGTGGAAGGATGCGCAGGGCCAAGGCCATGTGCGTGAGTTCAACCAGGCGACGACCGAACCGACCGCCCAGTACGACGGCCATGCCAAGACCACGCCGCGCAGCCCGGGCTTCGGCAACGTGGCACCGCGTACCAAGACCGAGGGTGAGGACGTCAACGGCGACCGGGTCAAGGACCTGGGGCGCTTGGGCGAGGGCACCACCGAGATGCGCGCAACGACCCATCCGCGCAATGGTCATCCCGATGAGTTTGCGCTGCGCCCCTCGCAGGACGCGATCACCGCAGGCGCCGGCCGTGTGGAGCGCGACAGCAATGGCGATGGCTGGTTCGATGCGCGCGATACCCAGGGCGTGCAGGACCTCAACGACACCTTCAAGATCCATCGTGGCAGCCGCTCCAACACCGATTCGGCCGGCTGCCAGACCATCGGCGGCGGTGAGTACGACGACTTCGTGTCGACGGTGCGCGGCACGCCTGGGCAGAACCGTTGGCAGTACGTGCTGACCTCGGTTGCCCCCGGCCAGGCGCGCGAGCTGGGGCAGGACGTGCCGCTCGCGGCCACTGACGATCCCCGTCAGCCGCAGCATCGCGATCATGCCCTGCAGCAGCAGATCAGCACGCGCCTGCAGGCCCTGGGCGGACGCTACGCCGAGCATGCCGATGACTACAGTCTGGTGATGCTGCGCGAAGCGAAGGCCGCGGGCATCACCCGGGTCGACCAGATCGTGGCCAGCAATCCCAGTGCTGGACGTGCGGCGGGCGAGACACTGTTCCTGATGCAGGGCAGTCCGGGCGATCCTGCGGCGCTGCGCGCAGGGGTCAATGCAGCCGAGGTGCGCGAAACTTCGGTGGAAACCAGCCTGCGTCAGTTGCAGCAGCAATCACGCGAACAGGCGGCACCCACACCCGCGCCTGCACACCTGCAGGAAGCGCCGGCGATGGGAGGGCGTTGAGCGATGATCCGATCACACCTGATGCCGAGCGTTTCGTTGACGCTGTTGCTGGCCTGCAGCGCCTGCGCGCCCGCTGGGGAGCGCGTCGCGCCGGTAGCGCCCACCGCCAGCTCGGCGGCGAAACCTGAGGCCTTGCCTGCGCAGACCCTCCCCACTGATCGTGGATTGCCCGCACTGCCGGAAGCCTCCGGCAGCGCCCATCCCGGCGGTCGCTACGCTGCGCTGCCCGAACCTGCCAGGCAGGTGCTGGCGCAGTTGAAGTGCGACGTGGAGAGCGTCAGCAAGGTGCAGGTGCTTTCCATTCCCGCGCAGGATGGCCAGCAGGATTTCATGGTCACCGATCGCAGCGGGCCGCGTTTCCGCTACTGGATGCGGTCGTTCTCCGGTCGTGGCGGTACCACCGGGTATCTGGTGCAGCTGCAGGACTGCCCGGCAACCACCACGGGCATGCGCGCCTACATCGCACAGGGAGCCGCACCGCTGCAGGATGTCACCGCGTCGTTGCTGGCGCAGGCCGAGCTGCCCGACGCGGCGACCATGACGGCTTACCAGGACAAGGGCGCGGGTGATCTGTTCGCATTCATCGGGGCGCTGGACAAGGTGCCGGTGCTGCGCTGGGTGGCCGAAGCAGACCCCGAACAGCCACTGGCCGTCGAGGCGCGCAGCTTCGACCATGGCAATGCCATCCACGGTGGTTTCCTGCGCTGGAACCAGGATCACTTCGAAGTGGCCAGGACCGTATCCGCCGCCCTATGGCCCTGCGACGACAGCCCGTTGCTGCCGTGCAAGGGTGACCCGTTCGTGAGCGGGCGGTGAGGCGTCACGCGCGTAGAAATCGGCAATGCGGGGGATGAACTGCTGTGGATTGGCGCCGACCAGATTGGTCAGCACCACCACCGCGACGTCGCGGTCGGGATAGACCACGAAGGCCGAGCGCGCACCGCCGATACCGGCCACCTGAAGGTCGGGCGATGCGCGCAGTACCGGCCAGCCACCCGCCCACGGGCCGGCACGGCCATCAGCCAGGCGCTCCGCGCTCCACATCCGCCGCAGGGCCGTCTCCGGCAGCAGGCGGCCTTCGGTCAACGCAACCAGCCAGCGCGCGGTGTCATCGGCGGTGGTGAGGATGCCACCACCGGCCCACAGTGAAGGCGGAATGTCGTAGAACCAGTGCGACAGGCGCGGCGGTGCATCGGCTGCGTCGGTGGCACGCGGGGCCAGGCTGTACATCGTCGCCACATCCGGGATCAGGTCGTAGCTGTCGCCAAAGGTGGTGCGTGCCATGCGCGCGCTGCTGAACTGGCCGGTGGCGAGGAATCGTTGATAGGACATGCCCGATTGCTGCGCGATGATCCGCGCCAGCAGCACGTAGTTGGTCTGGTTGTATGCGAAGCGCTGGCCGGAGGCCGCCTCCATCGGCAGCGCGGTGACCGCCGCCCACGCTTGGGCTTCGGTACCACCGCCCAGCAGTCCACTCGCATCGAGGATGTCGGGCAGTCCCGAGGTATGTGCCAGCAGTTGGCGCACACGCACGTCCTGCCAGGTGGCCGGAAGATCATCCAGATAGCGCGATGCCGGGGCATCCAGATCCACCCGGCCCTGCTGCGCCAACTGCGCGATGGCCACGCCGGTGAACGCCTTGGTGGCCGAGTTGAGCGGGAAACGGGTATCACGCGAGGCCCGCACCCCGTTCTCGACATTGGCCAGGCCATAGGCCTCGGACAGCACGACCTGCCCATCCTTGACCACTGCGATCTGCAATCCGGGGATGCGCTGCTCCAGCATGGTCTGGCGGATCAGGCGACGGGTCCGGTCGTTGGGGTGGTCCTGGCTGGCGGACACGGCGGGTAAGGGCAGGGCGCTGATGAGCATGAGCACGACTCGAAGCGTTGGGCGGAAAATGCGGGATTCCGGCGGGGCGTCGAGGATCGGATGCAGGGGGCACGGGAAAGGTTTAACGGCATTGTTGCGCCTACCGTTCGTCGGCCCATGACTTCCGGGGGGTTGACTACAGTTGTCGTCAAGCAGAAATTGGCGACACGTGTAGTCAAGGGAGTGGTGTCATGCGTGGCAAGACGATCGGGGACCAGGAACTGGCCCTGCTGCAGTACATCGATGAACATGCGCCGGCCACGGTCGGCGAGGTTGCCAGTGGCTATGGCGAGGCCCGTGGCCTGGCCCGCTCCACCGTGCTGACGATGATGGAGCGGCTGCGGGCGAAGGGGTATCTTCGTCGCCAGCAGCAGGACGGCGTCTACCGCTACCAGGCCACCCGTGGCCCGGAAAGCGTGCTGCAGGGCGCGGTGGCCCAGTTCGTCGACAACACCCTGCAGGGCTCGGTGTCGCCGTTCGTGGCCTACCTGTCGCAGCGCCAGCAGGTCAGCGACAACGAGCTGGCCGAGCTGGAAGCGCTGGTCGCCGAACTCCAATCGCGCCGCCACGAGGGCTGAGCCATGGACACCACGATGCTGATCCTGTTGTTGGAACGGCTGGGCTGGACCAGCCTGCAGACCGTGCTGCTGGTGGCCCTGGTGTACGGCGTGTGCCGCGCACTGCCGTCCCTGTCGGCGGCCACCCGCTGCCGCCTGTGGTGGCTGGTTTCGCTGCAGGCCGTGCTCGGCCTGTTCTGGAGCCAGCCGCTGCAGCTGGCCTGGCTGCCGGCACCGCAGGCGGTGGCGATCACCGCCACTGACGTTGCCGCCGATCTGGTCTACCCGCTGGCCCCGGAGGCCTCGGCACGGCTGTTGGCCGCAATGCCGATGCCTGCCGCGGATGTGCCGGCGGTGGCATGGTGGACCGTCGCACTGGCCGCGCTGTGGATGTCCGGCGTGCTGCTGATGGCACTACGTACCTTCGGTGAGTGGCGTCGCTGCCGCGCGCTGTTGGCAGCGGCCTATCCCTGCGAGGACCAGGCGCTGGTGCAGGCCCTGCAGCTGGCCGCCGATGCGCACGGCGTGCGCCCTGCACCGCGGCTTTGGATGAGCACGCAGGTGGACGCACCGCAGCTGGTCGGCCCGTTCCGCCCGGTGCTGCTGCTGCCGGCCGGCGACAACGCCTTGCAGGGCGATGCGCTGGACCTGGCACTGACCCACGAGCTGCAGCATCTGCAGCGGCGCGATCTGCAGTGGGGCCTGCTGCCCGCATTGGCCCAGCACCTGTTCTTCTTCCACCCGCTGCTGCGCTTGTCGGTGCGCGAATACGCACAGGCCCGCGAGGAAGCCGTGGATGCGGCCGTGGTCGGCCAGCACGGCGCGAGTCGCCAGGCCTATGGCCGCCTGCTGTTGCAGCTGGGCGTGGCACCGCAGCCACACCTGGGCGTGGCCAGCGCCGCGCCGAACACCACCAGCCTCAAGCGCCGCCTGCTTTCGTTGCAGTCGCGCCGGTCCTGCCCGCGCATCCTGGCGATGGCGTTGACCGCTATCGTCGTTGTGGTGGGCGTGGCACCGATGCGGCTGGTGGCGGCGCCAGTGCCGCCGGCACCGCCGGCGCCTCCGGCCGCACCGAAGGCCGTGATGCCGCCGCCACCGAAGGCACCGCCAGCGCCTCCGATGTCCGCGCGAGTGCCAGCCGTTCCGGTGGCTCCTGCGGCACCGGCCGAGCCGGCCGATGTCGAGGCGCTGTCAGGCCCGGACGATGCGGATGTGGCGGTCGACGTGGATGTCGATGTGGATACCGACATGGACAGTGAGCATTCGACCTCCCACACCACCTCCATCACCACCTATGGCCGTCTGGATCTCGGCAAATCACCGCGACAGGCCTACGTGCTTGTCGATGGTGATTCGACCTTCGCCAATGGCGGCATCGACGATGTAACGGTGGCCCGCAGGCAGCTCGGCAAGGGGCCGGCGCTGTGGTTCCGCCAGGGCGACAAGCGCTATGTGGTGCGTGACCCGATGCTGATCCAGACCCTGCAGCGCGCCTACAGCGGCGCCGCAGACCTGGGCCGCCAGCAGAGCGAACTGGGCCGCCAACAGAGCGTGCTGGGTCGCCAGCAGGGCGAACTCGGCAGGCAGATGGGTGAAATGGGCCGCCTGCAGGGCGAGGAGTCGCGCCGCATCGCACTGGCCGCCGCCGAGGCAGCACGCAATGCGATGGCCGCCCATGACATCAACCGTGATGCCGCCGCGGAAGCGGCGAAAGCGGCGCGCGGTGCGACCCACGATGTGGCCGTTGCGCGAGAGGCTGCACGCGAGGCTGCCGCCGAGGCACGTCGTGCGATGCAGGAAGCCCGCAGCGAGGCCGCGCAATCCGGCCGCACCCGTGACATGCAGCGCCTGGCCAGCCAGCAGTCTGAACTGGCCAGCCGTCAGGCGGCACTGGGCAGCCAGCAGGCCGCGTTGGGCGAGCGCCAGGCACGCGTGCAGGCCCAGGCATCGCAGCAGGCGCAGCAGGTGATCGCGCGTGCACTGGCCAGCGGCAAGGCCGAGCGGCTCTGATCGGTAGTGCCGGCCGCTGGCCGGCAATGTGGGGTGCCGGCCAGCGGCCGGCACTACCCTGGGAACATCAACCGCAGCTGGCGCGCTCGATGCGGTTCTGCGCATCTACCTGCACGGTCACGCGATCCTGGCGGAAGTCCATGGTCACCGCCATGCCGGGTTTGACCACCCGTGCACCGCGCGCGCCGCTGTCAGCCACCAGTTTCTTGATCGTGGCTTCGTCGGCGGTCTTGCCGGTGAAGGCTTCCAGCGCCTCCGGCCTGCATTCGTGCGTGGCGTCGGCCACTGGCGCTGGCGCGGGATCGTGGGTGCTGCTGCTGCCGGCGTGACTGCAGGCTGCCAAGGGCAGGATGGCGAGCAGGACCAGGGGATTGAGGCGCATCGTCGGGCTCCAGGCGTGGATGATGGCGGCAGTGTCACCGCTGCCACCGTCAGGCCGCGTCAACGCCTACTGCCCGACCAGTGCCAGGGTTTCGCGTTCACGCTGTTCTTCCCGTACCAGCCGCTGCAGCAGCAGGGCCAGGGTCACCACGTCCTGGTGGTTGTGGTCGGCCACCCGGCGCAGGTTCACCGCATCGCCGCCACGCAGGAAGCGCAGCCATGCGCCGGGCGCTTCCGAGCCGGGCAGGTCATCCTCGCGCACCACGCGCAGCAGCTGCCGTTCGATGGTGGACAGCTTGCAGTTCTCCCACGTGCCGCGATAGCGGCGGCGGGTCGGATAGAGCAGATCAACGTGATCCAGCGCTGTGATCGGGCAACGCTGGCGGGCCAGTCGGTAGCGCGCCTTCAACAGGGGCGCATCGTAGCTGCGGCCGTTGTAGCTGCAGAACACGGTGGACGGCTGCAGCCAGCTGGCGAAGGTGGCCAGCATCGCGTCCTCGGCGGCCATCGTCGACATCAACAATTGGCGGATGCGCAGGCCTTCACCGCGTTGCGGGCACACATGCCAGTCGGCGGCACCGATCATGAAGGCGCGGGTGCCGGTACCGCCGGCCAGGCCGGTGGTTTCGGTATCGAAGAACAGCAGGTCGCGCGCGGCCACGTGTTGGTCCTCGCGCTTGGCGAAGGCCAGTGACAGCGGGGCAGTCGGGATCGGTTGCGGCTGCAGCGATTCGATCAGGAACAGGCCTGGTGCGATTTCTTTACCGGGGAGCTGGCGATCCTGCGCGCTGGCACGTGTTGGCAAAGGACCACTGCGTGTGCGCAGGCCGAGCAACCGATGCAGGCTGCCCACCTCTGGTTGGCGCAGCGGTGCCGGTGCAGCAACGGGCGCCGCTGCGCCAGTCGCCTTGTGGCGGATTTCCTGTTCGACCCAGGCGAACACCGAACGTTCGGCCGGTGGTTGCCGTGTATCGTTGGCGGCCACCGGGGCCGGCGCTGCGGGCGGCGGCGCGGGCACGGCCGCCGCAACCGCCTTCGGGTCCCCGGCCTGCTTCCGTAGCAGGCGCAGCTTGTCCAGGCTCAGGCTCACGGTGCCAGCAGCTCCATCGGATCGCGCGTGGTCATCACCACGTCGGGCACGTGCTGGCAGGCGTCGGCATCGAACAGGTCGAGCACGCGCAGCGCCAGCGCACGCGGCGAAGTCTCATCTTCTTCCTGCGCGGCCAGCACCGGCCCGACACAGGCCGGGCAGCCGGCCTTGCAGTCGCAGCGCTGCACCAGTTCACGCGCGCGCTGCACCAGCTCGGCCTGGCGCTGCCACAGCGGCTCGCTGAGGCCAACGCCACCGGGGAAGTTGTCGTACAGGTATACGGTCGGCACGAATTCCTGCAGCAGCTCAACAACGCCAGGATCGCCCTCGCTGCCACGCAGCTGGCCGCGGCCGCTCTGGTCGGCGATCGCGAACCAGGAACCATCACCGTTGCCGACCGACTTCTGCAGGTCGCGCGCATCGGCCATCACCGCCACGGTGGCGACGATGTGCAGCGCGTAGGCGGCGCCAAGGAAGCCATCCAGCGCATCCTGCTTGCTGGCGAAGGCGCGCAGCAGCAGCGCCTGTGGCAGCTGCCACCACACCGCAGTGGTGTGCAGTTCCTGGTCGGGCAGGTTGACCGGACCGTAGCCGATGCTTTCGTGGGTGTAGTAGCGGATCTTCTTGTAGCCGGCCACGCGGCGCACCACGTGCACCTCGCCATGGTGCGAATCACCACGGCCGGCCACGCCGCCATCGAAGCGGTCCAGCACCTTGAGCTTGGTGAAGTCGATGCTGTCGGTGTAGTAGTCCACGTGGGTGCGGGTGACGTAAGCCTTGCGGCCTTCCCAGTCCAGCGTTTCCACCTGGTAGGGCGTGGACTGCACCATGTGGATGGCGCCTTCGTACAGGGTCAGCGCTGCAGCGGAGTAGTCCACTTCGGCGATGATCTGCTGGCGGCCATCGCTGCGGTCGACCACCACGAAGTTGCCGTCGGCCACCGCGCGCAGGCTGACCGCGTTGGCCGGGTAACTGTCAGCGATCCATTCCCAGCGCTCGCCTTCGCGGTGGATCACCTCGGTTTCGGCCAGTGCTTCCAGGAACACTTCCGGGTCGATCGGGCCGAAGCCATCGCCGACCCGGAACGGCAGCTCGAACGCCGCGCAGCGGATGTGGTCGAACAGGATCAACGGCTGGTCGGGCGCGATGCGCGCGTGTTCCGGCGACGCCTCGGCGAAGAAGTCCGGATGGCGCACCACGTACTGGTCCAGCGGCTGCGAACTGGCCACCATCACCCCGAGTGCGGGCTGCTGGCGGCGGCCGGCGCGGCCGAAGCGCTGCCAGGTGGCGGCCACGCTGCCGGGATAACCGTTGAGAATGACCACGTCCAGGCTGCCGATGTCCACGCCCAGCTCCAGCGCCGAGGTGCTGACGATGCCGTCGATGTTGCCGGCACGCATGGCACGCTCGGTCTCGCGGCGCTCGGTGGGCAGGTAGCCGCCGCGGTAGGCGCGGATGCGTGGTGGCTTGCGCGGGTCGTGGTCGAAGATGTCCTTCAGGTACTTGGTCAGCACCTCTACCATCAGCCGGGTCTGCGCGAACACCAGCGTCTTCAGGCCGGACTTGATCGCGATGCGGGCGATGCGGTTGCTCTGCGAGCGCGCCGAGGCACGCAGGCCCAGGTCCGGGTTGATCACCGGTGGGTTCCACAGCAGCACCTGCTTCGGCCCGCTGGGCGCGCCGGATTCGGTGATGGCGGTGACCGGTGCCTCGATCAGCGCTTCGGCATGCGCCTGCGGGTTGCCGATGGTGGCCGAGCACAGGATGAACTGCGGTTGCACCCCGTAGAACGCGCAGATGCGCTTGAGCCGGCGCAGCACGTTGGTGACATGGCTGCCGAACACGCCGCGATAGGTGTGCACTTCGTCGATGACGATGTAGCGCAGGTTCTCGAAGAACTGCGCCCACTTGGTGTGATGCGGCAGGATCGCCTGGTGCAGCATGTCCGGGTTGGAAACCACGATGTCGCCATGCAGGCGGATCGCCTGGCGGGCATCGCCGGGGGTGTCGCCGTCGAAGGTGAAGGCCTTCACTCCGAGGTCGCCGGCGCGGTTGAGCTCCAGCAGTTCGGCCACCTGGTCCTGCGCCAGTGCCTTGGTCGGGAACAGGTACAGCGCCTTGGCCTTGTCCTGCATGGCGGCGCTGACCACCGGCAGGGTGTAGCACAGCGACTTGCCGCTGGCGGTGGGGGTGACGATGGCCACGTGCTCGCCACGCTGGCTGGCCTCCCAGGCCTCGGCCTGGTGGCTGTACAGCTGCTCGATGCCACGTGCCTTCAGTGCCGCAGCCAGGGCCGGTGGCACGGAATCGGGAATCGGCGCATAGCGGCCTTCGCGGCCGGGAATGGCGAAACTGCCGGTGATGCGGTCCTGGTAGCGGCGCTGCAGGCGTGCACTGAGCAGGGCGCCGTCGCGGGCCGGCAGGCCATCACGGGTGGCGAGCTTCTGCTCGGCATCGGCGGTGCGCTTGGCGAGTTCGTAAGCCATGGAAGATGGAGCCGGGACGTTTTTCGAGGGGTCACATGGCACCACATTCACGTCTCAGGATGTGAGACATCGCACGCGAAGGGCGTGAACCGTTCAGTGCCCGCGCCCGGTGGCGTCGCCGCATCTCCCTTGGCTGAACAGCTGCCAGTGCAGCAACGAAATCTGAAGCCCGCATCCGTATCCTTGGGTGCTGGACGCAACCAACAGGGTGGATGGCTGTGGCACGACGTGGAACGCAGGGAGCACTCCTGGCCAGCATGCTGCTGGCCGGCATCGCACAGGCGCAGCAGGCCACGCCGGTAGCGGTGCCCGACCCAACGCCCGTGCCCCCTGCAGATGCGCCGGCGGCAACCACCGCGCCGGTCTCCACCACCCCGCAGCAGGACAACGTCACCACCCTCGGCGAAGTGCGTGCACTCAAGCCCGAAGACGAGCCGCTGGACCTGTACCGCTTCAAGAACCCGGTCAAGTTCGGCGACAACCGCTTCAGTCGCGATTGGAGCGAGCCGCCGTCGCCGGAGCAGGTCAGCATGGGCGGTGGCTACATCATGATGGGTGTGGTCAAGGGCGTGCTGGCGGCCGGCAGGGGCTTGAACAAGCTCACCGGGGGACCGGACCAGATCCAGGCCGCGACCGCACGGCCACCGCCGGAACTCAGCGCGGAACAGCGGCAGCGTGCGCTGCGGTTCTCCCAGCAGCAGGATGCCGGTGATGCATCGCCGGTGAAGTAGGTCGGTATATCCTGCCGGCTCCCCCTCCGGTAGTGCTGCCATGTTTCTGCGTTCGATCTGCCTGCTGGCCGCATTGCTGCCGGCGTCCGCCTTCGCGGATGCCATCGCCGGTGATGGCGCCTGCCGCAACGGTGCGTTTCCCTCCGAACAGAGCCGGTTCGCGCTGGCCAAGGTGACGGGTGCGCCCCGTCTGTACCTGCTTGGTGACATGGACGGCTGCCCGGCGAAAGGCGAACCCGCCTGCCGCCAGCGCAGCTATGTGGTCAACGGCGATACCGTTGTGACCGGGCGTGATCTTGGCCGATACCGCTGCGCGTTCTTCCCGAACAAGGTGGGCGGTAGTGCTGGCTGGGTGGACCGCAGCAAGCTGCAGGCGTTGCCGGTGGTCGTGCCGTCGCTGCAGGACTGGACGGGCAACTGGAAGGATGGCGACAACGGCCTGCGCATCACCGTGCAGGGTGGGCAGCTGCATGTCGAAGGCGACGCCTACTGGCCCTCCGCCAACCCCACGCCGGAGCAGCGCCCGTATGGGCCGAACATGGGCCAGGTGGAAGCGCGTGCGGCGCCCCGTGGTGCCGATGCCGAGTTCGTCGAGGACACTTGCAGAGTGCGCGTGCATTCTCTGGGTGAGGTGCTGATCGTGGCCGACAACAGCGAATGCGGTGGCATGAACGTGCGCTTCAATGGCGTGTACCGGCGCGCGGGCATGCGTTGAAAAGTGCCAACCAAGGTTGGCATCTACCAGGGCAACCGGCCAGTAGATCCACGCCATGCGTGGATGCTGCCTGCAATCCGATCGGTGGGGTCAGAGCCCTTTCGCGGGCGGAAGGGATCCGACCCCGGGATCAGCGCCGCCGTTCCAGCCACCACAACAACGATGCGCACAACACGAAGGCCAGCCACCAGGGCCAGCGCGAGCCCGGTACTGGCTGCGTGGCCAATGTGCCGGTCGGAGTGCTGGCGGCCAACATCCGTGCAGTCGCATCGATCATCGCCTGCCGATGCAGCGCAGCTGCATCCTTCGGGTCGAACACATAGCGCCAGACGGTGCTGTCGCCATGCTGCAGGCGCTGCCAGCCCGATTCGCGGGGCCACCAGCCAGCGCAGCGCATTGCAGATGTCGCGCCATCGACGATCAGCGGCGCGCCTTCGCCGCGCTCATTGAGGGCCTGCAGCGGTGCCTGCACGCCGCACACTGACTGCCGTTCGCCTGCCCAGCTGATCGGCTGCGGCGACCACAGTGCATCACCGCTGCCCAGTGCCCGCGCCAACGTGGCGACCACGCTGCTCCACAGCTCGCCATGACGGTCATCGCGGCCGGCCAGCACCCAGCGCCAGCTGTCGGTCAGCGGCAACAGGCCGATGCGGCCCTTGCCGACCGCGCGCCAGCCACCGATGGTGTTGCCAGCACGATCATGCAGCAGCGCGCTGCCGCCCGGAAACTGCAGCGCCAGTGCTTCCAGCGCGGGCAGGGCGGCACCGTGCGAGCTGCGGTCGGCGTCTTCGCCGTAGCCGGTCGGCAGTGTGCCGGCGGCGAGTGGGCCACGTCGTGCGGCCAGGATGGCGCTTTCGCCGTCGCCGGGAAGCTCGACTGCATGGCTGCTGCCATCACCCTGCACTGGCAGGCCCAGATCGCGGAGGCGCTGGCGCGCGCTGGCCGAAGGTGCGCCTGCACTCCGTACCAGTACACCGATTCCATCGCGCAGCGCCTGGCGCACGGCGGCCAGCTGGCCCGCACTCAATGCCGCCAGGCTGCGCTCGTCCAGCAGAAGCAGGTCAGTGTGTGCGAGCGATGCTGCATCGATCGACACCGGGCCATCGCCGATGCTGAGGCCCGCGCCTGTATCGGCCTGCACCTGCACGCGGATGCCAGCATCGGCCGCCCAACGGCGCAGGTACTTCAGCTCTGGGCCCGGCGCGCTGGCGCGCACCAGCAGGCGCAACGGCGCCGCGGGCACGGTCTGCTGTGGCACCGGCACGCTATCCACCACATGGCCATCTGCATCGAGCAGGCGCAGGCGGAATACGCTGCGTCCCGCCGCGCGGGCG
Source organism: Stenotrophomonas sp. 22DLJC03 (assembly GCF_056861405.1). Lineage (NCBI taxonomy): Bacteria > Pseudomonadati > Pseudomonadota > Gammaproteobacteria > Lysobacterales > Lysobacteraceae > Stenotrophomonas > Stenotrophomonas sp. 22DLJC03. Next base: position 71,087 of record NZ_JBSPUG010000004.1, read on the forward strand.
ATGCCGCTGAGCTGCACGCGGCCGTCGTCGTCAACGACCGCGCGATCGACCACGCTGTCGGCCGGGTCGAGCAGCTCTGCCTTCGCTTTTGCCACGCCGTGCGCCTGCGCCTGCACGGCGAAGCGCGCACCGGGGGCGACGTCGACCGGTGGCTGCAGTGCGACCCAGCCACGCGGCGCGGGCGTTGGCTGCCAGCGCACATCCTGTGGCAGCACCGCGTCGCGGTCACGTGCCGCCAGGCCCGCACCGACCAGCGTCAGCGCGGAGGCCGGATGCTGGCGCAGCGCGGTGGCAAGGTCGGGAACGCGCTGTGCGCCAGGCACATCAGCAGCTTCCGGCAACAGCAACAGCGGACCTTCGCTGGCCGGGAGTGCGCCGGCCTTGCCGGCATCGGTTCCGAGCACGACCAGCCCGCCTGCGGGTTGCTGGCGTGTGGGCGGCACCAGGCAGAAATAAAGCAGAGTCGCGGCGATCAGCTGCAGTCCGATCACGATCCCCTGTCGTCCACGGCGCGTGGTGCTTCCACGCAGCTGGCGCACGCTGGCGATGACCACGACCAGAGCAAGCGCCAGAGCAATCCACAGGTTCACAGCGGAGGCGCTCATGGCTGCGTCTCCAACGCATCAAGATAGCGTTGCCCCATCGCATCGGCGGCACTGCGCCGCATCGCCTGCGGCAGCGGCCGCTGCAGCGCACGCCACAACTGCGCACGCAGACGCTGGCGACAGTCACGGCATCCTGGTTCGATGCGCAGCTGCTCGATGGCGGCAGCCAGATCGAGTGCATCGGGCAGGTAGGCGGTGTTGCGCTGCTGCCAGGTCGCGAGCGCATCGAGATCGGGCGCGCCGGTGTCATCGCCGAGGCGCTGCCAGGCTTCGACGATGGCCGGGTCCGGCGGCGTGCGTGCGGCCAACGGCAGTTCGCGGCTGGCCAGCCCGGCGCGATCACCGCCCAACCGGCGGCCTTCATCGATCGGCGGCAGCTCCGGTCCGACCCGGGCCAGGTAGATGCGCTCGGCCTGCTGCACCTGCTTGATGAAGGCCAATGCCTTGTAGGCGAATGGCAATGCCTGCTCCGGACGGCCCTGGCGCAGCTCGCCTTCGGCCGACCACATCTGGTCCAGCGCAGCCTTCAACGTCGCGCGGGTCTGCGGATCGAGCAGAGTGGCGGCCTCGGCATGGTCATGGGTGTGGCCATACTCGGAGAGCACGTCGGTGGCGCTGCCGAACACCGGCGACGTATCGGCATTGGCCGGCTTGCCACGGTGATCGTGGCCATGCGCGTCGTGCGTCCCGGCATCGGCGTCATGGTCGTGATCGTCGTCGTGATCGTGGTCGTCTGCGGCGGGCGTATCGCTGGTGGGCAGATCGCTGGTCGGCGGTGGCTTCGGCGCACCTTCACTTTCCTCACCCAGGAACTGGCCATAGCGCAGGCGCAGGATGCGCTGGTCGACGCCGATCGCATCGCTGCGCTTCACGAAGTCCTCGGCGGCGAGAGTGCGGCGCTGTCGGATCAGCGCTTCGGCATCGATGATGATCTGCCGCTGGCTGCGGAAGTAGGCCGGCAGGGTCTTCTTGATGCGGCCTTCCAGCTCTGCACCGAGTGCGACTTCGGCGCTGGGCAGGCGCAGGATCACGCTGCTGCTGCGCCCGGTCTGCGGTGTTGGCGCGTGGTTGTCGCGCACCTCCAGCTGGGCGATCACATCGTTGCCGGGCTGTGCGCCCAGCGCAGCAAGATCAAGGGTATGGGCGAAACGCCGCGCGGTGGCTTCGCCGCTGCCGGCAAGCGTGACGCTGCGCTTCACGAAGGTGATGTTCTCACCGCTGCCCTGGGTGGTGGTGATCGACAGCGTTGCCTGCGCCGCGACACCGTAATCGTCGCTGGCCTCGAAGCGCAGCGCCCATTGCCGTTGCCCGGGCGTGCCCAGAACCAGGCTGGCGGCCGGCTCCAGCACGCGCACGCTGGGTGCGCGGTCGGCCACTACATCCAGCCGGTGCAGGCGGGTTTCGGCCAGCGTCGGTTCGCTCACCACGCGGTACAGCACCGGCGTGCGCGCCACATCCTGTGCCTGCCACTGTCCATCGCGCTCGCTCAGCGGCAGCCGTCGACCATCGTGGAACTGCAGCCATGCCTTGGCCGGTACGCGGTCGAAGCGCAACGACCACGACAGCTGGCTGTCGGCGGCGACCTTGGCATCCAGCGTGTTCTGGGTGATCGTGGCCTGTCCGGTATAGGCCGGTGCGTTGATGCGCAGCCGGGTGGACTGCAGCCGCAGCGGGCCCGCGGACGCGACGCTGCCGGTCGTGGCGGAATGGACGGCTGCCGGGACTGGGTTCGAGCGCGGCCAGCCGAACGCGAGCAGGGCAACGGCCAAGCCACCGATCCAGCACAGCACCACCGTCAGGTGTGGCCAACGTGGACGCAGCTCCGGCATCGCCTGTTCCAGCGTGGCAAGCACATGCGCGCGCTGGCGCTGCTGCAGCGGATTGAGCGTGGTGGCGTCGGCGAACAGCAGATCGGCGCTGTCTTCGCTCGTACCGCTGCCATCGAGTTGCCGCTGCAGCCACTGGCGGTCCAGCTGGCGGGCACGTGCAGTGGCGAAGGCCGCGCAGGCGAGCAGGCTGACCGTGGCGACCACGCAGGCGATATCGAAACCGGACAGCCGCAGTGCGAGCGCCGTCGCGGCCAGCGCCCACGGCAGGCCCAGCAGCAGGGTGATGGCGGCGCGGCGACGGCGCGCACGTTGCCAGGCATGCTGCAGCGTCTTCATGCGACCGCCCTGCGCCGCGCGCTGCTGGCCATCCAGCGTTCCAGTGCGAACAGCAGCACGATTGCCAGCAGAAGCCACGCCGTGGGCTCACGCACCGGCGATGCTGCTGCGGGCAGTGCAACCTGGCGCGGCGCCTGGTCCTGTGCATCGCCCATGCGTGGCGACGGCAGCGGCTGCAGGGCCAGCAGCAGGGAACGCGGCAGCTGTGGATCGCGCAGCGCGGCGTTGCTGGCGGTGTTCCACTCGCCCGTCAGCGACAACAGGCGACCCTGGCCGATGCGCTGCTGCCCCAGCAGCGGCACGCCTTCGGTATCACGCAGCAGGACGGCGGCGTTGGCGGCGGGCTTGGCCGCGGTCAATACGCTGCCGCCCTCATGCAGCCAGGCCTGCCAGTTCGCCGGCAGTGCATCGCTGCGGCTCCATACACCGATCTCGCCACGTTCGGGCAGCGCATTCGCTGCAAGCGGCGCGAGCGGTGCCTGCACGCCCCAGCCGCGCTGCAGTGCGTTCAACCAATGCTGGGCAGTGGCGGATGCCTCGCCGTGCACGCGCAGCTGCGGCAGTGCGGCTGCCGTCCGCGGCGGAGTGATCGCCGTCGGCTGCGGGTGCCACTGAACTTCGCGCGACAGCTGCAGGCGGGCGCCATCCAGGCCGGGCAGGGGATCGGGAACATGCACGGTCAACGCGGTGCCGGCTGGCAGCTGCGCGTCCAGTTCGCGCAGCAGGCTGGGCAGGGTTGCCGAGGATGTGGGGGGCGCCTGATCAATGGCTGGGAAGCCGGGCGCCAGCCAATGCCAGTTGCCATCCTTGGCCGTGCCACGCAGCGCCGCGGCATCCAGTCCTGGGGCCACCACCGTCCACGCACTGGGGGCCGGAGCGGGGCCGGTCAGCGCAGGTCGTGCCAGCAGCAATGCCAGCGCGGCCAGCAACAGCAGGCGCACCAGCAGCAACGGCCAGTCATCGAAACGGATGCGCTGGCGCGGCCGGATCTGTGCGCGCAGCCAGCGCAACGCGGCAAAATCCAGCGGCGTATACGGATGGCGTCGAGCGAGGTGGATCAGCAGTGGCAGCAGCCATGCGGCCAGCGCTGCCAGCCCCAGTGGAAACAGCAGGCTCACGCGTCGCCCCCGCGACCGAACAGCGCCTGCAGCGGCTGGTCCAGCGGTTGGTCGAGCCAGCCGGCTGCGCTGGCAATCCCGCTGGCCTGCAGCCGCGACTGCAATGCGGTACGTGCGTCGGCGAAGCGTTGCAGGTAGTCGGCGCGGATCGCCGCGCCATCGCCCAGCAGTTCCTCGCCGGTCTCCGGGTCGCGGAAGCGGTGGCCGGTGTCGAATGGGAAGTCGCGTTCGTCGGCAGTCAGGATCTGCAGCAGGGCCACTTCACGGCGCGCGCTGGCCAGTTGTTCCAGCAGCACGATGCCGGCTTCATCGAAGCCATCGCCAATAGCCAGCAGCATGTCGCCCGGGCGCACGCGTTCCCACAGTGGGCGTAGTCGATCCGCCGCAGGCCAGCCGCCGCGCGCCTGCAGCGCATGAAGTTGCAGGTGCACGCGGTCACGTTGGCGTGCGCCGCTCGCTGCGGGCACCAGCTGCAGCCCATCGCCATTGATCGCCAGCAGGCCGAAACGGTCACCTTGCTGCAGGGCCAGCTCGACCAGGCAGGCGGCAACGCCGCGCATATGGTCCAGGCGCGTGCGTTCCGGCGCGGCGCGATCGGCCTGGCCGGCCGAGGCGGTGGCATCGAGCAGCAGCCAGACCGTGATCGGGCTTTCGCGTTCGGATTCGCGTACGAAGAAGCGGTCCGAGCGTGCATACAGCTTCCAGTCGATCTGGCGCAGTTCGTCGCCCGGCTCGTAGGCCCGGTACTGGGCGAACTCCAGGCCGGCACCACGGCTGCGGCTGGCGTGCTGGCCAATGCCGCTCGCACCGCTGGCTAGGCGCGGCCGCAACCGCAGCAGGCGCAGGCGCGCGCGCAGTTCGGGGGGCAGGGTCAACGACATACCAGCGTTCACGCGTGGATCAACCCGGGAACGGCACGGCCTGCAGCAGGGCGGCGACCACGTCGTCGGCACGCTTCTGCTCAGCCTCGGCGGCGAACGACAACAGCAGGCGATGACGCATCACCGGCGCGGCCAAGGCCTGCACATCCTCACGGGTGGCGGCAAAACGGCCCTGCAGCAATGCGCGTGCTTTCGCCGCCAGCACCAGCGATTGCCCGGCGCGTGGGCCGGCGCCCCATTTCACCCATTGGTTGATTGCTGCCGGTGCGCCTTCGCCGGGACGGCTGGCGCGCACCAGGCGGGTGATCCAGGCCAGCACATCGGGGCTGACATGCACCTGGCGCACCGCGGCCTGCAGGGCAATCACCGCTTCGGCATCCATCACCTTGGGCACCGCGTCGGTGGCACCGCCGGTGGTCTGTTCCAGGATCTGCCGCTCTTCGTCCTCGCTCGGGTAATCCACCAGCACGTGCAGCAGGAATCGGTCCAGCTGTGCTTCCGGCAGCGGGTAGGTGCCGGCCTGCTCGATCGGGTTCTGCGTGGCCAGCACGAAGAACGGTGCAGGCAGTGCATACGTGGTGCCTGCGTAGCTGACGGTGCGCTCCTGCATCGCTTCCAGCAGCGCGGCCTGGGTCTTGGGCGGGGTGCGGTTGAGTTCGTCGGCCAGCAGCAGGTTGGTGAAGATCGGGCCCTGCTGGAAGCGGAAATGGCGATGGCCGGTGCCGTGATCTTCCTCCAGCAGCTCGGTACCGAGAATGTCGCTGGGCATCAGGTCGGGGGTGAACTGCACGCGCCTGAACTGCAGTTCCAGCGCCTGGCCGAGCGAGCGCACCAGCAGGGTCTTGCCGAGCCCGGGCGCACCTTCCAGCAGGCAGTGGCCTCCGGCCAACAGGCCGATCAGCAGCTGCTCGACCACGGTGTTCTGGCCAACCACCGCGCGTGCGAGCGCGGCGCGCAGATCGTGCAGGCGCGGCAGCAGGGAGTCGAGGTCAGCGGTGGTCATGGGCGTGCAGGTCCTATCAATTGTTCAACGCGTACATCACGATGTTGACGCCGAAGCGGGTGTTGTCTTCGGCCAGGAAGCGCTTGTTGCGCCAGTCGTAGTCCCACTCGCAGCCGTAGTCCTTGTTGCTGTAGAGCAGGCCCAGGCGGCCGTCGACCTCGATGCCTTTCAGGTAGTCGTGTACCAGGTCATCGCCCCAGCCATTGAGCTCGAAACTGGTGGCCGGTGGCCCATCGGGGAAGCGGAAGAAGCTGCGGTACAGCGCGTGGCTGTTGGGCAGCTTCTGCAATGCCTTCGGTCCAAACAGGCGACCCATCTGTGCCTCGAACGAGGTGGCGAACAGGCCGTCGATATCATGGTTGCAGTCATCGACGAAGACGAAGCCGCCATTGCGCACGTAGCGCACGAAGTTCTGACGCTCGGCGGCGTTGAACTCCACCAGTGTGTGCCCGGCCAGGTAGCAGAACGGCGCTTCCAGCATACGCGGGTCGGCCAGCGCCACCACGTGTTCCTGCGGATCCACGCGCAGCGAGGTGTAGTCGATCAGCGAGGTGATCAGGTTGGACGGCATGCGCGCGTCCACGTCCCAGTCGCCGGAGTCGTACTGCAGGCGGGTGAACCAGAAGTCGTAGCGCGAACTGCGCGGGCCTGCCTGCGCGAAGGCCGGCAGCGCCGCCGCCGAAGCGGCAGCGGCCAACCAGCGCAGGCAGGCCCGGCGATCCATCAGACCGCGTCGGACAGCGAGGTGAAGGTGAAATCGCGCAGCTTCATCGGCGGGATCATCATCACGTAGCTGGATTCATCACCGGCCACGCGCACCGGCTTGCCCAGCTCTTCGATGTTGTTGAGCATGATCACCGGCGACTCGTTGAAGCGGAAGTTCTTCACCGGGTGCTTGATCTGGCCGTTCTCGATGTAGAAGGTGCCGTCGCGGGTCAGGCCGGTCAGCAGCACGGTCTGCGGATCGACCATGCGGATGTACCAGGTACGGGTGACCAGGATGCCCTTCTGGGTACCGCGCACCAGCTCGGCGGTGCTCTTGTCGCCACCGCTCATCAGCAGGTTGCCCGGCGAGGCCTTGGCGGTCTTGCCCTGCTTCTGGGCCCAGAAGCGCGAGTAGTCCAGGTTGGCGATCTTGCCGTTTTCGATGATGGCGATGCGCTCGCGTGGCATGCCCTCGTTGTCCCACGGCAGCACCGGTGCATCCGGGTGCCACGGGTCGGCGAACATGGTCACGCGCGGGTCGTAGACCTGCTCTCCCAGCTTGTTGCCGCCGCCCTTCTTCGACAGGAAGCTGCGGCCTTCATCGGCCGAGCGTGCGCTGAAGAAGTTCATCATGAAGCTGATCAGGCCTGCGGCCGCGGCCGGTTCCAGGATCACCGTGTACTTGCCGGGCTCCAGCGCCTTGGCTTCGGCCGACTCGGTGGCCTTGCGCATGGCGATGCGGATGTCCTGGTCGGCCTTGAAGTCCGCCGCGTCCTTCAGGTTGCGGCCGACCCAGCCCGAACCACGACCGTCTTCGGTACGCACGGTGCAGGTGTAATCGAAGTTGGTGGTGCGCTGGTAGGCGAAGTTGCCATTGCTGTTTGCGGTGGCCTGGAAGCCCTGGCCGTCTTCAAGGAAACCGGCGGCGATCAGGCCGTGGCCACGGCACGGGGCGATCGAATCTGCGGCGACCTTGGCGCGGAAGGCTGGGTCGATTGCTGCAGTGGATTCGCTGAAGGTGGGGCTGGCGCGGTAGCTCTGCTTGCCGATGGCCGGCATGAACTCCGGATTCTCCGGGGCCAGGCGCGCCAGGTCTTCGGCACGGCGCACCACGCGTTCCAGCGCGGCATCGTCGAACTCGTTGATCGAGGCCGTGCCGACGCGCTTGCCGAAGGCGACGGTGACGGCCAGCTCGGTGTTGTCGACGATGCCGCTGGTGGAGACATTGTTCAGTGCGAAACGGATGTTGCCGCTGATCGCGCCGGCCAGCACGGCGGTGCATTCGTCGGCCTTGGACAGGGCGATGACCTTGTCGAGGATGGCCTTGGCCTGGGCTTCGGTAAAGATACTCATGGTGTAAGGGCTCCTGACCGATCAGCCGAGGCTGCGTGCGGTGTTGATGACATTGATGCCGTTGAAGCGCGCGGTCGACGAACCGTGCGAGACCGCCGAGACCTGGCCCGGCTGGCCCTTGCCATCGAAGAACGAACCGCCCAGGCGGTAGTCGCGCTCGTCGGCCACGGCCGTGCAGGCATTCCAGAACTCTGGCGTGCGGATCTGGTAGGCCACGTCTTCCAGCATGCGGGTGATCTGGCCGTTCTTGATCTCGTAGAACAGCTGGCCACCGAACTGCGCGTTGTAGCGCTGCTGGTCGATCGAGAACGAACCGTCACCGATGATGTAGATGCCGTTCTCCACGTCCTTGATCAGGTCCGGCACGCTCAGCGGCTTCTTGCCCGGCGCCATCGACACGTTGGCCATGCGCTGGAACTGCACGCTGGACCACGAGTCGGCATAGCAGCAGCCATCGGACTCGGTCTTGCCGAGGATGTGGGCCTGGTCGCGGATGGTCTGGTAGTCCACCAGCTTGCCGTTGCTGATCAGGTCCCAGCGCTTGCACTTCACGCCTTCGTCGTCGTACGCCACCGCACCGAGGCTGCCCTGCTGGGTCTTGTCGGCGAAGATGTTGACCAGCTCGCTGCCGTACTGGAAATGCTGTTCGCGCTTGTCCAGGGTGGCGAAGCTGGTGCCGGCGTAGTTGGCTTCGTAGCCGAGCACGCGGTCCAGTTCCAGCGGGTGGCCGATCGACTCGTGGATGGTCAGCCAGGTGTGCGACGGATCGAGCACCAGATCGTACTTGCCCGGCTTCACCGACGGTGCCTTCAGCTTCTCCTGCGCCTGCTTGGCGGCGGCGATGGCGTCTTCCTTCATGTCGTAGGAAGAACTGTAGTTGACCACGCCGTTGGGACTGACCACCTTGCCGGCGGCGGCGCCGTCCAGGTACTCGTAGCCCAGGCCCATCGGCGAGGACAGGCCCGAACGGGTGCGGAACTTGCCGCTGGTCTTGTCGATGGCGGTGACCGTCATCGGGGCCCAGATGCGGTGTACGTCCTGGTCAATGTAGGAGCCATCGGTGGAGGCGAAGTACTTCTGTTCGTTGACCAGGAACAGCATCGAATTGACGAAGCTGGCACCGGCGCCCATTGCTGCGGCGTTGACGTCCAGCAGCAGGCCGACCTTGTCCTTGATTGGTACCTCCATCGCGTTCTTGCGGATCGGTGTGCGCCAGCTCACCTCACCGACGCCGGGTGCCTTGGCCAGCTGTACGGGGGCGGTCTGCACGCCGGCATTGGCCTTGGCGATTGCCGCGGCCTGCTGCGCGGCCCTGGCCACGTCGGCGGTGCCCAGCGCGTTGGTGGCAGCGAAGCCCCAGGCGCCGTTGACGATCACACGGATGCCGACGCCGGTGGACTCGGTGTTCACCACGTTCTGCACCTTGTCCTCGCGGGTGATCACGAACTGCCGCAGGTAGCGGCCGATGCGCACGTCGCAGTAGGTGGCGCCGGCGCTGCGCGCAGCCTGCAGGGCGGCGTCGGCCAGGCGCTTCTTCAACGCCGGGTCGAGGCTGGACTGCAGCTGTTCGGCGGCGATCACCTTGCCGAAGAAGGAGGGCACGATCAGCCCGCCCGCGGTAAGCCCGGTCAGGGCCAGGAAGTCACGTCTTTGCAAGGCTGCTCTCCATGTCGAACGATGGGTGGCTCAAGCGCCGAGACTGCGCGCGGTGTTGATGATGTTGATGCCGTTGAAGCGGGTGGTGGACGAACCGTGCGAGACCGCCGAGACCTGGCCGGGCTGGCCCTTGCCGTCGAAGAACGAACCGCCGAGGCGGAAGTCGCGCTCGTCGCAGATCGCGGTACAGGCATTCCAGAATTCCGGCGTACGGATCTGGTAGGCCGCATCCTCGACCATGCCGGCGATCTTTCCGTCCTTGATCTGGTAGTACAGCTGGCCGCCGAACTGCGCGTTGTAGCGCTGCTGGTCGATCGAATACGAACCGCGGCCGTGGATGTAGATGCCGTTCTCCACGTCCTTGATCATGTCCTCGACGCTGAGTGGCTTCCTGCCCGGCGCCAGCGAGACATTGGCCATGCGCTGGAACTGCACGCTGGACCAGGAATCGGCATAGCTGCAGCCATGCGAAGCATTGCGGCCGAGGATGTGGGCTTCATCGCGGGTGGCCTGGTAATCGACCAGGATGCCGTCGCGCACCAGATCCCAGCGCTGGGTCTTGACGCCTTCGTCGTCGTAGCCGACCGCACCGAGGCTGCCCGGCTGGGTCTTGTCGGCGAAGAAGGTGACGATGTCGCTGCCCCAGCGGAAACCGGCATCGCGCTTGTCCAGCGTGGCGAAGCTGGTGCCGGCGTAGTTGGCTTCGTAGCCGAGCACTCGGTCCAGCTCCAGCGGGTGACCGACATTCTCATGGATGGTCAGGAACAGGTTGGACGGGTCCAGCACCAGGTCGTATTTGCCCGGCTTCACCGACGGCGCCTTCAGTTTTTCGCGCGCGTGGCGGGCGGCGGCGATGGCGTCCTCGACCGGGTCGTAGGATTCACGATAGGCGGTGATGCCGCCGGGCAGCTGCACCTTGCCGCGCGCATCGCCATCGAGGAACTCGTAGCCCATGCCCATCGGCGAGGACAGCCCTGCGCGGGTGCGGAACTTGCCGCTGGCCTTGTCGATGGCGGTGGCAGTGAACGGCAGCCAGATGCGATGTATGTCCTGGTCGATGAACGAGCCATCGCTGGAGGCGAAGTACTTCTGTTCGTTGACCAGGAACAGGGTGGAGTTGATGTAGTCGGCACCCGCATTCAGCGCGGCGGCGTTGAGCGCCAGCAGCAGCTCGACCTTGTCCTGGATCGGTACTTCCATGGCATTGCGGCGGATCGGCGTCTGCCAGCGCACGTCACCCACCGACGGCGTTGGTGCCAGTTGCACCGGCCGGGTCTGGATGCTGGCATTGGCACGGGCGATGGCCGTGGCCTGCTCGACCGCAGCGCGTACGGCGGCCTCGGTCTGCTGATGGGTAGCGGCAAAGCCCCAGGCACCGTTGACGATCACCCGCACGCCCACGCCGGACGATTCGCGGTTGGTCACGTTGCCGACCTGGTGCTCGCGGGTGATGACCGACTGGTTGAGGTAGCGGCCGATGCGCACATCGCAGTAGCTGGCCTTGGCCGTGCGCGCGGTAGCGAGGGCGACCTCGGCCAAGCGCCTGCGCAGCGCGGTGTCGACCGGGGCGAGCAACTGCTCGGCGGCGATGGCACGGGAATGCGGCAGCAGCAGGCCCGCCAGGCCCAGACCGGAAAAAGCCAGGAACTCACGTCGTTGCACAGCGTTTCTCTCTCTCGCTTGCGTGCAGCCGGCAACAGGCCGAGCCGATCACGTCAACTCCTCGACTTTCGCCAGCGCGGCGCCTCCGGGCAAGTGACTGCAGTCATGGTTGGTGGTGTTTCGGCAGGGCTTGCAGCCCTGCACCTGCTCAATGCAACGGCAACGGCAACGGCAACGGCCAAAGCCAGAGCCAGAGCCAGAGCGGCATTCCGTGGGTTGGCGGGGCGGTGTCGGATTGCGGGGACGCCGCAAGTACGTCCGTGTAGGCTTGGCAGCCGCATCCATGCGGCTGACACCCCGCAATCCGACACCGCCCCACCTTCGACGGATTCCGGCGGCTGTTGGTAGGTGTCGACCTTGGTCGACACATCTGTCAGACATCGAAATGTATCCGGGGTCAGACCCGTTTTCCTGCGGAAAACGGATCTGACCCCAGGAGCCGTTCCAACAGGCCACAGAAAACTGTCGAAGGCGGGATGGGTCCGGTTGCGGGGGTGTCCGCGGCATGGATGCCGCGGACAAGCCCCCAAGGACGGGTTTACGGCGTCCCCCGCAACCGGACCCATCCCGCCATCCCACAGGAAGCCCGCTGTCGCTGTTGCTTTGGCTGTTGCCGTTGCTCCGGCTTCGGCGGGGTGCAGGGCGCAGCCCTGCCGAGCAACACCCCCTCGTGCACAATGGGGCCGACCCCGCCTGGACACCGTCCTGATGTCGAGCAAGCCGTATTCAGAAGCCTGCGAGCGCAACCGCGAACCCATCGCCACTGCACTCGACCCATGGATGGGCGACCGCCATCGGGTGCTGGAGATCGGCAGTGGCACCGGCCAGCACGCGGCCTTCTTCGCCGAGCGCTGGCCGTGGCTGCGCTGGCAGCCCAGCGATCATCCGGACCATCTGCCCGGCATCGAGGCGTGGCGTGCGCAGGCCGCGCTGCTGAACCTGCTGCCGCCGGTGGCGCTGCAGGTGGAACTGCCCCCGGCGCCGGGCCTGTCGTTGCCCGAGGGCAGTACGTTCGACGCCGTATTCAGCGCCAACACGTTGCACATCATGGGCTGGGAGCATGTGCAGGTGCTGTTCGGCGCGCTGCCGCCGCTGTTGCGCCACGGTGCGCTGTTGGCGATGTACGGCCCGTTCAACTACGGCGGCCGCTACACCAGCGACAGCAACGCGCAGTTCGATGCCTGGCTGAAGGCGCGTGATCCGCGCAGCGGCATCCGCGATGTGGAAGTGGTGCAGGCGCTGGCAGCGGATAAAGGATTCACCCGCCTGGGTGATGTGGCAATGCCGGCCAACAACCGCCTGCTGCTGTGGCGGCTGGGGTGAATCGCCGGTAGTGCCGGCCGCTGGCCGGCACCCGATTGCCAGGAGGGATGCCGGCCAGCGGCCGGCACTACCTTCAAGCCACCTGCACGATATGCAGCGCCTTCGGATTGCGCCACTGCGCCAGCAGGGCGGCTTCGCGCGCCTTGGCCTGCTCGAAATGCGCTTCCTTGACGTGGCCGAAGCCGCGGATGTGCTCGGGGACGCTGGCGATCTCCACCGCCAGCGCCAGGCGGTCGTCATCCAGGCCGTCCAGCAGCAGCTGCACGGTGGCCTCGTAATCGCCGATCAGCTTGCGCTCCATGCGGCGCTCCCCGGTGCGGCCGAACACGTCGAAGCGGCCGCCGCGCAGGAACTTCAGTTTGGCCAGCAGGCCGAAGGCCTTGAACATCCACGGGCCGTATTCCTTCTTCAGCAACCGGCCCTGCTCGTCCTTCTTGGCGAACAGCGGCGGTGCCAGGTGGAAGCGCAGCTGGTAGTCGCCCTCGAACTGCTGCTGCAGGCGGCGCTGGAAGTCGCCGCTGGTGTACAGGCGGGCCACTTCGTATTCGTCCTTGTAGGCCATCAGCTTGAACAGGTAGCGGGCCACGGTCTCGGTCAATGCAGTGGAACCGCCGATGCGGTCGGCTTCGGCGGCGCGCACGCGCTCGACCAGACTGCGGTAGCGGTTGGCGTAGGCAGCGTCCTGGTACTCGACCAGGAAGGCGGCGCGGCGCTCGATCATTTCGTCCAGCGAGCGCGACAGGCGGGCGTCGTCCAGCGGCAGGAACGCCACGTCGCCACCGTGCGAGGGCAGGCCACGCAGTTCGCGCTCGTCGCCGGTATTGCGCGGTGCCGCGGTGGCACCCCATTCGTTGCCTTCCCACTCACCCGGCGGCAGCGGATGCAGCGGCCCCGGGGTGGTTTCGGTATCGGTGTGGCGGTTGCGCACCAGGCCAGCGGCCTGCTGCACGGCCTGCGGATCGACCACGGCCAGGCGGCCCCAGGCGAAGGCCTGCTGGTTCATCGCCACGGCCGCGCCGTTGAGTTCGATGGCGCGCATCAGCGAGTCGAACGACAGCGGTACCAGACCCTGCTGCCACGCGTAGCCGAGGATGAACAGGTTGGCGGCGATGGCATCGCCCAGCAGCGCGGTGGCCAGCTGGGTGGCGTCCAGCAGCAGCGGTTCTTCGCCGCCCAGTGCCACGCGCACGCCGGCAATGATGTCGGCTGCCGGGAACTGCATGTCCGGGCGGGTGGTGAAGGTGCCCGGCATTGCTTCGTAGGTATTGAGCACGACCTGCGAACGACCGGCGCGCACCTTCGACAGCGCCCAGTAATCGTTCACCACCACCATGTCGCAGCCCACCACCAGGTCAGCCTCACCGGCGGCGATGCGCACGGCGTGGATGTCTTCGGGACGACGGGCGATGCGGATGTGGGTTGTCACCGCGCCGCCCTTCTGCGCCAGACCGGTCTGGTCGAGCACGGTCGCGCCCTTGCCTTCCAGGTGGCCGGCCATGCCCAGCAGCGCGCCGATGGTCACCACGCCGGTACCGCCGACGCCGGTGATCAGGATGTTCCAGGGTTGCTCCAGGGTGCCGCGCACCACCGGTGCCGGCAGGTTGTCCAGCAGCGTGGAGGCATCGCGCTTGCTGCCCTTGCGCGGCTGGCCGCCGTGCACGGTGACGAAGCTCGGGCAGAAACCATTGACGCAGGAATAGTCCTTGTTGCAGTTGGACTGATCGATCTCGCGCTTGCGCCCGAACTCGGTTTCCTTCGGCAGCACCGACACGCAGAAGCTCTTCTTGCCGCAATCGCCGCAGCCTTCGCAGACCAGCGAGTTGATCAGCACGCGCTTCTGCGGATCTTCCAGCTTGCCGCGCTTGCGGCGACGGCGCTTCTCGGTGGCGCAGGTCTGTTCGTAGATCAGGATCGATACACCCTTCACTTCGCGCAGGCGTTTCTGCACCGCATCCAGTTCGCTGCGGTCATGGAACTCGACGTCACTGGGGAAGTGCTCGCGTTGGCCGGTCCACTTGCCGATGTTGTCCGACAGCACAACGATGGTGTGGATGCCCTCGGCACGCATCTGCTTTGCGATGTCCGGCACGCTCAGCGGGCCGTCCACCGGCTGGCCGCCGGTCATCGCCACCGCATCGTTGTAGAGGATCTTGTAGGTGATGTTGACGCCGGCGGCGACCGCCTGGCGGATCGCCAGCGAACCGCTGTGGAAATAAGTGCCGTCGCCCAGGTTCTGGAACACGTGCGGGGTATCGGTGAACGGCGCCTGCCCGGCCCAGGTCACGCCTTCGCCGCCCATGTGGGTGAAGGTATCGGTGCTGCGGTCCATCCAGGTCACCATGTAATGGCAACCGATGCCGGCCAGCGCCCGCGAGCCTTCCGGCACCTGGGTGGAGGTGTTGTGCGGGCAGCCCGAGCAGTAATGCGGTACGCGCGGGAAGCTGGCACGCGGCAACGCAAGCTCGGCTTCCTTCTCCTGCATCCACTGAAGGCGCTGCTCGATCGACTCGTTGTTGAAGAACTTCTGGATGCGGCGACCGATCACGCCGGCGATGGTGGCCGGCGTCAGCTCACCGGTGGACGGCAGGATCCACTCACCGCTCTCGTCGTACTTGCCGACGATCGACGGGCGCTGGCCCCAGCTGGCCGGCCAGTTGAAGAACTGTTCCTTCATCTGGCGCTCGATGAAGGCACGCTTCTCCTCCACCACGATGATGTCTTCCAGGCCCTGCGCGAAGCGCGCGATGCCTTCCGGCTCCAGCGGCCAGGTCATGCCGACCTTGTACACGCGGATGCCGATGTCGGCGCAGGCGGCTTCATCCAGGCCCAGGTACTCCAGCGCCTGCAGCACGTCCAGATAGCTCTTGCCGGTGGTGACGATGCCCAGCCGCGCACGCGGTGCGTCCATCACCACCTTGTCGATGCCGTTGGCACGGGCAAACGCTTGTGCAGCCTTCACCGCATAGCGGTGCAGGCGCATCTCCTGGTCCAGCGGCGGATCCGGCCAGCGGATGTTGAGACCGCCCGACGGCATCTCGAAATCTTCCGGCAGCACGATGCGGCGCGCCAACGGATCGACTTCTACCGAGGCCGAGGATTCCACTGTCTCGGCGATCGTCTTGAAGCCGACCCAGCGCCCGGTATAGCGGCTCATTGCCCAGCCGAGCAGGCCCATGTCGAGGATGTCCTGCACGCCGGCCGGGTTCAGCACCGGCATCATCGCGCTGACGAACTCGTCTTCGCTGCCGTGCGGCAGGGTCGAGCTGCGGCAGGCATGGTCGTCGGCCGCCAGCGCCAGCACACCACCATACCGCGAGGTGCCGGCTGCATTGGCGTGCTTGAACACGTCGCCGCAACGGTCCACGCCCGGGCCCTTGCCGTACCACATGCCGAACACGCCCTGCACGTTGGCACCAGGGAACAGGTTGGTCTGCTGCGTGCCCCAGACCATGGTCGCGCCCAGATCCTCGTTGAGGCCGGGGGTGAACTTCACCTTGGCTGCGTCCAGATGCTTTCGCGCGCGCCACAGTTCCAGGTCGAAACCACCCAGTGGGCTGCCGCGGTAACCACTGACGAAACCGGCGCTGTCGATGCCTTCGGCGGCATCGCGCAGGCGCTGCATCAAGGGCAGCCGTACCAGCGCCTGCACGCCACTCAGGTAGATCCGCCCCTCGTTGCGGGTGTACTTGTGGTCGAGCGTGTAATCACGGTCGAGCAGGTCGGCGGAAGAGGGCGAAGTGAGTTGCGCGGTACTGGTCATGGCTGGCCCGGTGAGGATCGGCTGGCACCGGCCACGTGCAGGCACGCGGCGGGAAAGGCGCGAATTGTAGCAGCGAGGCCGTGCGGGCCCCGGCACTCGCGCCGGTGGCGGCGCCGGGGTTAGGATCGGGGGGAGAGAGGGAGGCTGCGCTTGCGGCCTGGGGAGAAGGGATGTCAGTTTCAGGAAAGATCCTGGCCAGCGTGCTGCTGGCTTCGGGAGCGGCCACTGCGTGGGCCGCGCCGGCCCTGCCGGCACCACAGGAGTTCTACTTCGACAGCGACCTGGCCGCCACGCCGATGGTGGCGATACAGGGTGAAGGCGATGAGCTCGTTGCCCAGTTGGTCAAGCTGCGTGAACGCGGCCGGCGTGCGGTTGAGGCCACGGTGCAGCTGGCGTCGGTGGCCGGCGCCCAGGGCCGCGGCGAGCTGGCCGAGCAGCTGTATGGCGAAGCCTTGAAGGAGGCATCGGCACAGAGCAGCAGTGGCCGCAGCGTGCGCTGGAACTACGGATGGGATCTGTTGCGCCAGGGCAGGGTGGAGGCGGCGCTGGAACAGTGGCTTTCATCGGCCGGCAATGCCCGTACCAAGCCCAGCTGGGTGCCACCGACCTACGCGCTGGCGCTGTGGCGGCTGGGGCAGAAGCAGGAGGCAGTGCAGTGGTACGCCGCTGCGGTGCGTACCGAGCCGTCGCAGTGGAGCACCAGTGCGCACTATGCGCAGCTGCTGCCGCAATGGCGCGAGGACGAGCGCGCCACGCTGATGGAAGTGCAGCAGGCCTGGGCCGCCGCGCCGCCAGCCTGGCCATAAGGAGGAGGTTCGGCCGGGTTGCACCCGGCACCTGCAGAGGCAAGGGCTGAAGCAACAGCAACAGCCGAAGCAACAGCAACGGCAGACTTCCCGAGGATGGCGGGGCGGTATGGGCAGTCAGGACACGCCGTGAACCCGTCCATGGGGCTCGATGGCGCCATCCATGGCGCCAACGGTCCTGCCTGCCCATACCGCCCCGCCTCTGACAGTTCCCTGTTGCTGTTGGTAGGTGTCGACCTTGGTCGACACGGTAGGTCCACGCCATGCGTGGATGAATCTGTATCGGAATCGATTTTTCGATATCTGATCGAAAGGCAGCCGAGCGTGGGCTCGGCTCTACAAAGAGCGGCAGGCCAAGCCCCCATGGACGGGTTCACGGCGTCCCCCGCGAATCCACCCCGCCCAGCCAAGCGCGGCTTTTGATGTTCACAGTCAACCAGCCGCCACGAGGGGCTGCGCCGTTCGCTGGAAACCCCTCAGTCGTCCGCGGAAACCGTCCGCCCCGACGCCCACCCACGCAATGCCGCCACCTGCTCGGCCATCAGCACCGACAGCGGGCGCGTGGCGCGGATCTCGTTCATCAGCAGCTCGGTGTCCAGCGGCCGGCCCTCGGCATGTGCTGCATACAGGCCGGCCACGATCGCCTGCTCGATCTCGGCGCCGGAAAAACCATTCGCGGCGGCGGCCAGCGCCGGCAGCGCGAAGTCATCCGCGTTGAGCTGGCGCCGGCCCAGGTGCAGCCGCAGCAGTTCCACGCGGACCTCCGGCGAGGGCAGGTCGACGAAGAAGATCTCGTCGAAGCGGCCCTTGCGCAGCAGCTCGGCCGGCAGTTCGTGCACCTGGTTGGCAGTGGCGACGATGAACACCGGCGCCTTGCGCTCGGCCATCCAGGTCAGCAGGTAGCCGAGCACCCGACGCGAGACGCCGCCGTCCTCGCTGCCGGTGGCCAGGCCCTTCTCGATCTCGTCCATCCACAGCACGCACGGCGCCAGCTGCTCGGCCGAGGCCAGCGCCTGGCGCAGGTTGGCCTCGGTCTCGCCGTGGTACTTGTTGTACAGCGCGCCTACGTCCAGGCGCAGCAGCGGCACGCCGAAGCCGGCGGCGGTGGCCTTGGCCAGCATCGACTTGCCGCAGCCCTGCACGCCCAGCAGCAGCATGCCGCGCGGTGGATCCAGCCCGGCCGGCGCCGAGCCGGCGATGAATGCGACCCGGCGCTGGTTGATCCAGCGTTTGAGCCGGTTCGCTCCGGCGACATCGCCGAAGCGCGCGCTGTCATGCTCGAAGAACAGGTGGCCGCTGCGGTTGAGCAGCTCGAACTTCAGCCGCGCCAGCTGTGGCAGGTCATCGTCGCGCAATGCGCCGTCGGCATAGATCAGCTGGCGCGCGATGCGCCGGGCATCGACCAGGCTCAGGCCCTGCAGGTTCTTCAGGATCTTCTTGACCGCTTCGCTGTCGACTTCAACCCGCCGACCACCATGCTCGCGCGCATAGGCGTCGGCCTCCTCGCGCAGCATCTTCAGCAGGGCGTTGGCATCGGGCAGGCGCGGGTTGAAGCGTACCGCCAGCGCTTCCAGCTCGGCCGGCAGTTCGACCTTGGCACCGATCAGCACCAGCACGTGCGGCTCGCTGTGGCGGCGCTGGATCAGGTCGCGCAGGGCGCGCTGGTGGCTGGCATAGCCCAGGTAGGGGTGGAAATCGAGCAGCAGGTAGACCCCGCGCTGGTCGGCCTGGCGGATCATCTGCAGGGCCGCGCTGGCATCGGGCGGCCCGATCGCGGGGTCCTCGCTGTCCAGATCGATGCGGCGCAGGCCCTCGGTGATCGACCAGCGGTGCAGGGCCCGCCAGACGTGCATCAGCGTCTGCCGGAAGAGTTCGACGATGCGACCCTCATCCTGGGTCTCGATCACGATCAGGGGGGTATTGGCGCGGATCAGTGCGCTCAGGTCCTGCAGTTCGCTCATGCCGGTTCGATCCTTCGGGGGCGCCACGATAGCAAAGGCAATGGCCGCAGGTTCAGCGCGGTGCTACCTCCCGTCACCACCGCCGGTGTACGCTCGGGGCACGTACCCGGAAGCGAGGCTGGCATGAAGACGATCCTGGTGGCCGGTTCCAAGGGCGGGGTGGGCAAGACCACCGTCGCCACCCACCTGGCCGCGTACGCGGCATTGCAGGGCAAGGCCACGGTGATCGCCGATGCCGACCCGCAGGGCTCCAGCACCCGCTGGGCGCAACGGCGTGCCGGGCTGGAAAGCGCGGTGCTCCCCATCGACGTGTATCGGAAGAAGCAGTGGGCGCAGAAACTGCCCGACGGCACCGAAACCGTCATCATCGATGCCCCGGCCGGGGCGTTGGCCGACGATATCCCCCATTTCCTTGACGCTGCCGACGCTGTGGTGGTGCCGGTGCTGCCCTCGGCGCTGGACATCGAAGCCATCGTCGGCTTCCTCAACAGCCTGGCCCAGAACCCGCGCGTGCACAGCCGCAAGCTGCCGGTGGGGCTGGTGCTGAACCGCACCAAGCCCTGGACCCAGACCTCGCAGCAGGCGCTGCAGATGCTGTCCGAATGGCCGTACCCGGTGGTCGCGCAGCTGCGCGACAGCCAGAGCTACGTGGTCATGACCGGCCTGGGCCGCAGTCTGTTCGATTACCGCTCCGCCCAGGTGCGCGAGCACCAGGCCGACTGGGAACCCCTGTTGTCCTGGCTGAAGCTGTAAGAGTCGTAGGTACCCACCCCTTTACTGGAATCCCGCAATGCGCGAACTGATCCTGCTCCGTCACGCCCATGCCGAACCGGCCGTTTCCGGCCAGGCTGATCTCGACCGGCCGTTGTCGCCGGTGGGGCTCGCCGAAGCCGAAGCCGCCGGCAAGTGGCTGAAGGAGAACAAGCTGCTGCCGGACTGCGTGCTGTGTTCCCCTTCGCGACGGACCCGCGAGACCCTGGAAGCGGTGATGGCGGCCATCGGCTATGTCGAAAAGCGCCTGGAAGACCGCATCTACGAAGCGACCCCGGGTACCCTGGCGGCGCTGGTGGATGAGCGGCGTGACCTGGACAGGGTGCTGATCGTCGGCCACAACCCGGGCCTGGAGCAGCTGGTGGCGCTGATGACCGACGGCACCAGCAGTGACTATCGCGGCATGCCGCCGGGCGGCGTGGCTGTGCTCGGTTTCCCCCGCGAGGCCTCGATCGAGCCGGGCGTGGCCAGCCTGAATGCGTTCTGGTGGCCGTGATCCGATGAGCATGGCGCGGCGCAGCCGCTTCCTGCTGCCCGTGCTGCTGGTGTACGGCCCGGCCTGGGCTGCCGCACCACCGCCTGCGACATTGCCACCGGTGGTCGCCGAGGCGCACCGCGTGTTGCGCCTGGATACGCAGCGTTCGCAGATCGGTTTCGAGGTGCGCACCCGCTTCGGGCAGCGCATCGAGGGCGTGTTTCCGCACTTCGAGGGACGCATCGAGATCCTCTCCGACGGCCGCCACCAGGTGCACCTGAAGATGTTCACACGCTCGGTCGAGATCCCTGGCAAGCCGCGCTACACCGGTTGGATGCGCGGTGAGGAGTTCTTCGATGCCGGCCGCCATCCGGTGGTCGAGTTCGACTCCCTGCCGTACTGGCCGGAGACCGTGGAGGACGGGGGCGACATCAACGGCAGGTTGACCCTGCGTGGGATCAGCCACCCGGAGTCGCTCAAGGTCGAGAAGGCGGACTGCGCCCGACCCGGCTATGATTGCGACGTCGTCAGCCGCGGTACCGTGCAACGAGGCCGGTATGGCATGGAAAGCTGGCAGCTTGCCTTGAGTGACCGAGTGACTTTCGTATTGCGTGCGCGCCTGAGCGAGGCGCCTAAACCGTGAACCACCTGCTGCGTGTACTGGCGCTGGCAACCGTGTTGCTGGGCAGCGGTTGTGCATCGCTGTCACATGCCGAGCGTGACCGGGCCGAAGCCATCGCCGTGCAGGCACGCTCGACCGAAGTCGATTGCCAGCGCGCCGACCGTTGTGCGCTGGATTCGCCACTGCGGGCGCTGGCCGGCCGGGCGTTCACCGAATCCACCCCGGAACGGCCGCAGCATTACGCCACGCTGCTGGATGAGGGCGAGGGCGCCCTGGTCGCGCGGCTCAACCTGCTGCGCAGCGCCACCCGCAGCATCGACCTGCAGACCTATATCTTCGACAAGGACGACAGCGCCCGCCTGGTCATCGACGAGCTGCTGGCCGCATCCCGGCGTGGGGTCAAGGTGCGGGTGCTGATCGACCAGCTCTCGGCGATCTCCGACCTCGAGATCCTCGGCGCGCTGTCCGGTGCCCACCAGAATTTCCAGCTGAGGGTCTACAACCCGACCTTCGGCAAGGCGCGCCTGAACTATTTCGACTACGCCGGCAGCGTGCTGTGCTGCTTCCGTCGCTTCAACCAGCGCATGCACAACAAGCTGCTGGTGATCGACGATGCGATCGGCGTGGTCGGTGGCCGCAACTACCAGGACGATTATTACGACTGGGACCGCGAGTACAACTTCCGCGACCGCGATGTGCTGATCGCCGGACCGGAAGCGCGGGCGATGGCCGCCAACTTCGATGCATTCTGGCGCGCGCAGCGCAGCGTGCCGGCCGAACGCCTGAATGACGTAGGCCGTACCCTGCTGCGCCAGGGCGTGCCCACATTGCCCCCGGCCACCTTCCGCCGTCCCGAGCGGGTGCAGCGGGTCAGTGCTGAAGCCAACGACATCGACTTCGTCACCCGTTCCTTTGTCGATACCGCGCTGCCGGTCGCCTCGGTGCGCTATGTCGCCGACCTGCCGCGCAAGCATCGCCGTGAAAAAGCCGATGCACCGCTGGCCGGCCAGCATGTGACCGAGCCGCAGCTGGATGCGCTGATCGCCAGCGCGCAGAAGGAAGTGATCCTGCAGACGCCCTACCTGGTGTTGTCCAAGCCGGCGCAGAAGCTGTTCCGTGAACTGCGCAAGCGTCCGCAGCCGCCGCGCGTGGTGGTGTCCAGCAACAGCCTGGCGGCCACCGACAACCCGATCGTGTATGCGCTGTCGTACAAGTACAAGCGCCGCAACATGCGCGAACTGGGCTTCAACATCTTCGAATACAAGCCGTTCCCGCTGGATGCGCCGGTCGACTACCGCAATCTGCTGCCTGACCCGATCTCCGTGCCCGATGGCGCGGATGACAGTGGCCGCAACCCGTTGATTGGTGGCAGCGCGGCGGGCAGCAACGCGCGGGGTGGCAGCGATGGCGGTTCAAACGGGACCGGCAAGCAGGGGCCGGTGAACCACCCGCGTACCGGCAGCGCCTACCAGAATGCCCGCGAACGCCGTCGGGCGGCTGGCAGCGAGGTCGAAACGCGACTGCTGCGTACCGAGACGCGGCCGTCGTTCCTGGGCAGCAAGGCAGTCAACAAGCCGCTGCCGGTCACCCGCAAGGGCGCGCGCATGGGGTTGCACGCCAAGTCGCTGGTGGTGGATCGCCGCATCGGCGTGGTTGGCACCCACAACTTCGATCCGCGCAGCGAGAACTACAACACCGAAGGCGCGGTGATCATCGACGACCCGGTCTTTGCCGAGGAACTGGCGCAGAGCATCCTGCGCGACACCCATCCGCAGAACTCGTGGACCGTTGCGCCGCGGGCCAAGCCGCCGGTGCTGTCGGGGCTGAACTATAGCGTCGGCAAGGCTTCCGAAGCGCTGCCGATTCTCGATTTCTGGCCGTGGCGCTACGCCACCGACTACGAATTCAAGCCCGGCCCGGACTGCCCGCAGCCGCTGCCGAGGCAGGATCCTGATTTCCATCGCTGCTACAGCGCCGTCGGTGACTTCCCCGAAGTCAACGTCGGGCCGAAGTGGCTGCTGGTACGCATGCTGACCGCATTCGGTGCCGGCCTCGTTCCCATTCTCTGAAGGTGCCCGCATGACCCAGGTTTTCCGCGAAGCCGTTTCCATCGAGCAGCTAAACGCGCTCAGCCGCAACACGGCGATCGAATCGCTGGGCATCGTCTTCAGTGCGGTTGGCGAGGACTGGCTGCAGGCCACCATGCCGGTGGACGAACGCACCCGGCAGCCGTACGGCATCCTGCATGGCGGTGCCTCGGTGGTGCTGGCCGAGACGCTGGGCAGCAGCGCCGGCAACCTGTGCGTGGATGCCGCAAAGCAGATCTGCGTGGGCCTGGAGATCAACGCCAACCACGTGCGTGCCGTGCGTTCGGGTACGGTCACCGGCACCGCCCGCGCGCTGCACGTGGGCCGCAGCACCCAGCTGTGGGAGATCCGCATCGAGGACGAGCAGGGGCGGCTGGTGTGTATATCGCGGCTGACCCTGGCGGTGGTGGCCGCCGGCCACGGTTGAGCCCCACGAGGGCGCGTTGACGGCAGCGGAACCCAGCGTTCCCCGCCGATTGCCCCGGCCAATGGCTGTTATGGCCTAAATCGGCTGGCAGCTGCTGCGGCGCTCCGGTATCGTGCGCGGATGACTTCCCCCACTCCGGCCCCCCGTGGCGGCGTGGCGCGTGTGTGCCGTTACCTGTACCGCGTACCGCTGCTGTTGGTCCACATCACCGTGTTCCTGCCGCTGATCCTGATCGGCATGCTGCCGCCGTGGGGCGAGCTGCGGGTGGGCGAGGATACGTTCGGAGCCAAAGTGGTGAACTGGTGGCAGGGCGGGCTGATGTGGATCTTCGGCTTCCGCCTGTCGCAGGTCGGCAGGCCGCTGCCGGGCGCGGTGCTGTTCGTTGCCAACCACGTCAGCTGGGTCGACATCTCCATCCTGCACAGCCAGCGCATGATGGGCTTCGTTGCCAAGCGCGAGATCGCCAGCTGGCCGCTGGTCGGTTGGCTGGCCGCGCGCGGGCAGACCATCTTCCACCAGCGTGGCAACACCGAATCGCTCGGTGGGGTGATGCAGGTGATGGCCGACCGGCTGCGTGCCGGCAAGGCGGTGGGCGTGTTCCCTGAAGGGCGCACCCGCGGAGGCCACGAGGTGGGCCCGTTCCATGCCCGCATCTTCCAGGCTGCCGTTGAAACCGGCGTGCCGGTGCAGCCGGTGGCGCTGGTGTACGGGCTGAAGGGCGACGCCCAGACCATTGTCGCGTTCGGTCCAGGCGAAAGTTTCTTCGCCAATTTCCTGCGCCTGCTCGGTGAGCCGGCGCGGCATACCGAAGTGCATTTCCTGGAGCCGATCGGTGCCCAGGACCTGGAAGGCCGTCGGCGCATCGCGGAAACCTCGCGCGCGCGCATCGTGGCGGCCATGAGCACGCAGTGAGGGTGCGGTGGCTCTGATCCCGCCACCTGTGCTGGACGCCGGTACGCCGACGCTGCATGCGGCCGACTACCAGCCGCCACGCTGGCTGCGCAATCCGCACCTGCAGTCGATGCTCAGCTCCAGCCGCATGCGCCTGCAGCGCGGCCTGCTGCTGCTGGCGGCCACCGGTGCGGTCAACGAAGAACTGATCCTGGATGGCGGCGACGGCGTGCGCCTGCAGGGCTGGCACAGCCATGTCGAAGGTCGCGAGCCCAAGGGCATCGCGCTGCTGCTGCACGGCTGGGAGGGCAGTGCCGAATCCAGCTACATGCGCATGGCGGCCGCGCGCATGATCGAACAGGGTTTCGATGTGGTGCGCCTGAACTTCCGCGATCACGGCAACACCCATCACCTCAACCCCGGCATCTTCCATTCCAATCTGATCGACGAAGTGGTGCATGCCGCAGGCGATATCGCCCAGCGCTGGCCGCAGCTGCCGCTGGTGGCGGCCGGCTATTCGCTGGGTGGCAACTTCGTGCTGCGGCTGGCCCTGCGCGCGCCGGCCGCCGGCGTGCCGCTGCTGCGGGTGGCGTCGGTGTGCCCGGTGCTGGACCCGGCGCTGACCATGGACAGCATCGAGAGCGGCCCGGCGATGTACGACTGGTACTTCCGCCGCAAGTGGGCCGGTTCGCTGCGGCGCAAGCGCGACCTGTTCCCCGAGCTGAGCGACTGCGACGACCGCGTGCTGAAGCTGGACATCCGCGCGCTGACCGCATGGCTGGTCGAACGGCATACCAGCTTCGGCTCGTTGCAGGCCTATTTCGACGGTTATTCGATTGCCGGTGACCGCCTGGCCACGCTGCAGGTGCCGGCCGACATCCTGATGGCGAAGGATGACCCGGTGATCCCGTACGTGACTTTCAGCGACTGGCAGCTGCCGCGCCAGGCGCACCTGGAAACGGCCTGCTGGGGAGGCCACTGCGGGTTCCTCGAAAACTGGCGGGGTGATGGCTTCTCCGAGCGCTGGGTGGCGCAGCGCCTGCAGCGGGTGCTGCAGGCCTGAACCGGCACCGGTGCGCAGGCCGCTACAATGCGGGTTTGCACTTGAACCGGACTGTCATGCAAGACCAGATCATCCAAGCGTTGCGCCAGAACCAGGCCGACCAGGCCGTGCAGCTGGCCCAGGCGTGGACCCGTGATGAACCCGGCCAGGCCGAGGCCCACCGCTGGCTGGCGCTTGCGCTGCAGCAGCAGGGCAACGCCGGGGCCGCGATGGAGGCCCTGCAGCAGGCGCTGCAGCTGGCTCCGGACGATGCCCAGCTGCACCTGCAGCACGCCGGCCTGCTGCTGGCGCTGCGCCAGTTCGAAGGTGCTGACGAAGCGCTGGCGCGTACTACCGGCCTCGATCCCAATTCCTTCTCCGCCTACCTGATGCAGGCGCACCTGGCGATCGGCCGCAACGATTTCGACGAAGCCCAGCGCCTGTCCACTCTTGCCTCGCGCGTCGAGCCGGACCATCCGGAACTGCTGACCATCGACGGCATGATCGCGCTGCGCCGTGACGACCCGGATCGTGCACTGACGCTGCTGTCGGCCGCCAACCAGGCACAGCCCAACGATACCCGCGTGCTCTACGCACTGGGCTTCGCCTATCTGGGCAAGGACATGCTGGCCTTCGCCGAACAGGCCTTCCGCCGTGTGCTGGAGCTGAACCCGGCGATCACCTCGCTGCACGGCCTGGTGGTGCAGCTGGCGCTGCGCCAGGGCAACCTGGAGGCGGCGGCCGAAGCAATGCAGATCGCCCTGCAGCAGGAAGGCCTGGATACACCGTCGATGCGCCGCCTGGCCGGTGAGCTGGCCCTGCGCAGCGGGCAGCCGCTGCAGGCGCTGGAGCATCTGCTGCCGTTACTGGAATCGCTGCCCGACGATCGTCAGGTACTGCAGCTGCTGCTGATGTCCTGGCAGCGCCTGGGCCGCGAGGACGAGGCGCGCGCACGCCTCGACGCCGCGCTGGAACAGCATCCGCAGCTGCACGACCTGTGGCTGGCACGGCTGGCCGTGGAAGACGTTGGAAGCCCCACCGCCGCCGCGACGGTCGAGCGCTGGATGGATACGATGCCGGGCCACCTGCCGGCGCTGGAAGCACGCCTTCGCCTGCATGACATGCTGGGCGAGCATGCGCAGGCCGAAGCAATCGCCGAGCGCATCGTCAGCCTCGAGCCGGGCCGCGTAAGCGGCGAAACCCGCCTGGTCGAAGGCCTGCTGCAGCGCGACCCGGCCGCCGCCGTCGCCCGCGTGCAGGCGCTGATCGACATGGCACCGGAAGGCCATCGCGCCGACCTGCGCACCTGGCTGGGTGAAATCCAGGATCGCGCCGGCCAGCCGGAAGAAGCACTGAACACGTGGCTGGCGCTGCAGGCCGAGCAGGCACCACAGCGCCTGCCGCTGCCGCCGCAGGCCAAGGCACCGCCGAGCTGGCCGGACAAGGGCGAGATCGACGGTGATGCCACCTCTGCGCCGATCTTCCTGTGGGGCGCACCGGGTTCGGGCGTGGAACGCGTGGCGACCGGCCTGGCCGCCGCCAGCCCGGTGCTGCGCAGCGACCGCTATACCTCCAATGCGCCTGACGATGCCTTCCAGAACTACCACACGCTGCAGGACCTCGCGTCCGGCGTGCTGACCCCGGAGCGGCTGGTGCAGCGCTGGCGCGAGCAGTTGCCGTCGCGTGGGATCCAGGACGACGCCGTCATCGACTGGCTGCTGTGGTGGGACAACGCGCTGCTGTGGGCGCTGCGCCCGCAGTTGCCGCAGGGCCGCCTGCTGGTGGTGGTGCGCGATCCGCGCGACATGCTGCTGGACTGGGTGGCCTATGGCGCCGCCGCACCGCTGGCGATGACCTCGCTGGCCGAAGCCAGCGAATGGCTGGCACGCGCACTGGCCCAGGTCGCCACCCTGCACGAGGAAGACCTGTATCCGCAGGTGCTGCTGCGCATCGACCAGATCGGCAACGATCCGCAGGCGATGGCCGATCTGCTGGGCCGCCTGTTCGAGCGGCCGATGCCGCCGGCCGCCCAGCTGGGTGCACCGCGCTTCCCGCCGGGCCACTGGCGCACCTACCGCGACGTGATGAGCGCCGCCTTCGCCAAGCTCACCCCGATCGCGGTGCGCCTGGGTTACCCGGAAGAGTGAGGAGACACCGATGCAACTGAGCAGCCACAGCCTGACCAACGGTGCACCGATCGGCCGCGAGTTCGCCGCCGGCGATGCCGCCGGCTTCGCGCCGGACCGCAATCCGCACCTGGCCTGGAGCGGCGTGCCGGAAGGCACCCGTTCGTACCTGCTGGTATGCGTGGACCCGGACGTGCCGACCGTGCCGGAAACGGTCGGCCGCGCGGACATGACCGTGCCACGCGACCAGCCGCGCTGCGATTTCGTGCATTGGGTGATGGCCGATATCCCGGCCTCGGTGCAGGAGATCGCCGCAGGCAGCTGCAGCGACGGGTTCGTGGTGAAGGGCAAGACCGCGCCGGCTGGCCCGGCCGGCAGCCGCCAGGGCCTGAACGATTTCACCGGCTGGTTCGCCGGCAACCCGGACATGGCCGGTGATTACCTTGGCTACGACGGCCCGTATCCGCCGTTCAACGACGAGCGTATGCATCGCTACTTCTTCCGCGTGTTCGCGCTGGACGTGGCTTCGCTGGATCTGCCGGTGCGCTTCACCGCCGCCGATGCGTACCGCGCCATGCACGGCCACGTACTGGCCGAAGCGGCGCTGCACGGCACCTACACGCTGAACCCGGCGCTGGGCTGAGGCTGTATATCGGGTAGTGCCGGCCGCTGGCCGGCATGTCCCATGTCCGCCGGAGGTGCCTGTGGCAGCCGGCCAGCGACCGGCTCTGCCGTCAACGAAGAAGGGCGGCCTTTCGGCCGCCCTTCCATCGTTTTACTTCTTCTCGATGGCCGACTCGACCACCATGTCCAGCACGTACGCCTGCGACGGCGCATCGGCCGGCGGGTTCTTCACTTCGTAGCGCTTCACGCGCACAACGTTGCGCACGCCGTCTTCGTGGGTGTAACCCTCGATGCTGCCGTAGAAGTTCTCGAACTTGCCCGGCTCGCCCTGCTTCAGGCCCTTGTCGTCGAACTTGACCTCACGCACCTGCAGGCACTGGTAGTCCGGGATCAGCGGGTGCGAGCACTTCTGGGTCTTGGCGGCCACTTCCAGGAACACGGTTTCGCCGGCGCCGCCGTAGCGGGTTTCAGCGGTCGGCTCCGGGTTGAAGACCAGCACATCGCCCTTGGCGTTGGTCAGGGTCAGCTTGCCGTCGGCATCCTGTTCGGCCTTCAGTTCGCCCTGCAGACGGCTGGAGACGGCTTCGTCCAGCGCCATCAGCGCCTTGTCGGTGCAGGCCATCATGGTCGAGGCCATCGCGCTCACGCTCAGCTTGCCATCGGCCAGGGTGTAACCGCCGCCCATGCGGTTGCAGGTGTTGCTGACCGACAGGCGGCCATCAACGAAGTCCAGGGTGACCGGCTTGTCTTCGCGGGCGAACAGCGCATCGATGCGCTTGCCATCGGCCGCGGTGGCCTGCTGCAGCAGCCAGTGCTGGCTCTGCAGGCGCTGCGCATCCAGGTGTGCCAGCGCCTTCTGGTCGCCGGCCTTGGCCGCGGCCGGGGCCAGATCGTCACCGCCGGTACCGGCCGGGGCAGGGGTCTGGCTGCAGGCGGCCAGCAGGGCCAGCGGGAGGAGCAGGGTGAGCTTGCGGTTCATGGTGATTCTCCTTGGGGAACCGAGGGGGAAACGGACCGGGGCCGGCAACGGGGTTGCCGTGCCCCGGCGCTGTTCAGCTGCCGGACGGCAACCACAGCAGCAATGCAGCGCCCAGGGCGATGCGGTAAATCGCGAACGCCGTGAAGCGATGCGACTTGATGTAGCCCATCAGCCACTTCACTACGACGAAGCCGGTGATGGCTGCGGCAAGGAAGGCCACGCCAACGTCGGTCCAGTTCTCGCTGCCCAGGTTCCCTTCCTTGGCCAGTTCCAGGAAGGTGTAGGCGCTGGCGGCGAACATGGTGGGAATGCCGACCAGGAACACGAACTCGGCAGCGGCCGCGCGGCGGCTCAGGCCCAGCAGCATGGCCAGGAAGATCGCCGAGGCCGAGCGCGAGGTACCGGGGAACACGCCGGCCAGCACCTGCGCCAGGCCAACACCGATGGCCACCGTCCAGGTCACCTGGTCGCGATCGGGCAGGCGCGCGGTATAGGCCTCCACCAGCAGCATCCAGATGCCGCCGATGATCAGCGCCCAGGCCACCGGGCTGACGGTTTCCGGCAGCGACCAGCCGGCCTTGCGCACCACCAGGCCGACTACTGCGGTTACCAGGAAGGCCGCGCCGAGCTTGAACACGTACTCGCGGTTCTCGCGCTGGCCGAAGCCGGTGGCCAGCTGCAGCAGGCGCTGGCGGAACACCAGCACCACGGCCAGGATCGCACCGGCCTGGATGATGATGTTGAAGAAGTCCGATCGCGCGCCCAGCCAGTGCTGGGCGATCAGCAGGTGGCCGGTGCTGGAGATCGGCAGGAATTCGGTCAAGCCTTCGAGGATGCCCAGCAGCAGGGCGGAGAGCAGGTCGGACATGGACGGTGCGGGCGCTGGCGGCGGAAGAAGCCCGAGAGAATAGACGATCCATGCCGCACCAAACGGGTGCGTGCGGCAATCCGCGCACCCGTTTGGTGCAAGTGCGTCTGCACCGCGCTGGGGCAGGCGCTTTGAAATCAACAACTTGTGAAGGCCGAAAAGTTGGCACGGTCGTTGCTGTACCTCAGCAGGCATTCATTCCCATCCGAGGTCGTACCGATGTCCGTGGAAAACGTTGAGAAGCTGATCAAGGACAACCAGATCGAGTTCGTTGATCTGCGTTTCGTCGACATGCGTGGCGTCGAGCAGCACGTCACCTTCCCGGTCAGCATCATCGAGCCGTCGCTGTTCGAAGAAGGCAAGATGTTCGATGGCAGCTCGATCGCCGGCTGGAAGGGCATCAACGAATCGGACATGGTGCTGCTGCCCGATACCGCCAGCGCCTACGTCGACCCGTTCTATGCCGATCCGACCATCGTGATCAGCTGCGACATCCTCGACCCGGCCACCATGCAGCCGTACGGCCGCTGCCCGCGCGGCATCGCCAAGCGCGCCGAGGCCTACCTGAAGTCCTCGGGCATCGCCGAAACCGCGTTCTTCGGCCCGGAGCCGGAATTCTTCATCTTCGATTCGGTCCGTTTCGCCAATGAAATGGGCAACACCTTCTTCAAGGTCGATTCGGAAGAAGCGGCCTGGAACAGCGGCGCCAAGTACGACGGCGCCAACAGCGGCTACCGTCCGGGCGTGAAGGGCGGTTACTTCCCCGTTCCGCCGACCGACACCCTGCACGACCTGCGTGCGGAGATGTGCAAGACCCTGGAACAGGTCGGCATCGAAGTGGAAGTGCAGCACCACGAAGTGGCCACCGCCGGCCAGTGCGAGATCGGCACCAAGTTCAGCACCCTGGTGCAGAAGGCCGACGAACTGCTGCGGATGAAGTACGTCATCAAGAACGTCGCCCACCGCAACGGCAAGACCGTCACCTTCATGCCCAAGCCGATCGTCGGCGACAACGGCAGCGGCATGCACGTGCACCAGTCGCTGTCCAAGGGCGGCACCAACCTGTTCTCCGGTGACGGCTACGGCGGCCTGAGCCAGCTGGCGCTGTGGTACATCGGCGGCATCTTCAAGCACGCCAAGGCCATCAACGCCTTCGCCAACTCGGGCACCAACAGCTACAAGCGCCTGGTGCCGGGCTTCGAAGCCCCGGTGATGCTGGCCTACTCGGCGCGCAACCGTTCGGCCTCGTGCCGCATTCCGTGGGTGTCCAACCCGAAGGCGCGCCGCATTGAAATGCGCTTCCCCGATCCGATCCAGTCGGGCTACCTGACCTTCACCGCGCTGATGATGGCCGGCCTGGACGGCATCAAGAACCAGATCGACCCGGGCGCACCGAGCGACAAGGATCTGTACGACCTGCCGCCGGAAGAAGAGAAGCTGATCCCGCAGGTCTGCTCCTCGCTGGACCAGGCGCTGGAAGCGCTGGACAAGGACCGCGAGTTCCTCAAGGCCGGTGGCGTGATGAGCGATGACTTCATCGACGGTTACATCGCGCTGAAGATGCAGGAAGTGACCAAGTTCCGCGCGGCGACCCACCCGCTGGAATACCAGCTGTACTACGCCAGCTGACCGGCTGCGATGGCGGTGGGTAACCCCTCCCACCCGCCGCCATCGCATCCGTCTTTGCGGCTGGGGAGCCGCAGGGCGGGCTCCGGCCCGCCGTGGTAGAGCGGACCGTTGGTCCGCTGCATTGGAAACGCGGGCCCTTGGCCCGCAGATTCAGGGGCAAGAGAGAGACCGGACACGCGACATGGGCCGCCCTCCCTCCCGCGTCGGCCGTGCAAGGAGAGAGGCACGGCTGTCCCGGCCCGATTCGTGTCCGGTGCAACAGCCACGGCCATCACCACGATGGCCCGTGGTTGCCTGATGCCATCGCGCGTTCGCGCGCTGGCCCCATCCACCATCGGGACATGCGCATGAAACTGATCTCCGCCATCATCCGACCGTTCAAGCTCGACGAGGTCCGAGAGGCCCTGTCCGATGCCGGCGTGTCGGGCATCACCGTGACCGAAGTGAAAGGCTTCGGCCGCCAGAAGGGCCACACCGAGCTGTATCGCGGTGCCGAGTACGTTGTCGACTTCCTGCCCAAGATCAAGATCGAAACCGTGGTCACCGACGAACGTGCCGACGCAGTGATCGAAGCGATCCAGTCGTCTGCAGGCACCGGCAAGATCGGCGACGGCAAGATCTTCGTGACCGCTGTCGAGCAGGTCATCCGCATCCGCACCGGCGAAATCGGCGCCGACGCGCTGTAAGCCCCCTTCCGGAGACTCCCCCATGAAGATGCGCCTTTTCACCGGGTGGCAAGCCCGGTTCCATCTGGTGTGCCTGCTGATGCTGTTCAGTGCGCTGGCCGCCGGTGTCTGGCCAGGCAGTGCACATGCCCAGGCCCAGGTCACGCCGCTGCAGAGCGAAGCCGTGGCCGTCGAGCCCTTGCAGGACCCGACGGCCGCTGCGCCTGCGGCTGCCGAAGCAGTGGCCGCGCCCGCCTATGACCACGGCGACGTCGCCTGGATGCTCACCTCCACCCTGCTGGTGCTGTTGATGGTGGTACCGGGCCTGGCCCTGTTCTACGGCGGCCTGGTGCGTTCGAAGAACGTGCTGTCGGTGCTCAGCCAGATCCTGGTGGTGTTCTCGCTGGTGCTGCTGTTGTGGGTGGCCTATGGCTACAGCGCAGTGTTCAGCGCCGGCAATCCGTTCTTCGGCTCGTTCACCGAATTCGCCTTCCTCAAGGGCTTCACCCCGGAGTCGGTGGGCAACACGCCGATCAAGGGACTGCCGGACTACCTGTTCGTCGCCTTCCAGTCGACCTTCGCCGGCATCACCACCGCGCTGATCGTCGGTGCCTTCGCCGAGCGCATCAAGTTCCGCGCGGTGCTGCTGTTCTCGGCGCTGTGGTTCACCCTCAGCTACATCCCGATGGCGCACATCGTGTGGGGTGGCGGTTACCTCGGTGAAATGGGTGCGATCGATTTCGCCGGCGGCACCGTGGTCCACATCAATGCCGGTGTTGCCGGCCTGGTCGCCGCGTGGTTTGTCGGCAAGCGCCTGGGCTACGGACAGACCGCGCTGAAGCCGCACAACGTCCCGTTCACCTACATCGGCGCGATGCTGCTGTGGGTCGGCTGGTTCGGCTTCAATGCCGGGTCCGCCGCCGCCGCCGATACCGTCGCCTCGCTGGCCTTCCTCAACACGGTGCTGGCCACCGCTGCTGCCGTGCTGGGCTGGACGCTGGTCGAAGCGATCAGCAAGGGCAAGCCGTCGGCACTGGGCGCCGCCTCGGGTGCGGTGGCCGGTCTGGTCGGCATCACCCCGGCCTGCGGCACAGTCGGCCCGCTCGGCGCGATCGTCATCGGCTTCGTCGCCGGTGTGGTCTGCGTGTGGGGTGTGACCGGTCTCAAGCGCCTGCTGAAGGTGGACGACACCGCCGACGTGTTCGGCGTACACGGTGTCGGCGGTATCGTCGGCGCGATCCTCACCGGCGTGTTCAGTGCGCAGTCGCTGGGCGGCACCAAGGCCGATCTGGATATCGCGCACCAAGTGTGGGTGCAGGTGGTCAGTGTTGGCCTGACGGTGGTCTGGTCGGCGGTGGTGACCACGCTGATCCTGCTGGTGGTGCGCAGCGTGGTCGGCCTGCGCGTGACCGAGGAAGCAGAGCGTACTGGCCTGGATGTGACCTCGCACGGCGAATCCGCCTACGAGGCCTGATGCGTGGCGGGCGGCCCTGCGGGGCCGCCTTTGCGTTTGGTGGGTGCCAAGCTTGCTTGGCACTGCTCCTGCTCTGGTGGGTGCCGACCGTTGGTCGGCACCGTGGCATGCATCATCCGGCCTGATCGCGCACAATCGGGCCATGCACCCGATCCGCACCGCTCTGATGCTCTCGGCCTGTCTGTTGCTGGCCGCCTGCGCTTCCGCGCCACAGGAAGCCCGCAATCCGCTCGCCACCTGGGTGCCGTCGCCGAACCAGAACGCGCGCACGCCGGTCATCATCGTCATCCATCACACCGAGCAGAAGTCGGTGCAGCAGAGCCTGCACACGCTGCGTACCGCCAACAGCGGCGGACGGGTCAGCGCGCACTACCTGATCGGCGCCGATGGCCATCGCTACCAGCTGGTGGCCGATGAACGCCGCGCCTGGCATGCCGGTGCCGGGCGCTGGGGCACCATCACCGATCTCAATTCAGCCTCGATCGGCATCGAACTCGACAACGACGGTCGCAGTCCCTTCAGCCCGGCGCAGATCGAGTCATTGATCGTGCTGCTGCGCGATCTCACTGAACGGATGAACATCCCGCCGCGGCAGGTCATCGGCCATGCCGACCTGGCGCCGACCCGCAAGCAGGACCCAAGCCGCTTCTTCCCCTGGCAGCAGCTGGCCGACGCCGGGTTCGGCGTGTGGCCTCGCGCCGCCGATGGTGCGGCACCGGAAGGCTTCGATGCATGGAATGCGCTGGCCCGCTTTGGCTACCCGCTGGACAACCGCGAGGCCACCGTCGCCGCCTTCCACCGTCGCTTCCGTGGCCGCGACGACCTGCCGAAGACGCTGGATGCCGAAGATGCCCGCATCCTGCATTCCTTGCTGCTGCAGACCCCGTAGATGCTCGCGCGGCGCCGAACACCCGGAAGTGGGTAGCGCCGGGCCATGCCCGGCGAGCGCGCAGCGCGGCCACCACCACGAAGTGCAGTAGTGCCAGCCCATGGCTGGCAGCTTCCACACCTCACTCCATCCCCAGCTCTCCGCGTATTGCCGCCACATGCGCGCGGCCCACGGCCAGCTCGCTGCCATCGCTCAACACCAGCCAGTAACGGCTGCCCGATCCTGCATGCAGCATGCGCACATGCTGCAGATTGACCAGATAGGAACGATGGCAACGCACGAAGTCGCCAGGCAGCACGCTGCCCAGTCCGGCCAGGGACTTGTCGTGCAGCTCGCTGCGGCCATCGCGCATGCGCACCTGGCTGTAGTCGCCGTCGGCGCGGATCCAGAGCACGTCAGCAAGTTCTACGGTCGCCGTGCCCTGCGCCCGCCAGACACCCAGATAGCGCGCGCGGCCAGGGCGGGAGCCGCCGGTGTCGAGCAGGCGTTCCAGTGCCTGGCCAAGGCGCTCACGCGAGAACGGCTTGGGTACGAAGTCGAGCACACCATGCTCGAATGCCTGCAGCGCGCGATCGCGATGGGCCGACACCACCACGCACTGATAGCGTCCGGCCACCGCGCGCCGAAGCAGCTCGAAACCATCGTCGCCGCCCAGGTTGAGGTCCAGCAGCAGGCCATCGTAGACGCTGCGTTGCAGTCGATCTCCGGCCGACTCCAGATCAGCAACGGCGTCGAAGCGCGCGCGCGCGCCTGCCAGTTCACTGCACAGGCGCAGCAGGCGCTGGCGTACCAGCGGCTCATCCTCGACGATCAGGATGCGCATGTCAGTTCGATCCGGCTGCACCAGTGGTCGCCTTCGGCGCCCTGCACGAAGGCCCATCCGTCAGGACAGGCGGCGGCCAGGCTGGCCTCGATATAGCGCGTGCCGGTGCCGCGGCCACGGTGTGGGGCGGAACCCCGCGCACTGCGCAGCTCCAGTATCCAGCGCGCGTTGGTGCGTTGCACGTGCAGGTGGAACGGATGCTTTGCGCAGGCCAGCGCACCTGCGTGGGTCAATGCATTCTCCACCTGGGCATGCAGGATGCCGGGCGGCAACGACAGCATCGCGTCTTCGCCATCGACCTCCAGCCGCATGCGCTGGTCCAATGCCATGCCAACGATATCCAGATGGCTGCGACAGAGCGCCAGTTCGTCCTGCAGGGGAACGCTGCGCCGGCTGCTGCTGTCGCGCAGGCGATCGAACTGGTCGGCCAGTGATTCCACCAGGCGGCTGGCACGCGCTGGTGCCTGTTCGATCAATTCCTGCAGGCAAGTCAGGGTGTTCATCAGCCAATGCGGCTGGATGCCCCGTTGCAGCAGCTGCAGCGAAAGCCGCGCGCGTTCTTCGCTCAGCCAGGCGTTGTGCCGGTCCAGTGCCTGCAACTGGGCAGCGTGGCGCAGCAGCAGGAACACCATCAGCACCGCCAGCAGCAGGAAATAGGGCCCATCGAGGAAGGCGCCGCCTGCGACCAGCAGCGCCAGCAGTCCGGCCAGCAGCAAGGCCAGGATCGGCCAGCGGTCCTCGGACTCGCCATGCGCGCGCAACAGCACGCCTGCCGATGCAATCAGGCTCGACAGCAGTACCGCCGCTGAGCGCGTATCGAAGCCGGGCAGCGCGACAGCGGCGGCAATGATCACGGCCAGATAGCCAAGGTAGGCGGCCCGCGGCATGGCCATCGCGAAGCGGCGTGCAAGATAGGCCGGCAGCAACGCCGCTGCCGCCACATGCAGGCACAACAGTGCCACCAGGCGTGGGCCATGCCATGGATAGGGATACCCAAGCAGGGAGCGCCAGGCCTCGACCACGGGCAGTGCCAGCCCCACTGCGCCCAGTGCCAGCAGCAGACGGGCCCCGGGTGCCTGCGTCTGGCCGCGCAACACGGTGAGGAAGTACAGGCAGGCCGCCGCCAGTGCACCGGTGGCGAAGGCGGCGATCAACCACGGCAGGATGATCTGGCCGTACAGCACGGCCGCGGGTGCGATCAGCACCATCGCATCGGCACCATGCAGATGGAAGTGCTGCTGCTGGCTCGACGCAAGCACGATCAGTTCGTCGCTGCGGTTGCCCGAAGCGGGAGGCAGCACACGCACAAGGTCGATGCGTCCAGGGTGCTCTTCCGCAGCGCTGCGGCCGACCACGCCATTGCCGACCCACGGGTTGCCGTTCCAGTACAGCTGGCTGGCGGCACGCAGCGACAGCCGCATCGTGCGGCCATGCACGTCCGCGGTGGTCGGCGCTGGCACCTGCCAGCGCAGCCAGTAGGGGCCGCGCCACCCTGCCAGCTCGCGCTGGTCCAGTGGCTGCCAGTCCAGATCCTGCGGCGGTCGCGCGGGCACGGCGCCGGTGGCCCCGATGTTCGCAAGCGCCATCTGCGCGCCCGGCACCTGCACCAGACCGGGTGGCGGCGTCGACACGAGCAGCCAGACGGCCACGGCCGCAAGCAGCACAGCAAGGACAGCCAGGGTTCGTGGGATCTGCATGGAGGCCATCCTATCGGTTGCGTGGAGACAGTGGACGGCCGCCTGGAGACGTTCGGCAGGTGCGCACGCCCCGTGTGCTGCGGAAGGGCAGACGCTGGTGGCGCACGTCCTTCCATCGGAGCCCGACATGACCCGCAGCGCCCGCACGCTTCCCCGCAGTTCCCATCGTTGCCGCACTGCCGTCGCCGCCACGCTGGCTGCAATCGGCCTGGCGCTGGCCGTGGCCACAGCCGCACAGGCCAGCCCGGCTGCGCTGGCGTTCCAGCCCTACACGCTGCAGACCAAAGCACATGGCAGCATCCCTGCGGAGATCGCCGTGCTTGCAGTGCCACGCCGGCACAGCGAGCCGGATGGACCACGCATGCAGCTGAAAGTGGTACGCCTGCGTGCAACCGGCGGCAATGGTCGCAGCGCTCCCGTGGTCTACCTGGCCGGTGGCCCGGGCGGCTCCGGCATCGACACTGCGCGCGGCCCACGCTGGCCGGTGTTCGACCTGGTCCGCCGCAAGACCGATGTGCTGCTGCTCGACCAGCGCGGCGCCGGCCTGTCCGAACCGCCGCCGGAATGCCCGCACCAGACCCGATTCGATGATGCGCAGCCATTGCAGCGCGATACGGCGCTGGTCGCGCTGCAGGCAACGGCAGCGAAGTGCGTGGCGTTCTGGCGGCAGGCTGGCGTTGATCTGGGTGCCTACACCACGGCCGAGAGCGCCGCCGACCTTGACGACCTGCGCCGCGCGCTGGGTGTGCCGAAGATCAGCCTGTGGGGCATGAGCTACGGCACGCATCTGGCCCTGGCTGCCGTGCGACTGCACGGTGAAGGCCTCGAGCGCGTGGTGTTGATGGGCACCGAAGGTCCTGATGACACACTGAAGCTGCCGCTGAGCAGCGACGCGCTGCTGCAGGAGCTTGCGCAGTTGGCGCGCAAGGATGGCTTCGACGATCTGGCTGGATCGGCCTCACGCGTGCTGCAGGCGCTGCGTGAGCAGCCACGGCAGGGCCGCAGCCGCATGCACGAGGGTCGCCAGGTGACCATCGGTGAATTCGATGCGCAGATCCTGATCGCCAATGCGCTCGGCCAGCGGCACACCCAGCAGTGGCTGCCGCTGGTGCTGCGCGAGGCCGAGCGCGGCAACTACGATCCGCTGGCAGACCTGGTGCTGATCGTGCGTGCGCAGTTCGCCGAGTACCCGGCAATGGGGCTGGCGATGGATGTGGCGTCCGGGCAGAGCCCGCAGCGCTTGGCCCGGGTGGAGGCGCAGGCGCGCGAAAGCCTGTTCGGCGACGCCTTGAACTTCCCGTTCCCCGCCATCGGCAACGGCCTGGGCCTGGCCGATCTGGGCGAATCCTTCCGTGGCCCACTGCGCAGCGAGGTGCCGGTGCTGTTCATCAGCGGCACGCTGGATGGACGCACGCCACCAGCCAACGCCGATGCACTGCGTCCAGGCTTCCGCAACGGCCGCTCGCTGCTGGTACGCAACGCCAGCCATCACAACGAGTTGTGGACGGGCAACCCCGCCATTGCGCGCAGCATTGTCGATTTCCTCGCCGGCCGTGCGGTGGACGATGTCGTGCTGGACGTGCCGCCGCCGGTGTTCGCCACCAGCAACAGCGGGTTGCTGGGCAGTGGCTGATGCTGAAAGGTGATCGTGGCGTCGGCCACGATCTGCGGGTTCCTGCAGCGCGGCCTCGATGTCTACGTACCGCGTGCAGGTGACGGCGAGGTCGACGGGCAGGTCACTGGACACGATGATCCGATCTGCACGGTCAGCCACGTCGCTGCTGCAGCCGATTCCCTGAATGGTGCTGCCGGGCTGCGCCCGGCAATGGAGGGATTCCTAGGGAATCTGATCCAGATCACCGAATGGACGGCTGCGAGAATTTTTTGCAATTCATTCGATGTCGTACAAGCATGCGAATGCCTAGCATCGCTCGACCTCATCGAGCGAATCGTGTCCCATGCGCTACTCAAAAGCCCAGGTGCTGCTGCACTGGATCTCTGCGGTCATCATCCTCTGGGCCACTGTCAGTGGTTTCTACGTGGCGCTTCTTGACGTGCCGCATACCGTCGCTGAAACCATTGGTTTCTTCAACGTGTCCATCACCTCGGTGTTGATTCCGTTGTTCGCCGTACGCGTGGTGATTGCCATCTCAAATCACCGGGACGCACCCGCCAGCGGAGCGGAATGGGCGGCCTTGATTGCTCACGCCGCTCTGTATCTTGTCACGACCGTCGTGCTGCTGACGGGCGTGCTGATGATGGAGCGGGAGATCAATGTGTTCAACCTGGTGAGCTTTCCACAGCCCATCAGCGACCCGCAGCTGACCATGGCGTTCAATACTGCACACCGCTATGCATGCGTCGTTCTGGGCGGGCTCCTGTTCCTGCACGTCGCCGCCGTGGTCAAGCATCATCTGTCGGGCAATGCGATCCTGAAGCGGATGAGTTGGTAAACGCCGTGGAAAAGCTGCTACGCAGAGGGTCATTTGCACTACATTTGACCCATGACCGCATTCAACGCCCAATCGAACCGCAGGTACTGGAGCCTGGGTACCCTCGTGCTGCTGGCGGGGTGTTCCACATTGGGAACGCCGCCAGAGACACCGCCTGCCCCATCGCCCGCCACGTACGTCAAGGCCGAATGGGGCGCATTGCCGCCGGTTTCCGATACCGATCTGCAGGCCGGCTTCGTTGCCTGGCGCAGCAGCTGCACCCGCCTGAAGAACGACGCTGTCTGGGCCAAGCCCTGCACCACGGCTGCAGCAGTGAACGACAAGGACCCTGCCGCGATCCGCCAGTTCCTGCAGCGCGACCTCGATGCCTACGCGCTGCGTGCCGGGGGGCACCAGGCTGATGGGCTGATCACCGGCTACTACGAGCCGATCTACCCCGGCAGCCTGACCCGCACCGACAAGGCCACCGTGCCGGTGTACGGCACGCCGGATGACCTGATCGTGGTGCAGCTGGACAGCGTCTACCCGGAACTGAAGGGCAAGCGCCTGCGCGGCCGCGTCGATGGCAAGGTGCTCAAGCCCTATGACGATGCAGGCACCATCGCGGCCAAGGGCGCCAAGGCCCCGGTGCTGGCCTGGCTGACCGATCCGATGGACCTGCAGCTGCTGCAGATCCAGGGCTCGGGCCGGGTTCGCCTGGCCGATGGCACGCAGGTGCGCCTGGCCTATGCCGAACAGAACGGCCATCCCTATCGCGCGATCGGCCGTTGGCTGGTGGACCAGGGCCAGCTGAAGAAGGAGGACGTGACCATGGACGCGATCCGCGCCTGGGCCAGGGCCAACCCTTCCCGTGTGCCGGAACTGCTGCGCAGCAACCCCAGCTACGTGTTCTTCGTGCGCAGCGCGGACAGCCCGGAAGGCCCGCGCGGTTCGCTGAACGTGCCGCTGACGGCGGGTTACAGCGTGGCGGTGGACCGCACCGTGGTGCCGCTGGGCAGCCTGCTGTGGCTGTCCACCACGCGCCCGGACGGCAGCCCGGTGGTGCGCCCGGTGGCCGCGCAGGATACCGGCGGCGCGATTGCCGGCGAAGTGCGCGCGGACCTGTACTGGGGCAGCGGCGATGCCGCCGGCAAGCTGGCCGGTGACATGAAGCAGAAGGGCAACATCTGGATGCTGTGGCCGAAGGGCGCCCCCTTGCCGAAGTAGTTTGGCAGGGGGCAGATCCCTCTCCGCAGGAAAGGGATCTGCGCGCGAATGCCTGATAATGGCGCCATTCCGAACTTTCCGGTCGCACCTGCGGCCAGGACCAATGCAATGAAATACGCAAAACCCAACGCAAAGACCAACAGCAAGAAGTACTACAAGCACTGGGCCGAATCGAGCCTGGGCAAGGGCAACGTGCTGATGGAAGCCCGTGGTGAAAAAATCGTGCGCCAGGTGGAGATCTACGGGGCCAAGGTGGTCTGGGCCGATGAAACCGGGCAGAGCGATGACCGCTTCGTGCTGGCCGACCAGCCGGTGTCGTTCATGGATTTCGATGAAGACGACGAAATCAGCGCGCGCGAGTTCGACATCGCCTGGAAGAAGGCCCGCGAGGCGACCGGCTACCCGGTGTAACGAAGGGCGGGTCCCGCTGGATGGCTGGCAGATTTGAAATGTTATAAAGTTTCATTTTCTGCCTCCTGCCGCCCTCCCCATGAAGACCTCCACGCTGGTGGCCGCCCTCGCGGCCGCGCCGTTCGCCCCTGAAGCACTCGCACAGTCGGCGGATGCCGCGCTCACCCTGGGCAAGGTCGATGTGCACCAGCACGGCGAAGGCCAGCTGAGCGCGCACCAGGTACTGACTTCGGTGGACGTGCTGGGCGCAGACCAGATCGAAGACCGCAACGTCTCCCACAGCTGGGAGCTGCTGGGGCAGATGCCGGGCATCCAGCTGACC
Organism: Stenotrophomonas sp. 22DLJC03; assembly: GCF_056861405.1. Taxonomy (NCBI): domain Bacteria; kingdom Pseudomonadati; phylum Pseudomonadota; class Gammaproteobacteria; order Lysobacterales; family Lysobacteraceae; genus Stenotrophomonas; species Stenotrophomonas sp. 22DLJC03. Next base: position 112,566 of record NZ_JBSPUG010000004.1, read on the forward strand.
GAAACCCGGCAGGGTGCCGAATCGGGCAAGGTCAGCTTCCGGGCTTTCAACGGCGAGGGCTACCTCAATGCCATCAAGACGCTGATCGATGGCATCCCCAGCAACGTCAACAGCGGCAACCAGCGCTACATCGACATGCTGTTCCCGCTGGAAATCAGCTACATCGAAGTGGTACGTGGTACCAACGACCCGCGCTACGGCCTGCACAACATCGGCGGCAACGTGAACTTCGGTACGCGCCAGGGTGGCAACTACACCGATGCACGGCTGGCCTACGGCAGCTACAACACCCGTGATGCGCAGCTGGCGGTGGGCCGCGAAGCCAATGGCTTCGCGCAGAACTACTTCGTTGGTACCCAGGCCAGCGATGGCTATCGCGACCATGACACCTCCAGGAAGTACTCGCTGGGCGGCAAATGGTTCCTCGGCACGCTGGACGATGGGCTGCGCGTGGGCCTGACCGCGCGCGCCTACCACCACGAAGCCGACGAGCCCGGCTTCATGACCGTCGAGGAAATGCGTACGCATCGACGTGGCAGCAACCTGCGCAACGGCAACGATGGTGATGACCGCGACATGCGCCAGATTGCCGCGCACCTGGATATGAAACTGTCCGAGAGGCTCACCTTCGGCACGCGGCTCTATTACAACCGCTACGAAGACGACCGCCGCGTGACCTTCAGCGACCTGCCCACCGGCAACCTGCCGCGCCAGCGCCGGGTGTGGGATGAGCGCCAGAATGGCCTGCTCAGCACGCTCACCTGGCAGGCCAGCCCCGCGCTTACCGTCGAGGGCGGCCTGAACTACGAGCAGCAGGACAACGGCTACATCCGCGAGCGCTACGTCTACGCCGAACCCACCGACTTCAGCCGTGCCCCGGCACGGGTGCAGAACAACGACCGCCACAGCTTCGACAATTGGGGCGCCTACGTGCAGGCCATCTACCAGCCCGTCGAGGCGTGGAAGATCGTGCCGGCCTACCGTGTGGACCGCTTCAGTGGCCGTACCCACCTGATGAACGGCCTCAGCGCTCGGCTGCAGGATTACGGCAGCATCGGCCAGCCCAAACTGAGCGTCATCCACAGCCTGGGCCAGAACACCCACGTCTACGCAAACTGGGGCCGCACCTTCCAGGTGCTCACCGGTTCCACCGCGCCGGCCTACCTCACCCCGGGGCAGGCGCCGATGCAGCCGTCCACCAACACCGGCATGGAGCTGGGCCTGAAATTCCAGCCGTTCGCGGGCAGCCAGGCGCGTCTGGCGGTGTGGCAGCAGGACGCGGAAAACGAGGTATCCAACATGCCGGCCACCGGTACGACGGTCACCTTGGGCAAGACCCGCCGACGCGGCGTGGATGCGCAGTTGAGCCTGCAGCTGGGCGACGACTGGACGGTCTGGGCGTCGCACGCCTACCAGGAAGCGAAGATCACCCGCGACGACCGCGATGCCAGCGTTTCCCTGCAGGGCCTCGAAGTGGCTGCCACCCCGCGACACATCAGCAACCTGGGCGTGGATTACCGCGCCAATGACGCGCTGCGGCTGGGCCTGCAGGCGCGTGCACAGGGCGATTACTACCTGGAAGAGCGCAACGTGGCCGGCAAGTTCGGTGGCTTTGCCGTACTCGACCTGAGCGCCGCGTACCAGATCAACCCCCGCTGGAGCGTGGACCTGCAGCTGAAGAACGTTACCGGACGCCAGTACGCCTACGCCTGGTACGACAGCTTCTTCTGGGACAGCGCCCGCCCGATGTTCTCGCCGGCCCCGGGCCGTAGCGTGTTCGTCGGCCTCAACATGAAGCTGTGACCCGCCCACGTATCCGGTAGTGGGCGAACTTGCTCGCCCTGCGGCAGGGGTCAGGCCCCTTTCCTGATAGAAAGGGCCCCGACCCCAAACCCTCGTTTTGCACTACATTGGTGCAATGTCCGACCCCGCACCGCCGCCATCCCTCGACGCCCTGGGCACGCCGCTGGCCTGGGCCGGGGCTGAGGGCCGCATCATCGGCTGCAACCCGGCCTTCGCGCGCTGGCTGGGTGTCAGCATCCGCCGCCTGCTCGGCCAGCCCCTGGCCGCGCTGGAAGTGCAGGGTGAGGCGCTGGCCCATTTCCTGGCCCGCGATGAGCGCGACAGCCTGCGCCTGAACCGGCTGGCGCTGGCGGTGCCCGGCGAGGCACCGCGCTTCGCCGAGGGCTGGATGAGCCGCCGCGACGATGGTGGCTGGTTGCTGGAGGCGCACCCGGTCGATGAGTTCCCCGGGCTCGACCCGACCCAGGCCCTGCCCAGCGCGCTCAGCGCGGCGCTGAAGGGGCTGGCCCATGAACTGCGCAATCCGTTGGCTGGCTTGAAGGGCGCGGCCCAGTTGCTGGCCCGGCGCGCGGCCCAGCGTGACGCCAGCGAACGTGAGCTGATCGAGCTGATCGGTTCGGAGATCGAGCGCCTCAACGGCCTGCTCGACCAGCTGCTGTCACCGGCCCCGGCCGCGCCTCACGCCGAACTGAACATCCACGCCGCGCTGGAACGCGTGCTGCGCCTGGCCGAGAACGAGGCCGGCTGGGCGGTACGCCTGCAGCGCGACTACGACCCCAGCATTCCCGAATTCCATGGCGACGCCGATCGCCTCACCCAGGCAGTGTGGAACCTGGTGCGCAACGCGATCCAGGCCGGTGCCGGCAACATCACCCTGCGCACCCGCGTCGAGCACGGCGTACGCATCGCCGAGCAGCTGCACACGCTGGCGCTGCGCCTGGAGATTGCCGACGACGGCCGTGGCGTGCCCGAGGAGCTGGCCGAGCATCTGTTCCTGCCGCTGGTCAGTGGCCGCGCCGAAGGCACTGGCCTGGGTCTGGCGCTGGCGCAGCAGGTCGCACGCGAACATCGCGGCACGCTGACCTACCGCTCGCGCCCGGGACATACCGTGTTCACTCTGCTGCTGCCGATCGGCAACGGCGCCGCCCCGGCCGAGGAGGCCCCGCGCGATGTCTGACGCCTCCACTCCCGCACAACGCATCTGGGTGGTCGACGACGACCGTGCCGTGCGCTTCGTGCTGTGCACCGCGCTGCGCGAGGCGGGCTATCAGGTTGTCGATTTCGACAGCGCCGCTCCCGCCCTGCAGGCCCTGAGCGAGGGCCCGCCGCCGGCGCTGCTGTTCACCGATGTACGCATGCCCGGCGACGATGGCCTGGTGTTGCTGGACAAGCTGAAGGCCGCGCTGCCGCAACTGCCGGTGGTGGTGATGTCGGCCTATACCGATGTTGCCAGTACCGCCGGTGCATTCCGCGGCGGCGCGCATGAATTCCTGTCCAAGCCGTTTGATCTGGATGATGCAGTGGCGCTGGCGCAGCGCGTGCTGCCGGCGGTGGCGCCGGCAATGGCTGCGCCCACAACCGCAGCCGAGACCCGCAGCGATCAGCCACCGCAGCTGGTGGGTGACACCCCGCCGATGCGTGCGCTGTTCCGCGCCATCGGCCGCCTGGCGCAGGCACCGCTGGCGGTGTTGATCACCGGCGAGACCGGCACCGGCAAGGAGCTGGTGGCGCATGCCCTGCACCGCGAATCGCCGCGCGCACAGGCGCCATTCGTTGCGCTCAATACCGCCGCCATCCCGGCCGAGCTGCTGGAGAGCGAACTGTTCGGTCACGAAGCCGGCGCCTTCACCGGTGCCCAGCGCCGCCATATCGGTCGCTTCGAGCAGGCCAACGGTGGCACCCTGTTCCTGGATGAGATCGGCGACATGCCGCTGCCGCTGCAGACCCGTCTGTTGCGCGTGCTGGCACAGGGCGAGTTCTTCCGCGTCGGTGGCCGCGAGTTGATCCGCGTCGATGTGCGCGTGGTGGCCGCCACCCACCAGGACCTGGAAGGCCTGGTCGCGCAGGGCAAGTTCCGCGCCGATCTGCTGCACCGCTTGGACGTGGTGCGCCTGCAGCTGCCGCCGCTGCGCGAGCGCCGCGAGGACATCGCGCAGTTGGCCAGCACCTTCCTGGCTGCCGCTGCACACAGGCTGGATACGCCGCCGAAGCGGTTGACCGCCGCCGCCCTGCAGGCGCTGCGCGAGCACGACTGGCCGGGCAACGTACGCGAGCTGGAGAACGTGTGCTGGCGGATGGCGGCGCTGGCCGCCGCCGATACCATCGGCGTGGCCGACGTTGATACCGCGCTGAATCGCACGCGGGGCGGCCGCAGCAGCGCCAGTGGCGCCGATCCGGGGCAGTGGGAGGCGCTGCTGGCCGAATGGGCACGCCGGCAGCTGGGCGAGGGCGTGGAAGGACTGCACGCACAGGTGCGCGAGCGGGTCGATCATGCCTTGCTGGAGGCGGCGCTGCAGATCACCCATGGCCGCCGTGCCGAAGCCGCTGCCCGCCTGGGCCTCGGCCGCAATACCCTCACCCGCAAGCTGGGCGCCGGGCGCCGCCGCGGGGGCCATTGAACGGTCCCTGCACGCGATCCTCGCACCCGCTTGCCGAACTGTTGATCGTTCATGGACGATGCCGTCCGTAGTGTCACCTGCAAGGAGTCTTCGATGCGTCTGTCCTTTGCCATCCTGCCGTTGTCCGCCGCCGTGCTGCTGTCTGCCTGTGGCAGTGCGCCGAAGAAGGCCGAGCCCACCCCGCCACCGCCGACCCTGGTCAGCGCCGCGAAGCAGGCCGAGGCCAACCTCTCGCCGGCCTCGGCCAGCATCGTCAGCGGCCGCATCGCGCTGATGGTGGAGCCCGGTGGCATCCACATCACCGGCCTGGTCGGTGGACTGCAGCCCCTGCAGCAGGCCGGCTTCCACATCCACGAGCGCGGCGACTGCAGCGCGGTGGATGCCAGTAGCGCCGGCAACCATTTCAACCCCGGTGGCACCGCGCATGGCCGCGCCGGCACCGGCAAGCACCATCTGGGCGACATGGACAATCTGCGTGCCGATGCCCAGGGCCGCGCCAACGTCGATATCCACCTCAAGGGGGTTACCCTTGGCGGAGGCGCCGCCACCGATATCGCCGGACGTGCACTGGTCGTGCATGCAAATGCCGACGACTATCGCAGCCAGCCCGCCGGCAATGCCGGCGTCCGCATCGCCTGTGGCGTGATCCGGGTTGTCCGTTGATCGTTGCCGGCATCATCCAGGGAGAGATTCCATGCGTCTGATCCACACTTCGCTGTTCGCGGCCATTGCCGCACTGGGCCTGGCGGCCTGCAACCAGCAGCCCGCCGCGCCGCAGACTGAAACCCCGCCGGCCGCCCCGGCCGAGGGCGCCACCACCGAACCGGCCGCAGCGCCGGCAGCAGCTCCGGCTGCCGACACCTCGGCGACGGCCGAACTGGCACCGACCCAGGGCAACGAGACCAAGGGCAGCGTCACCTTCAAGGTGGTCGACGGCAAGGTCCACGTGACCGGCCAGATCAGCGGCCTGAAGCCGGGCAGCGAACACGGCTTCCACATCCACGAGAAGGGCGACTGCAGCGCGCCGGACGGCATGAGCGCCGGCGGCCACTTCAACCCGGGCAAGCAGGACCACGGTAGCGTGGCCGTCGATCCGCACCACGGCGGCGACATGCCCAACATCAAGGCCGACGACAAGGGCGTGGCCACCATCGACGGCCCGGTGTCGAGCAACGTCAACATCGGCAAGGGTGATGACTTCGACATCATCGGCCGAGGCCTGATCGTCCACGCCGATGCGGACGACTACAAGACCCAGCCGACCGGCAATGCCGGCGCACGCCTGGCGTGCGCTGTGATCCAGAAGGCGCCGTAAGGACGGCCTTGCCGGAAATGGAAAACGCCGGCGCAAGCCGGCGTTTTTCTTGATCGGTAGTGCCGGCCAGCGGCGGGCATTACCTGCTCTTCGGTGGACCTGAGCCGAGCATGGGCTCTGCTCTACAACACGCGGCGGTCGCTGTTTCCGATCAGCGCGCCAGCAGCTCGCGCGCGTCCTGCCCGGCTTCGCAGTGCACGAACAGCACCGGCACGCCGTGCGCTTCCAGCACCGCAGCCATCTGCCGCTGGCGCATCAGGAACTGCTCGTAGATACCCTGCAGGCGGTCGCAGTCGTTGTTGCCGTGGTCGTAATGCGCGCACCAGCCGGCCGGATCGAACAGCGCCATGCGTGCTTCGCCATGGGTATAGCGCAGCAGCGGCTCGGGCGCGGCATTGAGCCACTCGTCCTCGCCCGGCGCCATGATCGCAGTCTCGATCAGCGGCCACAGCGCGGCCAGGCCCTGGTTGTCGTACTGCATCGACATCATCGCGGCCAGGTCGTTCACGGTGAAATAGCGCGCATGCTCGATACGGGCGCCGAACGCGTTCTGCGCCATCAGCGCGGTGTCGGCATGGGCCATGCCATTGGCCAGCAGCGTGTCTTCCAGCGCTTCGGCCACCGCATTGGTGGTGGCCACGTCGCTGCCGGTCAGCAGGAACGGCACCACGCGCAGGCCACCGCCCACCAGGCTGGCATCGGCCTGGAACGGCAGCGGCACATCACCACTGGCGTCGGTACCGAAGGCCAGCAGCCGCGGCCCCTGGTTGCGGCCCGGTGCGCGCATCTGCAGTTCTTCCAGGCGGCGGTGGATCGGCCAGCCCGGGCGCAGCACTTCGGCCGGGTCGAAATGGGCGGCGGCGAACACCAGGTCCAGCTCGGCCACCTGCGGCACTTGCTTGGCCAGGTCACGGCCGACGCGTTCGGCCAGTTCACCGGCCTGTTCGGCGCTGAGCACCGCCTGGCGGGGGATTTCGCCGCCGGCCAGTTCCAGGGCCAGCACGCCAAGGGCATTCATCGCGGGGTCGGGTTTGCTCATGGTTCCACGGTTGGCCCATCACAGGGCGGCAGCTACACTTGGCTCCATTATGCCTGCTCCGTCGTGCAGGCCATGTTGCAGACACCCTCATCCATGCCAGGTATCTCCATGCCCAACGCTCGTCCCGTCGCCATCCTCGGTGGCGTCCGCATTCCGTTCTGCCGCCAGAACACCGCGTATTCGGATGTCGGCAACCTCGGCATGTCGGTCCGTACGCTGGGCGCGCTGGTCGAACGTTTCGGCCTGCACGGCCAGCAGCTGGGTGAAGTGGCGATGGGTGCTGTGATCAAGCACTCCAGCGACTGGAACCTCGGCCGCGAAGCCACGCTGTCCTCCGGCCTGTCGCCGTTGACCCCCGGCATCACCCTGCAGCGCGCCTGCGGCACTTCGCTGGACAGCATCATCACTGTCGCCAACAAGATCGCGCTGGGCCAGATCGAATCGGGCATCGGCGGCGGTTCGGACACCACCTCCGACGTGCCGATCGTGTACGGCAAGAAGCTGCGCGCGCGCCTGCTGGCTGCCAACCGCGCCAAGAGCACCGGTGACAAGATCCGTGCACTGACCTCCGGCTTCAAGTTCTCCGAGCTCAAGCCCGAATTCCCGGGCGTGGCTGAGCCGCGTACCGGCAAGAGCATGGGCGACCACTGCGAGGACATGGCCAAGGAATGGAACATCTCGCGCGACTCGCAGGACGAGTGGGCAGTGTCATCGCACAAGAAGCTGGCCGCGGCCTATGAGCGCGGTTTCTTCAGCGATCTGATCGCACCGTTCCGCGGCGTCGAGCGCGACAACATCCTGCGCGCCGACACCTCGCTGGAAAAGCTGGCGACGTTGAAGCCGGCGTTCGACAAGGTCTCCGGCCGTGGCACGCTGACCGCCGCCAATTCCACTCCGCTCACCGATGGCGCCGCCGCCGTGCTGCTGGCCAGCGAAGAGTGGGCACGTGCGCACGGCCATGAGCCGCAGGCCTACCTGCGCGACGCGCATGTCTCTGCCGTGGACTTCGTGCACGGCGAAGGCCTGCTGATGGCACCGACCGTGGCCGTGCCGGAGATGCTCAAGCGCAACGGCCTGACCCTGCAGGACTTCGACATCTACGAGATCCACGAGGCCTTCGCTGCACAGGTGCTGTGCACCCTGCGCGCGTGGGAGAGCGAGGACTACTGCCGCAACCGCCTGGGCCTGGATGCACCGATGGGCCGCATCGACCCGGACAAGATCAACCTGCTGGGCTCGTCGCTGGCCACCGGCCATCCGTTCGCCGCCACTGGCGCACGCGTGATCGCCACCGCGGCCAAGCAGCTGGCCGAACGCGGCGGTGGCCGCGCGCTGGTGTCGATCTGCACCGCCGGCGGCATGGGTGTGGTCGCGATCGTCGAACGCTGATCGTTGCGACCGCGCGCCAACCAAGGTTGGTGACTACCGGGAATGCGCGCTGGATCTGCTGTGGTAGATGCCGACCTTGGTCGGCCATGCGATGTCATCGTTCGGAAGATGTCAGAGCGCCAACCAGGGTTGGCGACTACCGGGTTCCACAGATGAAAACGCCGCCCAGTGGGCGGCGTTTTTTCTTGCTCCGGTGGGTGCGGACCGTTGGCCGGCACGCTTCGGCAGGGATCACGGCAACCGCGGGTTGCCGAATTCGTCGCGCTCTTCGTTGGCGTCGTACACCGGCGGTTGCACCGCGATCGGCTGCTCTTCCACCGTGGCACGCAGCGGCGCCTCGTTGCCGCGCACCAGTTCCACGCTGTCCTCGCCACGCTGCAGGCGCAGCGCATTGGCAAGGCACTGCGCGGCCAGCGCGTGGTCGCCACGCTGTGCGAACAGTTCACCCAGTGCTTCCCAGGCCGCGGCACCGGCACCGGCGGCAATCGCCTCGTGCAGGAACGTATCGGCGGCATCCCACTGCTGCTGGGCCAGGGCCACGCGGCCCTGCGCCAGGCGAAGCGCGGCCGAGCTGTCATGCACGTTGCGCCAGCGCGCCAGATTGGCCTGGCGGGTGGCCAGGCGCTCGGCTGGGAGGCGGCCGTACAGCGCCACCAGCTCATCGTCCCAGCGCTGGTCCAGGGCGTGTTCCAACGCCAGCAGCGCCGGTTCGTCCCAGCTCAACGCAACCGCACGGCTGGCATACGCACCGACCACGTCCGGGGTCGGGCGCAGCGCCTTCGGCGTGGCTTCCCACTGTGCGGCCAGCGCATTGACGTCGGCTGCTTCCAGCAGTGCCTGTGCGGCGAGGCGTGCTTCCAGTTCGCTGTTCGATTCGGCCGGCAGCACCTTGCTCTGGCGTAGTGCGCCCAACTGGCCGTACGCCTCGTGTGCGCGGCCGGCGCGGGCCAGTGCCTCGGTACGCAGCCACAGGCCACGCGGCGGCAGCGGCTGGATCGCTGCCACGTCCAGCGCGTTGATCGCATCCACCGGCAGGTCGCGCGCCAGCAGCTGCTCGGCGCGCAGCAGCGCCTGCAGGGTGGCATCGCTTTCGCCCAGGCGCTGCAGCAGTGCTTCACCGGCGGGACCATCGGCACGCGCCTGCGCACTGCGCACGGCGTTGGCCAGCGCCACCGCGCTCACTTCCGGATCCTTCGCCGCGCCATCCAGCAGTTTTTCCGCGCGCTGCCACTGGCCATGCTCATAGGCCTGCAGGCCGTCGATCAGGCGCACCCGGCCCTGCTTGCGGCGGTAGCGGCCCCAGGCACGGAACGGTGCGGCGATCAGGCTCCACAGCAGCCACAGCACCAGCACGGCGACCACGGTCAGCAGGGCAACCTTCGGCAGGTTGCTGTGATAGTCGTAGCCGCCATAGCGCAGGGTCACTTCGCCGAAGCGGTTGAGGTCATCGGCGCCGAGCCATTGCGCGGCGACCACGCCGATGGCCACGGCCAGCAACAGCACGACCAGGGATTGCAGGGGTTTCATGCGGGATTACCTCCGGTCGGTCTGGGTGCGCAGTTGCTGCAGGGTGCTGCCAAGAACGGTGTTGCTGGCCTGCAACGGAAGCTCGCGCAAGGCCTTCAGTTCAGCACGTTGCGCGCGCAGGGCCGGTGAATCCGGCCAACGCCGCTGTGCCCAGTGTTCCACGCGCGCCAATGCGGTATCGCGTCCGCTGCGGTCGCCACGTTCAATGGCCGCACGCGCCAGGGTCAGTTCCAGCTGCAGCGCATCGTCGGCGTTGTGGCGCTCGGCGGCAGTCAGTGGGCCGTTCTGGCGGCTCGGGGTGATGTCCACGAACGGTGCCAGCGTGGCCTGCCACCAGGGCCTGGCGGTCGCGGTGGCGCTGCCCGTCACCTGCGAAGGCAGGCCCTGCAATGCCTTGGCCAATGCATCCAGGCGCTGCAGCGACTGCACACGTGGGCCGGCGCCGAGCGTGTCCAGCGCTTCGCGCTCCTGCACCAGTGCCTGGCGCAGGTTCAGGCCATCACTGTCGGGCAGATCGGCCAGCGCGGTGGCAGCCTGCGCGTACAGACGACGCGCACCTTCCACATCGTCGGCGTAGTTCAGGCGCTGCGCGGCCTGGGTCAGCAGCAGCTCGGCCTCGTCGCGCTGCACCGCCTGCCGGCCCTGGTTGGCGCTGTCGGCCAGCTTGGCCAGATTTTCTTCCAGCAGCGCACTACGCTGCGAAAGGCCAAGCATCTCGTCGCGCAGCACGCGGTTGGTGGCGGCGGCATCCTGCAGGCGTTGGCTGGTCGCGCGCTGGTCGCGGCGCAGGGCATCCAGCGTGGCTTCCAGGCCCTGCAGCTGCACGGCGGTGGTCTGTGCCTGTGCGTCCTGTGCGTCCTGTTGCTCATGCCAGAAGCGCCAGCCGGCATAGCCACCCACGCCAAGCACGACCACGCCGGCCAGCGGCAGCAGCCAGCGCACCGGTCGACGGGGCGGGGAAACGGGCGGGGTCTCGTTCATCGGGCTTCCTTGTCGGCAAGTCGCCGGTGGGGTTCCGGCAGGCCGCGTTGTGCACAGCATCACTGTTGCCGACGACAGCGGCAAGCGTGATCCACGTCCCTGTTCAGGTCGCTGCCGGGACGGTGAGCGTGGCGTGTGCAGCGCTCACCAGCTGTGCACCGGCAGGGCCGGCGCTACGGCTGATGCGCTGCAGGCCCAGTGCCTGCGCCTGCTCGCCAAGCCGATCGCTGGCGACCACCACGCTGGCGTGGGCCTGCAGGCGTTGTTGCAACGCACGTGGAAGCTGTTGCCAGAAATGCTGCAGCGCTTCGCCACTGCTGACTGCCAGCACCCACGGATACGCTGAATGCGCCAATCGAGCCAGTGCGCGTGGCGACAGGCGCAGCAGGCGACGCTGGTAGACGTCGGCACGTTCGATGCTGGCGCCGGCCGCCTGTAGCTGCGCAGCGATCAGGCCGCGCCCGCCGGGGGCGGTCACCAGCCCGATGCGCAGGCCGCGTACGTCGGCCAGCACCGGCAGCGCCAGCAGCCCCTCGCTGTCCATCCGCTGCGGCGCATGTACCTCGTTGACCCCCTGCGCCTGCAGCGCACGCGCGGTGCCGTCGCCCACGGTCAGCCACGGGCTGCGCTGCGCGTCGGCCAGCGGCAGCAGGGACGCGGCCGCTGCCACTGCGGCCGGGCTGGTGAACACCACCCGATCGCAGTTCAGCGCGCGTTGCAGCTGGCGCACCACTGGCGTGCCATGCAGGCGCTGCAGCCGCCAGGGCGACAGCGCCAGCAGATGCCCGTCCAGCCCAGCAACGGCGCGGCGCAGCGCCGCATGCTGGCCCTGCGGCCGCAGCGAAATGAAGGTCCAGTCCGCGTCGGAACCGGCGGCGCCAGTGGGTATCGTATGGTCGGCCATTGCCTGCATTATGCGGGCCCTTCGTTGTCGTGGTCTCTGCTCCGATGTCCGTTGATGCTCTGACTTCCTCGCTGGCCGCCCTGCAGGACGTGCTGGACTGCATGCCGGCGGTCCGCGCCATGCAGATCCAGCTCGACGGTTATGCCGATGGCGTGCTGCGCATCACCGCGCCGCTGGCCGCCAACGTCAACGACAAGGGCAATGCCTTCGGTGGCAGCCTGGCCTCGGTGCTGACCCTGTCCGGCTGGGCGCTGGTCAGCCTGCGCCTGCGCCTGGCCGGCCACGATGCCGAGGTCTACGTGGCCGACAGCAACCTGCGCTACCTGGCCCCGGTCTACGAAGACCTGCACGCCCATGCCGAAGCCGCTGAGGCCAGCGGCTGGGATGCCTTCCTGAATACCTTCCGCCAGCGCCGCAAGGCGCGCATCAGCATCATCGCCACCCAGCCCGGGGCCGATGGCAAGCCCGCCGCCGAGTTCAGCGGTCGCTTCGTTGCCTTCGCCAAAGGGTAGGATGGCAGGCTGACGTTCTGGGGAAACCACCGATGCGCCGCCTCATCCAGTTCCTGATCTGTTCCCTGCTGCTGGCCAGCGCCGTGGCCTCGGCCGACGACCTCAGCCGCAAGCAGCGCAAGCTGCTGGAAGAGACCCAGATCGCCTACGGCGCCACCATCCGCTGGGGCAGCATGGACGATGCCATCGGCTATCTGGACCCCAAGCTGCGCAAGGAAAAGCCGCCCACCGAGTTCGAGCTCAACCGCTACGCGCAGCTGCGCGTGTCGTCCTACCGCGAGCGCAGCAGCGCCTCGCTGGACGGGGGCCTGGTCGAACGCCGCGTCGAAATCGGGGTGATCAACCAGAACACCCAGGCCGAGCGCACCGTGGTCGTGGTCGAGCGCTGGCGCTGGGACCCGGAAGCCAAGCGCTGGTGGCAGACCGCCGGCCTGCCGGACCTGTGGAAAGGGCAGTGACGGGCCGCGTCCGGCTTGTGCGACAATCGGCGCCCGCTTAATCGACCCGTGACCTGAGTGAATTACGAAGAGTTGCTGGCCTTTGCAGGCCGAAACCCGATGCTGTCCGCGGCCCTGGTCGGCCTGACCGTGGCCATCATCGTCACCGAGATCCGCCGCCTGTTCCGGGGCTTCAAGGGCATCAAGCCCGCCGAACTGACCCAGCTGATCAACGCGGGCGGCACGGTGGTGGTCGACCTGTCGGCCAGCGGTGACTTCGAGAAGGGCCACATTGCAGGCAGCCGCAATGCCCAGGCCAGTGCCTTCGGCCCGGACAACAAGCTGGTGGCCAACGCCAAGCAGTCGCCGGTGGTGCTGGTGTGCCGCAGCGGCAACGCCTCGGAAACCGCCGCCAAGGCGCTGAAGAAGGCCGGCTTCGAAAAGGTCTACGTGCTCGACGGCGGCATTCCCGCCTGGCAGCAGGCCGAGCTGCCGCTGGTCAAGGGCCGCAACTGATTGCCGCAGGTGGCGGATCCGGCCTTGTATGGGCCTGATGCCGCCCCCATCGCAGTAATTCGACCATCGTTTTCATTGCATTCACCTGGAGTTACTGGAAATGTCCGAAGAGATCACCAACGGCGCCGCTGCGCCGGTCGATGCCGCCACCGGCCCTGCTTTCACCGTCGAGAAGATCTACGTCAAGGACGTCTCCTTCGAGTCGCCGAACGCTCCGACCATCTTCAACGACCAGGTGCAGCCGGAGCTGCAGCTGAACCTGAACCAGCAGGTGCAGCGCCTGGGTGAGAACGCCTTCGAAGTCGTGCTGGCCGTGACCTTGACCTGCCAGGCCGGTGAGCGCACCGCCTATGTGGCCGAAGTGAAGCAGGCCGGCGTGTTCGGCCTGGTCGGCCTGGACCCGCAGTCGATCGACGTGCTGCTCGGCACCCAGTGCCCGAACATCCTGTTCCCGTACGTGCGCCAGCTGATCAGCGACCTGATCCAGGCCGGCGGCTTCCCGCCGTTCTTCCTGCAGCCGATCAACTTCGAAGGCCTGTACGCAGAAACCCTGCGCCAGCGCCAGGAGCAGGGCGACGCACCGTCGCTGGCTGACTCCGAGCCGGCTGGCAACGCCTGATTCCTGCCGCGACGTCACGGATGAGCACTCCCGCTGACAAGATCGCCGTGCTTGGCGCCGGTTCCTGGGGAACCGCGCTGGCCAGCCTGCTCGCACGGCACGGTCACCCGACCGTGCTGTGGGGGCGCGATGCTGCCGTGGTCGACGCCATCGACCAGCGCCACGAGAACCCGCGTTACCTGCCGGGCATCCCGCTGCCGGACAGCCTGCGTGCCACCACCGACCTGGCGTCGGCGGTGGAGGGCGCGGCCTGGATCCTGGTGGTGACCCCGTCGCATGCCTTCGGTGAAACCGTGCGTGCGCTGGCGCCGCTGCGTCCGGCCGGTGCCGGCGTGGCCTGGGCCACCAAGGGCTTCGAACCCGGTTCGGGCCGCTTCCTGCATGAAGTGGCGCGCGAAGTGCTGGGCGAGGACGTGCCGCTGGCCGTCGTCACCGGGCCGTCGTTCGCCAAGGAAGTGACCCAGGGCCTGCCGACGGCGATCACCGTGCACGGCGACGTGCCCGAGTTCGCGCAGACGGTGGCCGAGGCGATGCATGGCCCGGCGTTCCGTGCCTACACCGGCGACGACATGGTCGGTGCCGAGCTGGGCGGCGCGATGAAGAACGTGCTGGCCGTGGCTACCGGCGTGGCCGATGGCATGCAGCTGGGCCTCAACGCCCGTGCCGGCCTGATCACCCGTGGCCTCAACGAGATGCTGCGCCTGGCCGCTGCCATCGGCGCCAAGCCGGAAACGCTGATGGGCCTGGCCGGCCTGGGCGACCTGGTGCTGACCTGCACCGGCGACCTGTCGCGCAACCGCCGCCTGGGCCTGGCCCTGGGCCGTGGCCAGACGCTGCAGGATGCCGTGCGCGAAATCGGCCAGGTGGTCGAGTCGGTGCAGACCGCCGACGAAGTGATGCGACAGGCGCGCCGCCATGGCATCGACCTGCCGATCTCCGACCGCGTGCGTGCCGTGCTGCACGGCGAGCAGACACCGGAAGAAGGCCTGCGCGCATTGCTGGCGCGGGAACAGAAACCGGAATACCCGGACACGCTGTTCAAGTGAATCGAAAAACCCCGGCCCAGTGCCGGGGTTTTTTTTGTGCGCGCCCCATCCACGCATGGCGTGGATCTACGATGGACCCCGCTTCTGGTAGCTGCCAACCTTGGTTGGCGCCCGGTAGCGCCGGGCCATGCCCGCCGGCATTCATCACCGCGCCCGTGGCGGCGCGCTGGTGTTGTCCATGTCCGAGAAGATCAACCACGGCCCATCGCCCACGCGCTTCAACGTGAGCGTGAACTTGCCGGTATCGACCACGTTGCTGCCGTAGCGGTAGGCACCAATGATGTAGCCCGTGTTGCCCTCCATCGAATACGCCAGGGCACGCAACCGCAACGGGCTGCTGCCCTGGCCGGCATACGCAGCCTCGATCGCACTGCGGCCGCGCACCGGCGGCTGGTTGCTCTGCAGCACAAAGCCATCCTCGGCGAACAGCGCAGCCAGTGCCTTGGCATCACCGTTGCGCCACGCCTGCTCATAGTCGCGCAGTACACGGTCCAGCGGTGCGGGGAGGGCTGCATCGGGGAGAGGCTTCGCGCCTTCTGCATCGTGGGCAATTGCTGGCGATGCCAGCAGCAGGGCACTGCAGAAGATCATGGCGAGTCGTGTGCGGCGCATGCGTCCGGCTCCAGGCGATGACGGGAAGCTACCAACGCATCCTAGCGCGGTGCTGGTTAGAATCACGCGGCCGCCGACTCGGCCGATGCAGCGCAGATCAGACAAGGACACGCGATGAAGATGCGAATCACAGGGATGGCGACGATGGCTGCGCTGCTGGCAGCCTGCGGGCAGGCACCGGCGCCGGATGCAGCACCGGCCGCACCGGCACCGACCACCGAAGCACCGGCCGCCGCAGCAACAGTGGTCGAAAAGGAACCGTCCATCGAAGACGGTGTGGACCCCTCGGTGTGGGACAACGAAGGCGAACCGGAAGACCCGAGCGCTGGCGGCGAACTCACCTGTGCGGACAACCCGCTGGCGACGCATTTCTTCACCCTGGTGGGTGGCAACACCGTGGACGACTGCGGCCGCAAGGACGCGAAGGTGCTGGCCGCGTTCAACACCCTGATGAAGAACACGGCGGCGGCCGAATCCGCCGACAAGGAGATTCCCTCGCTGCGCGAACGCCTGTTGAGCGGACCCAGCGGGCCTGGCGAACTGTTAGTGCTGCAGGGCGAGCCGTGGTGGTTCTACACCGCCTGCCAGGCCCACGACTGTCCCGGCACCGCGTTGGCAATGCTGTACTCGCCCGATCAGTCGAAGATGGTCGGCCGTCTTACCGCGCGCTGCCGTGTGTGGTGGCTGGGTGAGCCGACGGCGGAACAACGTGCGCAGATCGACCAGCGCCAGCCACTGCAGGATGCCGCGTTGAAGGAAGACGGCGCGCCCTGCGAGTGATGTGGCGCGCGCCGCAGCGCCGGGCCGTGCCCGGCGTTGCAGTGAGCGTCGTTCCCCGTGTCACCCTTCCGGGCGCATGCGTGCGCTGACCTGTGCGGTCAGCGACAGACTGGCCATCATCAGGCCCTCCATCACGCGGTCGCCCACGTACTCCTCGTCGGGACCGTTCTGGCGCACGCGCTCGGCAGCCAGCAGCATTTCCAGCGCCACGCGCAGGCCGGTCAATGCGCAATCCGCGTCGGCCAGCGCCATGCGGCGGCCGGGCATCTGATGACGTTCGGGCCAGGGCTGGCCGTCGGCGGCCGCGCCCTTGCCGATGCGGTTGAGGGTGGCGATGAAGGTGTTCGGATCGGCCGCAGGGGTGTGATCTGGCGACTCACCGGCATTGGCGGGCGAGTGATGCGGATGCAGGCGCGGGAAGTCCGGTGAGGTCATGGCAATGCTCCGTGCAGGACAGACGGTAGCCGCCACACAAAGGTGGCGGGCGGAGACGTGGCTCGAAAACCGGGAGATCACGAACAAGACCGGCAGGCGCAAGGCCTCCACGCTCCGCCCGCCATAGTCGGCAGACGGAATGCCAGCCGGCGCCACGCGGGGTGACGCCGGCTGGCAAGCGCAAACAACGTTCGTGATCTAACGGGTTTTCGAGGCCCGGCCACCCATTTTCCGGTGGCCCACCATCTGTGCCGCCGTCGCTGCGCAACGCCAATCAGAAGAGTTGCATTCAACGCTGGATCAAAGACGCTTTCGGCATTTTTGCATGCTGTTAAGCCGTCGCAGACGCAGGCGGCGCAACGTCCGTAGCGGCATGGGGAATATGCGACATGGGTCGAAGTTGATGACGTGGCGTACGGGTACCCCACCAAGCCGATGACGACAGTGCGGAGTGAAGAGCGTAGATCGACTTCGACGCACTCCGGTATGTCAGTGCTCTTCGCGTCTCTCGTACCAGGCTTGAGTACGATTCACGATCCGCACAACAGAAAGCATGACCGGCACCTCGATCAGCACGCCCACCACCGTCGCCAGCGCCGCCCCCGAATGCACGCCGAACAGCCCCACCGCTGTCGCCACCGCCAGCTCGAAGAAGTTGCTGGCACCAATCAACGCCGAAGGACCGGCCACGCAATGCGCCACGCCCAGCCGACGGTTGAGCAGGTAGGCCAGGCCCGAAGTGAAATAGACCTGGATCAGGATGGGCACCGCAATCAGCGCGATCACCAGGGGTTGTTCAACGATCTGACGGCCTTGGAACCCGAACAGCAGCACCAGCGTGAGCAGCAGGGCGGACAGGGAAAGCGGCCCCAGCCTTCGAAGCGCACGTTGCAGGCCCGCCTCGCCGCTGAGCAACAGGATCCAGCGCCGCAGCAGCGCGGCCACCAGCACGGGCGCCACAATGTAGAGGCTCACCGACAACAGCAAGGTGTCCCACGGCACGCTGATCGCCGACAGGCCGAGCAGCAGCGCAACTACCGGCGCATACGCGACCACCATGATCGCGTCGTTCAGGGCCACTTGGCTCAGCGTGAAGTTGGCATCGCCGCGGCACAGGTTGCTCCACACGAACACCATGGCGGTGCAGGGCGCGGCCGCCAGCAGGATCAGCCCGGCGATGTAGCTGTCGATCTGCCCGGGCGGCAACCAGTCGGCGAAGGCATGGCGCAGGAACAGCCAGCCCAGCAGCGCCATCGAGAACGGCTTGACCGCCCAGTTGATGAACAGCGTCACCCCGATGCCCTTCCAGTGCTGCTGCAACTGACGCATCGCGCCGAAGTCGACCTTCAGCAGCATCGGGATGATCATCAGCCAGATCAGCACTGCAACCGGCAGGTTGACCTTGGCCACTTCGGCGGAGGCCAGCACCGCGAAGGCATCGGGCAGGACGTGGCCCAGCAGCGTGCCCATCGCAATGCACAGCACAACCCACAGGGTCAGGTGTCGCTCGAACAGGCTCATGGCAGTGGCACCGTCACTGCGTGCCGTCGATCGGCAGCAGCTGGCCGATCCGGTCCAGCGCGTGCTGCAGCGCTTCGCGTTCGGACCACACCGATTCGGGCAGTGCGAGCAGCGCACGCAGGCGGGTTTTCACGATGGCATGAGCCAGCGCGAAGGCTGCGGTCTTGTCGGCATCGCTGCCTGCTACGGCGGCCGGATCGGGCAGGCCCCAATGGCTGCGGATGAAGTCCCCGAACACCACAGGGCAGGCTTCGGCAGCAGCGGAGTCACACACGGTAATCACCAGATCCATCGGAGCCGCATCCACGAACTCATCCCACGATTTGCTGCGCAGCCCTTCAATGGGCATTCCTTCGGCCTGCAACTGGGCCAGCGCGAATGGATTGACCTGACCGGTGGGCTGGCTGCCGGCGCTGAAGGCGGTGAAGCGGTCGCCGCCCCAGGCGCGCAGGGTGGCTTCGGCAAGCACGCTGCGGGCGCTGTTGCCGGTACAGAGGAACAGGACAGAACGGGTCATGGGGCAATCGCCTCGATGGGGCAGGTCGTGTGCGGTACCAGCACTTGCAGGCGGGTGCTGCGGACGAGCACTCATCGCTGGGTGAGCCCGCGCAGCAGTTGTGCGTGAGGTACTCGATCAAGCCGTTCATGGCATCGAAGTTGGCCCGATAGCACACATGGCGGCCCTGGCTTTCGCTCTCTACCAGGCCGGCCTGCACCAGCTCCTTCAGGTGGAAGCTGAGCGTAGCCGGTGGCACCTGCAGGGCCGTGGCGATGTCGCCAGCCATGCGTCCTGCCGGGCCGGCCTCCACCAGCAGGCGGAAGGCAGCCAGGCGGGTGGCATGACCCAGGGCAGTCAGGGCAGTGATTGCATTCAACGTTTCCATATTTCTAGAATAGTCGAATGAATAAGCCAATCACAAGTGCCCACCTGCCGAACCTGGTAGAAGCCTCGCTGCCCCAGCCCGATCACCACCAGCTCGCCGCCACCGATCTGGGGCCACCACGCATCCTCCTGCTCTACGGCTCGCTTCGGCCGCAGTCGTTCAGTCGCAAGCTGGCGCTGGAAGCCGAGCGGCTGCTGCACTACCTGGGGTGCGAGACCCGCGTGTTCGATCCGCATGCGCTGCCCATGCTGGACAGCGTGGACAAGAGCCACCCCGAAGTGCAGCGGTTGCGTGCGTGGTCGCAGTGGTCGGAAGGCCAAGTCTGGGTCAGCCCCGAGCGGCACGGGACGATCACCGGTGTGTTCAAGAACCAGATCGACTGGTTGCCACTGGAAGACGGCAGCGTGCGCCCCACACAGGGCAGGACGCTGGCGGTGATGCAGGTGAGCGGCGGTTCGCAGTCGTTCAACACGGTCAACACGCTGCGCGTACTTGGTCGTTGGATGCGCATGCTGACCATCCCCAACCAGTCATCGGTGGCCAAGGCCTGGCTGGAGTTCGATGACGATGGACGAATGAAGCCCTCGCCGTACTACGACCGCGTGGTGGATGTGATGGAGGAACTGGTGAAGTTCACGCTGCTGACGCGAGGGCGGTCGGACTACCTGGTGGACCGCTACAGCGAACGCAAGGGCGATGCGCATGCCGCTGCATTGGCGCGGGCCGCGGGCGCTGCGGCTTCCTGAATTCCTGATCCGCCGATGGGCGCATTACTTGCTTGCGCGCCGCGCGCCCTTCTCGTCTTCGTCCTTGGCATCCCCACGGCTCTGCGCGAACTCCGGGAATGTCTTCGCGATCGAATCCTTGTCCGGCAGGATGTAGAACACGCCGCCCTTCTCGAACGTGGATTGCACAATCTGCTCGTAGAACGCGGGCGTGACGTTGATGCAGCCGTGCGTAACGCGGTTGTCGTCCGGCGAAGGTGATGCCAGCCGTTCGGCGCGCTTCTCTTTCGGGGTGCCTGGCGGAAGCGGGTGCATCGAGACGGCGGAATCGTAGTCCACCCACAGCACGCGTCCGGCATCGTCGGAGGGGCCGTAGCCACCAATGAAACGGCCCGCTGGGGTGGTGCGGTCATGGCCTGGAATCGCACTCAGCGCGAGCTTGGCAACGCCGGGTGCAGAGTGATCGCCGATGGCCGAACCGAACAGCGCCGGTGCCGCGCCGCGCAGCTTGCCGTCGCCGCCGAAGACCAGTACCTGCGCAGCCGCCTTGTCCATGATCGCGAACGGATAACCCTGGTTGTCCTTGCTGGCGACCACCCAGCCGGCCAGTTCGATCACCGTCTCGGAGACGCTCTGGTCAGCGGGAAGTTCATCAACGGCGGCACTCCGCTGTTCAGGCGCTTCCTTGTCCTTGCCCTTGGCGCTGGCTGCGCCGCTGCACGCTACGGCCAGTGCCAACATCAACACAGGGAGGGCACGACGTGCAGGGGAGGAGGAGGTACGAATGGGACGGCTCCTTGCATTGAGACCGCGGGTGGAAGGACGCCAGTGGCCCGCGAAGGCCACTGGTTCCCGATACAGAGGTGGATCAATTCAAACGGTGAGGGAGCGATCAGCCGCGCGGCTTGCGGCCGGCAGGTGCCCTTTCAAGCTGCTGCACGCGGCCTTCGATCTGGTCCAGACGCTGGTTGGCCTGCTGCGCCGACTGGTTGGCGGACTCGGCACTCTGGGCGGCGCCCTGCACCTTTACATCGAGCTGGTCGAGACGCGAGTTGATCGTTGCAAACTCGTTCTTGTAAGAGGCGCAAGCGCCAAGGCTCACGGTGGCGATGAGCGCCACGCTGAGTGCACGGGCCATCTTCATGTGTTGCGAGGTCAGTTTCATTCCACTCCCTCCTTCGTCTGGGGAAGCTGGAATATAGCGGCGTTTGTTCCCGGCGCTACCAAGCGCTTTCAGCTGCAGTTGGAAGACGTGGATGGGCTGTGAAGGTCGGTAAATCAACAAACCTTAACAAGCGGGATCAAGCGAGCTGATCTGCACCGGCGGATCGCCTTGTGCCTGTTCAATATCACCCATTCACCAGCATGAAGCCGGCATCACGGCATCTGCGCCTGCGTGCTTCCGCCTGCTCCGCACGCAGGTTGCCATCCACTTGCTTCCAGCAGCGCTGCAGCGTTTCCAGGCTGGACATTCAGTAGTTAGGCGATGGCGTTGTGCATGTCGGGCGCGCGCGCAATATAGGCATGGGCGATGCGGTAGCCCGTCCAGTAGCCGAGGTCTCCGCGGCGCGTGTTGTCGCCGGGGCCGTTGTACAGCCACTTCGAAAGATCGGTACCCATGCTGTCCTGCAGGAACGCGCGCTCCAGCGCTCACTCGCGACCCTGCGTCCAACCCTGCAGATGCGCGTTGGACGGTTGCCCGGAGATCCGTTCTCCCACGTATTCGGCGCCGCCTTCCACCAGCGTCTGATAGAGCAGGGTGGGCTGCTCGACTTCCACGCGTGCACCGGGCTGTTGCACATGCACCCAGTCGTTGCACAGCGCTTCCAGTCCGATGACCACACCTGCTTCGGTGGTAACGCCACCACTGTTGCCGCGGCCCACCAGTACGGTGACCGAGGGAAAGCGCGCAGACGGCAACAGGGCGCCCAGCTGATCGACGGCAGCGGCGACGCGCGTGCGGATCGATGGCAATGCTGTGGTTCTCGCTTTCGCAAACAGTGACGGCTTGTCCTGGATAGCCCTGGCCAGCCGCTCCATCGAGCCGATACGGCTGTCGGTGAAGCTGCGCAGGGCATCCGTACCCGCATCCAGGCAGCCGTGCTGCAGATCATCGGCGCTTGGGCGCCCGTGGTTGGCGTCCAGCACCTTGAAGAAGCACGTGACATCGTCTGTCTGTACGACGATGCGCCCGGCAGGAACGACGCGCTCAGCCGCCTGTGCCTGCAGCAGCGCGACCGGCGAGGTGATCAGGATCAGCGCCCGCATCAAGCATCGAGCGTGGTGCGCGCAAGAAGCCGCCGGCAATGCCATGCGGAGTTCCCTGAACGGGAACCATATTTATACACCAGTCAGTTCAATATTCAGGGTCGATTAGACCCTCTAACGGATAATTCACACCTGTCGACCGCCTCTTCTCTCTCCCCCTCCCGGGAGGCGGTCGACGAAACCAAAATAATTAAAGGTGTGTCCCGATGAACAAGAATTCGCTGCTTGCCCTGGGTCTTCTGGCTGCTCTGCCGTTCGCTGCATCGGCGACCGATGGCCTGTCGTACAACTACGTTGAAGGCGGCTACGTGAACACCGATGCCAAGGGCGGCGACGCCGATGGCTGGAAGGTGAAGGGTTCCGTTGCGGTGCACCCGAACTTCCACGTCTTCGGCGACTACAGCGCCCAGGAGACCGACAAGTTCAAGAATGACGTCGACCAGTGGCGCCTGGGTGTCGGTTACAACTACGGCATCGCACCGAACACCGACCTGGTGGCCCGTGTTGCCTACCAGAAGTACGACGAGAAGCGCGGCCTGGACTTCAACGGCTACTCCACCGAAGTGGGCGTGCGCACTGCGTTCAACCCGTACGTCGAAGGCTACGTGATGGCCGGCTACGAAGATTTCACCAAGAAGCACGGCATCAACCCGGACGGCGAGTTCTACGGCCGCGTCGGCGCCACCGCCAAGTTCAACCAGAACTGGGGCCTGAGTGGCGAAGTGAAGCTGGCCAAGGCCGGCGACCGCGAGTGGTTCGTGGGCCCGCGCTTCACCTGGTAACAAACGCCTGTCGTTAGTGCGTGTTGTGCTGGCGTGTGACTCTCTCTCTCTCCCACACGCCAACCGAAGCCCGGCCTCGCGCCGGGCTTCACTTTTATGGGCTTCTGGGCGCCACAATGCGGCATGGGCGACCCTTCCTCCCTCGCAGGTACCGGCACGGCCTATCAGGAGCACCGGGCGCCAGCGCCGCTACGTGGCCATTTCGGCCAGCTATGGCAGAGCCAGCTCGCTGCGGATGCCGATGGCCATATCACCGTGCTGCCCGATGGCTGCGTGGACATCCTCTGGCGTGACGGCGCGTTGTTCGTGGTCGGCCCGGATCGTGTGGCTGCGCATCCGGCGCTTGCACCCGGTGCGCAGGTGCTGGGTGCGCGCTTTCGTCCCGGCCAGGCGTTGGCCGCTTTGGGATTGCCATTGGCCGGCATCATTGGACAGGCGGTGCCGTTGGCCGATCTGAAGGGCGGATGGGCCACAGCAGCCGCTGCATCCATTGGCGATACCGCGCCGGCCCAACGATTGCAGCGGATGGCGCAGTGCCTGCAGCAGCACATGGGCGCGGCGGCCCTCGACGTGCAGGCGCAACGGGCGCATGTGTTGTTCCACGCGCTTGGCCGTGGCCAAGCTACGCTGGACGAGCTGGCGGCAGGCTTGAACCTGAGCCCGCGCAGCCTGCGCCGTTTCAGCCAGGCGCAGTTCGGCTACGGCGCCAAGACGCTGGAGCGGATCCTGCGCCTGCAACGCTTCCTGCGCCACAGCCGTGGGTTGCCGCAGCATTCGTTGGCGATGCTGGCCACCGATACTGGCTACGCCGACCAGGCCCATCTCAGCCGCGAGGCCCGCGAACTGGCCGGCATGACCGCCCGCGAACTGCGCCGGGAGTGGGGACAATGATGGCCGTTTCGTTCAAGACCGGCAGACCACGCTGATCGATGCTGCAGGCTCCAACCACGGAGTCCGTCATGAGCCACGCCACCCCCGGTGCCGAACGCCGCATCGACAACATCGAATTCAACGTCGCCGACATCGCCCGCAGCAAACGCTTCTACGGCGAGGTATTCGGGTGGTGCTTCACCGACTACGGCCCCGCCTATACCGAGTTCGACGATGGTCGCCTGAAAGGTGGTTTCGTTTCCGACGCGCCGGTGCGTGCGCACGGTGGTCCGCTGGTCATTCTCTACTGCGCGGACCTGGCGGATGCGCAGCAGCGCGTGGTCGCTGCCGGTGGCGAGGTGGTGCAGGCGGTATTCGCCTTCCCCGGTGGCCGTCGCTTCCACTTCCGCGATCTGGATGGCTACGAGCTGGCGGTCTGGAGTGATGTGGATTGAGGTCTTCGTACCTTCGCCGGTGGACGGAACGAGAACCGCTCCGTCCCCGGTCAGGTGGTTCCGCTATGATCGCCCGCACATCGCTACACGCGATGCGCCCGCCTCAAGCCAGCAGGAACCGTCGTGAACTCCCAGCCCGCACCGATCACCGCCCTCAACCACACGCTCGACAACGAGCCGCAGCAGATCACCGCGCCACTGACCCATTCGGCGGCGTTCCTGGTGCTGAAGGTGAAGGATGACGAGGCATCGATCGCAAAGGCGCGCGAGGTACTGGCCAGCACCGACGACCTGATCAAGAACACCGCCATCCGCGAGATCGAGCGCACCTTCACCTGCAACGTGGCCATTGGCCACCGCGTGTGGCAGCCGCTGGTGGGTACCACGCCGCCGCGTGAGCTGGCGCCGTTCCGCGAGATCAAGGGCGCGACCCACACCGCGGTGTCCACGCCGGGCGACCTGCTGTACCACATCCGTGCGCGCACCATGGACCTGATCGTGGCGTTCGAGCGCAACCTGCTGATGGCGTTCGGTGATGCGGTGGAAACGGTCGATGACGTGGCCGGCTTCCGCTATTTCGATGGCCGCGACCTGCTCGATTTCGTCGATGGCACCGCCAACCCGGAAGGGCTGTCGCTGCCGGAAGCCACCATCGTGGGCGAGGAAGACCCGGAGCACGCCGGTGGCAGCTACGTGGTGGTGCAGAAGTACCTGCACAACCTCGATGCCTGGCGCGCACAGAAGACCGAAGCGCAGGAAGCGATCATCGGCCGCACCAAGCACGACAACATCGAGCTGGATGATGCGCCGGCCGATGCGCAGAAATCGCACAAGACGCTGTGCACCATCGAGGATGCCGACGGCGAGCACGAGATCCTGCGCGACAACATGCCCTTCGCCAACCCGGGCCGTGGCGAGTACGGCACCTACTTCATCGGCTACACGCGCCACCTGTGGGTGATAGAGAAGATGCTCGAGCGCATGTTCATCGGCAATCCCGCGCCGCTGCATGACCGCATCCTCGATTTCTCCACCGCCACCACCGGCGTGACCTTCTTCGCGCCCTCGCGCAAGGTGCTGGCCGACCTGGGCGACTGATCGCGCCAGGCCTGCGGTCTACGCGCCGGCCATTACCGCCCGCCATCTGCCTGTCATCTACCGCGCCGACCATCAGACGTTGGATGGAAGCGCAGGAGGCTGGCGATGGTCATGGCAGGAAACAGGACCGGCGCGCGCCGCTGGTGGCGGCCGTTGGCCGCGCTGTTCGGTGCGCTCGCACTTGGAAGTGCCAGCGTTTCCGCGCAGGAGGCTCCCGCACACTGGATGGCCTATGCCGCCGCCGTGGGCGGCCAGCTGCAGCAGCGCCTGCAGCAGGAGCAGGATCCGCGGGCGCAGCGCGTGCTGGAATGGATGCAGGCACACCCGGATACGCCGACGCCGTTGCCGGTGAGCGTGTGGATCGCGGCGGATGGCCGCATTTCGAAACTCGAATTCGGCAGCCTGGGCGACGCCCAGATCGACGCCGACCTGCGCGCGACATTGCAGTCCGCGCCGTTTCAGGCCGCCCCACCGGCTGACATGCGCCAGCCGCTGCGGCTGGGCCTGCTGCTTACCCAGTAGATCCACGCCATGCGTGGATGGGCCTGGTAGATGCCGACCTTGATCGGCAGGCGTGCGCCAACCAAGGTTGGCGACAACCGGTAAACCCCGGCCACGCACGGCGTGGCTCTACTGCGTTGCCACCTGCGGTTCACGCGCAGCTGCGCTCCATGCGCGCAGCCCGAACACGGCCAGGCCGAGGAAGAACACGTACAGCGCCGCGGTCACATGCAGCGACTTGAACAGGTACGCACCCACGTACACCACGTCCACCGCGATCCACACCCACCAGCAGGCCACGTGGCGGCGTGCCTGCCACCACTGGCCGACCAGGCTCAGCGCGGTCAGCATCGCGTCCAGCCACGGCAGCGCGGCATCGGTGAAGGTGTGCATGGCCGCACCCAGCGCCACGCCACCGCAGAGGCCGATGGCCAGGTCGCGCAGCAGCTTGCCGCGCGCCAGTGGCACGATGCGGACGCTGCCCTCGTCGGCGGCGTGCTGCCGCCAGTTGAGCCAGCCGTAGACCAGGAAGCCACCGAAGGCGACCTGCAGCAGGGTGTCCGAGTACAGCTTGGCCTCGGCGAACACCAGGCCATACAGCATCACCGACAGCAGGCCCACCGGCCACGCCACCAGCCGGCGCTTGGCCATCAGCCAGACGCCGAGGATGCTGCACAGTGCGGCGGCCCACTCCAGCATCAGGCCGCTCACAGCGCGAACGTCACCGACAGGCGGGCCTGTCGCGGTGCGCCGGGGAACAGGTAGTAGTCACCGCCGCTGCTGCCGGTATCGCGCCAGTAGAAGCGGTTGAACACGTTGTCCACCGACAGGTTCCAGGTCACCGCACGCTCGTGCAGGCGATGCTGGAAGCGCAGGCCGGCATCGAACACCGAGTAGTCCGGTGCGCGCGCACCACCATCGGCGCGGGCGACATTGGCACCGGCATAGCGCCAGCCGCCGGTCACGTCCAGGCCCTGTACGAACGGCAGCGCATAGGCCACGTGCACGCTGGCGCGCACCTTCGGCACGTTCACCAGCTGATGGCCTTCATAGGCGGGCGTGCCGGTGTCGCGCGCGCGTGCCCGCAGCACGCTGGCGCTGGCCACGATCTGCAGCGCATCGGTCAGCTGGCCATTGGCGGTCAGCTCCAGGCCGGTGTGGGTCTGCTTGCCTTCCTCGACGAAGGTGTAGCCGACATCGCTGCCGTCCGGCTTGGCGTACTGGTACGGCTGCGAAATGCGGAACAGCGCCGCGCCCAGGGTCAGCGCCTCGACCGGCATGTACTTCACACCCACTTCCAGCTGCCGCGACTGCACCGATGGCAGGAAGGTATCGGCGTTGCTGGTCCAGAACGGCGCTTCCTGGCCCAGCGAGATGCCGCGCACATAGCTGGCATAGGCATTGAGCTGGTCGGTGGCCTTCCACACCACGGCGGTCTGCGGCAGGAAACGCGACAGGCGGCTGTGCCGCTGCGGGGTACCACGCTTGTCGTAGGCACGCTCGTCCAGGCGCACGAAGCGGCCGCCGGCCAGCCACTGCCAGTCATCACCGAAGCTCATCCGGTCCAGCGCGAAGAACGCGGTCTGGCGGCTGTCCAGGCGCCGTGCGGACGGCCCTGGCATCTTCGGCGACGGTTCGAACACCGGCACCTGCGCATCGTGGATGTTGCTGGTGCCGACGTACTCGTTGACGCTCGGGCGCTTGTCCACGGTGCGGCGGAAGTAGTCGGCACCGATGGTCAGCTCATGGCCGACGCTGCCGGTCTCGAAGCGGCCGCGCAGCTCGGCACGGGCCTGCTGGTTGCGGCGGGTGTCGTCCGGGCTGCGGTAGTCGTAGACGTCGTAGTCGCCATTGGGCGCGAAGTAGTTGCCCGGCACACTGCCATCGGCGCACTGCGCGGCGTAGTAGCAACCGTAGGCGAAGGCGACGTTGTCATCGATCACCGAGCGGCTGTGGCCGACCGAGACGCGCGACTGCCAGGCATCGTTGAAATCGTAGGTATGCAGCGCGGTGATGTTGGTGCTGGCAATGTCGACCGGACGCTGCCATGGCTGGTAGCCCAGCAGGAATTCGCGATCCACGCCGTGTGGCAGCTCGCGCGCGCCCAGCAGCTGGTAGCCGGACACCGAGCGCTGAGAACTGGTCTGGTAGTTGGCATCCACTTCCAGCTTGCCGCGTTCGCCGATCAGCCAGTCGGCGGCCAGCGAATAGAAGTTGCGACGGCCATCGGCGTGCTCGACATAGGAATTGCTGGAGTCCCATGCGGCATTCAGGCGCAGGCCGAAACGCGGAGTGATCCAGTGGCCGACATCGACGGCGACGTAGCGCGAGCCTTCCGAATCGGTGCCGAGCGTGGCGCTGCGCACTTCGGCCGGGCGCTTGCCGATGTAATTGATGATGCCGCCGGGCGCCATCACGCCTGCGGCCAAGCCGGCTTCACCCTTGAGGATCTCCACCGACTGCACGTTCTCCAGCGCAAGGCGCTGTTCGCCGGCGATGGACAGGCCGTTGAAGCGGTAGCCGGTGGCGGCGTCCAGCGCGAAACCGCGGATGGCGATGTTCTGGTAGTAGCCCACCGGCGCATAGGCATCACCCAGCGAGGCATCGTTGCTGGCCAGCTCGGACAGCGAACGCACCTGGCGGCGGTCGAGGTAGTCGCGCTCAAGCACGTTCACCGACGCCGGCGTGTCCTTCCAGGAACCACCACCGAAGGCGTTCACGCGCGAGGTATCGGCCTTCGGCTTGCCGGCCTGCACGCGCACCGCCGCCAGTTCGGTCGGCGAACGCTCGGCGCCGGTGGCAGCCGCATCGGGGGACGCCTCGGCTTCGCTGGCGTGCAGCGGCAGCGCGGCGCAAAGGGCGAGGGAGAGCAGGGTGGGGCGCAGGCAGCGGTTCATTCGGTTCGTCTTCGGACAACAAGGGAGACGAAGCGACGGCGCGCAGGTGCACCGGCCCATGACGGGGGTGTGGCTGCGGCTCAAAGCTCCCTACGCCGGTGCAAACCGGATCAGGTTCCAAGGGACTCTCTCAGCCTGGCAGATCCAGGCACCCCCGCTTCAGGTGACCATTTCACTACAAATGGTACGGATTTGCGAGCCGGTGCCCTTCAGGCAGCGGGGTCAGAGCCCTTTCCGCAGGAAAGGGCTCTGACCCCAACGGTGCGCCAACCGGGTCACGCCGCTGCGTGCAACGCCTGCAGCAGTGCCTGTCCCGGCGCGCTGTGGAACCACGCCGGATGCCCCAGCATGAACGGCTGCCACGCCACATCCGCGTTTGCGGTGGAGCCGGTGATGCCTTCGAAGTATTCCACTTCGGACAGTGCGAAGTCGAAATGCACCATCGGCAGCAGGTCGGCCAGCAGCTGCACGCGTGCTGCCGACAGTGGCTGTACCTCGCGGTAGCCGTCGAGCAACGCCCGTGCGATGTCGATGCGCACCGCCTCCAGGCCGCGCTCCAGTTCCAGCCAGGCCACCGCGTTGCGCTCGATCGCGGTGGCGAGGTCGAACAGTGCGCTGGTGGGCGAGGCCAGGCCGAAATCCAGCACGGTGCTGACCTGCCCATCGCGCCACAGCAGGTTGGAAACATGCCAGTCGTTGTGCGCCCACAGCCGCGGTTCGTCGCGCAGGCGCTGGGCCAGGCCGGCGTGCCACGGCAGCACGTCGCGGCGAAGCTGGGTTTCCCACGGAATGCGCGCGAGGTAGCGGGCCAGACCCGGTCGTGTGGGCAGTTCGGCTTTGATCGCGGCGATCGGATCGTCGGCGCGGATCAGGTCGTCGCGCGCCACCAGCAGATGGGTACTGCGTTGTGGCGCGTGATAGCTGGCGGCGGCACAGTGCAGCCGGGCCAGCATGCGGCCGGCTTCGCGGGCCTGCGCGACATCGGTCAGCAACGACCACGACACGGCATCGCGGTACAAGTCCTCGCCCACGCCCACGGCATGCAGCTCGAAGGTCCATTCGCCGTGCTCGACTGCGGTGCGGCCATCGGCTGCCGCAAGCACCTGCACCACCGGTACGCCGGCGGCAGCGAGATGGACGATGAAGTGGTGTTCTTCTTCCAGGCAGGCGGCGCTGCGCACGCTGTGGTGGTGGCGCTTGATGAACACCGGTCCGAGCCTGCCATTGATGATGGCGGCGGCCGACAACGGCCGAGGACTGTGCCAGTGCGGCTGGCTGTCCGCATCCAGCTGCGGAAAGCGCTGGCGCAGCCACGCGAGGTCTGCGGTGCTGATCGGCGGCCAGTCGGCAGCGACCTCGTCGTTGTTGAGGCCCTGCACCCGGTGGGAAGAAGAAGTCATGCCGCAGCCCCAAGGGGGAAAATCACATCCAAGGCTGCGCATTCAACGCCATGGCCGCCCGCAACGCAAACGGGCGGGTCATCGACCCGCCCGTCGTCACATGGTCATCGGCGGTACCGCCGCGCCGGGTTACCAGCCGCGATGGCGGCCGCGGTCGTGGTAGTAGCGGTTGTCGTAATAGCGCTCGCGCTGCCAGCGACGGTCGTCACCGCGGTCGTAGTAGCCGCTGCGGTAGTAGCCACGGTCGTAACGGCGATCGTAGCGGTCGTCGTAACGGCGATTGTCGTAGTAACGACGGTCGCGGCGGTCGGAGGTGGTCAGGTTGCCGATCGCGCCGCCGGCCACGGCACCGCCGACAGTGGCAGCGGGATCACCGTTGGAGAGCAGGTTACCGGCCACGCCACCGACCACGGCGCCGACCAGGGTGCGCTTGTCCTTCCTCGACATCGCGCTGGCATCGCTGACCACGGCCACACCGGCCACCAGTGCCAGAGCCATCGCCAGACCACGGAAGCTGAGTGCGGAAGTACTGAGCATGTTCGTTCTCCTGTGAGGTGCATGCCACGCTGGGCAGGGAGGGCGCGGGGCGCCCCGGCTGCCGTGATGTCCACGCTGGCGTTCCAACATTGCCGGAACATTGCCTGGTCCACCGTGCGGCTTGCGCATTCATCTAGCGGCAGGCGGCATGAAGCAAGGCTGAAAGCGGGCTCGGCCGCTCAGCTGGCAGAAAGGGAAAAGGCCACGCGGACGTGGCCCTCCCTTCTCTCCCAAGGCGCCGCGGGCTTAGACGCCCATCGCCTTCTGGGCCTGCCGGGCCTGCTCCTGCTGGGCATCCTGCTGCTGGTGCAGCACGTTCGGGGCGCCCTGGACGGCACCGCTGCTGAGTGCCAGGCTCTGCTCGCTGGTCGTACGGGTGTCCACCGCCGCGCGAATGGCGGCCGGGTCGCCAATGGTGCCCTGCACGGCGAACAGGCGCTCACCGTTCGGACTGGGTACCACCGAATCGATGCGCTGCAGGCCGGCGGCGTGTGCCTCCTTGGTCAATGCGGCAGCAGCGCTTTCCAGCGCGTGGCGGTCCTTGAAGGTGCCGGCCGGCATCAGCTCCAGGCCCTTGCTGGCCTGGATGAACAGCGGATTGCGCGGGTGCCGCTCGTCGTTCAGGAGCGGCCGCTCGCGAGCCTCCCTGATCGCCTCCAGGGTCTTCGCGCCGACGACGCCGTCAGCGACCAGGCCGTTGTCCTTCTGCAGCTGGCGCACCGCCGCGTCGGTGTTGCGGCCGAAGCGACCGTCTTCGACCAGCGGCTTGCCATCGGCCCCGGCATAGCCGAGGTGGCCCAGCTGTTCCTGTACCTTGCGCACGCCCTCGCTGTGCGCGCCCTGCTTGTACAGTTCGGCGTGCGGCGTGGCAGCTGCCTTGTGCTCGGCCGCGGGCCTGCCCTGGGTCTGCTCGTGCGACTGGGTACGGTTCTCCAGCAGATCGCGGGCCCTGGACAGCGGGTCGGAGGCGTACAGCTTCCAGTTCGGGTGGTCCTTCACCTGCTTCAGGTAGTCCTCGACCGGCATGGTGTGCACGCCCTTGCTGCCGGTGGACTGGCTGATCAGCAGCTTGTCGGTGTTGGGATCGCGCACCACCATCACGATGTGGTCGATGCCGTTCCAGTGCTCGTGGCGGGTCTTGGCCGTATCCAGGCCGATGATCATGCCTTCCTTCAACGCATCGGGCTTGAGGATCGCGTCGCGGTCAAGCAGCACGCCGGACTGGTCGAACGCCTTGCGCACGATGCCGCCGGAACCGAGGTTGCCCAGGTCGATGCGATCAGCCTTGCCGAACACCGCGTGCCCGGCCTTCTGGTTGATCTCGTCCATGGTCCGGTTCTGCAGCGTGCCGACCCAGCCGGAACAGTCGATATAACCCTGCTCGACGTTCTTGCCGGTCTTGCCCGGTACGTACAGCGCGTGGCCCGGAATGTTGATGGCGTACCTGACATCGTCGTACTTCACGCCGGCCTCGTAGGCGGCCTGCAGTTCAATGCCCGGCTTCGGCGTGGCAGCCGCCGTTGCGGTTGCCGCCAGCGTGGCTGCACCAGCCGCCACGGCTGCGCTGGCCTGTGCAGGCGCTGCCGGGGTCTGGCCCTGGCCCTGCGCCACCGCCTGCGGTTCGATGTTCTTTTCCGGAATGCTGATCGCCGCGTACTTGTGGATGTAGTAGCTGGAGAACGTCCGCGCCAGGTCGCCATCGTTCATGCCGCGCATCTCGGCCAGGGTGTGGCCGGTCAGCGCCTTCGCGTCGGAGCCGATCTGGTTGAGTACGTTGCGGCGCATGTTGATTTCTTCGCCGTGGCTGTTGCGGACCACGCCGAAGGTGCCGGTGGCAATGGCGGTCTGTACCGAGCCATAGCCGGCGCTGCCCTGCTGGTGGGCCAGGTACAGGTCCAGGCCGGTGGGCGTGTTGCCCCCGGACAGGTAGGGATTGCCGGTGCGCTCGTTGCGGCGCGCCATCGAGTCCAGGTTGTCCTGGTACATCTGTGCGGCCGCTTCGGTGTTGCGGGTCGGATCGAACTCGTGGCCGGTCAGGTGGTACTGGCGCGCGGAACCGGGCACGAACTGGAACAGGCCCTTGGCACCGGACGAGGTGTTGTGCGCGCGCTCGTTGAAGCTGCCGCCGGTCTCGATATGCGCGAAGCGCATGAAGTCATCCACGGGGATGCCCTTCTGCCTGGCGACCTGCTCGACGATGTCCAGGACTTCCTTTCTGCTGTAGTCATGCTGTGCCATGACGTTTTCCTCGGGGTTGATGGAGCGGCGGAAGCCGCGAATCGCCAACCGGACTCATCCGTGAGTCAAGAACATGTCGGTCAACAGGTAACCCGCGTGTGCGGGTGGGAATCAGCGCGCCAGGTACTTCTGGGTCACGCTGTCGAAGCGGTAGTGCACGGCGTCGCCGACACCCAGTGCGCGGGTCTTGCCCGGGCTATCGATGGTGGTGCCCTTGAAGCTCACGGTCAGCTGCGGCAGGCCGTTGCCGTCGGCAATGAAGGCCAGTTCGCCATCGCTGTCGGTGCACGGCATCACGTTGCCGTCGTCGCAGGCGGCGCTGTTGTCTTCGCCGGTGCGTACCGAACCGACATAGCGCCAGACCTTGCTGTCCACGTCGTCTTCGCTGCGCTTCGGGTTGAACAGCAGCAGGGCATAGCCGCTGCCGCTGATGCCGCGGTCGAAACTGCTGGTCGGCACCGCCAGCAGCAGGCGGCCATCGGCCGTGCGATGTTCGAGCGGCTTGCGCCGGGTGTCGATGTCGTCGGCCTTGTCGTAGGCGCCGAGCGCGCCGATGGTCCACTCCTGGCCACGGAACTTCCACGGCTTCTTCGCATCGCCGCCGGCCAGCACGAAGGTGGCCTCGGCCAGGTTGGCGCGGTCATCCGGGCCGGCCGGTTGCTGCTCGCCGGGCTTGCCGTAGTGCTCGCGGGTATCCCACGAGAAACCGGTGTAGTAGGTGGTGCCGTCGAGCGTGAACTGATGGCCGAACCAGAAGGTCGCCACGCTGCCGTTCTGGACCTCATAGGAGGTCGCGCCATCGCCGTCCTGCTGGTAGGTGAAATACATCACGGTCGGCGCATCTGGCGGGGTGACGGCGGTATCGGGGGAAGTGTTCTGCATCGGGGCAACATCCTGTCGGGGCGCATTGGCAGCCTGCGCGTGCGCGCCGGGCTGGGAGGACGAGGGGGCCGGGTCGGCGGCGCTGCAGGCGGCAGCGGAAAGAGAGACGAGCAGGCACGCCGCGAATGCGCGCAGGGGCGGCAATGGCAGGGTCCAACGTGGTTTTGGGGGGTGATGCATGCGCCTCTCCATGGTCAGCGTTGCCTGGCCAGACGGCCGGCAGGAAACCGCACCCCATCCACCGGGGACAGGAGCGAGGACATGAGCCGGTCGATTCCTTCGACCTCGCATTGAGAACCCATGCCCGGCAATCTTTGCACAGAATCGCGACGCATCAAAGAGGGCAGCACGCCGCGCCCTCTTATGTGAACGGCATCTCAGATATTGCCATCGCGCAGGTAGTCGAACAGCTCGGCGTCGCCCTTCAGACCCAGTTTGAGCATGGCGTCACCCTTCTGCCGGCTGATGGTGCTGACGCTCTTGTGCAGCTGCAGCGAGATCTCCTTCACCGTCATGCCAGTGCCAAGCAGCCGCAGCACCTCCACCTCGCGCGGCGACAGTGGCTTGCCGTCGCCCTCGCGCATGCGCCAGCTGCCCGCCGCCTCGACCCGCTCGCGCAGGCTGCGGCTGATATAGGGCTGGCCGCGATAGACCGCCTGGATGGCCTGCGGCAGTTCGTCCATCGACGAGCTCTTGTCGACCAGGCCGAGCACACCGCTGTCGAGCACCATGCGCAGGATCGCCAGGTTGTTGGAGACGCTGAGCATGAGTACCGGCAGGTCGGGATGGCGGCGGCGGATCATGCCGATCATGGCGAAGCCGTCGGCCTGTGGGCTGCCCGGCATGGAGTAGTCGGTGACCAGCAGGTCACAGGGCTGGCTGCCCAGCAGGGTCATCAGCGCCTGCGCGCTGTCCGCCTCGCCGACCACGCGGCCCACCCCGCTCGACTCGATGACGGCGCGGGTACCGATACGGACCACCGGGTGGTCGTCTGCGATGATGATGCGCAAGCTCATGCTCTAGTATGGCCACCGGGCACGCCGGACCGCGACCATCGCGGTTCCTGGCAGGATTCTAGGAGATCGACGCCGATGCGTAGCTGGGCTGTTCGCGGGCTGGTCCTGCTGCTGGCCGTGCTGGTGCTGCCTGCCGCACCGGCACAGGCCGTGCCAGGACCGCTGCCGCTCACTCCCCTGCAGCGCGAGTACCTGGCCGCGCATCCAAGCATCGTCGTGGGCCAGTATGACAGCGGCTGGCCGCCGTTCGAGTCCCTCCGTGATGGTCGGCAGATCGGGCTGGGGCCGGATTATCTGTCGCTTCTTGCCCGTCAGCTGGGTGTGAAGGTCGAAGCCCGTCGTTATCCAGATTGGACTTCCGTGCTGGATGCGGCGTGCCGTGGCGAAATCGACGTGGTGATGAATGTCGGTCTCAGTGCCGACCGTACCCGCTGCATGGTCTACACCGCCGCCTATGGCGAGGCGCCGCTGGCCTTGGTCGGACGCCCGGGCGACCTGCGTGCCTCCGACAATCCCGACCTGGATGGGCTGCGGGTAGTGATCGAGCAGGATTTCCTGACCGGCCCGCAGGTACGCGCGCGTTTCCCGCGCGCCCGGCAGCTTGTCGCAAACAGCTCGATTGCGGCGCTGCAGATGGTCAGAGACGACAAAGCCGATGTCTATATCGGCAATGCCTATGTCGCCACCGAGCTGATCGCCAGCCAGCGTCTGCAGGGTGTGGTGCTGCTGCGGCCCAGTGACCTGCCTCCCGAGCGCCTGCACTTCGGCGTTCCCAACAGCAAGCAGCCGCTGGCCGAAGCACTGGACCTGGCCCTGGCCGCGACCAGCCAGGCCCAGCGCGACGCGTTGGTGCAGCGCTGGCTGCCGTTGCCGCAGTGGTCGGCATCGGCACGGCTGGCGCTGAGCCAGGCCGAGAAGCGGGTGCTGGAGCAGCCGCTGAAGATCGGCTTCGCGCCGAACGCGGCGCCGTTGTCGTTCGCCGACAAGGAAGGCAAGCCCAGTGGCCTGGCCGGCGAGTATCTGCGACGGCTGCTGCAGGCCGGTGCCAATCTTCAGCCGGAGAACAGCCACGACTGGTATGAGGTGCGCGAGAAGGCGCGCCGCGGCGAGCTGCAGGCAGTAATGGGCATTCCCGCCGATTCACGCTATCTGGGGCCGGACTGGGTGTTCAGCCAGCCCTTCATCAGCGTACCGAACGTGATCGTCAGCCGCGTCGACAGCCCGGCGCTGCTGGGCCTGTCGGACCTGCAGGGCAAGCGCGTACTGCTGTCCGATCCCGAGCGCATACGTGGCTACGTGCTGCAGCAGGCCCCCAGCGCGCGGATCATCGCCGCGCGCAGTACCGAGCAGGCGCTGCAGCGCCTTGCCGCTGGCGAAGCCGATGCCTACGTGGGCAACCTGGCACTGGTCGATCACCTGCTGCGCAGCAGCTTCCCGGGGCGCCTGCAGGTGGCCGCCCCTGCGGGCTTCAACGACCAGCTGGTGCTCGCCGTGGAACGCCGCCATGCCGCCCTGGCGACCACCTTCGACCGCCTGCTGCTGCAGATGACGCCGCGCAAGCACGAGGCGTTGCGGGGCGACTGGCTGGCCGTGGAGTATCGCAATGGCATCGACTGGAGGGACGCGCTGCGCTGGGGGGTGCCGCTGCTGCTGGTGCTGCTGACCGCGCTGCTGGTACATGGCATCGGGTACTGGCGCCTGCGTCGCGAGGTGGCCGGGCGGCGTCATCTGGAGCAGCGCCTGGCCGAGGTCACCGACAACCTTCCCGCCGTGGTCTACCAGGCACGGCGCGATGCCGATGGCACTCTCGGTTTTCCGTTCATTGCCGGTGACCTGCAGGCGTTGTTCGGCATTACCCGGCAGCAGGCCGAGCAGGACGCGAAACTGCTGCTGGAACGCATCGAGGAGGAGGATCGCGAACGCATCCTGCAGGCGGTCGAACAGGCCGCACGCCAGTTCGCGCCATTGATCCTCGAGTTCCGCCTGCGTGCCGATGCGGGCGGCGCGCGCTGGGTACGCAGCCAGGCCCATCCCTATGCGGCAGAAGCAGGGGCGGTGACCTGGAGTGGCTATTGGGTGGACGTCAGCGAGGCACGTGCGCAGGCCGAGGCCCTGACCGCGGCCAAAGCCGAGGCCGAGCAGGCGGCGGAAGCGAAGTCACGTTTCCTGGCCACGATGAGCCATGAGATCCGTACTCCTATGAGTGGCGTGCTGGGCATGCTGGAAGTGCTGGCGCATTCGCCGCTGGATGCCGAGCAGCAGCGCATCCTCGGCGTGATCGAGGATTCGGCGCAGATGCTGCGGCAGATCCTGGATGACATCCTCGATTATTCGCGGCTGGAGGCCGGTGCGCTGCGCCTGGAACCGGTGCCGCAACCGCTGCGGCCGCTGCTGGAAAGCGTGTGCCGGTTGTTGTCGGCGCAGGCCAGTGCACGTGGGTTGGCGTTGCTGGTGGAGATCGATCCACAGCTGGCACCGGCACACGAAGTGGATGGCGTGCGCCTGCGCCAGATCGTGTTCAACCTGCTCAGCAACGCCATCAAGTTCACGGCGCGCGGCGAAGTGCGGCTGCAGCTGGAGGTGCTGGGGCCTACCGCGGAGGATGGCAGCCAGCCGTTGTGCCTGAGCGTGACCGACACCGGCATGGGCATCGCGCCGGAGCAGCTGCAGCATCTGTTCGCGCCGTTCACCCAGGCCGGTGCCTACATCCAGCGCGACCATGGTGGCACCGGTCTTGGCCTGAGCATCAGCCAGCGCCTGGTGCAGATGATGGACGGCGAACTGACCCTGCACAGCACGCTGGGCGAAGGCACTCGTGCCGAAGTGCGGTTGTCGCTGGTGGAGGCCGGCAGCGGTGATGTCGAAGCGCTGGTGGCTGAGCAGGAACAGGCTTCGCTGCTGCCGCAGGCGCTGCGCCAGGCGCGGGTGCTGGTGATCGAGGACCACCCGACCAACCAGGCGATGATGGCCTGGCGCCTGCAGCAGCTGGGCGTGCCGCACGTGATGGTCGGTGATGGCCAGCAGGGGCTGGATCGGCTGTTGTCGGAAAGCTTCGACCTGGTGATCACCGATTGCCGGATGCCGGTGCTCGATGGCTTCGGCTTCACCCGGCTGCTGCGCGAGCGCGAGGGCCGCAATGGCCAGCCGCGCCTGACCGTGCTGGCGCTGACCGCCAGTGTGTTGGACGACGATGCGCGCCGTTGCCGCGAGGCCGGCATGGACGAAGTGCTGGCCAAGCCGTTGTCACTGGCCACATTGCGCGCGGCGCTGCTGCGTTGGTTGCCGCAGGCACAGGGCCAGTCGTTCGCCGAACCGGTGACGGAGGTGGTTGCCGACGACGGCATGGCGCTGCCGGATCTGTCCACGTTGCAGCAGCGCTTCGGCTCACGCGCGGTGGCAATCCAGCTGCGCGACAGCCTGCTGCAGGCCAGCGAAGGCGATCTTGCCGCCGTGCAGCGCGCGCTGCAGGCCGGAGATCGCGAGGCGGCCGCGCTGCACCTGCACCGGCAGGCCGGTGGCCTGGGCGCAATAGGCGCGACGGTGCTGGCCGGGCAGGCCAATACGCTGGTGGAGCGCCTGCAGGATGCGGCCGAGACTGATCCGACCGCGGTGTTCGCAAGCGTGGCGGAATTCGTGGCGCGGCTGCAGCAGCAACTGCAGCGCCTGGCTCACTGAGTCGACTGCTGCTGCAGGTATGCGATCACCAGCGCACGGCGTTCGGCACTGGGGAAGGCGTTGTACATGCGCGTACCCGGCACCACGTGGGTGGGCGACTGCAGGAAGGCATCCAGGGTCTGCGCGCTCCAGGTGATGTCGGCGCGGCGCATGCCGTCGGAGTAGCCGTAATCGGGCAGGCTGCCGGCACGGCGGCCGATCACTCCATGCAGGTTCGGCCCGAAGCGATGGATGCCGCCGGGCTGCACGGTGTGGCAGCCCGCACACAGTTCAAACGCGCGCTGCATGGCTTGCTGGCGCGCCTGTTCGGGCGTGGCGGGTGCTGACGGCGGGCGCTGGCAGGCCGTGGCCGCAAGGGCCACGACGACGGCAATGAGCAGGCAGGCAGCGCGCATGGGCGGGCAGGATAGCGATGCAACGGGGCAGGTGGGCTGCGACACGCAGTCGCAGCCCGTGGCGATCACATGCCCGAGTAGTTCGGGCCGCCGCCGCCCTGCGGGGTCACCCAGACGATGTTCTGGGTGGGGTCCTTGATGTCGCAGGTCTTGCAGTGCACGCAGTTCTGCGCATTGATCTGCAGGCGCGCGTCGTTACCGTCGCCGACGAACTCGTACACGCCTGCCGGGCAGTAACGCGCTTCCGGGCCGGCGTACTCGGCCAAGTTCACCTTCACCGGGATGCTCGCATCCTTCAGTGTCAGGTGGCTGGGCTGGTCTTCGGCATGGTTGGTGCTGCTCAGGAACACCGAGCTGAGGCGATCGAAGGTCAGCACGCCATCCGGCTTCGGGTAGGCGATGCGGGTGTGCTTGGATGCCGGCTCCAGGCAGGCGTGGTCCGGGATGCTGTGGCGCAGGGTCCACGGCGGGTTGCGCACGCCCAGCTTCGGCAGCAGCCACTGCTCGATGCCGGTCATCAGCGTGGCCACGGTCTGGCCCTTCTTGAACCACTGCTTGAAGTTCTTCGACAGCTTCAGCTCGTCATGCAGCCAGCTGGCTTCGAAGGCCTGTGGGTAGGCGCTCAGTTCGTCGTGCTGGCGATCGGCGGCCAGCGCATCGAATGCGGCATCGGCGCACAGCATGCCGGTCTTGATCGCGGCATGGCTGCCCTTGATGCGGCTGACGTTGAGGTAGCCGGCCTCGCAGCCGACCAGCGCACCGCCCGGGAACACCGTCTTCGGCAGCGACATCAGGCCGCCGGCGGTGATCGCGCGCGCGCCGTAGCCGATGCGGGTGCCGCCTTCCAGATGCTTGCGGATGGACGGGTGGGTCTTGAAGCGCTGGAACTCTTCGAACGGGCTCAGCCACGGGTTCTTGTAGTCCAGGCCGACCACGTAGCCGATGGCGACCTTGCCGCCGTCTGCGTGGTACAGGAAGGCACCGCCGTAGGTGTCGCTGTCCAGTGGCCAGCCGGCGGCGTGCACGACCAGGCCCGGCTCATGCTTGGCTGGGTCGATCTGCCACAGCTCCTTGATGCCGATGCCGTAGGCCTGCGGGTCCTTGCCGTCATCCAGCTTGAAACGGCTGATCAGCTGGCGGCCGAGATGACCGCGCGCGCCTTCGGCGAACACGGTGTACTTCGCCTGCAGGGCCATGCCGCGTTCGAAGGCGGGGCCGCGCGTGCCGTCCTTCTCGATGCCCATGTCGCCTGTGGCCACGCCGATGACTGCGCCGTCGTCGCCGTACAGCACCTCGGCGGCAGCGAAGCCGGGGAAGATCGCTACTTCCAGCGCCTCGGCCTGCTGCGCCAGCCAGCGGGTCACTTCACCCAGGCTGATGATGTAGTTGCCTTCATTGTGGAAGCACTCCGGCAGCAGCGCATTGGGCGTGCTGCGTGCGCCGGTTTCGCTGAGGAACAGGAATTCGTCGCGGGTGACCTTCTGCTTCAGCGGTGCGCCGCGCTCGGCCCAGTCCGGGAACAGTTCGGTCAGCGCGCGCGGGTCCATCACCGCACCGGACAGCACGTGCGCGCCCGGCTCGGAGCCCTTTTCCAGTACGCACACCGACAGCTCGCGACCGGCTTCGATCGCGCGCTGGCGCAGGCGGATCGCGGTGGCCAGGCCGGCGGGGCCGGCGCCGACGATCACCACGTCGAACTCCATTACTTCACGCGGGGGCAGGGCGTTGGCTTCAGCGCTCATCGATTGCATGACTCGTGGGTAGTGCCGGCATCGGGGCCACCGGCGGTTGCCTGGGAATCGCGCGTGCAGCCACGAGCGAAACGGTTGTTTGAATGTGTCAGGGTACCGGGCCGCGCGTGATCGAGCTAGATCGCCGATGTTCACATCCGGATTGCTGCAATGCAGCGTAATGCGCGTGGTCTGGTAGGTGCCAACCTTGGTTGGCGTGAGCGGAAACACCAGCGCCGACCAAGGTCGGCCTCTACCCGCACACCAACTCCGCCCGGATGACCGACAATGGTCGGGTCCTGACTGCGTGTGAGTGCCATGGCTTTGGATCCGTACGACCTGTTCGATGTCCGTTCCCTGCTCAGCGAGGAAGAGCGCGCGGTCCAGGAGAGCGTCGCCCGCTTCACCAACGAGCGCGTGCTGCCGATCATCGGCGATGCCTTCGACCAGGCACGCTTCCCTTCAGAGCTGGTGCCGGAGATCGCCGCGCTGGGCCTGCTCGGTGCCACCCTTCCGGCCGAATACGGCGGCGGCGACCTCGGCGCGGTCAGCTACGGCCTGATCTGCCAGGAACTGGAACGCGGCGATTCCGGCCTGCGCAGCTTCGTATCGGTGCAGAGCTCGCTGTGCATGTACCCGATCTACGCCTACGGCAGCGAGGAACAGCGCCGGCAATGGCTGCCGGCGATGGCGCGCGGCGAGCTGATCGGCTGCTTCGGCCTGACCGAAGCGCACGGCGGCTCCGATCCGGCCAGCATGAAGACCCGCGCCGTGCGCGATGGCGACGACTGGCGCATCAACGGCAGCAAGATGTGGATCACCAGCGGCCCGGTGGCCGACCTGGCCATCGTCTGGGCGCAGACCGAGGACGGCATCCAGGGCTTCGTGCTGGAAAAGGGCATGCCGGGGTTCACCACGCAGGAGATCAAGCACAAGATGAGCCTGCGTGCGTCGCTGACCGGTGCGCTGTTCTTCGACGACGTGCGCGTGCCCGACAGCCACCGCCTGCCCAACGTGAAGGGCCTGAAGGGGCCGCTGGGTTGCCTGACCCAGGCCCGTTTCGGCATCAGCTGGGGCCCGATCGGTTCGGCCATTGCCTGTCTGGATGAAGCGCTGGGCTATGCCAAGGAGCGCGTGTTGTTCGGCCGCCCGCTGGCCGCGACCCAGAGCGCACAGATCAAGCTGGCCGAGATGGCCCGCCGCATCACCATGGCGCAGCTGCTGGCGTTGCAGCTCGGGCGCCTGAAGGAAGCCGGCCAGCTGCAGCCGCAGCAGGTCAGCCTGGCCAAGTGGAACAACTGCCGCATGGCCATCGACATCGCCCGCGAATGTCGCGATCTGCTGGGCGGGGCCGGCATCACCACCGAGCATGTAGCGATCCGGCATGCGCTGAACCTGGAATCGGTGATCACCTATGAAGGCACCGAGACCGTGCACCAGCTGGTGATTGGGCGTGAGCTGACCGGCATCAACGCGTTCTGAAACCTGTTTCCGGTGGGTGCCAACCTTGGTTGGCACATTCCTTCAGCGTGCGACGGAACATCTGTGCGGACCAAGGTCCGCAACCACCAGGATCGGTTCACACTTACCTGAGGCGGTTTACGCCCCGCCGGCAAACCCGTGCTGGCGCCACGCCTCGTACATCACCACCGCAACGGTGTTGGAAAGATTGAGGCTGCGGTTGTCCGGCCGCATCGGCAGGCGCAGGCGGCGGCCATCGGGCAATGCATCAAGCACGTCCTGCGGCAGGCCGCGGCTTTCCGGGCCGAACAGGAAGGCATCGCCATCTTCGAACGCCACGCTGTCATAGCGGATGCTGGCCCGGGTACTGAGTGCGAACAATCGTTTGGGTGCGATACGCGCCAGCGCCGTGTCCAGGTCGGGATGCACCTGCAGGCGTGAGTACTCGTGGTAGTCCAGGCCGGCGCGCTTGAGCTGCTTGTCTTCCAGTGCGAAGCCGAGTGGCTCGACCAGGTGCAGCTGCGCGCCGGTGTTGGCACAGAGCCGGATCACATTGCCCGTGTTGGGCGGGATTTCCGGTTGGAACAGGATCACATGGAACTGGGGCGCGGCATTCATCGGCGCAGTGTACCTGCGACGACCACCGCCTTTACGGCGCACGCCCTGCATGGGGCAGGGCGG
The DNA here is from genome assembly GCF_056861405.1 of Stenotrophomonas sp. 22DLJC03. Lineage (NCBI taxonomy): Bacteria > Pseudomonadati > Pseudomonadota > Gammaproteobacteria > Lysobacterales > Lysobacteraceae > Stenotrophomonas > Stenotrophomonas sp. 22DLJC03. The sequence continues at coordinate 155,115 of NZ_JBSPUG010000004.1, forward strand.
CACCGGTTACGGGCGCAGCAGGACCTGGGCGGTTTCGGTGGCCAGGGCCTGCAGGTCGGCGGCGCTCGGGCGAACCTGCAGGGCCGGCAGGTTGGTGATGACCTGGTTGGCGACGCTGGTGGCGGCGGCAGCCAGGGTGGCGGCGTAGCGCTGGGCTTCCTGCTCGGCGACCAGGGCGACACGCTGCTCCAGGCTCGGGCGAACTTCCACCGAGGCCAGGGTGGTGATCGGCATCGCGGCAGCAACCGGGGCGGCGAGGTAGCCGTTGCGCTCGGCCAGCTGGTCGCTGCTCGGGCGAACTTCCACCGTGGCCAGGGTCGGGATGCCGCTGGCCTGTTCCCAGGCCTGCTGGGCCAGCTGGTCGGCGGCCGGACGAACCTGCACGGTGGACAGGGTCTTGATGGATTCGGAGGCCTGCACCGACGAAACAACCGCGGTGCCGGCGATCAGGGCGATGGCGATGGCAATGGTCTTGGCGTTCATGACGGGGCCTGTTTAGTGTTGGTGGGCAGTGGTGTGGTAGTAAGGTAGTACACCAATTCTGGGCATGCAAGGAAAATTTTCCATTTCCTGCATTTGTTCAGTCTTCAGTCAGCTTTTGTCTGAAGCCCTTCTTGGCGCAGGAAGTACCAAGCAATCCCCGTGCCAACTTTTAATCATTGATTTAAAAGGATTTTTGTCGGCCAAAAAGTGTCCGGTGGGCGGACACCTGTCCATTCCATGTGCTGCGGACACTGTCCGGACGATGGCTGCCGGTGCATGTGACCGCCCAGAACTCGGCCGTGAGGGGCCGCGGATGGTGCACAGGGGCAAACACCCCCAGTGACTGGCGACCGATTCCTGCCGTTGCCTGCGCAGGCTAGGATCGGGGTTCACCTATGTGACCAAGGATCTGGATATGTCTCTCGCCCTTCGCCCGCGCGCTGCATTGCTGGCCGTCGCCCTCAGCACTGCCTTGGGCACGCTCGCCCCAACCTCTGCACTGGCCGCCAAGCCGGCGGCACCGGCCAAGGTCGATATTCCGTTTGAGCAGTTCACACTGCCCAACGGCCTGCGCGTGATCGTGCATACCGATCGCAAGGCGCCGATCGTCGCGGTCAATGTCTGGTACCACGTGGGTAGCAAGGACGAGCCGGCCGGCCGCACCGGCTTCGCGCACCTGTTCGAACATTTGATGTTCCAGAGCAGCGAAAACCACGACGGTGAGTACTTCGAGCCCTTCAAGCAGGTGGGTGCCACCGGCCAGAACGGCACTACCAACACCGACCGCACCAACTACTTCGAGAACGTGCCGACCACCGCGCTGGACATGGCGCTGTGGATGGAGTCGGACCGCATGGGCCACCTGGTCGGTGCGATCGACCAGGCCGCGCTGGACGAGCAGCGTGGCGTGGTGCAGAACGAGAAGCGCCAGGGCGAGAACCAGCCTTATGGCCAGGCCTGGGATCAGCTCAACAAGGCGCTGTACCCGGTCGGCCACCCGTACCACCACGGTGTGATCGGTTCGATGAACGATCTCAACGCCGCTTCGCTGGACGACGTGAAGACCTGGTTCCGCACCTGGTACGGCCCGAACAACGCGGTGCTGGTGCTGGCCGGTGACATCGACCTGGCCACCGCCAAGGAAAAGGCTGCCAAGTACTTCGGCAGCATCCCGGCCGGCCCGAGCATGGCGCAGCCGGCAGTGAACGTGGCCAAGCGCAGCGCCGATACCCGCGAGACGATGACCGACAAGGTGCCGCAGGCGCGCATCTACCGCGCCTGGAACGTGCCGCAGGTCGGCACCGCCGACATCGACCAGCTGCAGTTGTTCGCCGAGGTGTTGGGCGGTGCCAAGTCCTCGCGCCTGAGCCAGCGCCTGCAGCACCAGGACAAGCTGGTGGACAGCATCGGTTCGGGCCTGTCGGCCTCGCAGCTGGGCTCCAACTTCGTGATCGTGGCGACCGTGAAGCAGGGCCAGGATCCGGCCAAGGTCGAGAAGATCATCGACGAGGAACTGGACCGCCTGATCAAGCAGGGCCCGACCGCGGCCGAGCTGGAGCGCGCCAAGACCGGCGCCCGCGCCGGCTTCATCCGTGGCATCGAGCGCATCGGCGGCTTTGGCGGCAAGGCCGATGCGCTGGCCGAGTGCGCGGTGTTCACCGGCGACCCGGGCTGCTTCCGCACCTCGCTGGCCAACATCGACAAGGCCAGTGCCGCCGATCTCAGCCGCCTGGGCGCACAGTGGCTGGACAAGGGCAGCCATACCCTGGTGATCGCACCGGGTGAGCGCGTGGCACTGAAGGAGGAACCAAGCCAGGCACCGAAGCCGTTCAACGTGCCGGCGGTGGACCCGAAGTACAGCACCCTGCCCGAACAGGTGGACCGCAAGGCCGGCGTGCCGCAGACCCGCGAGTTCCCGCAGCTGAAGTTCCCGGCCCTGCAGCGCGCCACGCTGAAGAATGGCACCCAGGTGATCCTGGCCGAACGCCATGAGATTCCGGTGGTGCAGTTCAGCTACCAGTTCCCGGGCGGCTTCAGCGCCGACCAGGGCCGCAAGCCGGGCACCGCCAACTTCACCATGAGCCTGATGACCGAAGGCGCCGGCAAGCTCGGCTCGCTGGCCTTCGCCGATGCTGCCGATGCGCTGGGTGCCAGCCTGGATGCCTCGGCCGGCTTGGACTCGATGAGCGTGGACCTGTCGGCACTGAAGGAAAACCTGGCGCCGTCGCTGGCACTGTACCGCGACCTGCTGCGTGAGCCGCGCTTCGAGCAGGGCGAGATCGACCGGGTCAAGGCGACCTGGATCGCCGGCATCCAGCAGGAGAAGGTCAACCCGGGTGCGGTGGCGATGCGCGTGCTGCCGCCGCTGCTGTACGGCAAGGGCCACCCGTATGCCATTCCGTTTACCGGCAGCGGTGACGAGGCGGCGATCAACGGCCTGACCCGCGAAGACCTGGTCGACTTCCACCACGATTGGCTGCGTCCGCAGAACGGCACCCTGATCGTGGTCGGTGACACCACCCTGGCCGAGATCGTGCCGCTGCTGGACAAGCAGCTGGGCGACTGGAAGGCTGCCGGCGACGCCCCGCAGGTGAAGGCGGCCACCGACGTCGCATTGCCGAAGGGCCCGCGCGTGTTCCTGATCGACCAGCCGGGCGCGGTGCAGGCCAACCTGTTCGCCGGCCAGGTGGTGGCGCCGTCCAGCGCCACCAGCTCGACCCGCTTCGACATCGCCAACGGCGTGATCGGCGGCGACTTCACCTCGCGCCTGAACATGAACCTGCGTGAGGACAAGCACTGGTCGTACGGTGCGCGCAGCAGCGCGATCAACTCGGTGGGCCAGCGCCCGTGGATGGCCAGCGCGCCGGTGCAGATCGACAAGACCGGCCCGGCGATGGCGGAAATGCGCAAGGAAATTGCCGCGTTCGCCGATGGCAGCAAGCCGGCCACCGCCGCCGAGGTCAACCGCATCCGCAACATCCAGACCCTGAGCCTGCCTGGGGCCTACGAGACCGCCAGCGCGGTGGCTTCGACCATCGGTTCGATCGTGCAGTTCAAGCGCCCGGACGACTACGTGCTGCGTCGCAAGGCCGAGATCGAGTCGATGACCCCGGCACAGGTGCAGCAGGCCGCCGCCGAGATCAAGCCGCAGGCGCTGACCTGGGTGGTGGTGGGTGACCTCAAGCAGACTGAAGCGGCGGTGCGTGCGCTGAATCTGGGTGAGGTGACGGTGATCGACGCCGAAGGCAATCCGGTCAAGAAATGAAATAAGGCAAGACCCGGCCCGCCATGTGGCGGGCCGGCTCCCCTTGGTAGTGCCGGCCGCTGGCCGGCAACTTCTGAAGGGGTCAGAGCCCCCTGCGAGGGATCTGACCCCGCCCACGGGCTACCCCCGATTCAGGCTGTTCAGGCAGAATCCCCCCATACCCTTCCAGGATCTGCCCATGCGCGTTCTGCTGCTTTCCTCCCTGCTGCTCACCGTCACCGCCTGTACCTGGGTGCCGATCGAACCGGCGGGCAAGACGACCCGCGTGCTGCCGGCAGGCCCGGTTCCGGCCGGTTGCATCGCCAAGGGCGAGGTGGTGGTCACGGTGAAGAGCAAGGTCGGTTTCTACAACCGCAACCCGCTGCGCGTGCAGGAAGAGCTGGAAACCCTGGCCCGCAACGAGGCCCCGAGCGCCGGTGCCAATGCCGTGCAGGCCGCTGCCGCACCGGCCGAGGGCAGCCAGCGCTTCGCCGCATTCCAGTGCCCGCCGCGCTGAATGCTTCACCATACGGCCAAGCCTGAATTCGTAAAGATGCGGTGAAGGCCCCGGGAGTTATAGAATAGCGCCCCCTTTTGCCTGAGCCTTGGCGCTAACCTCGATGCTCTTCAAGAATGTCTCGATCGCCGGCCTGGCACACGTTGATGCGCCGCATACGCTGACGACCAAGGAAATCAACGAGCGGCTGCAGCCGACGCTGGATCGCCTTGGTATCCGCACCGACGTGCTCGGCGATATCGCCGGCATCCATGCCCGCCGCCTGTGGGACAACGGCGTGCTGGCCTCCGACGCCGCCACCATGGCCGGCCGCAAGGCGCTGGAAGACGCAGGCATCAATGCGACGCAGGTGGGCCTGCTGGTCAACACCTCGGTCAGCCGCGACTACCTGGAGCCGTCCACTGCGTCGATCGTCTCCGGCAACCTCGGCGTCAGCGACGAGTGCATGACCTTCGACGTCGCCAATGCCTGCCTGGCCTTCATCAACGGCATGGATATCGCGGCGCGCATGATCGAGCGCGGTGACATCGACTACGCGCTGGTGGTGGACGGCGAGACCGCCAACCTGGTGTACGAGAAGACCCTGGAGCGGATGACCGCCCCGGACGTCACCGCCGACGACTTCCGCAACGAACTGGCCGCCCTGACCACCGGTTCGGGTGCCGCCGCGATGGTGATGGCGCGCTCGGAGCTGGTGCCGGATGCACCGCGCTACAAGGGCGGCGTGACCCGCTCGGCCACCGAGTGGAACCAGCTGTGCCTGGGCAACCTGGACCGCATGGTCACCGATACCCGCCTGCTGCTGATCGAAGGCATCAAGCTGGCCCAGAAGACCTTCACCGCCGCCAAGATCGCCTTGGGCTGGGCCGTGGAAGAGCTGGACCAGTTCGTGATCCACCAGGTCAGCCAGCCGCATACCGCTGCGTTCATCAAGAACTTCGGCATCGACCCGAAGAAGGTCATGACCATCTTCGGCGAGCACGGCAACATCGGCCCGGCCTCGGTGCCGATCGTGCTGAGCAAGCTCAAGCAGCTGGGCAAGCTGAAGAAGGGCGATCGCATCGCGCTTCTGGGCATCGGCTCGGGCCTGAACTGCTCGATGGCTGAAGTGGTCTGGTAAAAAAGTCACCGCTGACCTGCTGCGCGATTGCCTGGCGGGCGCCGTCCGCACCCACCAGCCAACCGCCCGCGACGCGCAGCGATGATTTTTCCAAGTGTCCAAGGGCCGGTTCTACCGGCCCTTTCTACAGGTGCGATCCGATGTCCCAGCTTCCCGGTTACCCCGCCCACCCGCAGCGTTTCGAGGTCCGCCCTGGCCTGTCGATGAACTATCTCGACGAAGGTCCGAGCGATGGCGAGGTGGTGGTGATGGTGCACGGCAACCCGTCGTGGAGCTATTACTGGCGCACGCTGGTGTCCGGACTGTCGGACACGTACCGCTGCATCGTGCCGGACCACATCGGCATGGGCCTGTCGGACAAGCCCGATGACAGCCGCTACGAGTACACGCTGCAGTCGCGCGTGGATGATCTGGACGCGTTGCTGAAGCACTTGGGCATCACCGGTCCGGTGACGCTGGCCGTGCACGACTGGGGCGGCATGATCGGCTTCGGCTGGGCGCTGTCGCACCATGACCAGGTGAAGCGCCTGGTGGTGCTCAACACGGCCGCGTTCCCGATGCCGGCGGCGAAGAAGATGCCGTGGCAGATCGCGCTGGGCCGCCACTGGAAGATCGGCGAGTGGATCATCCGCACCTTCAACGCGTTCTCGTCCGGTGCCTCGTGGCTGGGCGTGGAGCGGAAGATGCCGGCCGATGTGCGCCGCGCCTACGTGTCGCCGTACAACAACTACGCCAACCGCATCAGCACCATCCGCTTCATGCAGGACATTCCGCTGTCGCCGGCCGACAAGGCCTGGTCGCTGCTGGAACGGGCCGGCAAGGCGCTGCCGTCGTTCGCCGACCGCCCGGCCTTCCTCGGCTGGGGCCTGCGCGACTTCGTGTTCGACCACCACTTCCTGAAGGGTTTCCAGGCCGCGCTGCCGAAGGCCCAGGTGCACGCCTTCGAGGATGCCGGGCATTACGTGCTGGAAGACAAGCACGACGTGCTGGTGCCGGAGATCCGGGCGTTCCTGGACGCCAACCCGATCTGATCGGATCCCGGTAGTGCCGGCCGCTGGCCGGCAAGCGCGCAATGCGCGCCGGGTTCATGAAGTTGCCGGCCAGTGGCCGGCACCATCACTACGCCGCGATCGGCGCCTGCGGCGGCGAAGACGGGCTGTTGCCGTTGTCGTCCGGATGGTCGTCGTCGTTGCCCGCTTCGTCGCGCCAGCGCCAGTCGGCCAGGGTCAACGGATCCAGCCCATAGGCGATACGGGCCTTGTCGCACTGCGGGCTGGCCTTGCCGTATTCCCACGACGCATCCACCTCGCGGCACACGCTGGGCCGGTTGGGGTGGATGGTGCACCGTGAGTACACGCCGATCTGCGCATCCAGCGCCACGCAGCGCACCGGCTTGGAGTGGGTGCCGCGCATGCATAGCCGGTGCGGATCGAGCACCTCGGTCAGCTGGTGGGGGACGCCACCGGGAGTGACCTCGTCCGATTCCATCCAGTGGAAGGCCACGCGGTATTGAGTGCAGCAGGCGCCGCAGGTCATGCAGGGATGTTGCATGGGCAAGCCGCCCCGGGCGGCAGTCGGAATCAGGAACGAGGGTGCGGATTTTCCACGAAGTGGGCCGCCGCGCAAGAAATTCCGTAAGCGGCGACAATGAACGGATGAACCGATCCTGCAACATTGCCGCCCGTTTGCCTGAACTGGCGCGTGAACGCCCCGACCAGATCGCCATCCGCTGCCCTGGCCGCCGCGGCGCCGGCAACGGCATGGCCGCCTACGATGTGACCCTGGATTACCGCCAGCTGGACGCCCGCAGCGACGCCATGGCCGCCGGCCTGGCCGGCTATGGGATCGGCCGCGGGGTGCGCACGGTGGTGATGGTGCGGCCGTCGCCGGAGTTCTTCCTGCTGATGTTCGCGCTGTTCAAGCTGGGCGCGGTGCCGGTACTGGTCGACCCGGGCATCGACAAGCGCGCGCTGAAGCAGTGCCTGGACGAGGCGCAGCCGGAAGCCTTCATCGGCATTCCGCTGGCCCATGTGGCGCGGCTGGCGCTGCGCTGGGCACCGTCGGCAACCCGTCTGGTCACCGTCGGTCGGCGCCTGGGCTGGGGCGGAACCACTCTGGCCGCGCTGGAACGCGCTGGCGCCAACAGGGGGCCGATGCTGGCCGCTACCGATGGCGAGGACATGGCCGCGATCCTGTTCACCAGCGGCTCGACCGGCGTGCCCAAGGGCGTGGTTTACCGCCACCGCCACTTTGTCGGCCAGATCCAGCTGCTGGGCAGCGCCTTCGGCATGGAAGCGGGCGGCGTGGACCTGCCGACCTTCCCGCCGTTTGCCTTGTTCGACCCGGCGCTGGGCCTGACCTCGGTGATTCCGGACATGGACCCGACCCGGCCGGCGCAGGCCGACCCTGCGCGGCTGCATGACGCGATCCAGCGCTTCGGGGTGACCCAGCTGTTCGGCTCGCCGGCGCTGATGCGGGTGTTGGCCCGCCACGGCCGGCCCCTGCCAACGGTGACCCGGGTGACCTCGGCCGGTGCGCCGGTGCCGCCGGATGTGGTCGCTACCATCCGCAGTCTGCTGCCCGCCGATGCGCAGTTCTGGACCCCGTATGGCGCCACCGAATGCTTGCCGGTGGCGGTGGTGGAGGGCCGCGAGCTGGAGCGCACCCGTGCTGCTACCGAGGCCGGCGCCGGTACCTGCGTGGGCAGCGTGGTCGAGCCGAACGAGGTGCGCATCATCGCCATCGATGACGCACCGCTGCCGGACTGGTCGCAGGCGCGTGTGCTGGCGGTGGGCGAGGTGGGCGAGATCACCGTGGCCGGACCGACCGCCACCGACAGCTACTTCAACCGCCCGCAGGCCACCGCGGCGGCGAAGATCAGCGAGACCTTGGCTGATGGCAGCGTGCGCGTCGTGCATCGCATGGGCGACGTCGGCTACTTCGATGCGCAGGGTCGTCTGTGGTTCTGCGGCCGCAAGACCCATCGGGTGGAAACCGCGCATGGGCCGCTGTACACCGAGCAGGTCGAGCCGGTGTTCAATACCGTGCCCGGGGTTGCGCGCACGGCGCTGGTCGGTGTTGGTCCGGCCGGTGCGCAGGTGCCGGTGCTGTGCGTGGAACTGCAACGTGGTCAGTCAGACAGCCCGGCGCTGCAGGAAGCGCTGCGTGCGCACGCAGCAGCCCGCGCGCCAGAAGCCGGCCTGCAGCACTTCCTGGTGCATCCGGCGTTCCCCGTTGATATCCGTCACAACGCCAAGATCGGCCGCGAGAAGCTCGCCGTCTGGGCCAGCGCCGAACTGGAGAAGCGCGCATGAAGATCCTGGTCACCGGTGGTGGTGGTTTCCTTGGCCAGGCGCTGTGCCGCGGTCTGGTCGAACGTGGCCACCAGGTGCTGGCGTTCAACCGCAGCCACTACCCGGAACTGCAGGCCATGGGCGTGGGCCAGATCCGCGGCGATCTGGCCGATGCGCAGGCGGTGCTGCATGCAGTGGCCGGCGTCGATGCGGTATTCCACAACGGTGCGAAGGCCGGCGCCTGGGGCAGCTATGACAGCTACCACCAGGCCAACGTGGTCGGCACCGACAACGTCATCGCGGCCTGCCGTGCACATGGCATCAGCCGCTTGGTCTACACCTCCACGCCCAGTGTTACCCACCGCGCCACCCATCCGGTGGAGGGCCTGGGTGCCGACGAAGTCCCGTACGGCGAAGATTTCCAGGCGCCGTATGCGGCGACCAAGGCGATTGCCGAACAGCGCGTGCTGGCGGCCAACGACGCCTCGTTGGCGACGGTGGCGCTGCGCCCGCGCCTGATCTGGGGCCCGGGCGACCAGCAGCTGGTGCCGCGCCTGGCCGAACGTTCACGGCAGGGCCGCCTGCGCCTGGTCGGCGATGGCAACAACAAGGTGGATACCACTTACATCGACAACGCCGCGCTCGCGCACTTCCTCGCTTTCGAGGCATTGGCCCCGGGTGCAGCGTGTGCGGGCAAGGCCTACTTCATTTCCAACGGCGAACCGCTGCCGATGCGCGAGCTGGTCAACAAGCTGCTGGCCGCTGTGGGTGCACCGACGGTGGACAAGGCGATCAGCTTCAAGACCGCTTATCGCATTGGTGCGGCCTGCGAACGGCTGTGGCCGCTGCTGCGCCTGCGCGGCGAGCCGCCGTTGACCCGCTTCCTGGCCGAGCAGCTGTGCACACCTCACTGGTACAGCATGGAACCGGCGCGCCGCGATTTCGGCTACGTGCCGCAGGTCAGCATTGAAGAAGGGCTGCGCAGGCTGAAGGCTGCGTCATGACGTCAGGCTCACGGCGCTGAAGACTTCATCACGCGCAGAGCCTGCCATCACTGGTTGCACACCGCCGAATCGGGAGGATGGACCCACGCCATCCAACGGCCCGGACATCTGCGAGGAGCACCATGCTGCATTACGCCGTTATTTTCTTCGTCATCGCCATCATCGCCGCCGTGCTCGGCTTCTCCGGCATCGCCGGTGCCGCCAGCAACATTGCCTGGATCCTGTTCGTTGTGTTCCTGGTACTGGCAGTGATCTCGATGTTCCGCAAGCGCGGTTAGAAGACCGCAGGGTAGTGCCGGCCGCTGGCCGGCACTGCTCTTTCCGGTGGGTGCCGACCGTTGGCCGGTACGCTCCTTTGTAGAGTCGAGCCATGCTCGACTCTACAGAGAGCGCCCCTACACGGCGCTGTGCAATCCGCGATCGGCTTCATGGCGCTCCAGCGCCAGTTCGATCAGGCGCGTGATCAGCGTGGTGTAGTCCACACCGCTGGCGCCCCACAGCTTCGGGTACATGCTGATGCGGGTGAAGCCCGGCAGCGTGTTGACCTCGTTGATGACGATCTCACCGTCTGCGGTGAGGAACACATCCACGCGCGCCATGCCCGCACACTCCAGCGCCTGGTAGGCCTGCAGCGCGATCTGCTGGATGCGCGCCTGGGTTGCGGCATCGATATCCGCCGGCACCACCACCTCGGCGCCATCCTCGTTGATGTACTTGGTGTCGTAGGCGTAGAACTCGTCGTGTACCACCACCTCGCCGCACAGGCTGGCCTGCGGCAGTTCGTTGCCCAGCACCGCGCACTCGATCTCACGGCCGACCACCGCCGATTCCACCAGCACTTTGTGGTCATAACGCAGCGCCAGTTCCAGTGCCCCGGCGAAGCCCGCCGCATCCTTGACCTTGCTCACACCCACCGACGAACCCTGGTTGGCCGGCTTCACGAACAACGGCAGGCCGAGCTGCGCGATCACCGCATCGACATCGACTGCCGCCGCCTGATGGCGACGGATGCACAGCCACGGTGCCACCTGCAGCCCGGCGTCGCGCAGCAGGCGCTTGGTCACGTCCTTGTCCATCGCCACCGCCGAGCCCAGTACCGGCGAACCGACGAAGGGCAGGTTGGCCATGCGCAGCAGGCCCTGCAACGCACCGTCCTCGCCCAGCGGCCCATGCACGATCGGCAGCACCACATCGATCTGTCCCAGCGCACTGGCTGCATCGGACGGCTGCAGTTGTGACTGCTCGGCACCCGGGCGTACCGCCAGCGACGTGCCGGACCGATGCAGCGCGATGCGCGACGGATCATCGGCATTGATCAGGAAGGTATCCGGCTGGCTCAGATGCCACTGGCCCTGCTTGTCGATGCCGACCAGCACCGGCTCGAAGCGCTCGCGATCAAGCGCATCGAGGATGTTCTTCGCCGACTGCAGCGAAACTTCGTGCTCGGAAGACTTGCCACCGAAGATGATGCCGACCCGGGTCCGTGCCATGGTGTTGCGATGTCCTTTACGTTGCGTGGCCGTACAGCATGAACCTTCCATTGCCGCTCAGGTGAGGCACAGATGAACCGCCTGGCGGCCGGCTCAAGTAGCGGCCAACCTTGGTTGGCTCCCGGAAATCCAGCGCCGACCAAGGTCGGCATCTACCAACGCGAGATGCCATCAGCATTGGGGTCAGAGCCCGTTGCGCAGCAACGGGATCCGACCCCGGATAGCCTGACAGATCGCAGGAACCTGTCGAAGGCGGGGTGGGTCCGGTTGCGGGGGCGTGAGCCGCATGGGCCCGAGGCATGCCTCGGGCGGGTTGGGCAGGACGCCCAACCCCGGTCTTGCCGTGTGCGCAGGACAGCGCACACGAGCAAGCGGCGACCAAGCCCCATGGACGGGTTCACGGCGTCCCCGTAAACCCACACCACCCCGCCTCCCCACAGGAAGCCAGCCTTTGATGTTGCTCTGGCAGTGGCCTCTGCGGGTGCCGGGCAGCAGCCCGGCCCAAGCCCCCCACCCACGCAGGTAGAATGCACACATGGCTCTCTCCCTGCTCAAGTCACTCAAGCCGGTCGCCGGCCGCGCCCTGCAGACCGCCCTGAACCGCGCGCTGGCGCTGGATCCGGATACCCGCCACGCGCTGGCCAGCCTGGATGGCCGGCATATCGACCTGACCCTGGAAGCGCCCTCTCTGGCGATGCGCATCAGTGTCGATGGCGACCAGCTGCGGGTCGGTCCAGTGGACGCACAGGAAGCCGATCTGGCCGTGCGCAGCAGCCTGGCCGGCGTGCTCGCGCAGCTGCCGTTGCTGGCCAGTGCACGGCGCGCCGACAACAACGGCAAGGGCCGCGTGCGCGTGGCCGGCGATGCCGAACTGGCGCGCCGCCTGCAGCAGCTCGCCAAGGGCTTCGATCCGGACTGGCAACAGCCCTTCGTCAGCGTGTTCGGCGAGGTGCTGGGCGTGCAGGTTGCCAACACCCTGCGCAGCGCTCTGCAGCACGCGCGGCAGGGCGCGATCGACCTGGCCCACAGCGCCGCCGAATTCATCACCGAGGAATCGCGCGACGTGGTGCCGCGCGCTGAGCTGGATGCCTTCCATGATGATGTGGACGTGCTGCGCGATGACGTCGAACGTCTCGGCGCGCGCGTACAGCGCCTGCGGGGTGCCGCATGAAGGCTGTGCTGCGCGCCAGCCGCATTGGCCGGGTGATCCTGCGCTACCGCCTGGACGACCTGCTGCAGGGCACCCCCGCCGAGCGCTGGCTGCGCCTGGCCAAGCCGTTCGTGCCGCGCGCTTCGGCCGACATCGCTGCTCAGTCGCGCGGTGCACGCCTGCGCCTGGCACTGCAGGATCTCGGCCCGATCTTCGTCAAGTTCGGCCAGATCCTGTCCACCCGCCGCGACCTGGTGCCGCCGGACGTGGCCAATGAATTGACCCTGCTGCAGGACCGCGTCAAGCCGTTCGATGGCGAGACCGCACGCCGCATCGTCGAAGAAGCGCTCGGCCTGCCGGTCAGCGAGGCCTTCGCCAGCTTCGACACCGAGCCGCTGGCCTCGGCGTCGATCGCACAGGTGCACGCGGCCACGCTGGCCGATGGCCGCCAGGTGGTGGTCAAGGTGCTGCGCCCGGGCATCGAGAAGCAGATCGACGCCGATATCGCGTTGCTCAATTCGCTGGCTGCCCTGGTCGAGCGCACCCATCCGCGCGCCGACAAGATCCGTCCGCGCGAAGTGGTGGCCGAAGTCGAAAACACTCTGTCCGCCGAGCTGGACCTGCAGCGCGAAGGCGCCAATGCCAGCGTGCTGCGCCGCTTCTGGGAAAACAGCGACGACCTGTACGTGCCGGAAGTGATCTGGAGCCACACCGCCGAGCGCGCGCTGACCCTGGAGCGCGTGTGGGGCATCCCCTCCGATGACATTGCTGCACTGGACAAGGCGGGCATCGACCGCAAGGCACTGGCTGCCAAGGGGGTGCGGGTGTTCTACACCCAGGTGTTCCGCGACAACTTCTTCCATGCCGACGCGCATGCCGGCAACATCTGGGTCGACACCGATCCGTCGCGCCGCGCCAACCCGCGCTTCATCGCGCTGGACTTCGGCATCATGGGCCAGCTCTCCCAGGAAGATCAGTACTACCTGGCCGAGAACTTCATGGCCATCTTCAACCGCGATTACCGCCGCATCGCCGAACTGCACGTGCAGGCGCGCTGGATGCCGGACAACGTGCGCATCGATGATCTCGAGGCCGCCGTGCGTTCGGTGTGCGAGCCGTACTTCACCCGGCCGCTGTCGCAGATCTCGCTGGCCGAAGTGCTGATGAAGCTGTTCCGCGTGGCCCAGCGTTACCAGCTGACCCTGCAGCCGCAGCTGATCCTGCTGCAGAAGACCCTACTGAACATCGAAGGCGTCGGCCGCCAGCTCGACCCGCAGATCGACATCTGGGCGGTGGCCAAGCCGGTGTTGGCGAAGATCCTGCGCGAGCGCTACAGCCCGCGCCGCGTGGTGCGCGAGATCGGCAAGCGGCTGCTGGAAATCATGACCCACGCGCCGGACATGCCGCGCCTGGTACACGCCTGGCTGACCCAGCAGGTGGAAGGACGCCACGAACTGTCGATGCGTTCGCGCGACCTGGCCGCACTGGATGCCAGCGTGCAGCGCCTGCAGAAGCGCGCGGTGGGTGCGATCACCGGTGTCGGCCTGCTGGCCATCGCCGCACTGATGTATGTGGTGCAGCCGCCGGGCTGGTACTGGGGTGACCTGCCGATGTGGAGCTGGCTGTCCGGTGCGGTCGGTGCGGTCGCGCTGCTGCGCGCGTGGTGGAAGTAGGCCCCGTGCTGAGAGCGCTCAAGGACGAGCTGGTCCGCTTCGGCGCCGACAACGACGCACGCGAAAGCGAGCGCGGCCGACGCATGCTCAACATCACGCCTGACACCGGTGAATTCCTGTCGGTTCTGGTGCGATTCGGCAACACTCACCGGGTGCTGGAAATCGGTACGTCCAACGGCTATTCCACGCTGTGGCTGGCCGAGGCCGCCGCCGCCATCGACGGCCACGTGACCACGCTGGAGTACGCCGACGACAAGGTGGCGATGGCGCGAGCCACGTTTGCACGGAGTGGCCTGGGTGATCGCATCAGCCTGGTCCATGGCGATGCCGGGCTCTGGCTGGCGCAGGCCGCCGATGCCTGCATCGACCTGCTGTTCCTCGATTCGGACCGCGGGCAGTACGCCGGCTGGTGGCCGCAGCTGCGCCGCGTGCTGCGCCCCGGTGGCCTGCTGGTGGTGGACAACGCCACCTCGCATGCGGAAGAGATGCAACCGCTGCGCGTGCTGCTGGATGCTGATCCGGACTTCAGCACCAGCCTGGTGCCGGTGGGCAACGGCGAGTTGCTGGCTGTGCGCAACGCCTGACCGGCGCATCTGACCCCGATCAGGGCAGCCGTATAATCCCGCGGTGAGCACCGAACCCGATACCCTCGCCGCGGTCGAGACCGACACCGCGCCCCTGCAGCTGCTGCACCTGGATGAGCGCCTGGCCGTGGTCAACAAGCCTGCCGGGTTGATGGTCCACGACAGCAAGCTGGCCCGTGGCGAAGACGACTTCCTGGCCGACCGCCTGCGCGAGCAGCTGGGTCGCCCGATCTTCCTCGTGCATCGCCTGGACCGGGCGACGAGCGGCTGTCTGCTGCTGGCTTTCGACCGCGAGACCGCCAGCGCGCTGGGCAAGGCGCTGATGGGCGGTGAAGTGGCCAAGGACTACCTGACGGTCTGCCGTGGCTGGCCGGCCGAGTTGTCCTGGCGGGTCGACCACGACCTCGACGGTGGCCCGGGCAAGCCGGTGAAGAAGCCGGCAGTGACCGACTTCCAGCGCCTGGCCACCGGCGAGCTGTCAGTGCCGATCGGAGAGTTCACCAGTTCGCGCTATGCATTGCTGCGCTGCCAGCCGCAGACCGGGCGTTTCCGGCAGATCCGCCGGCACCTCAAGCACCTGTCGCACCACATGATCGGCGACACCAGCCACGGTGATGGCCGGCACAACCGCATCTTCCGCATGCAGGGCGTACACCGCATGCTGCTGCACGCCGAGCGCCTGCGCTTCCCGCATCCGGACGGTGGCACGGTGGACGTGCGTGCGCCGTTGGACGGCGGGTTCCAGAAGGCGCTGGACCTGTTCGGTTGGCAGGTGGATACCGCTTGACGGTAGTGCCGGCCGCTGGCCGACAGCTACGCGATTCCAGATGTACTGGAGCCGGCCAGCGGCCGGCACTACCTCACTTCTTTTCCGGCTCGTTGACGATCGCTTCCAGGTCCTTCTGCAGGTCCGCGAACAACGGCTGCATGCGGGCCTGGATCGCCACCATCACGTTCTGCATCAGGGCCGGGGTCTTGTCCAGCAGGCTCTGGCCGGCGGCGCTCTCGTAGAACTCGGCCATCGCCAGCACGTCTTCCTTGCTGAACGTCTTCTTGTACAGGTCCACGTACATCGGCCGCAGCTGCTGCCACGACAGGGCCTGGCGCAGGGTCTGGCTGGTCCGCGCCTGGATCCGCTTCAGCTGCTCCTGCTGCTGGGCGTTGAGCTGGCGCTGCGCGGCCACCTGCTGGAACTGCTGCTGCTGCATCGCCTCGATCTGCGGCAGCATGGTGTCGATCATGCTCTGCGCGCGCGAGGCTGACAGCAGGCGGTTGATGTCGCCATCGGTCGGCGGGGCGGCCAGTGCCGGAACGCTGGCCACGGCCAGCGCCAGCAGCAGGGCGGCGCGGCGCAGCAGGGACGGCAGGGCGGGTGTGGTGCGGGTCATGCGGGGCTTCCTGCAGTACATGGGACGGCCAGCATACCGGCAGCCGAGGCGAAGGCGGCGTGTTCGGTACCTGATCGGCGGCATACGGTGCGCAATGACGCACTCCGTCGCGTGGCTGCCGCTACAATGCGCGGATGGGCAGTGGACCGGTCACCATCAGCGCGCAGCTTGAAATCCCCGACGGCGAGATCGTCGAGCGTTTCGTACGTGCCAGTGGTGCCGGTGGCCAGAACGTCAACAAGGTTTCCACCGCGGTGGAACTGCGTTTCGATGTGGCCGGCTCGCCCTCGTTGCCCGAACCGTTGCGCGAACGCCTGCTGGCGCGGCGCGACCGGCGCATGACCGGCGAAGGCGTGCTGGTCATCGACGCGCAACGATTCCGTACCCAGGATCGCAATCGCGAGGATGCGCGCGATCGGCTGGCGGCCTTCATCCAGGCCGGGCTGCACGTGCCCAAGCCACGCAAGGCCACCAAGCCGACCCTCGGGTCGAAACTGCGTCGTCTGGACGCCAAACGCGGGCGCGCGCAGGTCAAGCGCGGGCGCTCATCACGTGACTGGGAGTGATTGCTTGAACAACCCGACGCCGTTGCTGCCGGCCATTCCGCCGAACATGCCGCAGGTCAAACCCAACCGCTTCCTGCGCTGGCTGGCGCGCTGCACGCTGCGCATGGGCGGCTGGAAGGTTACCGGCACCCTGCCCGACATCCCGAAGCTGGTCTTCATCATCGCCCCGCATTCGTCCAACTGGGATGGCCTGTGGGGTATGGCGGCCAAGATCGCACTGGGCATGAAGGTCAAGGTGCTGGGCAAGGCCTCGCTGTTCTGGTGGCCACTGGGCCCCCTGTTGCACAAGCTGGGCGTGATCCCGCTGGACCGCAGTTCGCCGCAGGGCACGGTGGGCCAGGCGGTGGACCTGCTGCGCAACAACGAGAAGATGTGGTTTGCCATCACCCCGGAAGGCACGCGCAAGGCGGTGAAGGACTGGAAGGCCGGTTTCCTGAAGATCGCGCGGATGGCTGACGTGCCGGTTCTGGCGGCGTATTTCCATTACCCGGAAAAGATCATCGGCATCGGCCCGGTGTTCCGTCCCAGTGGAGACGACGCAGCCGACATGGCGGCGATCCGCGAGTTCTACCGGCCCTGGATCGGCAAGACCCGCGGCACGGTCTGAGTCGGCCGCGCGCCGCTGCCTAGACGCCACGTCCGGCACATGCCGGGCGTGCGCGACAGGAGTAGGGTGGACGGCTGGTATCCCATACCGTCTGCCCAAGGAGCGTTTTACATGTCGCGTACCGTAGTCCTGGCCGCCGCCATCAGCCTGGCGCTGGCGGCCTGTTCCGGCAAGGAGTCCACCCCCGTGTCCGATGCCCAGAAAGCCCCGGCCCAGCAGCCGGCCGAAGCCTCCACCAACCCGCTGCTGAGCGCCAGCACGCTGCCGTTCCAGGCGCCGCAGTTCGACAAGATCAAGGACAGCGACTACCTGCCGGCCTTCGAAGAAGGCATGCGCCAGCACCTGGCTGATGTCCGCAAGATCGCCGACAACCCTGAGCCGGCCACCTTCGACAACACGCTGGTGGCGATGGAGCGCAGCGGCGAGACCCTGAACCGCGTGTCGCGCATCTTCTTCGGCCTGGTCCAGGCCGACGGCACCGAAGCGCGCCAGAAGATCCAGGAAGACATCGCACCGAAGCTGGCCGCGCACCAGGACGAGATCAACCTCGACCCGAAGCTGTTCGCGCGCGTGAAGTCGCTGTACGACCAGCGTGACACGCTGGAACTGGACCCGGTGCAGAAGCGCCTGGTCGAGCATTACTACGACGGCCTGGTGCGCGCCGGTGCCCAGCTGTCCGACGCCGACAAGGCGAGCCTGCGCAAGCTCAACGTGGAAGAGACCACCCTCTCCACCCAGTTCCACACCCGCCTGGTGGCCGCTACCGCCGCTGCCGCCGTGGTCGTCGACGACAAGGCCAAGCTGGCCGGCCTGGACGACAATGCGATCAACAACGCTGCGTCTGCCGCCAAGGACCGCAAGCTGGATGGCAAGTTCCTGCTGCCGCTGCAGAACACCACCCAGCAGCCGGTGCTCGGTTCGCTGACCGATCGTGACCAGCGCGCCGCGGTGCTGAAGGCTTCGGAAACCCGCGCAGAGCGTGGCGATGCCAACGACACCCGGCAGACCGTACAGCGCCTGGCACAGCTGCGTGCGCAGAAGGCCAAGCTGCTCGGCTTCGACACCTTCGCCGACTACCAGCTGGGCGACCAGATGGCCAAGACCCCGGCCGCTGCGCTCAAGCTGCTGACCGACACCGTGCCGGCCGCGACGGCCAAGGCGCGTGCCGAAGCCGGCGAGATCCAGAAGGTGATCGACGCGCAGAAGGGTGGTTTCCAGGTCGCTGCTTCGGACTGGGATTTCTACGCCGAACAGGTGCGCAAGGCCAAGTACGATCTGGACGAGTCGCAGATCAAGCCGTACTTCGAACTGGACAACGTGCTGCAGAACGGCGTCTTCTACGCCGCCACCCAGCTGTACGGCATCACCTTCAAGCCGCGTACCGACATTCCGACCTACAACCCGGACATGAAGGTATACGAAGTGTTCGACAAGGACGGCACTTCGCTGGCCCTGTTCTACACCGACTACTTCAAGCGTGACACCAAGTCCGGCGGCGCATGGATGGACGTGTTCGTCGAACAGGACGGCCTGACCGGTGCCAAGCCGGTGGTCTACAACGTCTGCAACTTCACCAAGCCGGCCGACGGCCAGCCTGCGCTGATCAGCTTCGACGACGTCACCACGATGTTCCATGAGTTCGGCCATGCGCTGCACGGCATGTTCTCGAACGTGAAATACCCGTCGATCGCCGGCACCGCCACTTCGCGTGACTTCGTCGAGTTCCCGTCGCAGTTCAACGAGCACTGGGCGCTGGATCCGAAGGTGTTTGCCAACTACGCCAAGCACTACAAGACCGGCGAGGCGATGCCGCAGGAACTGGTCGACAAGATCCTCAAGGCACGCAGCTT
This sequence comes from Stenotrophomonas sp. 22DLJC03, assembly GCF_056861405.1. Lineage (NCBI taxonomy): Bacteria > Pseudomonadati > Pseudomonadota > Gammaproteobacteria > Lysobacterales > Lysobacteraceae > Stenotrophomonas > Stenotrophomonas sp. 22DLJC03. The sequence goes on from NZ_JBSPUG010000004.1 coordinate 174,084, forward strand.
CAACCAGGGCTATGCGACCACCGAGTACCTGTCGGCCGCGCTGCTGGACCTGGCCTGGCACACGCAGAAGGCCGATGCGCCGCTGCAGGATGTCGGTGCGTTTGAAGCCAGCGCACTGAAGAAGTTCAAGGTCGACCTGCCGCAGGTGCCGCCGCGTTACCGCACCACCTACTTCGACCACATCTGGGGTGGTGGTTATTCGGCCGGTTACTACGCCTACTTCTGGGCCGAAGTGCTGGACCATGACGCCTACCAGTGGTTCACCGAACACGGTGGCCTGACCGCCGCCAATGGCCAGGAATTCCGCGACAAGATCCTCTCGCGCGGCAACAGCGTGGAGCTGTCGACCCTGTACCGCGATTTCCGCGGCAAGGACCCGTCGGTGGAGCCGCTGCTGAAGTTCCGCGGCCTGAAGTAAGCGCTGCCTGAAGTACGAAAGAAAGAACGGCGGGGGCAACCCCGCCGTTTTTCGTTGTGTCGCTCATCCACGCATGGCGTGGATCCATGTGTCGACCAAGGTCGACACCCACCCAGAGCAGGCCATGCCATTCCGATAGGTCGCGGAAACGTGTCGAAGGCGGGGTGGGTCCGGTTGCGGGGGCGTGAGCGCCATGGATGGCGCGACCGAGCTTACATGGACGTACTTGCAGCGTCCCCCGCAACCGGACCCACCCCACCATCCCAAGCAATGCCAGCCTCCGCTGTTGCTTTTGTTGTTGAGGTTGCCGGCCAGCGGCCGGCACTACCCCCGGGTGCCGGGCGCAGCCCGGCCATCACGTCCCTACATGCACCCGGTTCGCCTGCTCGGCCAACCCCAGGTGGTCCAGCGCGATGTCCAGCGCCAGCACATAACTCTGCGCGCCATACCCCGCGGCGATGCCCAGGCGCTGGCCGACACCGGCCGGCAGGCACGGCTCGGCCACCGCGCCGTCGTCATGCACTTCCACGTAGGCGTTGTGCAGGTAAGGCAGCAGCCGCTGCAGACGCAGGCTGTTGGCACACGCACCCGGGTCAAGCAGGGTCACCTCGCCACGGCTGTGATCGGCCACGCGCAGCGCATCCAGCAGTTCCTGTTCCGAACCGCAGGCACGGATCGCGACGCTGGTGCCGGCGTCGATCGCGCGATGCACCAACGACTTCAGTACCGGCGCCGGCAGCGGCATTGCCGTGCGGATCAATGCACCGGCCGCTTCCGGGCCGCGGATGATGAAGATCGACATGGCTCAGCCCTCCTGCGCCAGACGGCGGCCAACGATGGCCAGCGACAACGGGTAACCGGCCTGCTGGCTGCGCTGGTCGACCACCACTGCGGCGGGACCGTGCTGCAGGCGCAGGCGTGCCTCCAGGCCGGGCTCACTGGGGGACTGCAGCTCGATGTACTGCGCCGGCAGCCGTTCCAGCGCCGCCTGCAGCGCGCCACCTTCGGCCTGCCATTGCGCCTCGTCGGCGGCGCCGACATCCAGCAGTACCCAGTCGGCCGAGCGCGCCTGTGGCTGGCACAGGCACTGGCGCACCTCGGACAGGCTGGCGCAGTCGCTGCACAGCACGCGATGGCCGCTCAGCTGCGCCGGCAGCTGTGGGTGCGGCGCCGACGGAGACGCGTGGCGGATCACCAGGAGGGTCATACAACACCTTGCGGAATGCGCCCTGCGGCGCGGTGGGCACACGATGCGCGTGCTGCCCGTAAAGGTGCGATGCCCGCGGCCGGGTCGGGGCGTAAAACCTGCGTAACCCGTGAATCGGTAGCGCGGGGCCATGCCCGGCGGCGTGTTGGAACGGCCACGCTGCGCGCTCGCCGGGCGTGGCCCGGCGCTAACGGAACCTCCTGCGCCCGGATGTGGTCTGATGCAGCTACCAATCACCCGGAGCCTGTCATGGATGCTGTTGCCCGTCCCCCGTTTTCCGAACGCGCACTTGCCTGGTTGAAGAAGGAGGCGCTGCCGTTGCTGGTGATGCTGGGCCTGCTCGCCGCCGCCCGCGATACCCTCGCCAACCACTACGTGGTGCCCAGCGGCTCGATGCAGCCGACCCTGCAGCCCGGCGACCGGGTGGTGGTGGACATGCGGGCCTATGGCCTGCGCCTGCCGTTCACCGGCAAGGAACTGATGTCCACCGGCGTTCCGCAGCGCGGTGAAGTGGCGGTGTTCGATTCACCGGCCGACGGCACCCGCCTGATCAAGCGCGTGGCTGCAGTGGCCGGTGATCACGTGCAGCTGCGCGACGGCCATCTGAGCATCAACGGCCAGCCGCTGCAGATTGCCGACCTGCAGGACGTGGAAGCCTTCGGCGACCGCCATGCCAGCCTCGACCTGGACATGGGCGGCGGCCCGGACATCGCCGACCTGGTGGTGCCGGACGGCAAGGTGCTGGTGCTGGGTGACCACCGTGGCAACAGCTTCGATGGCCGCTTCTTCGGCTTTGTCGACGCCGACAAGGTCTACGGCCGCGCCGTGGCGGTGTATTACCGCCGAGGCGCTGGCTTCGAGTGGCAGCGCCTGTAAGCTGAATTGATACTTCCTGTGTATCAATCCTGACCTATCAGGTTATGGATCGACTGGATGGGCGGGCCTAGTCTGAGGCCCGTTCCCTCCCACGCCCGGCGGTCCCCACCGGCCCTTCGATTCCATGACTGGCGAAACCACGGCGGCCGTCGAGCACCGCCTACACACCGTCGACTCCGACGCCGAGACCCGCATCCAGCAGGGCACACCGGCTTTCCGCCGCACCGCGCTGGCGCTGTTCCTGGCCGGCTTCTCCACCTTCGGCCTGCTGTACACGGTGCAGCCGCTGCTGCCCGAGTTCAGCCGCCACTTCGGCGTGTCCGCCGCCGGCAGCGCGATGTCGCTGTCGCTGACCACCGGCACGCTGGCGGTGGCAATGCTGCTGGCCGGCCTGCTGTCCGACGCGGTCGGCCGTCGCCCGTTGATGATCGCTGCGTTGCTGGCCTCGGCCATGCTGTCGCTGAGCACTGCGCTGGTGGACGACTGGACCACGCTGCTGGTGCTGCGCACCCTGCTTGGCCTGGCGCTGAGCGGCGTGCCGGCAGTGGCGATGACCTACCTGGTCGAGGAAATGGACAGCCGCGCGCTGGGCCTGGCGATGGGCCTGTACATCGGCGGCAATGCCATTGGTGGCATGAGCGGGCGCCTGCTGGCCGGCATCATCGCTGACCACTGGGGCTGGCGCTGGGGCATCGGTGTGGTCTCGATCATCGCAGTGGCCAGCACCGTGCTGCTGTGGCTGCAGCTGCCGCCGTCGCGCCACTTCCATCCCCGCCGTGATGGCCTGCGCCAGTTGCCGTCGCGCTGGCGCACGCTGTTCGCCGACCCGGGCCTGCCGTGGCTGTTCGCTACCTCGTTCGTGCTGATGGGTGTGTTCGTCACCCTCTACAACTATCTGGGCTACCACCTGCTGGCGCCGCCGTACCACCTCAGCCAGACCGTGGTCGGACTGATCTTCAGCGTGTATCTGGTGGGTACCTTCAGTTCGGCATGGATGGGGCAGCAGGCCGCGCGCTACGGACGCGGCCGCATCCTGTCGATCTCGTTCGCACTGATCGGTGCCGGCATCGTGCTGCTGGCGATGCCATGGCTGAGCACGATGGCGCTGGGCATCGCGCTGGTGACCTTCGGCTTCTTCGGTGGCCACTCGGTGGCCAGCAGCTGGGTTGGCAGCCGTGCCGGTGCGATGCGCGCGGAAGCCTCAGCGCTGTACCTGTTTGCCTACTACCTCGGGTCCAGTGTGCTGGGCGGAGTCGGCGGCCTGGCCTATGCGGCCTGGGACTGGCTGGGCGTGTGCCTGTTCGCTGCCGTGCTGACTTTGATCGGTGGTGGCATCGTCTGGGCGCTGCAGCAGCGCACCCCGCAGCCGGTGACGGCGTGACCCAACGCGCGCTCCACTTGGGCGCGGCGCTGCTCTGGTAGATGCCGACCTTGGTCGGCGCTCTGGCAGGGGGGCCAACCAAGGTTGGCATCTACCAAAGCTGCATGGTCGGCCGTATCACCCCTCCGCGAACGCCCCGCGCAGCAGCCCAGCAAAATTGCGGATCAACGGCGTCACCCCCTCGCGATGCCACGCCAGCTGCACCTCCGAATGCGCGCCGGCGTCTGCAAGCGCCACGAAGCGCGCACCCTCCACGCGGATGTGGTCGCACGACGACGGCAGGATTGCCGCACCCAGCCCGGCGGCGGCCAGACTGATCAGCGTCGAAGCCTCACCGGCTTCCTGCACGATGCGTGGAGTGAAGCCGGCGGCGGCACACAACGCGATCATGTGGTCATGGATGCCGGCGCCGGCGCTGCGCCGGAATGCCACGAACGGTTCCTGCGCGAAGTCGCGCAGCGACAGCGTGCCCTGCTTCGACAGCCTGCGCAGGGCAGGGTGGTCGGCATGCACGATCAACGCCAGCGGATCGACGAACAGGCTGTGGGCCACCAGCTCCGGCGGCAAAGCGCGCTTGCGGATGATGCCCACGTCCAGGCTGCCAGCGAGCAGCGCATCGATCTGCTGCAGGGTGTTCATCTCGCTCAGCTGCAGTCGCACCTGCGGGTACTGCTGGCGGTAGCGCAGGATCGAACGCGGAATCTGCGGTGACAGCGGCGTGGCCCGGGTCAGGCCGATGCGCAACTCACCCTGCTCACCGCGCTGCGCGCGCTGCACCTCATCCACCGCCGTTTCCACCTGCTGCACGATGGCGCGTGCACGTTCCTGCAGCAGCTCACCGGCAGGCGTCAGCTGTACACGACGATGGCTGCGCACGAACAAGCGCGCACCGATCAGGTCCTCCAGCTGGCGGATCTGCTGGCTGAGCGGCGGCTGCGACATACCCAGCCGCTCCGCCGCCTGTCCGAAGTGCAGCGTATCGGCAACGGCGAGGAAGTAGCGCAGGTGGCGGAGTTCGATGGACATGGGTGCAGTCTATCCAGCCCGACGCCGGGAATCGTCATCCACGCATGGCGTGGACCAACCGTGTCGACCAAGGTCGACACCCACCAAGAGCAGCAGCTACCAACAGCAGCAGAAATCTGTCGAAGGCGGGGTGGGTCCGGTTGCGGGGGTGTCCGCGGCATGGATGCCGCGGACAAGCCCCCAGGGATGGGTTCACGGCGTCCCCCGCAACTGGACCCACCCCGCCATCCCACGGAATCCCCGCTGTTGCCTTTGACGTTGCCGTTGCCTCTGCCGTTGCCGTTGATTCGGCAGGTGCAGGGCGCAGCCCTGCCGACAACCCCTCACCGCTCCGAATGCCCGCTCTGGTCGTAATCGCGCGGACTGAACAACTCCGGCTGGATCAGCTCGATGAACGCCCGCGCCTGCGCCGACAACGCCTTGCCACGCCGCACGATCACCCCGTAACTGCGTTCGGGGAACCAGCGTTTCATCGAACGCGCCGCCAACCGCTCGCGGTCAGCCTCGTTCAGGCACAGCGCCGGCACGATGGAAATGCCCATGCCCATCGCCACGTACTGCTTGATCACCTCCCAACCGCCCACCTCCAGCGCCACGGTGTAGGCGATGCGGTGGCGCTGGAACACCTGGTCGACCAGCCGGTAGGTGATCTGCCGCTTCGGCGGCAGCACCAGCGGGTAGCGCGCGATGTCGGCCAGTTCCAGCTCGCCGCCACTGGCCAGCGGATGGTCATGCGGCGCGATCAGCACCTGCTCGAAGCGGTAGGCCGGGGCGTAGCTGAGGTCGGCCGGCACATCGGTCATCGAACCGATCGCCAGGTCGGCGGCGTCCTCGCGCAGCAGGTCGGTGCCGTCGGCGCTGATCGCGTTGTGCAGGGTCAGGCGCACGTCCGGATGATGCAGGCGGAAGCGTTCGACGATCTTCGGCAGCAGGTACAGGATGGTTGAGCTGTTGGCGGCGATGTTCAGCTCGCCCGCGTCCAGGCCACGCACCTTGTCGCGGAAACGCGCCTCCAGCCCGTCCAGGTTCTCCACCAGCGGCTGTGCCATTTCGTACAGCAGCTGGCCCTCGCGGCTGGGCACCAGACGGCGCCCGCTGCGCTCGAACAACGGCACCCCCAGCTCCCGTTCCAGCGCCTGCAACTGCAGGCTGATGGCCGGCTGGCTGACGAAAAGTGCCTCAGCGGCCCGTGAGACTGAGCCCAGGCGTACGGTCTGGCAGAACGCGCGCAGCGGCTTCAGCCGGTCGGATTTGTAGGAAAAACGAGGGCTTGGCGGGGGGCGTGTGCTCATCGTGTCACAAGTATTAGCACAATTTATGTAGAACATTGCAAAAACTGTTTTGCCAAATACTCGGCCCCGGCGGCACCGTGGAGACGTTCCCCCACCGCTGGAGTCGCCCCATGTCCGCCGTCGCTTCCGCTGTTCCCACCCCCGCCAGCAAGGCCACCCCCGGCATCGCCCTGGCGACCCGCGTGGCCGGCCAGGACACCCTGCTGCCGGCGCCGCTGCTGGCCCTGCTGGTGTCGCTGCACCGTGCGGTGGAACCGGGCCGGCAGGCACGGCTGCAGGCGCGCCGCGAGCGCCAGGCGTTCTTCGACCAGGGCGGCCTGCCGGACTTCCGCGAAGACACCGCCGCGATCCGCAGCGGCGACTGGCGCGTTGCCCCGCTGCCGGACGCGCTGCAGGACCGCCGTGTCGAGATCACCGGCCCGACCGACCCGAAGATGGTCATCAACGCGCTGAACTCCGGCGCCAAGGTGTTCATGGCCGACTTCGAGGACTCGACCTCTCCGACCTGGCGCAACCTGCTGGCGGGTCAGCAGTCGCTGGCTGCCGCAGTGCGTGGTGACCTCGAGTACACCGCACCGGCATCCAACGGCAAGGCCGGCAAGCACTACGCCCTGCGCCCGTACGACGAGCAGGCGGTGCTGATCGTGCGCCCGCGCGGCTGGCACCTGGACGAGAAGCACGTGCGCATCGATGGCCAGTTCATTGCCGGCGGCCTGTTCGATGCGGCGGTGTTCGCCTTCCACAACGCCCGCACCCTGCAGGCCAAGGATCGCGGCCCGTACTTCTACCTGCCCAAGCTGCAGAGCATGGAAGAGGCGGGGTTGTGGGAAACCGCGCTGTCGCACATCGAAGGCATGCTCGGCCTGCCGCACGGCCAGATCAAAGTGACCGTGCTGATCGAAACGCTGCCGGCGGTGTTCGAGATGGACGAGATCCTGCACGCGCTGCGCGATCGCATCGTCGGCCTGAACTGCGGGCGCTGGGATTACATCTTTTCGTACCTGAAGACCTTCCGCCGCCACGCCGATCGCGTGCTGCCCGAACGCGGCCAGGTGACCATGACCCAGCCGTTCCTGAAGGCGTATTCGGAACTGCTGATCCAGACCTGCCATCGCCGTGGTGCGCATGCGATGGGCGGCATGGCCGCGCAGATTCCGATCAACAACGATGCCGCTGCCAACGAACAGGCGATGGCACGCGTGCGCGCCGACAAGCTGCGCGAAGTGACCGCCGGCCACGACGGCACCTGGGTCGCGCATCCGGCGCTGATTCCGGTGGCGATGGCGATCTTCGACGAACACATGCCCGGTGCGAACCAGCACAGCGTGCTGCGCCAGGATGTGCGCGCAGGCCGTGACGAACTGATCGCACGGCCGCCCGGCACCATCACCCGCGCTGGCTTCGAAGGCAACGTGGAAGTCTGCGTGCGCTACCTGGCCGCCTGGCTGGATGGCAACGGCTGCGTGCCGATCCATCACCTGATGGAGGACGCGGCCACCGCCGAGATCAGCCGCAGCCAGCTGTGGCAGTGGCTGCATACGCCGGGCCAGCAGCTGGACGATGGCACCGCGATCGACCCGGCCCTGCTGGATTCCACACTTTCGCAGCTGCCGGCACGGCTGGGCGATACCGCTGCGTTGCCCGGTGGCGCGCGCATCAGCGAGGCCATCGCCCTGCTCGGCGAACTGAGCCGCAGCGAAGAACTGACCGATTTCCTGACCCTGCCGGCCTACGCGCGCATCGACTGATCGCCGCCCGCGTATCCCGCCGTTTCCCTCCCCGCTGCACGCACGAACCGAACTGGAGAAAGACATGAGCAAGCTGCCCACTGCCGAACAGATCCAGCACGACTGGGATACCAACCCGCGCTGGGAAGGCATCCAGCGCAACTACAGCGCCGCCGACGTGGTGCGCCTGCGCGGCACCGTCCACATCGAGCACTCGCTGGCCCGCCTGGGTGCGGAGAAGCTGTGGGCGTCGCTGCATGAGCGCGAGTTCGTCAACGCGCTGGGTGCACTGACCGGCAACCAGGCCATGCAGCAGGTCAAGGCGGGCCTGAAGGCGATCTACCTGTCCGGTTGGCAGGTGGCGGCCGACGCCAACCTGGCCGGTCAGATGTATCCGGACCAGTCGCTGTACCCGGCCGATTCGGTGCCGGCGGTGGTCAAGCGCATCAACAACACGCTGCTGCGCGCCGACCAGCTGCACCACGCTGAGGGCAAGGACGACATCGACTTCCTGCAGCCGATCGTGGCCGATGCCGAAGCCGGTTTCGGTGGCGTGCTCAATGCGTTCGAGCTGATGAAGGCGATGATCGAAGCCGGCGCCGCTGGCGTGCACTTCGAAGATCAGCTGGCCTCGGTGAAGAAGTGCGGCCACATGGGCGGCAAGGTGCTGGTGCCGACCCGCGAGGCGATAGAAAAGCTCAACGCTGCGCGCCTGGCCGCGGACGTGCTGGGCGTGCCGACCCTGCTGGTGGCGCGTACCGATGCCGAGGCTGCCGATCTGCTGACCAGCGACATCGACGGCAACGACAAGCCCTTCGCTACCGGCGAACGCACCGTCGAGGGCTTCTACAAGACCCGCAATGGCCTGGACCAGGCGATCAGCCGCGGCCTGGCCTATGCGCCCTATGCCGACCTGGTGTGGTGCGAGACCGGCAAGCCGGATCTGGAATTCGCTCGGAAATTCGCGGAGGCAATCCATTCGAAGTTCCCAGGCAAGCTGCTGGCCTACAACTGCTCGCCCAGCTTCAACTGGAAGAAGAACCTGGATGACGCCACCATCGCCAAGTTCCAGCGTGAACTGGGCAGCTACGGCTACAAGTTCCAGTTCATCACCCTGGCCGGTTTCCACGCGCTGAACTACGGGATGTTCAACCTGGCCCATGGCTACGCGCGTCGGCAGATGAGCGCGTTCGTGGAACTGCAGGAAGCCGAGTTCGAAGCGGCCGAGCGCGGCTTCACCGCAGTCAAGCACCAGCGTGAGGTCGGCACCGGCTACTTCGATGCGGTGACCCAGGCGATCCAGCAGGGCCAGTCGTCGACAACCGCGCTGACCGGCTCGACCGAGGAAGAGCAGTTCCACGGCGGGCGCAGCGAACGCGCGGCGTGATGCGGTAGTGCCGGCGGCTGGCCGGCAACAATGTGGACTGCGGGAACATCGGTGGGTTGCCGGCCAACGGCCGGCACTACCGGGACTCCTGGCGATCAGGGTGGCCAGGGAAGGGCCAGACAACGCCGGCCGGTCGGGGGACCTGCCGGCGTTGTTGTATCGATGCAAAGGCGTGGTCAGCAAGCAGCGTCAATCAGGCGCACCCCCGCGTACCGGCAACTTGGCCGAAAGCCTGTGAAGAGTGCCATCGGGTTGATCCAGCAGGACTTTTGCCCGGACACCCGTGACCAGAACGGCCACCACGCATCCTCACATCAGGCAAGATCGCCGGGGCATTAAAAATGAGATAGGGCGCACACTTTAAAGCGGTGCTATGCTCCGCGGCTCACCAGGGGACGCTGGCGGCGGGTGCAGGGAATGACCGGCAGGGGTGCGGCCGAGAACAGTGATGTGACGTCAGGTATCGCCCGGGTGGCGATGGCCGAGATCGTGCACGCGCTGCTTTCCGCTGCCGAGGTTGCATTGTTTGCCAGATTTGCCCGCCCATGCAAGCTTCATGCCGGACAGTGGTTGTTCCAGCGTGGCCATCGCGGCGAACGGATGTATGTGATCCTCCAGGGCCAGATCGAACTGGACTTCGGCGAGGACCTGGTGATCAAGACGCTCGGCCAGCATGAGTTCTTCGGTGAGCTTGGCCTGCTGGTCGGCGATCACCTGCGCAGCGCCAGTGCACGCGCGCTGGCCGACTGTGAAGTGCTGGAGCTGGGCCCGGCTGACTTCCATCGCCTGGTGGAATCCGATCCCGGCCTGGTCGCCTACTTCCTGCGCCGCACGATCATGCGCGTGCTGACCAACGAGCAGGCCCTGATCAGCCAGCTGCGCCGGCGCAACCACGATCTGGAAACCGCGCTGGACAACCTGTACATCACCACACACCAGTTAACCCACACCCGTGAACTGGTGCGTACCGATGAACTGACCGGGCTGCACAACCGTCGCGGCCTCACCCTGTACCTGCAGGAGTGCCGCGCCGATGGTGACGGGTTGCCGCAGGCACTGCTGCTGATCGACTGCGACCGCTTCAAGCAGATCAATGATCGTCACGGCCACCAGGCCGGCGACCGAGTGCTGCAGAGCATGGGCAACATCCTGCGCTCGATGGCCGGTGAGCAGGACCTGGCCTGCCGCCTCGGCGGCGATGAGTTCTGCCTGATCCTGCGCCGTGGCAACCATGAGATCGTGCAGCACGCGGCCGAGTTCATCCTCAGCGCGGTGCATGGCCTGCTCGAACGCAGTCATGGCACGCCGCATGTCAGCCTGGTCAGCATCGGTGCCAGCCTGCTGGTGCCGGAGGCAGGCTGGAGCGAGTGGTATGCCTGTGCGGATCGTGCGCTGTACCAGGCCAAGCGCGATGGCGGCAACTGCCTGCGCTGGGGCGGCGACTCCGAAAACGGACAATGAGCAGCAGAGGTGGCAATGGACGGCATTCCGGATTTCCTCCCGATGCAGAGTTCGCAAGTGCGGACCCTGCTGTTCACCGATCTGTGCGATTCGCTGCAGCTGGTCGAGCGGATCGGTGACGTTGCCGCCGCTGAGCTGTTCCAGCAGCATGACCGTCTGGTGCTGGGCCTGCAGCAGCGCTGGAACGGCCAGCTGATCGATCGCTCTGACGGATTGTTCATCCTGTTCGAACGTCCCATCGATGGCATCGGCTTTGCCCTTTCCTACCAGAACGCCGTTGATGCACTGGGGCGCGAACGTGGCGTCGTCCTGCGTGCACGCGCCGGCCTGCACGTGGGTGACGTGCTGCTGTGGAACAACAGTGCCGAGGCCGTTGCTCACGGCGCAAAGCCGGTGGAGGTGGAAGGCCTGGCCAAGCCCATGGCTGCGCGCCTGATGCAGCTGGCGTGGCCTGGACAGGTCCTGCTGTCTTCGGCTGCCGAACAGATGGCGCGTCGGGCAGCCAGCGAACTGCCCTGGGCGGCCGATGAGCTGCGCTGGAAGGATCACGGCTGCTGGCGCTTCAAGGGCATCGGCGAACGCCAGGAAGTCTTCGAGGTGGGACTGCGTGGCAGCGCCCCGCTACGTCGCCCGCGCTCGGGCGAAAAAGCGTGGCGGGATCTGCCGCTGTGGCGTCGCCCAGCCGCGCTGGTGACCGAGGCGGCGCTCATGCTGGCGCTATGCGGAGTGCTGTGGACACTGTTTCGGCCGGCACCGGCCATCGCCTTCGCCGAACGCGATTGGGTGATCGTGGCGGCGGTGCACAACGCCACGGCTTATCCGCAGCTGGACAGCAGCCTGGAGCAGGCGCTGTATATCAGCCTGGGGCAGTCGCGCTTCGTCAACATCCTCAGCGAGCTGAAGGTGCGTGACACGCTGCAGCTGATGCAGCGCCCTCCGCAGGCGCGGCTGGACCGCAGGCTGGCCATCGAGGTGGCGCTGCGTGACGGAGTTCGTGCGGTATTGATCCCCAGCGTGCTGGAGCTCAACGGCAAAGTGCGGGTCAGTGTCGAAGTCGTGGATCCGCGTAGTGGACAGACCGTTTACACGCGCTTTGCCGACGGCCGCGGGCTGGACTCGATCCTCGCCTCGACCGATCACGTGGTTGCGGCGTTGCGTACCGACCTTGGCGAAGCGCTTCGTGACGTCGGCGCTGACCAGCGACCGTTGCCTACCGTGGCTACCGCCAATCTGGACGCACTGCATGCGTATGCCAAGGGCGTGGATGCAACGGCTGCGGCGCGCTACGACGATGCGTTGATGTTCTTCGAGCAGGCAACCCGGCTGGATCCTGCCTTTGCCTTCGCCTACGTCGGGCAGATGAACATCCAGCACGCCAAGGGCAACCTGGAGCAGGCCGCGGCGCTGTACCACAAGGCGGTCAGCCAGCGTACGCACCTGACCGCGCGCGACCAGCTCTATCTCGATGCCTGGGCGGCCGATTTCGAAGGTGCACCGCCTGCACGCATCGCTGACAAATGGCGCATGCTGACCGAGTTGTACCCGGACGACCCGGCCGGCTGGATGAACTACGCGCTGGTGCTGTTCGCGCAGGGGGACTATGACGGCGCCCTGGCAGCTGCCCAGCCATTGCTTGGCCGCCAGCACTCGCGTCGTGCATTGGTGCTGGCGTTCGTCGCACGGATCCAGCTGGCACGCGGAGAGACGGGCGCCGCAGATGCCGCGCTGCGGGGCGCCCGGCTGCATCCGGGCTGGAATGGCGATGGCATGGAGCCGGTGCTGGCAGCACTGACCGGTGATTTCGCTGCAGCCAACGCCAGTTTCGAAGCCATGGCACCGCTCGGGCTTGGCACGCGCATGGAGCGCGCGGCGGTGCTGGCCATGCAGGACCGCAGGACGGAGGCGGCCGCTGACATGCAACAGCTGGCGTCGCAATGCAGAACTCGCGGCGGCATGTGCGACATCCTGGCCCTGCAGGCACTGGCTTGGCGCGGACAAGCCGGTGCCCCGGCTGTGGAACAGCAGTACCAGCAGGTACTGGACCGGGCATTGGCGGCCATCGATCGCAGTCAGCCGGCGCCCGCGCGCCGCAACGCATTCATTGCCTTGGCGACGGCCTACCATGCCGTACGTGCCGGACAGGCGTCCGTGGTGGCCAATCGGCAGGACGCGCTGCAGGCCCTGCCGGAACGGGATGGTGATCCTCGCCTGCGCGAACTGTGGAACCTGCTGCAGGCGCGTATCGCATTCGACCAGGGCAAGTTGGCGCATGCGCAGTCACTGCTGGCCCAGCGACCCGATGCAAGCCTGTTCCAGTGGCGGGTGTTGCAGCTGGACCTGTTGCGTGCTCGCGGCGACCACGATGCTGCCGCTCGACAGGCGCATTGGCTGCAGCGTCATGCGGGCCTGGCCTTCGCCGAAAGCATCGGCGACTACGCGCTGCTGCCGCTGAACGTCATGGACGCACAGCGGCTTGCCCTCCAGAAAGGCACAACCCTCGCCGCTGGCACAGGCGCGCCGGTCGCACCCTGATCGATCAATCGTGCTTCAGGCCGGGCAGGCCGTCCTCGAACAGGAACGGCACGTTGAAGGCCGCGCGTGCGCTCAGCAGGCTGCTCATGCGCGAGGCCGCCTCGGCGAACTCCTGCTTGCCCCCCAGCGTCGCCAGCGGCGCGCGGCAGGCATGCACGGTAGCTTCGTCGGCACCCAGCGCCAGCAGGGCCTTGCCTGGGTCGGCACTGAAGGCTACGCGGAAGTCATCGTCGTGGGACAGGCGCTCCAGCAGCTGCTGGACGACGTCGGCGGAGAGGGGGGATGCAGACATGGGGCACTACCAGAAGGTGGAAAGTACAAGTATCGGCTGCCGTACAGGGGAGTTGATGGCCGCCTGCGGGCTGCGCGCTATCATCGTCGACCATGCAGGCCCTGGGATGACAGATCCACATGAATTTCCGCCGTTGCCTGATGATGATGGTGGAGCCGATCGAGCGCCCCAGGTTCGACCTGGCTGGCGTACTGGGTGGCGGTACCGGCGTTGATTTCGAGCGTTCGCTGCAGGTCCGTGCCGCGCACCTGCGGGAACCGCGTGTGATCGATGCAGCAAGCTGCATGTGGCTGCTTCAGTGCAGTGCAGAGCAATGGCAGCCGCTTCCTTCGGATCCGCAGGCGCGCGCTGATGTCCTGACGCTGCTGGAACTGGGGTTGCTGGTCAGCGATGATCCGGCCCACGCGCAGGCCTTGGCAATCGAGCAGCAGGTACGCGACAGTCACTGGTGGCCATTGTCGGCGCTGCACTACCAGCAGTCGTGCTGGGACGAGGTGGACAGCGTGCAGGACATGGAGCAGCACCAGCTGGTGACCGCACGCGATCTGGTGCGCAGCTACGGCAGTCCGCCGCCCGAGGCACCTCCGCGTATACATGGCGCGCAGGCACTGCCTTGCTACGAGGATGATCCGATGCAGCCGCAGCTGCAGGCACGGGCTACCTGCCGCAACTTCGATACCGGGCGTGCGCTGCCGTTGCCGCTGCTGGCCCGCGTGCTGCAACAGGTGCTGATGGCACAGGCCGAGGTGGAAACCGATCCAGGTGTCCGGTTCCTGAAGAAGAACGTGCCTTCAGCCGGCAGCCTGCATCCGCTGGAGGCCTACTTACTGGTACGCAACGTGGAGGGAATGGCCCCGGGGCTGTATCACTACCATGCGGTGGCGCACGAGCTCGGCCGGCTGTCGGCACAGCCACAGGACCTGGAGTCGCTGTGCCAGCGCTTGCTGGCCGGGCAGCATTGGTTCGCCGATGCACACGTGCTGCTGGTGCTGGTGTGCCGCTTCGAGCGCAACTTCTGGAAGTATCGGATCCATGCCAAGGCCTACCGTGCCGTCACGCTGGATGCCGGCCATGTTTCACAGGCACTGTATGCGTCGGCCACCGCACTGGGCCTGGGCGCTTTTGTTACAGCGGCCATCAACGAAGCCGAGGCCGGGCGTGCATTTGGCCTGCAGCCGATGGCCGAAGGTGCGTTGGCGATCTGCGGGCTGGGCTGGCGCAGTGGCACAAAGACCACCGCGGAGCTGGACCCGGATGGCCACGTGTGGCCACGTTCGGACCCACGCGCGGGGGATGCCGACGCAGCCGGGCCCTAGGGCCCGGCGCGTCATCGTTCACGCCGCCTCGAAGTCCACCAGCACCGCGCCATCACCTACCTGGTCGCCGGCCTTGGCGCGGTAGCCCTTCACCGTGCCATCGGCCGGTGCCTGCAGGGTGTGCTCCATCTTCATCGCCTCCAGCACCACCAGCGGCGTACCGCGCTTGACCTCGGTACCGGCCGCGACCAGCGTGGCCACGATCTTGCCCGGCATCGGGGCCAGCAGGCTGCCGGCGTCGGCTACGGCAGTGTCCGATTCGCCCACCGGATCATGCAGGGTGAAGCGGTGCTGGCCATCGGCGCCGAACAGGTACAGCTGGTCGCCCTCGCGCAGCAGCTGCAACGTCCAGCGACGCTCACCCAGCTGTACCGTCAGGCCCTGTGCATCGGCCGCACCGATCACCTGCACCGGTGCTGCGTCATCGCTCTGCACACGCCAGCCATCGGCCTGCGCCCATACCTTCAGCGTGTGCGTGCGTTCGCCCTGCTGCAGCGGCAGCACGCGCGGGGCGGAGGCACCAAGACGCCAGCCATCCTGCGCCTGCCACGGCGAATGCGGGTCGCGCGCATCGCTGCCGGCGCGCGCGGTAGTGGCCACAGCGGCAACCGCTGCCAGCTGCCACAGCGCATCGTCGCTGTCGCCGAACGCGTTCAATGCCGCCTGTTCGCGTTCGATCAGCGCGGTATCCAGCTTCGCGTGCGCGAACGAATCGGTGTTCACCAGCCGACGCAGGAAGCCGGCATTGGTGGTCACGCCCACCACCTGGCAGTCGGCCAGGGCCTGGCTCATGCGGCGCAGGGCCGCCTCGCGATCGACGTCCCAGACGATCAGCTTGGCGATCATCGGATCGTAGTACGGGGTGATGCTGTCGCCTTCCTCCACGCCGGTATCCACGCGCACATGGGCCGACGGAATCGGCAGGCGCAGGCGGCGCAGGGTGCCGGTGGAGGGCAGGAAGCCACGGTCGGCGTCCTCGGCGTACAGGCGCGCTTCGATCGCATGGCCATGGATGGCCAGCTGCTCCTGGCGCAGCGGGAGCGATTGGCCCGAGGCCACGCGCAGCTGCCACTCCACCAGATCGGTGCCAGTGATGTATTCGGTGACCGGGTGCTCGACCTGCAGGCGGGTGTTCATTTCCATGAAATAGAAATCGCCGTCCGGGCCGGCAATGAACTCCACCGTGCCCGCGCCCACGTAGCCCACCGCGCGCGCGGCATCGACCGCGGCCTTGCCCATCGCGGCGCGGCGTTCGGCGCTCATGCCCGGTGCGGGCGCTTCTTCCAGCACCTTCTGGTGGCGGCGCTGCACCGAGCAGTCGCGCTCGAACAGATAGACCGCATCGCCGTGGCTGTCGCCGAACACCTGGATCTCGATATGGCGCGGACGCTCGACGTACTTCTCGACCAGTACGTGGTCGTTACCGAACGCCGATGCCGCCTCACGCTGGCAGCTGGCCAGTGCATCGACGAAGTCCTCGCTGCGATCAACCTTGCGCATGCCCTTGCCACCGCCACCGGCGCTGGCCTTGATCAGCACCGGGTAGCCGATGCCGTCGGCCTGCGTGCGCAGGAAGTCCGGTTCCTGCTGGTCGCCGTGGTAGCCCGGTGTCAGCGGTACACCGGCCTTGGCCATCAGCGCCTTGGCCGCGCTCTTGTCGCCCATCGCGCGGATCGCGGTGGCCGGCGGGCCGATGAAGGTGATGCCGGCGGCGGCACAGGCATCTGCGAAATCGGCGTTCTCGGACAGGAAGCCGTAGCCGGGATGGATCGCCTGCGCACCGCTGCGGCGTGCGGCGTCCAGCAACACGTCGCCGCGCAGGTAGCTTTCGCGCGCTGCGGCCGGGCCGATGTGGATGGCCTCGTCGGCCAGGCGCACGTGGCGCGCGTTGCGGTCGGCATCGGAATACACCGCCACCGTGGCGATGCCCAGGCGGTGGCAGGTCGCGATGACGCGGCAGGCGATCTCGCCACGATTGGCGATCAGGACTTTGGTGAACATGGCAACGTGCTTCATAGGAGCTTGCTCGGTCATGGCACGGGTTACATGCGGAACACGCCGAAGCGCGTCTGCTGCGGGGCGGCGTTGAGGCTGGCCGACAGCGCCAGGGCGAGCACGCGGCGGGTATCGACCGGATCGATCACACCGTCGTCCCACATGCGCGCGCTGGCGTAGTACGGGTGTCCCTGCTGCTCGAACTGGTCGCGGATCGGCGCCTTGAACGCATCTTCTTCCGCCGCCGGCCACTGGCCGCCCTTGGCTTCGATGCCATCGCGCTTGACCGTGGCCAGCACGCTGGCGGCCTGCTCGCCGCCCATCACGCCGATACGCGCGTTCGGCCACATCCACAGGAAGTTCGGCGAGTACGCACGGCCGCACATGCCGTAGTTGCCTGCACCGAACGAGCCACCGATCACCACGGTGAACTTGGGCACCTTGGCACAGGCCACGGCCATCACCAGCTTGGCGCCGTCCTTGGCGATACCGCCCTGTTCGTACTTGCGGCCGACCATGAAACCGGTGATGTTCTGCAGGAACACCAGCGGGATGTTGCGTTGGGTACACAGTTCGATGAAGTGCGCACCCTTCAGTGCCGACTCCGAGAACAGGATGCCGTTGTTGGCAATGATGCCGATCGGGTAACCGTTCAGATGCGCAAAGCCGGTGACCAGCGTGGCGCCGTAGCGTGGCTTGAACTCATCGAAGCGCGAGCCATCGACCAGCCGTGCGATCACTTCGCGCACGTCGTAGGGCTTGCGTGTGTCGGCCGGAATCACCCCGTACAGCTCGTGTGCCGGCAGCAGCGGCTCTTCCGTTGCCTGCACCGCCATCGCCGGTTCCGGCTTGCGCCAGTTGAGCTGGGCGATGATCGCGCGCACCCGCGCCAACGCCTGCAGATCGTTGTCGGCCATGTGGTCGGCCACACCGGAGATGCGGGTATGCACATCGGCGCCGCCCAGTTCCTCGGCCGTGACCACTTCACCTGTAGCCGCCTTCACCAGCGGCGGGCCGCCGAGGAAGATCGTGCCCTGTTCGCGCACGATCACGGTCTCGTCGCTCATTGCCGGTACGTAGGCACCGCCGGCGGTGCAGCTGCCCATCACGCAGGCGATCTGCGGGATGCCCTGCGCGGACAGGTTGGCCTGGTTGTAGAAGATGCGGCCGAAATGATCGCGGTCCGGGAACACCTCATCCTGCAGCGGCAGGAAGGCACCGCCGGAATCGACCAGGTAGATGCACGGCAGATGGTTCTGCTCGGCGATCTCCTGCGCGCGCAGGTGCTTTTTCACCGTCATCGGGTAGTAAGTACCGCCCTTGACCGTCGCATCGTTGGCCACGATCACGCATTCCACGCCGCTCACGCGGCCGATGCCGGCGACCACGCCCGCAGCAGGCACGGCATCGTCGTACATGCCATGCGCGGCCAGCGGCGCGATTTCCAGGAAGGCGCTGCCGGGGTCGAGCAGGGCGTCGATGCGGTCGCGCACCAGCAGCTTGCCGCGTGCGGTGTGCTTGGCGCGTGCGGCTTCGCTGCCACCCAGCGCCGTGCGGGTGAGGGTGGCGTGCAGGTCGTCAACCACGGCCTGCATGGCCGCGCGGTTGCTTTCAAACGTTTCGCTGCCCGGTTGCAGCTGGCTGTTGAGGACGGTCATCGCGGCGGCCTTACAGGGTGCGCTGGAACAGTTCGCGGCCGATCAGCATGCGGCGGATCTCCGAGGTGCCGGCGCCGATTTCATACAGCTTGGCGTCGCGCCACAGACGGCCGGTCGGGTACTCGTTGATGTAGCCGTTGCCGCCCAGGATCTGGATCGCCTGGCCGGTCAGCCAGGTGGCCTTTTCAGCGGCGTACAGAATGGCACCGGCGGCATCCTGGCGGGTGGTGCGGCCCTGGTCGCAGGCGCGCGCGACGGCGTACACATAGGCGCGACAAGCGCCCAGGCCCACGTACATGTCGGCGATCTTGGCCTGGATCAGCTGGAAGCTGCCGATCGCTTCACCGAACTGGTGGCGCTCATGCACGTACGGCATCACCACGTCCATGGCGGCGGCCATCAGGCCCAGCGGGCCACCGGACAACACAACGCGCTCGTAGTCCAGGCCGGACATCAGCACACGCACGCCGCCGCCAACCTGACCCAGCACATTCTCTTCCGGTACTTCGCAATCCTGGAACACCAGCTCGCAGGTGGGCGAGGAACGCATGCCCAGCTTGTCCAGCTTCTGCGCGGTGGAGAAACCCTTCATGCCCTTCTCGACCAGGAACGCGGTGATGCCCTTGGCGCCTGCGTCCATGTCGGTCTTGGCGTAGACCACCAGCACGTCGGCGTCCGGGCCGTTGGTGATCCACATCTTGTTGCCGTTGAGCACGTAGCGGTTACCGCGCTTGTCCGCGCGCAGCTTCATCGACACCACGTCCGAACCGGCGCCCGGCTCGCTCATCGCCAGCGCGCCGACCAGGGCGCCGCTGCACAGGCCGGGCAGGAAGCGCTGCTTCTGTTCTTCGTTGCCGTTCTTGCGCAGCTGGTTCACGCACAGATTGGAGTGCGCACCATAGGACAGGCCAATGCCGCCGGAGGCGCGTGAGATCTCTTCCATCGCCACCACGTGGGCCAGGTAACCCATGCCGGTGCCGCCGTATTCTTCTTCCACGGTCAGGCCCAGCAGGCCCTGTTCGCCCAGCTTCGGCCATAGTGCCAACGGGAACTGGTTGGTTGCGTCGGCTTCAGCCGCGAGCGGTGCAATCTCGGCAGCGGCAAAATGGGCCACGCTCTGGCGCAGCAGGTCGATCTCTTCGCCGAGATCGAAGTTCAGGGATGGCACGTGCATTGCGGTGGCTCCACGACGGGACTGCAGGGAATGGACGCACCCGGCGGGGAGCGGGCGGCGGTTTCAGGGACTGCCACCCGCACGGGCGATTGGGCCCCAGCGTAACGGGGTTCGGGAAAGAAGTGAATACAAATTCAACAATTGAATCTAGAATCAAAACATGGCCTACAAACGCTCTGCACTGATGGAAGAACGCCTGGCCGGGGTCCGTGAACGGATCCTGCTGGCGACCCGTGAACGGGTCGCCGCCGGTGGCTGGCGCAACGCCCCGGTGACCGCCGTGGCAACCCAGGCGGGGGTGTCCACCGGCCTGATCTACCGGCACTTCCCGTCCAAGGCCGAGCTGTTCGTGGAGGTGCTCAACGCCGCGGTGGCCCACGAAGTGGCGATCATGGAGCGCATCGCCAGCGGCCCGGAGGTGGCCAGCGAGCGCCTGCGGCTGGCGATCACCGCCTTCGTCCGCCGTGCCCTGGCCGGGCCTGGGCTGGCCCATGCCTTCATCGTCGAACCGGTCGATCCGGAGGTGGAAGCCGAGCGCATGCGCGGTCGCCGCGCCTTCGGCGACGTGTTCCTGCGGCTGGTGGAGGAGGGCGTGGCGGCCGGTGAACTGCCGGCGCAGGACGCGCATGTGGCCGCCGCCTGCCTGGTCGGCGCCTTCACCGAGGCGATGGTCGGCCCGACCGCGCCCAGCCGCGAAGCACACCGCGACGAAGACGCGCTGGTGGATGCGATCTGCAGCTTCTGCCTGCGCGCGATCGGCGCACCGGTAATTCGGTAGCGCCGGCCGCTGGCCGGCTTCTGCATGATCTATCCGGTGGGATGGAGATGCCGGCCAGCGGCCCGCACTACCGGGGCCGAATGCTGCGCCGCACCAGCAGTGACGCCTGTTGTCGCACGCAAAGCCCGTTCTATACTCGGTTCATCACGCAGTCGCTCAGCCGTGGTCCAACGACTATCAGCCAGGGGTAACGAAGAGTGCGGAATTACGATCTGGAGTTCCTGAAACGCTTCTCCATGGTGATCGCGCTGTTGATGGCCATCACCCTCGGCCTGATCCTGCTTGCCGCCTACATCCATACCCGGATTCCGCCCGAGGTGTCGCCCACCGCGGTCAAGCGTACCGAACAGCGCATTTCGCCCACCGGCGCGGTCTATGCCGGCAGCACCGGCGCCGCCGCGCAGGCCGCCGCCAAGGCTGCCGCACTGGCCAAGGCCGCCTCGCAGGTCGCCTACGGCGGCACCAAGGACGGCAAGGTGATCTTCGACAACCTGTGCACCGCCTGCCACACCACCGGCGTGGGCATGGCGCCGACGCTGGACCACTCGCACTGGGACAAGCGCATCGCACAGGGCAAGGACACCCTCTACAAGCACGCCATCGAGGGTTACACCGGCCCCGATGGCGGCATCATGCCGCCCAAGGGTGGCAACCCGGCGCTGACCGAGGAGCAGATCCACGCCACCGTGGACTGGATGCTGGGCAACCTGAAGTAACCGGTAGTGCCGGCCGCTGGCCGGCAACCACGCATTGCACGAAGGTCATGAGGTTGCCGGCCAGCGGCCGGCACTACCAGGCTTTGCCCACCAAGGCCTGATCGCTCATATGCCCCCGCTGCGCAGGCGGGGTTTCGCATTTCAGGGTTAGTCTGTGCGCCTCTTCCATGGAGTCGCCCGTCGATGCGCCGCCGTTCCCTCGTTCTTGCCTTGTCCCTGCTGCTGCCGGCCAGCGCCTTCGCCCAGGCCCAGCCGCAGGTCGCACCGGTCGTGTCACCCGCCGCCGCGCGCAACAGCGCCACCGTGGTGCTGACCGCCGCGCCGGCCGACTGGCGTGCACTGGATGGCCAGCACGTGCGCGTCGCCGCGCCACTGACCCTGGCCGGCACTGATGGCCTGGAGCGCTTTGGGCAGCTCACCGTGGCCTTCGATGGCCGCCTGTGGCAGCCGACCGAAGTGGCCGCGCCGGGTACCGCGGGCTACGAACAGGTGATGGCCGACAACCAGCGCCGCCGCCTGGTGCTGGACGACGGCAGCGATGCCCGCGACCCGGCCAGCGTGGCCTACCTGCCGGCCAACCCGGTGCTGCGTACCGGCATGCAGCTGCGCAATGTGGAAGGTGTCGTGCACGTGGATGCACAGGGCCGTCCGCGCCTGCAGGTCGAAGGCGTGCTGAAGCTGCCGGAGCTGAAGCGTCCGGCGGTGCCGACGGTGCCGGGCAGTCTGCACGTGGCGGCCTTCAACCTGGAGAATTTCTTCAATGGCGACGGCCAGGGCGGCGGCTTCCCGACCCTGCGTGGTGCGCGCACGCCGGATGAGCACAAGGCGCAGGTGGCCAAGCTGGTCACCACGGTCAATGCGCTGGGCGCCGATGTCGCTGCACTGATGGAGTTGGAGAACGACGGCTACGGCCCGCAGTCGGCCATCGCCGAACTGGTCGATGCGCTCAACCGCGATCGCGGCGCGCAGGGTGACTGGCGCTTCGTCGACGCCGGCAGCGGCCCCGGTGACAATCCGATCCGGGTC
The DNA here is from genome assembly GCF_056861405.1 of Stenotrophomonas sp. 22DLJC03. Lineage (NCBI taxonomy): Bacteria > Pseudomonadati > Pseudomonadota > Gammaproteobacteria > Lysobacterales > Lysobacteraceae > Stenotrophomonas > Stenotrophomonas sp. 22DLJC03. The sequence continues at coordinate 196,346 of NZ_JBSPUG010000004.1, forward strand.
GGCATCATCTACCGCAGCACGCGCCTGCAGCCGGTCGGCAAGCCGGCCACGCTGACCGGCGGCCCGTTCGTCGAGCACAGCCGCGTGCCGTTGGCGCAGGCCTTCCAGGGCAAGCAGGGCGCGCCGTTCGTGGTGGTCGCCAACCACTTCAAATCGAAGGGCTGCCGCGATGCGAGCGGCGCCGACGCCGACCGCAACGACAACCAGGGCTGCTGGAACGCCACCCGCGTGACCTCGGCGCAGCAGCTGCACGCGTGGCTGCAGGCCGACCCGACCGGTACCGGTGCCAAGGACGCGGTGCTGCTGGGCGATTTCAATGCCTACGCGATGGAAGACCCGATCCGCACCCTGCATGACCTGGGCTGGCAGGATGCCTTCAAGGTGGCCAAGGTCGAGCATCCCTACAGCTACGTCTACAACGGCTATACCGGCCGCCTCGACCACGCCCTGCTGAATCCGGGCATGGCCAAGCGCCTGCGCGGTGCCGCCGAGTGGCACAGCAATGCCGACGAACAGGACGCCAGCGGCTACCAGGGCCGCAACGTGCAGGGCCCGTGGCGCAGCTCCGACCATGATCCGCTGCTGCTGGGTTTCGACAGATAAGGTTCGCCGGGGATCTGCTCTGGGAGGGACCTTGATCGGCACGGATGCTGCCGTTGCTTTTGATCTACCAGTCCGCCTTCAAGCGAGCCGAGCATCGCAGGTGAATCAGGGGCGAAGAGGCGCCGATGTCTGAGCGCAGCGAGTTCGGCGTCGTCCCCTGATTCACCGAGAAGCGCAGGGTACCGGTGCACAGCACCGGCTCGCGGCTGGGGGCGCGTTTCTTTTGGTTACTTTTCTTTTCGCGTGAAAAGAAAAGTGACATCCCACCGCGGGCGCGGAAATGGCCCGCCGCAACCAACGCTCACCCCCAGGCGATCAACCCGATCGCCAGCACCGCCAGTGCAAGGCCGGCGCGGTTCCACTTCGTGGTCGCTTCGCCGAAGGCGAACACACCCACCAGCGCGCCCAATACCACCACGCCGATGTTCATGCCGGCGAACACGGTGGCCGGGCTCTCCGGCATCGCCTGGTGCGCATGCACATAGAAAAGGATGTTGCCGCCGTTGAGCAGGCCCAGCAGCGCGCCCGCGCCGAGGTTGCGCCAGGCCAGCCGGCTGCGGCTACTGAAATGCCGCCATAGCTGCAACGCCAGCATCAGCACGAAGGCCACGCTGAAGCTGGCCAGCACCGCCGCCATCGAGGGTGTGCCGGACAGCGCCACCTGCTTGAGCAGCACGTCCACCACCGCGAACCCGGCCCAGACGCCCAGCAGCCAGCCCCAGCCACCGGGTGAGGACGCCACCGCCGGTCCGCGCGGGCGCAGGCTGATGGCCACCATCGCCAGCAGACCCAGGCCGAGACCGGCCAGCTTCCACGGCGTGGCGGTCTGGCCGAAGAACAGGAAGGCCGCCGCCAATGACAGCAGCAGCGACAGCCGCTGTGCCACGTCGCTGCGGACTATGCCGGCCACCGCCACCGCGCGGCCCAGCACCAGGAAGATCGACGGCAGCACCACCGCCAGCGCCAGCAGCGACAGCCATGGCGCGTGTGGTGCGCGCAGCGCATCCATCGGCGGCTGCAGCACCACGGCGGTGAGCGTTGCCGCCACCAGATAGTTCCAGGTGACCATCTGCGCAACATCCAGCTGGCGGCGGCTGGCCAGCTTCAACAACACCGAAACCAGCACACTGCAGATCACGGCCAAGGACAGGTAGAGCATGGGGCGGGCACAGGGCAGGGGCGGGGGACGCTATCATGGTGCCATGCACAAGCCCTCGTTCCCTGTCGCCGCTGGCGAAACTGCATGCCTGGTGCTGGATGGCCCGGTTGGTCCGCTGGAGGTGGTCGTCGACCTGCCCAAGGCCGATGTGCCGGCGCAGCCGATCGTGGCCATCATCTGCCATCCGCTGTCCACCGAAGGCGGCACCCTGCACAACAAGGTGGTCACCATGACCGCCACCACCCTGCGCGAGCTGGGCATCGCCACGGTGCGCTTCAACTTCCGCAGCGTCGGTGGTTCGACCGGTGAGTTCGATCACGGCGTGGGCGAGCAGGACGACCTGAAGGCGGTTGCCGCCTGGGTGCAGAGCCAGCGCCCCGACGACCGCCTGTGGCTGGCCGGTTTCAGCTTCGGCTCGTTCGTTTCGTTGAAGGCTGCTGCCGAGCTGCAGCCGGAAGCGCTGATCTCGATCGCGCCGCCGGCCGGCCGCTGGGATTTCGATGGCATCGCGCCCCCGGCGCGCTGGCTGGTGATACAGGGCGAGCAGGACGAGATCGTCGATCCGCAGGCCGTCTACCAGTGGCTGGACACGCTGGCGTTCCCGCATGAGCTGGTACGCATGCCGGAGACCAGCCACTTCTTCCACCGCAAGCTGATCGATCTGCGCGGCGCGTTGACCCACGGCGTCAAGCACTGGCTGGGCGCGGCGGCATGAGTGCAACCGAGTTGACCCCGTCGCAGCGGTACGCGGAAGGGGTTGCCCGTGGCGACTGGCAGAACGACCCGGCCCAGCACGCCGCGCTGGCCGAACTGGACCGCATCCACCTGGGCCTGCTGGACAGTGCCGAGGACGGCTGGCTGGACCGCCTGTCCTCGTTCTGGAAGAAGCCCGAGCCGGTCAAGGGCCTGTACTTCTGGGGCGGCGTCGGTCGTGGCAAGACCTTCCTGGTCGACCTGTTCTACGACGGCCTGCCGATCAAGCAGAAGTACCGCACCCATTTCCACCGTTTCATGCGCAGCGTCCACGAGCGCCTGCGTGAGCACCAGGGGCAGAGCGATCCTCTGGCGAAGATCGCCCAGGAGTGGCGCAGCAACCTGCGCGTGCTGGTGCTGGACGAATTCTTCGTCACCGACATCGGCGACGCCATGTTGCTGGCGCGGCTGCTGGAGCGGATGTTCGCCGAGGGCGTGACCCTGGTCACCACCTCCAACACGGCGGTGCAAAACCTGTACCTCAACGGCCTGCAGCGCGAGAGCTTCATGCCGGCCATCGGCTTGCTGCAGCGCTACTGCGTGGAGCTGTACGCCGAAGGCACCGAGGACTACCGCATGCGCGCGCTGACCCGTTCGCCGGTGTACCGCGCGCCGCTGGCCGCCGACAGTGACACCTGGCTGGCTACGCGCTGGGGCGAGTTGAGCGGTGGCCAGCCGGCCAAGGCGGGCAACATCGAAATCGAGAGCCGCAAGATTCCGGTGCGCGCGCGCGGCAAGAGCATTGCCTGGTTCGACTTCGCCGCCCTGTGCGAAGGCCCGCGCGGGCCGTCGGACTACATCGAGATCGCGCACGAGTTCAACACCGTGCTGCTGGGGGGCATTCCGGCCTTCGATCGCCTGAACGAGGATGCCGCGCGCCGCTTCGTCAACCTGATCGACGAGCTGTACGACCGCCACGTCAACCTGGTCTGCACCGCCAGCACTTCGCCGGTCGAGCTGTATTCCGGCACCCGCCTGCAGGGCGCGTTCGAGCGCACCGCCTCGCGCCTGATTGAAATGCAGAGCGCCGAATACCTGGGTACCCCGCACCGGGCGTGAGGGGTTCTGCGGGAGTGCGTTGCCGGCCAGCGGCCGGCACTACCACGCTAGGGTTCCGGTAGTGCCGGCCGCTGGCCGGCATACGCAGCGCAGTTATCGGGAGGGTGCCACGGCATTCCCACGTGGCTGCTCATCCGGCCCGGCCGAGACATGCAGCCCCGAGCCGGTGCCGTGCTCCACCCGTACGCTCGCGTCGCGCTGCAGCAGCCGTAGCGGCTGGCCCTGGTAGCGCACCTCCAGCGCATCGTGGGCCTCTGCCAGTGACCGCACCAGCGGGCATAGCGCCATGGCCTTGGCCTCCAGCTGCTGGCTGCGTGCCTCCATGCGGCGGTCCACTTCCGCATCGAGGCGGTCGGCGCGGCGCTCCATGGCGCCGGTGCGGCCGGTGAACACCTGCCACAACACGCTGCGGGTCATCGCCCCGGCCATCGTCTCGGCCATCTGCTCGATGTGCGCATCGAAGCCGTCGCCGAAGGCTTCCTGTTCCCAGTAGCCGCGGCCCAGGCTGGCGTCGATCCAGTCCTGCATCTCGCCGCGCATCGCACGCATCTGGCGATTGCGGGACTTGCCGGTGATGGCTTCGAAGGCGGCGTCCAACGCATCGAAGGTGACTGCGGAGACTTCGTGGGCCAGCGCCGTGGCCGCTGGCATCAGCTGGCGGGCACCGGCCTCCATCTGCCGCAGGCGGGCGGCGTCGGCGGTGCTGACCGTCACCATCCTGCCGTCCAAGCTCAGCTCGCCGTCGTGGAACACCACTTCATGCGGTGCCTGTGGGCCGTGCCGCAGCCAGATGCCGCCGCTGTCCACCAGCACGTCGTAGTCGGTATGGATGCCGCACTGGTCTGAACGCAGGTCCGGTCCTTCGGCGGCCAGTGCCGGGGCAATGAACAGGGCGGGCAGCAGGGCCAGGGCGGGCAGTGACAGGCGCATCGGAACATCCTTCTCCGGAACCGAAGGTCCCCAGCATCCGCTGCCAGCGCGAGGCCGTCACCGGCCGGAAGTCACCCGTCCACCGGATTCCCACCGGCTGCCCACCACCTATCCACAGGGTTGTCCCTAGCCAGTTTCATCACTGTCATGTGAAGCTGTCATCGTTCCGCTGGTGGGGCGCTGATTGCTACCGCCGTGACGTTTTTCGGGCTTGACTGCGCAGCCCGTTCCAGCAGGTTCAAAGCGTCCAAACCGGGCGCCGACGGCCCGATCCTTGCGGCGCAAGGGATTGCCGAATTTCACTACATTTGGCGTTGACGGACCCCCTGACCCCCACTATCTTGTGGCTGACGGCGTTGGGAACCCCAAGCCGCCGGGTCCATGGAATGGATCGCCGGACCCTCCGGTGATGCGCCCTCCACGCCCGAAGCGGCACCGGTCAGCACTACCAGCAGCAGCCATAGGCGCAGGTCTCAATTCCTGCGACGCCGGTCTGCAATGCTGGGGTGTCACGTCCCGGGCCGCGTCATCCGATGCACCGAGCCACCATCCATCACGCCAAGAGGACTCACGCCGTGACCACCGAATCCAGCGCCACCATCGAGAAGGAAAGCGAATTCCTGTTGACGTCGCCGCCGACGGCCAACGCGATGAGTGTGACCAAGCGCAATGGCACGACCGAGCTGGTGGATCTGAACAAGATCGTGCGCGCGGTGCAGCGTTCCTCCGAAGGCCTGCACGCCGTCGATCCGATGCGCGTGGCAACCCGCACCATTTCCGGCCTGTACAACGGCGCCACCACCCGCGAGCTGGACGAACTGTCCATCCGCACCGCCGCCCTGCTGATCGGTGAAGAGCCCGAGTACGGCCGCTTGGCCGCGCGCCTGCTGGCCAACTACATCGCCAAGGAAGTCTCGGGCCAGGAAATCTATGCCTTCTCGCAGTCGGTTGGTCGTGGCCACGAAGTGGGCCTGATCAACGACCGCCTGCTGAACTTCGTGCAGACCAACGCACGCAAGCTCAACGATGCGATCGACATGTCGCTGGACCTGAACTTCGATTACTTCGGCCTGCGTACCCTGTACGACCGTTACCTGCTGCGCCATCCGCACACCCGCAAGGTGATCGAGACCCCGCAGCAGTTCTTCCTGCGTATCGCCAGCGCGCTCAGCGAGGACGTGCCGGAGGCCCTGGCGCTGTACAAGCGCATGGGCAACCTGGACTACCTGCCGTCCAGCCCGACCCTGTTCAACTCCGGCACCACCCACGAGCAGCTGTCCTCGTGCTTCCTGCTGGATTCGCCGCAGGATTCGCTGGAGTCGATCTACTCCAAGTACGGCGATATCGCCCAGCTGTCCAAGTTCTCCGGCGGTATCGGCGTCAGCTACACCCGCGTGCGTTCGCGCGGCTCGCTGATCAAGTCCACCAACGGCCATTCCAACGGTATCGTGCCGTGGCTGAAGACCATGGATTCGTCGGTGGCTGCGGTGAACCAGGGCGGCAAGCGCAAGGGCGCGGCCTGCGTCTACCTGGAAACCTGGCACGCCGACGTCGAGGACTTCCTTGAACTGCGTGACAACACCGGCGACGAATCGCGCCGTGCGCACAACCTGAACCTGGCCAACTGGATCCCGGACCTGTTCATGAAGCGCGTCGAGGCCGACCAGGAATGGTCGCTGTTCGATCCGCGCGTGGTGCCGGAGTTCACCGACCTGTTCGGTGAAGCCTTCGAAGCCGCCTACCTGCAGGCCGAGGCACAGGGCAAGGCCAACCGCACCATCTCCGCGCGCAAGCTGTACTCGCGGATGATGCGCACCCTGGCCGAGACCGGCAACGGCTGGATGACCTTCAAGGACAAGTGCAACCGCGCCAGCAACCAGACCCTGCGCGCCGGCAACGTGATCCACCTGTCCAACCTGTGCACCGAAATCCTGGAAGTCACCTCGGCCGAAGAGACCGCGGTGTGCAACCTGGGTTCGATCAACCTGGGCAACCACTTCGACGGCAACGGCGAGTTCGATTTCGACAAGCTGGCCGACACCGTGCGACTGGCCGTGCGCCAGCTCGACCGCGTGATCGACCTGAACTTCTACCCGATCGAATCGGCGCGCCGTGGCAATCTGCGCTGGCGCCCGGTCGGCCTGGGCTGCATGGGCCTGCAGGACGTGTTCTTCCGCAAGCGCCTGCCGTTCGACGGCGCCGAAGCCCGCGCGCTGTCGAAGAAGATCGCCGAGACCATTTACTTCCACGCGCTGGAAACCTCGGTCGAACTGGCCCAGGAACGCGGCAAGCACCCGTCCTTCGCCGACACCCGTGCGGCCAGCGGCGAGCTGCAGTTCGATGCCTGGAACGTGGTGCCTGAAGACGCCGAGCGTTGGGATAGCCTGCGCGAGCGCATCAAGGAACATGGCCTGCGCAACTCGCTGATGATCGCCATCGCACCGACCGCGACCATCGCCTCGATTGCCGGCTGCTACGAGTGCGTTGAACCGCAGGTGTCCAACCTGTTCAAGCGCGAAACCCTGTCCGGTGACTTCCTGCAGGTCAACCGCTACCTGGTGAACGAGCTGAAGAAGCTGGGCCACTGGACCCCGGAAATGCGCGACGCGATCAAGCTGGCCGAAGGCTCGATCCAGGGCATCACGCAGATTCCGGAAACGCTGCGCCACGTCTACCGCACCGCGTGGGAACTGCCGATGCGTTCGCTGATCGACATGGCCGCCGACCGTGGCGCCTTCATCGACCAGTCCGCCTCGCTCAACCTGTTCATGGAAAGCCCGAACATCGGCGCGATGTCCTCCATGTACATGTACGCCTGGAAGCAGGGCATCAAGACCACCTACTACCTGCGTTCGCGTCCGGCCACCAAGATCGCCAAGACCACGGTCAGCCACGCCGCAGGCGCCGCCCCGGAGAAGGTGTTCAGCCCGGAAGAGGCCATCGCCTGCTCGCTGGAAAACCCGGAAGCCTGCGAAGCCTGCCAATAACATTGCATGGTGGGTGCCGACCGTTGGTCGGCACTCGAACACTTCGCACTTATAGAGCCGGGCCATGCTCGGCTGCTGGAATGACAAGGTAGCGCCGGGCCACGCCCGGCGTTTTGACCCGAGAAGACAAGGAAACACCCATGGCCGACAAGCCCAAGCAGATGCTGCTCGATCCCGGTTTTGAACTGACCCTGCGCCCCATGCGCTACCCGCAGTTCTATGACATGTACCGGAATGCGATCAAGAACACCTGGACGGTGGAAGAGATCAACTTCCAGATCGACATCAGCGACCTGCACAGCAAGATGTCGCCGGGCGAGCGTCACCTGATCCACCGCCTGGTTGCGTTCTTCGCCACCGGCGATTCGATCGTGTCCAACAACCTGGTGCTGAACCTGTACCAGCACTTGAACGCACCCGAAGCGCGCATGTACCTGTCGCGCCAGCTGTACGAAGAAGCGCTGCACGTGCAGTTCTACCTGACCCTGCTCGACAACTACCTGCCGGATCCGGACGAGCGCGTCAAAGCCTTCGCCGCGGTGGAGAACATCGACTCGATCAAGAAGAAGGCCGATTTCTGCTTCAAGTGGATCGACTCGATCCAGAACCTGAAGCGCATCGAGACCCGCGAAGAGCGTCGCCAGTTCCTGCTCAACCAGATCTGCTTCGCTGCGTGCATCGAAGGCCTGTTCTTCTTCGCCGCGTTCGCCTACGTCTACTACTTCCGTTCGCGCGGCCTGCTCAACGGCCTGGCTTCGGGCACCAACTGGGTGTTCCGCGACGAAAGCGCGCACATGGACTTCGCCTTCGAGTGCGTGGACGTGATCCGCGAGGAAGAGCCGGACCTGTTCGACGACAAGATGAAGCAGGATGTCTATGACATGCTGGCCGAAGCGATCGAGTGCGAAGTGCAGTTCGCCGAGGACGTGCTGTCCGGTGGCGTGGCGGGCATCTCCACCCGTGACATGCGCCAGTACCTGCAGCACTGCGCCGACAACCATTTCCATCGCCTGGGCATGGAGCGCAAGTACAACGTGCGCAACCCGCTGAGCTTCATGGAACTGCAGGACGTGCAGGAACTGACCAACTTCTTCGAACGCCGCGCCTCGGCCTACCAGGTGGGCGTGCAGGGCGAAGTCGCCTTCGACATGAACTTCTGATCGAACCGGTCAGGCCTGTCGCAACGAGAAACCCCGGCCAACGCCGGGGTTTTTTGTTTCTGTAGAGTCGAGCCATGCTCGACTGCTTTTCGCGAAGATCAGTCGAGCATGGCTCGACTCTACAAAAAGCTCTTACCTCCGCCCTTCCACCGCCATGCGCACCGCCAGCCCGGCCAGCACCGTGCCCATCAGCCAGCGTTGCACCACCTGCCAGGTCGGGCGCGCGGCGAGGAAGCCGGCAATGCTGCCCGCGGTCAGCGCGATGATGCCGTTCACGGTCACACTCACCGCGATCTGGGTGGAGCCCAGCACCACCGATTGCATCAACACGCTGCCTTCGCTGTCCGGGTGCAGGAACTGCGGCAGCAGCGACAGGTACATCACCGCCACCTTGGGGTTCAATAGATTGGTCAGGAAGCCCATCGTGAACAGCTTGCGCGGGCTGTCCTGCGGAAGCTCGCGTACCGCGAACGGCGAGCGGCCGCCGGGCTTGAGCGCCTGCCAGGCCAGGTACAGCAGGTACAGCGCGCCACCGATGCGCAGCGCGTCGTAGGCGAACGGTACGGTCATCAGCAGGGCGGTGATGCCCAGTGCCGCACACAGCATGTAGAACACGAAGCCCAGCGCCACCCCGCCCAGCGAGATCAGGCCTGCCACCGGCCCCTGGCAGATCGAGCGCGAGATCACGTAGATCATGTTCGGCCCGGGCGTGAGCACCATGGCCAGCGAGACCAGCGCAAAGGCCAGCAGGTCGGAAGTGGCGGGCATGGGCAGTCCTGGCAGTGGGCGTGGCGCAGTGTAGCGCCTGCAGCGGGCGCGGCCTGCGCAGGCGCCACTGCCGGATACCTGTTGCGCGCGGGTTCCGATGCCCGTCACGCCGGTCGCTTAGAATCCGCAGCACCCCACACCGAACTACCCCCATGACCCCGATCCCCGAGACCGTGCCGCCCACCGAAGTGCGCATGGCAGAAATTGTCTTCCCCAACCACACCAACCATCTCGGCACCCTGTTCGGTGGCCAGGCGCTGGCGTGGATGGACAAGGCCGCGTTCCTGGCCGCCGCTCGTTACTCGCGGCGCACCGTGGTGACCGCGCGCAGCGACCAGGTCGACTTCAAGCTGCCGATCCGCATCGGCCAGATGGTGGAAACCATCGGCCGCATCGTCGAAGTCGGCCGCAGCTCGATGAAGGTGGAGGTGGAACTGGTCGCCGAAGACCTGCACAGCGGCGAGCGCAAGCTGTGCACCCGCGGCCACTTCGTGATGATCGCGCTGGACGAGGAAGGCCATCCGATCGCGGTGCCGCCGCTGCCGGCAGCCTGATCCGCCGGCTGAACCTGCGCTTGCGGGGGCGCCGCCGCGCCCCCATCTGGCAGCCATGACCCCGCCACTGACCGACTTCATCGACCGCGCCCAGCGCCTGTTCGTACTGACCGGCGCTGGTTGCAGTACCGCTTCGGGCATTCCCGATTACCGGGATACCGATGGCCAGTGGAAACGCACGCCGCCGGTGACTTACCAGGCCTTCATGGGCGAGGCGGCCACCCGCCAGCGCTACTGGGCGCGCAGCCTGCTGGGTTGGCCGCGCTTCGGCCTGGCCCAGCCCAACGGCACCCACCAGGCCCTGGCCGCGCTGGAAGCGCGCGGCACGCTGCAGGTGCTGCTGACGCAGAATGTGGACGGCCTGCACCAGCGTGCCGGCAGCCACAACGTCATCGACCTGCACGGCCGTCTGGATCTGGTGCGCTGCATGGGCTGCGAGCGCCGCAGTGGCCGTGAGGAATTCCAACAGCACCTGCTGGACGCCAACCCCGGCTGGGACGCGCTGGAGGCCGGCATCGCCCCGGATGGCGACGCCGACCTGGAGACCGATTTCTCCACGTTTGTGGTGCCCGAGTGCCCGCACTGCAGCGGCGTGTTGAAGCCGGACGTGGTGTTCTTCGGCGAAAACGTGCCGCGTGAACGCGTGGCGGCGGTGCACGATCACCTGCAGCAGGCCGACGCGGTGCTGGTGGTGGGTTCCTCGCTGATGGTCTATTCCGGTTTCCGCTTCGTGCAGGCCGCAGCCAAGGCGGGGCTGCCGGTAGCCGCGCTGAACCGTGGCCGCACCCGCGCCGACGACCTGCTGCAGTTCAAGGACGAGCGCGACTGCGCCGAGGCGCTGGCCGGCTGGGTGCGCTGACCCAGCGTCTGCGCCTTCCCACGAAACAGCGATCCATCCAGACGGTTGATTCGCAGGCCGTGCGGCGGTGCAATACGCCCCCCCATCCGCTTCTCCCCCGCCTCGCCGTGACCCAGCTGTTTTCGCCGATCTCGTTCGGCCCCCTGACCCTGTCCAACCGCATCGTCATCGCGCCGATGTGCCAGTACTCCGCCGAAGACGGCCGCGCCAGCGACTGGCATGCCATGCACCTGGGCAACCTGGCGCAGTCCGGCGCCGGCCTGCTGATCCTGGAAGCCACCGCGGTCGAGCCGCGCGGCCGCATCAGCTGGGCCGACCTGGGCCTGTGGGACGATGGCACCGAGGCCGCGCTGGCGCAGGTGCTGGCCAGCGTTCGCCGCTGGTCGCCGATGCCGCTGGGCATCCAGTTGGGCCACGCCGGCCGCAAGGCCTCGGTGAAGCGTCCGTGGGACGGCGGTGGCCAGTTGCCGGCCGACGATGCGCGTGGCTGGGCCACGCTGGCACCGTCGCCACTTCCGTTCCATGCCACCGATCCGGCACCGCAGGAGCTGGACGAAGCCGGCATCGCCGAAGTCATCGCCGCCTTCGCCGCCAGTGCGGTGCGCGCCGAGCGCCTGGGCTTCGAGCTGATCGAGCTGCACGCCGCGCACGGTTACCTGCTGCACCAGTTCCTGTCGCCGCTGAGCAACCGCCGCACCGATGGCTACGGCGGCTCGCTGCCGAACCGCCTGCGCCTGCTGGTGGAAGTGTTCGACGCGGTGCGTGCGGTGGTGTCCGACAAGGTCGCCGTGGGCGTGCGCATCTCTGCCAGCGATTGGGTCGATGGCGGCTGGGACCTGGTGCAGAGCGAGGCGCTGGCCCAGGTGCTGGACGCGCGCGGCTGCAACTTCCTGCATGTCTCCAGCGGCGGCCTGGACGAGCGCCAGAAGATCAACGTCGGCCCGGGCTACCAGGTTCCGTTCGCGGCGGCGATCAAGGCCAAGGTGCGCATGCCGGTCATCGCGGTGGGCATGATCACCGAACCGGAGCAGGCCGAGTCGATCCTGCGCCATCGCCATGCCGATGCGGTAGCGCTGGCGCGCGGCATCCTCTACGACCCGCGCTGGCCGTGGCATGCCGCCGCCGCGCTGCGTGACAGTGTGGACGCGGCGCCGCAGTACCTGCGCTGCGAGCCGCGCGATGCACGCGGCGTGTTCAAGGCGCGCTGACGCAATCTGCGAGCGCATTGTGACGCTTCAGGATGCAGGGGATCTACGCGGCGGCGAGTTGCGGCATAGCCTGTCGCAACGAACTAGGAATGATTGCGGATACCACTTTATGTGAATGACACCTCATTGCGCTGGGTGCGGACATTGCAACGTTGAGCTGCACACACGGTTGTGCAGCCAATGGAGAAACGCAATGAAACCCATGATGCTGGTTGTTCTGCTCTCGGCTTTCTCACTGCCTCTATCAATGCCTGCCGTCGCAGGTGATGACGTGGCGAGTGTCACCGGGGCGGAGAATGTCTCGCTCATGCACGCCCCTGTGAACTCGCGGGGGCGGCTTGATCTTCACATGATCGAGCTCTCTCCCGAATCCCCACTGATGTTGCTTTCACCCCTTGCGCGCAAGCAGTTTGTCGATTCGCTGGTGTTTGGAGATCGGGGACTGGCCAGCTTCAGCTACGAGCCCATCGTCTCCGAACTGAGTGCAGGTGAAGCCTATCGGCTCCTGTCACTCTTCGGGGCACAGCGCGCAATTGTGCACATCCCGGGATTGCGGCAGGAGTCGGAAGCGGATCATGTGGTCGTGCAGTCGGCCAATCCAAACCCGGTATTCGAAGATTATCCGGGCTACGCCTGTTCAGGGCGTGCGACCTGTTCAACCTCCATGAGCAGCATCTGCATGTCGAGTTGCTGATCGCATGATTGGTCGCATGCTGCTTTGGTGTTTGCTGCTGCCCACAAGTACGTGGGCAGCAACTCCAGTAGACGCTCAACTGCGTGAAATGGACCGGGAGATGTTGGCCGCTGGCGCTTCAGACCGAGTCGAGAAGCTGGTGGATGGCTATTCGTCATGGGAGTCTTCCAGACCATCAGGGGATGGTTGCGGCAGTCTGAGCGATCTGGACCTTGAGGCCGCGTTCCGCGCCAGCTTCTACATCTCAATGTACGTTGGAGACGAGAAATGGCTTGGCAAGGTCCGATGCATTCATGCGGAACTGGGGCGGAGAGGTATTGCCACAGAGACAACGCACCGGAAAATGCACGCGGTTCTGGTGCAGGTTCGACATTTTGCTGAGGCCAATGAGCTGCGTGAGATGGCGTCATTGCGTGTAGATGAACTTCCCGAGATAGAGCGGAACGCGCCTGGCCAGCAGGGCGTTCTCCACCCTCTTGCGAGTGGAAAGCTGGAATGGCGGGGGTGGACGTACAGGGAGGGATTGGAGGTGGTCGCCTATGTCAGTCCGGCATGCGCTCCCTCGCGACGCGCGATGCACGTGATCATGAACGAACCAGAATGGACATGGATTCGATCCAGCGTGCGCTTTGTCGTGCGTCGATCTCCTGCATGGCCGCAGCCGGGTGTCAGCGAGTGGAACAGAAGCAATCCCTCTCATCCCATGTTGCTCCAAGCGGGGCCCGCGGGCTGGAAAGAACTGGATGTCCATGAAACTCCGGTATTCCATGTTTTCAGGAATGGGCTGCGCCTGCGCACCCTGACAGGATGGGCAGAGGCCAGTGCTCACCTGATGAGCCTGAAGGAGAGTTTCTGACCGCGAAGGCCCTCCGCTCTTCCCCGTCACACCCGCCAGGCCGGCGCGATGCCAGCCTGCAGGTGCTCGAACAGCGCGCGGATCTTGGCGGTGAAGTCGCGACGGTCGCTGACGCAGAAATAGACTTCCATCGGCTCCGGTCGCCACGCGGTATCGGCGCCGAACACCGCCTGCAGGCGGCCATCGCGCAGGTACGGCTCGGCCACGAACGCAGCCAGCCGGGTGATGCCGGCACCGGCCGCCGCCAGCGTCGCCAACGCGTCGATGTCATCGCAGACCATGCTCGGCGGCAGCGCGGTGTCCGCGCGCTGGCCATCCTTCAGCAGGCCCCAGCGCAGCGGCCGGCCGTCGGTGGGAAAGCGGTGCAGCAGACCGCGATGGCCGCTCAGGTCGGAGGGTAGCTGCGGCGTGCCATGTGCCTTCAGATAGGCCGGTGAGGCACAGAACACGAAGGGCACGCGCGCCAGTTGCCGCGCGACCACGCCGTCCTCCAGCTGCGCACCGATGCGGATGCTGGCATCCACCGCCTCCGGACCATGCTGCACGGCGCGGTCGGTCAGCCGCAGCTCCAGCTGCAGCTGCGGGTAGCGCTGCTGCAGCGAAGGCAGCAACGGCGCAAGCACGTGGCGACCGAACGCGCTGCTGCTGGCGATGCGCAGCGGTCCGGCCGGTTCGATGTCACCGGAGGTGACCATCGCCTGCGCGCGTGCCAGGTCGGCTTCGATGTGGCGCACCTGCGCCAGGTACAGCGCGCCGGCCTCGCTGAGGGCCAGCTGGCGCGTACTTCGGTTCAGCAACCGTACGCCCAGATGCGCCTCCAGCCGGTTGATGTTCTGGCCGACTGCGGTGGCGCTGATGCCAAGGATGCGGGCCGCAGCGGCAATGCTGCCGGTCTCTGCGGTGCGGGTGAAGCTGCGGATCAGTTGCAACAGGTTCATGACCGACCAGCTTGCCATGGAGAAACCCAAGTATCGCTTGGGACTGAACCAAGCAGGTCGGTTGCATCGGTGACCATCGATCCGGCAGGCATGTCGCTGCCCTACACTCGGAAGATGCGCCCCGATTCCATCCTCACCCTGTCCTGCCCCGACCGTACCGGCATCGTCTACCGCGTGTCCGGCCTGTTGTTCGACCACGGCTGCAACATCCTCGACGCCCAGCAGTTCGGCGACGAGGAAAGCGGCCGCTTCTTCCTGCGCGTGCACTTCGACCGCGATGCCAGCCTGCCGTTGGAGACCGTACACGCCGCCATGGCTACGCTCGCCGCCGGCTTCGGCATGGACTGGCAACTGCACGATGGCCGACGCCGCGCACGATTGCTGGTGCTGGTCAGCAAGCAGGGGCACTGCCTCAACGACCTGCTGTTCCGCGCCCACAGCGGCCAGCTGAAGGTCGACATCGCGGCGGTGGCGTCCAACCATGCCGACTTCGCAGCGCTGGCCGCGTCCTACCAGGTGCCGTTCCATCACCTGCCGGTGACCGCCGATACGCGTGCGGTGCAGGAGCAGCAGATCATCGACCTGGTCGAACGCGAGCGCATCGACCTGGTAGTGCTGGCGCGCTACATGCAGATCCTGTCACCCACGCTGTGCCGCGCCCTGGCCGGTCGTGCGATCAACATCCACCACAGCTTCCTGCCCAGCTTCAAGGGTGCGCAGCCGTACCACCAGGCGCACGCGCGCGGCGTCAAGATCATCGGCGCCACCGCGCACTACGTCACCGAGGATCTGGACGAAGGCCCGATCATCGAACAGGACGTGGCCCGCGTGGACCACGCGATGGCACCGCGCGAACTGGTGCGGCTGGGCAGCGATACCGAATCGCTGGTGCTGGCACGCGCCGTGCGCCGGCATGTGGAGCACCGCATCCTGCTCAACGGGCACCGCACGGTGGTGTTCAGGTAGATCCGACAAGAATGCCTGCACATGCGGGCTCCGGTAGTGCCGGCCGCTGGCCGGCAGCCACGGAACCTGTGCAGATGCCGGCCAGCGGCCGGCACTACCGTCGGTCCCTTCCGGGTCGAAACTACAGAATCGCGATCCCCGCCTTGCCCAGCGCCTCGCGCACCATCGCGTCGTTGGCTTCGGTCACCGGCTTGGTCAGCTCCCACAGGAATTTCACCCGGAAGCCGGACTTCACCGCGTCCTGCGCGCTCCACAGCACGCAGTAGTCGCGGGCCAGGCCGCACACGTGCACCTCGCGGATGCCACGCTCGTGCAGCCAACCGGCCAGGCCGGTGGCGGGACGAGTACCGTCGGGCCCGTGGTTCTCGCGGAAGGCACTGTACGAATCCACTTGCTGGCGGGTGCCCTTGCGCAGGATAAGGTCGGCCACGGTCCAGTCCACATCCGGGTGCAAGGCGGCACCCGCGCTGCCCTGCACGCAGTGGTCCGGCCACAGGGTCTGCGGCTGCGCGTGCAGCAGGATGGATTCGAACGGGCGCTGGCCGGGATGCTGGCTGGCAAACGAGGCATGGTCGGCCGGGTGCCAGTCCTGTGTCGCCACCACGGTGCCGTAGCGGCGCTGCGCCAGCAGATCAGCAATCGGTGCCACCAGCGCATCGCCCTGATCGCAGGCCAGCGCACCGCCGGGCATGAAGTCCGGCTGCAGGTCGATCACCAGCAGGGCGACATCGGCGGGCAGGGCGGTCATGGCAGTTCCGGTACAACAGAAGGGGCGACCAGCGTGGCCGCCCCATGCCCACACGTCAATCGCCCTGCGGCGTCTCAGCGTCCTGCCCGTAGTACAGCAGGCCGATCTTGATCCGTTCGCGGCCGTTCTCGCGGCGGTGGCGGTTGGCATCGCGCAGCGAGTACACGCAGCCGCAGTATTCCTGCTGGTAGAACTGCTCGCGCTTGCTGATCTCTACCATGCGGCTGGCGCCGCCGCCCTTGCGCCAGTTGTAATCCCAGTACTGCAGGCCTTCATAGCGGGATGCAGCGCGGATGCCACAGTCGTTGATCTGCGTCATGTTCTTCCAGCGCGAAATGCCCAGCGACGAACTGATGGTGTCGTAGCCGTGCTCGTGCGCATACAGCGCGGTGCGCTCGAAACGCATGTCGAAGCACATCGTGCAGCGGATACCACGCTCGGGCTCGTTCTCCATGCCGCGTGCACGACTGAACCAGTTGTCCGTGTCGTAGTCGCAGTCGATGAATGGAATGTTGTGCTGTTCGGCGAAGCGGATGTTTTCCTGCTTTCGCAGTTCGTATTCCTTCACCGGATGGATGTTGGGGTTGTAGAAGAAGATCGCGTAGTCGATCCCGGAGGCGGTGATCGCCTCCATTACTTCGCCCGAACAGGGCGCGCAGCACGAATGCAGCAGCAGGCGCTTGCCGTCGGCGGGCAGGGTCAGGGTGGGGCGTTGGAGCTCAGTCATCGTCAGGTACCGCATGGACCGCCGGCAACGGCGGTGGCCCATGCATCAGCGCGTGGGTGAACAGGTCTGGCCGGATACCGTGAAAAGGACGCGCGCGGCGGCATCGCCTGCACGCGCAGGACGACGACGGCCCCGGCAACCTCCCCGCGGAGATTCCAGGTCGAGTCAGGGGACGGTCGTGTCCCCTGGCCGGGGCCGGTATTCGGGCTGATGGACACGGGCCGCAGCCCACCTACTACCTGCCGCTTCCCAGGCGCGAGCCCAGTGCTGTTGGCAGGATTCGTTTCCATTCACCGCTGCGGGGCAGCTCCGGAATGGGCGCGCAAGGCGCCTTCACCGGATTCCCGTTTAAATCCCTGCCGCCATCAACGCCACGGCAGGGATACCTTCGGCATGCCCACGGTGGACGCGTTGGCGGCAATGGTCAAGGCCCAATGAAAGTGCAGGGCTGTGGCTCGTTTCTCAGGCTGTGAGAGCGCCTCTTGCCATACTGGGCACCGACAGACGGGAGGTGGCTCGTGGCGGCGAAGTACTGCGATCTGGTCATGAAAGGTGGCATCACCAGCGGCATCGTGTACCCCAATGCGGTACTGGCGCTGGCCCGCGAATATCGCTTCAAGAGCATCGGCGGCACCTCGGCCGGCGCCATCGCCGCGGCGGTGGCAGCGGCAGCGGCGTGCGGTGATCGTCGGCAGCAGGCGGGTGAACACCTGTCCGGCGACGCAGGCTACAGCGGGTTATCGGCGGTGTCGGCGCAGCTGTCGCGGCGCGGCTTCATCTACAGCCTGTTCCAGCCAGCGCGAGGCGCTCGTGCGGCGTATCGGCTGCTGGTGGTGCTGACCGGTAATGCCCGCCTGCCGCACAAGCTGCTGTGCCTGGCCGTTGCCGTGTTCGAGATCGCGCCACTGGAGGTGTTGGTGTCGCTGGCGCTGCTGTTGGGCCTGGGCTGGTGGGGCGGTGGCTGGAGCGGCGTGGCCGCCACGCTGCTGCCGTCGCTGCTGTGCGCTTATGGTGCCGGCGTGGCCGGCGCCGCGCTGCGGGTGGCGCGGGTGGCGCGGCGCAATCTGCTGGGCCTGTGCAGCGGCCTCGGCCGCGACGCGCGCAATCCGGCATTGACCGAGTGGCTGCACGAGTGCCTGCAGCAGTTGTCAGGCAAGCCGCTGGATGCACCGCTCACCTTCGCCGACCTGCACGATGCGCCGCGCTATGCCGGTGAGCCGGACAGCCCGCATGCGATCAGCCTGCAGATGATCACCACCTGCGTGTCGCATAACGAACCGCGCACGCTGCCGTTGGGTGGGGCGCAGTTCTGGTTCCTGCGCGAGGAGTTCGAACAGCTGTTTCCGGCCAGTGTGGTGCAGTGGATGGTCGACCGTGCCGGCCCACCGCGCGAGGTTGAAGGCCGCAACTACTACCATCTGCCGCAGGGCGCGTCGCTGCCGGTACTGGTGGCCACGCGCATGAGCCTCAGCTTCCCGCTGCTGATCAGCGCGGTGCCGCTGCATGAGCCCTCGCGTCGCGAACGTCGCTGCGAGCCGACGTCGACGGCTGCAGATGAGGGCGGGCAGAACGTGGCCGACAGCATGGAAGGGCTGACCAGTGCCGGGCAGACCTGCGGCCCGGTGATCACCGCGTTCCGGATCTGCTGGTTCTCCGATGGTGGCATCAGCAGCAACTTCCCGATCCACCTGTTCGATGCCGCGTTGCCGCGCTGGCCGACCTTCGCCATCAATCTGGTCTACCCGCAGCATGCCGAAGAGATGAGCCACGGCAGCAGTGGCCGCCAGGCGCTGGAACACGCCGTGTTCCTGCCCACCGAGAACCGCCACGGTTGGCAGCGGACCTACCAGTCGATCGCCACACCGCTGGCCGCTGCGGAGCTGGGCCGTTTCCTGTTCGCGGTGGTGGCGACCATGCAGAACTGGCGCGACCTGCTGCAGGCGCGTGCACCGGGCTACCGCGACCGCATCGTGCACGTCAGCCTGCAGGGCGACGAGGGCGGCATGAACCTGAACATGCCGCAGGAGGTGCTGACCCGCATCGCCGACAAGGGCAGCCTGGCCGGTGCACGGTTCTGTTCGTTCTCGTTCGAGAACCACTACTGGATCCGCTGGCGCAACCTGGCCTCGGCCTACCAGCGCTACACGCTGGAAGTGGCGCGTACCGATGACCCGGCGCAGCAGGTACTGGCCTACCGTGCAGCGTACGCGATGGTTGCCAGCGGCCAGCCGACGCCGCCGTCGTACAAGCTGGGCTCGGAAGACAAGCGGCTGGCCTCGCAGCAGCTGTGGGGATTGATGGTCGAGCAGGGACGCAGCTGGGACGACCTGGGCCCGGACCTCACCGATGGCGCGCCGCGCCCGCTGCCGCAGATGAAAGTGACGCCGATCTATTGAGCAGAGGCCGATGCGTCGAGGCAACACGGATTCACTCGTGGTGTTCTCCTTCCCGGCCTAGTGAAGTAGTTGCGTAGACGCAGCCCTGCATCGGATCATGTCTAAGACGGCACTGGTTGAGAGGTAGTTGTGCAGATCATAGATGGGCTCGCAGAGCTTCTTACCTCAGTTTCGACCTTGCTCGGCGCTGTCGCTTGGCCCTTTGCGACGTTCCTCATCGCCTTCATCTTTAGATCTTCAATAAGACAGCTCCTCGATAACGTCGGAGAATTGTCATTCAAGGCGCCTGGAGTTGAAGCATCGGCAAAGAAAATACAGCTCGCGGCGGCGATTGCGGCGGAAGAGATCTCAGTCAAAGGTGGAGAGCCCGCAGCGGTTGCCGCCAGACATGCGACGAACGTTGTTCAGAATTCTTTGACTGACAGTGTTCTCAAGAAGGCGAGGTCAAAGAGGGTTTTGTGGGTCGATGACGAACCACAGAATAACCGTGGGCCGCTCGACCTGCTGAGTGCCATAGGATTTGATGTCAGGACGTCAGTTTCAACGGATGAAGCCGCTGGCTTGCTGAGCGGAGAGGGATTTGATCTTGTCATTTCAGATATGGGGAGGCCTCCCGATCCGATGGCGGGATACACGCTTCTGCAGAGAATTCGATCCAACGGCGTGAAATTGCCGTTCTTGATCTATGCAGCGGGAGGAGATCGCCAGGACAATCAGGAAATGGCAAAGCGGAAGGGTGCACAGGGATCTACGAGCCGCCCAACCAGATTGATCGAAATGGTGATTGAACAAATCCAGAGTTGAAGGAAAGGCGAGGTGTTTGATTCAGATCACATCTCCCTCAGCTTCTTGGCTGCGCGCACCAGCTGTCTGTATGCAGGGACGGTCAATGTGTATCGCGGCTGGGAGAGATCACCGCCACAGCGCCACCACCGCATCACCCTGCAACGGCGCATACAACGGCAACGTCAGTTCCTGCTTCACCCAGCCCGGATTGAGCGCACGCAGGCCGGCCAGATATTCGCGCGCCAGCGCGGTATCGCCCTGCCGCATCGCCAGGCGTGCTGCACGCGCCCAGGTGCGGTCCCAACCGTGCGCCAGCGACAACGACGTTGCCAGCGCCGCGCGCGCACCTGCCACATCACCCTTCTCCCACCGCTCCTCGGCGCGGATGATCGCCTCGTTGGACAGGCGCATGTCGTACAGCTCGCGCAGCCTCGCTACCGCACGCGGGTCGGCGTCCACGCGCAGATCGGTGTCCTGCCAGTCGCCGCCGGGTGTACGCACCAGCAGCGCCGCCGACCACTGCCCGCTGCGCTGCCCCCCCGCTGCCTGACCGGCTTCCAGCGCCGCCAACAAGCGTGCGGCCAGCGGCCCACGTGAGGCGGCGAAGACGCGTTGCATCGATGCCAGCACCTCTGGCCCGGCCAGGCCATTGCCCTGCACGCTCAGCATGCCCTCACCCTGCGCACCGGCCCAACCCGCCTGCTGCGCGGTGGCGCCGGTGTACTGCGCATTGCCGCCGCGCGCGCTGACCAGTCCCACCTGGCGCTCGGCAAGCGTGGTGCCATCGAAGTTGCCGTCTTCATCCAACAGCTGCTTCAGCACCTGCGCAGGCGTGCGGCCTTCGGCCAACAGCTCAAGGCCTTTGGAGCCATAGGTCGGGTTGGTCTCGAACTGGCTGGCGACCGCGCCCACCTTCGCCTGTGCCCACGGCACACCCACACCCCCGACCGCCAGGTTGTGCGTAGCCACCGCCACACCGCAGTCGCCGGCCTCATTGCAGGCCGCAATGGAAAAGGTCGCCCACGCCGGCGCAGCGACGGCGGCGAGCAGCAGGACCAGGCAAGAGCGCAGCAAGGACATTGGGTGTCTCCAGGATGGGCATTGCAATGGGATGCAGCCTACGCACGAAAGGTTTAGTAGATCCACGCCATGCGTGGATCTACCGTGTCGACCAAGGTCGACACCCACCAAGAGCAGCGTGCCGACCAACGGTCAGCACCCACCAACAGCAGCAGGAAACTGTCGAAGGCGGGGTGGTGTCGGATTGCGGGGTGTCCGCGGCATGGATGCCGCGGCCAAGCCCCCAGGGACGGGTTCACGGCGTCCCCGCAATCCGACACCGCCCCGCCATCCCACGGGATGCCAGCTTTTGCCGTTGCTGTTGCCGTTGCTTCGGCCTCTGCAGGTGCAGGGCGCAGCCCTGCCGAACCAACCCTACCGCCCAGGCAACTGCGCGAACGCGCGCTGCATGCAATCCTCGCGCGGGCACACCCGGCACCCCGGGCCAATCGACACCGAGTTTCCCGGGCTCTGCACATCCAGCCCCAGCGAATACACCAGCCGCTCGGCATGCTGCAGATCGCAGCCCAGCGCCACCGCGAACGTCTTGCGCGGTTGGCCGTGGCCCACCGGCCCGCTGCTGACCTGCCGCGCCAGCCAGAAGTGGCGCCGCCCATCGGGCATGCGCGCGGTCTGCGTCAGGATGCGCCCCGGCTGGTTGAACGCCTCGTAGACGATCCACAACGGGCACGAGCCACCCACCTGCGAGAAGTGGAAATCGGTGGCGGAGTGGCGCTTGGATACGTTGCCGGCGCGGTCCACCCGGATGAAGAAAAACGGCAGGCCGGGTGCGCTGCGCCGTGCCAGCGTGCTCAGCCGGTGGCAGACCGCTTCGAAGCCGACGCCGAACTGATGCGCCAGCAGCTCGATGTCATAGCTGCTGGCCTCGGCCGCACGCAGGAAGCGCATGTACGGCATCACCAGCGCGCCGGCGAAATAGTTGGAAAGACCGATCCGTGCCTGCGCGATGCGCGCGTCGTCGGTGAAGCCGGCACGCGCCACCACCGCATCGATCTGCGGCAGGTAACCGTGCAGCGCCAGCTCGGCGGCCATCTGGAATGCCTGCTGGCCAGGCTCCAGATAATCGGGCAGCCACAGCCGCCGCGCACCGGCGTCGTACTGGCGCTTTTCGCGCCCGGCCTGCAGTGCGGCCACTTCCACCAGCACGCCATGGCGGTCGGCCAGCAGCTGGCGCAGCCGTGGCGCCACATGACCCGGCGACAACCCCCATTCGGCGAACAACTGCTCGGCCAACTCATCCAGCTCGGGGATGTGGTTGTGCATGCGGTTGAAGAACTCGCGCACCTGGTCGCCAGCGGGCAGGGTGCTGCCCGCGCCGGGCTCGCCCAGCTGGAACTCCAGTGCAGCGGCATGCTCGCGCAGCGCCAGGTGGCGGCGATGCAGGTCCAGCAGGGCGCGGCTGACCTGCGGCAGGTTGCCTGCCAGCGCGCGCAGCTCGGTAGCACTGACGTCGGCCAGGCCCAGATCTCGCAGGGTTTCGCCCAGCGCTTCCTGCAGCGCGGCGGGCTCATCGTCGTCGAACAGGGAGGAAACATCGCCCAACACCTCGCCCAGCTTCTTCTGCACGGCCGGGGTCAGTGGGCGCTTGTTGCGCTCGATCTGGTTCAGGTAGCTGGCCGACAGCCCCAGCGCCTGCGCCAGGGCTGCCTGGCTGTAGCCGCGCTGTTCGCGCAGCCGCAGCAGGCGAAGGCCGAGTTGCCGCGGGATGGCTGAATAATTCACAAAATTAACATGAATCGTCTGGCGTGTTGGCCAGATTAAGCGGATTCAGCCCGGAAATCGAGGTGGGTGCTGTGAATAATGCCAAGCATCTTTCGCACCCCGTGGGATTGTCGTCATGACTGTTGCAGCGCCCCGTATCCGCATGCTGATCGATGGCCAGTTCGTTGAATCGGCTACTTCCCACTGGCAGGACGTGATCAATCCGGCCACCCAGGACGTGCTGGCCCAGGTGCCGTTCGCCACCACCGGCGAAGTGGACGCCGCCGTCGCCGCCGCCAAGGAAGCCTTCAAGACCTGGCGCAAGACCCCGATCGGCACCCGCGCGCGCATCTTCCTGAAGTACCAGCAGTTGATCCGCGAGAACATGAGCGAGCTGGCGCACATCCTTACCGCCGAGCAGGGCAAGACCCTGCCCGACGCCGAAGGCGATGTGTTCCGCGGCCTGGAAGTGGTCGAGCACGCTGCCGCCATCGGCAACCTGCAGCTGGGCGAGCTGGCCAACAACGTGGCCACCGGCGTCGACACCTACTCGATCATGCAGCCGCTGGGCGTGTGCGCCGGCATCACCCCGTTCAACTTCCCGGCGATGATCCCGCTGTGGATGTTCCCGATGGCGATCGCCACCGGCAACACCTTCATCCTCAAGCCGTCCGAGCAGGACCCGATGGTCACCATGCGCCTGGTCGAGCTGGCGCTGGAAGCCGGCATTCCGAAGGGCGTGCTGAACGTCGTCCACGGCGGCGAGGAAGTGGTCAACGCGATCTGCGACCACCCGGACATCAAGGCGGTGTCGTTCGTCGGTTCCACCCGCGTCGGCACCCACGTCTACAACCGTGCCTCGCTGGCCGGCAAGCGCGTGCAGTGCATGATGGGCGCCAAGAACCACGCCGTGGTGCTGCCGGACGCCAACAAGGAACAGACCCTCAACGCGATGGTCGGCGCCGCCTTCGGTGCCGCGGGCCAGCGCTGCATGGCCGCCTCCACGCTGGTGCTGGTCGGTGAAGCACGCAACTGGGTGCAGGACCTGGTCACCAAGGCCAAGACCCTGAAGGTCAGCGGTGGCACGGTCGCCGGCACCGACGTCGGCCCGGTCATTTCCTGCAGCGCCCGTGATCGCGTCGAAGGCCTGATCGCTTCGGGCGTGGAGCAGGGTGCCAAGCTGGTGCTCGATGGCCGCAAGCCGCAGGTCGATGGTTTCGAGAAGGGCAACTTCGTCGGCCCGACCATCTTTGCCGGTGTTACCACCGACATGCGCATCTACCAGGAAGAAATCTTCGGGCCGGTGCTGGTCATCCTCGAAGCGGAAACGCTGGAAGAGGCCATCGCGATGGTCAACAGCAACCCGAACGGCAACGGCACCGCACTGTTTACCCAGTCCGGCGCGGCTGCGCGCAAGTTCCAGGAAGACATCGACGTTGGCCAGGTCGGCATCAACGTGCCGATCCCGGTGCCGGTGCCGCTGTTCTCCTTCACCGGTTCGCGTGCTTCCAAGCTGGGCGATCTGGGCCCGTACGGCAAGCAGGTGGTGCTGTTCTACACCCAGACCAAGACGGTCACCGCGCGCTGGTTCGATGACGAGACGCTCAGCCATGGCGTCAACACCACGATCAGCCTGAAGTAACGGCAGGAGCAGCCATGAGCCACTCGATGACGACGGAACTGGAAGAAGCGCAGCAGGCGTACCGCGAGGCGGCGCGCGACTTCGCACAGGCCGAACTGGCACCGCACGCCGCGCGATGGGATGCGGAGGGCATCTTCCCGCGCGAGGCGATCGCCAAGGCCGGTGAACTGGGCTTCTGCGGTCTGTACATGGACCCGGAAGTGGGCGGCAGCGGCCTGAGCCGACTGGACGCCGCCGTCGTCATCGAGGAGCTCGCCAACGTCGATCCGTCGACCGCGGCGTACATCAGCATCCACAACATGGCGTCGTGGATGGTGTCCAAGTGGGGCCAGCCGGCGCTGCGCGATGCGTGGGGAACCGATCTGTCCTCGGGCAGCAAGCTGGCCTCGTACTGCCTGACCGAACCGGGCGCAGGTTCGGATGCAGCCTCGCTGAAGACCACCGCCGTACGCGACGGTGACTTCTATGTGCTGAACGGATCCAAGGCCTTCATTTCCGGCGCCGGTGCCACCGAACTGCTGGTGGTGATGGCGCGTACCGGTGGTGCCGGTGCTGGCGGTGTCAGCGCCATTGCGGTGCCGGCGGACCTGCCGGGCATCAGCTTCGGCCGCAAGGAAGAGAAGATGGGCTGGAACAGCCAGCCCACCCGCGGCATCACCTTCGAAAACGTCCGCGTTCCGGTCAGCCACCTTCTGGGAGAGGAAGGCGGGGGCTTCAAGCTGGCGATGAAGGGGCTGGACGGCGGCCGCATCAACATCGCCGCCTGCTCGCTGGGTGCCGCGCAGGGCGCGCTGGATGCCGCGCGCCGCTACATGGGCGAGCGCCGCCAGTTCGGCAAGGCGCTGGCTGATTTCCAGGCGCTGCAGTTCAAGCTGGCCGACATGGCCATCGAACTGGTGGCCGCCCGGCAGATGGTGCATTCGGCTGCGCGCAAGCTCGACGCCGGTGCCAGCGATGCCAATGTGTGGTGTGCGATGGCCAAGCGCTTCGCCACCGATGCCGGTTTCAACGTCTGCAATGAAGCGCTGCAGATCCACGGCGGCTACGGCTACATCCGCGAATACCCGATCGAACGCCTGCTGCGCGATTCGCGTGTGCACCAGATCCTGGAAGGCACCAACGAGATCATGCGGGTGATCGTTGCCCGTCACCTGCTCAACACCGAAGAGGAACTGCGATGAAGGATTGGCGTACCCAGGAACACGTGGGCCTGAAGGTCGAGGCCGATGGCCACACCGCCGTCGTCACCCTGCACAACCCGCCGGCGCATACCTGGACCGTGCACAGCCTTTCGGCGGTGCGCGACCTGGTGGGCGCGCTCAACGCAGACCGCGACATCTACGCGCTGGTGATCACCGGTGATGGCGAGAAGTTCTTCTCCGCCGGCGCCGACCTCAACCAGTTCTCCTCCGGCGACAAGGCTGCCGCACGCGAAGCGGCGCGCCGTTTCGGTGAAGCCTTCGAGGCGCTGTCCGCGTTCCGTGGCGTGTCGATTGCTGCAATCAACGGCTACGCCATGGGCGGCGGCCTGGAATGCGCGCTGGCCTGCGACCTGCGCATCATCGAAGAGCACGCCCAGGTGGCATTGCCCGAAGCGACCGTCGGCCTGCTGCCCTGCGCCGGTGGCACCCAGAACCTGCCGCGCCTGGTCGGCGAGGGCTGGGCCAAGCGCATGATCCTGCTCGGCGAGCGCATCAACGCCGAAACCGCCGTGCGGATTGGTCTTGCCGAAGAAAAGGTTGGCAAGGGCGAATCCAAGGCGCTGGCCCTGGAATGGGCGAAGAAGGCCGGCAAGCAGAGCCCGACCAGCATCGCCGCCTGCAAGACCCTGGTGCAGTCCACCCGCACCGGCACCCACGCCTCGGCGCTGGTGGCCGAGCGCGAAGCCTTCGTCGACCTGTTCGACACCGCCGACCAGGTCGAGGGCGTGAGTGCCTTCCTTGAAAAGCGCGCCGCGCAGTGGAAAAACGCATGACCACCGACACCGTTGCCGAACAAGCACCGGTCCTGTTCGAAGAGCGCGTGGCCAGCAATGGCACGCGCATCGGCATCGCCACGCTCAACGCACCGCGCACGCTCAATGGCTTCTCGCTTCCTATGGCGCACCTGCTGCTGAAGCAGTTGAACGCCTGGGCCGACGACGATGCCATCGCCATGGTGGTGCTGCAGGGCGCCGGTGAGAAGGCGTTCTGCGCCGGCGGTGACCTGCACAGCCTGTACCAGAGCATGCGTGCCTACCGCGACGCCGGCCAAAGCGACATCCGCGGGAACGACTACGCCGCTGAGTTCTTCGACGTCGAATACCGCGTCGATTATCTGATCCACACCTATGCCAAGCCGATCCTGTGCTGGGGCCACGGCATCGTGATGGGTGGTGGCATCGGCCTGATGTCCGGTGCCAGCCACCGCGTGGTCAGCGAACGCTCCAAGCTGGCCTTCCCGGAAATCACCGTCGGCCTGTTCCCCGATGTCGGTGGCAGCTGGCTGCTGCCGCGCGTACCAGGCAAGGGCGGCCTGTTCCTGGCCCTGACCGGCGCGCTGCTGAACCCGGGCGACGCCATCTACGCCGGCCTGGCCGACGTGCATGTGGCCGAAGAACGCCGCAGCGCGGTGTTCGATGCGCTGCTGCAGGTCGCGTGGTCCAGCAACGCCGCACACAACCACGAACGCCTCAGCCATCTGCTGCAGTCGCATGCCAGCGACGCCGCCACCGGCCCGTTGCTGGCCAATGCCGCGCAGGTCGATGCGCTGTGCGAAGGCGATGAGCTGCAGGCCATCGTGGCGCGCATTGCCGGTCTGCAGACCGACGATGCCTGGTTGCAGGCCGCACAGAAGACCCTCGCCGCCGGTGCCCCCGGCTCGGCACGGCTGTCGTACGAGCTGCAGCGACGCAGTGCCGGCCAGGACCTGGCTGCGATCTACCGCCTGGAGTACATCGTCGCCCTGCATTGCGCCGCCCACGGTGATTTCGCCGAAGGCATCCGCGCGCTGCTGATCGACAAGGACCGCAATCCGCAGTGGAACCCGGCCACCCTGGCCGAGGCCACCGGCGCGTGGGCCGACACCTTCTTCGCTTCCCCCTGGGCCGATGCCGCGCATCCGCTGGCCGACCTGGGCACTCCCCTTGTTGAAAGGAGCCTTGCATGAGCCGCATTGCATTCATCGGGTTGGGCAACATGGGTGGCCCGATGGCCGCCAACCTGGTCAAGAACGGCCACACCGTGCGCGTGTTCGATCTGGTCCCTGCCGCAGTACAGGCCGCCGTCGATGCCGGCGCCAGCGCGGCCGCGTCGGCGCGCGAAACCTTGGCCGATGCCGAGGTGGTGATTTCGATGCTGCCGGCCAGTCGCCACGTCGAAGGCGTGTACCTGGGCGACGACGGCATCCTCGCTGCGATCCCGGCCGGTGCGCTGGTCATCGACTGCAGCACGATCGCCCCGGCCAGCGCCCGCAAGGTATCCGAAGCAGCCGCCGCACGTGGCCTGCAGATGATCGACGCGCCGGTGTCCGGCGGTACCGCCGGTGCGCAGGCCGGCACCCTGACCTTCATCGTCGGTGGCGAAGAGGACGCGCTGGAGCGCGCCCGTCCGGTGCTGCAGGCGATGGGCAAGAACATCTTCCACGTGGGCGCCAGTGGTGCCGGCCAGGTCGCCAAGCTGTGCAACAACATGGCGCTGGGCGTGATCATGGCGGTGACCGGTGAAGCCATCGCACTGGGCGTGGCACACGGGCTGGACCCGAAGGTGCTGTCGCAGATGATGGCCGTCAGCACCGGCCGCAGCTGGGCCACTGAAGTGTGCAACCCGTGGCCGGGTGTGCTGGAAAACGCCCCGGCGTCGCGTGGTTACAGCGGTGGTTTCGGCAGCGACCTGATGCTCAAGGACATGGGCCTAGCGGTGGAGGCGGCGATGAGTGTCGGCGCCTCGATCCCGCTGGGAGAAGTGGCCCGCAACCTGTACTCGATGAACCACCAGGCCGGCCGCGGCAAGCTGGATTTCTCCAGCGTCGTGCAGCTCATCACGAGCGAGAAGTAAGCGAATGCGTCCCCGGCCGCGCGCCGGGGTCCACCCGAGGTGGGATGGGCGGATGCTCGGTTTCGACCGGCATCCGCCCATTTTTTTTGGGATCGGATCCCTTTCGCAACGCGAAAGGGCTCTGACCCCGGCCGCATCAGGCAACGATCAGCGTCACGTCGATGTTGCCGCGGGTGGCGTTGGAGTACGGGCACACGATGTGTGCCTTCTGCACCAGCTCTTCCACCTGCTCGCGCGGCACGCCCGGCACGTTGATGGTCAGCTCGGCTTCGATGCCGAAGCCGGTCGGGATCTGGCCGATGCCGACCTTGCCGGTCACGGTGGTGTCGGCCGGCAGCGCGACCTTGGCCTGGCCGGCCACGAACTTCAGCGCTCCCAGGAAGCAGGCCGAGTAGCCAGCGGCGAACAGCTGCTCCGGGTTGGTGCCCGGGCCGCCAGCGCCGCCCAGCTCGCGCGGGGTCGACAGCTGGATGTCCAGCACGTTGTCGGAGGAGACGGAACGGCCTTCACGGCCGCCGGTGGAGGTGGCCTGGGCGGTGTACAGAACCTTTTCGATGGACATCGGGATGCTCCTGGTCGGTGGGTGGGTGTTGCGTTGGAGCCTACTTTGCCCGGTTTCCGCGTACGTTGGGTTGCAATGCGTCCGGAAAACTTGATTCATCGTCCTGCCGGCCTAGATCGTCCACTCGCGGTCGGTGGTGAACATGATCGTCAGCCAGCGGTCCGGCGAGGCCTCGCCCAGTGCATCGCCGATCTCGTCGCGCAGCTGGTCCCATTCCACCAGCGGCCGCGGCGGGTCGTTTTCCGGCACCACGAAGAACAGCTCGATCTGCTCGCCACGCCCCACCTGGGCCACGTAGCTGCGGTGCTCGACGAAGCCGTGCTTGGCCACGATCCCGCGTGCCACTGCATCCACATGGGCCTGCAGTTCCGGCGGGGTGACCAGCAGGATGCCGGCCAGCGCCCGGCGCACGGTGCCGAGCGGAGCGATCATCACCAGCACGCAGACGAAGGCGAGGATGGCCGGATCGATGTAGGGCCCGATCCAAGCCCACGAGGTGCGCTGCACCAGTACACCACCGAGGAAGGCCAGCAGGTAGCAGGCCGACATGCTGGCCGCGATCACCCAGTTCTTCGCGTCCAATGCGATGAACTCCGAGCCGATGCGGCGGTTGGCGCGCAGGATGAACCAGGCCAGCGCGCCTTCGCCCACGATCGACAGCCCGGCGAAGGCAATGGCCGGGCCGAGCGCGATATGGCGTCCACCGGACATCAACGCATCGACCGCATTGACCAGGGCATACAGCGCGGCGCCGATCATCAGCGTGCCGCTCACCCCCAGCACGATCGGCTCCAGGTGCCAGAAGCCCATGGTGAAGCGCTGGTTGAGCCGCGATTGCAGTGCGTCGGTCTGGGTGGACAGCGCGATCAGCCGCGCCACCAGCAGCGACAGCCAGGTCATCACCACGTCGATCAGGCCGTAGATGCCGTCGAAGATGATCAGCGAGGAATTGGCCAGCAGGCCGAACACCACCGCCGCCGCGGCCAGCAGCAGCGAGGCGGCGATCGACAGGCGCAGCACGCCCTGTTCGGTGGCGGGGTCGAAGAAGTGCGGGCGGTTGGCGGCCATGCTGTGATTGTAGAGCGGAGCCATGCTCTGCTGCGTTTCGCTGCCTTCGCCGGCCATCCGCGCTACCCCCGTGGGGCCGCTTCCCGTAGACTGCGCCCCTCCCACGCACCCACACCTCCCAGCAGTGATCACGCCACCCTGACCCCTGCCGCCCTCGGTTGACCGTCGCCTCTTCTGGCGCGCGCAACGTCGATGGTCCGGCCGTGCCCCCGGCACCGGCTCAGGAACCCGTGTATCCCACTGCAGCGCCTTGCGGCCACTCCCGCATGCGCGCGGAGTTTTCCCATGCAAACGTCCTACCCCCCGCGCCAGCAATGGCTGGGCAACATCCGTGGCGACCTGCTGTCCGGTATCGTCGTCGCCCTGGCCCTGATTCCCGAGGCGATCGCCTTCTCGCTCATCGCCGGCGTCGACCCCAAGGTCGGCCTGTATGCCGCGTTCTCCATTGCCGTCATCACTGCCATTGCTGGCGGCCGCCCCGGCATGATCTCCGCCGCCACCGGTGCGATGGCGCTGGTGATGGTCGACCTGGTCAAGGACCATGGCCTGCAGTACCTGTTCGCCGCCAGCATCCTGGCCGGCCTGCTGCAGGTGCTGGCCGGTGTGTTCAAGCTCGGCTCGCTGATGCGCTTCGTCTCGCGCTCGGTCATCACCGGATTCGTCAACGCGCTGGCGATCCTGATCTTCCTGGCACAGATGCCCGAGCTGATCGGACGCGGCCCTACGGTCTACGTGCTGTGCGCCGCCGCGCTGGCGATCATCTACCTGCTGCCACGCGTTACCCGCGCGGTGCCGTCGCCGCTGGTGGCCATTGTGGTGCTGACCGCCGTGGTGATCGGCTTCGGCGTGGACGTACGCAGCGTCGGCGACATGGGCCAGCTGCCCGACAGCCTGCCGCATTTCCTCATCCCCGATGTGCCGCTCACCTGGGAGACGCTGCGCATTCTGCTGCCGGTGTCGGCCACGCTGGCGGTGGTCGGACTGCTCGAATCGATGATGACCCTGCAGATCGTCGAGGACATCACCGAAACGCCCAGCGAGCGCAACCGCGAATGCGTCGGCCAGGGCGTGGCGAATACGGTCACCGGCTTCCTCGGCGGCATGGCCGGCTGCGCGATGATCGGCCAGTCGGTGATCAACGTGACCTCCGGTGGACGTGGCCGCCTGTCCTGCCTGGTGGCAGGCGTGTTCCTGTTGGTGCTGGTGGTGTACGGCAGCGACCTGGTGCGGCAGATCCCGATGGCCGCGCTGGTGGCGGTAATGATCATGGTCAGCATCGGCACCTTCAGCTGGCGCTCGCTGCGCGACCTGCGCACGCATCCGCGTAGTTCGTCAGCAGTGATGCTGCTGACCGTGGTGGTCACCGTTGCCACCCACGACCTGGCCAAGGGCGTGCTCAGCGGTGTGCTGCTGTCGGCAGTGTTCTTCGCGCGAAAGGTTGGCCGCATGCTGGATGTGCAGCGCGACGATGCCGGTGACATGCAGGTCTACCGCGTGCGTGGGCAGGTGTTCTTTGCCTCAGCGGGGCAGCTGGGTGCGGCGTTCGATTACCAGCACGTGGCGCCGCAGGTGCAGATTGATCTGCGCGATGCCCACCTGTGGGATCTGACTGCCGTGGCCGCGCTGGAGCGGGCGCAGGAAAAGCTGGCCGCGCACGGTGCGGAGGTGACAGTGGTGGGGCTCAATGCGGCCAGCCAGACCCTCGTCGAACAGGTGGGTGGCAAAGGCACTGCTGGCAGCGCGCATTGACGCTGTCGGCTCTCGTGGAGCAACTGCAACGCCATGGCTGCTGTTGGGGTTGCTGCATCTTCAGCCTGTGAACCCCACATCGGGTGGAAGAATCGCCGTGATCGTGATTCGTTGTGATCCTCACGACGGAATACTTCTGCCGGAATGGATTCGCTCTTCAACAACGCCACCACGCTGCTGACCTTTCTGCTGCCGGGCTTTCTGGCAGCCTGGGTGTTCTACGGGCTGACTTCACACCCCAAGCCACCGCAGTTCGAAAGGACCGTGGAAGCGTGGTGTTCACCTTCGTAGTCCAGGCGCTGGTCAAGTTCACCGAACTGATGCTCCTGCTGGCTGGCCGCTGCTTTGTGCTGGGGACCTGGACCGAGTCCAGCAGCCTGCTCTGGGGTTTTGTCCTCGCTGGACTGCTGGGGGCAGGATTGGCCCTCGCTGCGAACAAGGACTTTTTCCACGCGGGGCTCCGCCGCGCAGGCTTCACCACGCGTACGTCCCACCCGAGCGAGTGGTACTGCGTGCTGGGTACGCGTCCTGCCTTCGTGGTGCTGCAACTGAAGGATGGCCGTCGATTGACCGGCTACCCCAAGGAGTGGCCGATCAGCCCCGCTGCGGGACAGTTCTACATGCAGATGCCGGCCTGGCTGGTGGATGCGGATCCACCCGATGAAGGTGCCGATCCAGCAGCGCATCTCGTGGGCAGCCCCGCCGTGGTCGAGCTTCCGCAGCTCGATGGCATACTGATTCACGCAGTGGATGTGCAGTGGGTCGAGATTCTCCAGGAGACAGACAATGGCTAAGTTGAGGAAGGGTTCCAACCCACCACTGGACCAGCTGGTCGTATCCATGGAGAACGCGAACCCCAAGCTCCCCGAGGGCAGGAAGCGTCCGCCGCCGCCGCCCGGCCCGCCCCGGCCGCCAGCCGGAACCGTGCCCAACCGGCGCTCGCAACGCGGCTGACCGCGCGCATTCAGCCACGCGGTGTAAACTATTGATCTCACTGGCAATGCCAGTCTCCACGATCAACGCTCAGATGACGTCCGCCACCGCCCGTTACGCCGATTCCCTGCGCCTGTCCGTCGCCCCGATGATGGACTGGACGGATCGCCATTGCCGCGTGTTCCACCGCGTGCTGGCACCGGGCGCACGCCTGTACACGGAAATGGTGCACGCCAACGCGGTCATCCACGGCGATCGCGAGCGCCTGCTCGGCTTCGGCCGCAGCGAACAGCCGCTGGCCCTGCAATTGGGTGGCAGTGATCCTGCGCTGCTGGCGCAGGCCGCGCGTATCGCCGCCGAGTGGGGCTACGACGAGGTCAACCTCAACTGCGGCTGCCCGTCTGATCGCGTGCAGGCGGGCCGTTTCGGTGCCTGCCTGATGCGCGAGCCGGTACTGGTGGCCGAATGCGTGGCGGCCATGGTCGATGCGGTTGATATCCCGGTGACGGTGAAGTGCCGCCTGGGCGTGGACGAGGACAACGACTACGACGTGTTCGCCGCCTTCGTCGACCGCCAGGTTGCCGCCGGTGCGGCGATGGTGGTGGTGCATGCGCGCAACGCGTGGCTGAAGGGCCTGTCGCCGAAGGAGAACCGCGAGGTTCCGCCGCTGAAGTACGACTGGGCCTACCGCCTGAAGCAGGAGCGCCCGGCACTGCCGGTGGTGATCAACGGCGGCCTGGCCAGCCTCGAGGCGGTGCAGGCGCAGGCCGCGCACGTCGATGGCGTGATGCTGGGCCGCGCGGCCTATCACGATCCCTATCTGCTGCATCAACTGGAGGCGCTGCATACCGGCGCCCCGCTGCAGGCCCGTGCCGACCTGCTGCGCGCGCTGCGGCCCTACGTGGAAGCGCGACTGGGCGAAGGCCTGGCGCTGAAGCACATCACCCGCCACGTACTTGGCCTGTTCCATGGCCAGCCCGGTGGCCGCGCGTTCCGCCAGGTGCTGAGTGAGGGCGCACACCGCCCGGGCGCCGATTGGCGCCTGATCGAGCAGGCGCTGGCGGTCACCGAACGTGCATCTGATCGCGCCGTAGCGTGACCGCAATCACATTCCTGACTTGACAAGGGGCGGCGATTCGTTCCGAATGTTCACTTAGCTGAACGACTTGGAGTTGAAGCCGGAAAAGTTCAGACCGGATTCACTGCGCCAAACCAAGAATTTGCAAAAGATTTGTAAAGCGCCGGGTCCCGAACCGGCACCCGGATTTACGACTTTTGAACGAATCGCCGTGCTCGGCTAGGATCGCACTGATGTCTTCCGCTCCCTTCCATCGCCGCATTGCCCTGGCCACCTGCGTGGTGCTGGCGGCTGCGCCGCTGTCTTCGGCGCTGGCGCAACAGCCGCCGCGCGGCGACCAGGGGCGGGCGGAGATGATGGAGCGGGGCGAGCGCGGTGGCCGTGGCGACGAGCGTTCGTTGTCCGATGCCGTGCGCCGCGTGCAGCGCACCACCGGCGGGCACATCCTCGGCGCCGAGCGCGTGCCGTTCGATGGTCGTGATATCAACCGGGTGAAGTACATGGACGATCGGGGCCGGGTCCGCTACATGGACGACCCCGCGCCGTCGCGTTCACAGCCGCGCACGCCGCGGTCGGATATGTCATCACTACGCGGCGATAACCCCTGAACAGGGATAGTCGTCGCTATCAACCCGTACCCCACAGGCCTCCGGGCCACACCCAGGACACTAGGGAGAGTTCATGCGTATCCTTCTGGTCGAAGACGAAGCCCCGCTGCGTGAGACCCTGGCAGCCCGGCTCAAGCGCGAAGGCTTTGCCGTCGATGCTGCGCAGGACGGCGAGGAAGGCCTCTACATGGGGCGCGAAGTCCCGTTCGATGTCGGCATCATCGACCTCGGCCTGCCCAAGATGTCGGGCATGGAGCTGATCAAGGCCCTGCGTGACGAAGGCAAGAAGTTCCCAGTGCTGATCCTGACCGCGCGTTCGAGCTGGCAGGACAAGGTCGAGGGCCTGAAGCAGGGCGCTGATGATTACCTGGTCAAGCCGTTCCACGTCGAAGAACTGCTGGCACGCGTCAACGCGCTGCTGCGCCGCGCCGCCGGCTGGAGCAAGCCGACCCTGGAATGCGGCCCGGTTGCCCTGGACCTGGCTGCCCAGACCGTCAGCGTGGCTGGCAGCAATGTCGACCTCACCAGCTACGAGTACAAGGTGCTGGAGTACCTGATGATGCACGCCGGTGAACTGGTCTCCAAGGCCGACCTCACCGAGCACATCTACCAGCAGGACTTCGACCGCGACTCGAACGTGCTGGAGGTCTTCATCGGCCGCCTGCGCAAGAAGCTGGACCCGGATGGCGAACTGAAGCCGATCGAGACCGTGCGCGGTCGCGGCTACCGTTTCGCGATTCCGCGCAACGAGGGCTGAGCCGGCTCACCCTGGCGATAACACGATGTCCGGCCGTCTGTGGTTCTTCCGACGCTGGCGGCCGCGCTCACTGCAGGCGCGCCAGATGCTCGCCGCGTCCGTGGGCCTGGTCGCGTTCCTGGCACTGGCCGGTTACGCGCTCGATGCCGCCTTCGCCGATACGGCGAAGGCGAACCTGCGTGAGCGCCTGAAGAACTACGCCACCGCGTACGCGGCCGGCATCGACTTCACCCGCGACCGCTCGCTGTACATCCGCGAGCAGCCACCGGATTCACGTTTCGACGTACCCGGCAGTGGCCTGTACCTGCAGGTGGTGATGCCGCACGGCAAGGGCAATTCCATGTCCGCCGAAGGCCCGATGCTGCCCACCGTCGGTGGTGGCCTGCTGGCGCCGCGCCAGGAAGTGTTCGAAGGCCCGTTGCCGATGATCCAGATCGACGGCAGCCAGGGCTCGGTATACCGCTACGGCCTGGGCCTGGTGTGGGACGCCGACGCCGACCCCGCTACCGAGTTCCCGTACACCATCTATGTGATGGAAGACTCGCGCGCGCTGGGTGCGCAGCTGCGTGTGTTCCGTGGCCGGGTCTGGTTCTACCTGGGCGGCATCGGCCTGATCCTGCTGTTGCTGCAGACCGTCATCCTGCAGTGGAGCCTGCGCCCGCTGCGCCGCGTGATCACCGAGCTGACCAAGGTGCAGCGAGGCGAGACCGCGCGCATGAGCGAGCGCCACCCGCGCGAGCTGGAACCGCTGACCGACAGCATCAACGCCTTCATTGAAAGCGAGCGCGAGAACCTGGAGCGCCAACGCAATACCCTGGCCGACCTGGCGCACAGCCTGAAGACACCAATCGCGGTGCTGCGCACGCAGATGGATAGTGGTGCTGGCGACAGCGCGCTGCGCGAGGAACTGGACGTGCAGCTGCAGCGTATGAACAACCTGGTCTCCTACCAGCTGGCACGTGCGGCGTCGTCGGGTCACAAGCTGTTCTCCGCGCCGCTGCCGATTGAATCCAACGCCGAGGAAATCGTGCGTGGCCTGGAGAAGGTCTACGCCTCGAAGGGCGTGCTGTGCGAATTCGATATCGACCCGGCCGCACGCTTCCACGGCGAACCGGGTGACCTGCAGGAACTGCTGGGCAACCTGCTGGAGAATGCCTTCAAGTGGGCCAACCGCCGCGTGCTGCTGACCGCGCAGCCGCTGCCGGCACCGAACGCGCGCCGCGCCGGCCTGCTGCTGGCGGTGGACGACGATGGCCCGGGCATCGCCCCGGACGACATCGGCAAGGTGCTGCAGCGTGGCGTGCGTGGCGACGAGCGCGTGCAGGGCCACGGCATCGGCCTGTCGATCGTGCAGGACCTGATCAAGGACTACCGCGGCGAGCTGACCGTGGGCCGTTCCAGTGAACTCGGCGGCGCCCGCTTTGAGGTGCAACTGCCGCCGGGGCCGTAAGCCGCGCGCTCCCGCCCGCCGGGCATCGCCTGGCGCAACAACGCATGGTGTTCCGGCAGTGCCGGCCGCTGGCCGGCAACCTCATGATCTTCGATGGCAGTCCCAGGTTGCCGGCCAGCGGCCGGCACTACCGTTCTTCGAACGCCGGCGGCTCGCCATAGAACCGCCGCAGCTGCGCGGCCACCTCCGGCAACGCCTTATGCAGCAGATCCGGCGCGGAGAAGTGGTATTCGCTGGCCACCGCGAAGAACTCTTCCGGCGCCTCGGCCGCATACGGATCGATCAACGTTTCCTCGCCTGCATCCACCTGCGCACAGAAGGCGTCGAAGGCACGCTGGAAAATGCCCGCCCACTCGCGCTGCCATTCGCGTGGCAGCGGTGGCGTACCGTCCATCGCACCATCCAGCGCATCCAGCTTGTGCACCATTTCGTGCACGGCCACGCAGTAACCCTCGTGCGGTGCGGCCAGGTCGGCCTGCACGTCGGCCCAGGACAGGATCAACGGACCGCTGTCCCACGATTCGCCAATCAGTTCGTCATCCCACTCGTGCAGCACGCCGGCCGCATCCATGTGGCTGCGGTGCACGCGGAACGCATCGGGGTAGACGATCAGCTGCGACCAGCCTTCCAGGCCCACTTCGCCGAACTCCAGCAGCGGCAGGCAGCACAGCGCCGCCAGCAGCACGCCATCGCCGGCCTGCAATTGCAGGTCACCAATCGGCGTGATGGTCTTCTCGTGCAGGAAGCGCGTGGTCAGCACGCGCAGGCGCGCAAGGCGTTCGTCGTCCAGGCCGTGCAGCCAGGCAGCGCGGCGGCAGGCGTCATCCCAAAGCGCATCGTCAATCGGCCGCGGCGCAGGCCGCAGCCACTGCAGCAACGACTTGATCAGCGGAACATTCCCGGCAGGTAGCTGTGCCACTTCGGTGCGCGGATGCGCTGCAGCACGTCGTCGTCGCTGCCACCGCCACCGGTGCTGGTGGCGCTGCTGGCGGCCGGGCGTACCGGTGCCGGCTTGGTGGTGGCTGCCGAGGCGGTTGCGGTCGGTGCGCGCTGCGAGGCGGCATCACCATTGGAGGACACGCAAGCGCCGCGGCTGTCGTCCAGCGCTGCTGTCGCAGACGCCGCGAAGGGCATCATCAGCAGGATCAGGCAATGGGCATAACGGCGCATTGACGACATCCACGTTAAGGGAGGGTGAGTTCCCGATTCTAGCCCGAACCCGACGCCCAGTTGGAAGCCCCCGCGGAACCCAGCGTGGCGGGCGTCGCTGGCGGCTTTCCCGCATAATTCCTTCCTGACTTCGTGGAAGCTGCCGTGGACGATCGCCAATTGCTGGCCAAACTCGCTGCCGGTCGCCTGTCCGGCGACGCCCTGGCCCGTGAGCTGGGTCAGACCCGGGCGGCCATTTGGAAGCGTATTCAAGGACTTAGGGCCGCCGGTGTGGACATCGAGGGCCGTGCTGGCGAAGGCTATGGCCTGACCCGCCCGGTCGATCTGCTGGACCCGGACGCGATCCGCGCCGGTCTGCCTGCTGACGTCCAGGCCCTGCTGCACGACCTGCAGGTGGCTTGGACGGTGGACTCGACCAACGCCGAATTGCTGCGCTGCAGCGCGCCCCAGCGCGGGGTCAGCGTCCTGCTGGCCGAACGCCAGACCGGTGGCCGTGGCCGTCGTGGGCGTGCCTGGGCCTCGCCGCTGGCCGCGCATATCTACCTGTCGGTGCTGCGCCTGTACTCCGGTGGCCTTGGCCGCCTCGCCGGGCTGAGCCTGGTGGCGGGCATCGCCGTGGCCGAAGCGCTGCACGATCTGGGCTACACCCAGGCGCAGCTGAAGTGGCCGAACGACCTGATCGTCGATGGCAAGCGCAAGCTGGTCGGCCTGCTCGCGGAGGGTGGTGGCGAATACGCCGGCCCGGCGCGCGCGGTGATCGGCGTCGGCATCAACACGCATATGCCGCCGTCGTTCGCCGAGCAGATCACCCAGCCGTGGGTGGACCTGGACACGCTGGCCGGCAAGCCGGTGGACCGCAACGTAGTGGTCGCCGCCGTGCTGACGCGCCTGCTGCCGGCGCTGGAAGAGTTCGATCGCGAAGGGCTGGCCCCGTTCCTGCCGCGCTACGCCGCGTTTGACATGCTGGCCGGCCGCGAAGTACGCGTGGAACTGGACGGACAGTGGCAGCACGGTACCGCACTTGGCCTGGCTGACGACGGCGCGCTGCGCGTGCGCATCGATGGCCACGAGCGCCTGCTGCACGCCGGCGAAGTCAGCGTGAGGGCGGCATGAGCGATTGGTTGTTCGACCTGGGCAACTCGCGCTTCAAGTTCGCGCCGTTGCAGGGTGACCGTGCCGGCGACGTACAGGCCTGGGCGCACGGCGCCGAAGGCATGGCCGGGCAGCCGCCGCACAGCCTGCCCAGCGGCACCACCGCGTTCGTGGCCAGCGTGGCCGCACCCTCGCTGACCAGCGCCATGCTGGACCAGCTGCAGCGCCGCTTCGAACACGTGCATGTGGTGCGCACCAGCGCCGAATGTGCCGGCGTGCGCATCGCCTATGCCAAGCCGGAAAAGTTCGGCGTCGACCGCTTCCTGGCCCTGTTGGCTGCCGCCAAGGCGCAGCGCCCGGTGCTGGTGGTCGGCGTTGGCACCGCCTTGACGATTGATCTGCTCGACGCCAATGGCCAGCACCACGGTGGCCGCATTTCCGCATCGCCCACCACCATGCGCGAAGCACTGCACGCGCGTGCAGTGCAGCTGCCTGCAACCGGCGGCGACTACAGCGAATTCGCCAACGACACTGCCGACGCGCTGGCCTCCGGCTGCGATGGTGCGGCTGTGGCGCTGATCGAACGCAGCGCACAGCAGGCGAACGCGCTGCTGGGCGTGGCACCGTCACTGCTGGTACACGGTGGCGGCGCACCAGCGCTGATGCCGTTGCTGCCCGGCGCCGACTATCACCCGTCGCTGGTGCTGGATGGCCTCGCCCGCTGGGCGGTGCACCAGCCCGCAGGCTAGTATCCGCGCATGCTGACCCGTGCCCTGATCGTCGTACTGGCCATCCTCAATCTTGGCGTCGCCTGCTGGTGGCTGCTGCGCGATGCACCGCAGGCGCCTGCGCCGCCGCCGCAACCCGCTGGCGTAGCCGAGCTGCGCTGGGTGCCCGGTGGCGTGGATGCCGCTGCGGCCGCCGAGGCCATTGCCGCCGCCCCGACCGCGCCGTTGATGGAGCGCGAACCTGCGGAGAGGACGTCTGTGGCTGCGACGCCTGCGCCCGTTGCGCCGGCCAAGCAGGAGATCGCCAACCCGCAGGTGGCCGAGGCTACGCCGGTTGCTGCCGCTGCCAAGCCGGTGACACCGGCCGCGCCGACCGCGGCCCCGGAAAAGCCCGCAACCCCGTCCGCAGCCGCCGAGCCGCCGCGCTGCATCGCGCTGGGTCCGTTCGCCGACCGCGCCGCCGCGACCAGTGCGCAGGGCAAGGCCGGCAATGTCATCAGTCAGGTGCGCCTGCGCGAACAGCCTGCTGCCAGCGGCAGCGCCCGTTTCCGGGTGATGCTGCCGGCCGCCGCCAACCGCGACGAAGCCCAGGCCACGGTGAAGCGCATCGTCGCCGCCGGCCTGAGCGACTACTACATCATCAGCCAGGGCGAGGACATCAACGCCGTGGCGCTGGGCCAGTACCGCAACCGCGAAGGCGCCGAGCGCCGCATGGCGGCGGTGCAGGCTGCCGGCTTCCAGCCGCGCCTGGTGGCCAGCGGCGACGCCGGCCAATGGTGGCTGGAAGGACAGCTGGCAGCGGGCGCACAGCCGGCCCAGGCCCAGCAGCGCAGCGGCGCGGCACAGAGCCGGTCGCTGGAATGCACACGGTTGCGCTAGAATCCCCCGGACCGCGGCACTGCCGCCGGTGCACCACCCATGCCGCTTTAGCTCAGTTGGTAGAGCAACTGTCTTGTAAACAGTAGGTCATCCGTTCGATTCGGATAAGCGGCACCACTTCGATCCCTTGGCATCCGCACATGTCCACGGGGAACAATCAACCCGCTGCAATGGCGGGTTTTTTGTGCGTTGCCGTTCTGAAAAGAATGCGGGTCTGGAGGCATGTTCAACGCGACCTCGTAAGACCCCTTCTGAGTTGGTTGCAACGCTGGAGCATACGTTCGCCAGACTTTTCATTCATTTGAATGCGGCCATCGGCGAGAAGGGGATAGGTCTCGAGACGGACACGATAGGCTGCTTGCGAAGACAGCTGCACTGCAGCGTCGTCCGTGCCGATGGCGGCTCCAGGCAGCGAATCCTCTCGAACAACGCCATTTACCTGAAGCTGTGCGCAGATTCCGGCGTAGTAGGCGATGCGTTCATCAAGCGCCTGAGGGTGCCTTGTGGCATGACCTAGCGCATGGAATGTCTCGTGTGCGACCAGATCGACAAGGTTTGCAACAGTCCGTCCGCGGTCGTCATGTATCGAAGCCGCAAGTGCCAATGTCTTCCCACCCGAGAACGATCCCAAAGCACGCGACTGTATCGTCGCGGCGGTATCCGTTGGCGCGAGAAGAATCCGGTATCTGTTCGCCTTTGCTTCTATCCATGATTCGGAGAACTTCGCTGCTGCATCAATGCGCATGCAGGTATCGGCAACGTCAACCGGTGATCCTGCAGCCATCAAGAGCAGGATTTCGTGCTGGGTGTTGGTGCAGTGAAACGATTCCAGAGCGGGCAGGTCCTTGCGCCCTGGAACAATGGAGAGAGACCGGAAGTAGCGGAATGGCCCGAGAGGCGTGGACACCAGCTCGGTATAGCCATCCGAAGGGATGCCTTGTGGAAATCCAATCGTTGTGGCGCAGCCTGCCAGGATGGAGGCGGCGAATGCGGCGAGTACGACTCCTTTCATCGCTTCTCCCAAAGGTGCGGGTGCTCAAGGTACGCCCGCATCTCCTGTTGTTTACTACATCTCCATGCACAAGTGGACTTCTAGAACACCCTACCAGACCTGAATCCCCACGCGCTCCACCCGGATCTTGATATTCCTCACGGACAGTGAGCAGCGCCCCACCGCATACTGCCGCCACACGCCCACTCTGGGCCCCTTCGGGATCCGCACATGCGTCGCCATGCCCTGTCGCTCACCGCCGCACTGTTGTCCACCGCTTTCGTTACCCCGGCCATGGCCGCAGTGCCGTTCTTCAACGCCAGCTGCCCGGGCGGCATCGATGTGCACGCCGACGAAGGCGGGCCGGTCTACGTGCAGGGCCGCGAGGCCTCGCTGAAACGCTTCAACGACCGCTATTTCGAGGCACGCGATACCAACAGTGGCATCACCCTTTCGATCAGCAGCAACGAGGACGGCACGCCGCAGATCAGCTACACCGGCCGTGGCGGCGCCAACGGCATCTGCCAGGTCAGTGCCGGCGGAGAGCCCGCACCGTCTGAACATCGCGACCACCGTCGCCACGATGACGACAACGACGCGGCGCTACCGCGCGAAGTCACCTGCGAGTCCACCGGCCAGCAGCAGGTGTCGTGCGACATGGATACCCGTGGCAACGTGGAAATCGTGCGCCAGCTCAGTCATACCCGCTGCGAACAAGGCCAGAACTGGGGTCTGTCGCGGCATTCGGTGTGGGTGAACGGCGGCTGCCGCGCGGTGTTCCGCAATGTGTCCAAGGCGGCCAACAGCGCGCCGGCAGGCGATACCGCGCTGGGTTCCTGCAACATGCGCAAGGGTGCGCAGGGCACGCTGGTGACCCAGGTGCCGGTGGGCAGCGATTACCAGGAACTCATCATCGATTATCCCGATGGGCGCTTCCTGTGCATGATGCGCAACAACGGCCAGGTGCAGAGCGTGACGCCGGTTCGCCGCCGCGGAAGCTGAGCTTGCAGCGGGCTGGGGCCGGCCTCAGCCGCGGGACCTATACAACAACACCCACGCCAGCATCAGGGCGAGCGTCCCGACTGACGTCAGGCCGAACCACAGCGCGGCCACCTTCACGTTGCC
Source organism: Stenotrophomonas sp. 22DLJC03 (assembly GCF_056861405.1). Taxonomy (NCBI): domain Bacteria; kingdom Pseudomonadati; phylum Pseudomonadota; class Gammaproteobacteria; order Lysobacterales; family Lysobacteraceae; genus Stenotrophomonas; species Stenotrophomonas sp. 22DLJC03. The sequence goes on from NZ_JBSPUG010000004.1 coordinate 239,144, forward strand.
AATCAATGCCGCCAGCATCCGCTGCGGCTCGCTCTTCAGGATCGGGTATTCAGCGTGTGCCTTGCGCAGGCGCTGCCAACCCAAACCGAGGAACAGCAGAAACGAGAATGGCGTCAGCAGGAGCGTCGCCTGCATCAGCCAGCCATTCGGCGACGCATCGATCGAACTGCTCAGAAAAACCGCAAGCAGGGCGATGGGCAGCGCCACGGTGAAAAAGCGGGGCCAGGCGGTATTGATGAAGGGCGACATCGCAATCTTCCATGAGGGGGAGTCGGGTCCGCGCGGCATCATGCCATGCCAATGCCCTGCTGCACCGCCGCGAGTGGTGTCACACAGCTCTGGCTAGACTGTGCTTCTTTTTCCGCGCAGGAGGCACCCATGGCCCATCCCATCTCCGTATCCCTGATTGGCGTTCCCACCGATGTGGGCGCAGGCCATCGCGGTGCACGGCTGGGGCCGGAAGCGCTGCGCGTGGCGGGCCTGCCCGAAGCACTGGAAGCGCGTGGCGTGGACGTGCGCGACCTCGGCAACCTGGACGGCCCGCGCAACCCGTGGACTGCGCCGGTGCAGGGCTATCGCCACCTGGATGAAGTGGTGGCGTGGAACCACGCACTGATGGAAGCCAGCTATGCCGAACTGCAGGCCGGGCGCATGCCGATCATGCTCGGTGGCGACCACTGCCTGGGCATCGGTTCGATCACCGCCGTGGCGCGCTGGTGCCGCGAGCAGGGCAAGACCCTGCGCGTGCTGTGGCTGGATGCGCATTCGGACTTCAACACCAGCGATGTCACCCCGTCGGGCAACATCCACGGCATGCCGGTGGCCTGCCTGTGCGGCCTTGGCCCGGACGCGTTGACCCAGCTGGGTGGCAGCGCACCGACGATCACCCCGGCGCAGATGCACCAGATCGGCATCCGCTCGGTGGACCCGGAAGAGAAGCGCCTGATCAAGACCCACAAGGTCGATGTTTACGACATGCGCTACATCGACGAGAACGGCATGAAGCGCACCGTGGAAGCGGCGCTGGCCGGCATCGACGAGAACACCCATCTGCATGTCAGCTTCGATGTGGACTTCCTGGACCCGAGCATCGCGCCGGGCGTGGGCACCACCGTGCCGGGCGGGGTGAACTACCGCGAGGCGCAGCTGGTGATGGAGATGATCGCCGACACCGGGCGCATGGGCTCGCTGGACATCGTTGAGCTCAACCCCTTGTTGGACAAGCAGAATGCCACTGCCGAACTGGCCGTGGACCTGGTCGAAAGCCTGTTCGGCAAGTCCACCCTGATGCGCGATTGACGGTTCCGCCTGAACGGATCTGTGATCCGTTCACACGCGCTCCACGCCACTGCCGCCAGATTGCACTTCACGCGGCGGTGGTGGGCATTGGCCTTCTCCCGCCGAGCGAAAGAATCCCATCCGCGAATGAAGCGGTGTAGCGGCAAACCCAAGGAGAAGCCCATGAAGCGCGTAGTTGCCCTGATGCTGTTGTCGATGTTCTCGGTGGCCCTGCTGGCCGGTTGCAACACCATTGCCGGTGCCGGCAAGGACGTGCAGAAGGCTGGCGAAAAGGTTGAGGACACCGCCAAGGGCCGGTAAGACCGGCACGCAGCGAAAAGAAAAAGGCCGGGGACATCCCCGGCCTTTTTTTTGTGCGTGCCTTTCGCTGCGTGCTGTCGAAGCGGAGTGAACCATTCAAGCAGGTGAGCATCTATTTCATTGCAGGTTGACCGGTCTTCAACGGCCACTGCGCGAAGCTGGAGCCACGGTAAGAACGCCGTTGCAACCAAGGACTCCCAGCAATGAACAAAGACATCATTTCCGGCAAGTGGTCGCAGCTGAAGGGCAAGGCCCAGGCCAAGTGGGGCGATCTGACCAACGACGACTTCGATGTGGCCGAAGGCAATGCCGAGTATCTGGCCGGCCGCCTGCAGGAACGTTATGGCTGGGCCAAGGATCGCGCGGAGAAGGAAGTGCGTGAGTTCCAGGACGCCGTGAGCAAGGACTACCCGGACTACAAGTAAGCGCCTCGGTTTCCCCCACAACACGACGCCCGCACCGTGAGGTTGCGGGCGTTGTGTTGTCTGGTCGGGAGGATCAGCGCGCCGGCGGGTCCGGCACGTAGCGGTTGGGAAACGCCTGCGGTTCGCGCGGCAGGCGCGACGGCGAATCCACCAGGATGCCGCGTGCGCGCAGGTTGCGGGCGCTGTCGTAGCGCAGCTGCAGGACCTGGGCCGGGCTCCGGCTGGCGCGTTCGAAGTCGGTATCGCGTACCGAGGACTGTTCGCGTGCGCCGTGGCCGGTGCCCAACGCTGGCGCCTGCGACTTGCTGGCGTAGCCCTCGATTCGGCTGTTGCTGGCGCTGGCATCGGCCGCTGCTTCGGCCGCCGGGGCCGGTGCTGGCAGGCCACGGCGCAGGATCGGCTGCGGGTACCAGCGTCGTGCTTCCTCGAACACCGCAACGCCCACCACGCCGATGTTGTCCGGACGGCCGGTGCGGCTGGCATAGCTGCCACCGGGGCTGCTGAACACGAACTGCGCCACTTCGTCCTGGCTCTTGCGCCAGCCGGTGATGTCGGCGCGCTGGCCGGGGTTGAGCACGTAGCCGGTCTGCGAGGGATCGGCATCTTCGCCGGAGATGGCGTTGACGCCGTCCACCGACAGCACCACCAGCACCCGGCGCGGGCTGTCGTTGTACAGGCGCACGGCGTAGCGGTGGCCGCGCTCGCCGGCCACCCAACGCTGGCCCTCGGCGGGGTAGCTGCGCAGTTCGGTGCCGCGGTCGCGGTCGACCAGGGACATGCGCACGGGGCCACCTTCGTACACCGGCGGCGGCATCGGGGCCGGGCGGAAGCCGGCCAGGGGCAGGATCAGCAGCAGGGGCAGCAGGCGTTTCATCGGGCGTCTCCAGCGGGGTTGCGTGAATGAACGCGCCGCGGGCCCTGACGGGGTTGGTGGCGTGCAAGGTAAACTGGCCCCGTTCATCGAAGGTTACCCCACGCAGTCATGACGACCCGAGTCCTTACCGGCATCACCCCCTCCGGCACGCCCCACCTGGGCAACTACGTTGGCGCCATCCGTCCGGCCATCGCGGCCAGCCGCGCCCCGGGGATCGAGAGCTTCTTCTTCCTGGCCGACCTGCACAGCCTGATCAAGTCCCAGGATCCGCAGCGCACCCAGCGCGCGACCCTGGAGATCGCGGCCAGCTGGCTGGCCTGCGGCCTGGACCCGGAACATGTGTGGTTCTACCGCCAGAGCGACATCCGCGAGACCACCGAGCTGATGTGGTTCCTGACCGCCATCGCCAGCAAGGGCATCCTCAACCGCGCGCACGCCTACAAGGCGGCGGTGGACAAGAACCGCGAGGAAGGCGTGGACGAGGACGCGGGCGTCAGCGCCGGCCTGTTCATGTACCCGGTGCTGATGGCCGCCGACATCCTCATCTTCAAGGCCAACCAGGTGCCGGTGGGCCGCGACCAGATCCAGCACATCGAGATGGCGCGCGATTTCGCCCAGCGCTTCAACCACGTGTACGGCAAGGAGTACTTCCCGCTGCCGGACGTGGTGATCGACGAGCAGGTGGCGACGCTGGCCGGCCTCGACGGCCGCAAGATGAGCAAGAGCTACCACAACACCATTCCGCTGTTCGTGCCGCGCGAGGAACTGAAGAAGCTGGTGTTCTCGATCCTGACCGACTCGCGCGCACCGGGTGAGCCGAAGGACACCGAGGGCTCGGCGCTGTTCCAGATGTACCAGGCGTTCGCCACCCCGGAACAGACCGCGGAATTCGCCAAGGCGTTCGCCGCCGGCATCAGCTGGGGCGATGCCAAGCAGCAGCTGTTCGAGCGCATCGACAGCGAGCTTTCTCCGCTGCGCGAGCGCTACAACGCGCTGATGGCCGAGCCGGAGAAGATCGAGGCGCTGCTCAAGCGCCGTGGCCAGCAGCTGCGCGAGCAGCTGGCGGCACCGCTGCTGGACGAGCTGCGCCATGCGGTGGGCCTGCGTGACCTGTCCACCGCGGGCGACATCGCCAGCGAGGACGCTGGCGTGGCCCGCGTGGCACCGCCGCTGTTCAAGCAGTACCGCGAGAAGGACGGCCGTTTCTACTTCAAGCTGACCGCCGGTGACGGCACGCTGCTGATCCAGAGCGAAGGCTTTGATTCGCCGCGCGATGCGGGCCAGTTGATCGCGGTGATCAAGCAGGCCGAGCAGGGCGACCAGCTGCAGAGCGAGCTGTTCAAGCTGGAAGCCGAGGTGGATGCGGTGCTGGCGGCATTGGCTGTGTTGCGCGCCGACTGATCGGTAGATGCCGACCTTGGTCGGCGCTGTTGAGGGCGGAATGCCGGCCAGCGGCCGGCACTACCCGCAATCGGCGGCCATGGCATGATGTCCGCGCGCCTCAGGCGCGATGACATGGAGTCTGCAATGGCCTGGTTGTCGCTGCTGCTGTTCCTGCCCTGGTTTCTGTTGCTGGGCAGCCTGTACTGGCTGTTCCCGCGCCAGCCGCGTAGCGCGCGGCGGCGCCTGTTCGATGGTGCTGCCCTGGCATTGGCATTGCTGCTGAGCATCCTGGCGATGCTGTGGGGCCACCATATCGGCCTGGTGCAGCCCGGCGCCGGCCCGATCTGGCCGCAGGTGCTGGCGGTGCTGTATGCCTATGGAGCTTTCCTGGCAGTGCTGGTGCTGGCGTTGCTGCTGCGGCCGCGGTTCGCATTGCGCTCCGGCTGATCGATAGTGCCGGCCGCTGGCCGGCAACTGCATTCAACTGGCTACACCGAGGTTGCCGGCCAGCGGCCGGCACTACCCGACCAAAGCCGCATCGAACCCGGGCCGCCTGCGCGCCTACCATGGGTATCTGTTCCCGATCCTGCCAGGTGCGTGCCAATGACCGCCGACCCCAGCATCCACACCATCGATACCGGTTTCCAGCGCCCGGATTTCGACGCGGCGTATCTGATCGTTGAAAACGGCCGTGCCGCGTTCGTCGACTGCGGCACCGGCCTGTCGGTACCGGCGATGCTGCAGGCGCTGGCGGAGGCCGGTCTGGGCGTGGAAGCAGTGGACTGGCTGCTGCTCACGCACGTACATCTGGACCACGCCGGTGGTGCAGGCCTGCTGATGCAGCAGCTGCCGAATGCGAAGGCGGTGCTGCATCCGCGCGGTGCGCCGCACATGATCGATCCGACCCGGCTGATTGCCGGCGCCACCGCGGTGTACGGCGCCGAAGAGATCGCGCGCAGCTATGGTCGCATCGAGGCGATTCCGGAGCACCGTGTGGTGGTGGCCGAAGACGGCCACCGCATCGATCTGGCCGGCCGCGAGCTGGTGCTGCTGCATACCCCGGGCCACGCGCTGCACCACTACTGCGTGTGGGATGCGCGCAGCCGCAGCTGGTTCACCGGCGATACGTTCGGTATCTCCTACCGTGAGCTGGACAGTGCGCAGGGTGCTTTCATCTTCCCCACCTCATCGCCGGTGCAGTTCGATCCGGAGGCGATGAAGGCCTCGATCCGGCGCATGCTCGATTACGCGCCGCAAGCGATGTACCTGACCCACTACGGTCGTGTGGAACAGGTGGAGAAACTGGCCGACGACCTGTTCGAGCAGATCGATGCGATGGCCGCCATCGGCCGCCAGTGCGATGGTCGACCGGATCGCCACCGCTGCCTGCTGGCCGCACTGCAGGCGCTGTACCTGGAACGTGCACAACTGCATGGCTGTGCGCTGGACGATGCCGCGGTGACCGCTGTTCTGGCGATGGACATCGAACTCAACGCCCAAGGCCTGGCCTGCTGGCTGGATCGCATCAGCAAGTAGATCCATGCCATGCGTGGATGACGTTGGCCCAGGCTGCGCCGCGGTGTCACGACCACGTTACACTCTGGTGACTTCCAAGCCTGCCGTGGTACTGCCGTGAATCCGATGCGCGTGTTGCTGCTGTCGTCCTGCCTGTTCGTCGGTGGCCTGGCCCATGCGGCCAACGACCTGCCGGGTGGCGGCATCGATCCGCAGGCACTGTCGCGCCATGTGCGCGTGCTGGCGTCGGATGAATTCGAGGGCCGTGCACCGGCCACCGAGGGTGAAGAGCGCACGGTGCAGTACCTGATCGAGCAGTTCCGCAGCTACGGCCTGCAGCCGGGCGGCGTGGACGGCAGCTGGGTGCAGCCGGTGCCGCTGGTGCGCGCACAGCTGGATGGCGCGGCCAAGGCCAGCCTGTCGCTGAAGCAGGGCAAGCGCGCGCTGGCCAACGGCGTGGACGTGACCCTGCAGAGCCTGCAGCCGCGCAAGCGCGTGCAGATCAAGGACGCGCCGCTGGTATTCGTCGGCTACGGCATCGACGCGCCGGAACGGCAGTGGAACGACTACAAGGACGTGGACCTGCACGGCAAGATCGCGGTGGTGCTGATCAACGACGCCGATTTCGAAGCCGATGCGCCGGGTGCATTTGATGGCAAGGCGGTGACCTACTACGGCCGTTGGACCTACAAGTTCGAGGAAGCCGCACGCCGTGGTGCCGAGGGCGTGCTGATCGTGCACGAGACCGCGCCGGCTGCGTATGGCTGGGCCACGGTGAAGAGCTCGGGCACCTCGCCGCTGTTCGACATCGAACGCGGCCAGGCCGAGGCGATGGCCCAGCACACGCCGCTGCGCGGCTGGATGCAGCGCGAGCTGGCCGAGGCGATCTTCGCCGACGCCGGCCTCGACTTCGATGCCGAGAAGCGCAAGGCGATGCGTGCCGATTTCCGACCCGTGGCACTGGACAACGCGAAGCTGAGCGTGGATTTCGCACTCAAGCGCGAGCAGGTGGTGACCCGCAACGTGGTGGCCAAGCTGCCCGGTGGCGAGCATGCCGACGAGGCGGTGATCTTCTCTGCGCACTGGGATGCCTTCGGTATCGGCCAGGCCGATGCCAAGGGCGATCGTATCCGCCGCGGCGCGATTGACAACGCCACCGGCGTGGCCACGGTGCTGGAACTGGGCCGGGTGTTCGCCGCCGGCCCGCAGCCGCAGCGCACGTTGTACTTCGTGGCACTGACCGCTGAAGAGAAGGGCCTGCTGGGCGCCAGCTACTACGCCGCACACCCGCTGGCGCCGCTGGACAAGACCGCCGCAGTACTGAACATCGAGATGTTCAGCCCGGATGGTGCGACCCGTGACATCGCGTCGTGGGGCAAGGGCCGGGTCTCGCTGGAAGGTGACCTGGAACGCGTGGCCAAGGCCCGCGGCCGCAGCTACAGCCCGGACCCGAATCTGGAAGCCGGGTTCTTCTACCGTGCCGACCATTTCGCCTTCGCCCGCCTGGGCGTGCCGGCGATCACCATCGGGCCGGGCCTGGACAAGCTGGACGGTGGCGTTGAAGCCGGCCGCGCGCTGCGCGAGAAGTACTTCGCCGACTGCTACCACCAGGCCTGCGATGCGTGGACGCCGAGCTGGGACCCGAGCGGCCACGCCGCCGACACCCTGCTGGTCTACGACCTGGGCGCAGAGCTGGCCAACAGCCGCCGCTGGCCGACGTGGGAGAAGGAATCGGAGTTCCACGGCGCGCGCGACAAGAGCGAAGCGGCCCGCCGCTGAAGGGGTAGTGCCGGCCGCTGGCCGGCAACCTCATGAACCTTCGGAAAGACGGCGTGGTTGCCGGCCAGCGGCCGGCACTACCGACGCCGGCGCAGCATGCGCCCCAGCTGGCGGCTGCGAGTGCTGCCAGATAGCAGGCCACCATCGTGCGCAGGCCAATGCCGTGGCTGCGGCCAGCGTCGCCGCGATTCACATCAGTGGCGTGGCGGAAGACGCAGCGGCCACCGGCATTGCACCGGTGGCCGCGATCATGACGGCGCGCTTACTTGCGGGTGCCGTCGAGCCAGTTCGGGCCCTTGTTGGTGAGGAAGAACACATAGACCACCAGCGATACCGCGATCGTTGCAGTCACGTAGATGGCGAACCAGTCCACGTGGCCGGTCTTCAGCGCGCCCTGGTACAGCAGCGGGGCGGTGCCGCCGAACAGCGAGTTGGCCAGTGCATAGCCCAGGCCCACGCCCAGTGCACGCACGTGGGTGGGGAACAGTTCGGCTTTCACCACCGCATTGATCGAGGTGTAGCCGGTAAGGATGACGAAGCCCAGCGCGAGGGTCAGGAACGCCAGGGTGGCGTCATGCTGGTGCGGCAGCTGGGTGATCAGGTACCAGCTGTACAGCACGCCGCCGACGCCGAAGAACACCAGCAGGGTCTTGCGGCCGATGATGTCCGACAGCCAGCCACCGACCGGCTGCAGCACCATCAGGAAGGCCAGCACGCCCAGGTTGATCAGGGTGCCGGTCATCGGATCATTGGCGGCGAAGGCACTCTGGATCATCTTCGGGCCGTTCACCGAATAGGTGTAGAAGGCCACGGTGCCACCGGCGGTAATCAGGAAGCACAGCAGCAGCGGCCGCCACTGGTGCACGAACAGCTCGTACATCGAGCCGGACTTCTGTGCCTTGCCCTCGCGTGCCGCCTCGATGGACGACTCCGACAGCGACTCGTCCATGCCACGGCGCAGCCAGAACACCACCACCGCCGCGATGCCACCGATGCCGAAGGCGATGCGCCAGCCCCATTCGGAGATTTCCGGCTTGCCCCAGAAGGTCAGCATCAGCAGCAGGGTCAGCTGGGCCAGCACGTGGCCACCGACCAGGGTGACGTAGTGGAAGGAGGACAGGAAGCCGCGCCGGCCGGGGATGGCGGCTTCGGACATGTAGGTGGCACTGGCACCGTACTCGCCGCCGGTGGCGAAGCCCTGCAGCAACCGCGCGAACAGCAGGATCACTGCCGCCCAGATACCGATACTGGCGGCGGTGGGGGTGATGGCGATGAGGAACGAACAGGCCGCCATCAGCGTGACCGACACGGTCAGGGCCTGGCGACGGCCATGGCGGTCGGCGAAGCGGCCGAAGAACCAAGCGCCGATCGGGCGCATCAGGAAGGTTGCCGCGAAGATCGCCCACACGTACATGGTGGAGTTCTTGTCATCCGGCGAGAAGAACTGCGATTCGAAGTACACGGCGAATACCGAGTACACGTAGACGTCGTACCACTCCACCAGGTTGCCGGCGGAGCCTTTGAGGGTATTGGAGATGGAGCGCCGCAGCGCGGCGCCGTCGGTGCTGGGGACAGCGGAATGGGACGTGGTGCTCATCCGGGTGGGAATCCTCGATGCGGCGCTTCCGTGCGGGAAAGATCGGTGCCAGCCGCGCGCGGGGCGCTTGCGGCCAGCCTCCTAGGTAATGCATCCCACGTCAACGCCGGGTGCCGAACGAGCGGGCGGGGAATGGGACCGGACAGGGTGACAGCGGGCGCCAGACGGGCCTATAGCTAAATCGTCGTACGCCCTTTCGCGTCCGGCACCCGGGAAGATCGCCCATCCGAGTTGCAGTGTGTTGAAAACCGGGGTTATTTCAGCCGGCCGAACGTCCTAGAATCCGCGTTCCCCCGGCCCCTCTGGTGCGTCATGTCGGCTCCCCCTGTTCCGTCTGCGGCTGCCCCCCGGGGTGGCCTTGTCGCGTTGGCGCTGCTGCTGGTCTACGTGGTCTGGGGGTCGACCTACCTGGGCATCGCCAAAGCCCTGCACGGCGGCGCGCTGCCGCTGACGATGGTCTCCGGCAGCCGCTTCATCATTGCCGGTGGCCTGATGTTCCTGGCCCTGCGCCTGTTCTGGAAGATGCCGAACCCGACTCTGCGGCAGTGGCGCAACCTGGTCATCATGGGCGTGACCATGCTGGTGCTGGGTAACGGCATGGTGGTACTGGCCGAACGCGAGGTGTCTTCGGGCCTGGCCGCCACGGCGGTGGCCTCGGTGCCATTGTGGATGGCGCTGTTCTCGGCGCTGCGCGGCCAGCACGCCAGCAAGGGTGAATGGCTGGGTATCGCCGTCGGCTTCGTCGGCGTGGTCTGGCTCAATGCCGGCAGCAGCCTGACCGCTTCGCCCACCGGGCTGGTGCTGCTGCTGATTGCGCCGATCGGCTGGGCGTTCGGCTCGGTGTGGGCGCGCGGGCTGGACCTGCCGGGCCCGTTCATGACCGCCGCCGGTCAGATGCTCTGCGGCGGCGTGCTGCTGGTGCTGATCGGCCTGGCGGTTGGCGAGCGCCCGACCACGCTGCCCGACACCGGCGGCCTGCTGGCGATGGCCTACCTGTGCGTGTTCGGGTCCATCGTCGCCTTCACTGCCTACGTGTGGCTGCTGCAGAACGTGCGCCCGGCACTGGCGGGCAGCTATGCATACGTCAATCCCGTGATCGCGGTGCTGCTGGGCGCCGCATTGAATGGTGAACGCTTTGGATGGCGGGACTTCCTCGCCATGGCGGTGATTCTTCTGGGTGTGGTGGTGTTGACGATGGCGAGGACGCGAAAGAAATGAGCATGGACGAGAAAGAACAACGCCGTGGCCTGCTGGTCACTGCCTCCACCTTCGTGATCTGGGGGCTGGTGCCGGTGTACTGGCACCTGCTCAACGAGGTGCCCTCGTTCCAGATCATCGCCCACCGCATCATCTGGAGCACCGTGATGGTGCTGGGCTGGCTGCTGCTCAGCTCGCGCCTGGACTGGTGGAAGAAGATCGCTGCGCAGCCGCGCGCGCTGCCGATCCTGCTGGTGTCGAGCCTGACCATTGCCTTCAACTGGGGCCTGTACATCTGGGCGATCAATGCCGGCCACGTCATCGAGACCAGCCTGGGCTACTTCATCAATCCGCTGGTGAACGTGCTGCTGGGCGTACTGGTGCTGAAGGAGCGGCTGCGCCGACTGCAGTGGGTGGCGGTGGCAATGGCGGCGGTGGGTGTGGCCTGGCTGACCATCGATGCCGGCACGCCGCCGTGGATCGCGCTGGGCCTGGCCTGTTCGTTCGGCCTGTATGGCCTGTTGCGCAAGCTGGTCTCGGTCGATCCGGTGGCCGGCCTGGGCGTGGAAAGCCTGTACCTGTTCCTGCCGGCGCTGGCCTTTGCGGTCTGGGCAGAGAACGGCCATGGTGGCGAGTTCTTCCACGGCTGGGGCTGGCGCAACGACCTGCTGCTGATCTTCGGCGGCGCGATCACTGCGGTACCGCTGATCGGTTTCGCCTACGGCGTGAAGCGCATTCCGCTGTCGCTGGTCGGCATCCTGCAGTACATCGCGCCGAGCCTGCAGCTGCTGCTGGGCGTGTTCTTCTTCCACGAAGCGTTCGATACCGCCAAGGCGATCGGCTTTGCCGCGATATGGGCTGGCCTGATCCTGTTTGTCGGCGACAACATCCGCACGATGCGCGCCAAGCGGTAGCGCCGGGCCATGCCCGGCGAAGCCATGGGGCCAGAGCCCTTCGCGGGCGAAGGGATCCGACCCCGCTCCCCAAAAAAGAGCGGCGCCCCGAAGGGCGCCGCTCTGCTTCCATCCACAGCCAGGAGAGAGATGGCTGTGGCGGGAACGCGGTTGCAGGCTTAGAAGCGCTGCTGGTACTTCATGTACATGAAGCGGCCGATGTCGAAGCCACCGTAATAGGTGAAGCTGCTGTTCGGCTGGCTGTACATGATCGGACCCTGGTGGTTGAACACGTTGTTCACGCCCAGCGACACGGTGCCGTCCCACGGCAGGTTGTAACGCACCTGCAGGTCGTGGAAGGTGTTGGAGCCCACCTTGTTGGTCGGCGATGCGCTGGTGTACGACGAGCTGAAGCCCGGCAGGTTGCACTCGTCCATGTACGAGCACTTCTCCTTCATGCTGGAGTAGTAGCGCGCGGTCCAGCCGATGCCGAGGTCGCCGTACTGCCAATCCAGGTTGAAGGTGGAGCGCACGCGGAAGTCGCCGCCCCAGCTGGTGCGCTGTTCCACCGGCGTGGTCGCGGCGTTGTCGTTGCGCTGCTTCAGGTAGTCGGTGTAGGTGGTGTTCCAGTTGACGGCGAACTGGCCGAACGTGGTTTCCGGCAGGCGGTAACGCACATTGATGTCATAGCCGGCGGTTTCGCGGAAACCGGCATTGACCAGCGAGCGGTCCAGGCTGTTGACCTGGCCGTTGCTGCCGCGGGTGAAGCGGCCGCACGCGGCATCCGAACCCTGCACGTAGCACTGTTCGAGAATGCTGTTGGCGGTCTCGGAGACAATGGCGTTGTTGATGCGGATCTTCCACCAGTCGAGGCTGACATCCAGGCCGGCGACGAAGTCCGGGCTGTACACCAGGCCCACGGTCCAGGTCTTGGCGGTTTCCGGCTTCAGCTCTGCGTTGGAACCGGAGTTGAAGTCGACGGTCGACTGCTGGCCCGGCTTGGTGGCAACAGTGCCATCGCTGTTGAGCTGGCGGAAGTTGGCCGGCACCTTCAGCGCCTGGCAGCGGGCGGCAACGGTCGGGCTGGTCGCAGCGGTACCGAACGAGGTATCGCACGGATCGGTGAACGAATCGCGGGTACTGACGGTGCCAGCGTACAGGTCATCCACGGTCGGCGCACGGAAGCCGGTGCCGTAGGTGGCGCGCACCAGCAGGCTGTCGATCGGCTTCCACTTCAGGCCGAACTTGCTGTTGGTGGTCGAACCGAAGTTGTTGTAATCCGAGTAGCGACCGGCCACGTCCAGCGACAGTTCGCGCGCGAACGGCAGATCGGTCAGCAGCGGCACCTGCAGCTCCAGGTAGACCTCGTTGAGCGAGTAGTCGCCACGGGTCGGCTGGCCGGTGGTGCCGGCGATCTCGCCCTTCTGCACCCGCATGTCCGGGGTGTAGCTGGCCTCTTCGCTGCGGTGCTCGAAGCCCATCGCGCCCATGATGTCGCCGGCCGGCAGGGTGAACAGCGAACCGGAGATGTTGGCGCTGGCCACCTTGGTGGTGCTCTTCATCTTGTCGACGAAGCGCGCAAACAGGTAGTCCTGCACGTCCTGGTTGCTCAGCGAGCCGGGGCCGGTGTAACCCATCGGCGCAGCCGGGTTCCACGGCACGCAGCCGGCGATCACCGCACCCGGTGCGCCGCAGCGGGCCACGTTGCCGTCCATGAAGGACGGACCGACGGCCTGGTTGACGTGCGGCTGGTACATGCTGCCGGTACCGATGCGCTCGCCTTCATTGCGGTTGTACATGTAGCTGACGTTCCAGTCCCAGTACCGCGAACCGGTTTCGAAGCTGCCTTCCAGGCCGATGCTGGCGCGCTTGGTCTCCAGATTGTTCTCGGTGCCGCGCGGCAGCTCCTCGGAGCGGTGCGCGAACAGCACATCCTGGCCCCACAGGTTGAACGTACTGTCCTTGGACAGGGCGGCACGGCTGCCGTTACGCGCCTGGGCGGCGCTGACCGAGTACGGGTAGCCGGCCAGCTGCTTGGTCGATTCGCGCTTGCTGTACAGCGCGTCGGCGACGATGCGCAGGTCGTCGGTGATCGAGAAGCCACCGTTGGCGAACACCGAGGTGCGCTCCAGGCCGGTCAGCAGGCTCATGTTGGTCTTGCTGTTGGCACCATCGGCCGGATCCGGCGCGTGGAAGTTGCCCTTCTGGCTCGGATCGCCGCCCGGGCCCACGGTCAGGTTCTTGCCACCGACGGTGACGTAGCCCCACGGGGTATTGCCGTTCAAGTTGTCGGTCGGGTGGCGCGGGCCGTTGGGATAGCGGCTGAACTCGCGATCCTTGCCCAGCACTTCGTCTTCCTTGGTGCGCTCGGCACCCACGGTGAACCAGCCGCGGTCGAAGGTCTTGCCGAAGGTGGCGCTGTAGGAACGCTTCTGGCCGTCACCCTGGCCGTACTGTCCGACGTAGACGCTGGCTTCGCCACCATCGAAGTTCTTGCGGGTGATGATGTTGACCACGCCGGCGACCGCGTCCGAGCCATACAGAGCGGATGCACCGTCGGTCAGCACTTCCACGCGCTCGACGATGGCCGACGGGATCGAGGCCAGGTCGGAGTAACCGCCGGCGCTGACGCCCATGCGGCGGCCGTCGATCAGCACCAGGCTGCGTTCCGGGCCGAGGTTGCGCAGGCTGACGTACATGCCGCCGAAGTCGCGCGAGGAGGTCAGCGAAGACGCGCGGCCCATGCTCGGCGAACCTGCGGCGGGAATGTCCTGCAGGATGTCGGCGACGTTGACGTAGCCCTTCTTCTCGATCTCGGCGCGGTTGAGCGCGATCACCGGCTGTGCGGTCTCGACACTGGCCTGGCGGATGCGCGAGCCGGTGATTTCGATGCGGTCGAGAGTGGTTGTGGCGTCGCCGGTGCTCTGTGCGAAGGCGGGGGTGGTGCAGCTGGCGGCCAGCGCGATGACGATCGCGTTGCGCAGCGGATTGGTTCTCAGGGACATCCGTGAAATCTCGTGTTTCAGAAAAAACATGCGCCCGTTCTGTGGGCGCGTGGGGTGCTGCAAACCAACGTGGGGGGCGCGATTCTAGATTGTTTCCATTCGTAACTGTTTGTCGCTGCGCCGCGAATGTGCGCGAAAATGAATCGCAACCAACAATCCACAGATGCACTGTGCGCAGCGTCACGCGCGTTGCGTTTGCGACGGGCAGAGGCATCGGTAGCGGCGGTATCTACGCAATCTGTAGCGACGACCACCCAGATCGTGGTCAGATCCCTTCGCGTAGCGAAGGGATCTGACCCCACCAAAGAAAAAGGGACGGAGCCTTCGCTCCGTCCCTCTGCACGATGCGCAGTCTGTCGCTGCGTGATGCTCAGGTTTCGCGCAGCGCCGTGGTGATCGGCAATCGTGCCGCACGCAGCGCCGGGAACAGGCCGCCGACCAGGCCGATGCCCAGCGCCCATTTCAGGCCCGTCCACAGCAGTTCCGGCGACACATGGAACTTGAACACCACCGCGCTGAAGTTGCTGCCGATGGTGGACACGCTGTAGCCATTGAACAGCAGCCACGCCACCGCACAGCCCAGCAGGCCACCCAGCAGTGCAAGCAGCATTGTCTCCAGCATCACCGCCGTCACCACCGGCAGGCCCCGGAAGCCGATTGCCCGCATCGTGGCGATCTCGCGCGCACGCGTCGCCACCGCGGCGTACATGGTATTGAGCGCGCCGAACACCGCACCCACCGCCATGATGGTGCCGATCACCTTGCCGAGGATGTCGATCAGCTTGGTCAGCCCGCCGCCCTGCTTGCTGTAGTAGGTACGCGTGGTTTCCACATCCAGCTTCAGGCGGGGGTCGGCGGCGACGGCGGCCTTGAACTGCTCGAAGCCGGCCTTGCCATCGGTGCGCACGCTGATCGACTGCCACGCACTGCGCTGGTAGGTGGTGGCCAACGTATCGGCGTCGGTCCACAGTTCCGAATCATGCGCATCGCCGGTGGCGAAGACACCGACCACGGTCCAGGTCTGGTTGCCCAGGGTCAGCGTCTTGCCAACGTCCAGATCGCGGAACTGGCCCTTGGCGCCCTGGCCGACCACGATCTCGCGCAGGCCTGTGGCGAACGTGCGGCCTTCGACGATCTTTACCTTGTCATGCACCGCCCACGCCTGCGGGCCGACGCCGCGGAACTGCGCGTTGACGTCGGTGCCATCGGACTTCGACACCAGGTTGACCACCTGCGACAGCTCCGGTGACAGCAGCGGCCGACCTTCGGCATCGCGGCTGATGCCGGGCAGGGTGGACAACGTCGGCACCTGTTCGCGGGTGATGACTGAGTTGGTTTCGGCCTGCGAGCCGCCGCGCAGCACGATGGCGGTGGTGTCATCGCCGGTGTTGTTGAGCGTGGCCTGGAAGCCTTCGCCCATCGCCAGCATCGCCACCAGCACGCCGACCACACCGGCGATGCCGACCACGATCACCGAGGACGCGCCCCAGCGCTGCGGCAGGCTGGCTACGCCGATGCGGGTAGCGGCCAGGGCCAGCCGGCCACTGCGGGTGAGCGCCAGCCACAGCCCCAGCAGTACCGCGATGGCGGCGACGCCGATCCACGGCAGGCTGATCCATACCACCAGGCCAACGACCAGCAGCACCACGGTCACCGCGTTCCCCAGCCACTTCTTGAGCTTGTTCATGTCGGTGTCCTCTTCAGCGGCCGGCGAGCGCGTCGACGATCTTCAGGCGCTTGGCGCGCAGTGCGGGCAGCAGCCCGACCACGATGCCGATCACCACGATCAGGACGATGCCCACCAGCCAGGTCGGCGTCGGTACGTGCGGCGGCAGCATGCCCATGCTCTTGGGGCTGATGGCCGGCAGGATCAGCGCCGCCAGGCCCATGCCGATCAGTCCACCGAGGCCGATCAGCAGCACCGATTCGACCATCACCAGGGTCAGCACCGTGCTGTCCTTGAAGCCCAGCGTCTTCAGTGTGGCCAGTTCCGGAACGCGCTCGCGCACCGCCTGGGCCATGGTGTTGCCGGTCAACAGCAGCAGGGTGAAGAACACCGCGCCCATGATCGAGGTGACGATCATGCCGATGTCGGCGAACTGCTTGACGAAGGCCTGCTGGAACGCCGATTCGGTCTGGGTCTTGGTTTCGTGGTCGGAGTTGGCCGAGATCGCATCGATGGCCTGCGCCACCCTTGACGACTGCTCCGGGTTGTCCAGCGTCACCGTGTACCAGCTCACCTGGTTCTTGATGTAGTCGTTGGACTCATCGAAGTACTTCCAGTTCATCATCAACTGGCGTTCTTCATTGGCTGCCAGTGCGCGATCCTTCGAGCGGTAGATGCCCTTCAGTTCCAGCGGCCAGTCGTTGCTGCCGCCACGCGGGAAGATGGTGGCCTGCAGCGGGATGGTGTCGCCGATCTTCCAGCCGAACTGCTTGGCCAGCGTCTCGCCGACGATCGCGCCGGTACGGGTCTGCTGCCAGTCCTGCAGCTGCGCCGGGTCGATCTGCAGCTCGCGGTAGACATCGAAGTAGTTGGGCGCCACCGAGAAGTTGGGGAAGAAGTTCTTCGGGTCCTGGTAGATGCCGCCGAACCACATGCCGTAGGTGACATCGCGCACGCCGCTGACCTGGCGGATCTGCGTTTCCAGGCGGATCGGCAGCGACTGGGTGATCGACAGGCGCGAAGCCACCACCAACCGGTTGGCACCTTCCACGCTGCCACCGGACGAGAACGCCACGCGCACCGAGTCGAGCATGCCGAACAGCAGGAACGCGGCCACCACCGACAGCAGGGTCAACAGGGTGCGGGTGCGGCTGCGGAACAGCTGTGCCCAGACCAACGAGAAGTATTTCATCGCTGTGGCCTCCGTCAGTGGGCCAGCGGCGCGTCGGCCAGCTCGCCCTTGTCCAGGTGCACCGTGTGGGTGGCGTACTCGGCGGCCTTCGGGTCATGGGTGACCATGATGATGGTCTTGCCGTGTTCGCGGTTGAGCTGCTGCAACAGGCCCAGGATCTCTTCGGCAGACTGGCGGTCGAGGTCGCCGGTGGGTTCGTCGCAGATCAGGAAGGTCGGGTCGGAGACGATCGCGCGGGCGATCGCCACGCGCTGCTGCTGGCCGCCGGACAGTTCGTTGGGGCGATGGCTGCGGCGGTCTGCCAGGCCGACCAGGGTCAGCGCGATCTCTGCGTTGCGGCGGCGCTGCGCCGCATTGAGGTGGGTCAGCAGCAGCGGCAGCTCCACGTTCTTCTGCGCGGTCAGCATCGGCATCAGGTTGTAGAACTGGAACACGAAGCCGACATGGTGGCTGCGCCAGGTCGACAGCTGGCCGCCGCTCATCTGGTCGATGCGCTCGCCTTCGATGCTGATCTCGCCGCCGCTGGGGTTGTCGAGGCCACCGATCAGGTTGAGCAGGGTGGTCTTGCCCGAGCCGGACGGGCCCATCAGCGCGACGAAGTCGCCGCTGGCGATGTCCAGGTCGATGCCGTGCAGCACCTGCACCTTTTCGGGGCCACGCTGGTAGGTCTTGGTGATGTTGCGCAGTGAAACCAGGGTCGACATGGGTGGTTCTCCACGGAAGGCGGGAAACGGGGAAGCGCACCCGCGATGGGCGCGGGCGAGCGTCGAGCGGTGTTGCCGGCGGCGCCTACGGGCGCCAGGCCGTTACTGCGCTTGTTTCTGTTGCACCTTGGCGCCGTCGAGCAGGGTGTCCGGCGGGTTCACCACGACCGATTCACCCGCGCTCACGCCCTTGAGGATCTGGCGATCCTTGCCCATCGCCTGACCAGCCTCGACCGTGCGCTGCTGCACGCGGCTCTCGTCACCCAGCACGAAGGCCACCGAGGCACCCTCGCGCTGGACCACGGCGCCACCTGGCACGCGCACGCCTTGCGGCTTGGCGGCCGCCTGCGGCTGTGCCTGTTCCAGGAAGCTGACCCGCACGCCCATCTCCGGCACGATGCGCGGGTCCTTCACCTTCAGCGCCACGCGTACCTTCACCGTGGCCTTGCCGCGGTCGGCGGTGGGGATGATGGCGATCACCTCACCCGGAATCTTCCATTCCGGATAGGCGTTGAGCGTGGCTTCCACCGGCATCTTCGGCTGCACGCGGCCGATGAAGGCTTCGCCGACCTCGACTTCGATCTCCAGCGATTCCATGTCGACGATGGTGCCGATGCCGGTACGGGTGAAGCCACCACCGGCCGACAGCGGCGAGACGATTTCGCCGGGCTGCGCAGCCTTGGCGGTGACTACGCCGGAGAACGGCGCGCGCACGATGTTGTTGTCCACGCCCAGGTCGGCGATGGCCAGCTGGTCGTTGGCCACCTTGACGTTGCGCTGTGCGGTGTCCAGCTGTGCCCGCAGGCTGTCGCGCTGGGCCACCGCCTGGTCGTACTGTGAGCGTGATACCAGCTGCTGGCCGACCAGCGCCTGCAGGCGGCTGGCCTCAGCGGCGGCCTGCTTCTGCTGCGCCTCCAGCCCGGCCACCTGGCTGCGTGCGGCCTGCAACTGCGAGGCATACAGGCTGCGCTGCGCGTCGGCATCGATCGGGTCCAGCGTGGCCATGATCTGGCCCTGCTCCACGCGCATGCCTTCCTCGATCATCACCTCGCGAACCTTGCCGGTGATCTTGGCCGAAACGGTGGCCATGCGCCGCGCAACTACATAACCGCTGGCGTCGAGCACCGAACTGCTGGCGTTGCCCTGCTGGATGGCCACCGCGGGCGCGGTTTCCACGTCCAACGCCGGCGTACGCCCGAACAGGGTGAAGGCAGCAGCGGCCAGCAGCAGCACGATCACGATGATCGCGATCCACAGCCAGCGGCGGTCACCACTGCCGCCACTGGAGGCGGGCGGCGGCGACTTGCGGTCGATACGGAGTTCCTTCAACAGCTCGGCAGAAGCGTTCATTCGTTCCATCACAGGCGTTCGGGCGGGTGTGACCGGAAGGGCAGGCAGCGGCGGTTCCGGCGGTGGAGCGTGCGGCACAGCATGAAGGCAGGTGCATCGGCGATGGCAGTGACAGCTGTCATCCGATGTCATTGACGGCAGCAACTGCGAAATGTGACCACGGCGGCACAGGATGGCAACGTCCCCGCTACCGGTACCGCACATGGATACGATCGCCCCGTCGCTGGCCCGCCTGCAGCAGGTGCAGGTGCGTTACCGCGACCATACCGCCCTGCATGGCATCGACCTGCAGGTACGCGCTGGCCAGGTGCTGGCGCTGCTGGGCCGCAACGGTGCCGGCAAGAGTACCGCGATCAGCGTGTTGTTGGGCCTGCGCCGCGCCGATGGCGGGCAGGTCGAACTGCTTGGCGGCGACCCGCAGCAGCGGACCAGCCGTCTCGGCCTGGGCGTGATGCTGCAGAGCACCAGCCTGCCGCCGATGCTGCAGGTGGACGAACTGGTGGCACAGGCCAGTGCCTGCTACCCCGACCCGATGCCGCTGCAGGAGGTACTGCAGCGCGCCGGCCTGCAGGCGCTCGCGCGCCGCCGCTACGGCCAGCTGTCCGGCGGCCAGCAGCGCTGCGTGCAGTTCGCCATCGCGCTGTGTGGGCGGCCACGCGTACTGTTCCTGGACGAGCCCACCACCGGCCTGGACATCCAGGTTCGGCAGGCGATGTGGCAGGCGATCCGGCAGCTGGTGGCCGAAGGCTGTGGTGTGCTGCTGACCACCCATTACCTGGAGGAAGCCGAAGCGCTGGCGCAGCAGGTGGTGGTGCTGGAGCAGGGCCGGGTACTGGCCGACGCACCGTTGAGCGAGCTGCGCCTGGCCGACCGCCCGCGCCGCATCCGTTGCCGCAGTGGGTTGCCCATTGAAGACGTACGGCAATGGCCGGGCGTGCAGCAGGTGCAGCGCGACGGTGAGCATCTGCAGATGCTGGCGAGCCCGGCCGAGCCGGTGGTGGCGCGTCTGCTGGCCGCCGACGCGCAGCTGCGCGAGCTGGAAGTACAGGGCGCGGCGCTGGCCGACGCCTTCCTCGACATGACCCGGGAGGCCGCATGAACACCCTTGTCCGCACCGCCAGGTTGCCGCTGCCTGCATGGCGCCAGGCCCTGCGCCCGTACCGCGCCGAACTGCTGGCCGAACTGCGCCGGGCCTGGCGCACGCCGGCGTTCGCGGTGCCCTCGCTGCTGTTTCCGGTGCTGTTCTATCTACTGTTCGGCGTGCTGCTCGGGCGCGGGCATGCGCCGCTGTACCTGCTGGCCACCTACTGCGTGTTCGGTGCGATGGCTCCAGCGCTGTTCGGCTTCGGCGTGCAGCTGGCGCTGGATCGCGAAGGCGGCCTGCTGACCCTCAAGCGCGCGCTGCCGATGCCGGCGGCGGCACCGCTGCTGGCACGGCTGGCGATGGCGGTGATGTTCGCGCTGCTGGTGGCGTTGCTGCTGATAGGCGTGGCGCGTGTGCTCGGTGGCGTGCAGCTGCAGGCGTTGCAGATGGTGCAGCTGCTGGCGGTGGCGGGTCTGGCAGCACTGCCGCTCGGAGCGATCGGCCTGCTGATCGGCAGCCACGTCAGTGCCAGTGCGGCGCCGGCAATGGTCAATCTGGTTTATCTGCCGCTGGCCCTGTTGTCAGGCCTGTGGTTGCCGCTGTCGGCACTGCCTCAGCTGTTCTCGACGATGGCACCGCTGTGGCCGACCTGGCATCTGGCGCAGCTGGCGTTGCCGGTGGTCGGGCTGCCGGCAGTGGGCAACCTCGCCGGCCACCTGCTGGTGCTGCTGGTGGTGACCGTGGTCGCGTTGCTGCTGGCGCGCCGGCGCCTGCGCCGGATCGGCTGAACTGGCATGATCGGCAGCGATCGTCCCCGCCTGGATCCACCCGTGTCGTCGAGCTGGCTTGCGTCCCTGCTGCGCCCTGCACCGGATTCGGCGGTGGCCGAACTGCTGCGGCGTGGCAAGTCGCCCTGGAGCGGCGCAATCCACCTGCTGTGGTCGGTCTGGATCTTCCTCACCCCGGTGCTCGGGAACGGCTTCACGCTGCGCTGGCTGCTGCTGACCCTGGCCAGCTATCCGTTGTTCCTGCTGCTCTATGCCAAGGTGATGCTGGCGCCACGGCACCACGCGTGGCGCTACGCGCTGGGCATGATCGTGATGGCCCTGGTACTGCTGCCATGGTATCCGTCGGGGTTGAGCTACTTCGTGTTCGGCTGCGTGATGATCCGCATGAGCAGCCGCGGCGGCTGGTGGGTATACCTGCTGCAGTTGACCGGACTGAATCTTCTGTTCTGCAGCACCGCGCTGTACTTCGGCTATCCGTGGCAAGCCATGGTGTGGATGCCGGCGGTGTCGTTCATTGTCGGCCTGGTGGTGAACGTGGAGGCCTTGAGCCATCAGCGCGACGTGGCCCTGCAGCTGTCCCAGGACGAGGTGCGACGGTTGGCGACCACCGCCGAGCGCGAGCGTATCGGCCGCGACCTGCACGATCTGCTGGGCCACACGCTGTCGCTGATCACGCTGAAGCTGGAACTGGCGCGCAAGCTGTACGACCGCGATGACGCGCGTGCACGGCAAGAGATCGGTGAAGCCGAGGCCATCGCCCGCGAAGCGCTGGCACAGGTACGCAGTGCGGTGACCGGCATCCGTGCCAGCGATCTGGCCGGCGAACTGGCATCGGCGCGCCTGCTGCTGGAATGCCAACAGGTACACCTGCAGTACACGGCGCCGCCAGCGATGCCGGTGGAGGTGGAGCGTGGGCTGTCACTGGTGCTGCGCGAGGCGGCGACCAACATCGTGCGCCACGCGCAGGCGACCCGGGTGCAGGTGGATTTCATGCTTGAGGACCGACAGTTGGCGATGCAGATACGCGATGACGGCCGCGGCGGCGTGCAGGCCGAGGGCAATGGATTGAGTGGCATGCGTGAACGGGCGGCGGCGCTCGGGGGACAGCTGACCCTGCAGTCGCCGCGCGGCGAAGGTACGCTGCTGACCGTGCGCGTGCCCCTGGTGGCCGCCACCATGCCCCTGTCGTCGGCATCGTTGGCACAGGGGGGCGCGGCATGATCCGCATCCTGCTGGCCGAAGACCAGGCGATGGTGCGCGGCGCACTGTCGGCGCTGCTCGGCCTGGAACCGGACATTGAAGTGCTGGGCAGTGCTGCCGATGGCGAGGCCGCCTGGCGCATGCTGCAGCAGCTGCAGCCGGACATCCTGGTCACCGACATCGAGATGCCGGGCCTGAGCGGGCTGGAGCTGGCGCAACGCATCGCCCGCCACGAACTGCCGATCAAGGTGGTGATCGTGACCACCTTCGCCCGTGCCGGTTTCCTGCGCCGCGCGCTGGAAGCTGGCGTGCTGGGCTACCTGCTGAAGGACGCACCGGCCGAAAACCTGGCCGATGCACTGCGCAAGGTGAAGCAGGGCATCCGCGCGATCGACCCGCAGCTGGCGCTGGACGCCTGGTCGCAGGCCGATCCACTGACCGACCGCGAACGCCGTGTGCTGCGGTTGGCGGGCGAGGGCCGTACCGCCAGCGAGATCGCCGAGCAGCTGGGGCTGTCGCACGGCACGGTGCGCAATTACCTGTCCGAGTGCATCGGCAAACTGGGCGTGGCCAATCGCATCGAAGCGTACCGGCTGGCGCGGCAGAAGGGGTGGTTGTAGGGGGGCGCCCCAACGCATCGGTAGCGCCGGGCCATGCCCGGCGGATCATTTCCGCGACTGCGGAGGGGTGTCACTTTTCTTTTCGCGCGAAAAGAAAAGTAACCAAAAGAAACGCGCCGCCAGCCACGAGCCGGTGCTGCGCACCGGTGCCCTGTGCTTCTCGGTGAATCAGGGGACGGCGCCGAACTCGCTACGCTCAAACACCGGCGCCTCTTCGCCCCTGATTCCCCTGCGATGCTCGGCTCGCTCAAGGCGGACCCAAGGTCAAGTACCCACAGCTGCACCCCGAAGATCCATCCCATGCGTGGATGCTGTTGCCCTTGATCTTGATTTTCCAGTCCGCCTTCAAGCGAGCCGAGCACCGCAGGGCCGGCGAGGGCGAAGAGGTGCGGGTGTCTGAGCGCAGCGAGTTCCCGCACCGTCCCTCGACGGACCGAGGAGCGCAGGGCACCGGCGTGCGAAGCACGCCGGCTCGCGGCCGGCGGAGCGTTTCTTTGGTTACTTTCTTTGCGCGCAAAGAAAGTGACACCCCTCCGCAGTCGCGGAAAAGGGCAGCCGGGAACCCCCGGCGACCCCATTCAATCCTTCCCGCGTGCCATCGCCTGGAACACGCCATCCCGCCGCACCCACAGGTGGAACAGCGCTGCACCCACATGCATCAGCACCGTGGCGAACAACACATACGCCAGAAGGCTGTGCGCATTGCGCAACGCGGCGTACAACGCCGGGGTATGCGGCACGATCGGCGGCAGGTGCAGGCCGCCCCACAGCACGATCGGGTAACCGCCGGCCGACAGCATCGCCCAGCCGATCAGTGGCATCGCCAGCATCAGCGCATACAGCATCCAGTGCGAGGCCTTGGCCGCCATCGCCTGCCATACGGGAAGATCCGCCGGCAACGGCGGTGGGCGATGGCGCAGCCGGTTGTACAGGCGGAGCAGCACCAGTACGCCGATGGCGATGCCCAACGGGCGGTGCAGGTCGATCAGCACCGGCCGCAGGTGCAGCGAGGCGACCATGGTCACGCCAATGAACAGCATGGCGATGATCATCAATGCCATCGCCCAGTGCAGCACCCGTGCCAGCAGGTTGAAGTGGCCGTTGCCGGTGCTCATCGTGCGGCCTCCTTCGGTTGTTCGACGTTGCCGCTGGCGCGCTCGCGTTCGCGTCGGTTGAAGGATTGCGAGTACACGGCCGAGCGGGCGGCCAGGATCGGATCGTCACTGCCACGCACGCCACTGGGCAGGATCAGTGGATCGAAGTTGATCTGTCCGCAGGCGCCTTCTTCCTGCGACTGCAGGCGGTCCAGGCTAAGTACGCCGGCCACCACCTGTTCACGCGACTCGGGCCACGGCACCGACGGATCATCGATGGCATCGCCGGGTTCGGCGGTGGTGACGACGAGGTTCCAGCGCACCGGGCCACTGGCCAGGCGCTGCTGCAGTTCCTGGCTGAGGAAGTCGACGCTGGCCTGCTTGCGCGTGTCCGCATCCATCTCCACCACCGGCGCCTGCGGCTGCCAGCGCCAGCGCACCGCGCGCTTCTGGCCCTGCACATTGGTGAACCAGAAGCTGTTGACGCTGTTGAAGGTGGTGTTGGCCCAGCTGCTGGTCCACGGCGCTGTCTTGGCCCATTGCTGGAACGCCTGCGCACTCGGGTACTTCGCCAGCACCGCGGCCATCTTCTGCGGGTCGGGCTTGCCGGTGGTGGGGTCGGGGATGGAGGCGCGCGTCTGCTCGTAGAACGCCTCGGCGTTGGGTACGGCGAAGAATGGGAAGCTGTTCATCGCCATCCGCCATTCCTGGCCGTCGTCGCTGACCATCTGCACAGCGAGGCTGCGCACGCGTGCGGTGTTGTCCGCGCCGTAGGGGTCGCCACCGCCGATCGACAGGCGGCCCATCACGGGTACCTTCTGCTGTGAAAACACCCGTGCGCTGGACAGCGTCGGCGCCTGCGCACTGGGCTCGAACCAGCCGCTCACGCAGATGCCCTTGCTGTGCGCACGGCGGAAGCCGGGATGGGCCGGGCCGGTAGCTTCGATGGTGTCGGTGAAGCGCTGCGCGGTCAGGCGGTTGCCAACCCAGCCGGCCAACCAGGCGAAGGTCAACGCGACCGCCCCCAGAATCAACGCGATCAGTGCGATCCAGAGCAGCGGCGAGTGCTTGCGCGGTGCGCCCGGTGTCTGGCCGGCGCGGGTGTAGCGGAAGAGCGACATGGTCGGTGTCCTGCCTTCACGGAGCGTGTGGGTGGTCGACCCACACATCCTCGCAGAACCCGGCCGGGGCCGGAATTCAATTTTTCGTCAGATTTACCCGCTGCATCAGGGCAGGTTGCGCAGGGCCATGCGCGGCGCCTCCATCAGGCGTAACGCGCCTTCAGCATCGCCCACGCCGAGCGCAGCGCCAGTGCTTCACCACCGGCCGGCCGGCCCGGGCGTTCGCCGTCGTTCCAGGCGTACACGTCCAGATGCGCCCAGCGCTGGCCGTCTTCCAGGAAGCGTTCCAGGTACAGCGCAGCGGTGACCGAGCCGGCCATGCGCGAACCGGCGTTGGCCAGGTCGGCGATACCGCTGCTCAGGTAGCGCAGGTACGGGCGCCACAAAGGCATGCGCCAGACCGGGTCGCGGGTTGCGTCGCCGGCCTGCAGCCACTGCTGGGCCACGCTGTCGTCATTGCTGAAGAGCGCCGGCAGATCAGGGCCCAGCGCGATGCGCGCAGCGCCGGTAAGGGTGGCGAAGTCCAGTACCAGGTCCGGCTTCTGTTCGCTGGCGAAGGTCAGCGCATCACACAGGATCACGCGGCCTTCGGCGTCGGTGTTGTCGATCTCCACGCTCAGGCCCTTGCGGGTGGCGATCACTTCGCCCGGGCGGAACGCATCCGGGCCGATCGCATTCTCCACCGCCGGCACCAGCAGGGTCAGGTGCACCGGAAGCCCGCGAGCCATGACCAGGCCGGCCAGGGCCAGTGCGTGTGCAGCACCGCCCATGTCCTTCTTCATGTTGCGCATGCCGTCGGCCGGCTTGATGTCCAGGCCGCCGGTATCGAAGCACACACCCTTGCCGACCAGCACCAGTGCAGGATCGGTTTCCTTGCCCCAGCGCAGCACCACCAGGCGCGGCGCGCGGTGCGAGGCGCGGCCGACGGCATGGATGGCCGGGAAGTTCTGCTTCAGCAGTTCATCGCCGGTGATCGCCTCGACTTGGGCGCCATGTGCCTGAGCCAGGGTGCGCGCTGCGTCTTCCAGCTGCTGCGGGCCCATGTCTTCGGTCGGGGTGTTGACCCAGTCACGCACGCGCAGGCTGGCGGCGATCAGATCGGCCACTTCACCGGACGGTGCAGCCACCAGCTGAGCCGGGGCGCGGTTACGCTTGCGGTAGCGGTCGAAGCGATAGCTGCCCAGGCCCCAGCCCAGCTGCAGCAGTGCCTGCTCCTCGGCCGGCAGTTCAGTCGCCAGCTGCCACACGCTGCCTTCCGGCAGGGCGTGCGGGGCATGCGCATAGCTGTAGGCATCGGCGCGGTCACCAACGCCGATCACCGCACCGGCCAGGCCGTCGGCACCCGGCAGCAGGGCCACGCTGTGCGCGCCGGCATTGAAGCCCTGCGATGCCAGCCAGGCCTGGGTAGCGGCTGGCTGGCCGTCCTTCCATGCCGCGAACTGCTCGCGGCCCAGCACATGCAGTGGCAGTGCTGCGGCGGTTTCGGCGGTGAAACCAGTGATCTCGCTCATGCGTCAGGTACTCCGGGGTGCGGCGGCATCGAGGTTGTCATCCAACCAGTCGGCCAGGCCGGTGAGGGTGTCGAACTGCAGGTCCGGCTGCAGTTGCGGATGGGTCCAGGTGGCGGCTTCGCGGTTGATCCAGCAGCCGCGCAGGCCGGCGGCGATCGCTCCTGCCACGTCCATCTCGGCGTGGTCGCCGACATGCAGCACCTGTGCCGGCGCCACACCCAGGCGGGTGCAGGCGGCGTGGAAGATGCTCGCTTCGGGCTTGGCCGCGCCGTGTTCGCGCGCACCCAGCTGGAAGGCGAAATGATGGGCCAGGCCGATCCGCTCCAGATCGGCATTGCCGTTGCTCAGCGCTGCGACCGGTACCCGCGCGGCAATCCGCGCCAGTGCATCGATCGCATCGGGATAGCACTCGACCTGGTTGCGCGCGGCGTAGAACGCCTCGTAGGCCGGTTCGAGCAATTCCAGGCTGGCACCGCTGTTCTGCAGGGCCTCCTGCAGCGTCAGCCGGCGCAGCGCGCTCAGGTCATGGTGAAGGTGTGGATTGTCTCGGAACGAGCGCTCGCGCAGTTCGCGCATCGCCGCCAGCGGATACATCTCGGCAGTGGCGGGGCTGTGTTCACGCATCCACTCGTGCAGGACCAGGTCGATGCGGGCGCCGATCGGGGCGAACGGCCAGAGCGTGTCGTCGAGGTCGAGGGTGATGGCTTGGACAGGGAAATTCACCCTGCCATTCTACCCCCGCCAGCGCGGGCTTTCATTCCAGCAGGCGCGCCCATCCCTGCATGCCGTCCAGCCGTGCCAGCACCAGCTTGATGCAGACCAGCAGCGGTACTGCCAGCAGCAGGCCGATCATGCCCCAGGCCCAGCCGAACAGCATCAGCGCCAGGATCAGTACCAGCGGCGACAGCTTCATGCGCCGCCCCAGCACGATCGGGGTCACCATCTGTCCTTCCAGGGTGTGCAGGCCCAGGTAGGCGGCTGCGGGCAGCAGGGCCTGCAGCGGGTCGCGGAACTCGACGAAGCCCATCAGCAGCATCAGTGCCACGCCGATCAAGGGGCCTACATACGGTGCGAAATTCAGCAGGGCGGCCACCGTGCCCCACAGCAGCGCTTCCTGCAGGCTGATGCCCAGCAGCATCAGTACGCCGGCGAACACCAGTCCGACCAGGGTGTTGATCACGCTGATGGTCAGCACGTAGCGCGACACCTCGCGCTCGATCGACCGCAGGATGTCGCTGGTGAAGCGTTGCTGCTGGCGGTTCGGGAACAAGGCGATCGCCGCGCGCTGCAGGCTCTGCCCGTAGATCATGAAGAACAGGGTCAGCAACACCACTGCCAGCACCGAGGCGGCCAGACGCGGCGCACGGGTCAGCATGCGGTACGGGTCGTCCAGCTGGGTGCGGATCACCTGCACCTTGCGGTTGCTGTCGCCGCCAGCGACGCGTGCAAAGTTCTCCGCGGCCTGGTTGGCCTGCTGCACCGGCTTGGTCAGGTCCTGCACCTGGCGGGCCACCTTGCGCAGCTGTTGCGGGGCTTCCTGCGCCCATTCCATCGCCGGGCCGATCAGCTGCACGGCCAGCGAACCGGTCACGCCGAGGCCGGCACCGAGGATCAGCAGCGCGCCCAGCGCACGTGGGATCCACAGCTTCTGCAGCAGGCGCAGGATCGGGTTGCCGACCAGCGCGAAGAACATCGCCAGCAGCACCGGCAGGATGATGTCCTGTGCGGCCCACAGCGTGTAGCCCACCGCCAGCGCGGCCAGCACCACCAGCGACATCGGCCCGCGCGGGCGCGATGGCGGCGGCAGTGGCGCCTCGGGCGCTTCCGGGCCAGCCGGTGACGGGGACAGGAGGGACTCGCTCATCGACGCATCAACCGGAAAGGGGAGCGCATTATCCGCCGGCCGCGATCGGCGCGGCGGATCCCGTGAATCAACGTTCGGACAGCTCGGTCGCCGCTTCGGCCGGACGCGGTTCGCGCAGTTCCGGTTCCGGCGCTGCCTGCGGTTGTGGTGCTGGTGCCGGTCGTGTGCCCGCCGCTGATGCTGCCGCCTGTGCATGTTCGCTGGCATCGTCGGCTTCTTCAGCCGCATCGTCGGCGGTGGCCGCGGCCTGCGCTGCCATCGCCGTAGCGAATGCAGCCTGCGCGCTGGCGAACAGGTTCGACACCGACCCCACCATCTGCAGCCAGCGTGCGCCGTTGACCTTGCCCGGCACTTCCAGCTTGCCGGCGATGAAGCCACCGGCCAGGCCCACCACGACGATGCGCAGAGGCGACCAGCCCTGGCGCCAGACCTGGCTGAGCGTGCCCCAGTGGTCCTGGGTCTCGCCCATGCGCACGGTCACCACCTGTTCGCAGCGCTTTACCCGCCGCTGCAGCG
Organism: Stenotrophomonas sp. 22DLJC03; assembly: GCF_056861405.1. Classification (NCBI taxonomy): domain Bacteria; kingdom Pseudomonadati; phylum Pseudomonadota; class Gammaproteobacteria; order Lysobacterales; family Lysobacteraceae; genus Stenotrophomonas; species Stenotrophomonas sp. 22DLJC03. Next base: position 268,121 of record NZ_JBSPUG010000004.1, read on the forward strand.
CGCCGAACTTCATGGCTTGCCCTCCGGCAGCTGTACCCCGGCATCAGGGTCGTCCTCGCTGGGCTCATCGAACAGGCCCAGGCGCGACAACTGGCGCCGGGTGGCGTGCATGCCGGTGTGGTGGAAGAAGTAGGACACCCGCCAGATCGCATAGCCGGTAACGGCCAGGCTCAGCAGCGAGGTGATCAACAGGGCCTGCAGCCAGCTCAGGCCCCAGCTCTGCAGCAGGGCGATGAGCGTGGCGGCCATCAGCAGCCAGGCCGAGGCTCCAAACACGATCGCCACGCCGGCCCAGGCCAGCGCGCGACCGAATGCACTACGCGCCAGCGCAAAGTCGGCAGAGGCCAACCGGCGCAGGGAGCGTACCGTGTGCTTGGCAGAATCGGCGGCGGCACGACCGGCCGCCCCGACCTGGCGGATGCTCTCATCCAGCGGCGGGGTAGCCGCCGGATCAGGCGCTTGCGCGTTCTCTTCGCTCACGCTGCGGCTTACTTGTCGCTGCTGCCGCGGGCCAGCTTGGCGATGATCCAGCCAGCTGCGAAGGCGACACCGAACGAAGCCAACGGACGTTCGCGGATCAGTTCAGCGGCGCTGTCGATCAGGTCCTTGCCCTTGTCCATCAGTGCGTCGACCTGTTCCTTGGCCGCGGCTCCACCGAATTCGGCGGCGGCCAGGCCGGACAGCGCGCTGTCGGACAACTCTGCCTTGACGTTGGCCTTGCCGATGCGCAGTTCGTCGGTTGCTGCACCGGTTGCGCCCTTGATCGCACCGCCGGCAGCGCTGGCGGCCTGCTTCAGGTGGGAACCGGCTTCACCCAGGTGGTCCTTCAGGTTCTCGGTATTGGTGGGGCTCATCGAATCACTCCTGTTGCGATGGGGGAACGGGGGACGGCGGCGCCGACCTGGACTGACAGCAATAGCATTGCCGGGGTATAGGGGGTGTTACGGCTGGGCGATCAGCGCATCACGAGCTGGCCCTGCTGCTGGCCATTGTTGCGCAGCACGCGCAGCACCAGGGTGGGGGGGCGCTGCTGGAAATTGGCGCGCCAGCTGGCCAGGTCGGCGAATTCACCTACCGTTGCATCAGTGATGATGTCGCCCTGCTGCAGCCCGTTGCTGGCGGCGCGGCTGCCGCGCTTGACCTCGCTGACCAGCACGCCGCCAGCGCCGGACTGGCGCAGCGATTCGGGCAGGTCGACGAAGGTGGCACCGCCCAGGCGCGGGTCCAGGCTGTCGCCGGTGACCGCGCGTGCCTGTTCCTTCAATATCGCCTTGATCTGCAGCGGCTTGCCTTCGCGACGCACGTCCAGCGTCAGCGGGCTGCCCACTGTGGCCAGGCCTTCCACGTTGTGCAGCGCCTCGGCGCTGTCGACGCGCTGCCCGTTGGCCGACACCACGACGTCGCCCGGTTTCAGGCCCGCAGCGGCCGCGGCCGATCCGGCCAGCACGCGCGTGACCAGTGCGCCGCGGGTTTCGCCCAGGCCCAGGCCCTGCGCTATCTGTGCGGTCAGGTTCTGGCTCTCCACGCCCAGGGTGCCGCGCACCACTACGCCGTGCTTGACCAGCTGGTCGACCACGCTGCGCGCCAGGTTGGAGGGGATCGCCAGGCCCAGGCCGATGTTGCCGGCCATGCTGCCCTGCGGGTTGAAGCTGGCGGTATTGATGCCGACCAGCTGGCCCTGCAGGTCGACCAGTGCGCCACCGGAATTACCCGGGTTGATCGACGCATCGGTCTGGATGAAGTTCTGGTAGCCCAGCCCGCGGATGCCGCTGCGGCCCACCGCCGAGACGATGCCGGAGGTGACCGTCTGGCTGAAGCCGAACGGGTTGCCGATGGCCACCACGAAGTCGCCCACGCGCAACTGGTCGCTGTTGCCGAGCTTGATGTCGGTCAGGTTCTGCGCCGGGATACGGATCAGCGCGATGTCGGTATCGCGGTCCGAGCCGAGGAACTCGGCCTTGACCGTGCGCCCGTCGGCCAGTGTCACCTGCACGTCATCGGCGTTGTCGATGACATGGTGGTTGGTCAGTACCAGGCCTTCCTTGGCATCGATGATCACGCCTGAGCCGAGCGATTCATTGATGCGCTCCTGCGGAATGTCCGGGAACAGACGGCGGAAGAACGGGTCGTTGAAGAACGGGTTGCGCACCCGCACGACCTGCTTGGTATTGACGCTGACCACGGCCGGCATCGCTTTCTCCAGCATCGGTGCCAGTGACGGCACCGCCTGCCCGGCCACCGAAGCTGGCAGCGCGGCGGCGGTGGGCAGCACCGCTGGCAGTGGCGCGGCATCGGCTCGGTTGTCCAGGTGCGCATTGAGGCCGGTGGCAACGAAGCCACCGAAGGCGGCGGCGATTGCGAGCGTGAGCAGGGTGGGAAGCGGTCGCATGGGAGTCGGTTCGCTGGCGTGGGTGGGGGCCGTTCGGCTCTACGGTAAAACAAGCTGAATGAGTGTGTCGCGATCTGGATAAATGCGCCATGAAAACGGAACGCCGGAAAGCGGGGCCACTGCCACCCGCTTCGGGGTGGTGGCGTCAGCAGCGGAGGTGCCTGGTGCACGTTCGTGCGACATCGGATGCATTGCGGATACAGGCCGATACTTGCGCAGTTCGGCGCAACCGGGTGCCGCGATGCGCCATAAAGCACTCCTTCGCCTGCATTCGATCAAGCACGTGCAGCGAACGCCCGCCGCAGCCTCGCCAGCGCGGCTCAGTGCTGAAAAGAAGGGTTTTCCTGCACACATGTATCGCCGGCAAGGGCGGTGGGCTACACCATCAGCGTCGCAGCAGATGCGATTGCTGGCGCGTGCCCCGTTCCACGATCGTCAATGTCGGTATAGCATCGCCCCGTTTTGATACTTAAGGCCCCCAGGAGGGCAACATGAGCAACGGTAATGGTGTGTCGGTCGTGACCGACGCCGTCGAGAACGTCAAAGAAACCGCCACCAACGTTGGCGAGACCATCGCCCACGCCGCCGAAGACGCCGTGAAGTCGGTCAAGAAGACCGTCAAGCGCGCCACCAAGGCTGCCGGTACCCGCGTTGCCAAGGCCAAGAAGGCTGTGGCCAAGGTCGAGAAGACCGTTGCCAAGAAGGCCGAGAAGGCTGCCAAGTCGGTCGGCAAGACCGTTGCCAACGCCAAGAAGAAGCTGGAAGCCGCCAAGAAGAATGCCAAGGCCGAAGCCGCTGCCCTGAAGAAGGAAGTGGCCAAGAAGAAGGCAGCTGCAGGCAAGGCCGTGACCAAGAAGGCCGCTGCTGCCAAGAAGACCACCAAGGCCGCCACCAAGGCTGCCGGCAAGAAGGTCGCTACCGTGAAGAAGGCCGCCACCAAGAAGGCTGCCGTCGCGAAGAAGGCTGTTGCCAAGAAGACCAAGGCCGCCAAGAAGGTTGTCGGCAAGAAGGTCGCCACCGCCAAGAAGGCTGTGGCCAAGAAGACCGTCGCTGCCAAGAAGGTCGCCGGCAAGAAGGCTGCTGTCGCCAAGAAGGTCGCCACCAAGAAGACCGCTGCTGCCAAGAAGGTTGTCGGCAAGAAGGCCGCCGTTGCCAAGAAGGTCGTCGGCAAGAAGTCCGCTGCCGCCAAGAAGGTCGTCGGCAAGAAGGCTGCCGTCGCCAAGAAGGCGGTTGGCAAGAAGGTTGCCGCCACCCGCAAGACTGTCGCCAAGAAGGCTGCGCCGCTGAAGAAGGTCGCTGCCAAGAAGGCTCCGGCCAAGAAGTCTGTTGCCAAGAAGGCACCGGTCAAGGCCGTGCGCAAGGTCGCCAAGCGCAAGTAATCGCGCGGGTACCGAAGGCCCTGCCACCTACCGGGTGGTGGGGCCTTTCGCGTTTCTGGGACACGGGATGGGGCAAGATGCAGGTTCTTCCCGCCGGAGCCCCGGGCATGCGCGGTATCGACTTCAGCTCCTGGCAGGGCGTGCTGTCCACCCTGGCCGGCCTGGTCCTGATCACCCTGCTGGGCGTGGGCATCCGCCTGCTGGTGATGCAGACCCTGCAGCAGCGGCGCGAGCGCGAGAACCGGCAGATCAACGAGCGCCTGCGCACGCTGATGGCCGCCTACAAGACCCTGGGCGGCTCGTTCACCGGTGAACTGGGTGTCGATCCCAGCCACCGCCGCGACCTGCGCCAACGCGAAGATGCCGAAGGCATCGCCGAACCCCGCTCGGATCGCGCGCGCCGCATCCGCGACGCCGTAGAAGCGGCGCTGTCGGACATCCTGCTGCTGGGCACCGATGAGCAGGTACGGCTGGCCGCGCGTGCGGCCAACGAGTTGGCGCAGGGACGACCGGTGCACACCCACGATCTGGTGGTTTCACTGCGCGACTTCGTGCGCGAAGCGCTGGACCTGGCGCCGATCCCGGCCGATCTGCAGATTCCGCCGCAGGGCCCGACCCGCCCGGGCGGTGCCAGTGGCAAGGGCCGCACCGACGGTGATGCGAAGGGCGGCCGCACTGGAGGCGGCAGCGGTGGGGGCGGAATGGGCGCCGGCATGGGGGGCGTGGGTCTGGGCGCCGGCGCCGCACTGGGCACCGGCCATGCCTCTGCCAGCGATGAAACGGACGCGCGCTGAGCACGTCCGCCCGGTTCAGCGCGTTAGTTCGTAGATCGGCACGAAGCCGCCGTAGATCATCCGCGCGCCGTCGAACGGCATCGGATTCGTCGCCGGATCAAACCGCGGGTCTTCCATCATCTTCTTCATGCCGGCGTCGCGGGTCGGCTTGTCCGGCCATTCGATCCAGGAAAACACCACCGTCTCGTCTGGCGCGGCTTTCACCGCGCCGAAGAAGTCGGTGGTCTTGCCGTGCGGCACGTCATCGCCCCAGCACTCGACCACGCGCAGCGCGCCGTATTCGATGAAAACGGGATCCCCTGTGCGTGCATGGGCGAGGAACTTCTCTTTGTTGGCGGTGGGCACCGCCAGGACGAAACCGTCGATGTAGCTCATTGCTGCCTCCGGATGGACCGTGCCGCATGCACGGCCTTCAAGTACCCGACGAACCAGTGCGTCGTGGATCGACATCCTGTGTGCGCCTGTTCAGCCCGGACCACCGGGCAGCGGCGCCAGCATCGTATCCGGTGGCTGCTGGCCGGCCAGGTGGCGCACGAAGTAGTCCCACATGCGGTGCGTGTAGGTGGCGTCGTTGCGGAACAGTTCGTGGTCCTGCCGGGCCAGGTACAGCAGGTCGTAGCTGCGCTGGGCCCTGTTCAGGGCGGCGGCCAGCTGCAGGGTCAATGCCGGAGGTGCGTTTTCGTCCAGCTCGCCATAGACCAGCATCAGGTGACCGCGCAGGTTGCCGGCCAGCGCTGCATTGTCGAGTCCGGCAAACGGCGCCGGCACACCGTCGGCAGTGGTCGTGGCCGGCAGCACGCCACCGAACAGCCGGTCCATGCCATGAACGGCCCCACCGTACATGCCTTGGAAATTGTGGCTGCCGGCCGAGGCCACCCCCACCTTGTAGAACGCCGGGTAGCGCAGCAGGGCGCGCGCTGCACTGTAGCCACCGAACGAATGCCCGTAGATGCCCACCCGTTGCAGATCGATACCTCGGTAGCGCGCGCCCAGCTGGCGCAGCGCGGCCACGTGGTCATCCAGCTGCACATCGGCGGCTTGCACGAAGCTGCTGTCATGGAACGCCTTGTCACGGCCGCCGGTACCGCGCGCGTCGATGCTGACCACCACGAAGCCGAGTTCGGCCAGGCTGGCGCGTGACACCGGATTCAAGGCGGACACCGCCTCGGCGTAGGTGACCGGCGCATTGCTGATGAAGGAACCACCGTACATCGCGTCGATCACCGGGAAGCTGCCGTCATCGCGATAGTCGCGGGGCAGGTAGACGGTGGCGAAGATCGGCGTGCGGCCATCGGCGGCCAGCAGTCGTTCGCGGTGTGGTGGGCGCCACCCGGCAGCAACGATCGCGCTGTCATCGGCTGTTTCCAGCACCATCACTTCACGGCCGTCATCGCTGGCCCGCAGCACCGTGCGTGGCGGTTGATCGAGACTGGAGACGGTATCGACCAGGTAGTCGCCCCGCGGTGACAGGGCCTGCGGGGCGCGATCACCGAACAAAGCGCCGCTGCCGGCATCGGCCAGATGGTCGCTGCCATCGGCGGCCAGGCGCTGGATGGGGCCGCCCTGCAGCGATACCCGGTACAGGCCGCGCACGTAGGGATCGCCACCGTCGACGCCGCCAGCGCTGAAGTATGCCCAGCCACTCACAACGTCCACGCCGAGCAGGTCCCGCACCACCCATGGACCGCGGGTCAGTTGTTGCATCACCTTCCCGTCGGACAGGCGCACTCGATACAGGTGGCCCCGGCCATCGCGCTGCGAGAACCACACCGCAGTGTCCTGGCCGGGCAGGATCGCCACCGCTGGCCGGTTGTACGAATACACGTTGAGCTGCAGGCGGGTATCGCTGGCTTCTTCCAGCACGGTGCGCACTGCACCGCTGCCGGCATCGATCTCCACCAGGCGCAGCTTGCGCAGTGTGCCGAAGTGCGCGATCGCGGCATACAACCGGTCACCGTCCCAGCCGAGTACGCCGGCTTCGCTGAGGATGTTCCAGCCTTCGGGCAGGGCGATGTCGTGCTGCCTGCCGCCGCGGGTATCGACCACATACAGGCTGTCGCGCACCTGCTGTGCGTCGCCCAGTACCCCCAGCTTCACCGTATGCACGCGTGGGCGCGCGCTGTTGGTCGGGCTGCTTTCCAGATAGGGGTAGTCCTGCACTGCACGCTCGTCGTAGCGGATGCCGGCCACGTAGCGGCCGTCCGCTGACCAGCCGACAGCAAACGGCCGCGCCGGCATCCGGCCCTGGCGGCGTGGAATACCACGCAGGCTGAAGTCCGGCAGTACGCCATAACCATGACCGGGTTCACCACCGGTGGTCAGTGCGCGCGGCGCCGTCCCACGCTGCTGCAGCCACAGATTGTGGTCGCGCAGCTGCAGCCACGCATTGCCATCGGGCGAGGGCAAGGCATCGGCCGGAGGCGCTGCCTGCTGCGAACGCGCGCATTGCCAGCCTGGCCATTGGCAATCGATCGGCACCCCACCACTGAACCGCAGACGCAGGCCATCGCCCACCGCCTGCACGCCGACCAAGCGCAGCAGCGGCCCGCTGGCATCGAGCGGTGCAACCGCGCGGTCCAGCGCGGCGGGTTCGAACAGGATCGTCCGCATAACTTTCGCCGGATCGACCAACACCGCCTGGCGTCGGCCCTGCGCGTCCTCGCGTTCGTACCAGAAGCGGCCATCGGCCAGCCAGTTCGGCAGGACCGACGCATTGCGCAGCGCACTGCGCAGATGACTGTCGTGCACGCGTTCGGCGCGTTGGTAGTCGGCGGCCTGCAGCGCGTGCGCAGGCGCGGAGGAAAACAGGGCGGCGCAGGCCAGGACAGCAGCGCGGACAGTCATCTGCAGCGGGTAGGGCAGGTGCAAGGCAACCTCCTGTTGCAATCATCGATGGATGACAGATGCACGCGTGGCGCGCGCGTATGCCAGACCCAGCCTGAATCAAGCCAAAAAATTCAGCAATGCGAAGACCGCTGTTTTCAGGGAGCGTTGTGGCGAATAACGGAGAATTTACATTCCCGATGCGTTGGCGCCCTGGCGCTGCTGCACACCATAAGAAAGTAAAGGTGTACCCCCATGAAGAATTCGCTGATTGCTCTGGCCCTGGCCGCTGCCCTGCCGTTCACCGCCTCGGCTGCTGAGAACCTGTCCTACAACTACGCCGAAGCTGACTACGCCAAGACCGACATCGATGCGTTCAAGGCCGACGGCTGGGGCGTGAAGGGTTCGTACGGCTTCCTGCCGAACTTCCACGCCTTCGGTGATTACAGCCGCCAGGAAATCGACAACACCAACATCAAGCTGGACCAGTGGAAGATCGGTGCCGGCTACAACGTTGAAATCGCTCCGACCACCGACTTCGTTGCCCGCGTTGCTTACCAGAAGCGCGACCAGAAGCACGGCCTTGACTTCAACGGCTACAGCGCCGAAGCCGGCATCCGCACCGCCTTCGGTGCCCACGCCGAAGTCTACGGCATGGTCGGTTACGAAGATTTCTCGAAGAAGCACGGCATCAATCCGGAAGGCCAGTGGTACGGTCGCCTGGGTGGTCAGGTCAAGCTGAACCAGAACTGGGGCCTGAACGGCGAGCTGAAGATGAACCGCGACGGCGACAAGGAATACACCGTCGGCCCGCGCTTCAGCTGGTAATTGCTTCGTCGGCGCGCCTGCGCGCCGAAGATGCCTCGACAGGCCCGGCCCATGCCGGGCCTGTTGCGTTGTGGGGACCCGGAACCGAGCCAGACCACGCGCCGCAGGCTTGCTTCGTTGCAATAAATTGAATTCCGCTGCCCGCAGCGCCGACCTAGGGTAGGCACTTCGTCCTGCTGGATCTGCGTGATGCCGCCTTCCGTTCCCGCTTTTTCTTTTGACCGGCCCTGCCGCCTGGCAATTCTGTCTCCATATCCAGTGTTGCGACTGGGTGTGGAGGTCGTGCTGCGCCAGCACGCTGCAGTGCAGGTATGCGGCAGCTTCACCTCCGGACATGAGCTGCTTGACCTGCTGCAGTACCAGCCGGGCGGCATCGATCTGTTGCTGTTCGACCTGCTGGTGCCGCGTGCGCCCGGTGACGGCCTGTCCCCGCTGCGCGAGCTGACACAGCGCTGGCCGCTGCTGCCGGTGCTGGTGCTGTCCGCGCACTGCGATGCCTGCACGGTGACCATGACGATGCAGGCCGGTGCACGTGGCTTCCTGTCCAAGGGCACTTCGCCGGATATGCTGCGACATGCAGTTGATGTGTTGGCTCGGGGCGGCCGCTTCGTCGCGCCAGAACTGCGCACGCAGTCGAGTCGATCGCGGATATGGCACACGCCGGTACCGGTACCCACTGCGTTGAGCCGACGCGAGCGCGAAGTCCTCGGGTTGATCCTGCAGGGCTGCACCACCGGCGAGGTGGCGCAGCGTTCCGGCCGCACGGGCAGCACAGTCAGTACGCAGAAGCGGGCGGCCTACCGCAAGCTCGGCATCCGTAGTGATGGCGAACTGTTCCGCATCCGGCATCTGCTCGAATGCGGGTGAACGGGCTTATTCGCCCTGGTACTGCTTTTCTTCCACCAGGGCCGAACCGGCCACGCGGTTGATCTCGTTCTTCACCTGCACGCGCTCACCATTGGTGCCATACACGCCGCGCGCGAGCTGGATGAATGCATCATCGAACACCTGCGCCGCTTCCTTGTCGCGCAGCTGGTCCTGGATGTCCCACATGCGTTCGTTGATCGCCTTCAGCTGCTGCTTCAGCGCGGCAAGCGCGGGCTGTGCCTGCAACTGCTGCTGCAGCAACGGCAGCAGGCCGTCCAGCTCGGTGCGCACGTTGGCCAGCTTGGCGGCATCGTCGATGCGCTCGGCCTTGATCTCGAGAATGGTGATCTTGTCGATCAGCTCGCCGATCGATACCGGGGTCAGGATGGCGTCCACGTGGTTGGTTCCTGGAAACAGGCCTGCATGATACCGCGCCCACCGCAGCGGGATTTACGCCGAATTTGCGCTGCGGGCCGGGCAGCACCCTCGATCCGTTACGCCGCTCCCTCCGACACTGCTGTCCCGGCGGCGTGACCGCCTTCGACGAGGAACACAGTGCAGTGAACAGCAAGGGGATGATGGCAGCGATGGTGGCCGCGCTGGCAGGAATGCTGGGTATCGGCAGCGCGCAGGCCCAGGTGCAGGTGAGTGGCAGTGCAGCATTGACCAGCGACTACGTGTGGCGCGGCAGCTCGCAGAGCGACGGCGACCCTGCAGCGCAGGTGGGCGCAAAAGTGGCACTCGCATCCGGTTGGTACGCCAGCGCGTGGGGCTCCAACGTATCGTTCAACCCGGACAACGGTGCGCGCAGCGAGTTCGACCTGGTGGCCGGTTGGAGTGGCGCACTGGCAGCGGACTGGACGCTGGATGCCAACCTGACCCGCTACGTGTACCCAGGCACTGGCCGCGCGCTGGATTGGACCGAACTCAATACCACGTTGACCTGGAAGCAGCGCGCCTGGCTGCAGGTCGCGCATTCCAATGATGCGCTGGCCGGCGGTCATCGCGGCACCTATGCCCAGCTCGGCGTGCGTGTGCCGCTGCACGAGCGCGTCCGGCTGGAGGCGGCGGTAGGCCAGTATTGGCTGGCCACCGCACAGGGGCCGGATTACCTGCATGGTCAGCTCAGTGCCATTGCCACGCTGACCCCGGCGTGGGAGCTGCGGGCCACCGTGCACGACACCGACAACGCAGCCAAGCGCCTGTTCCCGGGCAACGCCGGGGGACGTTGGGAGCTGGCGCTGCAGGGCAGTTTCTAGTTGGCAGCTGTGGCCTGGCGCGCACGCAGCGCGCCGGGCAACCACAGCAGCAGGGCCAGTGCGGCAACAGCGGCGCCGGCCACGCAGACGCCGGTCCAGCCGAAGCGCTGGTAGACCTGGGCCGACAGCAGTGAACCCAGCGAGCCGCCGATGAAGTAGCCGGTCATGTAGCCGGCATTGAGGCGGTTGCGCGCAGCCGGTTGCAGCGCATAGATCAGGTTCTGGTTGCTGACGTGCAGCAGCTGCGCGGCCAGGTCCAGCACCACCACGCCCACCAGCAGTGCCAGCAGCGAGTACGCCGACAGCCCCAGTGGCAGCCACGACAGCAGCAACAGTACCAGCGCGATGGCCGTGGCACGGCCAGTCTGGCCACGGTCGGACATGCGCCCGGCCAGGCCCGCGGCCAGCGTGCCGGCTGCACCGACCAGTCCGAACAGGCCGATGGTGGCGTCGCTGTAGGCGTACGGTGGCTGTGCGAGCAGGAACGCCAGTGGCGTCCAGAAGATCGCGAACATGGCGAAGCTGCATGCACCCAGCAACGTGCGATGGCGCAGCACCGGCTCCTGCACGAACAGGGAGCCGATCGAGCGCAGCAGGGCGAAGTAGCTGAGGCCTGCGCTGTGGTGGAAGCGTGGCAGGCCACGTTGCAGCGCCAGCGCGGTCAGCACCAGGGTGCCGGCGGCGATTGCATAGACCAGGCGCCAGTCGCCAAGGCTCGACAGCAGCCCGGCCACGGTGCGCGCCAGCAGGATGCCCAGCAGCAGGCCACTCATCAGCGTACCAACCACCCGGCCACGATGCTCCGGTGCGGCCAGGGTGGCCGCAAATGGCACCAGCACCTGCGCCACCACCGAGAACAGGCCGGTGATCGCCGTGCCCACCAGCAGCCACGTGAGTGACGGCGCACAGGCGCTGATCACCAGTCCACTGGCCGACAACAGCGTCATCACCACGATCAGCCGGCGGCGCTCGAACAGGTCACCCAGCGGCACCAGCAGGATCAGCCCGGCGGCATAGCTCAGCTGCGCCACGGTAACCACCATGCCGACCTGGCCGAATGGCAGGCCGAAGGCATCGGCGATGGTGTGCAGCAGCGGCTGCGCATAGTAGTTGCTGGCCACGGCCACGCCAGTGGCGACCGACATCAGCAGCACCTGCCAGCGGTGCAGAGGGGGGAGGGACGGGCTCACGCGGTGTTCCAGAATGCGGGGTGCACAGTGTCCGCCCGCTGCAGTCATGATGGAAATGAATCATCATCATCCCTGTCATCTGGAAATGAGATGGTTGTGTGAATCTCAAGCAGCTTGAATTTGCCGTCGCCCTGGCCGAGGAGGGCAACTTCACCCGTGCCGCCGAGCGCTGCCATGTGGTGCAGTCGGCGCTCAGCCATCAGATTGCCAATCTGGAACAGGAGCTGGGCACGCCACTGTTCGAACGCCTGCCGCGCCAGGTACGTGCCACCGCCGCCGGTGAAGTGCTGCTGGTTCACGCGCGGCAGGTGCTGGCCAGCCTGCGCCACCTGCGTGCCGACGTCGCCGCAGTCAGCGGCGAAGTGCGCGGGTTGTTGGCGATCGGGCAGATCTCTTCGCTGACCGACATCGACGTGGTGGCGATGCTGGCGGCCTTCCAGCAGGCACACCCGCAGGTTGAATTCCAGCTGCGGGTGGACAAGAGCGAGGACCTGATCGCGCAGGTGCAGTCGCGCGAACTGGATGTCGCTCTGGTCGGGTTGGCGCCCTCGGCGGGGCTGGATGGCGTGTGCCACCAGATGCTGCAGGAGGAAGACCTGGTGGCGGTGCTGGCGCCGTCGCATCGGTTGGCCGGGCACACGCGGCTGCCATTGGCCGCGCTGCAGGATGAAGCGCTGGTCGACTTCCCGCGCGGCACCGGCGCGCGCCGGCAGACCGATGATGCGTTCGCCGCTGCAGGCCTGCCGCACACGGTGCGTTTCGAGGTCAACCTGATGGAACTGGTCGAGCGCTTCGTCCGCCATAGGCTGGCGGTCGGGATCGTGCCGGCGTTGATCGCCGAAGGGTTCGAGGGGGTGGTCCAGATTCCGCTGCAGCCGACCCCGACCCGCCGCGTGCACCTGGTCTGGCAGCGGTTGCCGACGCCGGCGGCACGGGCGTTCGTCGCGGCCGTGCTCAGCCGCGCAGGCGCAGGCTCAGGCCCTTGAGGAAGTTGCGCAGCATCTGGTCCAGGCAGCGCCGGTAGTTGGTGTGGCCCGGCTGGCGGAACAGCGCACCGATTTCCGACTTGGAGACGTTGAAACCGGCGCTGGCGAAGATCTCCAACAGGTCCACGTCACGCAGCTGGAAGGCTACGCGCAGCTTCTTCAGCACCAGGTTGTTGTCGATGCGGGTTTCCACCGCGCGTTGCGGCTGGCTCTCGTCGCGACCACGCAGGTGCACGATCAGGCCATCGAGGAAGTGGGCCAGCGCGCTGTCATTCATCGCCTCGAAGCCGGCTTCGTCATCGCGGCGCAGCCAGGCCCTCACCTGCTCGGTATCCACCGCGAAGGCCGGGTCGGCCAGCTGGCACAGGGTCACCACGTGGTGGTCGCCCAGGTCCAGGGAGTAGCGCACGCTGCGCAGGACATCGTTGTTGATCATGGCCCAATTGTACCGGTCACCCCGGCAGGTGGGGTCAGATCCCTTTGCTGGCGGCAAAGGGATCTGACCCTGGTTCTGCTCCAGGTTCTGGCCGATCCGGCAACACGGGGATCGGTCGACGGTGCCAGAATGGGGGTCTGGTTTTCCCCCTGGAGTTGCCTGATGACCCGCACTGTCCTGATTACCGGCGCCACTTCCGGCTTCGGCGCCGCTGCCGTCCACCGCTTCGCCCAGGCGGGCTGGAAGGTGATCGCCACCGGCCGCCGCGGCGAACGCCTGCAGCCGTTGGTCGAACGCTATGGCAAGGACGTGGTGCATGCCGCGGTCTTCGACATCCGCGACCCGGTGGCGATGGAAGCGGCGCTGCTGGCGCTGCCGCCGGCCTTCGGTGAGATCGACCTGCTGGTCAACAACGCTGGGCTGGCACAGGGCACCGCGCCGGCACAGAGCGCAAAGCTGTCCGACTGGACCACGATGATCGACACCAACATCACCGCGCTGGTGACCCTGACCCACCGCCTGCTGCCGCAGCTGGTCGAGCGCAAGGGCGCGATCATCAACATTTCTTCGGTGGCCGGCGTCTACCCCTACCCGGGCGGCAATGCCTACGGTGGCACCAAGGCCTTCGTCAGCCAGTTCTCGCTGGGCCTGCGCTCGGATCTGCACGGTACCGGCGTGCGCGTGACCACGATCGAGCCGGGCATGGCCGAAACCGAGTTCACCGTGGTGCGTACCCATGGCGACCAGGCCGCGTCGGACAAGCTCTATACCGGCGCCAACCCGATGACTGCCGAAGACATCGCCGAACAGATCTTCTGGGTGGCCACGCTGCCGCCGCATCTCAACATCAACCGCCTGGAACTGATGCCGGTCAGCCAGTCCTTCGCCGGTTTCCAGGTCGCCCGCGAGGGCTGACCTACACCGTGCGTCCTGTAGAACCGAGCATGGGCTCGTCTCTACAGAAGCACAAAAAAAGCCGGGCAATGCCCGGCTTTTTCATTCACATCGGCAGGCTTACTGCGCCTTGATCGCCATCGCCTGCAGGCCGGTGCCATCCAGCTTCTGCTTGGCTTCGGACAGCTCGCCAGCACTACCATACGGCCCCATGCGCACGCGGTACACGGTCTTGCCGTTGATCTGTGCCGACTCCACGCGTGCGGCCAACCCCATCATCGCCAGCTTGGCCTTGGTCGCCTCGGCATCGCCGGAGGCACCGAAAGCGCCTGCCTGCAGGATGTAGCGGGCGTTGTCGGCAGCAGCGGGTGCGGCAGTGGCAGCTGTGCTGGTCGCAGCCGGTGCAGCTTCCGCACGCGGTGCCGCGGTGGCCGCAGCCGTGTTGTTCGAAGCCGCAGTGGTGTTGGCCGCCGGCGTTGCCACTGCCGGACGCTCGCTCAGCGGTGCCGGCAGCGGACGGCTGGTGGCGGTGACCGGTGCAGTGCTCGCCACGCTGGCAGTTGCCGTCGGTGCCGGCGCAGTGGCAGTGGCCGGCGGAACCGGCTTGCCTTCCAAAGCGGCCTGCGCACGCTGTGCTTCGGCCTTGGCCCGGCGCTGGTCTTCGGCACGCGCGCTGGCGGCCAGCTCGGCGTCGGACATCTCGACTTCCTTGCCCGGCAGCAGGGTGTAGAAGTCGTACTGGGTGGCGGCCGGCTTTTCTGGTTCTGTCGGCTTCGGCGTGGCTGGCTGCGCGGCCGGCTGGGTGCCGACATCGCTGTCGGCATCAGCGACCGGGGCTGGCTGCGCGTTCGGGTTGGGCTGCGGACCGGCGCGCAGGAAGCCATCGCCTTCGCCCTTGAACAGGTTCGGCGCCGCCAGGAACACCACGGCCGCGATCGCCACGCCAGCGACCAGCCACACCCATCCGGGTGTGCCCTGGCTGCTGCTGTTGCGTCGTGCCTGGTTTTTGCCGCGTCGTGCTGCCATGTGTACTGCGTCTCCTGATGCTTACATTTTTTCCGGGGCGCTGACGCCCAGGAGTTCGAGGCCGTTGGCCAGCACCTGGCGCGCTGCGCAGGCCAGGGTCAGCTTGGCGTTGCGATCGGCAGCGTCTTCCACCAGTACCGGCGTCCCGTGATACCACGTGTGGAACGCGTGCGCCAATTCACGCAGGTACTGCGCCACCAGATGCGGTTCCAGCGCCACGCCGGCTGCCTCCACCACTTCCGGGTACCGCGAGATCTCGTTCATCAGCAGCAGCGACGCGTCGTCGGCCAGGCGGCCGAAGTTGGCAAGGCCATTGCCCTGCTCGTACACCAGGCCCTTCTCCTGCGCCTGGCGCAGCAGGCTGCAGACGCGGGCGTGCGCGTACTGCACGTAGAACACCGGGTTGTCGTTGCTCTGCTGGCGGGCCAGGTCGATGTCGAAGGTCAGCTGCGAATCGGGCTTGCGCGCGATCAGGAACCAACGGGTGGCATCGCGGCCGGCTTCTTCGATCAGGTCGCGCAGGGTGAAGTAGCTGCCGGCACGCTTGGACAGCTTCACTTCCTCGCCGCCGCGCATGACGGTGACCATCTGGTGCAGCACGTATTCCGGCCAGCCCTGCGGGATGCCCACTTCCATGGCCTGCAGGCCGGCGCGCACGCGTGCCAGTGAACCGTGGTGGTCGGCTCCCAGCTCGGTGATCGCGCGCTCGTAGCCGCGCTGCCACTTGGACAGGTGGTAGGCCACGTCCGGCACGAAGTAGGTGAAGGTGCCGTCGGACTTGCGCATCACGCGGTCCTTGTCGTCACCGAAGTCGGTGCTGCGCAGCCACAGCGCGCCGCCTTCCTCGTAGGTGTGGCCCGAGGCCTGCAGCTTGGCGACCGCTTCGGCGACCTTGCCATCGGCGTACAGCGAGCTTTCCAGGAAGTAGATGTCGAAGTCGACGCCGAATGCAGCCAGGTCCAGGTTCTGCTCGTTGCGCAGGTAGGCCACGGCGAAGCGACGGATCGCCTGCATGTCGTCCGGGTCCTTGGCGCCGACCACGGTGCTGCCTTCCAGATCGACGCTGGCGCCGGCCATGTAGGCGCGGGCGACGTCGGCGATGTATTCACCGCGGTAGCCGCCTTCCGGCCAGCCGTCCTGGTCCGGCGCGATGCCCTTGATTCGCGCCTGGGTGGACAGCGCCAGGTTCTCGATCTGCACGCCGGCGTCGTTGTAGTAGAACTCGCGCTTGGCGTTCCAGCCGTTGGCGTCGAGCACGCGCGCCACGCAGTCGCCGATCGCCGCGGCGCGGCCGTGGCCGACATGCAACGGGCCGGTCGGATTGGCCGACACGTATTCCACGCCCACCGTGCGGCCATTACCGGACAGGTTGCGGCCGTAGTCGTGACCTTCCTTGATGACCGACGCGGCTTCACGCTGGTACGCGGCCGGGGCCAGATAGAAATTGATGAAGCCGGGGCCAGCGATCTCGACCTTGCTGACGTCCTCGCTGCGCGGCAGCGCCTCGACCAGCGCCTGTGCCAGTGCGCGCGGATTGCTGCGCGCGGCCTTGGCCAGCAGCATTGCGGCGTTGGTTGCGAAGTCGCCGTGGTCGCGGGTCTTCGGGCGCTCGACCACGAAGTCCGGCGGCAGGGAGTCGGCGGGCAGGGTGCCATTGGCGCGCAAGGCTTCGATGCCTTGGCTGATCAGGGCGCGGAGGAGATTTTTCACGAGGCCTGCTGTGAGAATGAGCGGCGGAATCGCCCATTTTAGCGCAGATACCAGCGGCCACGCTGACCGGAACCTGCCGATGGCGCCGTCCGGCTGCCCACGCAGGGCGGGCGCTCAGCCGAACAGGCGGGGCTGGGGCGGTGACAGCAGGCCTCGTTCAGCAAACGAAACGGGACGGCCCTCACCCACCACGAAGTGGTCCAGCAGGCGCACATCCACCAGCGCCAGCGCCTGCTGCAGTTCGTCGGTGATGTGGGTGTCGGCGCCGGAGGGTTCCGGGTCGCCCGAGGGGTGGTTGTGGCTGAGGATCACCGCCGCCGCATTGTGCAGCAGGGCTCGCCGCACCACCTCGCGAGGGTAGACCGGGGCGGCGTTGATGGTGCCGTGGAACAACTCCTCGCAGGCGATCAGCCGGTGGCGGTTGTCCAGGAACAGGGCCATGAAGATCTCCCGGGCCTGCCCGCGCAGGCGGTGCTGCAGATAGCGGCCAACCGCGGCCGGATTGTTGCCGACCGCCTCGCCATGTTCCAGCTCGGCGGCCAGGTAGCGATGGGCCAGTTCCAGCCCGGCGGCCAGGGTACAGCTGCGTGCCGGGCCCAGCCCGGGCAGCCGCGCAAGTTCACGTGCGGGGCGGTCCAGAAGCACCCGTAGCGGACCATGGGCCTGCAGCAGGTCGCGCGCGGTCTGCACGGCATCGCGGCCGCCGAAGCCCGAGCCCAGGAACAGCGCCAGCAGTTCGGCATCGGAAAGTGCCGTGGGTCCGCGTGCCATCAGCTTTTCGCGGGGACGTTCCTGTTCGGGCCAGTCGTGGATGGGCATGCCTGCATCATCGCCAGCCCGGTCGGCGCAGCCCATCAGCGCACACCGCGGCTCCGGGTCGGGCGATACCTCAGTCGCGCCGGGTCTGCAGGTAGTCGAACAGTTCCTGGTTGTTCTGCAGGCCCAGCTTGCGCTTGGCTTCAGCCTTCTGCCGGCTGATCGTCTTCGGACTGCGCCCGCAGTGCTCGGCGACGGCGTTCACGCTGAGCCCGGCCGCCAGCAGATCCAGCACCTCCTGCT
Organism: Stenotrophomonas sp. 22DLJC03; assembly: GCF_056861405.1. NCBI lineage: Bacteria > Pseudomonadati > Pseudomonadota > Gammaproteobacteria > Lysobacterales > Lysobacteraceae > Stenotrophomonas > Stenotrophomonas sp. 22DLJC03. Next base: position 285,761 of record NZ_JBSPUG010000004.1, read on the forward strand.
CGCGTGCCGACAGCGGTGCCGGTTCGCGCGGGAACATAAGGTCGCGGGCCTGCAGGTGGTGGCGAAGCTGTCGGGAGACGAACACCTGCCCCGCCAGTGCTGCATTCAATGCCTGTGGCACCTCGGCGAAATCGGCGCATTTGTCGACCAGCCCATTGATGCCCTCGCGCAGGAGGCCATCAAGCAGGCCCGGATGCCGCGCGCCGGTCAGCACCACCACCGGCAGGTGGGGATGGTACGCGCGCAGGGCATCGATCAGTTCCGGACCATCCGGCCCGGCGCCGGGCATCGACAGATCGGTCAGCACTGCATCGCAGTCGTTGTTGTCCACCAGCTGAAGCAGCTCGGCGCCATCGCACGCACTGCCGACCACGTCCATCAGGTGGGTCTGCAGCACGACGCGGATGCCGTGCAGGACCACAGGATGGTCGTCGGCGATGATGATGCGTGGGTGCACGCGCTTCCTCGGAGATCGAACGGACCGCTGCACACAGCGGCCAACGTCTGATTCTGCAAAAGGGCGGGGTCGTAACGGTATAGGAAAGGTCCGAAACCGATGCCCGGCGTCTGCCAGGTCAATACGGGCGGACTCCATCTGCTGATAGCCGCCCGCTATGTATGCCGTGTACCGGGACATTACCGACCATCGGGTAAGCTACCGCCCTCGTTTGCACAGGAATTCCAGGTGGCTGACTCCCCCAATGCTTCTCCCGCGCCGGCCCGCGCGCTGGAAGGTCAGAAACTGCTGTTGTGCGTCGGAGGCGGGATCGCGGCCTACAAGGCTTTGGAGCTGGTGCGGCGCCTGCGCGACGCCGGTGCCCAGGTGCAGGTGGCGATGACCGCCGGTGCCCAGCAGTTCGTCACTCCGCTCAGTTTCCAGGCCCTGTCCGGGCAGCCTACCCGCACCACGCTGTGGGACAGTGCCGCCGAACAGGCCATGGGCCACATCGAGCTGGCCCGCTGGGCCGACCGCATCGTGGTCGCCCCCGGCACCGCCGATCTGCTGGCGCGGCTGGCCCAGGGCCATGCCGATGACCTGGTCAGCACCCTGTGCCTGGCCAGCACCGCGCCGCTGACGATCTGCCCGGCGATGAACCATCGCATGTGGCTGCACCCGGCCACCCAGGCCAATATCGCCCTGCTGCGCCAGCGTGGCGCGCAGGTGATCGGCCCGGTTGACGGTCCGCTGGCCGAAGGCGAATCCGGTCCTGGCCGTCTGGCCGAACCGGGTGACATCGTCGCCGCGCTGGCCGCCAACGGCAGTGCCGAGGCACCGGCTGCCGCGCCGGAAACCCGCGCGCTGCAGGGCCTGCGCCTGCTGATCAGCGCCGGCCCCACCTATGAGGACATTGACCCGGTGCGCTACGTCGGCAACCGCAGCAGCGGCAAGATGGGCTTTGCCCTGGCCGCCGCAGCCACTGCGCTTGGCGCCCAAGTGGTGCTGGTCAGTGGCCCGGTGCAGCTGCCGACGCCGCCGGGGGTGCAGCGTATCGATGTGCGCTCTGCCGCGCAGATGCGCGATGCCGTGCTGAAGTCGCTGCCGGCCGACATCTACATCGGTGCGGCGGCCGTTTCCGACTACACGCCGCGCCAGGTCGCGCCGCAGAAGCTGAAGAAGACCGCTGACAGTCAGTCGCTGGTGATCGAGCTGGTGCGCACGCCGGACATCCTGGCCGAGGTGGCCGCGCAGACGCAGTCGCTGAAGCTGGTAGTCGGCTTTGCCGCCGAGACCCACGACGTGGAGAAATATGCGCGGGGCAAGCTGGTCGACAAGCGCCTGGACCTGGTGATCGCCAATCAGGTCGGCATCAGCGGCGGCGGTTTCGAGAGCGACAACAATGCCGCCACTGCCTTCTGGCAGGATGGTGAACAGGTATTCCCGGCCACCTCCAAGCGCGAGCTGGCCGAACAACTGCTGGCGCTGATCGCGCGGAGACTCCAGGCATGACCCAGGCATCCACTTCCCAACCGCTGCAGGTCAAGCTGCTCGATCCGCGCTTCGGCGACAGCTGGCCGCTGCCGGCCTATGCCACCGAAGCCAGCGCCGGCATGGACCTGCGCGCGGCGCTGGATACCGCGCTGACCCTGCAGCCGGGCGATACCGCGCTGGTGCCCAGCGGCCTGGCCATCCATATCGCCGATCCGCACCTGTGCGCGGTGATCCTGCCGCGTTCGGGGCTGGGCCATCGCCATGGCATTGTGCTCGGCAACGGTACCGGCCTGATCGACGCCGACTACCAGGGTCCGCTGTTGATCAGCGTCTGGAACCGTGGCCGTGAAGCCTTCACCATCGAGCCGGGCGATCGCATCGCGCAGCTGGTGGTGGTGCCGATTGCCCGCGTCAGCCTGCAGGTGGTGGATACTTTCACCGACAGCGTGCGGGGAACGGGTGGATTCGGCCATACCGGGGTGCGTTGACGGGGGACATCGATGAGCGGCATCGGGGAAGGACAGCGGGGACGGTCGTTGGGACGCAGCGCGCCACTACTGGGGGTGCTGCTGGTCCTGCTGGCCGGTTGGTTCGGATGGAGCGCGGTGCAGCAATGGCGGCAGGAAGCCAATGGGCAGGCGCTGGAAGAAGCGCGTGACCAGGCCGTGCAGGGCCTGCAGGACGCTGCAGCCGGCCAGCTGAAGCAGCTGCAGCAGCAGCTGAAGAACGAACGCGTGCAGCAGGCGCTGCAGGCCGGTGATGCCGCGGCAGCGGCACTGGCCGTGCGCGAGAGCTGGACCGGCGTGGAACAGGCGGAAGTGCTGACCGCCGATCTGGCCAACGCCTACGCTGCCCCGGCCGCCTTTGGCTATGCCCGATTGGCGCTGCTGGAAGCGGCATTGGCCGAAGGCAAGCCCAGCCTGCGCGTGGTCCGCGATGGCGGTGGCAACCGCCTGGGCCTGGCCGCGCCGGTGCAGCTGGGCAGCCTGGGGCCGGCGGTGCTCTATGTGCGCCAGCCGTTGCTGCGGCTGACCGCGCCGCTGGATCAGGTCAGTGCACCGACTACGGGTTTCCTGGGTCTGCGCCAGGGTATGCATGATCTGGTCACCCAGGGCGATGCCAGCCTCGCCGAGAGCGCCGAGGCACTGGCACGGCCGGTCAACGGCACTCCGCTGCGCCTGGTGGCCGCGGTCCCCAACGTCGAAGCCGGGCCGCTGGGCCTGGGCGCGCTGGCCAGCGCCATCGTCGCACTGCTGCTGGCGTTCATTGCCGTGCTGCTGGTGGTCGGCCGTGGCCGCCTGCCGAAGACGCTGCCACTGCCGCGTCGCGCCGCTGCGGCGGTTGCCGACCATGGCCCTACCCTGAGTGAAAGCCTGCAGCAGGCTCCGCCAGCGGCGGCCGCCGTGACCAGCAGTGGCGATGCCACGCCACCGCCGCCACCACCGGTGCCGGCCGAGGCGCTGGCCGCCGGCATCTTCCGTGCCTACGACATCCGTGGCGTGGTCGGCAGCGAACTGACGCCGAAGACCGCGGCATTGATCGGCCAGGCCATCGGAACCGTGGCGCTGGAGCAGGGCCTGCGCGAGGTGGTGATTGGCCGCGATGGCCGCCTGTCCGGCCCGGAACTGGCCGCCGGCCTGGCCGAAGGCCTGAGGCGCGCCGGTTGCGCGGTGATCGACATCGGCCTGGCGCCGACCCCGCTGGTGTACTACGCCGCCTTCCATCTGCGCACGGGGGCCTGCGTGGCCGTGACCGGCAGCCACAATCCGCCGGAGTACAACGGCTTCAAGGTGGTCATCGGAGGTGAAACGCTGTCCGGCGATGCGATCACCGATCTCTACCAGCGCATCGTCGAGGGCCGGCTGGTGCAGGCCGCCGAACCGGGTGACTACCAGCAGCGCGACGTTGCGGCCGACTACATCCAGCGCATCGCCGACGACGTGCAGCTGGACCGCCCGTTGAAGGTCGTGGCCGATGCCGGCAACGGTGTCGCCGGCGCGCTCGCACCCCAGCTGCTGGAAGCGATCGGCGCTGAGGTCATTCCGCTGTACTGCGATGTCGACGGCAGCTTCCCCAACCATCATCCGGACCCGAGCGAACCGGCCAACCTGGAAGACCTGGTGCAGACGGTCAAGCGTTTCGGCGCCGACCTCGGCGTCGCCTTCGATGGCGACGGAGACCGGTTGGGCGTGGTCACCGGCGAAGGCAAGACCATCTATGCCGACCGCCTGCTGATGTTGTTCGCGGCCGATGTGCTGATGCGCAACCCGGGCGCGATGGTGATCTACGACGTGAAGTGCACCGGCAAGCTGTCCGACCACGTGCTGCGCAATGGTGGCAGCCCGCTGATGTGGAAGACCGGGCATTCGCTGATGAAGGCGAAGATGCGCGAGACCGATGCCGAACTGGCCGGCGAGATGAGCGGCCACTTCTTCTTCAAGGAGCGCTGGTTCGGTTTCGATGACGGCCTGTATGCGGCCGCGCGCCTGCTGGAGATCCTGGCCCAGCGCGAGGAAACGCCGGATGAGGTGTTGGCCGAGCTGCCGGAGATGGTGGCCACGCCGGAACTGAAGGTGCCGGTGGCCGAAGGCACGCCGCATGCGCTGGTGGCGATGCTGGTGGCGGCGGCGCAGTCGCCGGACAACCCGTATGTGGGCGGTCGGCTGTCGACTATCGATGGCCTGCGCGTGGACTTCCCCGATGGCTGGGGCCTGGTGCGCGCCTCCAACACCACGCCGGTGCTGGTGCTGCGTTTCGAAGGCAACGACGAGGCGGCACTGGAACGCATCCAGGCGCTGTTCCGCAGCCAGCTGCAGCCGGTGCTGGGCGACACCCCGCTGGGGTTCTGAGGAGGAGCCGGGCCGCGCCCGGCACCCGCCGAAGCAACAGCAACATCAACGTCAAAAGCGGGCTATCCGTGGGATGGCGGGGTGGGTCCGGTTGCGGGGGACGCCGTAAACCCGTCCCTGGGGGCTTGGCCGCGGCATCCATGCCGCGGACACCCCCGCAACCGGACCCACCCCGCCTTCGACAGTTTCCCGCGAGCTGTCGGAACGGCACGGGCTCTGCCCCCAGGTGCCGACCAGGGTTGGCTCTGGTAGGTGTCGACCTTGGTCGACACGCCTCAACCCTTGAACCGCAAACCCACGCCTGGCTCGGTGAACAGGTAGCGCGAATCCAGCGCTGAATCGCCCAGCTTGTGCCGCAGCTTGCCGACCAGGATGCGCAGGTAATGAGTGTCGTGCTGGTGGGTCGGTCCCCAGATCTCCTGCAGGATCTGCGGCTGGGTCACCACCCGCCCGGCGTTGCGCAGCAGTAGTGACAGCAACGCGTATTCCTTGCGGGTCAATGCCACCGGCTCGCCATCGAGTGCCACTTCGCGGCGCACCAGGTCCACGTGCAGGTGGCCGTCGTCGAACACCGGCGGCGTGCCGTCGCTGGGTACGCTGCGCGTGCGCAGCAATGCCCGCACCCGCGCCATCAGTTCCTGCGTGCCGAATGGCTTGGTCACGTAGTCGTTCGCGCCTGTATCCAGCGCGCGCACCTTCTCGGTTTCGCCGGCACGCACGGTCAACATGATCACCGGCACCTGGCTCCACTGCCGCAGCTGTTCCAGTACCTCGTGGCCTTCCATGTCCGGCAGGCCGATATCCAGGATCACCAGATCCATGTCCTCGCTGGCGGCCAGCTGCAGGCCTTCCTGGCCGGTGGCGGCCTGCCGCACCTGGTAACCCTGCGCACGCAGGCTGATGTCCAGGAACCGGCGGATCTGGGTTTCATCATCGATCACCAGCACGCGCGGGGCCGGGACGCTGGCATCAATCGGGGTCGGACTCATCGTGGGAGACTGGCTTGAGCAGGGGCAGGGTGATGCGGATCAGGGTACCGCGACCGTCGCGCCCGGGCAGCGCCTGCACGCTGCCACCATGCGCACCGATCATGCCCTGGCAGATGGTCAGGCCAAGACCGGTGCCGTGGCGGCCGCGGTCACCGCGTTCGACGCTGTAGAACATGTCGAAGATGCGCGCACGCTCGTCGTCGGGAATGCCGGGGCCGGCATCGATCACGTCGATGCGCAGCTGGCCGTCCAGCTCGCGCGCTTGTACCTGTACGGCGGCGTCGGGCGGCGAGAACTTGGCCGCGTTCTCCATCACGTTGAACACGGCTTGTTCGACCAGCGCCGGATGCACCCAGATCGGCGCCAGCGTGGAAGGAATGTCGAGCTCCAGCCGCACCTTCGGCTGATAGCGCTGCAGGCGTCGCGCTGCCGAGCCGATCAGTTCGTCCACGCCGATCCAGTCGCGGTTGATCTTCAGCCCTTCATGGCCGAGGCGGGTCATGTCCAGCAGGTTCTGGATGTAGCGGTCCAGCCGTTCGCCCTCGACCAGGATGGTGTCCAGCAGGGCGCGGCGATCAGCCGTATCCATCGCCGCACCGTAGCTGGCCAGGCTGTCTGCCGAACCGATCATCGCCGCCAGTGGCGAGCGTAGGTCGTGCGACACCGAAGAGAGCAGGGCCGAGCGCAACCGCTCGGTCTCGTTGCTGACGTGCGCCTGTTCCAGTTCGGCCACCAGCCGTGTGCGAAGCGCGGCCTGGGCGATGTCATCGACCATTGCCTCGGCCAGCTGCCGTTGCTCGGGCAGCAGGCGCGCCTGCGCGCCGGGCAGGTACAGGCCGGCCACGCCAATGGCGCGGTCCTCGCCATCCAGCAGTGGCAGGAACCACCACTGCGCACCGGCCAGGGTATCGGTGAAGCGGCCGCTGGGCTGGCCATGGCGCAGCGCCCAGTCGGCGGCGGCCAGATCGGTGTCCCCCGGCTGGCTGCGACCACCGGCCGCGGTGTCTGTTCCAATGCGCAGCCACGCCGGAACGTCCATTGCCTGTTCCAGTGCCAGCCTGCCGGCCTGTGCGACCTCGCCATTGCCGGCCGCACTGGCCAGCTGCCGGCCCAGCTGCTGGCGCGCACGCGCATGGCGGTTGGCTGCACGCAGCGCGATCACCTGCATGCGCAAGCGCGAGGCCAGCCGTCCGGCCACCAAGGCGGCGGCCAGGAACAGGAACACGGTGATCACGCCCTGGCGTGCACCGATGGCGAAGGTGAAGCGCGGCGCGATGAACAGGAAGTTGTAGGCGAGGAAACACAGGATCGCCGCCATCACCGCCACGCTGGCGCGCGTGCGCGCGGCCACCACTACCACCGCCACGATGAACACCATCGACAGGTCGGCCATGCCGACCCAGCGCTCGGCCAGCCACGCCACTGCGCAGGCCATTGCGGTAGCGATCAGCGCCTGCGCTGGCTCGTAGCTGATGCCGCGCACCGGCGGCAGCAGGCCCTCGCGGCGCGAGCGCGCCCGCGCCTGCGGGGTGCTGATGATGGTGATCTCGTAGTGCGCGCCGCGCTGGATCAGCTGCTGGGTCAGGGTGCGGTTGAACATCCGCGCCAGCGGACGTTCGCGGGTCCGGCCCAGCACCAGGGTCGACACGCCGTTGTGCGCGGCATGGTCGAGCAGGGCATCGGCGATGCTCGAACCATGCAGCAGTTCGGCGTCGCCGCCCAGCCGACGTGCCAGTGCAAAGGCCGCATCGATTTCGCGCCGGGTCGCCTCGTCCTGGCGCCGGCCCTGCACGGTCACCACCGTCCACGGCGCGTCGCGGCGTTCGGCGATGCGCCGCGCCACCCGCACCAGGTATTCGCTCTGGCCGCCGCCATCAATGGCCACCAACACGCCACGCCGCAGCGGCAGGTTGCTCTCGCCGCGTGCCGCCCGTGCTTCGCGCAGGCTGCTGTCGACGCGGTCGGCGGCCTCCTGCATCGCAAGTTCGCGCAACGCGGTCAGGTTGGCTGGCGAGAAGAATGCCTGCAGGGCCTGCGCGGCCTGTTCGGGCACATAGACCTTGCCCTGCTGCAGGCGCGCGATCAGTTCGCGTGGCGGCAGGTCGACCAGCACGATGTCATGCAGGCGGTCGAGCACACCGTCCGGCACAGTCTCGCTGACCCGGACGCCGGTGATGCGCATCACCACATCGTTGAGGCTTTCCAGATGCTGGATGTTGACCGTGGTCCAAACGTCGATGCCGGCGTCCAGCAGCTCCATCACATCCTGCCAGCGCCGCTCGTGGCGGCTGCCCGGCGCATTGCGGTGCGCCAGTTCGTCCACCAGCACCAGCGCCGGATGCCGTGCGAGCACGGCATCCAGATCCATCTCCTGCAGGGTGTGGCCGTGGTAATCCACGTCCTTCAGCGGCAGCTGCGGCAGGCCTTCCAGCAATGCCTGGGTATCGGCACGGCCATGGGTTTCCACCAGGCCCACCACCAGGTCGACACCGCGGCGCAGCTGTTCCTGCGCGCGGGTCAGCATCGTGTAGGTCTTGCCCACGCCCGGCGCCGCACCGAGGAACACGGTCAGCTTGCCGCCGGCTTCGCGTTGCAGGCCTTCGACCAGGGCATCGGCCTGGCGGGTACGCGCATCAGTCATGGGTGCCGCTGTCATGGCCGCCATTGTGCGCGCAGCCGGTGCAGGCCGGCATCACGGTGCCTTGGCCGCGTGGTCCAGTGCGAAGTTCAGCGTCACCACGTTCACCCGTGGCTGCCCGAACAGGCCCCACTGGCGTCCCTCGGTATGCGCCTGCACCAGGGCCTGCACGCGCTCCACCGGCAGGCCACGGGCGCGCGCCACGCGTGCCACCTGCAGCTGCGCCGCGGCCGGCGACAGCTGCGGATCCAGGCCACCCGCGGACTGTGTGACCAGGTCCGCCGGTACCTGCGCCGGGGTGACGCCTTCGCGCGCGGCGACCGCAGCAGTGCTGGCGGCAACACGTTCGGCCAGGGCCGGGTTGCTGCGGGCCATGTTGGAACCGGCAGCGGCCATCGGGTCATAGTTGGCCGCCGACGGACGCGCCTGGAAATAGCCGTCACCCGTGAACGGCTGCGACAGCCACGCCGAGCCGCGAACCTGGCCGTTGCCATCGCGCAGCAGGCTGCCCTCGGCCTGGGTCGGGTACGCCAGGCCGGCAAAACCGGTGGCGATGCCGGCGTAGACCGCACCCGCCAGCAGCAGTGTGGCCAGGCCCAGGCCGATCGCTGGGCGCCAGCTGGCACCATCCTGCAGGCTGGCCATGCGGGCCTCGGCCTTCTGTTCGCGCGGAAGGGAAGATGAAGTGGAAGCAGTACGGTTCATGCGCCGAATACCAGGACAAGAAGGAGGTCGATCGCCTTGATCGCTGCGAACGGCAGCAGCACGCCGCCGAGGCCGTACACCAGCATGTTCCGGCGCAGCAGCGCGGTTGCAGTGGCCGGGCGGAAGCGCACGCCACGCAGGGCGAGCGGGATCAGGGCGGGAATCACCAGGGCGTTGAAGATCAGCGCCGCCAGCACCGCATTGCGCGGGCTCGACAGCTGCATCACGTTCAATGCGGCCATGGTCGGCACGGCGGCGGCGAACAGGGCCGGCAGGATCGCGAAGTACTTGGAGACGTCGTTGGCCAGCGAGAAGGTGGTCAGCGCACCGCGGGTGATCAGCTGTTGCTTGCCCACTTCCACCACTGCCAGCAGCTTGGCCGGATCCGAATCGAGGTCGACCATGTTGCCGGCCTCCTTTGCCGCCTGCGTGCCGGAGTTCATTGCCAGGCCGATGTCGGCCTGGGCGAGCGCCGGTGCGTCGTTGGTGCCGTCGCCGACCATCGCCACCAGGCGGCCACCGGCCTGTTCCTGGCGGATGCGTGCCAGCTTGTCTTCCGGGCGCGCTTCGGCGATGTAGTCGTCGACGCCGGCTTCGGCGGCGATGGCGGCGGCGGTCAGCGGATTGTCGCCGGTGATCATCACCGTGCGGATGCCCATCGCCCGCAGCTGCGCGAACTTCTCGCGCATGCCGTGCTTGACCACGTCCGACAGCTCGATCACGCCCAGCACGTGGCGACCTTCGGCCACCACCAGCGGGGTGGCACCATTGCGTGCAACCTGCTCGACGCGACCGGCCAGTTCAGCCGGCACGTTGCCGCCCAGCGCCTGTACGTGGGCACGGATCGCATCGGCGGCGCCCTTGCGGATCTGCCGCCCATGTTCCAGATCCACGCCGGACATGCGGGTCTGCGCACTGAACGCCAGGTACTCGGCCTGCTCCGGTTCGGCGGTGGCGCAGCCCTGTTCGCGCGCCAGGCGCACGATCGACTTGCCTTCCGGGGTCGGGTCGGCCAGCGAAGAGAGCAGTGCTGCTTCGCGCAGCTGGCTGGCGTCGATGCCGGCCAGCGGATGGAAATGGCTGGCCTGGCGGTCGCCGTAGGTGATGGTGCCGGTCTTGTCCAGCAGCAGCACGTCGACGTCGCCGGCCACTTCCACCGCCTTGCCCGACTTGGCCAGCACATTGGCGGCCAGCGCACGGTTCATGCCGGCGATGCCGATGGCCGGCAGCAGGCCGCCGATGGTGGTCGGGATCAGGCACACCAGCAGCGCGATCAGCAGCAGCGGGTCGACCTTGACGCCGACCGAGGCACCAATGGCCGGCAGCGTTGCCACCACCACCAGGAAGGTCAGCGTCATCGCCGCCAGCAACAGGGTCAGCGCGATCTCGTTCGGAGTCTTCTGGCGGTTGGCGCCTTCCACCAGCGCGATCATCCGGTCCAGGAAGCTGTGGCCCGGTTCGGCGGTCACCCGCACGATGATCTGGTCGGACAGCACCTTGGTGCCGCCGATCACGCCGGAGCGGTCGGTACCGGCCTCGCGCAGCACCGGCGCCGATTCGCCGGTCACCGCGGCTTCGTTGATGGTGGCCAGGCCCTGCACGATCTCGCCATCGGCCGGCACCAGCTCACCGGCGCTGACGATCACGTGGTCGCCCGGGCGCAGTTCGGCGGCCGGCACCTGGGTTTCGGCGGCACCCGGTTGCGGCGCGGCCAGCCGGCGTGCCACCAGGTCCTGGCGGGCACGCCGCAGCGACGCGGCCTGGCCACGGCCACGTGCTTCGGCCACGGCTTCGGCGAAGTTGCCGAACAGCACGGTCACCAGCAGGATCGCGGTCACTGCCAGGCCAAAGCCGAGCGGCGCGTTGCCGGTCAGGGTGACGATTGCGGCGACGATCGTGCCGGCCATCACCACCGCCATCACCGGGCTGCGCACCAGATGCATCGGCGACAGCTTGAGAACCGCTTCGATCAGCGCACGGCGCAGGCCGGCGCCATCAAGCAGGGCAGGGCGCGGTGCATGGGTACTACGGGTTGAACTTGCTTGGGTACTCATCAGGGTGTCCTTAGTGCAGTCCCAGGCTCAGGTGGTCGGCGATCGGGCCGAGTACCAGCGCCGGCATGAACTGCAGCACGGTCAGGATGACGATCACCGAGACCAGGGTCAGGGCGAAGGTCGGGGTTTCGATCTGCAGGCTGCCGGCCGATTCCGGTGCCTGGCGCTTGGCGGCCAGCTGTGCGGCCACCACCAGCGGGATGATCAGCAGCGGGAAGCGGCCCAGCAGCAGCACCAGCGAGCAACTGAGGTTCCACCAGAGCGTGGCGTCACCCAGTCCTTCGAAGCCCGAACCGTTGTTGGCATAGGCCGATACGTACTCGTAGAAGACCTGGCTGATGCCATGGAAACCGGGGTTGGAGGTGCCGGCCAGGCCGGGCACGGCCAGGGTTATCGCGGTGAACACCAGCAGGGTGATCGGCTGCAGCAGCACCAGCAGGGCCAGCAGGCGTACCTGCGGCGTCTCCAGCTTGCGGCCGAACAGTTCCGGCGTACGCCCAGTCATCAACCCGGCCAGGAACACGCCCAGCAGCAGGTACACGATGAACTGCTGCAGGCCGCAGCCGATACCGCCCCAGATCGCGCTGACCAGCATGTTGACCATCGCGATGCCGCCACTCAGTGGTGCCAGCGAATCGTGCATGCCGTTCACCGAACCGTTGGAGACCTGGGTGGTCACCGCTGCCCACAGTGCAGTGCCGTCCGCGCCGAAGCGTACCTCCTTGCCTTCCATCAGCAGCGGCGTGGCGGCGCTGGCGCTGTGGCCCTCGCTCCACACCATGGCGCCGGTGGACAGCAGCGACATGCCGAGCATGCAGCTGAACACCAGGACGCCGAAGCGGCGTCGGCCAGTGAACGCGCCGATCATGAAGATCACTGCCATCGGCACCAGCAGGATGCCAACGATTTCCAGCGCATTCGAAACCGGCGTCGGGTTCTCCAGCGGGAAGCTGCTGTTCGGGCCGTACCAGCCGCCGCCGTTGGCACCGAGCTGCTTGGCTGCGACCATCGCCGCCACCGGGCCCAGCGGCAGTTTCTGTTCGGCCATGCCAGCGCTGGCATCGATAGGCGTCGCCTGTGGCCCACCGGCCATCGTCGACGGCACGCCCTGGCTGGTCAGCACCAGCGTCCACACTAGGCACAGCGGCAGCAGGAAGCGCACGCACAGGCGCACCACGTCCACGTAGTAGTTGCCCACCGCCACCTGGCGGTCATCACCGGTACCACTGGCCGCTGCGCCCTGCGGCGAACGCGAGAACAACGCGCGCAGTGTGGCCACCGCCAGCGCCAGGCCCATCATCGGCGTCACCACCTGCAGGCCGGTGATGCCGGTCATCTGCGAGAGGTAGGACAGCTGCGCCTGGCCCGAATAGTGCTGCTGGTTGGTGTTGGTCAGGAACGAGATCATCGTGTGCAGCGCGGTGTCCCAGCGCATGTTCGGGATCTGGTCCGGATTCAGCGGCAGCCAGGCCTGGGTCATGAACACCGCCTGGGTCAGCACCGCCACCACCACGTTGCTCAGCACGAAGGCCAGCACGTAGCCGCGCCAGGACATCGAGCGCGACGGGTCGACGCCGAACACCCTGTACAGCGGTTTCTCGATCCAGTGGAACAAAACGTCGACCTTCATCGGCGCGCCACGCATCACGCGCGCCAGATAAAGGCCCAACGGCCAGGCCAGCAGCAGGCTGGCGGCAAGAATGACAATAATCTCAGTCATGGCAGTCTCCGCTCAGAACGACTCGGGCCGCAGCACGACATAAAGAAGATAGGCGGCGGCGACCAGCACCACGACGCCACACAACAACGACAGCCAGGGGGACATTGCATTAGCGTCCTGGTGGAACCCCTCCACCTCAGGCCGTCATCGTCGTCCTGCCCCCCATAAACGCACTACGCGCCGGACCGGGCCGACGCGTAAAGAGTGCATAAATTCCGCCGGCCAAACCGTAACCAGCCGCACCTGCTGCAGAGCCGAGCCCATGCTCGGCTGCTCTTTGCCGAGGTCACGCTGAGCCGGGCATGGGCTGGGCGCTACAGGGGAATCAGGGGGCCTGATCTGCTGGCACCAGCCCCTTGAGCTCGCGATAGCGCTGCAGGCTGCTGTCGATCTCGGCCTTCAATGCCTGCTGCTGCTGCAGGAATCCGGCCTGCAGGCGCTGCTGCGCCTGCAGCTGCACATGCCGTTGGCGGATCGCCTCGGCCTGCTTGTCGGCCACCTTGCCGCCGGCCAGCTCACGGTCACCGGCGGCCGACAGCAGCGCCACCAGCGATTCGCGCAGGCTGGTGACGTTGTACTCGGCAGTCTTCAGGTTGTTGTCCAGCACTTCCTGGCGCTCGGTGAACACCCGGCGCAGGTCGTCCTCGCTGCCATAGGTGGACAGCATCGCCTGCTCGGTACGCTGGCGGGTCTGCGTGGCCATCAAGTCCAGCTGTTGCTGCTGCGCCACGGTGCTGGCGGCAGCGCGCTCCTCGTCGGTCAACGCGCGCTGGACCTGCGCATTGCGCAGGCCACTCTTCGCGTTGAACTCCTCGCGGGCATGGTTGACCGCATCGGCCGGCAGCGAATCACTGCAGATCCGCTCCTTGCCCTCGTTCCAGCAGTACAGCTTCTTTTCCGCCTTGCCGCTGTCGCGCGACTGCGCCGGCACGGTGAACGGCAGGGCCAGCAGCAGGCCGGCGAAGAGAACAGCAGGAACTCGGGACATGACCTTTCCCCTGGGTCGGTCAGCGGATCGAACGGACGCCGTACTGGGCCCGGTAGGCTTCCAGCGGCTGCCGGTAACCGACAAGTTCCGGGTTGCCGGAGGCGAAATCAAGCAGGTCGGCCAGCGTCGCCACGGCGATCACCGGAATGCCGGCCTCTTCGGCCACGGCCTGTGCGGCGGAGCGATGGTCGGTGTCCGAGGCGATCTCCTGGCGGTCCAGCGCGACCACGATGCCGGCCGGGATGCCACCGGCGTCGCGGATGATGCCCAGCGCTTCGCGGATCGCAGTGCCGGCGGTGATCACGTCATCGACGATCAGCACGCGCTTGCCATTCATGTCGGCGCCGATCAGCTGGCCGCCTTCGCCATGGGCCTTGGCTTCCTTGCGGTTGAACGACAGCGGCAGGTCGCGGCCACGCTGGGCCAGCTCGCAGGCCATCGCGGTGGCCAGCGGAATGCCCTTGTAGGCCGGGCCGAACACCACGTCGTACTTGATCCCGCTGGCGTCGATGGCGTCGGAATAGCACGCGCCCAGCTGCGACAGCAGGGAGCCGGAGTCGAAGCGACCGGCGTTGAAGAAATAGGGGCTCAGCCGGCCGGACTTGAGGGTGAACTGGCCGAAGCGCAGGGCATCGGCGGTCAAAGCCAGCTGCAGGAAACGGTGACGGTGGTCGCTCATCAAAACTCGATTCATCTTCATTTGGAGCACAAATCCTAATCCAGCTGGGCGTTTCGCGCTCGTCCAGCACTTTGTGAAGGGTGCCCGGGCGGTGCCTGGCGGACTGCGCAGCCCGGCAGGCAACCGGTATGCTTGCCCGGTTTCCCGCCGCAGGTCCCCCGCATGCGCATCATCAGTTTCAACGCCAATGGCATCCGTTCCGCCGCGACCAAGGGCTTCCTCGACTGGTTCCGTGCCCAGGACGCCGACGTCCTGTGCATCCAGGAGACCAAGGCCCAGGAAGACCAGCTGACCGACCCGATGTTCCGTCCGGACGGCCACCACTGCTTCTACCGCGACGCCATCACCAAGAAGGGCTACAGCGGTGTGGCGATCTACAGCAAGCGCGAGCCGGACCAGGTCATCACCTCGCTGGGCTGGGCTCCGTTCGACGACGAAGGCCGCTACATCGAGGCGCGCTACGGCAACCTCAGCGTGGTCTCCTTCTATATCCCGTCCGGCAGCTCGGGCGACCTGCGCCAGGGCTTCAAGTTCGAAGTGATGGAATGGCTGCGGCCGATCCTCGAGGAGTGGGCGCGCAGCGGCCGCGACTACGTGCTGTGTGGCGACTGGAACATCGTGCGTTCGGCGCTGGACATCAAGAACTGGAAGTCCAACCAGAAGAACTCCGGCTGCCTGCCGGAAGAGCGCGACTGGCTCAACGCCCTGTGCGCCGACCATAGCCAGACAACCGATGTCGCCACCGGCCGCGGCTGGGCCGACGCCTACCGCCTGCTCAATCCCACCGGCGAGGACTACACCTGGTGGAGCAACCGTGGCGCCGCCCGTGCCAACAATGTCGGTTGGCGAATCGACTACCAGTTCATCACCCCGGGCCTGCGTGACCGCCTGCGCAGCTGCTCGATCTATCGCGATGAGCGCTTCTCCGACCACGCTCCGTTCATCGTGGACTACGACCTGTGACCGAGGCTGCCAAGCCGCGTCGGCCGTGGCAGCAGGTGGTGTCCAACCTGAGCCAGCGCAAGGTGCTGGCGATGCTGCTGCTCGGCTTCAGTTCCGGCCTGCCGATCTATCTGGTGGGCAACACGCTCGGCTTCTGGATGCGCAAGGAAGGCATCGAGCTGAGCACGATCGGTTTCCTGTCATGGGTCGGGCTGGCCTACACCATGAAGTTCCTGTGGGCGCCAATCGTCGACAAGACCGATGTGCCTCTGTTCGGTCGTTTTGGTCGCCGCCGGGGCTGGATGCTGCTGTCGCAGCTGGTCGTGGTGGTGGGCCTGGTCGGCATGGCGCTGGTCCAGCCCAAGGGTGGCCAGATCCAGTTCCTGGGTATCGCCTGGCAGCACATCGTCGTGTTCGGCGTGATGGCTGTGATCGTGGCGTTTGCCTCGGCCACCCAGGACATCGTCATCGATGCCTGGCGCATTGAAAGTGCTGACAACAGCGAGCAGCTTGGACTGCTGACCTCATCCTCCGCACTGGGCTACCGCACTGCATTGCTGGTCACCGATGCGCTGATCCTGATCATCGCGGCCCGTGTTGGCTGGCAGGTCTCCTACGAGATCATGGCCGTGCTGATGGCACTTGGCGTGGTGGCCGTGGTCATGGCCCGTGAACCCGCGCGGGAAGTGGCTGCCGTGCAGGCACAGGCGACCTCCCTGTGGACGCCGCGCGGATTGTTCGACGCCGTGGCGGGGCCGTTCATCGCCTTCGTCCGCGAGCATCGCAGTGGCGCGATCCTGATCCTGGTGGCCATCAGCGTCTATCGCATGGCCGACTTCGTCATGGGGCCGATGGCCAATCCGTTCTACGTCGATCTTGGCCTGGACGAGGACACCGTTGGCGCTGTGCGTGGCTCGGTGGGCCTGGTCGCGACCTTCGTCGGCATTGCTGCGGCGGGCCTGGTCTCGGTTCGCTGGGGGGTGCTGGCGGCGCTGATGGTGGGTGCCGTGCTGGGTCCGGCCTCCAACCTGGCGTTTGCCTGGCTGGCCTATTCGGGCCCGGACACGACCCATTTCGCCGTGGCCATGGCAATCGACAACTTCGCCAGCGGTTTCGCCGGTACGGCGCTGATCGCTTATATGTCGAGCCTGACCAGCATCGGATATACCGCAACCCAGTACGCGCTGCTGAGTTCGTTCTACGCGATGCCCGGCAAGGCGCTCAAGGGGCTCTCCGGATGGTCGGTACAGACGCTCGCACAGGGTCGGACGCTGCTGGAAGGCTACGCGCTGTTCTTCGTCGGCACCGCGCTGGTGGCGATCCCGGTGGTGATCCTCTGCGCCCTGCTGATCCTGCAGCAGCGTCGTCGCCAGGCCGCCAGCTCGACCTGATTGCCTGCCCGCCCGGTCTGCGGGATCATCGCCCCCGACGCGCCGAGGGGGCGGTGCCTTGCGAACGGGGAAGTGAGCATGGCCGACGTTGTGCTGCGGGATCTGGACCCGCTGTTGCTGGAACGCATCCGACGGGTCGCGGTCGCTCGCGGCTGGACCCATGAACAGACCTGCGAGGCCTTGCTGGAGCAGGGCTTGTTCAGCAGTGAACTGGAAGTCCGCTCCGGCTTCGGTGACCCCGAAGTGGACGCTCTTTCCGATGCCATCGCCGCCCTGCAGGCGTTGCCCGCAGGGCAGGGCTTCGACTGACCTGACACCTGGTCGCCGCGATACCTGCCCGCCGGGCATGGCCCGGCGCTGCCGGGATGCTGCCGACGGGGTAGCGCCGGGCCATGCCCGGCGGATGTAGCCCCGCTCAGGCCAGGTGGATCGCGCCCAGGATCCGCGGGCCCTTCGCCCCGGTGACGCTCGGCAGGTTGCCGGCCAGCCCGTCCATCGTCCGCTGTGCCAGCCACGCAAAGCCCATCGCCTCCACGTACTCCGGGTCCAGACCGTGCACCGCACTGGACTCCACCTGCACCCCCGGCAGCCGCGCCGCCAGTCGCCTCATCAGCTGGGTATTGCGCACGCCGCCGCCACACACCAGCAGGCGCCGTGTCTGCGGCTGCTGTGCCAGCAGTGCATCGACCACCGTCGCCACGGTCAGCTCCAGCAACGTCGCCTGTATGTCGGCGGCGGTGTACTGGCCTTCGCCCATGTGCGCCTCGGCCCAGGCCAGGTGGAACTGCTCGCGGCCGGTACTCTTCGGCGGCGGCAGTGCGAACCACGGGTCCGAGCGCCAACCCGCCAGCAGGCCCTCGTCCACCGCGCCACTGGCCGCGTACGCGCCGTCGGCATCGAAGGTGCGGCCGGTGTGGCGCTGGCACCAGGCATCCATCAGCGCGTTGGCCGGGCCGGTATCGTAGCCACGCACCGCGCCCTCGCGCGGGATCAGGGTCAGGTTGGCGATGCCGCCCAGGTTCAGCACTGCGCGGTCTTCATCGGCAGTGCCCAGCATGCCCAGATGGAATGCCGGCATCAGCGGCGCACCATGGCCTCCGGCTGCCACGTCACGGCGACGGAAATCACACACCGTGGTGATCCCGCTCAGCTCGGCGATGCGGTTGCCGTCGCCCAGCTGCACGGTGAACGCCGGGTCGGCCAGTGGCCGGTGGCGCACGGTCTGCCCATGCGAGCCGATCGCGCGCACCTGGCTGTGGTCCACGCCGGCCTCGGCCAGCAGCTGGTTGGCCGCCTCGGCAAAACGGATCGCAATCCGCGCGTCCAGTTCGCCGAGCTCTTCCAGCGAATCCAGCGGCCCGCCTTCGCCCAGCGCCACCAGCCGCGCGCGCAGCACCGGCTCCCAGCGGGCGGTCAGCCCATGCACGAAGCGGCAGCCACCACTGGCGGGGAACTGCACCAGTGCGGCATCGATGCCGTCGGCGCTGGTGCCCGACATCAGGCCAAGGTACAGGGGGGCGTCGCTGTCGGCAGTCGTGTTCATGGCAGGCATAAAAAAAGGACGCGGCAAGCTTGGGCTGCCGCGTCCTTCTTCGTCAACGCATGGGCTCAGCCGCGCTTGCGGCCGGTCGTCTGCTTGTCCTTGGCGCTGGCCACCTCGGGGGCGGCCTCGTCGCGGCCGGTCGGCGTCGGGCTGGCGTCGGCGTAGATCAGCTTCTCCATGCCCTGGATGCGGGCCATCGCCGGCGCGGTCTGCGCACGGAAGGCGACCAGCTCGGCACCCTTCAGCGGCTCCGGCGGCGGCATGGTCACGGTCAGCGGATTGCGATGCTCGCCGTTCACGCGGAATTCGTAGTGCAGGTGCGGACCGGTCGCCAGGCCGGTCGAGCCGACATAGCCGATCACCGTGCCCTGCGCCACGCGCTGGCCGGTCCGGATGCTCGCAAAGCGCGACATGTGGCCGTACAGGGTGGTGTGGCCACGGCCGTGGTCGAGGATCACCACGTTGCCGTAGCCGCGCTGCACGCCGGCGAACTGCACACGGGCGTCGCCGGCGGCCATGATCGGGGTGCCGGTGCGCGCGGCGTAGTCCACGCCCTTGTGCATGCGCATCTTGCCCAGCACCGGGTGCTTGCGCGCACCGAAGGTCGAGCTCAGCCGCGCGAACGGGATCGGCATGCGGATGAAGCTCTTCTTCAGCGAGCGGCCGTTGATGTCGTAGTACTCGGACTTGCCGTTGCGGTCGAAGCGGAAGCCGGAATAGGTCTTGCCACCGGTGGTGAAGGTGGCCGCGAGGATCTTGCTGGTGTCCACCTTCTCGCCTTCGCGCCAGGTTTCATCCATCACCACGCTGAAGCGGTCGCCCGGCTGCAGGTCCTTCGAGAAATCGATGTCGTACTTGAAGATGTCGTCGGTCATCGTCGCGATCGCCGACGGCGACAGCCCGGCCCGGCGGGCCGCAGCGTACAGCGAGCTGGTGATCTCGCCGCTGGTGACCACGGTGCGGGTGGAGGTCTCGCGTTTGGTCACCTTCTCCTTGATGTCGTCGCCGGACAGGCTCAGCTCGACCCGGTTGTCGGCATCGCGGTCGAAGCGGATGCTGCGCAGGTCGCCGGACAGCGGCATGTCGAAGGCGATCTCGGCACCCGGGCGCAGCTTGGTCAGCGCCTCGCGCGCACCCGGATGGTCCAGCACCCGGTGCAGGGTGGTAGCCGGGATGCCGGCCTTGTCGAACAGGTCGCTCAGGGTCTGGCCGCGCTGCACGCGCAGCACCTGCCAGCTGTCACCGGGCACCTGCTGCTGTCGGGCCATGGTCAGCGGCGGCAACGGCAGCGCCAGGCTGGTATGGCTGTCGGCGAAGGGCGCATCGATGGTGTGCGAGAAGCCGGGAACGATCGTCGCCACCAGGGCGCCGATGGTCGCGAACAGGCTGGCATGCATCCAATGGCGGCGGGTCCAGCGCTCATTGAAGGCGGCGGGAAGATGTTGCCTGAGCTTCCGATGCAGGGCGTTGTCGTGCAGGACGTGGAGGCGTTCCTGGAAGCGCTGCTTGCGTGCGCGCCCTTGTTCGGAATTGTGCATCGGCGGTTCTTTCCTGGCAGCCCGGGAGCGCGGGCCTGATCGCCGGTTACCATAGACACCTGAGAAAACGGCGTCAAACCCTTGTGCCCATTGGCTTTTGTGAAGCCAATCGGGTTAACTTTGCTTTAACACCCCACACAAGAATCGGCGTTGCCGGGAGTAGTCACGTGTCCTCGATTGAAGAAGCCCTTGCCCTGATCGGCCGCGGTGCCGACGAGATCCTCAAGCTCGAGGATCTGCGTGCGCGCCTGCAGGAAGGTCGCCCGCTACGGATCAAGGCCGGCTTCGACCCCACCGCGCCCGACCTGCACCTGGGCCATACGGTGCTGCTGAACAAGATGCGCCAGTTCCAGGACCTCGGCCATCAGGTCATTTTCCTGATCGGCGACTTCACCGGCATGATCGGTGACCCGTCAGGCAAGAGCCTGACCCGCAAGCCGCTCAGCAAGGACGACGTGCTGGCCAATGCCCGTACCTATGAAGAGCAGGTGTTCAAGGTGCTGGACCGCAGCCGTACCGAAGTCCGCTTCAACTCGGAGTGGTTCGGCAAGATGGGCGCGGCCGACATGATCCGCCTGGCCGGCCAGCACACCGTGGCGCGCATGCTCGAGCGCGACGATTTCGCCAAGCGCTACGCCGCCCAGCAGTCCATCGCCATCCACGAGTTCCTGTACCCGCTGGTGCAGGGCTACGACTCGGTGGCCCTGGAAGCCGACGTCGAGCTCGGCGGCACCGACCAGAAGTTCAACCTGCTGATGGGCCGCGGCCTGCAGGAGCACCACGGCCAGAAGCCGCAGGTGGTGCTGACCATGCCGCTGCTGGAAGGCCTGGACGGCGTCAACAAGATGTCCAAGTCGCTGGGCAACTACATTGGTATCAGCGAGCCGGCCATCGACATCGTCACCAAGACCATGAAGGTGGACGACACCCTGATGTGGCGCTGGATCGAGCTGCTGTCCTTCGACATCAGCCAGGCCGAAGCCGTGCAGCTGCGCGAGCAGGTGGCCAATGGCGGCCTGAACCCGCGCGTGGTCAAGCTGCGTCTGGCCCGTGAGCTGGCGACCCGCTTCCATGACGCCGCAGCGGCCGAACAGGCGGTTGCCGGTTGGGAAGCGGCGGTGACCGGGCAGGGCGACATCACCCAGCTGCCGCTGCAGGACGTGGCGATCCCGGCCGAAGGCCTGCGTATCGCCGCGCTGCTGACCGCGGCGGGCCTGACCCCGAGCAACTCCGAGGCCAACCGCAAGCTCAAGGAGCGTGCGGTCAAGGTGGACGGTGAAGTGGTGGAAGACGGCCAGCAGGTGCTGCAGCCGGGCTTCGAGGGTCTGCTGCAGGTCGGCAAGCGCACCTTCGCCCGCGTACGCCTGGTCGCTGCCTGATACAAGGAAGGGCCGGCGCCAGCCGGCCCTTCCTTGTGCTCTTGTAGAGCCGAAGGCAACGGCAGGAGCCGTTGCCAACGTCGCTTGCGACGGCCCGCAGGGGGGGCGGGCAAGGACGCCCGGCATAGCCGCGCTCGGCTGCTCTTCGCGGAATCCTCCCGCAGCGTGCGATGGATGAATGAACGCAACATCCAGCAAAAAAAGTTGCCACACCCCCTTCACAAATGACCGGAATGGGGACATACTTCTCCTCCCCCGTCGCAGGGGTCGCCACCAAGGGGCTTCAGCGACAACAGGGCGCCCACCACCGCCGAACGAGATGATCGAACGAAGGTGTTGACGGACTGAAAAAGTCTGGCATAATGGGCGGCTCGCTACGAAGGAAACTTCGCAGCACACGGGAACGGCGCTGAGGCCACTTCCCAAGATCTTTGAAAGTATGCGCAGGTATCTTGTGAAGGCGCCTGC
>NZ_JBSPUG010000005.1:0-298041 GCF_056861405.1 Stenotrophomonas sp. 22DLJC03
ATGGTGCGCCCGGAGAGATTCGAACTCCCGACCGCCTGGTTCGTAGCCAGGTACTCTATCCAACTGAGCTACGGGCGCGCGGTACACAATCAACTTACTGCTTAATTTTACTGCATTTTCAGCGGCGGATGCTGAAAACCTGTCGAGTGGTGCGCCCGGAGAGATTCGAACTCCCGACCGCCTGGTTCGTAGCCAGGTACTCTATCCAACTGAGCTACGGGCGCGCGGTACACAATCAACTTACTGCTTAATTTTACTGCATTTTCAGCGGCGGATGCTGAAAACCTGTCGAGTGGTGCGCCCGGAGAGATTCGAACTCCCGACCGCCTGGTTCGTAGCCAGGTACTCTATCCAACTGAGCTACGGGCGCGCGGTACACAATCAACTTACTGCTTAATTTTACTGCATTTTCAGCGGCGGATGCTGAAAACCTGTCGAGTGGTGCGCCCGGAGAGATTCGAACTCCCGACCGCCTGGTTCGTAGCCAGGTACTCTATCCAACTGAGCTACGGGCGCCCTGCGACAGGAGCGGAATTATGCGGATCCCGGCGCGGACCGTCAACAGTTTTGTGAAAATTTTCACCCAACTGAATGAAAAAGCTGTCAGCCACGGCGTCCGGTGCCTTCAGCCAGGCGAAGTGATCGGCACGCGTGCCCAGCTCCTGCGCGGAAAGCACGTGCAGCTGCGCGGCCACATTCGGCAGCTTGGCCAGCAACGTCTGCATCGATCCGGTCGGTGCCAACCAGTCGTGTTCCATCAGCACCGCCCGTGCGCTGCCATGCACGCGTGCCATCTGTGCGTCGAGATCTTCGGCCATGCCCGCGGCGGCGTAGCGATTGTTCAGGCCCACGCGCGCCCAGTCGGCGATCAGCCCACGTGCTTCGGTGCCACCAAAGCCCAGGCGACGGCCATGCAGCACGCCTTGACGCTGTGCGATCCACGGCAGGAAGCGATAGACCAGCGGCAGCAGCCAGCCGCGTGGCGGCGGGAAGCTGCGCCAGAACGGTGAGCCACTGGCGGCCAGCCACAGCCGATTGAAGTGCTGCGGATGGCGACCGGCGTGCACGCAGGCCAGCTGCCCACCCAGGCTGTGGCCACCGATGATCCAGGGCAGGGCGCCTGCTTCGTCATCCGCTGCGGCCAGTACGCCCTGGCTGCTCGGCAGATCCTGATCGAGTACTTCGCGATAGCCCCAGTCCTGCGTGCGTGACGGACGTAGCGAGCTGCTGCCGTTGCCGCGCCACTCGTGCAGGTACACCGCCACGCCCTTCGCCGCCAGCGCCTGTGCCAGCGGCAGGTAATGGCGTGCGGCCACACCCAGTGCTGGCAGCCACAGCAGGCGCGCGATGGGCTGTGCGGGCACGCAGGCGATCACTTCGTAGCGATGGCCATCAGTGCACTGCACGGCAAGGACGTCCGGTGCGAGGCTCATGCGTGAGGCGCCGCGCCGAAGTGGTCGAGCACCAGCACCTCGCTGCGGCCAGGCGCGTAGCCCTGCTGCAGCCCGCGTGCGACGTAGTCGATGCCGGCTTCGCAGGCGTTGGCCAGGCTCAGGCCGTTGCACAGCTGCGCGGCGATGGCTGAGGCCAGCGTGCAGCCGGTGCCGTGTGCGTCCAGCGGCAGGCGAGCGTGGATGAATTCTTCGCTGCTGACGCCGTCGAAGTAACGGTCGATCACCCGGTTGCCTTCATGCAGGTGCCCGCCCTTGAGCAGCACTGCGCCGGCGCCGAGGCCAAGCAGTGCGGCAGCGGCCTGTTCGGCGTCATCGCCGTTGCTGATCTTCCGGCCCACCAGCAGTTCTGCTTCGGGGGTATTCGGGGTGATCAGCGTGGCTAGCGGAATCAGGCGCTCACGCATCGCCTGCAGCGCGCTGTCTTCAAGCAGGCGAGCACCGCTGGTGGCGACCATCACCGGGTCCAGCACCACATGCGGCGGCCGGTGGCGCTCCAGTGCGTCGGCGACGGCGTTGATCACTTCGGCATTGGCCAGCATGCCGAGTTTCACGGCGTGGATGTCGAAGTCGTCGAAGCAGGCGTCCAGCTGTGCACGCAGGAAGTCGATCGGTGGCACGTGCACGGCAATGACGCCGCGGGTGTTCTGCGCTGTCAGCGCAGCGATCGCCGAGAGGCCGTGCACGCGGTGCGCGGCGAAGGCTTTGAGGTCAGCCTGGATGCCGGCGCCGCCGCCGGAATCGGAGCCGGCGATGGTCAGGGCGGAAACGGGAGTGGTCGGGCTCATCAGGTGATTGTGCCGTGGTCCAGCAGGGGAAGGTAGATCCACGCCATGCGTGGATGCCTTTGATTCAATGCCGCCAGCGCGCCCACTGCTGGTACACCACATAGCCCAGCCCTGTCAGCCCGGTCAGCAGGGCGGGGGCGAGCAGGGCGTCGTACTGCCAGCGCATGAACAGCCAGGCGCCGATGACGCCGCCGGCGAGGAAGCCGCTGATGATCAGGCCGCTGAGGGTCAGTCGGCGCACCTGCAACGGCAACCCGCGCAGCAGGTGGCCGAGGCCGATGCCGAGGTCGGTGAACATGCCGCTGAGGTGGGTGGTGCGCACCACCGCGCCACTGAAGGTGGTAGCCATCGCGTTCTGCAGGCCGCAGGCCATGGCGGCGGCCAGCGCACCCCAGATCTGATGCTGTTCGAACAGCGGGATGGCGACCAGCAGCAGTGCCGATTCCAGTGCCAGTGCCACGCCATAGCGGCGGCCAAGCTGCAGGGCACTGTCCTGGATCAGCAGGCCGCTGAGCATCGCGCCCAGCGCGAACGCGATCAGCAGCCCCCACAGGTGGCCGACCGCACGCCAGTCGCCCTGTGCCAGCGCCATGCCCAGCTGGCTGGTGCTGCCGGTCATGTGGCTGACGGCCTGGTGTTCGAACCCTAGGAAGCCAACCACATTGACCATGCCGGCCACGCATGAAAGCGCGACCGCGCCGATCCAGACCCAGGTGGGCAGGCGTATTCCCATCGGCGGGGCCCCCTCAGGGCCCGCCGAAGCCGCCGTTGAACTGCAGCTCGCTGAAGGTGTTGCTGGCGGGATCGAACACGGCGCCCCAGAACTGCGTGCCGCCATCGCAGACGCGGATCGCCTCACGGGCCGGATTGATGCTGCCATCGTCAGGCAGGTGGAAGGCGTTGATGTAGATCAGCCGCTTGCCTGCGCTTTCGATGCCGACGTACTGGCGATCGAAGTCCAGCACCTTGGGAACCTGTGCTTCCAGCGAAGGCAGCTTCGCTTCCAGCTGGTCGATCTGCTGCCGGCTGGGTGCCCAGTAGCCGCTGACCCGCCCGGCCTCGCGGCCGGGGCTGGCGCGCGAGCAGGTGTCGAGCACCTGCGCGGCGATGATCGGGCGGGTGACCACCCAGGACTGGCCGGTACGCTCTGCGGTCGGCACGCTGGCCGGGCCGCGCGTGGTGGTGCAGGCGCCGAGCACGGCTGCGAGGGTGATCGCAGCCGTGGGCAGCAGCAGGCGGGTGCAGCGGTTCACAACACCTCCGAGGCGTAGTCGGCCAGGCGCGAGCGCTCGCCACGACGTAGTGTGATGTGCGCGCTGTGCGGCCAGTTCTTGAAGCGGTCCACCGCGTAGGTCAGGCCCGAGGTGGTCTCGGTCAGGTACGGGGTGTCGATCTGCTCGACGTTGCCCAGGCAGACGATCTTGGTGCCGGGGCCGGCACGGGTGATCAGCGTCTTCATCTGCTTCGGGGTGAGGTTCTGCGCCTCGTCCAGGATCAGGTAGCGCGACAGGAAGGTGCGGCCGCGCATGAAGTTCATCGAGCGGATCTTGATGCGGCTGGCGAGCAGGTCGTTGGTGGCCTGGCGGCCCCAGGTGCCGCCTTCCTGGTTGTGCGTGAGCACTTCCAGGTTGTCGGTCAACGCGCCCATCCATGGCGTCATTTTCTCTTCCTCGGTGCCGGGCAGGAAGCCGATGTCTTCGCCGACGCTGACGGTGGCGCGGGTCATGATGATCTCGCGATAGCGCTGCTGGTCCATCGTCTGTGCCAGGCCGGCGGCGAGGGCCAGCAGGGTCTTGCCGGTACCGGCGGTGCCGAGCAGGGTGACGAAGTCGATTTCCGGGTCCATCAGCGCATTGAGCGCGAAGTTCTGTTCGCGGTTGCGCGCGCTGATGCCCCATACGGCGTGACTGCCGTGGCGGAAATCATCGACCAGCGACAGCACCACCTTGCCATCGCCGACCACGCGGCTGACGCGCAGCTCGACTTCGTCTTCGCCGGGCAGGTAGACGTACTGGTTCGGGTACCACTCTTCGCCGTCCTGCGCCTGGATTTCGTAATGGGTACGGCCCTTGTCGCTCCAGCTGCGCAGGTCATCGCCGTGGCGCTTCCAGAAGTCTTCCGGCAGCTCGGTGGCGCCGGTGTAGAGCAGGCTGAAATCATCCAGCGCGCGGTCGTTCTCGTAGTCCTCGGACACGATGCCGGCGATCGCTGCCTTGATCCGCAGGTTGATGTCCTTGGAAACGAACACCACCGGGATCTCAGGTGTCTCTTCCTTCAGGGCCAGGATCGCGCCGAGGATGGCGTTGTCCGGGATCACCTTGCCGAAGCTCTTGCCGGCGTCGAAATGGCTGGTCTGGAAGCGCAGCAGGCCCACGCTCTGCTTGCCGCGCAGCTGCAGGCCCTGCGGCCGCTGCAGCGGAATGCCGTCGGCCAGGTTGTCCAGGCCCGAGGC
The DNA here is from genome assembly GCF_056861405.1 of Stenotrophomonas sp. 22DLJC03. Classification (NCBI taxonomy): domain Bacteria; kingdom Pseudomonadati; phylum Pseudomonadota; class Gammaproteobacteria; order Lysobacterales; family Lysobacteraceae; genus Stenotrophomonas; species Stenotrophomonas sp. 22DLJC03. The sequence continues at coordinate 4,692 of NZ_JBSPUG010000005.1, forward strand.
CTGCACCAGCTCGTTGAGGAAGCGGCTGACCTGGCGCGCATTGCGGCTCGCCTCGGTGGTGCCCTTCTTGCCGTTGTCCAACTCCTCGATCACCTGCATGGGCAGGTAGACGTCGTGCTCCTCGAATTTGAACAGCGCGGTGGGATCGTGCATCAGCACGTTGGTATCCAGCACGTAGATGCGCTTGCCTCGGGTCATCGTCGATTCCTGGTTACGGACAGGGGAAAACCATCACGGCCTGCTGCGGGGCAGGGTGATGGCAGACACAGTAGGCAGTGGGACTCACTTGGACTGGGAGGCCTTCAGTTCGGCGAGAACGGCATCGGCATGGCCGGCGACCTTGACCTTGCGCCAGGACTGCACGATGCGGCTGTCGGGGGAAATCAGGAAGGTGCTGCGCTCGATGCCACGTACCTGCTTGCCGTACATGTTCTTCATCTTGATCACGTCGAAGGCGCTGCACAGCGCTTCGTCGCCATCGCTGACCAGCGGGAACGCAAAGCCCTGCTTGGCACAGAAATTGTCGTGCGACTTCACCGAATCGCGCGAGACGCCGAGCACGACTGCGCCTGCCTTCCTGAACTTCGGCAGCAGCGCGTTGAAGTCGATGCCTTCGGTGGTGCAGCCGGGGGTGCTGTCTTTCGGGTAGAAGTACAGCACCAGCCATTGGCCGGCGTAGTCGCCGAGGGTGGCCTGTTCGCCGCCGGACAGTGCCAGCGGCAGGGAAAGAGTGGTGCTGTCCAGGGTGTCGCCGTTGTTCATGAGGTCCTTCTGTCGAGCCTGGGTTCTTTCCAAGACAATTGCATGAAACGCCACGCGCCTGTGAGAGGCGCGCGAAATTCAGAACTTCATCGGGTCCATGATCGCGTCCAGGTTCAAGTGGTCGCAGAACTCGAGGAAATCGTCGCGCAGCGCGGCGATGTGCATGTTGGCCGGCACGCCGATGGTGACCTGCGCGCTGAACATTTCCGCACCGGTCTGCATGGCGCGGTAACGCGTGCTCTGCAGGCTCTCGATGGTGATGCCCTGGCGGTCGAAGAAGTCGGCCAGCTGGAACAGGATGCCCGGCTTGTCGGCGGCGATCACCTCCACGATGTACGGCAGCAGGTTGGACTGCGCCTGCTTGGCAGCGGTGCGGTACCAGACCAGCTTCAGGCCTTCTTCGCGCTCCAGCCGGGTCAGCATCGCTTCCAGCTTGGCCACCGAATCCCAGGAGCCGGTGGCCAGGGCGGTGACGGACACATCGCGACCGACCGTGGCCAGGCGCGCGTCCACCAGATTGCAGCCGCTGTCGGCAATGCGGCGGGTGACGGACAGCAGGGGGGACTCCGGATGCGTCGTATAGGCGTTGATCAGGAGGTGGTTTTCGCTCGGCGCGGGGCGCGGGGTGGTGTCGGTCAAGGCGATTCCGGGTAATGCATGCGTTAGTCTGAATGCCCGCCAGAGGCGGGGATCCACCGGTGTCCAGCATACTTGCCCGTGGTTTCGCGCCGCAAGTAACATTCAGGTCGCCCCCGGCCTTTCGTGGCGGGCGTTTCCCTTTCCAGCCAAGAGCAGCACGTCCTTGTCCCTTTCCGGCCTCATCACCGCGCTGGCGACCCCGTTCCGGGCCGACGGCGCCCTCGATCCCGACGGTTGGCAGCGCCTGCTGCACCTGCAACTGGAAGGTGGCGTCCATGGCGTTGTCGTAGCTGGCTCGACCGGCGAAGCGGCAACCCTCACCGATGCCGAGTACGACCAGCTGCTGGCCAGCGCGGTCGAGCGTATCGGCGGCCGCATTCCGGTCATGGCCGGTACCGGCCTGTCGGGCACCGCCAAAACCATCGAACAGACCCGCCGCGCCGCCGCGCTCGGTGCCAGCCACGCGCTGGTGGTCACCCCGCCGTATGTGCGGCCGACCCAGGCCGGATTGATCGCGCACTACCGTGCCGTTGCCGACCAGGGCGGGTTGCCGGTCGTGCTGTACAACGTGCCTGGCCGTACCGGTTGCGACATGCAGCCGGAGACCGTGGCCGAGCTGGCCAGCCATCCCAACATCGTCGGCATCAAGGAGGCCGTGGGTGACACCGGCCGGGTGCAGGCGCTGCTGGCGCTGCGCAGCGCGCAGTTCGCCGTGCTCAGTGGCGATGACGGTACTGCCGCGCGTTCGATCCGGGCTGGCATCGATGGCCTGATCTCGGTCGGTTCCAATGTGCTGCCGGGCGCCTACCGCCGGATGTGCGAGCTGGCGGCCGCCCACGACCACGAAGCTACCGAATCATGGGATGCGCGCCTGCAGCCGTTCCATGAGTTCTGTGGCGTCGAGCCGAATCCGATCCCGGTCAAGGCGCTGCTGCGCCGCATCGGCATCGGCCACGACCTGCGCCTGCCGCTGCTGCCGTTGTCGGCGGCGCATCATCGGGCTGCCGATCACCTTGCCGGCGACATCGCCGCCCTCGAAGCCCTTTCCAGCCACTGACCTTCCGTCTTGGTCTGACCCAGGAGATTCACATGCGTCAATCCGTTTCCACTGTCCGCGTGCTGTCCTACGCCCTGCTTGCTGTGGCCGTCGCCGCCGGCACCACTGGTTGCTTCAAGCGTGGCGTCAAGGGCGACTATGCCCTGGCCCCGGAAATGCGTCCGCTGGAAGTGCCGCCGGACCTGAACCTGCCGGCGACCACCGGTGATAACAAGGTGCCGACGCTGGCGTCGGCGACCAAGCCGGCTGCGCCGGTTGCGGCGGCTCCGGCTGTGGGTAACACCGGTTTCACCATTGCCGGTGGCAAGGATGAAGCCTTCGCCAAGGTCGGTACCGCGCTGGAAGGCGTGGAAGGCGTGACCATCGCCAGCCGCGCGCAGCTGCTGGGCTCGTACGATGTAGCCTATGAAGGCAGCAACTTCCTGGTGCGTGTGGTTGCCGTCGACGCCGGCGCGTACATTTCCGCGGTCGACCCGCGTGGCCTGCCGGCCACCGCCGAGGCCCCGGTGAAGCTGATCGCCGCGCTGAAGGCGAAGCTGGCGCAGTAAGGGCTGCCTCTGGTAGAGGGCGACCTTGGTCGGCGCTTCTGTGCCAACCAAGGTTGGCACCTACCGGATCTTGCGGTTGGCACCTACCGGATCGCGCGGTTGGTATCTGCCGAGCAACGAGAAAGGGCGCCATGGGCGCCCTTTTTCGTTGCCGCAACAAGCGCTTCTCAGCGCTCCAGCAGCTTCAGCTTGTCCGGCTTGCCGTCCCATTCGCCGGCGTCGGCAGGCGGGTCCTTGCGCACGGTCAGCACCGGCCATTCTTTGGCCAGCTCGGCATTGAGGGCGACGAAGCCTTCCTGGCCGGCGGGGACATCATCCTCCGGGAAGATCGCATTGACCGGGCACTCCGGTTCGCAGAGGGTGCAGTCGATGCACTCATCCGGGTCGATCACCAGGAAGTTCGGGCCTTCGTGGAAACAATCCACGGGGCACACTTCCACGCAATCGGTGTGTTTGCACTTGATGCAGTTTTCGGTGACGACAAAGGGCATGGGCTGGGGGTGGATCGATTCCTGAACCCGACAATTCTAGAACAGGTTGGCCCCCGGTGTCGGCGCAGGGCGGAAAACGGGCGTCTGGCAGGCCCGGCCGTGGCCGGTTGGCGGCAGGGCAACGCCCATGCGACGCTGTGGCGCAGCCGGTCATCCGTGATGGCCGTTACCCCTTCCCAGCAGGTACGTCCATGTCCCAGATCCAGACCGGATCCGCCTTGCACCGTGGTGAGAACACCGCGTTCATCGTCCTGATCAGCTGCGTGGCCACCCTCGGTGGATTCCTGTTCGGCTTCGACAGTGGTGTCATCAACGGTACGGTCGACGGCCTGCGCCAAGCCTTCAATTCCAGTGAGGCGGCGCTGGGCTTCGAAGTCGCCTCGATGCTGCTGGGCTGCGCGATCGGTGCATTCCTGGCCGGTTGGCTGGGCGACCGCCTGGGCCGTCGCGGCGTACTGATCGTGTCCGCGCTGTTGTTCCTGATATCGGCGCTGGGTGCCGGTGCTGCCCATGCCTCCTGGCTGTTCATAGCCGCTCGCGTACTCGGCGGGTTCGCAGTGGGCGCGGCCAGTGTGATGTCGCCGGCCTACATCGCCGAGGTGGCGTCGGCACGCTATCGCGGTCGCCTGGCCACGGTGCAGCAGATGGCGATCATCTGCGGCCTGTTTGCCGCCTTCCTCAGCAATTACCTGCTGGCCCGTGCCGCCGGGGCCTCCACCGAGCCATTGTGGCTGGGGCATGAGGCCTGGCGCTGGATGTTCTGGATGCAGGCGCTGCCGTCGGGTCTGTTCCTGCTGCTGTTGCTGGTGATTCCGGAGAGCCCGCGTTTCCTGGTGCTGAAGGGCCGGCAGGCGCAGGCAGGGGTGGTGCTGGCACGGTTGTATGGCGATGGTGCGGCGGCGGCCAAGCAGGCCGAGATCGAAGCCAGCCTGGCCCAGGACCAGCACAAGCCGCGCTTCGGCGATCTGCTCGACAAGGCCACCGGCAAACTGCGCCCGATCCTCTGGGTGGGCATCGGCCTGGCGATGTTCCAGCAGCTGGTCGGCATCAACGTGGTGTTCTACTACGGCGCAGTGCTGTGGCAGGCGGTGGGCTTCTCGGAAAGCGACGCGCTGCTGATCAATGTGCTGTCCGGTGGACTGAGCATCGGCGCCTGCCTGCTGACCGTGCTGCTGATCGACCGCATCGGGCGCAAGCCGCTGCTGTGGATCGGCTCGGTCGGGATGTCGGTGGCGCTGGTGTTGATGGTGGTCGCCTTCGCCAGCGGCAGCCTGGTCGACGGTCGCCTGCAGCTGTCCGATGGCATGGGCAGGCTGGCCCTGGTTGCGGCCAATGCCTACGTGGTGTTCTTCAACATGTCCTGGGGCCCGGTGATGTGGGTGATGCTGGGCGAAATGTTCCCCAACCAGATCCGCGGCCCGGCGCTGGCGGTGGCGGGTGCGGCGCAATGGACCTCGAACTTCGCCATCACCGTGACCTTCCCGATGCTGCTGGCTGGCATTGGCCTGGCCGGTGCCTACGGCATCTATATGGTCGTGGCGATCCTTTCGATCTTCTTCGTCGTCCGCTACGTGCGCGAGACCAAGGGCAAGGAACTGGAGCAGATGGAAGGCTGACGGCTGGCCTGCCGCCTCTCGACACATTTCGTGTGGCGGACGCAGGTCTGCGGGTCGGGATTGAGTTGGCTGCGGAGGAGCGAGGCTGTTCGTGCCGCCGTCGCGGAAAACTGTAAGGAGGGGGCGGGCCACCCTGGCCTGGACCGTTGGCGCCATGGATGGGCTTTTGCGTGTCCAGGCCAGGGTGGCCCGCCCCCTCAAACGCAGAAGCAGGCAGGCGCCACAGCGACCAAGCACCCGACGCCACAAACCCAGGAAAACAGAAAAGCCCGCACAAGGCGGGCTTTTTCGGTTCCTGCTGCGGCGACTGGTGCTCCCTAGGGGACTCGAACCCCTGTTTTAGCCTTGAGAGGGCCACGTCCTAACCACTAGACGAAGGGAGCAGTGTGTCGCTGCCGATGCAGGAGCGCTAGTATATGCACCTCGATGCCATTGGGCAATCCCGAAACTTCAACCGGAAGCGCCAACATCATTTCCTCTGCTCCATCACCGTTCAGCCTGCGCGTCATCCCGCGCGACCAGCACACGATCTCCCGCAAGGACATCAGCCCGAACGCCCTGCGCGTGCTTTATCGCCTGCGCGATGCCGGCTTCGGCGCCTACCTTGTGGGTGGTGCGGTGCGCGACCTGCTGGTCAATGGCCAACCCAAGGATTTCGACGTGGCCACCGATGCCACGCCCGAGCAGGTCAAGCAGTTGTTCCGCAACTGCCGCCTGATCGGCCGCCGATTCCGCCTGGCCCATGTTGTGTTCGGCCGCGAGATCATCGAAGTGGCCACGTTCCGTGCCAACAGCGATGACGGCAGCGGCGACCGCGAGATGGAAAACGGCATGCTCGTGCGCGACAACGTGTACGGCACCATCGAAGACGACGCCATCCGCCGCGACTTCACCTGCAACGCCCTGTATTACGCCATCGAGGACTTCTCGGTGCGTGACTACACCGGCGGCTTCGAAGACGTGCAGGCGCGCCTGATGAAGCTCATCGGCGATCCGGTGCAGCGCTACCAGGAAGATCCGGTGCGCATGCTGCGTGCAGTGCGCCTGGCGGCCAAGCTCGGCTTCCAGATCGAAGAGGGCACCGCCACGCCGATCCCGCAGCTGGCCAGCCTGCTCAACGAGGCTGCGCCGGCGCGCCTGTTCGAGGAAGTGCTCAAGCTGTTCCTGTCCGGGCACGGCGTGGCCAGCTTCGAAGGCCTGGAGCGTTACGGCCTGCTGGACGTGCTGTTCCCGGAAAGTGCCAAGGCCCTCAAGTCCAACCGCACCGGCGCGCTGCGCCGCATGCTGGTGGAAGGCCTGGCCAATACCGATGCGCGCGTGGCCAATGACGAGCCAGTCTCGCCGGCGTTCCTGTTCGCGCTGCTGCTGTGGCCGGCGTATTGCCGTGCACAGGCGACCCTGCTCAAGCAGGGCGTGGCGCCAGAAGAAGCGCAGCGCCGTGCCGCCGACCGCGTCACCGTGCAGCAGCTGAGCACCATCGCATTGCCTCGCCGCTTCTCGCTGCCGATGCAGGAGATCTGGCTGCTGCAGTCGCGCTTCGGTTCGCGCCAGCGCAAGCGCGTGTTCCGTACCCTTACCCACCCGCGCTTCCGCGCCGCGTTCGACTTCCTGGCCCTGCGCCAGGTGGCCTCCGCCGAGCACGAGGCTGATGTGGCGTTCTGGCGTGAAGCGCAGGCGCAATCCGGGCATGAGCTGGAATCGTCGCTGGATTCGCTGCACCACGAGGGCGTTGACGAAGAGGGTGGGGCACCGCGCAAGCGCCGCCGTCGCCGTCGCCGTCCGGGCGCCCCCGCCGGTGCTGCGGGCGAGTAAGCGATGACCCTTGCCTGGATCGGCCTCGGCGCCAACCTTGGCGACGCGGCTGCGACCGTCCGCGCAGCGATTGCTGCGCTGGACGGCCTGCCTGGCACCCGCGTGGACAGGGCGTCGCGCCTGTACGCCACGCCCGCCTGGGGCAATGAAGATCAGCCGCCGTTCGTCAATGCGGTGGCTGCGGTCGAAACCGATCTGCCGGCCAACGAACTGCTGCAGGCGATGCTGTTGCTGGAGCGGCATTTCGGCCGCGTGCGCGATCCGCAGGTGCACTGGGGGCCGCGCGCGCTGGATCTGGACCTGCTGCTGCATGGCGCGCAGGTGATCGATCAGCCTGGCCTGCAGGTGCCGCATCCCTACATGCACGAGCGCGCCTTCGTATTGGTACCGCTGGCCGAAATCGCGCCGGATCTGGCCATCCCCGGCCACGGCCGCGTGCAGGATGCAGTGATGCGGGTGGATGCCTGCGGGATCGCGCCGATAGGGTGATAATGGCCGGGTTATCTCCCCCGGTTATCAGCACATGAGCACCCACGCAGACAGCAAGCCCTGGACCGTTCCCGCCCTGGCCGAGGCCAAGCGCAATGGCCAGAAGCTGGTCATGTTGACCGCCTACGACGCCGGCTTCGCCCGCACCTTCGATGCCAACGGCGTCGACCTGATCCTGATCGGCGATTCGCTGGGCATGGTCGTGCAGGGTCATGACTCCACCTTGCCGGTGACCGTGGCCGACATGGTCTACCACACCCGCGCCGTGGCCCGCGTGCTGCGGCGTGCGCTGCTGGTGGCCGACCTGCCGTTCGGCGCCGATGCCACCCCGGAGCGCGCGCTGGATGCCTCGCTGCAGCTGCTGCAGGCGGGCGCGGAGATGGTCAAGATCGAAGGTGCCGGCTTCAAGGTCGACATCATCCGCTACCTGGTCGAACGCGAGATTCCGGTCTGCGCGCATCTGGGCCTGACCCCGCAGTCGGTGCTGCGCCTGGGCGGCTTCAAGATCCAGGGCCGTGGCGATGCCGCGCGCCAACTGGTGGAAGATGCCAGGGCCGTGGCCGCTGCAGGCGCCAGCATCATGGTGCTCGAATGCGTGCCGACTCCGGTCGCTGCTGAAGTCACCGCTGCGGTGGACGTGCCGACCATCGGCATCGGTGCCGGCCCGCAGTGCGATGGCCAGGTGCTGGTGCTGCACGATTTCCTCGGCCTGGACAGCGGCCATCGCCGTCCGAAGTTCGTCAAGGACTTCCTCGCCGAAGGCGGTTCGGTGGCCGGTGCCACCCGCGCTTATGCCGACGCCGTGCGCGACGGCAGCTTCCCCGACGAACAGCACGCCTACGCCCAATGATCCAGACCTTCAACGAGCTCGGCGCACTGCGCGGGCAGATCGCCGAGTGGAAGCGCGAAGGCCTGCGCGTTGCGCTGGTGCCGACCATGGGCAACCTGCATGGGGGCCACCACTCGCTGGTGACCCTGGCCCGCCAGTACGCCGACAAGGTGGTGGCAAGCATCTTCGTCAACCCGACCCAGTTCGGCCCCAACGAAGATTTCAGCCGTTACCCGCGCACGCCCGAGGCTGACGTGGCCGGGCTGGAGCAGGCTGGCTGCGATGCGGTGTGGCTGCCCAGTGTCGAGGCGATGTACCCGCTGGGCGTGGACAAGACCACGCGCATGCACGCGCCGGGTGTCAGTGAAGTGCTGGAGGGCGCCAGCCGCCCGGGTCACTTCGATGGCGTCTGTACGGTGGTCGCGCGCCTGTTCCTGCAGGTGCAGCCGGACGTGGCCGTGTTTGGTCGCAAGGACTACCAGCAGCTGGCCGTCATCAAGCAGATGGTGGCCGAGCTGTCGTTCCCGATCCAGATCGTCGGCGCGGACATCGTGCGTGACGACGATGGCCTGGCCAAGAGTTCGCGCAACCAGTATCTGAGCGCCGAACAGCGCCCGGTCGCGACCCGCATCCATCGCACCCTGCTGGGCATGCGCGAGGGCTACGTGGCTGGCCAGTCGCGCGCGCAGATCGAGGCCGAGGCAGCCGCCGCGCTGCAGGCGGATGGTTTCCAGGTCGACTACGCCGTGTTGCGCACGCCGGAACTGGCCGAGCCGACCTTCGATGGCGGCGGCCGTGTCGCGCTGATCGCCGCGCGCCTGGGTACGACCCGGTTGATCGACAACCTGGAATTCTGAGCCGCTAAGCGCAGCATGGAAGGGCGCCCGCAATGGGCGCCTTTCACCTTCCCACGGACGGGAGATCGGAAATGAACACCCCAACCACTGATACCGGCCGCCTTGCCCAGGCCTCGATCCTGGCGGTGCTGGCGGCCGGCATGCTGCCGGCCCAGCTGTTTGGCGGCCTGTTGTTTGCGCTCGAATTCCGGCGCACACCGGTGCCCGCGCTCACCGGCGGTGGGTTGATGTTCGTGCTGGCCGCCTGCAACGCCATCGCCGTGCTGCTGCCGATGGCGCTGATCCTGCAGTCTCAGCAGCGCCTGCGCCGGATCGGGTTCGTCCTGGTCGGGTTTGGGCTGGGGGCGTTGGCCATGGCCACGTGCGGCTGGCCGGGCGCGGATAGCGGCCCGCTGCTGCAGCGCCTGCGCTATGTCGACACCTTCGACGTGATCAGCTACGGCCTGACGGTGTTGGCAGCAGGGGGCTTCGGCGTGGTCGCCGGCCTGGCCTTCCACACGGTGTTCCGCCTGTCGCTGCACGGCACTTCCGGCGCTGTCCCGGCAGTCCCGCCGGGCGAGCGCGCCTGAACGGCCTTCAGCGTCCTGCCGCAGGCCCCTGACGACAGCCAAGCGGGTGCTAGAATCCGCTCTTTCCTTTGCCGTTGCAGCGCCCCCATGCACCTGTCCCTGCTCAAGACCAAGATCCACCGCGCCACCGTCACCCATTCCGAGCTGAACTACGAAGGCTCGATCGCCATCGATGACAACCTGCTGGCTGCCACCGGCATCCGCGAGTTCGAGCAGGTGCACATCTGGGACGTGACCAACGGTGCGCGCTTCTCGACCTATGCCATCCGCGCCGAAGCCGGCAGTGGCGTTGTCTCGCTCAACGGTGGTGCCGCGCGCCACGTGCAGGTCGGTGACATCATCATCATCGCCGCGTTTGCCAGCATGACCGAGCAGGAAGCTGACAGCTTCAAGCCGAAGCTGGTGTACGTTGATGGCAACAACCAGATCTCCCACACCAACGACACGATCCCGACACAGGCCGCATGACAACGAACAACGGATTCGACTCGCTGCATTCCCACGCCCAGCGCCTGAAGGGCGCAAGCATTCCCGGCCTGCTCGCCGCCGAACCCGGCCGTGTACAGGAGCTGGCGCTGCGGGTTGGTCCGTTGTATGTCAATTTCGCCCGGCAGAAGTACGATGCCGCGGCGTTGCAGGCGTTGCTGGCGCTGGCTGCCGAGCGTGATGTCGGCGCTGCCATCACCCGCCTGTTCCGTGGCGAACAGGTCAACCTGACCGAAGGCCGCGCCGCACTGCATACCGCGCTGCGTGGCGATGTGGTCGATGCGCCGGTGGCGGCCGAGGCCTATGCCGCCGCGCGCGACATCCGCCAGCGCATGGGCGTGCTGGTACGTGCGCTGGAAGACAGCGGCGTCACCGATGTGGTCAGCGTTGGTATCGGCGGTTCCGATCTCGGTCCGCGGCTGGTCGCTGATGCGCTGCGTCCGGTCACCGGTGCGCGCCTGCGCGTGCATTTCGTGTCGAACGTGGACGGCGCCGCCATGCAGCGCACACTGGCCACGTTGGATCCGGCGAAGACCGCCGGCATCCTCATCTCAAAGACCTTCGGCACGCAGGAAACCCTGCTCAACGGCCAGATCCTGCACGACTGGCTGGGTGGCAGCGAGCGCCTGTACGCAGTCAGCGCCAATCCGGAACGTGCGGCCAAAGCCTTTGCCATCGCCGCCGATCGCGTGCTGCCGATGTGGGACTGGGTCGGTGGCCGCTATTCGCTGTGGTCGGCGGTTGGTTTCCCGATCGCGCTGGCGATCGGTTTCGAGCGATTCGAACAGCTGCTGGAAGGCGCGGCGCAGATGGATGCGCACGCACTGGATGCACCGCTGGAGCGCAACCTGCCGGTGCTGCACGCCCTGACCGACATCTGGAACCGCAACCTGCTGGGCCATGCCACGCATGCGGTGATGACCTACGACCAGCGCCTGGCGCTGCTGCCGGCCTACCTGCAGCAGCTGGTGATGGAAAGCCTGGGCAAGCGCGTGCAGCGTGACGGCCAGCCGGTCACCACCGATACCGTGCCGGTGTGGTGGGGCGGGGCAGGCACCGACGTGCAGCACAGCTTCTTCCAGGCGCTGCACCAGGGCACCAGCATCGTTCCGGCCGACTTCATCGGCTGCGTGCACAACGATGATCCGTACACGATCAATCACCAGGCACTGCTGGCCAACCTGCTGGCGCAGACCGAGGCGCTGGCCAATGGCCAGGGCAGCGACGATCCGCATCGCGATTACCCGGGCGGCCGCCCAAGCACGCTGATCCTGCTCGACGCGCTGACCCCGCAGGCGCTGGGTGCGCTGATCGCGATGTACGAACACGCGGTGTACGTGCAGTCGGTGATCTGGAACATCAATGCCTTCGACCAGTTCGGTGTCGAGCTGGGCAAACAGCTGGCCAGTGGCCTGCTGCCGGCACTGCAGGGCGAGGACGTGACGGTTGCCGATCCAATGACCCGCGAGATCCTGGCGCAGCTGAAGGGCTGACGCGGGCGGGGAATGCCGCCGGGCATGGCCCGGCGCTACCCTTCGTTATGCCGGTAGCGCCGGGCCATGCCCGGCGAATACGACGACGCATCACCGGCTCGGGTCGCGTTCCGGGCTCGGCCGCTTGGCCAGCTTGCGCTGCAACGAACGCCGGTGCATGCCCAGCAGGCGCGCGGCCGCCGACACATTGCCGCCGGTCTCGTGCATCGCCTGCTGGATGTGTTCCCACTGCAGGCGGCTGATCGGCGTCATCGCATCGGGCACTTCCATTTCGCCATCGTCGGCCGGACCATCGTCTTCCTCGCCGAGTGCGCGCAGGATCATTGGCACCGTGGCCGGCTTCGGCAGGTAGTCGTCGGCGCCGAGCTTGATCGCCTCCACCGCGGTGGCGATGCTGGCGTAGCCGGTCACCAGCAGGATCCGCATGTCCGCGCGCAGGGCGCGCAATGGCTGGATCAGGGCCAGGCCGGAATCGCTGCCCAGTTTCAGGTCGATCAGCGCGAACGCCGGCGGATGCTGGCGGGCCAGCGCCAGTGCACTGGCGGCGTCCTGCGCGGTCTGCGTTTCCAGCCCCTTGCGGGCCAGGCTGCGCTGCAGCGTACGAAGGTACAGCTCGTCGTCGTCGACCAGCAGGCCCAGGGTGGAATGGTGAATGCTCATGGGGTGTCCTCGCGTGGGGCCAGCGGCAGGCGGAAGCCGACGCGGCTGCCGGCCCCCTGGGCCGGGCGCATCCACATCTCGCCGTCGAGGCGTTCGATGGTGGCATGGGACAGGGCCAGGCCAACGCCCATGCCCTCACTCTTGCTGCTGCCGAACAGCCTGCCCGGCAGGACGGCGGCACGGGCGTCGAAGCCATGGCCGTAGTCGCGGACTTCGCCGATCAGGTCGTCGCCTTCGATGCGCAGGTCCAGGTCCACGCGCGGCCGGCCGGCCTGTTCGCCGGCATCGGCGGCATTGTTGAGCAGGACCATCAGCAGATGGCCCACGCCCGGATCCAGCGGCAGCCGCAACGGCGCATCGTCGTTGCGATGCAGGTCGATGGTCGGACGCACCAAACGCCACTGCTCCAGCACCTGCTGGGCGCTGGAATGGCTGCGTCCCGGTGCATCGGCCGAGGCCGGCGCGGCCAGCGCCAGCACCCGTTCACGGCACTGCACCAGCAGCTCGCGCAGGGTTTCCATGTCTTCGCGTACTTCCGGCTCTTCGCTGCGCTCGGCGACGTCATCGGCGAGCAGGGTCATGGTCGCCAGCGGCGTGTTCAGTTCATGCGCCACCGAGGCTGCATGGGTGGCCAGGGCGACGATGCCCTCGTTGCGGGCGAAGCGCTCGCGCAGTGCCGACAGTTCAAGCTCACGCTGGCGCAGCGCCAACGCCAGGCGGGTGGAGAAGGTCAGCACGACCGCAGCGGAAATCAGGAAATTGGCGACCACGCCCCAGCGGTTGAGGTCCTGCCCGCGGAAATAACCGTCCGGCAACGGCTGCCCGAAAATACCGCTGGCGGCATAGCCGAGCAGGCAGGCCAGTGCCACCGCCAGCGCCCAGCGCAGGGGCAGGGCGAACGCGGCCAGCGCGATCAGGATCAGGAACAGCGAGCTGAACGGGTTGGCCATGCCGCCGCTCCAGCCCACCATCCAGGTCAGGATGATCACGTCCACCAGGATGTGACCGAATGCGGTCAGCGGCGCTGTGTCGGCCGCTTCCGGGCGCAGCTGGGTATAGATATTGAACAGGGTCAGTACGGCCACGCCGGCCCACAGCGGCAGCTGCGGCAACGGCAGGCCCAGCACCCAGGTGGCGACCAGGATCGTGGCGGCCTGGCCACCTACGGCAAGCCAGCGCAGGCTGCACAGGGTTCGGAGAAACGGGGCGTCGGGACCGGTCATTCACGCTCATCGTATGCGTTCACGCGTGGACGTGCCTGCGACAATCGGCCGCAGCCGTGCCGGCGGCTGAATGCGAGTCACCCCGAATGCGGGGGCGAGCGGTAGAATGCGCCCATGCACGACGCCGTCACCCGCCCGACTCCGCCCTCCGATGCCACCTCCTGGCCGCGCCGCCAGACCCATGCCGTCCAGATCGGCGGGGTTACCGTAGGCGGTGGCAAGCCGGTGGTGGTGCAGTCGATGACCAATACCGACACCAGCGATGTGGCCTCCAGCGTGAAGCAGGTGGCCGAGCTGTGGCGGGCTGGCTCGGAAATGGTGCGTCTGACCGTCAACACGGTTGAAGCGGCCGCGGCGATCCCGCGCATCGTCGACAAGCTGGCGATGATGGGCATCGACGTGCCGCTGATCGGCGACTTCCACTACAACGGCCACCAGCTGCTGACGGCCGAGCCGGCCTGCGCCGAAGCACTGGCCAAGTACCGCATCAACCCGGGCAACGTGGGCTTCGGCAAGAAGAAGGACCTGCAGTTCGCGCAGCTGATCGAGTTCGCCATCCGCTACAACAAGCCGGTGCGCATCGGTGCCAACTGGGGCTCGCTGGACCAGGCCCTGGCGGCGAAGTTGATGGACGAGAACAACCACCGCGAACAGCCCTGGGACGCCGGCCGCGTGCTGCGCGAGGCGCTGATCCGTTCGGCGCTGGACTCGGCTGAGCAGGCGGTGGAGATCGGCCTGCCGCGCGACCGCATCGTGCTGTCGGCCAAGGTCAGTGGCGTGCAGGAACTGATTGCGGTGTACCGCGACCTGGCCCAGCGTTCGGATTTCGCCCTGCATCTGGGCCTGACCGAGGCCGGCATCGGCAGCAAGGGCATCGTCGCCTCGTCGGCCGCGCTGAGCGTGCTGCTGCAGGAAGGCATCGGCGACACCATCCGCATTTCGCTGACCCCGGAGCCGGGCCAGTCGCGTACGCAGGAAGTGATCGTCGCCCAGGAACTGCTGCAGACCACCGGCCAGCGCGCCTTCACGCCATTGGTCACGGCCTGCCCGGGCTGTGGCCGTACCACCTCCGAGTTCTTCCAGGAGCTGGCCAAGGTGGTGCAGAGCCATGTGCGCGAAAAGATGCCGATGTGGAAGATCCAGCACCCGGGTGCGGAGAACATGACCCTGGCGGTGATGGGCTGCATCGTCAACGGGCCGGGCGAGTCGCGGCACGCCAACATCGGTATTTCGTTGCCGGGCACCGGTGAAACCCCGGCTGCGCCCGTATTCGTCGATGGCGAAAAGAAGGTGACCCTGCGCGGCGAGAACATCGCCCAGGACTTCGTCGCCCTGATCGACGACTACGTCGAACGCACCTATGTCCGAAACGCCGGATAAGCCTGCGATCCTCGCTGCACCGGAGTCCGCCTCCGGTTTCCGCCACTGGATGGCGAGCAATGCCTGGCGCCTGCTCCTGCTGTTCGGTGGCGTGCTGTTGCCGTTGGCAGGCTTTGTCGCCCTGGCCGACGAGGTGCACGAGTTTGAATCGTTCCATTTCGACGCGCCCCTGCTGTGGCAGATGCATGGCCTGCATTCGCCGCTGCTGGACCGCTTCTTCGTGCTCATCTCCAAACTGGGCTACGAGTGGTTCCTGATTCCGGCCGACGTGCTGATCATCGGCGTGCTGCTGGGTTACCGGCGCTGGCGCGAGGCCACCTTCGTGGCGGTCAGCTTCGTTGGCTCGGCACTGTTGAACATGGGCAGCAAGCACTTCTTCCAGCGCCAGCGGCCCAGCCTGTGGGAATCGATCGCGCCGGAATCGACGTTCAGCTTCCCCAGCGGCCATGCGATGGGCTCGATGACCCTCGCGGTAACCCTGGTGCTGCTGGCCTGGAACACCCGTTGGCGCTGGCCGGTGCTGCTGCTGGCACCGGCGTTCAGCCTGCTGGTCAGCGTGTCGCGGGTCTACCTGGGGGTGCATTACCCCTCCGACATCCTGGCCGGATGGTGTGCCGCGCTGGTTTGGGTGGTAGGGTGCTATCTGGTCATGTTCAGTCGCCGGCACCCATGGCGACGTCACGGCTCGCCGCCAGCGAAGGCCAGCGAAGCATCATCACAGGGGGAATGACGTGGATGGCCCCTCCGGGGCGTCTACGTAATAGATCAGTTGTTTCGTTGCAGCAGGTTCTGCAAGACAGGGGGCAAGCACAACGCGCGGTAATGTGATGCGCAAGGCAGATCGCCGGCGCCGCATTCCGGACGCGCTTGCAGGGTATCGGCACCCTGCCTAGCTTGACCTGCAATGGCCGCATTCGAAGAGGTACGTGAATGACGATTCGAGTCTACCTGGTGGATGACCACGCGCTGGTCCGCACCGGGATGAAGATGATTCTGTCGGGGGAAACCGACATCGAGGTGGTGGGCGAAGCCGAGACCGGTGAAGACGCGCTGCGTGAAGTCCGCCAGCTGCTGCCGGACGTGGTGTTGTGCGATCTGCACCTGCCGGGCGTAAGCGGCATGGAAGTGACCGAGCGCATCGTCCGCAGCCACCGCAACACCCGCGTGGTGATCGTATCGGTGCTGGAGGACGGCCCGCTGCCGAAGCGCCTGCTGGAAGCCGGCGCTGCCGGGTACATCGGCAAGGGCTGCGATGCGCAGGAGCTGCTGCGTGCGGTGCGCGACGTGGCCGGTGGCCGCCGCTACCTGGGCACCAGCATCGCGCAGAACCTGGCGTTGTCGACGGTGGAGGGCAACGGTTCGCCGTTCGACAGCCTGTCACCGCGCGAGCTGGAAGTGGCGCTGCTGCTGACCCAGGGCCTGCGCCAGGAAGACATCGCGCGGCGCTTGAGCCTGAGTGCGAAGACGGTGAACACGCACAAGGCGCGGTTGTTCGAGAAGATGGGAATCCACGACAACATCGCGCTGGCGCGGATGGCCAGCCAGTATGGGCTGGTGGATCCGGCGCGGCCGCTGTAAGGGTTTTCGGCCAACGGCTGAGCCCCTCGCGGTGTGCGGCAGGATTCGTGGGGTTGGCCCTGCGGAGGGATTGCGCAGGGGACGCCGTGAATCCATCCCTGGAGGCTCGGGCGCGCCATCCATGGCGCTTACGCCCCTGCGCAATCCCTCCGCAGGGCCACGGACAGTTTCCGTGCGCCGCCACCGCGGAATGAAGAAGGAAGAGCAGGAGCGGGTCGCGCGCTTTGCGCGCTCGTTGCCCGGGGTCGGATCCCTTTCCCGGTGGGAAAGGGCTCTGACCCCTGATGATGCCGGAGCCGAGCGCGGGCTCGGCTCTACATCTTGATGTGCTCAGTGGCCGCGCACGCGCTGGATGATCTTCGCGGCGTCGGCGGCGCTGGCGCGCACCTTGTCCCATTCGCCGTCGGCGATCCAGTTGCCCGGCACCATCCACGAACCGCCGATGCAGACCACGTTCTTCTGCTCCAGGTATTCGGCGGCGGTGTTTTCGGTGATGCCACCGGTCGGGCACAGCTTGAGGTCGGCGACCGGGCCGGCCAGGCCCTTGATCATCGCCAGCCCACCCACGGCAGTGGCCGGGAACAGCTTGCACACGCGGAAGCCGCGCGCATACAGCGACAGCAGCTCGGTGGGCGTCGCCGCACCCGGCACTACCGGCAGCGGTGCCGCCGCCAGTGCATCGGCCAGTGCCGGTGGCGTACCCGGCGTCACCAGGAAGTCCGCACCCGCATCGATCGACTGCTGCATCTGCTCCACGGTCAGCACCGTACCGGCACCCACCACCACGTCCGGCAGCTCACGCTTGAGCATCGCCAGCGCTTCCATCGCCACCGGCGTACGCAGCGTCAACTCGATCGCCGGCAGGCCACCTTCCAGCAGCGCCGCACTGACCGCACGCGCCTGGTCCAGCGTATGAATCGTCACCACCGGCAGGATGCCCGCCGCATGCAGCAACTCCGCCGCCTTCACCTGATGTTGTTCGATACCCATGCTTTTGCCCTTGCCTTTGCTCTTCTTGATTCAGTGGCCGCAGCGCAAATGACGCGCCGGGAGTTGTCCAAGGGCAGTAGAGCGCCCTGGCCGGGACCGTGAGCGGCATGGATGCCGCGATCGAGCCCCCATGGATGGGTTTACGGCGTGTCCCGGCCAGGGCGCTCTACTGCCCAAGCCGGGAAGCCTTCCGCGGCTTTTCGCTTCAGGCGTCTTTCGCCTCATGCGGCGCCGCCGCCGCCGCGGCATCGTGCCCCAGCTCGTACTCCGCATCGTAGTCCCACGGCCCACCATCGGCCGCCGCCGGCCCGCACGAAATTGAAATCGCACCCTGGTCGGCCGGCCCCACCACGCGACGGTTGATCGCGAACAGGTTGCGACCCAGGTCGTGCGCTGCCGGTGCCGTGTTCGGCGCCAGCGGACGTGCGGCCCATTCGGCCGCATCCACCAGCACTTCCAGCGTGCCGGCCTCGCCATCAAGGCGGATCATGTCGCCTTCGCGTACCTTGCCCAGCGGACCACCACGTGCGGCTTCCGGCGTCACATGGATCGCCGCCGGAATCTTGCCCGAGGCACCGGACAGGCGGCCGTCGGTGACCAGCGCCACGCGCCGGCCCTGGTTCTGCAGCAGGCCCAGCAGCGGCGCCAGCGAATGCAGTTCCGGCATGCCGTTGGCGCGCGGGCCCTGGTAGCGCACCACCGCCACGAAATGCTCCGGCAGCATGCCCGCGGCGTGCAGCTTGTTCAGCACCTGCGGCGCATCGACCACTACCGCCGGTGCTTCAATCGTGCGGTACTGCGGCTTCACTGCCGACAGCTTGATCAGTGACTTGCCGAGGTTGCCGCGCAACAGGCGCAGGCCTCCCTGATGTTCGAACGGATTGTCGACACCACGCACCACCTCTTCGTCGGCGCTGTGTTCCAGGCCCGGCAGGTAGACCAGCTTGCCGTCGCGCAACTGCGGTTCGCGCGCATAGTCGGCCATGCCGCCGCGCGCCACGCTGACCAGGTCGCCGTGCATCAGGCCGGCCTTGATCAGTTCGCCGAACACGAAGGCCGGGCCGCCTGCTGCGGCGAAGCGGTTTACATCGGCTTCGCCGTTCGGGTAAACGCGGGCCAGAAGCGGAATCAGCTGCGACAGCTCGTCGAAGTCGTCCCAGGTCAGCACGATGCCAGCTGCGCGTGCCACCGCGATCCAGTGGATGGTGTGGTTGGTCGAACCACCGGTTGCCATCAACGCAATGACCGCATTGATGATCGCGCGCTCATCGATGATCCGGCCGAGCGGACGGAAATCATCGCCCAGTGCGGTGATGTCCAGCGCACGTTCGGTGGCTTCGCGGGTCAAAGCATCGCGCAACGCCGTGTCCGGATTGACGAACGATGCGCCCGGCAGCTGCACGCCCATCGCTTCCAGCAGCACCTGGTTGGAGTTGGCGGTGCCGTAGAAGGTGCAGGTGCCCGCACCGTGGTAGGACGCCGATTCGGCTTCCAGCAGTTCCTCGCGGGTGGCCTCGCCGGCGGCGTAGCGCTCGCGCACTTCGGCCTTCTGCTTGTTAGGGATGCCCGGCGTCATCGGGCCGGCCGGCACGAACACCGCCGGCAGGTGGCCGAAGGCCAGCGCACCGATCAGCAGGCCGGGCACGATCTTGTCGCACACGCCGAGATGGATGGTGGTGTCGAACATGTCGTGGCTGAGGCCGATGGCGGTCGCCTGGGCGATTACATCGCGCGAGAACAGCGACAGCTCCATGCCGCCGCGGCCCTGGGTGACGCCGTCACACATCGCCGGTACCGCGCCGGCCACCTGTGCCGTTGCGCCCAGCTCACGGGCCATCGCGCGGATCTGATCGGGATAGGTCTCAAATGGCTGGTGCGCCGACAGCATGTCGTTGTAGGCGGTGATGATGCCGAGGTTCGGCGTCACGCCACCGCGCAGGCGGCTCTTGTCAGTGCCACCGCAGGCGGCGAAACCGTGGGCGAGGTTGCCGCAGCTCAGGCGGCTGCGGAACGGGCCATCGCGCAGTGCGGCGTCGATCGCGGCCAGATAGGCGGCGCGCGAGGCGGCGCTGCGGCGGATGACACGTTCGGTGATGGCTTGCAGTTGCGGATGGAGGCTCATTGGCTACCGGCGTTCGTGGTGGCGAGAGGCAAGCGGCGGCAGAGCGCCGCCGCCAACATCAATCAGCCCAGTGGACGCGCAGGCGCGCGCCTTCCAGGTTGATCGCATTGAGGATCGGGTACTGCTGGGCATCGTTGCTGTCCAGCGCCTGGCGCAGCACCTGCAGCTTCTGCTTGCCGCGCAGCAGCAAGAGGCGCTGGCGGCACTGGCGCAGGCCATGCGGGGTCAGGGTGATGCGCAGCGGCCACTGGTTGGCACCCGGACAGCCGGTGGCGTCCAGCGCGGCATAGGGCAGGGTGCTTTCCAGTGCACGGGCCAGGTCCTTCGAGCCGGGGAACAGTGAGGCGGTGTGGCCGTCGTTGCCCATGCCCAGCGCCACCAGGCTCGGCGGCTGGCTGTGCTGCGCCTGCAGGTTGGCGGTGTACACGCATTCCGGAAGCGGCTTGCCGATCCGCACCAGCGGATCGAAATGCGCACCCTCGGCGCGCTTGAGCAGATTCTCGCGCACCAGCCAGGCATTGCTGTCGCGATCCTGCGGCGACAACCAGCGCTCATCGGCCAGGCTCACTTCCACCCGGTCCCAGTGCACGTCCAGCTCGGCCAGTGCCTGGTACACCGGGGCCGGTGTGGTGCCGCCAGACAACAGGATGCGCGCGCGGCCCACTTCGTTGATGTCACGGTTGAGGATCTGCGCCATCTCGGCGGCTACCGCCTCGATCCAGCCATCGGCATCGCCGTGGTTGATGAACTCGATGCGGTCGTCGTGGAAAGTGGGGCTCATGCGGCAACTCCAGGTGCGTCACGTTCGGCGTCGGTGGCATAGGCGGCGGCGCCCAGCAATCCGGCGTGGGGGTGCATCACGGCCAACGAGGGAACCCGCGCCATGATCGAGGAGAAGCGGCCCTTGTGCTCGAAGCGCTGGCGGAAGCCGGAGTGCTGCAGCGAATCGAGCATCTTCGGGGTCAGGCCGCCGGTCAGGAACACGCCGTCCCAGGCGCCCTGGGTCAGCACCAAGTCACCGGCGATGGCGCCGAACACGGCGCAGAACACGTCCACGGTGCGCATCGCCTGCGGATCACCATGCAGGGCACGGGCGGTCACGTCCACCGGCTGCAGCTGGCCCGGGTCGATGCCGGCCATCTCGCACACGGCGCGGTGGATGTTGACCAGCCCGGGGCCACAGATCAGGCGCTCGTTGGAGACGCGGCCGAACTGTTCGGACAGGATCTCCAGGATGCGGATCTCCTCCGGAGTTCCCGGCGGGAAGCTGACATGGCCGCCTTCGGTTTCCAGCGGGTAGCAGCGGCCGTGGCGCAGGATCAGGCCACCGACACCCAGGCCGGTACCCGGACCGATCACCGCGTAGTTGCGCGGCTGGCCGGGCTTGCCGGGGACCCAGGCGGCACCACCGACCTGGACCACGTCATCGGGCTGCAGCAGTGAAATCGCCATCGCCTGTGCGGCGAAGTCGTTGATCAGGTGCAGTTCGTCGAAACCGAGCATGGCCGCGGTACGGCTGCGCGAGATCACCCACGGATGGTTGGTGATCCGTGCTTCATCACCATCAACCCGACCGGCCACCGCGAACACGCCCCGGCTGGCGGTAGCGCCGATCTGTTCGAGATGGTGGCGGGCGGCATCACCCAGCGATGGGAATTCCGCCACGGCGTACTCACGGATGCTGTCTTTTTGCAGCGGCGCATCCAGCGAGGTGTCGGCCAGGGCAAAGCGGGCGTTGGTGCCACCGATGTCGGCGACCAGCACCGGCTGTGAGCTGGCGCTCATGCCGATGCCTCGCTGTCCGGCGCATCCACGCCCTGCGGCAGGAAGCCGGTCGCGTTGTCCGGGCCCCACTGGCCGGCGGGGTAGGGTTCCAGCGGCAGCTTCGCTTCCTTCCAGGCATCGGCCACGCTGTCGATCCAGGCCCAGGCCGCACGCACTTCGTCGTCGCGCACGAACAGCGTGTGGTTGCCGTTGAAGGCGTCCAGGAACAGGCGCTCGTAGGCGATGCGGCGATGCAGGCCGGTCGGCACCGACAGTTCCAGTTCCAGCGGGTGCAGTTCCAGCGCACCCCATTCCGGGCCGGCCAGGCTGCTCATCAGGCCCAGCTCGATGTTCTCCTGCGGCTGCAGCTGGAACACCAGCCGGTTCGGTGCGGCCTGCGCGCGCTGCGGGCGCTCGAACAGCCAGTGGGTGACCGGCTTCAGCGTGACCACCACGCGGGTGGTGCGCTCGGGCAGGCGCTTGCCGGTGACCAGGTGGAACGGCACGCCGCTCCAACGCCAGTTGTCGATATGTGCGGTGACACCGGCGAAGGTCTCCACGTCGCTGCCTTCCGGCGGCTGGTAGGCCTGTGCCGGCTGGCCGTTGATGGTGCCGGCGGTGTAGCGGCCGCGGATGCTGTCACGTGCGGCGTGCTTCGCGTCGAGCGGGCGCAGGGCGCGCAGCACCTTGACCTTCTCGTCGCGGATGCGGTCGGCTTCCAACGAGGCCGGCGGTTCCATCGCCACCATGCACAGCAGCTGCAGGATGTGGCTCTGCACCATGTCGCGCAGCGCGCCGGAGCGGGCGTAGTAGGCATCGCGGCCGTCCACGCCTTCGCTCTCGGCCACCAGGATGTGCACCGACTCGATGTAGTTGCGGTTCCACACCGCTTCCAGCAGCGTGTTGCCGAAGCGCAGCGCGATCAGGTTCTGCACCGCCGCCTTGCCCAGGTAGTGGTCGAGGCGGAACACACGGTCCTCGTCGATCCACTGGCCGATGGTGCTGATGATTTCCTCGGCGCTTTCGCTGTCGCTGCCGATCGGCTTCTCCAGCATCAGGCGTGCCGGCGCGGCGAGGGCGCCGCCCTTGGCCAGGCCTTCGCAGGTGGAGATGTACAGGCCCGGCGGAATGGCCAGGTAGCTCACGCACTTGCGATGCACCAGATCGGAGACCGCAGCGGCGACCGAGTCGACGTCGCGCAGGTCGACCGAACGGTAGTCGATGCGGCGCAGCAGCGCGGCGATGTCGTCCTGGCTGGCCATCGGCATGGCCTGCTGCAGGCGTGGCCGCAGGATGTCATGGAAGGCTTCGGTGTCATGCCCGGACAACGCCAGTGCGCGGATGCGGAAGTCCTCCGGCAGCAGGCCGTCGCCAAGCAGGCGAAGCAGCGAAGGGAACAGATAGCGCTGGGCCAGATCACCTGTGGCACCGAACAGGAAGAGGGTGTCGTGCATCGCTCGAGTTTCAGATCCGGGTGACATCGTTGTCAATCGCTTCATGGCTGGGTTCGGGGGACATCCGCGCAACTGCCTGTCCGAGGTTCGTCCGGAGCGTTCTCCGGGGCTCCGGAAGACCGTTCCATTCGAAACCACTGCTTCGGCAGAACCTTCGTTCAACCGCCGACGCAGATCGGTGCGCACCGATCATCGGATAGTGCCACGTGAAAACGTTTACATGGCAGAATGGGCAACTGTATTCGATTGCAGTGCTCGCCGTCATGCGGCAGGCGCGCAATCATCACTGCCATCGGGAGGGCCGAGGCAGTCCCAAAAGACAGCCCGGCTTCGGGCGGACCGGATAGGTGATATGGCAAAAGTGCAGTTGCAGGGTGTGCGCAAGGTCTACGACAACGGCCAGGTCGCGGTGAAGGACGCCACCTTCGAGGTCGCCGATGGCGAGCTGATGGTGCTGGTCGGTCCGTCCGGCTGTGGCAAGTCGACCCTGCTGCGGATGGTGGCTGGCTTGGAGGAGATCAGCGGCGGCACGCTGACCATCGGCGATCGCGTGGTCAACGACGTGGCGCCGAAGGATCGCGACATCGCGATGGTGTTCCAGAGCTACGCGCTGTATCCGCACATGACCGTGGCCGAGAACCTGGCCTTCGGCCTGAAGCTGCGTGGCCATGACAAAGCCACGATCGACAAGCGCATCAGCGAGGCGGCGCAGACGCTGGGCCTGACCGAGATGATGGACAAGCTGCCCAAGGCGATGTCCGGTGGCCAGCGCCAGCGTGTCGCGCTGGGCCGTGCGCTGGTGCGCGAACCGGCGGTGTTCCTGCTCGACGAGCCGCTGTCCAATCTCGATGCCAAGCTGCGTCACAGCGTGCGCACCGAGATCGCCCAGCTGCACCGCAAGCTGGGCACCACCATGATCTACGTGACGCACGACCAGGTCGAAGCGATGACCCTGGGCCAGCGCATCGTGGTGCTGAAGGACGGCATCATCCAGCAGATCGATACACCGATGGCGCTGTATGACCGCCCGGCCAACCTGTTCGTGGCCGGTTTCCTCGGCAGCCCGGCGATGAATGTGCTGCGTGGCACCCTTGAGGGAGATGCTGGTGGCGTGACCGTGGTCGATGGCGAATGGCGTGCTCCGCTGGGCCAGGCCACGATTGATCCGGCCTGGCTGCAGAAGCCGATCGCAGTGGGTGTGCGTCCGGAGCACCTGCAGCCGGCCAGTGCTGATGATGCGCATGCATTCACCGCGCGTATCGAGGGCATCGAGCCGGTCGGCAACGAGATCTTCGTCAACATGAGCAGCGGCCAGCATGCGCTGACCATGCGCGTGGCGCCGCAGTCGCTGCCGCGCGTGGGTGAGGACATCCGCGTGGCGATCCACCCGCAGGGCCTGCATTTCTTCAACCCGGAAAGCGGCGAACGCCTGTAAGGAGTAGTGCCGGCCGCTGGCCGGCAACCTCAACCATGCGTGGGTGCCGGCCAGCGGCCGGCACTACCTTCCTTCATCCACCGGGTTCAGCGCGCCAATCCGTCCAGCAAGGGCACGCGCTGCGCGATGGCATCCCCCACCTGCAGCTCAGCGTCACTGGTTTCCAGCGGCAGTACCGCCAGCGCCAGTTCGCCGGCCACGCTGGCAATGGTGCCCAGCACCGCGCCGTCCTGCTGCACGCCATCACCGGCCTGGGCCTGTGCTGCGGTATGCAGCAGCTGCACCGCGCGCTTGGCCTTGCCGAGGAAGTGGGTGCGGGCAACGATCTCCTGGCCCGGATAGCAGCCTTTCTTCACGCTGTAACCATTCAGGCGGTCCAGCCCCAGCTGCTGCGGCGTCCACACCTCGCGCTGGCTTTCTTCCAGCCGCGGCAGGCCATAGCGCAGGTCGGCCTGGCGCCAGGCAAGAGCGAAAGCGGCCTCATCGGCCTCGCTGCCGGCGTCGAAGGCCTCGGTCGCGCCAATGCGCAGGGTGCGCGGCAGCGCGTCGCTGCCGAGGTCCAGCTCCCAGCCGTCACCTGTGATCTGCGCAATGGCGGCGCCGCTGGCGGCCTCGGGCGCAGTGAACGCACCGGCCACGGCCAGATCGCTGCGCACCAGCACCTTCATCTTGCGGCGGAACACGAAGCGCTGCAGTTGCGACGCAATCGCATCGGCGTCGCCGTCGGCCAACACCAACAACACATGGTCTTCGGTCAGCCTAAGCAGCTGGAACACCGCCAGGGTGCGGCCCTTGGCGCTCAGCCAGGCGCTCCACTGCCAGTGCAGCAGGGGCAGGGCAGTGACATCACCACTGAACTGGGCATGGGCGAATACGGCCGCATCCGGGCCCTGCAGGCTCAGCAACTGGTGGCCGGGCAGGCGCGGATATCCGACGAAAGCAGGGGGCAGGTTGTCAGGCACGTGAACGAGGTCTAAAATTTGTGCGTTGCGAGACCAACAATGATAGGCCAAACAACCCCCACTCCCGACGACGAATCTGAAGCCCCGCTGGTCCCCGCGGCACCCGTGCCCGTGGAACAGGAAAAAGCAGAGGAATTCGGCGGCCGCGGCGGACTTGATCCGGTGCGGTATGGCGATTGGGAGAAAAACGGACGCTGCATCGATTTCTGATCAGCATTGAGCCAACGCGGCCGTGTGCCGCCCAGCCGAGACAACGAGCCCAGCGAATGGCGACCAGACAACGCCCACTTTCCCCGCACCTTCAGGTGTATCGCTGGCAGATTCAGATGGCCACCTCGATCCTGCATCGAGCCACTGGCGTCTTTCTGTCTGTTGGTGCCCTCATCATCGCCGCCGGCCTGCTGGCCCTGATGATGGGGCCCGATTCCTGGAACTGCTTCACCGGCCATGCCGGGGCCTGGTATGGCCGCGTGTTCCTGTTCGCGTGGACATGGTCGTTCGCCTATCACCTGTGCAATGGCATCCGCCATGTGGTGCAGGACTTCGCCATCGGCTTCAGCATCCCCGCCTTCATCCGCAGCAGCTGGCTGTCGGTCACCGGCAGCCTGGTGATCACCCTGCTGGTGTGGGCCTATGTGATGTTCGGAGGTGCCGCGTGAGCAAGTTCCGTACTCCGCTGAAGGGTGTGCGCGGCCTTGGTTCGGCCAAGACCGGCACCGAGCACTTCGTGCACCAGCGCCTGACCGCCGCCGCCCTGGTGGCGCTGGGCATCTGGTTCCTGGTCTTCGTGCTGGGCCTGCTGGGCTCGGACTACGCGACCGCCGCCGCCGCCGTGGCCAAGCCGTGGAACGCAGTGCCACTGATCGGCCTGCTGATCGCCATGTTCTGGCACGCGCAGCTCGGCATGCAGGTCGTGCTGGAAGACTACATCCACGAATCGCTGCTGGCCCTGGTGCTGCAGACCGCGGTGAAGTTCGTCGCCGTGCTCGGCATGATCGTCAGTGTGTTTGCGGTGGGCCGCATCGCCCTCGGCGTTGCCTGAGCCCAGGCACCTACACAGGAATCCAGATTAGATGTCCGCTTACAAGATCACCGAACACAAGTACGACATGGTCGTGGTGGGCGCCGGCGGCGCCGGCCTGCGCGCCACGTTCGGCCTGGCCGCCAAGGGCCTGCAGACCGTGTGCCTGACCAAGGTCTTCCCGACCCGTTCGCACACCGTTGCCGCCCAGGGCGGTATCTCGGCCGCACTCGCCAACATGGGCGAGGACGACTGGCGTTACCACTTCTTCGACACCATCAAGGGCTCGGACTGGCTGGGCGACCAGGACGCCATCGAGTACATGTGCCGTGAGGCCATCCCGGCCATCATCGAGCTCGAACACTACGGCGTGCCGTTCTCGCGTACCGCCGAGGGCAAGATCTACCAGCGTCCGTTCGGTGGCATGACCACCAAGTACGGCGAAGGCCCGGCGGCGCAGCGTACCTGCGCGGCGGCCGACCGTACCGGCCACGCGATGCTGCACACCCTGTACCAGCAGTCGCTGAAGCACGACGCGCGCTTCATGATCGAGTACTTCGCGCTCGACCTGATCTTCGATGACGAAGGTGCCTGCCGCGGTGTGCTGGCCCTGGACATGTCCGACGGCACCCTGCACCTGTTCCGCGCCCAGGGCGTGGTGCTGGCAACCGGCGGTTACGGCCGTGCCTACTTCAGCGCCACCTCGGCGCACACCTGCACCGGCGACGGTGGCGGCCTGGCCATGCGTGCCGGCATCGCCATGCAGGACATGGAGTTCGTGCAGTTCCACCCGACCGGCATCTATGGCGCCGGCTGCCTGATCACCGAGGGTGTCCGCGGTGAAGGTGGCATCCTGCGCAACAGCAGTGGCGAGCGCTTCATGGAGCGTTACGCACCGCACTACAAGGATCTGGCCTCGCGCGACGTGGTCAGTCGTTCGATGACCATCGAGATCCGCGAAGGCCGCGGCGTCGGCGAGCACAAGGACCACATCCTGCTCGACCTGACCCACCTCGGCCCGGGCGTGATCGACGAGAAGCTGCCGGGCATCGCCGAGAGCGCCCGCATCTTCGCCGGCGTCGACGTGCACAAGCAGCCGATCCCGGTGATCCCGACCGTGCACTACAACATGGGCGGTATTCCGACCAATTACCACGGCGAAGTGGTGCGCAAGGATGGCGACAACCCCGATGCGGTGATCCCTGGCCTGTACGCGATCGGCGAAGCCGCCTGCGTGTCGGTGCATGGTGCCAACCGCCTGGGCTCGAACTCGCTGCTGGATCTGGTGGTGTTCGGTCGTGCGGTGGCCAACCGCTGCGCCGAGACCATCAAGCCGGGCGCGTCGCACAAGCCGCTGGCGTCTGATGCCTGCGACAAGGCACTGGGCCTGCTGGACAAGCTGCGCCACGCCAACGGCGATACCCCGACCTCGGTCATCCGCGATCGCATGCAGCGCACCATGCAGGCCGACGCGGCCGTCTTCCGCACCAGCCAGACGCTGAAGGAAGGCTGCGAGAAGATGGACAAGATCTTCGACTCGTTCCAGGACGTGAAGGTCTCCGACCGTTCGCTGGTCTGGAACTCGGACCTGATCGAGACCTACGAGCTGAACAACCTGCTGCTCAACGCGGTGGCGACGATCAACTCGGCCGAACAGCGCAAGGAAAGCCGCGGCGCGCATGCGCACGAGGACTTCCCGGACCGCGACGACGTCAACTGGCAGAAGCACACCTTGGTCAGCGTCGACGAGAAGGGCAAGTGCAGCTTCGACTACCGTCCGGTGCACATGTACACGTTGACCGACGACGTGTCCGTAGTGCCGCCGAAGCCGCGCGTGTACTGATCCGACCCCGCCTACCATGCAATCCGCGCCCAAGGGCGCGGGCCGCCTGAGCCAACGAGAGCAGCCATGGCCGAGTTTTCACTCCCCAAGAATTCCAAGATCACGAAGGGCAAGCACTTCCCCGTCAAGAACGGCGGCAAGAACGTGCGCACCTTCAAGATCTACCGCTGGAGTCCGGACGACGACAGCAACCCGCGCACCGATACCTATGAAGTCGATCTGGACGCCTGTGGCCCGATGGTCCTGGACGCCCTGATCAAGATCAAGAACGAGATCGACCCGACCCTGACCTTCCGCCGCTCCTGCCGCGAAGGTATCTGTGGTTCGTGCGCGATGAACATCGACGGCACCAACACCCTGGCCTGCACCCGAGCCATCTCGGACTGCGGCAAGAAGGAAGTGCCGATCTACCCGCTGCCGCACATGAACGTGGTCAAGGATCTGGTTCCGGACCTGACCCACTTCTACGCGCAGTACGCGTCGATCAAGCCGTGGATCCGCACCCAGACCCCGGCACCGCCGGACCGTGAGCGCCTGCAGTCGCCGGAAGACCGCAAGAAGCTCGATGGTCTGTACGAATGCATCCTGTGCGCCTGCTGCTCGACCAGCTGCCCGAGTTACTGGTGGAACGGCGAGCGTTACCTGGGCCCGGCGATCCTGCTGCAGGCCTACCGCTGGATCATCGACTCGCGCGATGAGGACACCGGTGCCCGCCTGGACGATCTGGAAGATCCGTTCAAGCTGTACCGCTGCCACACCATCATGAACTGCGCCCGCACCTGTCCGAAGGGCCTGAACCCGGCGCTGGCGATCGCCGAGATCAAGAAGCTGATGATGGAACGCCGCGCCTGATCGGGCCTGGCCGTACCCGGTAGAGCCACGCCACGCGTGGCTGTGCCACCCCAGTAGAGCCACGCCATGCGTGGCTTTGCTGTATCTGGAGAAACACGATGGAAGAAGATGTTCTGCTGAAGAAGCTGCGCTGGCGCTGCCGCCGCGGCATGCGTGAGCTGGACCAGCTGTTCGGCCGTTACCTGGACCACGAGTGGAGCACTGCGCCGACCGAAGAGCGCGAGGTTTTCCTGTTCCTGCTCGACTGCGAGGACGATAAGTTGTGGCGCTGGTTCATGGGATATGAGGCCTGCCCGCATGCGCACGCGATCCCCCTCATGCAGAAGATCCTCGCCCTCAAGCCTTGAGTGGCGGCCATCGCGGCTGCAGGCCGCTGCCCAGTTGGCGGTGCTGCTGGCCGCGCCCTGGCTCCTGCGCGCGACGGAGTTGCCGCCGCGCCTGCTGATGCCGGCCGTGCTGCTGGCTTGGCTGATGGGGCTGGCGGAGCTGGCCTGGCGCCAGCGCAGGCCACGCGTGCAGGTGCTTCTGCCAGTACCGCCCGACCCGCTGCAGGTGGCAGGGCAGGGCGTCGATGCACCACGGCTGGTCGTGCGTGGGCCTTGGCTGCTGTTGCTGTGGCGTGAGGATCGGCGCCGCCGGCGCCTGTTGTTCTGGCCCGATGTGCTCGATCCCGGGCAGCGACGTGAACTGCGACTGGCCGTGGCCGCACGTGCCGTTTCCCGTAGGCCCCGTACGATGGCACCATAAGCTGAATTGACTGGCGTGCCTGCATGTTCAAACCCATTCCCGTGGCGATCGGCCTGCGCTACCTGCGCGCCAAGCGCCGCAACGGCTTCATCTCTTTCATCTCGATGGCATCGATCCTGGGCATTGCGCTCGGCGTCACCGTGCTGATCACCACCCTGGCGGTGATGAGCGGTTTCCAGAAGGAAATCCGCAGCCGCCTGCTGCAGATGACCGCGCACACCACCATCAGCCGCGACGGCGAGCCGATGCCGGACTGGATGCGTGTGGTCGACGTGGCCCGCAAGGACCCGCGCGTGGCCGGTGCCGCGCCTTACATCGAGATCCAGTCGATGATCAGCGGCCCGCGCGTGCAGGGCGCGATCATCCAGGGCATCGACCCGGCGCTTGAGCCGAAGGTGTCGGTGATCGACAAGAAGGTCACCAAGGGCAGCTACGACAGCCTCAAGCCAGGTAGCTTCAACCTGCTGCTGGGCAAGGAACTGGCGATCTGGCTGGGCGTGGACGTCGGCGACCAGGTACTGGTGACCTTCGCCGAAGTGCAGGGCACGCCTGCCGGTGCGGTGCCACGGATGAAACGCTTTACCGTGAGCGGCATTTTCGAGGCCGGCTACAACGAGGTCGACCGCGGCGTCGGCTTCGCCAACATGAAGGACCTGGAGCGCGTGCTGCGTTCCGATGGTGCTACCGGCGTACGGCTGAAACTGCACGACATGGACCGCTCGCTGGAAGTGGGCGTGGACCTGGCGCAGAACCTCGGTGGTGCGTACCGGGTGAGTGACTGGACCCAGCAGAACGCCAACCTCTACCACTCGCTGCGCATGGAGAAGGTGGTGATGGGCATCCTGCTGTCGTTGATCATCGCCATGGGCGCGTTCAACCTGGTGTCCTCGCAGGTGATGCTGGTCACCGACAAGCAGGCCGACATCGCCATCCTGCGCACGCTCGGCCTGACCCCGGGCGGGGTGATGCAGGTGTTCATGGTGCAGGGTTCCCTGATCGGCATCTTCGGCACCCTGGCCGGCCTGATCGGCGGCATCACCCTGACCCTCAATCTGGAACGCATCCTCGGCGCCATCGAGAGCGTGTTCAACGTCAAGCTGATGCCGGAGGATGTCTACTACATCACCGGCCTGCCGACCGACATGCAGACTGGCGACGTGGTGGCGATCACCGTGGTCGCGCTGCTGATGAGCTTCCTGGCCACCCTGTATCCCGCCTGGCGGGCAGCACGCACCCAGCCGGCGGAGGCCCTGCGCTATGAATAAGGTCTTCAATCGCGGCGATGAAGTGATCCGCGCCGAGGCATTGGGCAAAACCTATGCCGAGGGACGCATGCAGACCCCGGTGTTCGATGGCCTGGGCCTGACCGTGACCGCAGGCGAGACGGTGGCGATCATCGGTGCCTCCGGCGCCGGCAAGAGCACGCTGCTGCACCTGCTTGGCGGGCTGGATACTCCGACCGCCGGTGAGGTGTACGTGACCGGCCAGCGCATGTCGGCGCTGTCTGATACCGCGCGTGGCCTGCTGCGCAACCAGGCACTGGGCTTCGTCTACCAGTTCCACCACCTGCTGCCGGAATTCACCGCGTTGGAAAACGTGATGATGCCGGTGCTGCTGGCCGGCACCGCGGTGGCCGAAGCGAGCAGCCGTGCAACGACCCTGCTGGAGGCGGTCGGCCTTGGCCATCGTCTGGACCACAAGCCGGGCGAACTGTCCGGCGGTGAGCGCCAGCGCGCGGCGGTGGCGCGAGCGCTGGTCAACCACCCGGCCTGCGTGCTCGGCGACGAGCCGACTGGCAACCTCGATGACCGTACCGCCGCCACCGTGTTCGAGCTGATGCTGGAGCTCAACCGGGCGCGGCATACCAGCCTGGTGCTGGTGACCCACGACCGCAGCCTGGCGCGCCGCCTGGACCGGGTGCTGGAGCTGCGCGAAGGGCGCCTGCACGCGCTGGCCCATGCCGACGTCTGAGGCGTTGGGCCCGCTTTGGTAGAAGCCGACCTTGGTCGGCTGCTCCTGCAGGGCAAGCGCCAACCAGGGTTGGCGACTACCGGAATCCGGAGCCTTGGGCCTGCTTTGGTCGACCGCCGACCGGCTGCTGAATGGGGTACTGGCTTTCGCGCCGGCGTTGTCTGCGCAGGCGCATGATGGCGACAGTTCCCCGAGGAGATCGCCATGAAGACCCCGATCCTGATGGCCGGCCTCTGCCTGGCGCTGGCCGCCTGCGCGACCACCGGCCGGCTCAGCACTGCCGAAAAGCTTGACCTGTACCGTGCCCATGCCGGCGCGCCGCAGAACGACATGCAGTTCTTCGGCAGCCTCAATGGCTGGACCGAACTGGGTGACAGCGCGCTGGCAGTGTGGACGCGTCCCAGCGAAGCCTATCTGCTGGAACTGAGAGGTCCCTGCCAGGACCTGCCGTATGCCACCGCCATCGGCCTGACCAGCCAGATGAACCGTGTTTCGGCGCGTTTCGACAAAGTGCTGGTGCGCGACCCTACCGGCGGCCCGCGCATGCCGTGCTTCATCGACAGCATCCGCAAGCTGGACGTAAAGGCGCTGCGTGCCTCCGAGCAGGAGCTGCGCCAGGCGCAGGTGCAGGAGCGCGAGGAATCCGGGAAATAAACCGGTAGCGCCGGGCCATGCCCGGCGGATGCCTGGACGCCGGGCATGGCCCGGCGCTACCGGCAGGTCAGGCTTCCGGGGTAAAGCCTGCCGGCTTTTCCGCGTCTTTCTCGAACAGGAACTTGACCAGTTCGCCTTCGAGGAAAGCGCGATGCTCCGGCGTGCGCGGCGACAGGCGGTTTTCGTTGATCAGCATGGTCTGGTGCGCCAGCCATGCGGCCCAGGCCTGCTTGCCGATGTTGTTGAAGATGCGCTGGCCCAGCTCACCGGGGTAGGGCACGAAGTCCAGGCCCTCGGCATCGCGTTGTTCGTACTGGCAGAAGACGGTTCGGGGCATGGCACTCACTCGTGGTTGCGGGGTTTCGTGGATTTTCGTTTCGGTGCCTTGGTCGTGGCACCGTCGAGTAGTTTGCGGATCGGTGCCGGCAGGCCCAGCGCGGGCAGCTCGTCGGCGGCCACCCAGCGCAGCGTCGGTTCTTCCACGCGCAGGCCGTGCACCTGCCGCGACAGTACCTGCAGATGCAGCTTGTAGTGACTGAAGGTGTGCTGCAGCACTGGCAGCTCTTCGGCCTCTTCCAGCGAGCCGTCGACGTGCAGGTCGAACCAGTCCTGGAGCACGCTGCCGGCCTCGGCCTGTGGCAGCGTCCACAGCTGCGCCCAGATGCCGGTATCCGGCCGCTTCTGCAGCAGCACGCGCTGCTGGGCGTCGCGCAGCAGCAGCGCAACGGCCTCGCGCTCGGGCAGGGTCTTGCTGGGCTTGGGCGTGGGTAGTTCAGCGGTGCGGCCTTCGCGGCGTGCCACGCAGTCATCCTGCAGCGGGCAGATCACGCACGCCGGCTTGGCGCGGCTGCAGACCGTTGCACCCAGGTCCATCTGCGCCTGTGTGTAGTCGGCCATGCGCCCATCCGGCACCTGTGCCACATGCGCCTCGGCAATGGCCCATAGCTGCTTCTCGATCGCAGGCAGGCCCGGGAAGCCGTCGATGCCGTGGTAGCGGCAGAGCACGCGCTTGACGTTGCCGTCGAGGATCGCGAACGGATCGTTCCAGGCCTGGCTGAGGATCGCGCCGGCGGTACTGCGGCCTATGCCGGGCAGCGCGTGCAGCGCGTCGAAATCACGCGGCAGATCACCGTCGTGCAGTTCCACGCAGCGCTTGGCCGCGGCATGCAGGTTGCGCGCGCGGGCGTAGTAACCCAGCCCAGCCCACTGCGCCATGACCGCATCGTTGCTGGCCGCGGCGAGGTCAGGCAGGGTCGGGAAGTGTTGCAGGAACCGGTGGAAGTACGGGATGACCGTGGTCACCTGGGTCTGCTGCAGCATGATTTCCGACAGCCAGACCCGATAGGGGCTGCGCGGGTGCTGCCAGGGAAGGTCGTGGCGGCCGTGGTCGTCGAACCAGTGCAGCAGGCGGGCAACGAAGCTGTCTCTTTTGACCATCTCGGCGCTGGCGTGCGGCTGGCGTGGCATCGGCGTTCCGGAGGTGGGCAGCCACCCATGGGGTGGCTCTACCGGTTTCAGTAGAGCCACGCGATGCGTGGCTGCACGGTGTATCAGGCGCCCAGCGCCTCAGGCAGCAGGGCGTCGACGAAGGCTTCCGGATCGAACACGCGCAGGTCTTCCGGGCGCTCCCCGATGCCGGCAAAACGGATCGGAATGCCGAACTCGCGGGCCAGCGCGAACACCACACCGCCCTTGGCGGTGCCGTCCAGCTTGGTCACCACCAGGCCGGTAACGTTCACGGCGGCGTTGAACTGGCGCAGCTGCGACAGCGCGTTCTGGCCGGTGGTACCGTCGATCACCATCAGCACTTCGTGCGGTGCAGTGGGATCAATCTTGCCGAGCACGCGGCGGATCTTGCCCAGCTCATTCATCAGGCCGGACTGGGTATGCAGGCGGCCGGCGGTGTCGGCGATCAGCACCGAAGTGCCGCGGGCCTTGCCGGCCTGCAGCGCGTCGAATGCCACCGAAGCGGCGTCGGCGTTCTGACCCTGCGCGACCACGGCCACGCCGTTGCGCTCGCCCCAGGCCTGCAGCTGGGCCACTGCAGCCGCGCGGAAGGTGTCACCGGCGGCAAGCATCAGGCTGTGGCCTTCGTCCTTGAAGCGCTTGGCCAGCTTGCCAATGGTGGTGGTCTTGCCGACGCCGTTGACGCCGACGGTCAGCACCACGAAGGGCTTGGCAGTGCGGTCGATCACCAGCGGCTTGGCCACCGGCTGCAGGATCGCGATCAGTTCGGCACGCAGCGCGGCCAGCAAAGCGTTGGCATCGACGAATTCACGCGCCTTCATGCGCTTGCGCAGGCCCTCCACCAGATCGGTGGTGGCGCCGACGCCGACGTCGGCAGTGATCAGTGCGGTTTCCAGCTCGTCCAGCAGGTCGTCGTCGAGCTTGGGATTGCGCGAGAACAGGCCGCCGAAGCTGCGCGCGATGACACTGTTGCGCAGGCGTTCGCGCCAGCCGGGCTTGCCGGCCGTGGCCGGCACGGCGTCGACAGAGGCTGCGGCAGGCAGATCGTCGGCGATCGGTGCCGGGGTCGGCGCAGGCGTGGGCTCCGGCAGCGGCGCAGGCACCGGCTCGATGGCCGGGGTCGCAACAGGGGCGACGTCGATCTGCGCAGTCGGGCTCGGAGCGGTGGGAGCCGGGACTGCCGGGACCACCGGCGCTGGAGCCACCGGGGAGGGCTCGACGGTTGCCGGTGCAACCGCTGCCGGGGGCGGCTCGACGGGGGCAGGTGCAATTGGCGCAGCTGCCGGCGCCGGTTCCTTGTCCTCGACGGGCGCGGTCGACGGGAACGCCGCGGCCAGCTCTTCAGCCGAGTAGTGCTGGGTCTTGGGTGCCTCCGTTGCGGGGGCGTCCTGGGGCTTCTTGCGGCGGAAAAAACTGAGCATTGGCAAAAGGCGCTGAAATCAGAGGGATATGCTACCACTCGGGCCTGTCGGGCCGATGTGGACTCAAGGTCGCGGCCCATCGGCCGTTAACCGGTCCGGAGGGCTGCGCAGGGCGGCCCGGAGGCCGCCATGAACAATGTGATGGGAATCGCCCTCAGCGGAATGCGCGTGGCCCAGCAGGGCGTGCAGGTGGCCGCGCACAACGTGGCCAACCTGGCGACTCCCGATGCCCAGCGCCTGCAGCTGAAGCGTAGTGCGGTGGAGCAGGGCGGGGTGCAGGCCTCGGTGACCCCTGCCGGCGTCGATGCCGCCGCACCGCTGGGAGATCTGCTGGCAGCGAAAGCCGAAGTGGTGGCCTTCGCCGCCAATGCCACGGTGATCCGCCGCCAGGACCAGATGCTGGGCTCGCTGCTGGATCGCGAAGCCTGAACCCCCTCGGTCGGCGCCAACCGCCGCCCCTGGTGGGTGCCAACCTTGGTTGGCACGCTCGACCCGCCCCGGTAGGTGCCAACCTTGGTTGGCACGCTTTTCGAGTGTCAACCAAGGTTGCCGCCTACCCGGGCAAAAGTGCCAACCAAGGTTGGCATCTACCAGAGCAGCGCCGGGCCATGCCCGGCGACCACCGCCTCGATCAGGCCGACAACTCCAGCAGCAGCTTGTTCAGGCGTGCCACGTAGGCGCCCGGGTCCTTCAGGCTGTCGCCGGCGGCCAGCGCAGCCTGGTCGAACAGCACCCGGCCCAGGTCGTCGAAGCGTGCGCCATCGGCTTCCGCATCCAGCTTGGCGATCAGCGGATGACCTGGATTGATCTCCAGTACCGGCTTGCTGTCCGGCACCTTCTGCCCGCTGGCTTCCAGGATCTGGCGCATCTGCAGGCCCAGGTCCTGTTCGCCGATGGCCAGCACCGCCGGCGAATCGGTCAGGCGGTGCGAGACGCGCACTTCGGCCACGTCATCGCCCAGCACCGTCTTCAGGCGCTCGACGAGGCCCTGCTTGTCCTTTGCTGCCGCTTCCTGCTCCTGCTTGTCGGCTTCGCTTTCTAGCGCACCCAGGTCGAGGTCACCACGCGCGATGTCGACGAAGCCCTTGCCGTCGAAATCGGTCAGGTAGCCCATCAGCCACTCGTCGATGCGGTCGGTCAGCAGCAGCACTTCCACGCCCTTCTTGCGGAACACTTCCAGGTGCGGGCTGTTGCGCACCTGGCTGTAGCTCTCGCCGGTCAGGTAATAGATCTTGTCCTGGCCTTCGGCCATTCGGCCAATGTAATCGGCCAGCGACACGCTCTGCGCATCGCCGTCGCCACGGGTGGAGGCGAAGCGCAGCAGGCCGGCCACCTTCTCGCGGTTGTTGTAGTCCTCGGCCGGGCCTTCCTTCAGCACCTGGCCGAATTCCTTCCAGAACGTGGCGTACTGCTCCGGCTTGTCGGCGGCCAGCTTGTCCAGCATGTCCAGCGAGCGCTTGGTCAGCGCGGCCTTCATCGAATCGATGACCGGGCCGGACTGCAGGATCTCGCGCGAAACGTTCAGCGACAGATCATTGGAATCAACCACGCCCTTGATGAAGCGCAGGTACAGCGGCAGGAACTGCTCGGCCTGGTCCATCACGAACACGCGCTGCACATACAGCTTCAGGCCCTTGGGTGCATCGCGGTGATACAGGTCGAACGGCGCGCGGCCCGGCACGTACAGCAGCGAGGTGTACTCGAGCTTGCCTTCGACCTTGTTGTGGCTCCACGCCAGCGGGTCGCTGTGGTCGTGCGCCACGTGCTTGTAGAACTCGGTGTACTCGGCGTCGCTGATTTCAGTACGCGGACGGGTCCACAGCGCGCTGGCGCGGTTGACGGTCTCCCACTCGACGGCCGCGCCTTCTTCGGTGCCTTCCTTCGGCATCTGGATCGGCAGGCCGATATGGTCCGAGTACTTCTTGAGGATGCTGCGCAGGCGCCAACCGTCTGCGAAATCGTGCTCGCCGTCCTTCAGGTGCAGCACGATGCGGGTGCCGCGCTCGGCCTTGTCGACGGTGGCAACGTCGAAATCGCCTTCACCGCGGGAGGTCCAGCGCACACCTTCGCCTGCAGCCAGGCCGGCGCGGCGCGAGGTCACTTCGACTTCGTCGGCGACAATGAAGGCGCTGTAGAAGCCGACGCCGAACTGGCCGATCAGCTGCGAATCCTTCTTCTGGTCGCCGGACAGCTGGCGCAGGAAATCGCCGGTGCCGGACTTGGCGATGGTGCCGAGGTGGGCAATGGCTTCGGCGCGGCTCATGCCGATGCCGTTGTCTTCGATGGTGATGGTGTGGGCGGCGGGGTCGAAGCTGACGCGCACGCGCGGTTCGCTGTCGCCTTCCAGCAGGGCGGGCTGGGTCAGGGCCTCGAAGCGCAGCTTGTCGGCGGCGTCGGCGGCGTTGGAGACCAGCTCACGCAGGAAGATCTCCTTGTTGGAGTACAGCGAGTGGATCATCAGCTGCAGCAGCTGCTTGACTTCGGTCTGGAAGCCAAGGGTTTCGGTCTGGGTGGTCTCGGTCATCGATAAGGCTCCGTGTGCAATGCCGCGCCAGCGCGTGCGGCCTCGCCAAGGGGTATGGCTGATTGTCCCGAAATCAAGGGGTTGGTCGGCCGGGCTGCGCCCGGCACCCGCTCAGTGCAACTGCAACTGCAACTGCCAAAGCCAGAGCCAGAGCGGCATTCCGTGGGATGGCGCGGCACTGTGGGTTCGCGGGGACGGCGCAAGTACGTCCATGTAGCCTTGGTCGCCGCATCCATGCGGCTCACACCCCGCGAACCCACAGTGCCCTGCCTCTGACAGGTTCACGCGGCTGTTGGTAGGTGTCGACCTTGGTCGACACATCTGTCAGATATCGATACATCAAATGGGGTCAGATCCGTTTTCCTACGGAAAACGGATCTGACCCCAAGAGACGTTCCGACAGATCGCAGAAAACTGTCGAAGGCGGGGTGGGTCAGGTTGTGGGGGCTTGGCCGCGGCATGGATGCCGCGGCCAAGCCCCCATGGACGGGTTTACGGCGTCCCCCACAGCCTGACCCACCCCGGCCTACCCACAGGAAACCAGCTTTTGCCGTTGCTCTGGTTGTTGCTTCGGCCGTTGCTTCGGCCTCTGCGGGTGCCGGGCGCAGCCCGGCCGAACTACAATCCTGCTCATGCTGAAATTCTCGAATACCTCCCGCCGGGGGCGCCGGTGAGCGGCCGCGGTGGCAATGACGGCCAGGTCCGCATCATCGGCGGTCGCTGGCGCAATACCCGCCTGCCGGTGCCGACCCTGCCGGGGCTGCGGCCCAGCAGCGACCGCGTGCGCGAGACCCTTTTCAACTGGTTGATGCCCAGGTTGGGCGGTGCGCGGGTGCTCGATCTGTTCGCCGGCAGTGGCGCGCTGGGCCTGGAGGCGGTCTCGCGCGGTGCCGCGCACGCCACCCTGGTCGAGCGCGACGCGCAGCTGGGGCGCAATCTGACCGCCGCTGTCGCCAAGCTGCAGGCCACCGACCAGATCACGGTCGTGCAGGCCGACGCCGTGCGCTGGCTGCAGGGCGCGCCCGCGCAGCAGGCCGACCTGGTCTTCATCGACCCGCCGTTCGCCGATGGCCTGTGGCAGGACGTACTGGCCCAGCTGCCCCGGCACCTGACCACCGATGCCTGGCTGTACCTGGAGTCGCCGGCCGGCCACGTGCCGGCGCTGCCGCCGGAATGGCTGCTGCACCGCGAGGGCAGTACCCGTGAGGTGCGCTTTGCCCTGTACCGCCGCGCCACTGCTACACTTTGACCTCATCTGAACATCTGCAACCGCCCATGACCGTGGCCAACCGCCGCATCGCCGTCTATCCCGGCACGTTCGACCCCATCACCAATGGTCATATCGACCTGGTGAGCCGGGCCGCACCGCTGTTTGAAAAGGTCGTGGTGGGCGTGGCGCAGAGCCCCTCGAAGGGACCGGCACTGCCGCTGGAGCAGCGCGTACAGCTGGCGCGTGGCGCCCTGGGCCACCACAGCAACGTCGAGGTCATCGGCTTCGATACGCTGCTGGCCCATTTTGTACGTTCGGTGCAGGGCGGTGTGCTGCTGCGCGGGCTGCGCGCGGTGTCCGACTTCGAGTACGAATTCCAGATGGCGAGCATGAACCGCCACCTGATTCCGGAGGTCGAGACCCTGTTCCTGACCCCGGCCGAGCAGCACAGCTTCATTTCGTCATCGCTGGTCCGCGAGATCGCGCGCCTGGGCGGCGACGTGTCCGGTTTCGTGCCGGCCGCGGTGCTGGAAGCCCTGCGCAAGGTCCGCGAAGCGAAGTCGGCGCAGTCGTAAGCCCCGCGGTACCCGCACCCCCTTTACGTACAACACCACGCACCATTCCGGGAGGAAACCCATGAACACCACCATGCGCGCGATGCTGATCGCTTCGTTGGCCCTGGCCTTCACCGCCTGCAAGAAGGAAGAGGCCGCTCCGGTCGACGAGGCCAAGCAGGCCCTGGTCGCTCCGGCCAAGGACGACGATGCAGGCTGGAAGAAGTACCTGCAGGAAGTGGCGATCCAGAACATGGGCAACATCACCAACAGCCCGTTCCTGTACTACCTGTCGCCGGAATCGGATCCGGACTTCCAGGCCAAGTACGAGCGCCAGACCGAAAGCGCGACCCAGGCCGTGGCCCGTGGCGTGCAGCCGGGCAACATGCTGGCCTTCGGTTCGTCGGCCTCGGGCAAGATGGCTGACATGATCCAGGCTGTCTTCAAGGACGTGTCGCCGGATTCGATGAAGGGCGTGCGCGTCGTCTTCATCGGCCAGTCGGCCGACAATGCCCGCGTGCAGGCTGCCATCCAGCCGACCGGTGCCGAGTACATTTTCGTCGAAGCCAAGTAAGACCGAGCCGAGGCGGTCGTGCTTCGGCACGGCCCGGGCGGCGCCCTGCGAGGGGCGCCGCTGATGACCTGACCGGCCCGCGCGCCCGCGCAGGCCGGTCCTTGTCCCAAGGCGCGGGCGTGGAGTATCGCCATGTCGCTGAAAATCAATGAGCTCTGCGTCAACTGCGACGTA
Organism: Stenotrophomonas sp. 22DLJC03; assembly: GCF_056861405.1. NCBI lineage: Bacteria > Pseudomonadati > Pseudomonadota > Gammaproteobacteria > Lysobacterales > Lysobacteraceae > Stenotrophomonas > Stenotrophomonas sp. 22DLJC03. The sequence continues at coordinate 44,920 of NZ_JBSPUG010000005.1, forward strand.
TGCGAGCCGGCCTGCCCGAACCAGGCCATTGCGATGGGTGAAACCATCTACGTGATCGACCCTGCGCGCTGCACCGAATGCGTGGGTCATTTCGACGAGCCACAGTGCGTGGTCGTCTGCCCGGTCGAGTGCATCGACCCGGACCCGGAGATCGTGGAAACGGAAGACCAGCTGCTGGCCAAGCTGCGCCAGCTGCAGCACGATCACCCCGAACTCTACGCGGAGCCCCCATCCGAATGAAGACGCTGATCGTCCGCCCCTTGTTGCTGCTTGGCCTGCTGCTGAGTCCGATCGCCTGGGCCGACAGCCCGGTCCGGGCCGAGCGCCCCGATGGTGCGGCCATCGCCAGTGGCCACCGACTGGCCACCCAGGCCGGCATCGACATCCTAGCGCAGGGCGGCAACGCCTTCGACGCCGCAGTGGCGGTGTCGTCCACGCTGGCGGTGGTCGAGCCGATCAGCTCGGGCCTGGGCGGCGGCGGCTTCTTCCTGCTGCATGATGCGGCCACCGGCAAGGATGTGATGCTGGACGCGCGCGAGACCGCGCCGGCCGCTGCGACCCCGCAGGCCTACCTGGACAAGAAGGGCGACCTCGACCGTGACCGCTCGGTCAACGGGCCGTGGTCGGCTGGCATCCCCGGCCTGCCGGCGGCGCTGGTCGAGCTCTCGGCCAAGCACGGCAAGCTGCCGCTGTCGGCCTCGCTGCAACCGGCGATCCGCATCGCCCGCGAAGGCTTCCCGGTGTACGACCGCATGGCCAAGGGCTATGCCTCGCGCCGTGAAGTGATGGAACGCTACCCCGGCACGCGCGAGGTTTACCTGCGCAACGGCAAGCCGATCGCCACCGGCGACCTGTTCCAGCAGCCGGAGCTGGCGCAGACCCTGGAACGCCTCGCCGCTGACGGCTTCGATGGCTTCTACAAGGGCCAGACCGGCAAGCTGCTGCTGGCCGGCGTGAAACAGGCCGGTGGCAAGTGGACCGCCGAGGAGCTGTCGGGCTACCGCGTGAAGCTGCGCGAGCCGATCGTCTTCAACTACCGCGACTGGAAGATCACCACGGCGTCGCCGCCGTCTTCCGGCGGCATCGCGCTCGCGTCGATGCTGCAGATCCTGGAAGGCTGGGACCTGAAGTCGATGGATGAGGCCCACCGCACCCACCTGGTGGTGGAAGCGATGCGCCGTGCCTACCGTGACCGCACCTTCTTCCTCGGCGATCCGGACTTCGTGCAGATCCCGCAGAAGGTGCTGACCAGCAAGGATTACGCGCAGGGCCTGCGCGCCACCATCCATCCGGAGAAGGCCACGCCCAGCGACCTGCTGTCGGGCAACCCGACCCCGCTGGAGGACGACGAGACCACCCATTTCTCGATCATCGACCGCGACGGCAACCGGGTTGGCGCCACCCAGACCGTCAACCTGCTGTACGGCTCGGGCCTGATTCCGAAGGGCACCGGCGTGCTGCTGAACAACGAGATGGACGACTTCGCGCTCAAGCCGGGTACGCCCAACGCGTTCGGCGTGATGGGCTATGAGGCCAATGCGCCGAAGCCGGGCAAGCGCATGCTCAGCTCGATGACGCCGACCTTCATGGAGAATGCCGACAAGGTGGTGGTACTGGGCACGCCGGGCGGCAGCCGCATCATCACCATGGTGCTGCTGGGCATCCTCGGCTACGACGCCGGCCTGGACGCGCAGCAGGTCGCCGCGCTGCCGCGCTACCACCACCAGTGGCTGCCGGACCTGATCGAAGCCGAGAACGATGCGTTCGACGCCGGCACGGTGAAGCAGTTGCAGGCGATGGGCCACAAGATCGACCTGCCGGGCGATGTCGCCGCCGGCGGCCGCGGTTCCAGCCACGTCTGGGGCAACCTGCAGACCGTGGAATGGGACCGCAAAGCGAACAAACTGTTCGGTGGCAGCGACCCGCGCAACCCGGTGGGCAGTGCCCAGGTTGTACCGGCGCATTGATGCTCCGGTAGCGCCGGGCCATGCCCGGCGTACGGAGAGTCTGGAGACCCCGCCAACCGGCGGGGTTTTCCGTTTCGAATCTAGCGATTATTTAACGAGCCGACGCCGATAATTGGCGCATGAAACTCTGGTCGATTCGTGGAAACTCGCAGCGCCTTGATGGCGGTGCGATGTTTGGTAACGCGCCGCGCGCGTTGTGGGAAAAATGGGCGGCACCGGACGAGCTCAATCGCATCGAGCTGGCCTGCCGTGCGCTGCTTGCCAGCCCTCTGGAAGGCAAGACGGTGCTGTTTGAAACCGGTATTGGTGCCTTCTTCGATCCACGCATGCGCGAACGCTACGGCGTGCAGGAAAGCCAGCACGTGCTGATCGATTCGCTGCGCGAAGCCGGTTTCGAGCACGAGGATATCGACGTGGTGGTGCTCAGTCACCTGCACTTCGATCACGCCGGGGGTCTGCTCGCGGCCTGGAGCGAAGGGCGTGAGCCGGAGCTGCTGTTCCCCAACGCGACCTACGTGGTCGGTGCGCAGCACTGGCAGCGTGCGCTGCAGCCGCACCCGCGCGACCGTGCCAGCTTCATTCCGGAACTGCCGGGCCTGCTGCAGGCCAGTGGCCGTCTGGAAGTGGTGGACGGCGAATATTCGAAGGCGTTGGGGCGCACTGTGCGTTTCAGCTACAGCGATGGCCACACGCCGGGGCTGATGCTGGCCGAAATTGTCGGCCACGCGCGTGCCGATGAATCACCGAAGGGCGGCGTAGTGTTCTGTGCCGATCTGATCCCGGGCCGCTCGTGGGTGCACGTGCCGATCACCATGGGCTACGACCGCAATGCCGAGTTGCTGATCGACGAGAAACGGCAGTTCCTCGAAGACAAGCTGGCGCGCAATGTGCATCTGTTCTTCACCCACGACCCGCAGGTGGCGCTGGCGCAGCTGGGCCGCGATGACAAGGGTCGTTTCGTGACCCTGCACGAGCAGGGCGAGCTGAAGGCGCGCGCCCTCGGGTAAATGTAGAGCCGAGCATGAGCTATGCCGGTCGTCCTGACCGACACCCTGCGGGTCGTCGCGAGCGACGTTGGCAGCGGCTCCTGCCGCTGCCTTCGGCTCTAGAGCAGGAGTCAACCGCTACGAAGCCTTCAGGCAGCTGCTCATGAAGGTCTTGCGTGCATCACCGGCCAGCTTCTTCGTGCCTGCATCGGCGTTGCACTTGCGCATGCGTTCCTGCGGTGTGGTCGCGGCCTTGCTGTCGGTAGCGTGGCCGCTGAGGCAGGAGCTCTGCGCGGTCTTGTAGGCGTCGCCCTTGAGCCCCTTGTTCTTGGCCGAGCAGTCGGCCATGCGTTGCTGCTGCGGAGTGGTGGCATTGGCAGCCAGGGGGAGGCCGACCAGCAGGACGGCGGCCAGCAGGAAAGAGGCTTTCATCGAGAGCTCCAAGGGTGGCGGGTGCGCGGAGCATTCGCTTCCCGGCGCCAAGAGCACGTGAAGAATCGCAACGCGGCCGCGACGCGCCGCGCTGTTGAGGTCAGAACCCTTTCGGCACGAAAGGGCTCTGACCCAGCTGGCATTCAGCCGACGCGGGTACCGAAGATTCGATCACCGGCATCGCCCAGGCCGGGCAGGATGTAGCCCTTGTCGTTGAGCTGGGCATCGATGGCCGCGGTGTAGATCTCCACGTCCGGGTGCACGGCATTGACCGCCTCGATGCCTTCCGGCGCCGCGACCAGGAAGATGCCCTTGATGCGGCGGGCACCGGCACGCTTGAGCATGTCGATGGTGGCGATCAGGGTGCCGCCGGTAGCCAGCATCGGATCCAGGATCAGCGCATCGCGTTCTTCCAGGCGACCGGTCAGGCGCTCGAAGTAGGGCACCGGCTGCAGGGTTTCCTCATCGCGCTGCAGTCCGACCACGCTGACGCGGGCGGCCGGGATCAGCGACAGCACGCCGCTGAGCATGCCCAGGCCGGCGCGCAGGATCGGCACCACGGTGATCTTGGCCCCGGCAATGCGCTGTACGGTGACCGGGCCGGCCCAGCCGGGGAGGGTGTGCGGCTCGGTCTCGAGGTCGGCGGTGGCCTCGTAGGCCAGCAGCGTGCCCAGCTCGTTGGCCAGTTCGCGGAAATCCTTGGTGCTGAGCGCGGCGTTGCGCATCAGGCCGATCTTGTGCTGCACCAGCGGGTGGCGCACTTCGACGATCTTCATGGTCGGGAAGGGGGAAAAAGGAGAGAGGACGCCATTTTGCCGGATCGGCGGGCCGAACCCAAACCTGGCCCGGGGCGGCCTTACATGAAATGTGCAGGCGCATGTCACGGCCATGCAACCTTGCGGACATACCGTGCAGACCCATTCTTAACAGGAATGGGGATTCCCAGTGCATATCAAGACTCCGTTGGCCGTTGCCATCACCCTGACCCTGGCGATGGGGGCCGCAGCTCCGCTGCAGGCGGCCGGGCAGCAGGCGGTTGCCGCCACCGGCGCCGTGGCCGCTGAGGCGGTCGATCTGGACCGCATCGAAGTGCGCGCCCAGCTCGAATCACAGATCCGCGCCGTTGACCTGAAGCGCAGCAGTGATGCGATCGAAGATGCCGTGTCCTCCGATGCATTGGGCCAGTACCCGGACAAGAATGTCGCCGAATCGCTGCAGCGCCTGCCGGGCATCAGCGTGACCCGCGACCAGGGCGAAGGGCGCTTCGTGGTCATCCGCGGCCTGGACGCCAACCTCAACAGCGTCAGCGTGGACGGCATTGCCGTCGGTACGCCGGAAGATTCCAGTCGTGCCGCACCGCTGGATGTGATTCCATCCGATTCCACCGAGCGCCTGCGCGTAGTGAAGTCGCCGACCCCGGACATGCCGGGTGATGCCATCGGCGGCGCCGTGCTTGTGGAGTCGGCCTCGGCCTTCGACCGCGACGGTCGCAGCCTGCGTGGCAAGATCGAAGGCAGCCACCAGCAGCTGTCCGGCGAGACCAGTCCCAAGGCCGCCTTCAACTACAGCGAAGTGTTCAACGACACCTTCGGTGTGGCGCTGGGCGTGAACTACCAGAAGCGCAAGTTCGAGTCGGACAACACCGAAGTGGAGTATGACGGCGAGGACAACGCCGTCCCCGGCGATGTCACCGCGATCAACCTGCAGCATCGCAAGTACGAGATCGAGCGCAAGCGCATCGGTGCCAACCTCAACCTCGACTGGCGCCCGAATGAAGACAGCAAATACTACCTGCGCACGCTGTACAGCCAGTTCGACGATGCGGAGACCCGCCAGCGCGTGATCTTCAACTTCGACGACGCGAAGATGGTCAAGACCGGCACCGACCAGTATCGGCTGGATGGCATGTCGAAGGATTCCATCGACAAGCGCATGCGCTACCGCACCAAGAAGGAGAACACCTTCGCGGCAAGTCTCGGTGGCGAGAACAAGCTGACCAACGCCGTGGTCGATTACCGGATCGGCTACACCCGCACCGAAGAGCGGGTGAACGACGAGATGGAGGCCCGTTTCAAGCTTGACGGCAAGGCCTTCAATGGCACCCTGGACCAGCGCAGCCGCCTGCCCAGCTACAGCTTCGACAACCCGCAGTGGCTGGACAATGGCAACTACGCGTTCGACCGCTTCGTGCTCTCGCCCAAGCAGGTCAACGACAAGGAACACAGCGCGCAGGTCAACGTGCGCTTCGACGGCGACAGCAGCAGCATCAAGTTCGGCCTGCTGGGCCGCTGGCGCGACCGCGACGTGAATGTGGACGAGCGCGAGCTGCGCGTCGGCCCGAAGGTGGCGCTGTCGAGCTGGACAACCTCCTCGCCGGAACACCGCCACGGCAACCTGGGTGACGGCATGGATTCGGCCGCGATGCGTGCCTTCTGGGCGGCCAATGGTGGCCAGTACAGCGCTCGCCCGCAGGATGTCGGTGGCAACGCGATGACATCGCTGGAAGAGGACTACGTGGCCAGCGAAGACATCTTCGCCAGCTATGCCATGGGCACCTGGGACGTGGGTGCACTGCGCATCATCGGCGGTGTGCGCGTGGAAAACACCCAGTTCAAGGCAACCGGCAACCAGGTGGACGTGGCCGCCAACGGGCGCAGCTTCACGGTTACCCCGCGCGTGGCCAACAGCAGCTACACCAACGTGCTGCCGGGCCTGCACCTGCGCTACGACGCGGCCGATGACTGGGTACTGCGCGCCTCGGCCAACAAGACCGTATCGCGTCCTTCCTTCGGCGATGTCTCGCCACGCGTGGGCTACAGCCGCGGCGACGAGGAAGTGCGCCTGGGTAATCCGGAACTGGATCCGTACGAGTCGAAGAACATCGACCTGTCGGTGGAGAAGTACATCGGCAGCACCGGTATCGTTTCACTTGGCCTGTTCCACAAGTCGATCGATGGCTACATCGTGCAAACGGTGCGGACGAATGATCCCGCTTATGGCGGCTTCGACGTGACCCAGCCGATCAATGGCCGCAAGGCCACCGTGCGCGGTGCGGAATTCAACTGGCAGCAGCAGCTGGCTTTCCTGCCAGCCGGCCTGGACGGCCTGCTGGTCGGCGCCAGCGGTACCTGGCTGGATACCAGGTTCGATGCCGGCATCAAGGACCGCGCCGGGGAGGATTTCACCCTGCCGCGCGCCTCCAAGCATGTCTACAGCGCCCACATCGGCTATGAAAAGTATGGTGTCAGTACGCGGCTGGCGGCGGTGTACCGCAGCGAGTACCTGGACAGCATCGGCAAGGGCCGCGCATTCGACATCTACGTTGCACCCAACACCCAGCTCGATTTCTCGCTGGACTACAAGTTCACCCCGCGTGTGAGCATGTACTTCGAGGCGCAGAACCTGCTGGACAAGCCGCTGGAGCTGTACCAGGGGACGCGCTCGCGCACCCTGCAGATGGAAGAGTACGGCCGTACCTATGCGCTGGGCCTGAAGGTGGCGCTGTGATGGGGCGCCGCATTCCGGTCCTTGCCGCGGCATTGGCGGCTGCTCTGCTGGCAGGCTGTACGCCTGCCACCGGCAATGATCCGGCCGTGGCCGCCACGGCAGCGAAGCCCGCGGCGCAGCGGGCGGTGGCGACCATCGCCGAGGCATTTGTCACTCCACTGACGCCGGCCGACAACATCGATTCGCCGGCGGCGTGGCGTGCGCCGGACGGCAAACTGTGGCTGATTGCCACCGCCAAGGCCACCGACAAGCTGGTGGTCTACGATGGCAGCACCGGCCAGCACCTGCGTGACGTGGGCAGCGGCGGCACCGGGCCAGGGCAGTTCGATCGCCCAAACGGCATCGCGGTGACCGACGACCTGCTGTGGATCGTGGAGCGCGACAATCATCGCGTGCAGGTGCTGAGCCTGCCGGACTTCATCCCGCTGGCAACGTTCGCTGCCGAGGATCTGCGCAAGCCGTACGGGCTGTGGGTCGACCGCCGTGCCGATGGCTACAGCGTCTACGTCACCGACTCCTGGGACAACGGCGAGGATGCGCAGGGCCGTGACATCCTGCCGCCGCTGGCCGAGCTGGACAAGCGCGTGCGCCAGTACCACGTGACCCGCGACGGTGCCAGGGTCGAAGCGAAGCGCGTGGCGGACATCGGGGATACCAGCGAGGCTGGCGCACTGCGTGTGGTGGAATCGATCTGGGGCGATCCGGAGAACGATCGCCTGTTGATCGCCGAAGAGGATGAAAGCTACGCCAGCGAGTTCAAGGTCTACACCCTGGCGGGCCGTTTCACCGGTACCACCTTCGGCCGCGATGTGTTCAAGGCGCAGGCTGAAGGCGTGACCCTGCGCACCTGTGGCAAGGACGGCTGGTGGATCACCACCGAGCAGGGCAAGCAGCGCAGCGTGTTCCATCTGTTCGACCGGCATACGCTGAAGCCGGTGGGTGCGTTCCAGGGCAATACGGTGGCCAACACCGACGGCATCTGGTTGATGCAGCCGGCCAGCCCACGCTTCCCGCACGGTGCGCTGTACGCAGTGCATGACGACCAGGGCGTGGTCGCGTTCGACTGGGAAAGCATCGCCAAGCAACTGGCGCTGCCATTGGAGTGTGGCGAATGAGCCGCCATTGCGTGATGCGTTCATTGGCGCTCGGCCTGCTGCTGGCGTTGCCGTCGCTGTCACCTGCTGCGGTCGAGCCGAATACCCAGGTGCCGGCGGGCAGCCGCTACTACGCAGCATCCACGGTGCCGGACCGCATCGTGGCATCGCCCGCGGCCGATCCCAGCCATGGCTTTGCCGTGGCATGGCGTACCGATGGCAGCGTGCAGGCGCCGCTGCTGGAGATTGCCGTGGCCGGTGATTCGCCGGCCATCGAGGACATCCGCCAGGTGCGTGCGACGACCCGCGCGCTGCAGACCGAGAACGGGCTGTCGCATCATCATCGCGCGGACATCAGCGGCCTGCAGCCGGATACCCAGTACGTCTACCGCGTGCAGGGCAACGGCAGTTGGAGCGCCTGGAACCAGCTGCGCACGCTGGCTGCGGCCGACCAGCCGCTGACCCTGCTGTACTTCGGTGATACCCAGAACAAGAACGTCAGCCATGTCAGCCGGGTAGTGCGTGCCGCGCAGAAGGCCGCGCCGGAGGCACGCATGAGCCTGTTCGCCGGTGACCTGGTCAGCGGCGGCGACAACATGGATGACAGCGAGTGGGGCGAGTGGTTTGCTGCTACCAGCTGGCTGGCGCAGGAAACACTGGTGGCGCCGGCGATCGGCAACCATGAGTACTTCGAGGAATTCGAGGACACCCCGCAGGAGCGCCGCGTGCTGGGCAAGCATTGGCCGGTGACGTTCGCGCTGCCGGGCAATGGCACCACCGCCGAGCAGCAGACCAGCTACTGGTTCGATGCGCAGGGCGTGCGCGTGGCCGTGGTTGATGGTACTTCGGCACTCGACCTTGGCACGGCCAAGGCGCAGGCGCAGTGGCTGGACAAGGTGCTGACCGGCAATCCGCAGCCATGGACCATCGTGCTGCTGCACCAGCCGTTCTATTCGCCGCGCGAAGGCCGCGAGAACGCCGCGCTGCGTGATGTGCTGTTGCCGGTGGTGCGCCGCCACAACGTGGACCTGGTGCTGCAGGGCCACGATCACACCTACGGCCGTCGCGGTGAAGGGCAGGGCGCCACGCCTCAGTACGTGGTGACCGTGGCCGGGCCCAAGCAGTACCGCCTTTCCGGCGAAGCACGCAGAACGATGGATCCGGTGGCCGAAGACACCCAGCTGTTCCAGGTGCTGCGCATCGATCCGCAGCAACTGCGTTACGAGGCGCGCACGGTGACCGGTCGCCTGTACGACGCGTTCGAGCTGCGTCGTGATGCCACGGGCGGCAAGCAGCGGCTGGAACAGCGCGAGGGCCGCATCACTTCGCGTGAATGCCCCCGTGCGCAGACTGCCAAAGGTCGCGCAGACCGTTGTTGGGAGTGAGAGGAAACGCCATGACGACACGCCGTATCGTCCCGATGGCCGCCATCGCCGGCGCACTGCTGCTTCTGGCCGGTGCGGTTGCCGCCGCCGACGCGGTGCTGCATCCGTTCCTGGTCGCGCAGCCGAAGCAGGCCCCGCAGGAGGTGAACCTGGCGGTGGAGATCCCCGCTGGCAGCTTCACCAAGTATGAGATCAAGGAAGACGGTCTGGTGCATGTGGACCGCTTCCAGTCGATGCCGGTGGCCTATCCGGCCAACTACGGCTCGATGCCGCGCACGCTGGCCGGTGACAACGATCCCCTGGATGCGCTGGTGTTGACCCGTGAACCACTGCATCCGGGCGTGATCGTGCGCTTCCGGCCGATCGGCTACCTGAAGATGATCGACGGCGGCGAGCATGACGAGAAGATCATCGGCGTGCCCACCGACAAGGTCGACCCGGCCTACGCCAACATCCGTGACCTGAAGGATCTGCCGGAGGTCGAGCGCCAGCGCATCGAGGCGTTCTTCCGGGTCTACAAGGACCTGCCGGCAGGCCGCAATCCGGTGCAGCTCAACGGCTGGGGCGATGCCGCCGAAGCGCGTGTGCTGATCAGCGAGGCGATGCAGCGTTTCGAGAGATAGATCCACGCCATGCGTGGATTCAGCCTCGCAGTGTCTCCAGCAGGCACTCGGCATTCAGGCGGTTGCCAAGCACCTGCGCAACAGCCTGCACCGCGGCTTCCTCGTGCACGGCACGGATGCCCCCATCGTCATCATCGTCGTAGAGGTCGTCGCCGGCCTCCAGATACACGGTGCCGGCCGCGGCCAGAACCGCCATCAGGGTGGGTACGTCGGCAACAATCTCGCCGGCATCCAGCAGACCGGCACCGTGGTGACTGAACAGCACGCGGCCGTCGTCCAGGTCGAGGATGAACGGGTCAGCGCCGCGATCGGCAATCACCAGCCAGTTGGATGGCCAATCGTCGATGGGCTCGCCACTGACGCCGTTCCAGCGGTAACCGGCCTGGTGGCGCCACAGACGCTGCAGCGGGGGTATCCAGACATCGAGGCCCGGAATGGTGATGCCGGAGTTGCCCACCTTCGAATTGATCTCATGACCCAGCGGTCCCACTTGCGCGTAGAAGCGCGCCAGCACCGGTGGTAACGGGAGCGGTCCCTGCCAGTCACCTTCGTGCTGGGCCCGCAGCAGCCCGAAGCGGGCGAATGAGGCGTGTAGATCATCCATGGCGGGGTCCAAAGAGGAGCGGCCCAGCAGCCTAGCAGACGGCCTCTGCGTGCAATGCCTTCACCGCGACTGGCTATCATGACCGCCTTCCACAACGAAGGCGGTGCATGTGTCGGTAGCGTTGCTATGGTTCCGCCGTGATCTGCGGCTGCAGGACAATCCTGCCCTGCAGGCCGCGCTGGATGCTGGCCACGATGTGGTGCCTATCTACATCCACGCGCCGCACGAGGAAGGCGAGTGGCTGCCCGGCGCGGCCTCCGATGCGTGGCGCCATCGTTCACTGGATGCGCTGGATGCCGACCTGCGTACGCGCGGCTCCTCGCTGGTGCTGCGTGCCGGTGACAGCCTGCCTACCTTGCAGGCGTTGATCCAGCAGACTGGCGCCGAAGCGGTGTACTGGAACCGCAAGTATGAACCCGCCACCCAGCCACGCGACGCCACCATCAAGCGCACGCTGCGCGAGCAGGGCATCGACGCACAGAGCTGCAATGGCAGCCTGCTGTTCGAGCCGTGGGATATCGCCACCCAGCAGGGCCAGCCGTACAAAGTATTCACGCCGTACTGGCGCAACGTGCTCAGCCACTGGTGCCTGCCCGCGCTGCAGGCCGCACCGAAGGCGCTGACGGCACATTCGGTCGACAGCCTCGGGCTGGAGGAGTTGCGGCTCGCGCCCACGCTGGACTGGGACACCGGCTTCTGGGAGCACTGGCAGCCGGGCGAAGCCGGTGCGCTGGAGGCGTTGTCCGTGTTCGAGGACGGCGCGTTGCGCGGTTACCGCGAGCAGCGTGACCTGCCGGATCGCGTGGGCACATCTCGAATGTCGCCGCACCTGCATTTCGGCGAGATCGCACCGTGGCGCATCGCCCACGCGCTGGAAGGGCTGCGCAGTGCGGGCACCGACGCCGATATCGATGGTTACCTGCGCCAGCTGGGCTGGCGTGATTTTGCCTACCACCTGCTGCACCACTTCCCGAAGACGCCCACCGACAACCTCAACCCGCGCTTTGACCGTTTCCCGTGGTCCACGCCCAGTGCCGCGCAACTGCACGACTGGCAGCGCGGCAACACTGGCGTGCCGATCGTCGATGCGGGCCTGCGCGAGCTGTGGCATACCGGCTACATGCACAACCGGGTGCGCATGATCGTTGCCAGTTACCTGTGCAAGCATCTGCGTGCGCACTGGCTGCACGGTGCGCGCTGGTTCTGGGACACCCTGGTCGACGCGGACCTGGCCAACAACACGATGGGCTGGCAATGGGTGGCCGGCACCGGTGCCGACGCAGCGCCGTACTTCCGGGTATTCAATCCAGTCACCCAGGCCGAGAAGTTCGATCCGCAGGCCCGCTACATCAGCCGCTGGGTGCCCGAGCTGGCAGCATTGCCGGTGAAAGCGCGCTTCGCGCCCTGGCAGCATCCGTTGCTGCTGGCCGCACATGCCCCGGACTATCCGCGCACGCCGCTGGTGGATCTGGCCGCAGGCCGGGATGCAGCGTTGGCCGCCTACCGTCAGTCGGGGGCAGGGTAAATCGCCCCTGACGCGATCCAGTCAGTTAGCTGAACGTGGACCTGTCAGCGCGCCGGATCATCATTCCGGCATCGCATTGGGCTGTTTATTCTCTTTGCGCCCGCAAGCCGCCGGCCCGACCGGAAACCAAGGAGAACCCCATGATCCGCAACACCACCCGCAACGTCGCACTGGCCCTGATGAGTGCGGCCGTCCTGTCGGCCTGCGCCACCGGCGGCTCCTATGTGCAGAGTGACCAGTACGGCAACCCGACCGAGCAGCAGAACCGCACCGGCCGCAACGCGCTGATCGGTACCGCCATCGGCGTGGCCGCCGGCCTGCTGACCGGTGACAGCGCCACGGAGCGTCGTCAGCACGCGCTGATCGGCGCCGGTATCGGCGCGCTCAGCGGCGCGGCTGTTGGCCAGTACCAGGACCGTCAGGAACGTGCACTGCGCGAGCGCACCGCCAACACCGGCATCGATGTGCAGCGCCAGGGCGACAACATCATGCTGAACCTGCCGGACGGCATCACCTTCGACTTCGGCAAGGCGACCCTGAAGCCGCAGTTCTACGGCTCGCTCAACGGTGTTGCAGGTACCCTGCGTGACTACAACCAGACCATGATCGAAGTGGTTGGCCACACCGACAGCATCGGCAGCGACGCAGTGAACAACCGTCTGTCCAAGGAACGTGCCGACTCGGTCGCGCAGTACCTGGTTGGCCAGGGTGTGCAGAGCGTGCGCATCGAAACCCTGGGCGCTGGCAAGTCGTACCCGATTGCCGACAACAGCACCGATGCCGGCCGCGCCAAGAACCGCCGCGTCGAAATCCGCGTGATTCCGCTCAAGCAATAACGCTACGCGTTATTGCTTGAGCCGGTCCGGCCATCGGCCGGAACGAAAATGCCGCCCTTGCAGGCGGCATTTTTGTGGGTGCCGAGCTTGCTCGGCAAGCCGATAGCACATGTAGAGTCGAGCCATGCTCGACTGCTATCCTGGTAGGTGCCGACCTTGGTCGGCGCGGTTCCAACAGCAATCGAGCATGGCTCAACTCTACAAAAGCCGGTCATGCCGCCGAAGCCGCGACCTTTTCCAGGATCCGCTTGCCGCTGATTTCCAGCGCAGCGTCTTCCTTTTCCTTCTGCTGCTGCGCCAGCTTCGCGCCCGGGCACTGCGCCAGCATGTAATTGGCGTCGAAGTTGAGCTTCTCGACCAGGAAGTCGACGAATGCACGTACCTTCGGCGAGACCAGGCGGCCGCCGGCAAACACGGCATTGAAGTCCACCTCCGGCCCGGTCCAGCCAGCCAGAACGCGGCGCACCATGCCTGATTCGACGAACGGCTTGGCCATCACATCGCCGGTCAACAGCAGGCCTTCGCCACACACCAGCGCACCATTGAGCGCGGACATGTCGTTGGCGGTCATCAGTGGGGTGACCGGGAAGTCACGCAACTCGCCTCCATTCTCGCCCAGCTGCCAGGTGAAGCGCGGCGAGTTGCCGGTGTGGTACGGCTTGCGCATCGCCAGGATGCGATGGAATTGCAGCTCTTCCGGATGCAGCGGCTCACCATAGCGTTCGATGTAGGCCGGGCTGGCGAACACCTGCGTGCGCAGGCTGCCGAGCTTGCGTGCCACCAGGTTGGAATCGGGCAGGGCACCCACGCGCAGGGCCAGGTCCGCCTCGCCGGCGATCAGGTCCAGCTTTTCGTTGCCCATGTGCATGTCCAGCCGGATCTCCGGGTACTGCGCATGGAACTGGCCCAGCAGCGGTGCAATCCAGGTGATGCCTATCGAATAGGGCACGGTGAAGCGAAGCCAGCCGCGTGGGCCGGATTGCAGCTGGCTGACCGCGCTTTCGGCTTCTTCCAGTTCGCGCGCGATGCGCTGGCAGTGCTCGTGGTAGATCGAGCCGGCTTCGGTAAGGCCAAGGCGGCGCGTGGTCCGGTGCAGCAGGCGCGCACCCAGGCGCGTCTCCAGTTCCTGCACCTTGCGGCTGACCGTGGTCTTGGGCAGGCCGAGCGATTTGGCAGCGGCAATGAAACTGCCTTGCTCGACCACTTTGACGAAGATCAGCGTCTCGTTGAGATCGTGGGACATGGTCTGGGATCCTGGACGTCGGGGATGGGACAATCGTGACAGAACGATTGGACCGGGAGCGGGATGATTATTCCCCTTAATCAGGACTAATCAAGTAAAGGTTTGAGGTCTATCGTGGCGCCATTCGTTATTTGGAGCCCGTCCGCCATGAGCCTGCGCAACATTCTTGCCCGTCTCCGGAACGCCGGCCAGAGCACCCTGGACCTGGCAATGACCGTTGAAGTCCGCCCGAGTTCCTTGGTACACAAGGACTTCCGTGAGTTTACCGCGCCCATGCGTCAGCAGCGTGGCGGTGCCATCCGCCTGGTTCCCCACAAGGGCGACCGACTGCGCCGAATTGGGACTATCCCGGATTTGGGAGGAAATGTCCCGTGAATGGGATGCTGACGCCCGAAGTTCTGGTTCTCGGCGGCACCGGTGCCGTGGGGCAGGGCGTGGTTGGCGCATTGCTGGAAGCCGGCAGCCCGGTGCTGGTGGTCGGCCGCGATCCGGGCCGGCTGGCGGCGCTGCATGAGCAGTTCGCCGATGAGCCAGGCCTGGAAACGCTGCTCGGCTCGCTCAGCGACGATGGTTCGGCGCGTGCGCTGGCCGAGCGGGTCGCGCAGCGGCCACGGCCGCTGGCCGCCGTGATCGCGGCCATGGGCGGTCCCTACCGGCGCGGTCGCGTGGTCGATCGCAATGGCAATGAACTGCTCGGCGCGCTGCAGGCTGACCTGATGCCGCACGTGCACGCGGTGCGCCACCTGCTGCCGTTGCTGCAGGACAACGTGCACGCACGTCGCTACGTGATGATCGGTAGCCCGGCCGCCGTCAAGCCGTGGGCCGGTTACGGCGAAAGCTCGATCACGGCTGCCGCGATGCGCATGTACGCGCAGGTGGTGCATCAGGAAGCGCAGGCGATCGGCGTGCGCGCGCAGATGCTGGAAGTCTGCAGCCCGGTGTGTACCCCGGCCAACGCGGCCAATGCCTGCATCGAGTGGCCGAGCTCGCTGCTGGTCGGCCGTCGTGTGGTCTCGCTGCTGGATGGATGCCGCGACAACCGCGCCGTCGTCCGTTGTGACAGCAGTGATGCCGAACTGCCGCGTGGCCTGCTGCACCTGGAAATTCCACCTTTGTGGCGCGATACCGCCGGCGTTGCTTGACCTCGACCATGGTTGAGGTCGCAGGATACGCCGCCCGTTTTTGCAACACGTTCTCATCTAGCTGTACCACCCCTCCGTACGGATGCATGCCATGACTTCCCCCAATACCACCCCACATCGTTTCGGCCATCGCATCGCGATGGTCGGCGTGTCGATCCTCGCCGCAGCCGTGCTTGCGGCCTGCAGCGGCAGCCACGCCGAAGAAGCGGGCGCACCGCCGCCGCCGCAGGTCAGTGCCGCGCCGGTCCTGGTCAAGCAGGTCAGCCAGTGGGACGAGTTCAGCGGCCGCGTCGAGGCGGTGCAGAGCGTTGAACTGCGTCCGCGCGTGTCCGGCTACATCGACAAGGTCAACTACGTCGAAGGCCAGGAAGTGAAGAAGGGCGAAGTGCTCTTCACCATCGACGCGCGCAGCTACCAGGCCGAGTACGATCGCGCAGCTGCCGAACTCGCCCGCGCCCGCACCCAGGCGACGTTGGCCCGCAGCGAATCGGAGCGTGCCAAGCGGCTGTCCGAGCAGCAGGCCATTTCCACCGAGACGGCCGAGCAGCGTCGTGCTGCGGCCGATCAGTCCGGTGCGGCCGTGCAGGCGGCGCAGGCGGCGCTGGATGCCGCTCGCCTCAACCTGGAGTTCACCAAGGTGCGGGCCCCGATCGACGGCCGTGCCGGCCGCGCGATGGTCACCGCTGGCAACCTGGTCACTGCGGGCGACAGCGCCAGCGTGCTGACCACCCTGGTGTCGCTGGATACCGTGTTCGTCTACTTCGATGCCGACGAAAGCACCTTCCTGCGCTACGCACAGATGGCACGCAAGGGCGAACGCCCGAGCGAGCGTGACAGCGATCTGCCGGTGAAGGTCGGCCTGTCCGGCGAAGAGGGCTACCCGCATTCGGGCAAGGTCGACTTCCTCGACAACCAGGTGGCCCGCAGCACCGGCACCATCCGTGTCCGTGCACTGCTGGACAATGCCGACCGCCAGTTCACCCCGGGCCTGTTCGCCCGTGTGCAGCTGCTCGGCAGCGGCCAGTTCCAGGCCCTGCTGATCGACGACAAGGCGGTACTGACCGACCAGGATCGCAAGTACGTCTACGTGGTCGACAAGGATGGCAAGGCCCAGCGCCGTGACATCCAGCTCGGCCGCACCGCCGACGGCCTGCGCATTGTCGAACACGGCCTGGCCGCCGGCGACAAGGTGATCATCGACGGCGTGCAGAAGGTCTTCATGCCGGGCATGCCGGTGCAGGCCAAGGCCGTGGCGATGCAGCCGCAGGCTGCGCCGCCGGCACCGGGTCGCGATGCCACCGCTGCACTGAACCACTGAACCGCGTCCCCGCTTAGCTGCCGGCGCCAGCGGCAGCCTTCCCTGCCTTCGTCATATCGGCGAGGGGCAGGGTGGCTGTTGCCCGCCGAACGCCTTTTCCAGGAATTCCTCCATGGACTTTTCCCGTTTCTTCATCGACAGGCCGATCTTCGCGGCGGTGCTGTCGATCGTGATCTTCGCCGCAGGCCTGATCACAATTCCCATCCTGCCGATCAGCGAGTACCCGGAAGTGGTCCCGCCGTCGGTGGTGGTGCGCACGGTGTATCCGGGCGCCAACCCCAAGGTCATTGCCGAGACCGTTGCCACGCCGCTTGAAGAAGCAATCAACGGCGTCGAAGGCATGATGTACCTGAAGTCGGTTGCCGGTTCCGACGGCGTGCTGCAGATGACCGTCACCTTCCGCCCGGGCACCGACCCGGACGCGGCCGCGGTGAAGGTGCAGAATCGCGTGGCGCAGGCGCAGGCGCGCCTGCCCGAGGACGTGCGCCGGCAGGGCGTGACCACGCAGAAGCAGTCGCCGACCTTCCTGATGGTGGTGCACCTGACCTCGCCGCAAGGCAAGTACGACACCCTGTACCTGCGCAACTACGCCCGCCTGCACGTCAAGGATGCGCTGGCGCGTATTCCGGGCGTGGGTGACGCGCAGATCTTCGGTGGTGGCGACTACGCCATGCGTGCCTGGCTGGACCCGGACAAGGTCGCCTCGCGCGGCCTGACCGCCAGTGACGTGGTGCGCGCCATGCGCGAGCAGAACGTGCAGGTCTCGGCCGGCCAGCTCGGCGCCGAACCGCTGCCGAACAGCCAGTTCCTGACCCTGATCAATGCCCAGGGCCGCCTCAAGTCCGAGAAGGAATTTGGCGACATCGTGCTCAAGAGCGGTGTGGATGGCGAGATCGTGCGCCTGGCCGACGTGGCCCGCCTGGAACTGGGCGCCGGTGACTACACCCTGCGCTCGCAGCTGGACGGCAAGAACGCGGTGGGTATCGGTATCTTCCAGTCGCCGGGTGCCAATGCACTGGAGATCCGTGACCAGGTCATCTCGACGATGGACGAGATGCAGAAGACCATGCCGGCCGACGTGAAGTACGAAGCGGTGTACGACACCACCATCTTCGTGCGCGATTCGATCAAGGCCGTGGTCTCCACGCTGCTGGAAGCCATCGCCCTGGTGGTGCTGGTGGTGATCCTGTTCCTGCAGACCTGGCGTGCTTCGATCATCCCGTTGATCGCGGTGCCGGTGTCGGTGGTGGGTACCTTCGCAGCGCTGTACCTGCTGGGCTTCTCGATCAATACGCTGAGCCTGTTCGGCCTGGTGCTGGCGATCGGCATCGTGGTCGACGACGCGATCGTGGTGGTGGAGAACGTCGAGCGCAACATCGAGGAAGGCCTGTCGCCCACTGCGGCGGCACACCAGGCCATGCGTGAGGTGTCAGGCCCGATCGTGGCGATCGCGCTGGTGTTGTGTGCCGTGTTCGTGCCGATGGCGTTCCTGTCCGGTGTCACCGGCCAGTTCTACAAGCAGTTCGCGGTCACCATCGCCATTTCCACGGTGATCTCGGCGATCAATTCGCTGACCCTGTCGCCGGCTCTGGCCGCGCGCCTGTTGAAGCCGCATGACGCGGCCAAGGACGCTCCGACCCGGATCATCGACCGCCTGTTCGGCTGGGTGTTCCGTCCGTTCAACCGCTTCTTCAAGTCCAGCTCGGAGAAGTACGAGCGTGGCGTGTCGAAGATCCTCGGCCGTCGCGGTGCGGTGTTCGTGGTCTACGCGATCCTGCTGGTCGGTACCGGCGTGATCTTCAAGCTGGTGCCGCCGGGCTTCATCCCGACCCAGGACAAGCTGTACCTGATCGCGGGCGTGAAGCTGCCGGAAGGCTCGTCGATCGCGCGTACCGATGAAATGCTGCGCAAGGTTGCCAAGATCGCCCAGGAAACCGATGGCGTGGCCCACACCATTTCGTTCCCGGGCCTGAACGCACTGCAGTTCACCAACACCCCGAACACCGGTGTGGCATTCATTCCGCTCAAGCCGTTCGCCGAGCGTCATGGCCGTACCGCCGCGCAGATCAACGCCGAGATCAACCAGAAGATCGCCGGCCTGCAGGAGGGCTTCGCGTTCGCGATGATGCCGCCGCCGATCCTTGGCCTGGGCAACGGCAACGGCTACCAGATGTTCATCGAGGACCGTGGCAACCTGGGCTACGGTGCGCTGCAGAACGCCGTGCAGGCGATGCAGGGTACCGTCGCGCAGACCCCGGGCATGGCCTTCCCGATCAGCAGCTACCAGGCCAATGTGCCGCAGCTGGATGCTGAAGTGGATCGCGTCAAGGCCAAGGCGCAGGGCGTGCAGCTCACCGAGCTGTTCGACACGCTGCAGACCTATCTCGGTTCGGCCTACGTCAATGACTTCAACCAGTTCGGTCGTACCTGGCAGGTGATCGCCCAGGCCGACGGCCCGTTCCGCGAGAGCGTCGAAGACATCGGCAAGCTGCGTACCCGCAACGACCGTGGCGAGATGGTGCCGATCGGTTCGATGGTCACCATCAAGCAGACCTTCGGCCCGGACCCGGTGCTGCGCTTCAACGGCTACCCGGCGGCGGACCTGGCTGGTGAAGCCGACCCGCGCCTGCTGTCTTCGGCCGAGGCGATGAACAAGCTGACCGAGATCGCCGGCAAGGTGCTGCCGGTGGGCATGACCACCGAATGGACCGACCTGAGCTACCAGCAGGCAACCCAGGGCAAGGCTGCCTTCATCGTGTTCCCTGTGGCGATCATGCTGGCCTTCCTGGTGCTGGCCGCGCTGTACGAGAGCTGGTCGCTGCCGCTGGCGGTGATCCTGATCGTGCCGATGACCCTGCTGTCCGCGCTGTTCGGCGTGTGGCTGACCGGCGGTGACAACAACGTGTTCGTGCAGGTCGGCCTGGTGGTGTTGATGGGCCTGGCGTGCAAGAACGCGATCCTGATCGTCGAATTCGCCAGAGAGCTGGAGATGGGCGGCAAGGGCATCGTTGAATCGGCACTGGAAGCCTGCCGCCTGCGTCTGCGCCCGATCGTGATGACCTCCATCGCGTTCATCGCCGGCACGGTGCCGCTGGTGCTGTCGCATGGTGCGGGTGCCGAAGTGCGCTCGGTGACCGGTATCACCGTGTTCGCCGGCATGCTGGGCGTGACCCTGTTCGGCTTGTTCCTGACGCCGGTCTTCTACGTTGCCCTGCGCAAGTTCGTCACCCGCAATGGTGGTGGCAAGCTGGTGCAGCACGGCGAGCCGACCATCCATCACTGACATGGAACCCCGTCGCCGCCGGTCACTGGCCGGCGGCGACTTTCCCCTCACAAGGCATGAATCCATGAACTCCCATCAGAACAAGATCGCGCTGGTCACCGGCGCTACCCGCGGCATCGGCGCCGAGACCGTGCGCCAGCTGGCCCAGGCCGGCGTGCACACGCTGCTGGCCGGCCGCAAGCGCGAGACCGCCGTCGAGCAGGCACTGAAGCTGCAGGCCGAGGGCCTGCCGGTGGAGGCCATCCAGCTGGACGTGACCGACGCGGCCAGCATCGCCGAAGCGGTCGAGCAGGTACGCCAACGCCACGGGCGCCTGGATATCCTGGTCAACAACGCCGGCATCATGATCGAGAACCCGGCGCAGGCGCCGTCCGAACAGTCGCTGGATACCTGGAAGCGCACCTTCGACACCAACGTGTACGCGCTGGTGGCGGTGACCCAGGCCTTCCTGCCGCTGGTCAGGCAGGCCAAGTCCGGGCGCATCGTCAACGTATCCAGCATGCTCGGTTCGCAGACCCTGCACGCTGATCCGACTTCGGGCATCTACGATTTCAAGATTCCGGCGTACAACGCCTCCAAGGCGGCGGTGAACAGCTGGACACTGGCGCTGGCCCATGAACTGCGCAGCACCCAGATCAAGGTCAACACCGTGCATCCGGGTTACGTGAAAACCGATATGAACGGCGGCCACGGCGAGATCGAGATCAGCGAAGGCGCGCGCTCCAGCGTGCAGATGGCACTGATCGGCCATGAAGGTCCGAACGGCAGCTTCACTTACCTGGGTGAGGTGCTGCCATGGTGATCCGCACGTTGGCGATGGCCGTCTCCAGCCTGGTGCTGGCAGGCTGTGTCAGCGTCGGCCCGAACTACAAGGCGCCGGTGCAGGAACCGGTGGTCCTGCAGGGTGCGCAGCAGCCGGTATTCAGCACCACCTCGCCAGTCGCCAGCTGGTGGGCGCAGTTCGATGATCCGGTGCTGGAAGAGCTGGTGCATGGCGCACTGTCGGACAACCTGGACCTGCGTGTGGCCGTGGCCCGCGTCAGCCAGGCCCGTGCGGTGTTCGTCGAGAGTCGCTTCGACCAGGCGCCGCATGTCACCGCAGGCGGCAGCTATGATCGCCGCAAGCAACCCGATCCGCAGCTGGGTGGGCAGCGGGTGTTCAGTGAAAGCTACCAGCTCGGCTTCGATGCGGGCTGGGAGCTGGATCTGTTCGGCCGCAAGCGCCGTGCTGCAGAAGCCGCGCGTGCCGACCTCGATGCCGAGCAGGCCAACCTGGCCGACGCGCAGGTGCTGGTCGCCGCCGAAGTGGCACGCAACTACTTCGAGCTGCGCGGCACGCAGAAGCGCATCGCCGTGGCCCAGCACACTCTCGTCAATCTGCGCGAAACGCAGAAGCTGACCGAGGCGCGCTGGGAACTGGGCGCCGGCAGCGAGCTGGACGTGCAGAGCAGCCGTGCACGGCTGAAGGCGATCGAGGCCGATATTCCGCTGCTGGAAGTGGCCGAGACGCAGTCGCGCAACCGACTGGCGGTGCTGCTGGGCCAGCGTCCGGAGACGCTGACCGCGATGCTGGCACCGCACGAAGTGCCGGCCTATGCCAAGGCGTTGCCGCTGGGTGATACCCGCGAGCTGCTGCGCCAGCGTGCCGACGTGCGCGTGGCCGAGCGTCGCCTGGCGGCGGCGACCGCACGTGTGGGCGTGGCCACTGCCGATCTGTTCCCGCGGCTGTCGCTGTCCGGCTTCGTCGGTTTCCTTGGGGGTGACGCCAGCGGTCTGGTCAACGGCAACAACAAGGCCTGGTCGCTGACCCCGTCGTTGAGCTGGGCGGCGTTCGACTTCGGCACTGTGCGTGCACGCCTGCGTGCCAGCAAGGCCGAGGCCGAAGGTGTGGCCGCGCAGTACGAACAGGCCGTGCTGCTGGCACTGGAAGACACCGAGAACGCGCTGACCCGCTATTCCAAGCAGCAGGCGCGCCTGGCCATCGTGGTCGAGCAGGCGCAGGCGGCACGGCGCGCCGAGTCGCTGGCGCAGATCCGCTACCGCGAAGGTTCGGAAGACTTCCTGACCCTGCTCGATGCACAGCGCACCCAGCTGTCCGCTGATGATGCATTGGCCGCGGCCGAAGCCGAGGTCAATGTCAGCGTAGTGGGTGTGTACAAGGCGCTGGGCGGCTGGGGGCAATCGCCGCAGCAACCCAGCGTGGCGCAGGTGCAGTAAACCGGAGGGGACGGACGCAGTGGCTTCCGTCCCCTTCTGCTTTCAGGGCCAGTGATTGGCCGATACCTCACGCTCGCGCATGTGTACGATGCAGAAGCGATGCCCGGTGGGCGCTTCCATGACCCACCAGCGTTTGACGAAGCCAATCCGGCGCGCGCCAAGCTTCTCCAGGCGGTCGGCCTCGGCGTCGATGTCGTCGCTCTCGATGTCCAGGTGCACCCGTGAAGGGTGATCGACACGTTGCACTTCCACGTTAAGGCCCGCGGGTGCGCCCTGCAGGTCGGCGTACTCGGCGCCGCCTTCGGCATAGGCGGGTTGCGCCTTCAGGCCAAGCGCGGCGGCCCAGAAGCGTGCGCCTTCGTCGGGGGGAATGCCCTCGCAGTCGATGATGAATCCGGCCAGGCGGCTCTGGTGTGCCATGCCCTTCTCCACAGTTCGGGAATGGAGGAAGGGTAGCGCGTCGCGTGCTGTGGACGTTGTCACAGTCATGACGTTTCTGACTCTGCCAGAACCGGGGCCCGCGGTGTAACTAGTGGGGCAGATTCAAGGAGGGAAGGCGATGAGCGATGACAAACGCGATACCCAGCGCATGCTGTTTGGTGATCCGGGACCGCCTGGCGCAGGGCTGTCGGTAGCGGTCGTAGTGCTGATGGTGTTGGCTACGATGGCGGCTGCGATCGGCTTCGTGCGCCTGCCGGATCAGATGCTGGGGCTGGGCCTGATCGGCATCTCCGTGTTCCTGGCGATCGGCGCGCGCATCTGCCAGGCGCGCAACCAGCATCAGGCGTTGTATCGCCTGTTGTCACGGCAGCCGCCACCGTAGTCGCGGCTGCCGCATGGGTTTCAGTGTGCCGGCCAGTCCAGCTCGACCACCAGCGGGAAATGATCGGACGGCAGCACGCCATCGACGCGCCGGTCATCGGTGAGGAAGCTGCGCGCATGGAAACCACGCACCAGCACCCAATCCAGCTGGGAGGTGGCCTTGCCGGTGAAGTCGTGGAAGGTCAGGCGCGGGCCCTGCGGCGCCTTCACCTGGGGACGGGTGTCCTGCAGCACGCGGGTAAACGCCTTGTAGGTGTCGCCGCCCGGTTCGCTGTTGAAGTCTCCGGTCAGCACCACCGGCAGGTCGGCCGGCAGCAACGCCAGGCGCTTGCCGATCAGTTCGGCACCCTTCACCCGGCGTGGTTCGTCTTCGTCGCGGTAGGGCAGGTGGGTATCCATGAAGTAGAAACGACGGCCATCATCCAGGCGCCGGAACAGGGCCCAGGTGACCATGCGCGGATACAGGTTGCCCCAGCTGATGCTGCCGGGCACGTCGGGCGTATCGGACAGCCAGAAGTTGCCGGACTCCTCGATGGCCAGCACCGTGCTGTCGTAGAACACGCCCATGTGTTCGTCACCGCTTCCACCGCGGCGGCCTTCGCCGAACCAGCGGTAACCGGGCAGGTGCTCGGACAGGTAGTCGGCCTGCTCCTTCACCAGTTCCTGGGTGCCGATCACGGCCGGGTGTGCATCGAGGATGACCTTGACCATGGCATCGCGACGGTCCGGCCAACGTTTACCGGGCTCGGTATCAGCTGGGGTGCGGACATTGAATGACATCACTTTCAGTGGTGCAGGTGTGGCAGCCCAGGCGACGGCAGGCAGCGCAAGCGCCAACAGCGCACACAGTGCAGAGCGGTGGAAACGCGACAACATCGTGGAATCCCTCCATTCCATGAAAACGGTTTCACGGAGCATCGCATGGATTGCCGGTTCCTGGGTGTGCCCGCGCTGGCGGTATCCGCTGGCTGTCCCCAGCGTATTCAGGTCAACGTTGACGGCGTATTGACCTGCCTGCGCGGGTTCGCGTGCTAGAACGGCGCTGCCGGGCCGTTGATTCCGGCACCCGCAACAGCAACCCACAATGGATCGACAAGGAGCTGTGCCATGACACGATTGATTCGCGCTCTTCAGGTATCGCTGAACCTGCGTTCGGACAATTCCACGCAGTGCATCCGTTCCAAGTACCGCTACTGGAACATCTTCTGAGCGCAAGGACTCCGTGTATTCGATGACACATCGCCAGGGATGGCCGATGGCCATCCCTGGCCTCAGGAGAGGGGCATGGATGAGCGTGCAGCGGATGCGGAAGTCGTGTCCATCGACGACCTGCTTGAGCGGGTGCGGCGCGAAGGACCGGTACTGCGGTTCCAGAATGATGTGGTTGGCATCTTCGACCCGGCACTGGCGGTAAAGATCGACAAGGCCAATACCGACCGGCATACCGTGCCGGATTCGTTGATCGATTTTCTTGGCCTGCGCAGCGCCAAGGATCCGGTTGCGTGGCGCGAAGTGCGGGCGTTGTTGAGCGAACAGGCCGGACGGCTGGCCAGCCCGGCGCACATGCGCTCGCTGTATGCACGCATGCAGGGTTTCCTCGCCGAACGTGCAGGCCGCCCACATGACCTGAGCGCGCTGAGTTGGTGGACGATCTCGCAGTCGTTGCTGCCATTGCTGATCGACGGCCTCAGCCGATCCGATGTCGATGCGCTCATCGGCGAGCAGAAGACCCGCTACAACGCCATCGTGCTGCAGAACTTCTCGTTCTGGCGGCGCGTCATCGATTTCCACCTTTCCCGCCGCGCGGCGCGCACGGTGTCACGCCATCTCCGCCGCCGGTCTTGCGAGACGCAACCACGCGAAGACTTCCTGCAATCGCTGCTGCCATTGCTACAGCGAGTGGGTGTGGACCGCGTGGCTTACCTGGTGTCGATGGTGCTGGCTGGCATGTCGGGGTTACCGGGCATCACTGCCGCCAGCCTGCTGTATGCCATGCACCGCTTCCCGCAGTGGCATGCTCGGATCCGCGAGGAGACTTCCACGCTCAGCACGGACGAACTGTATGCGCTGCCGATCAAGTCGTTGCCGTGCACATCGCGCTTCGTCAAGGAAACCCTGCGGTTGTGGCCTGGGTTGTTCGCCCTGCATCGCCCGGCGTCGCATGACATCGATATTGACGGGGTCTGCATCCGCAAGGGCGGTGCCTATGAGTTGTCGTCGTACTTCCAGCATCATTCGCCGGACTACTGGCAGTCGCCTGATAGCTTCGATCCGGACCGCTGGTTGCCCGAGCGCCGGCAGCCGAACAAGGGGGCCTACGTCCCGTTCGGTTTTTCTTCGCGTGCGTGCATCGGCAGCGCGGTCGGCCATGCACAGCTGCTGTTGTTCTGTGCGCTGGTGACGCGTGATTTCGAACTGGAGGTACAGGATCAGCCGGCCCCGTGGATGCAGCTGGAAGGGTTCGCGATCCCCGTCGATTTCATCGGCACGCTGACGCCACGTCGCGCTTGAAGACCGTAGCTGCAGCCGTGGAGACCGGGCGGGCGATGGACGCCCACCCGGTGAATTGAAGATACAGTCGCTCAGTCGGCCGGGAGGTACCACTGGCCATTCTGGTCAATCCAGTACACGCGGACGTACGGTTGGCCGTTCTCGTCGAAGTACGTTACTTCACAGCGCTGATGGTAGTAGGGCCCCATCTTCACTGGAACGCAGTTCGTGTTCTCCGGGCCGCCCCCACCCGGACGGGCGTCCGCCATCGGGGCCAGGGTCGCAGTTGCCACTACCAGAGCGGCCATCGCGGCCAGTTGCAGTTTCATAAGCATCATCCTTGCTTTCTGCAATCGCGCACATGCGCATGGCGTGTGTAACACGTGAATCCGACTGCCGGAAGTGCCTTGCCGGGATCAGTCCTCGATCTCGCCGCGACGGCTGGCAGCGCGTACCGCCTGCGCGGTGGTCGCCACGCCCAGGCGCTGGCGTGCGCGCCGCAGGTGGTTTTCCACGGTGCGTGCGGACAACCCCAGCGTGGCGGCGATCTCGGCCTGGCGACGGCCCGCGGCGACCCAACGCAGCACTTCGCGTTCGCGCGTGCTCAGTGCGCCGGCCGGCAGTTCGGCGGGGGCTTCGGCCAATCGTCGCGCCGTGCGGAATGCTGCGGTCGCAACAGCCTCCAGCAGCAGGCGCGCGCGTGCGGAGGCATCGATCGCGGTCCCGGCGAAGCTGATCGCACCCTCCAGACCGGTGGTGCCGAACACCGGCACCTGCAGACCGTGCAGGCCCTCGCCACGTGGCTGCTTTACCACCTGGTAGCGTTCGCCGCGCACGCCCTGGCGCTTGCTCCAGAAGAACGGTGCATCGCTGTCCAGTACGTGGCGATTGACCGGACAGGTGTGCAGGTAGCGGGCAAGGTCGGT
This sequence comes from Stenotrophomonas sp. 22DLJC03, assembly GCF_056861405.1. NCBI lineage: Bacteria > Pseudomonadati > Pseudomonadota > Gammaproteobacteria > Lysobacterales > Lysobacteraceae > Stenotrophomonas > Stenotrophomonas sp. 22DLJC03. The sequence goes on from NZ_JBSPUG010000005.1 coordinate 71,320, forward strand.
ATCGTTGCCATCGCCGAGCCAGTCGCCCTCTATCCAGTACACGCGCTGCGCGTCGCGCTCCAGCCCGGTGCCGGTGGCGAATACCAGCACACGATCGTAGCCAAGTGGCGCGGCGACGCCGCGCAGTAACGCGCCCACCGCAGCCAGCGAGTGGGCGTTTTCAAGGCCAAGCAGTGCCTGCACCAGCTCGGCCATCGGGGTCAGCGCCCGGCCAGTGTGTCGAGCAGGGTGCGTGCGGCCAGCTTGCCCAGCGCGTTGCCGGCAAGTGGGCTGTCGCCGGTCAGCAGCAGGCGGTCCTGCAGCACGCTGCCGTCGATGCCTTCGTTGACGATCTGCACGCCCTGCTGCGCAAGCCGTTCACCGAAGAACCACTGCAGCTGCCCCGGCATGTAGCCGATGTCGGGTGTCTGCCGGTCCATTGCATCGGGGAACGCGCAGATGCGATAGCCACGGAACAGTGAGCCGCCATCGGCTTCGTCGACGCCGGCAGCCAGCAATGCAGCAGGGCCGTGGCAGAGGGTGATGATGTGGCGTTGCTGGGCCATTGCCCACTGCAGGGTGGCCTTCACCGCGCGGCTTTCCGGCAGGCCGATCAACGCGCCATGGCCACCGGGGATGAACACTGCTGCGTAGTCCGAATCGGCATCGAGGCCGGCCACCACGTCGTGCAGCTGCAGCGGCTGGCGGAAGTGCTCTTCATAGCGCTCATACAGTCCGCCGATCTCCTTGTCCTCGCGCGGGAATGCCCACCATTCGAACTTGGTGGCATTGCCGGACAGCGTCGCCACGTCGATCTCGAAGCCGGCCTTGTCCAGGTGGTACATCGGCAGCAGGGTTTCCACAGGGTGGTTGCCGGTGGAAAAAAGATGGCCGTTGGCGGTCGGCAGATAGCGCTCGTCGGCGGCGATCATCAGCACCTTCCAGCGGCCATCGCGGCGCGCATCCGGGTAGTCGGCGCCGGACAGGTCACTCTTCGCCGAAGTGAACTGCGACAGCGAGTACGGGGAAGGGAAGAAGGCGTCACGCTCGGCCGGATCGGGACTGGGCTGGCGGCTGGGCTCTTGCGTGTTCATGCGGACCTCCTGCGGGGAAAGTGGGGCCAGCATAGAAGGGCCGCTGCGCACGTGCGATGAGGGAATTCCCCCAATCTGCCACGGTCCTGATGTTGCACCGCGGCACATGGCCTGGTTGGACAGCAGCATTATGTCGTGCTATCTAGCCGGTGCCGGGATAATCCCGGCATAACCACACAGCAAGCAAAGGAATGAAAATGAAAAGATTCGCCCGAGCATTGCGCGTCACTCTGAATATCCATCCGAACGAGAAGAGCAGTGTGTGGAATACCTGGCCGCTCTGGGTCGAGTTCTGATCCTGCGGGGCAACCCCGCGTTTGAGCGGTAGCAAGACGAAGGGACTCGTCTTTCGAGTCCCTTCCTGCCGGAGGCGCACTGCATGCAAGGGATGTCGAATGAAGGCAGCACCGTTGCTGCCGAGCGGTTGGCCGCGCGCGTGGAGCGCGAAGGACCGGTACTGCATCTGGAAACCGGCGGCATCGGGGTGTTCTGCCCGGAGCTGGCCGGGAAGGTTGACAAGGAGAATTCCGAGCACCTGTTCGTGGTTGAATCGCTGGCCGATCTGTTCCGCCGGCACGAGCGCGTGCGCTGGACCGAAGTACGCAGCCTGATCGCCGCCTGCAGTGCCGAGCTCACTGGCGTGGATACCCTCAAGACGCTGCAGTCGCGCATGCGGCAGGCACTGGATGCGCTGTGTGGGCATGAATTGGATGCGACGCCGGCGGTGTGGAAAGTGATGGCGCATCCGCTCGTTCCTCTGGTGATCGACGGGCTTGATGCACGCGGTACCGCTGCCATCGAACGTGCCCTGCATCTGCGCTACACCACCCAGGTCGAGCAGGTCATCCACCGGCGCCACCTGCTGCGCAATTTCCTCATCGGCCGTGGTGAGTCGCGGACGATCCAAGCAGAGTTGAAGCGCCGCGTCCGTAGCGGGTGTTCTTCGCTGGACTACGCGCAGTCACTGCTGACGCTGCGTGAGCGCATCGGGCTGGACAAGGTCACCTATCTGGTTACGGTGCAGTTGATTGCCATCTCCGGAGTGCCGGGCATGATGGCCGCCTGCCTGCTGCTGGCCCTGCAGATGCATCCGCATTGGCGGCAACGCATTGAAGAGGAGTTCGCGCCGCTGTCAGACGCGGAGATCCATGCATTGCCCATCGCCCGCATTCCCTGCACGATGCGGTTCCTGAAGGAAGTGATGCGTCTGTACTCCACGCCCTTCAACAATCGACGCGTGGCGGCCTGCGATCTGCAGGTGGATGGGCAGGCCATCAAGGAAGGCACGGTGTTCGAGCTGAGCTCGTTCATCCAGCACCGGTCGTCGAAGTACTGGGACGATCCGCTGTTGTTCGATCCAGACCGCTGGTTGCCCGAGCGTCGCAAGCGGACGGCCGGCATCTATGTGCCTTATGGCTTCCCATCGCGTTCCTGTGTGGGATCGGCGGTGGGAAATGCGCAGCTGGTACTCCTGTGCGCGCTGCTCGCACGCGAATATCGATTCACCCCCGGCGCGGATTACCGCCCGGAGGTGCGCATGGAGGGCTTCGCGATCCCAGCAGCGCTGCAGGGTACGTTCTCGCGCCGCGCCTCGGCTTCCTGAGGAGAGGGACGGGCGGATCAGTTGCCCGCGCGGTCATGCTCCTTCATGTCCTCGTGCAGGATCCGCCGCAGTTCGACGATTGCCGGGGTTGCCTCCTGCACGCTGTGCCCGGACACGATCACCTTTTCCGAAACCGCATGCGGCAGGTGCGAGCTCCAGTACGGCACCAGCCCATCGTCGGTCTTCTCCAGCGGGCCGTCGGCCTTGGCGCGGGCGATGATCGAGTGGTAATGCACCTTCGGCGCCATTGGCAGGTCGGCCACGGCGCGCACGAAGGGATCGTCCTTGTCCAGGTTCTGGATGCTGTTCATCTGGTAGCCGTGCTTGCCGTCGTTGCGATCGATCTTGCCGTCGTTGGCGATAGTGGCCACGTCTTCCAGAACGGTCAGCGGCAAGCGCACCAGGCGGCCGATCCAGCGGCCCAGGCGGGTGCTCGCCACATCGGTGCCGCGGTGCGGCGTGGCGATGAACACCACGCGCGATACTTCCGGTTCCGGCAGGAAGGTCAGCACCGGCGCGCCCTTGGTGCGCAGCAGTTCCTGCTGCGCCGGTGTCATCTGTGCGGTGGCCAGCAGGGTATCGACCAGGTGGTCGCCTGAAGAGGAGATCATCAGCCGCGCAATCACGCCGCCCATGCTGTGCCCGACCAGCACCATGTCATGCGAGGCCTGCGCCTTGCCGCTGGGGTCGAAGTGCTGGAAGACCTCGGCCAGCGTATGACGCATCGCATCGTGGCTCATCGCGATCGGCATGTTGGTCGGGTAGTAGAACTGCCAGATCTGGAAATCCTGGCGGATCTCCTCGTCGCGCATCAGCTCGTTGGCGACGTTGACCCAGGCTTCCGGGCTGCTGGCCAAACCGTGGATCATCAGCAGCACGCGACGGTTCGGATCGTACGGCTGCATCATGTACAGGTGCGGCGTATCGATGCCGCCCTTGCCACCGAACAGCGAGCGCAGCGACTGGTGGCTGAAGTTCGAGCGCGCCAGCCACAGTGCGTAGCCAGCGGTGAAGTTCGCGGCCAGCGGCACTTCCTGTCCGTGCAGGGTGACTTCGGTGACCTGGTAAGGATCGTGAATCTCCAGTTCCGGCTCGTCGTCGTGCAGCACTTCCCACAGGTTCTTTCCGGAGAAGCGCAGCAACACTGTCATCGATGGCGAGGGCATCTCGCTCCAACTGCGCTGCGTCGCTGCCTTCGCGGTCGTAGACGCCGTAGAGGCCGTTGAGGCCGTAGTTGGCGTGGCGCTGGCATTGGCTGGATCATTCATCACAGCCACCAGCTCCGCGCCGAAGCCATCGCGGCGGTGCACGCTGCGCAGCGTGCCGGTGAACGAGAGCGAGGCAGCGGGCACCAGCTCGGTGGGGGTACGCGTGTCCAGTGGTGAAGCTTCGCCCGATGGGGCGAGTACGAAAGTCCAGCGGCCGAGCTGGAAATGGCTGGCTTCGCTGTGCACGCGGCCGGTGGCATAGGCGTTGTACAGCTGCACCGAAGCTTCCTGCACGGCCAGGTTGTAATAGTCACGCACCTGGGTCTGGCGATCTTCGAAGCCACGCTGGTTGGCGGTGCGCTCGGTGAAGAACAGATACCCGTAAGCCTGCCGCGCGACCTGCATCCAGGCATCCAGGCGCGGCTGGAAGTCGGCGTCCAGTTCGGTGATGGTGGTCTTGGCCCGGCCCGAGGCGGAGTACTCGCGTTTCGGTGCGGGCAGGGTCATGGCGTACTGCAGCCACAACTCGGCAAGGCTCGAGCGCTTGTCCTCCTCGCGCACCACGATGGTGGCTTCCATCGCTTCGATGCAGGGCAGGCCAGGCTTGGCGCAGACGCCTTCGTCGAGGCCGGCCACGCGCAGGGTTTCCGTCGTTGCCGAGCTGAGCTTGCCGGTGGTGAGGATGTCGCCGCGCTTGAGTGCGATGTACTGGCCGGGCGTGACCGAGGCCACCTGCACCGACGGCCCGAACTGGCGCAGCGTCGCGCAGCCACCAAGGGTGAGCAGCACGGTGATGATGAGGGTCGTGCGGCCGATGAAGCCCAAGCCCGTGGTTGCCATACGATCCTCCTGCGCGGTGGCGACACTCTAACGACAGACCTGTCAAAGCGGAAGATACCGGGCAGTCGGTTTGCCAAGCCAAAGCACCGCCACCCGGGCGATTCAGGCATTTCCGTGTGACACTGGGGTGAATGGGGTGATGCAGGGACTGCGATGCGGTGGCTTGAAACCCGTGTTCCACCACCGCTGGTGATGCTGCTGTGTGCCGCTGCCGGTTACCTGGCCAGCCGCCTGTGGCCGGGCACAGTGTTGTCATTGCCGATGCCGGCACTGCTGGCGGGCGGGGTGATGGCCATCGGCCTGGTGCTGAACCTGCTGCCGAAGCTGGCTTTCCAGCGTGCGCGTACCACGGTGAACCCGCTGCGTCCCTCGGCGTCGAGCGCGCTGGTCACGCACGGGGTGTATCGCTACACGCGCAATCCGATGTATCTGGGCCAGGCGACCGTCCTGGCCGGTGCGATGCTGTACCTGCAGAACCTTACCGCGCTGCTGGCCGTGCCGCTGTTCGTGCTGTACATCACCCGCTTGCAGATCGTGCCGGAAGAGCGGGCACTGTCGGCCCGCTTTCCCGAGGCCTATGCAGGCTTCCGCCAACGCGTGCGGCGCTGGCTGTAGACCTGTGCCGTTACGGAGTGATCTGGCACTTCACCGCCGCCGAATAACCTTCGTAGTCGTCGCCGGCGATCACGTGCAGGGTGTGGCGTTTGTCGATGGCTTTCACGTAGGAGGGGGCTTCGGTGTTGGCGTGCTCGTTGACCGTGGTTACCGACCATGACTTGGCCAGGCGCTGCGAATCGACACCGTTCAAGTACACGAAGATGCTTTTCTCACCCGCCGCCACGTTCACATCGGCACTGCTGATGGTGCCGCCGAACAGGGCAACCGGCGAGCTCTCAGGCTCGAACGTACCGCCCGGCTTCTTTGCCAGGCCGGCTGCCTGCAGCGCGTCGATCGCCTCGGCCGCGCTGAAGTTCGAACCGGCCTTGCAGGCGAGCAGGGCTTCCAGCGTGGCGGTACCGGGTGGCGCGATGGCCGCATGGGCGGCCGGACCTGCGACAAGGGCAGCCAGGGCAAGGGCGAATACGATGGGTGCGGTTTTCATTGCAGATCCTTCTGTTCGTCTCGGAGCAGGGTACGTTCCGATAGGGTCACAGAGTCTCGATCATGCGCCGCCATTCCGGCGTGACGAACGTACCGGATCGGATCACCGGCAAGCAGCGCAGCGGCCTCGGAAGGCCGCTGCGCCATGCCATCAGTTGCTGGCGGCCTTCACCGCTTCTGCGGCGTCGACAATGCCCGGTCCGCAACCGCCGGGGCAGTTCGCCGCCGCGATCGGGTGCGCGGTTCGACGCAGGATGTCCTTGACCTGGTCGGTGGTCTTGGGCACCGGCGCCACCGCCTGCATCAGCGCGACGATGCCAGCGACGTGGGGCGCCGCCATCGAGGTGCCGGACATGAAGTCGAAGGCGTTGTTACCCACGGTGGACAGGATGCCCTGCGCCGGATGCTGGCGGGTGGGTGCGCAGTTGGCCTGGCTCGGCGGCGTGGCCAGTGGCAGGAACTCGCCCACCGACGCACGGCACGACCAGGTCTCACCACCCGGTGCGGTGATGTGGATGCCTGCGCCATAGTTGGAGTAGAACGCACGACGACCGCCCTGATCGTTGGCAGCAACCGCGATCACACCCTTGCAGTTCGCCGGGGCGAACTCGGACACATCAAGATTGCTGTTGCCGGCGGCGACCACCACGATCGTACCCTGGGCCGTGATGTCGTCGATTGCATCCTGCTCGGCCGGCGAGCAGGCGCGGCGGCCGCCCAGGCTGAGATTGATGACTTCGGCCGGGTTGGCATTGGCAGGGACATTGGGCACGTTGATACCGGCACTCCAGAGCATGCCGTCGATGATGTCAGCGGAACCACCATTGCCCTGGTTTCCCAGTACGCGCACCGGTACGACTTTCGCGTTGTAGGCCACGCCGGCCACGCCGATCTGGTTGTTGGTCACCGCAGCGACCGTTCCGGCGACGTGGGTGCCGTGTGCAATGCCTGAGGCATCGAATGCATCGGCGTCGCGTCCGTCACCATCGTCGGAGCCACCACAGCCGGGATTCATTCCCCCGATGATGCACTGCCAATCACTGAACGGACGGGTCGACGAGATCATGTCGTAACCCGGCAGCAGGTTCGCCTGCAGGTCGTTGTTGTTGAGATAGCCCGAATCAACCACCGCAACCACCACACCCTGGCCGGTGGAGCGATCCCACGCGCCGGGCAGGCGAGCGCCACTGGTCGGGTTGCTGTAGTGCCATTGCTCCCCATAGCGCGGGTCGTTCGGCGTGGCGAATGCACTCATCATGTAGTTCGGCTGCACATACTCGACGTCCGGATCGTCGGCGATGCGCTGCATCAGGATCTCGGCCTCCGGACGGTCCAGTGGCTTGTCCGTGGTGACCACGTCGGCTCCACCGCCCATGCGGCGTTGATGGGTCACGGAGGCAGCCGAAGTCGGTGCGCTGCCGATCGAACGCTTGCTGCGCTGCTGGACGCCGAGGCGCTTCTTCAGCGCGTCCTGGGCGGTGTCGGCGGAGACGCGCTTGCTGCTGCCGTCCCGGTACTTGACGATGAAACTGCTGTACTGCTCGTTGCTGGCCATGCCTCGCGTCCATACCCGTTCGGTGGGTTGGGCGAAGGCGGGGGCGCTGGCCAGGACCAGGGTGATGGCACTGGCAAGGGAAACCCGAAGCGACGTACGCATGGATACAGTTCCTTTGTGGAAGATGTGTCGAACAGGCCGTGCCCCTCGGGCTCGGCTTCGGTGTGCAGGGTGCAGGTGACCCGTGGTCTCCTCTTGATGGCGACCAAGGACGAACGGCTTCGCGGGCACATCCCCCCCAAGGAGAGGGTGGGAAATTTCTGAAGTGGTTTAGTGATGTCGAAAGCGAGAGAAGATGTGCAATGCCGACATTGCTTGACGGCATCGGGTCGCGACTGCGCCTGGGTGGTGAATTTCGCAGCGAGGCGAGGCGGGCAATAAAAAAGCCCGGAAACCCACGTTGGTGGAATTTCCGGGCTTCTCCGGTTCGTGACGAACCGTTCGTTGGTGGAGGTGGGCGGAATTGAACCGCCGTCCGAAGGCACTCCATCCCCAGCACTACATGCTTAGCTCACCGTTGAATCTCATCCCCGAGCAGCACGGTGTGCAAAGCGCACCCGGGAACCAGCCTGTTGTGTTCTAGTGCCGGACTGACAGGCAGCCGCCCAGCGCGATTCCATGATAATGACTCTACGCTGCGAGCATGGACACAAGCAGTTTCGAGGCTCCGCCTAAGTCGGCAGAAGGTCACGCACCGCAGTTTTTAGGCTGCGAGAGCGACCGGAGCGTAGTTGTCGTCGTTGGCAACTAGAGTTTTGCAGCTGGATTTACGAGGAAAGCTACCCCCTCGGCATGCGCCAGGCGACTTCACAACCCCCGTCGAAACCAATGCACCCCCGGTTTCTTCAAGTCTTGCAAGGCTTTCAGGTTCCAAGTTGATCAGATGTCGCCCAGGAACCTGCCTAACAGGACAGATGGTACGGCAATCTTCCTGAACAGTCACGCGTGGGGATTGCCTCGTGCCCCTGCCGCTTGGCACGTTGCCATCCCCGGGGAGGCGTGCTCGAATTTCCCGACGTCCTTCCACGAGCCTCCCATGGTCGTATCCGTCAGCTCCGGCAAGATGCGACTGGGATGGGCGGGTGCGCTTGCCGCGGCCGTTCTGGCAATGCAGGCACGGCCCGTCGTAGCGGCCGAATCCCCGCAGGCGACGGTGGAGGTGGCTTACAGTCCATCGCTGGACCTGTTCAACCTGCTCGACAACCTGCCCGATTGGCTGCCGGGATACACCGCTTCGGTCTACAAGAAGGAATGGCAGCGGCGCTTCGGCCTGGACGAGCGGGACCGCGCGTTGTTGGCTGCCTATGCCGCGTTCCGCCAGCGCACGTCACCACTGGCGCGTGATCACGAGGTAATGGCCGCGGCGGCCGAGCGGGTGTTCGCAGGTGCAGATACCCGCGACGGCGATCCGTTCGCCAGCCATTTCCTGGCGGCAGAATCGTTCGATGCAGCCGTCAGGGCCGCGATTATCGGCCAGGACCGCCGTGACCAGAGGCTGCTGTGGCGGTACTACGCGCACTTCGCCCCGCATGCCCGCCTGCTGCTGGCAGGGCAGGCGCCATTCAACGCGAAGAAGCGCGAACTCGCAAGGCAGCTGGCAGCCCGCCCGGTCGGCGGGCTTGCGGCGCAGATGCAGGCGTTCTTCAGAGTGGATGCTCCAGCCACCTTCCAGGTGCGTTTCCTCTGGTGGCCGGATGCGATGCAGACCCAGGCCAAGCTGCGGGGCGGTTACATCTTTCTGTTCTCGACGTTCGATGCCGAGGAAGACTGGGCACCGATCGTGATGCACGAGTACAGCCACTTTCTTTCCGCTGGGCAGCAGCCAGCACAACGAAGGGCGTTGGCCGAAGCCTTCGTGACGTTGTGCCCGGCCGCGCTGACGCTGCGCAACCCATTGAATGCGCTGGAGGAACCGCTGGCGATCTACTGGGGCCAATACCGGTTCGAGCAGGGGGTGCGCGGTGGCACGCTGCCGCCGGAGTCGTCCTGGTACATCCAGCCCCATGCAGACCGTGCAGCGAAGGCGCTCGCGGCAGCGTTCCCGGCAACAGGTCCTGCGCCACGCCTGGAGGCCGGCTCGCTGTTGGATGCAGCGGCATCTGCCTGTGCTGACGACAAGGTGAAATAGCGTTGGGCGCTGCGCCGGGTGCACGCAGGGTTGATAGGATCAGGATCCTGGATATGCAGCCTATGGACGGAGCCGATGTCGCTTGAAATCGCTGTAACGGATGAACCCAGCGACGAGGCGCTGGACCTGATTGGCAGTGGCCTGGACCAGTTCAATCTGGAGGCGGCGGGGTATGCCGATCGACGCGCGCTGGCGGTACTGGTTACCGATCCAGCCAGCGGCAAGGTGGTAGGGGGCCTTACGGGGCGAACGTCGCTGGGCCTGTGGTTTGTCGATCTGTTCCATCTGCCACCGGAATACCGAGGCAGCGGGCTGGGCTCGCGTGTGTTGAAGGCTGCGGAAGACGAGGCGCGGCGGCGGGGTTGCCGCTCAGGTGTGCTGTACACCATCAGCTTCCAGGCGCCGAACTTCTATGTGAAGCATGGCTGGACCGTATTCGGTGAAGTGCCGTGCGATCCGCCCGGTACGTGCAGGGTGTTCCTCAGCAAGGATCTGTCAGCGGGGTGAGCGCGGCCGCCACCCGCGCGCCTTGTCAATCCGCAACTTGTTGTAGAGCGCATGTCATAGCGGATTGCTAACTTCGTGGGCACGAATTTGCGACACACTGGCAACGATCATCCAAGCCAGGACGGACACGGAGACGGTGGGTGACCGATGCAAGCCAACAACGCAGCCTGCGACAACTGGTCGGGCCGGTCGGTGCCGACTACCAGCGGCGCGCGTTGCCGCCGGGCTGGGTGTGGGCGGTGCTGGCGGTGCTGCTGGCGGCCACCTGGCTGACTGAGTTGCCGGCTACGGCCGCTGCCGCGTTGGTGGCCAGCGCGGTGGTGGTGCATTGGTCGCAGCGGGGCCGGTTCCATTGGCTGGGCTGGCGCCTGCCGGCGCTGGCGGTGCTGGCTGCCCTGCTGTGGGGGCCGGAGGTGCTGTCGCAGTGGTTTGAGCACGGGCTGGCCGTAGTCCTGATGTCGCTGGCCAGCCTCAGCATCGGTGTGCATGTCTGGCAGTCGCGCCAGATGGCCCGGCAGCTGCAGGGCGCGGCTGATTCGCTGGATGACGCCCAACTACTGGCGCTGTTGCCGGCTGATGCGGCTGAATTGGCCCGGAAGTGGCGGGCGGGCGATGACCGCTACGCGCCGGAACTGGCCGTTGTGATGCACCTGGCGGTGATGCACGCAGCGCTGGCGCCGCGGATGCGCAGGCAGGGCATGCTGGCGGGTTGACCGACCGGCGGCTTCTACAGCCGCTGCGGCCAGGAACCAGACAATGGTTTGCGCAGGTAGATCCGCTCATGACCGGGTGGGCAGTCGGGCAGTCGCCCATACACGGTGTAGCCCTGCCGCAGGTAGAAGGCTTCGGCCTGCCAGTCGAAGGTATCCAGCATCACGCTGCGGGCGCCATGGCGGTGCGCAACGGCTTCTGCTTCCGCCAGCAGCCGCTGGCCGATGCCTTGCCCGCGCAGTTCCGGGTCTACCCACAGCACATGTACCTGCAGCCAGCCGGCACAGACGTCGGCCAGCACACCACCGCGCAGCGCGCCGTGCTCGTCATGCCAGGCCAAGCGGACTGGAGTCTCATCGAATGAATCGCCGCCGTGGGCCTGGTTGAAGGCCAGCAGGCGCGCGCACAACGTGCGCATTTCATCGGCGCTGGCAGTCACCATGGCGCCGATGGGAGTGATCATGCGTCGCGGTTACCGCGACGCATCACGCGCTGCTTCTCGATCGCCCAGTCACGATCCTTGGCAGCATCGCGCTTGTCGTGGGTCTGCTTGCCCTTGGCCAGCGCCACTTCCAGCTTGATCTTGTTCTTGCTCCAGTACATCGCCGTTGGCACGATCGTGTAGCCATCACGCTCGACCTTGCCCACCAGCTTGTCGATCTCGCTCCGGTGCAGCAGCAGCTTGCGCTCGCGCCGGTCATTGGCCACCACATGGGTCGAGGCCTGGATCAACGGGGTGATCTGCGCGCCGATCAGGAAGATCTCACCATCCTTGACGTAGGCGTAGGCGTCGACGATGTTGCCGCGGCCAGCACGGATCGACTTCACTTCCCAGCCCTGCAGGGCCAGGCCGGCCTCGAAGCGATCTTCGATGTGGTACTCGTGACGGGCACGCTTGTTCAACGCGATGGTTTTGTTGGCCGTCGCGCTCTTTGCTTTATCCTTGCCGCTGTTCTTGCTCATTTCCGTATTGTCTCCGATTCGGGCCCGCCCGGTCGATTGCCGAAACGTCCTGTATTCATGCCAACTATCCGCCGCAGCGCCCTGGTCGAACATTCGGCCGCACGCATGTTCGACCTGGTCAACGATGTCCAGGCTTATCCGCGCCGCTTCCGCTGGTGCTCGGCTGCCCAGATCCTGGAGCAGGGCGAGGACCGCCTTGTCGCGCGCCTGGACCTGGGCCTGGGCTCGTTCAGTACCTGGTTCCAGACCGAAAACACCCTGCAGCGCCCGCACAGCATCGACATGCAGCTGCGTGACGGTCCGTTCAAGCAACTGCACGGCCGCTGGGAATTCCATGTGCTGGCCGAGGATGCCTGCAAGGTGACCCTGACCCTGGAGTTCGAGCCCAGCTCGCGGCTGCTTGGCCCGGCATTGGCGATCGGCTTCCAGGGGCTGGCCGACCGCATGGTCAACGACTTCGTCCGCGTCGCCGACGAGGCCTGAACGATGATCGAGGTCGAGGTGGTGCTGGCCTGGCCGCAACAGGTGCTCTCGCGCCGGCTGCAGCTGGAAGAGGGCGCCACCGTGGCTGAAGCCATTGTCGCTGCCGCGTTGGAAGGCAGTGCTGGATGCCCGGCCGTGGCCGTGGCCGTGCACGGCGTACTGGCGCGCCCGCAGCAGGTACTGCTGGATGGCGACCGCATCGAGCTGCTACGCCCGCTGCTGGCCGACCCCAAGGACAACCGCCGGCGTCGCGCGCTCGGCGGTTGATTCCCGCAACCCGTCCGAGTGGACGGGCAGGGGGCCTCAGCGGCCCTTCTTTTTCTTGTCCTTCGGCAGGTTGCGGCCGAACTGGCGGACGGTCTGCTGGGCCAGGGCCTTGTCGTTGCCCGGGAAGTACTCGCCTTCCCAGCGGGTCACGTTGTCGTTCTCGAAGAACACGGTGAAGTTCTTCACCTCGGTACGGCCGAGGCGGTTCACGCGCTGGCTGGCGGTGTAGTCCCAGCGCTGCGCATGGAACGGGTCGGGAATGGACGGGGTGCCCAGCAGCGCGGTGACCTGCTGCTTGCTTTGCCCGACCTGCAGCTTGGCCACGGCATCTTCCCGGATCAGGTTGCCCTGATAGATGGGTTGCTTGTAGATGATGCCGCACCCGGTGGTGGACAGGGCGACGGCGGCGACCAACAGGAGATTGCGCATCGGGACTGGCGGTTGGGGAAATCAAACCGATGATACACTCCCGGCGTGCCACCGCGACCCAATCCGAGGCAGCTGGCGCTAAATCGCCAATGAACGGAGACCTATGGAAACCCACGACCTGCGTAAAGTCGGCCTGAAGGTGACCCATCCGCGGATGCGGATCCTGGCGCTGCTCGAGCAGCGCAACGCCCAGCACCACATGACCGCCGAAGATATCTACCGCCAGCTCCTCGAGCACGGCGACGAGATCGGCCTTGCCACGGTGTACCGGGTGCTGACCCAGTTCGAGGCCGCCGGCCTCGTGCTCAAGCACAATTTCGAAGGCGGCCAGGCCGTCTACGAGCTGGACCGTGGTGGCCACCATGACCATATGGTCGACGTGGACAGCGGCAAGATCATCGAGTTCGAAAGCCACGAGATCGAGGAGCTGCAGCGCAAGATCGCAGCCGACCACGGCTACGAGCTGGAAGAGCACTCGCTGGTGCTGTACGTGCGCAAGAAGCGCAAGTAAGCCGTTCCGGCCAGCTGGATGCGACAAGACCCCGGGCCTGCCCGGGGTTTTTCGTTGATGGGGTCAGCGCCCTTTCCCTGCGGGAAGGGGATCCGACCCCGGCCTGCCCAGCACGGCGTCCAGATCCACCGCCTCGGCCATCGCCTGGTTGCCCGCATCGCCCGGGTGCAGGTGGTCGCCGGAGTCATAGGCGGCAGCCATCCGTGACGGATCCGCCGGGTCGCGCAGGGCGGCATCCAGATCGATCACCGCATCGAACGGGCTCCCGGTACGCAGCCAGGCATTGAGCTGCTGGCGCAGCGCTTCTTTTTCCGGCTGGTAGTAGTCGTCCAGCGGCGTGCCGGGCAGGGCGCCGGCGAACGGCGTCAGGGTGGCAACCAGAATGCGCAGGCCCCGGCCACGGGCCTGGTCGGCCAAGGCGCGATAGCCAGCCTGCAGTTCGGCCAGCGTTGGCCGCACCTGGTTCCGGGCGAAGGCGGTGCCGGGCCAGCTGATGTCGTTGATGCCGATCAGCACGATCACGCTGGCCACGCCCGCTTGGTCCAGCGCGTCACGCTGGAAGCGACTGAGGGCGGCGTCCCCCATCCCGTCGCGCAGCAACCGGCCACCGGAGATGCCGGCGTTGACCACGGCCACGCCTTGCGGTGCCAGGCGCGCCGCCAGATGGTCGGTCCAGCGCTGGTCCTGGTCGAGGGTGGCGGTAGCGCCGTCGGTGATTGAATCGCCGATCACCACCACGCTGCGCGCGCTGGCCGCCGCCTCGACCTCGATGCCGGTCAGGAACAACCGGGCAGTGCTGGGGCTGGCCCGCTGCAGGTCGAGGGTTCGGCTCTGGTCGCCTTCGGCGATCCAGCTGGTCTGGCGGCCGTCCCAATGGAAGGTCTGCAACGGGATTGGTCCGGGCACGTAGACGCTGACCTGCAGGGCCTGGCGGTGTTTGGTGGCCAGTGGCAGAGGATCGCTCAGCCGTTCCTGGCCGGGGGCGATCAGCACGCCGGGCTGGCCGTCGAAACGGAGTGGCTGCGGCGTTGCGCCTGCCTGTGCCGCCACACTCGCCGCTCCGATCCGCAGCGGCTGGGTGCCGTAGGCATTGCTCAGTCGCACCCGCAGCCGAGGGCCGCCCAGGCTGATACGCGCGGTCTGGCGGAAGGTCTGGTCATGCAGCTCGGCCGGAATAAGGGTGGGAAACAGGAAATCCGCGCCCCACACCCACTGCGGGCTGGCCTGCCAGCTGGCGACCCAGTGCGGGGCAGGGGCGGCGCTGGCAGCGCCGGACAGGGTGATCAACGCGGCGGCGGTGAGCTGGCTGAAGCGGTTCATCGGGCAATCCCGGGAGGAGGGAGCGCCATGGTGATTCCGCAGTGATCTGTGAACTAGACTGCGCATGGATAATCATCTGTGAACTGTATTCATAGCCATGGCACGACCCGACATCAACCGATCCGGCGAACTGGAAGTGTTCGTGCGGGTGATCGAGACCGGTGGCTTTTCCGCCGCCGCCCGTACGCTGGACATGACGCCGTCGGCAGTCAGCAAGCTGGTGGCACGGCTGGAGCAGCGGCTGGGCACGCGCCTGCTGCAGCGTTCCACCCGCCAGCTGCAGCTGACCCCGGAGGGCTGCGCGTTCTATGAGCGTGGCCTGCGCGTGCTCGCCGACCTGGAGGAGGCCGAGCGTTGCGCCAGCGCGCATGCCGAGCCGCGCGGACGGCTGCGGGTCAATTCCAACGTGCCGTTCGGCCAGCATTTCCTGTTGCCGCTGCTGCCGGCGTTCCTCGAGCGCAACCCGCAGGTCGGGGTGGACCTGACCTTGAATGACGAGGTGATCGACCTGCTCGAGCAGCGCACCGACGTGGCCGTGCGCGCCGGCCCACTGAAGAGTTCCAGCCTGGTCGCGCGACGGCTGGGCGCAACGCGGATGATGATCGTGGCCGCACCGGCCTATGCGCAGCGGCACGGCCTGCCGCGCAACGCTGAAGAGCTGCTGTCGCACAACCGTCTGGACATCGGCCATGCGCGTGCGATGCAGGGCTGGCCATTGCTGCAGGAAGGGCGCGAGCGGATGCTGCTGCCCAGCGGCAATGCCCGCGCCAGCAACGGCAATGCACTGCGTCAGCTGGTGCTGGGGGGCTTGGGCATGGCGCGACTGGCGACCTATCAGGTGCAGGAGGACATCGCTGCCGGACGCCTGTTGCCGGTGCTGGAAGCGGCCAATCCCGGTGACCTCGAAGAGGTGCACGCAGTGTTCCTGGGGCAGGGCGGTTACCTGCCGCTACGCGTACGCGCGTTCCTCGATTTCCTGGTGGAAACGGTGGATCTGGCGCGGCCGTTGGGGTGAGCCTGGTAGTGCCGGCCGTTGGCCGGCAACCTTACGATCTTCGCCCAACCGCGTCGGGGTGCCGGCCAGCGGCCGGCACTACCGTGCGGAAGTCGAGCATGGCCCGACGCTACAAAAGCGGGCCTCAGACCTGCAGCAGCTTGCGTGCGGCGGCGCGCGCTTCCTTGCTCACTTCCACGCCGCCGAGCATGCGTGCCAGTTCTTCTTCGCGCGCCTTGCTGTCCAGCTTTTCCACTGCGCTCTGGGTCATGCCTTCCACCGGCGCCTTGCTGACCCGGTAGTGCGCATGGCCCTTCGAGGCGACCTGCGGCAGGTGGGTCACGCACAGAACCTGGCGCTTCTCGCCAAGCGCACGCAGCTTCTGCCCGACGATGTCAGCCACCGCGCCGCCGATGCCGGAGTCGACTTCGTCGAACACCATGGTCGGCACCGCATCCAGGTCCAGCGCGGCCACTTCGATGGCCAGCGAGATGCGCGACAGTTCACCGCCGGAGGCCACCTTGCGCAGCGCGCGCGGCGGTTGGCCGGCGTTGGCCGCGACCAGGAATTCCACGCGTTCGGCACCCTGCGGATCGGGCTTGCCGGCGTCCTGCGGCTCCAGCTCGATCAGGAACTGGCCGCCGCCCATGCCCAGCTCGGCAATAATGCCGGTGGTGGTGGCCGACAGTTCGGCAGCAGCGCTGCGGCGGCTGGCGGACAGTACGTCGGCCTGTACGCGCCAGGCGGCGGCGGCCTTGTCGATCTCGCCGGCCAGGCGCTGCAGGCGCTCGTCGGCGCCACGCAGCTGTTCCACTTCGGCATGCATGCGCTCGCGCTGCGCGCCGAGCTCGTCCATCGGCACGCGGTGCTTTCGGGCCAGGTCGTGCAGGCGGCCGAGGCGACGCTCGTTCTCCTCGAACTGCTCGGGGTCGGCGTCGAGGTCATCGTGCACCCGGTCCAGCAGCGACAGGGCTTCGTGGAGCTGGATCGAGGCGTTCTCGATCAGGCCGTCCACCTCGCCCAGGCGCGGGTCGTGCTCGATCAGCCTCGACAGCTCGTGGCGGACCTGTTGCAGCAGGTCCAGCGCGGAACTGCCGTCGTCGCCGTTGAGCTGGTTGCTGGCCGCCTGGCAGGCGCTCAACAGGGCGCTGGCATGGGCCTGGCGGCGGTGGCTGGCGCCGAGTGCGGTGATCGACTCCGGCTCCAGGTCCTCGCGGTCGAGCTCGCGCAGCTGGTGTTCGAGGAAGCCGATCCGGTCACTGACGTCGCCCTGTTGCGACAGGGCAAGCGATTCGTCGACCAGCGTCTGCCAGGCGGCGGCGGCACGGCGCACCTGGCGGCGCTCGTCCTCGTTGCGGGCATAGGCGTCGAGCAGGGCCAGCTGCGACGGACGCGTCAGCAGGGCCTGCTGCTCATGCTGGCCATGGATTTCGACCAGCAATCCGGCCAGGTCCGCCAGCTGTGCCAGCGTCACCGGGCGGCCGTTGATCCACGAACGTGAACCGCCATCGGCGCGGATCACCCGCCGCAGCTGGCACTGTTCCTCATCGTCCAGCTCGTTGTCGGCCAGCCACTGGCGTGCGGCCTGCAGCTGGTCCAGCGCGAATTCGGCGGAAAGCTCGGCGCGCGCGGCACCGTGGCGGACCACGCCACTGTCGGCGCGGAGGCCGGACAGGAAGCCCAGGGCGTCGACCATCAGCGACTTGCCGGCGCCGGTCTCGCCTGAAACGACCGTCATGCCGGGCCCGAACTCCAGTTCGGTGGCGCGGACAACGGCAAAATCCTTGATCGAAAGATGTCTGAGCATGGGTAAGGGGTATCAGCAGCCGCGCAACGCTAGCACGTGGGCGAGGGAGGTCCAATGACTTGCCAAGGTGATGCGCCGCCATTATCTAGTGTCCGTGTCTCACAGGTTGATTCCATGCACGGTTCTCCCGACCAGCTTGCCCCGCGTGCGCGCCATCTGCTGCGCACGCTGATCGCGCGTTACATCCAGGACGGCGAGCCGGTCGGCTCGCAGACGCTGGCGCGCGTGGCCGGCTTGGAGGTCAGCCCGGCCACCATCCGCAACATCCTTGGCGACCTCGAAGACCTGGGGCTGCTGGCGTCGCCGCATACCTCGGCCGGGCGCGTCCCGACCGCGCATGGCTACCGGGTGTTCGTCGACAGCCTGCTGCAGATGCAGCCGCCGGGTGAGGGCGAGCTGGCCCGCCTGCGTCAGGAGCTGGCGGGCGGCGGCAGCACCCAGGCCCTGCTCGGCAGCGCCTCGGAACTGCTGTCGGCGATGAGCCATTTCGTCGGCGTGGTCAGCGCGCCACGGCGCGAGCAGTTCGCCTTCCGCCAGATCGATTTCGTGGCGCTGGATGGACGCCGGGTGCTGGCGATCCTGGTGTTCGCCGACAACGAGGTGCAGAACCGCGTCATCGAGACCCGTCAGGACTTCGCGCCAGGCCAGCTGGAGCAGGTCGCCAACTACCTCAATGCCCATTTCGCCGGCCTGCCGATGGCCGAGATCCGTACCCGCCTGCTGCTGGAGCTGCGCGACGCCCGCTCGGAGCTGGAGCAGCTGCTGGCGCGCAGCATCGAGCTGGCCGAGCAGGCGCTGCAGCCGCCGGCCGACGACATGCTGGTGGCCGGCCAGACCCGGCTGATGGGAGTACAGGACCTGTCCGACCTGGAGCGACTGCGTGAGCTGTTCGAGCTGTTTTCCAGCAAACGCGAGATCCTGCAGCTGCTGGAGCGCACCATCCAGGCCCCGGGCGTGCGCATCTTCATCGGTGAGGAGACAGGGATGATGCCGCTGCAGGGCGTCTCGCTGGTCACCGCCCCGTACACCGCCAATGGCCAGGTGCTGGGCGTGCTGGGCGTGATCGGGCCCAAGCGGATGGCCTACGACCGCATGATCCCGCTGGTCCAGGCCACCGCCGATGTGCTCGGCGCGGCCTTTTCACCGGCCGGGCGTACTCCCGGAACATCCGACGCTTGAAACGCAGCATCCCGCCCACACTAGGGTGGGTGGAGGCGGAGATTGACCGCCAGGGACCCAGACATGAACCACGAACATCCAGATATCGAATCCCAGCAGAGTGCCGCCGATGCGGCCGCCGCCGCCGGCGTGAACGACGAAGTGGAGCGCCTGCGCGCCGAGCTTGAGCAGGTCAAGGCCGATGTACTGCGCGAACGCGCCGACCTCGAGAACCAGCGCAAGCGCGTTGCCCGCGACATCGAGCAGGCCCGCAAGTTCGCCAACGAGAAGCTGCTGGGCGAGCTGCTGCCGGTGTTCGACAGCCTGGATGCCGGCCTGAAGGCCGCCGGCGATGATGCCCATCCGCTGCGTGAAGGCCTGGAGCTGACCTACCGGCAGCTGCTGAAGGTCGCCGGCGACAACGGCCTGGTCCTGCTGGACCCGACCGGCCAGCCGTTCAATCCGGAGCATCACCAGGCCATCAGCCAGGTGCCGACTCCGGGTGCCGCCCCGGGCAGCGTGGTGACCGTGTTCCAGAAGGGCTACCTGCTCAACGAGCGCCTGCTGCGGCCGGCGCTGGTGGTGGTGGCGGCCGACTGACCCCCGCGGGGCCGGGAGGCGGGCACGGCCCGCGCCCGACCCGACGCTGAACGCGCCGGACAACCGGAAACACAGCGTTCGGAGGATGGCTTGAATGTTCCACGGGCCTCCCCCACTTCGTATTCATCCACCGGCCGAACGGCCGGACTGACCTAAACAGCATTCTTCAGGAGTCTCCCCCATGGGCAAGATCATTGGTATCGACCTCGGCACCACCAACTCGTGCGTGGCGATCATGGACGGCGGCAAGGCCCGCGTCATCGAGAATTCGGAAGGCGATCGCACCACTCCGTCGATCGTCGCCTACACCAAGGACGGCGAAGTCCTGGTGGGTGCCTCGGCCAAGCGCCAGGCCGTCACCAACCCCAAGAACACCTTCTACGCGGTAAAGCGCCTGATCGGCCGCAAGTTCACCGACGCCGAAGTGCAGAAGGACATCGCGCACGTCCCGTACAGCATCCTGGCCCATGACAATGGCGATGCCTGGGTGGCCACCAGCGATGCCAAGAAGATGGCACCGCAGGAAATCTCGGCCAAGGTGCTGGAGAAGATGAAGAAGACCGCCGAGGACTTCCTCGGTGAGAAGGTCACCGAAGCGGTCATCACCGTGCCGGCCTACTTCAACGACAGCCAGCGCCAGGCAACCAAGGACGCTGGCCGCATCGCCGGCCTGGACGTCAAGCGCATCATCAACGAGCCGACCGCGGCCGCGCTGGCCTATGGCCTGGACAAGGGCGACAACAAGGATCGCAAGATCGTGGTGTACGACCTGGGCGGCGGCACCTTCGACGTTTCGGTGATCGAGATCGCCAACGTCGATGGTGAAAAGCAGTTCGAAGTGTTGGCCACCAACGGTGACACCTTCCTGGGCGGCGAAGATTTCGACAACCGCGTCATCGAGTACCTGGTTGAAGAGTTCAACAAGGACCAGGGCATCGACCTGCGCAAGGATCCGCTGGCCCTGCAGCGCCTGAAGGATGCTGCCGAGCGCGCCAAGATCGAGCTGTCCAGCGCCCAGCAGACCGAAGTGAACCTGCCGTACGTCACCGCTGACGCGTCGGGTCCGAAGCACCTGAACATCAAGTTGACCCGCGCCAAGCTGGAGTCGCTGGTGGAAGAGCTGATCAGGAAGTCGATCGAGCCGTGCCGCGTCGCCCTGAACGATGCCGGCCTGCGTTCGAGCGACATCAGCGAAGTGATCCTGGTCGGCGGCCAGACCCGCATGCCGAAGGTGCAGCAGGCGGTGACCGAGTTCTTCGGCAAGGAACCGCGCAAGGACGTCAACCCGGACGAAGCCGTGGCACTGGGTGCTGCGATCCAGGGCGGCGTGCTGGGCGGCGACGTCAAGGACGTGCTGCTGCTGGACGTGACCCCGCTGTCGCTGGGTATCGAAACCATGGGCGGTGTGTTCACCAAGATCATCGAAAAGAACACCACCATCCCGACCAAGGCCTCGCAGGTGTTCTCCACCGCCGAGGACAACCAGTCGGCGGTGACCGTGCACGTGCTGCAGGGTGAGCGCGAACAGGCCCGCTTCAACAAGTCGCTGGCCAAGTTCGACCTGTCCGGCATCGAGCCGGCCCCGCGTGGCCTGCCGCAGGTGGAAGTGTCCTTCGACATCGACGCCAACGGCATCCTGCACGTGTCGGCCAAGGACAAGAAGACCAACAAGGAACAGAAGGTCGAGATCAAGGCCGGTTCGGGCCTGTCCGAGGAAGAGATCGCGCGCATGGTCGCCGATGCGGAAGCCAACCGCGAAGAAGACAAGAAGTTCCAGGAACTGGTGCAGGCCCGCAACCAGGCCGACGCCCTGATCCACGGCACCCGCAGCGCCATCACCGAGCACGGCAGCAAGGTTGGCGGCGATGTCATCGGCAAGGTGGAAGCGGCCCTGGCTGACCTGGAAACCGCGATGAAGGGTGACGACAAGGCGCAGATCGAAGCCAAGTCGAAGGTGCTGGAGGAAGCTGGCCAGTCGCTGTTCGCCGCTGCTTCGGCCGAGCAGGGCGGTGCCGCCCCGGGCGCCGACGCCGGCAATGCGGGCAAGGCGCAGGATGACGTGGTGGATGCCGAGTTCACCGAAGTCAAGGACGACAAGAAGTCCTGATCCGGACCGACGCGGGACGCTGCCTGCCAGCGTCCCGTTGTCGTACCAGGGTCCTGACCGCCCTCTGGCGTGTCGGGGCGCCCGACGCAAGAGCGGACCTGGTTCCGCTCTTCCGCTTTGACGAATCCCGACTTTCCGGAATGCGATCCACGATATGAGCAAGCGCGATTACTACGAAGTGCTGGGCGTTGCCCGCACTGCCAACGACGAAGAGCTGAAGAAGGCCTACCGCCGTTGTGCGATGAAGTTCCACCCGGACCGCAACCCGGGTGATGCGGCGGCCGAAGCATCCTTCAAGGAGTGCAAGGAAGCCTACGAAGTGCTGTCCGACGGCAACAAGCGCCGCATGTACGACAGCCACGGCCACGCCGCGTTCGAGCACGGCATGGGCGGTGGCGGCGGTCCGGGCGGCCCGGACATGAACGATATTTTCGGCGACATCTTCGGCAACATCTTTGGTGGTGCAGGCGGCGGTGGCCCGCGCCAGGCCCGCCGTGGTGCCGATATCGGTTACGTGATGGAGCTGGACCTGGAAGAAGCGGTGCGTGGCGTCGAGCGCCGCATCGAAATTCCAACCCTGGCCGAATGTGGCGACTGCGATGGCAGCGGCTCCGAAGACGGCAAGGTCGAGACCTGCAACGTCTGCCATGGTCGCGGCCAGGTGCGCATCCAGCGCGGCATCTTCGCCATGCAGCAGGCCTGCCACAACTGCGGCGGCCGCGGCCAGATCATCGCCAAGCCCTGCAAGACCTGCCACGGCAACGGCCGTGTCGAGGAAGACAAGGTGCTGTCGGTGAAGGTGCCGGCGGGCGTGGATACCGGCGACCGCATCCGTTTGTCGGGCGAAGGCGAGGCCGGCCCGGCCGGTACGCCGCCAGGCGATCTGTACGTGGAAGTGCGGGTACGCGAGCACGCGATCTTCCAGCGCGATGGCGACGACCTGCACTGCGAAGTGCCGATCCGCATCTCGCAGGCTGCGCTGGGCGACACCGTGCGTGTGGCAACCCTTGGCGGTGAAGCGGAAATCCGCATCCCGGCCGAGACCCAGACCGGCAAGCTGTTCCGCCTGCGCGGCAAGGGCGTGCGTTCGGTGCGCAGCCGCAGCGAAGGCGACCTGTACTGCCGTGTGGTGGTGGAGACCCCGGTCAACCTCACCAACGATCAGCGCAAGCTGCTGGAGCAGTTTGAAGCGACCTTCAACGGTGAGGATGCGCGCAAGCACTCGCCGAAGTCGGCGACCTTCATCGATGGCGTGAAGGGCTTCTGGGACCGGATGACGTCCTGAGTCTTCAACGGAAACGTTGAACGGTAGCGCCGGGCCGTGCCCGGCGTTTTCGTTTGTGGTGCCGCACTGCCGCCGCCGGGCATGGCCCGGCGCTACCGGAAAAACGCCGCCGGCGTCTGCCCGAGCTGGCGCTTGAACATGCTGGTGAATGCACTCGGGCTGTCATAGCCCATCGCCAGTGCGACATCGATGACCTTTTCGCCGAGCGCCAGCCGTTCCATTGCTGCCAGCAGCCGTGCCTGCTGCCGCCACTGGCCAAAGGTCATGCCCAATTCGCTGGCGAAATGACGCTGGATGGTTTTCACGTCCACCGCCAGTGCCTGCGCCCAGTCCTGCAACGTTGCGTCATCCGCAGGATGCTTCTGGATGTGCAGGCAGATCTTCAGCAGGCGGGGATCGGACGGTTCCGGCAGGTGCAGCGGCAGCGCATCCATCCGCCGCAGTTCGTCCAGCAGCAGGCGCACCACACGGCCATCGCGGCTGTCGTCCTCGTGCGTGCCCTCGATCAGGCTGGCAGCCAACAGCAGTTCGCGCAGCAGGGGGGCCACCTGTATCGCGAAAGCTTCGGCAGGCAGGTGTGGCGCGAACTCCGGCTCCACATACAGGCTGCGCATGTGTACCTCGGCAATGCAGTCGACCGCATGGGCAATGCCGGCAGGCACCCAGATCGCACGGGTGGAAGGCACTACCCAGCGGCCGACTTCCGAGCGCACCACCATCAACCCGGACTGCGCATAGACCAACTGGTGGCGACGGTGCTTGTGCGGCGAGATATGCGTGCCGGCCTGGTAATGGCGGGCACGGCAGGTCACCGGTCGTTGTATCGGCACCTCCCGCCAGGGAGCGGTTTCGCGGACCGGGCAGGGGATGTCCTTTTTGCGATAGGCCATGACCAGAACGCGGCAGAAGGGAGGGCGGTGCAACCGTAGCATGCGTGGCTCGCCCCCAACCTGACTGTGTCCATGTCGACCCTGGCTTCCCCCAAAACGACCTCACGCCCGGTGGCTCCCGGCGTGTTGGCCGCCATTTCTACCTCGCATGTCGTCAACGACATGATGCAGTCGCTGATCCTGGCCATCTATCCGGTGATCAAGGGTGGCTTCAATCTCAGCTTCACCCAGATCGGCCTGATCACGCTGACCTACCAGCTCACCGCATCGATCTTCCAGCCGCTGATCGGCATCGCCACCGATCGCCGTCCGGCGCCGTATTCGCTGCCGATCGGCATGGCCTCGACCCTGTGCGGCATGCTGCTGCTCGGCTTCGCGCCGAACTACACGATGGTGCTGCTGGCGGCGGCGATGGTCGGCATTGGTTCGGCCATCTTCCACCCGGAAGCCTCGCGCATCGCGCGGCTGGCCTCGGGCGGTCGCCATGGTTTCGCGCAGTCGGTGTTCCAGGTCGGCGGCAACTTCGGTACCGCGCTGGGCCCGTTGATTGCCGCCGCGGTGATCGTGCCGTATGGCCAGCATGCCGCATCGTGGTTTGCCGGCGCCGCCCTGATCGGCATTGCATTGCTGACCTATGTCGGTCGCTGGTACGCGCTGCACCTGGGTACACCGCGTCCGGCCAGCACCGCGTCGATGGCCCCGCGCCATCCGCCGCGCACCGTGGCCAGGGTGCTGGTGATCCTGCTCGTGCTGATCTTCAGCAAGTACTTCTACATGGCCAGCATCGGCAGTTACTTCACCTTCTACCTGATCCACCACTTCGGCATTCCGGTGGCGCAGGCGCAGCTGCACCTGTTCGCCTTCCTGGTGGCCTCCGCCGCCGGCGGATTCCTCGGTGGCCCACTGGGTGACCGCATCGGCCGCAAGCCGATCATCTGGACCTCGATCCTCGGCGTGGCGCCGTTCGCGTTGATGCTGCCGCATGCCGACCTGCTGTGGACCACGGTGCTGGCGGTGCTGATCGGCTTTGTGCTGTCCTCGGCGTTCTCGGCCATCGTGGTGTATGCGCAGGAGATGATGCCGCACCGTATCGGCATGGTGTCGGGGCTGTTCTTCGGCTTCGCGTTCGGCATGGGCGGGCTGGGGGCGGCCGTGCTGGGCCTGCTGGCGGACAAGACCAGCATTGAGTATGTCTACCAGCTGACTGCGTTCCTGCCGCTGCTCGGCATTGTCGCGGCGTGGCTGCCACCTTCGCGGCCTGTTGTTCACTGAGGGGTTTTAGTTTGCAGGGCTTGCAGCCCTGCACCCGCAGAGGCAACGTCAACAGCAGAAGCGGGCTATCCGTGGGTTGGCGTGGTGGGTCCGGTTGAGGGGGACGCTGCAAGTACGTCCATGTAAGCTCGGTCGCCGCATCCATGCGGCTCACGCCCCCTCAACCGGACCCACCCCGCCTTCGACAGTTTTCCGCGATCTGTCGGAACTTCGTCCGGCGCCTGTAGGTGTCGACCTTGGTCGACACAGATGAATTCGTTCGATATCTGACAGATGTGTCGACCAAGGTCGACACCTACCAACAGCCGAGCGTACCAACCGTCTTAGTTGCCAGCCGCCGCGGGAATCTGTCGGGGTGGGGCGGTGTGGGATGGCAGGACCGTTGGCGCCATGGATGGCGCCATCGAGCCCCCATGGATGGGTTTACGGCGTGTCCTGCCATCCCACACCGCCCCGCCAAATACGCAGACAGACCAGAGCCGGTTGTTGCCTTTGACGTTGATCTGGCCTGTAAGCAGGTGCAGGGCTGCAAGCCCTGCCGAAAACCCCCTTGGGCGTAGAATGCGGGCATGAGCGAATCCCTTGATAACCACCTGGTCCACGGCCGCCGCCAGCGGCCGGACGGGCCCTCGCCGATCGATGTCATCTCGGTCCAGTCGCAACTTGTCTACGGCCACGCCGGCAACAGCGCCGCGCTGCCGCCGATGCGTGCACTGGGCGTGCGCGTGGCGGAGATCCCGACCGTGCTGCTCAGCAATGCGCCGTTCTACGACACCACCCGCGGCCGCGTGCTGCCCGCCGACTGGTTCGCCGATCTGCTGCTCGGCACCCGCGAACGCGGCCTGCCGCAGCGGGCGAAGATGCTGGTATCCGGCTACTTCGGCAGCACGGCCAATGGCGCCGCGTTCGCCGATTGGCTGGATGAAATCCTGCCGGCCTGCCCGCAACTGCGCTACTGCCTGGACCCGGTGATCGGCGATACCCATACCGGGCCCTACGTGGAACCGGGCCTGGAGGCGATCTTCGCCGAACGCTTGCTGCCGCATGCCTGGCTGGTGACGCCCAATGCCTTCGAACTGAATCGCCTGACCGGCATGCCTGCGCTGGCCGAGGTTGACGCCATCGCTGCCGCGCGCACGTTGCTGGACCGCGGTCCGCACTGGGTGATCGCGCACAGCGTGGGTGGCAACCCGGGTGAGTTGGTGACTTTGGCGGTCGGCCGCGAGGAAACCTGGCGCTGGACCTCGCCGCTGCTGCCGGTGGACGTGGCCGGTACCGGCGACGTGCTGATGTCGCTGGTGGTGTCGTTCCTGCTGCGCGGTGAGTCAATGCAGCAGGCGATCTCGCGCGCCATCGCCGGTACTCATGCGGCATTGGAAGCGACCCTGGACAACGGCTTCGAGGAATTCGACGTGATCGCCGCGGCGCCTGCCGCGCTGGCCGAAGGCATGCGCTTCCGCGCCGAACGCGTGGCATGAGCGGCCTGCAGGAACGCACGCCGCGTACGGTCGGCATCATCGGTAGCGCCGGCGCCTATGGGCGCTGGTTGACCCGCTTCTTCCAGCAGCACATGCAGTTGCAGGTGATCGGCCACGACCCGGCCGATGCAACCTCGCATACGCCGGAGCAGCTGTTGGCGCAGGCCGATGTGCTGGTGTTCTCGGCACCGATCCGGCACACGCCGGCGCTGATCGCCGAATACGTGCGGCAATCGGCCGGTCGCGAGCGGGACCGCCTGTGGCTGGATGTGACTTCGGTAAAGGAGGCACCGGTACAGGCGATGCTGGCCTCGCAGGCCGAAGTGGTCGGGCTGCACCCGATGACTGCTCCGCCCAAGGCGCCGACGCTGAAGGGCCGGGTGATGGTGGTCTGCGAAGCACGGCTGCAGCACTGGCAGCCGTGGGTCGACGCGTTGTGCGCGGCGCTGCAGGCCGAGTGCGTGCGCGCCACGCCGCAGCATCACGACCAGATGATGGCGCTGGTGCAGGCGATGGTGCATGCCACCCATCTGGCCCAGGCCGGCGTGCTGCGCCAGTACCAGCCGCAGTTGGGTGATCTTGCTGCGATGATGCCGTACCGCTCCGCGTCGTTCGAGCTGGATACGGCGATCATCTCGCGCATCCTCTCGCTGAACCCGGCGATCTACGAGGACATCCAGTTCGGCAATCCCTACGTGGCGCCGATGCTGGAGCGCCTGGTGGGCCAGTTGCAGGCCCTGCAGGTACAGGTCGGGCAGGGCGACGACACTGCGCGTGCTGCGTTCCGCGAGCAGTCGCTGTCGGCCAACCACAATGCCTTCGGTGAGCAGGCGCTGGCCGCTGGCAACTACACCTTTGAACGGGTGGGGTACCTGCTGGCCGACCTGACCGAGCGCAACGCGTTGTCGGTACACCTGCCGGAAGATCGTCCAGGTTCGTTGCGTGAGCTGCTGAACGTGTTCGAGCAGCATCGCATCAGCCTGGCCTCGATCCATTCCTCGCGCACTCCAAGCGGCGAAGTGCACTTCCGTATCGGTTTCGTGGCGGGAAGTGATCCGGCCGCCATCGCACTGGCGGCGGCCGAGGTGGACGCCAGCGGCATCGGACGGCTGCTGGGCTGAGCATATTCATCCACAGGCGGTGTGGATGGTTTCTGAGCAAAGGTGTGGATAACCGCCTGCAGCCCTTGCCAGGAAAGGCTGTCAAGATGGTTGGTCAAAAATTCACCACGCTTTCTATGGCGTCGGGCCATGCCCAACTACCCTTGGCAAGAAGCGTGTCGACCAAGGTCGACACCTACCAGGGCGTGGCGATACGACCAAGGTCGACACGTACCAGGGCGTGGCGATACGACCAAGGTCGACACGTACCAGGGCGGGGCGATACGAGATCCGCTAGCGCCGGGCCATGCCCGGCGAACCTCAGATCGTCAGCCGCACTTCACCGCCACTGGTGGTGAACTCGCGGCCATTGCGGACCAGCTGGCGTCCATCATCCAGCTCGTAGCGCGGCGTGGACTCGGAGTTGTGCCCGCTGCCATTGGCCTCGGGCTTGAACTCGATGATGATGTGGCTGTCGCCATTGCTGTCGACGGCGGGGAACTGTCGGAACGACATCGTGCACCTCCTTCAGCAGGTGTTGCTGACGCGTGGCCAGCTTGGCGCGCCGGGTGTTAGCCGGCTGTCATCAATCGATGAACTGCAGCCTTGCCAGTTCAGCATACAGACCGCCTTCGGCCAGCAACTGCGCGTGCGTACCCTCGGCCACGATGCGGCCCTGGTCCATCACCACGATGCGGTCTGCCTTGAGCACGGTGGCCAGGCGGTGGGCGATGACCAGCGTGGTACGGCCGGCCATCAATCGCTCCAGCGCCTGCTGCACGCCATGCTCGCTCTGCGCATCCAGCGCGCTGGTCGCTTCATCCAGCAGCAGGATCGGTGCGTCCTTCAGCAGCGCACGGGCGATCGCCACACGCTGCTGCTGGCCGCCGGACAGGCGCGCGCCACGCTCACCCAGTTCGCTGTCATAGCCCTGCGGCAACGCACGCAGGAAGCCATCGGCCTCGGCTGCGCGCGCAGCATCTTCGACCTCGGCGTCGCCGGCCTGCAGGCGGCCGTAGCGGATGTTGTCGCGTGCGCTGGCCGCGAACAGGGTGGGCTGCTGCGGCACCAGCGCAAGCTGGTCGCGCAGTTCGGCCGGATCGACCTCGCGTACATCGATGCCGTCCACGCAGATGTGGCCAGCAGCCGGATCGTGGAAGCGCAGCAGCATCGACAGCACCGTACTCTTGCCGGCGCCGGATGGCCCCACCAGCGCCACGGTCTCGCCCGGGCGCACATGCAGGTTGAAGTGATCCAGCGCGGCCTGGTCAGGGCGCTGAGGGTAGTGGAACACCACGTCGTTGAACTGGATCTCGCCGCGCAATGGCTGTGGCAATGCGTGCGGCTGTGCCGGTGCGCGGATCTCGATGTCTTCCTGCAGCAGTTCGCCGATGCGGCCCATGCCGCCGGCCGCGCGCTGCAGCTCGTTCCATACTTCGGCCAGCGCGCCCACCGAGCCACCACCGATCAGTGCATACAGCACGAACTGGCCCAGCGTACCGGCGCTGAGGCGGCCGTCGATGACGTCGTGCGCGCCCAGCCACAACACGCCGACGATGGCGCCGAACACCAGCAGGATGGCGCTGGCGGTGACCAGCGACTGTGCGCCGATGCGGCGGCGCGCGGCACCGATGGCATCAACGAGTGCCTTGTCGAAGCGTCCGCGTTCGTACGGTTCGCGTGCATGTGCCTGCACCGTGCGCACCGCTCCCAGAGTTTCGCTGGCCAGGCTGTTGGCATCGGCGATGCGGTCCTGGCTGTTGCGTGCGACCGTGCGCAGCTTGCGCGCCCCGATGATGATCGGCAGCACCGCCAACGGGATACCCAGCAGCGACCACGCGGCCAGCCGCGGGCTGGTGACGAACAGCATCGCCAGGCTGCCGATCACGGTGACCGTGCTGCGCAGGGCCACCGACATGGTCGAGCCGACCACGCTGCGCAGCAGTTCGGTGTCTGCCGTCAGGCGCGATACCAGTTCACCGCTGCGGCTGCGGTCGTGGAAGCCCGCGCCCAGGTGGATCAGGTGGGCGTACAGCTGGCTGCGCAGGTCGGCTACCACCTTTTCGCCAAGCAGCGATACGAAGTAGAAGCGCGCCGCCGTGCCCAGTGCCATGACTACCGCCACCAGCATCAGCAGGGCGAACGCGCGGTTGATCTGGCCGCCACTGGTGAAGCCATGGTCAATCATCTGCTTCACTGCCGGTGGCAGGCTCAGCGTTGCCGCCGATGACACCGCCAAGGCCAGCAGCCAGGCCGTGAACAGGCCACTGTGGCGGCGCACGAACGGCCACAGCGTGCGCAGGCTGCCGAGGCGGCGCAGCGGCGGGGTCGAAGCGGGGGCGTCGTCCTTGTCAGTCATCCTGGTCGTCGTCTTGTATGCGGATACGGTCACGGGTGGCGTCGCGCAGGCGGATTTTCAATGCGTCGACCTGATCGGCAGGCAATTCGACCCGCAGGCACACGCCGTCGGCATCGAACTGTTCATCGCGCTTCTCTGCGGCGAAGACGGGCAGGGTGGCGTGCAAGGTGCCCAGATCCTCGAACCCGGCCAGCAGCCGCAGCCGGGACATGGCCACCAGCGGCAGCCTCGGCGCGGTACGCAGGCATTCGGCCGCGGCCCCGCCATAGGCACGCACCAGACCTCCGGCGCCCAGCTTGATGCCGCCGAACCAGCGCGTCACCACCACCATCACCCGGTCGAAGCCCTGGCCATCAATGGCGGCCAGGATCGGCCGGCCGGCGGTGCCGGCCGGCTCGCCATCATCGCTGGATCGATAGTCCTGGCCGTGCCGGTAGGCCCAGCAGTTGTGCGTGGCGTCAGTCACCGCAACCTGCTGCAGGAAGGCCATCGCCGCCACCGCACCGTCGATTGGCGCGGCGTGGGCGATGAAACGGCTGTGCTTGACTTCCAGCGTGTGGTTGACCGGCTGGGCGAGGGTATCGGGCATCCCCACCATTCTACGGGGTTGCTGCAGTACCCGGTCCGGCTCAGTCGTCCAGCAGCGGACGCAGGTCGCGCGGCAGGCGCGATTCCGGATACTGCTGGATGTAGCGCTCCAGGCTGGCGCGGGCGAGGTCGCGCTGGCCATCGTCGCGACGTTCTCGAATTTTCTGCAGCCACTGCCGCCGTGGCAGCCGGGCGTCAGCGGCCACTTCGGCCTGCACCGTGTCCGCACTCAGGCCAGCATCGCTGCCGCGGCGCATGACCCCCGGTGCGGAACGGCTGGGGGCTTCGCGCTTCATCGAGGTGATCTCTACCCGGTCCAATGCCGGGGCCTGTTCGGCCTGGACGCTGTTGGGCTCTGGCGTGCCTGCCGAGCGTGCCTTCAGCGAACCACTGGCGACAGCCGGCGCCATCAGCGGCGCGGGTGCCGAGTAGGCAGTGGGAGCAGGGGGCGCCGGTGGCGCCGCAGCCGGGGGCGGCGGCAGTGCAGCGAAGGCGCTGTCGGCAGCGGGTTCTGCCGCCATCGATCGCGCGGCCGGTGCCGGTGCATCGGTGGCTTCTACTGGTGCTGGCTTGCGCTCGCGTGCAATGGCCGCTGCCGGGGCGGCAACAGCTTCCGGCGTTGCCGGGGCAACAGCCGGTTCTGCAGCGGCAGCCGTGCTGTCTGCGGCGCTGCTTTCAATCGTCTGCTCAGTGGCGGCGACATCGGCAGCTGCAGGCGCAGCCGCCATCTGGGCTTCGCCGGCCCGAACCGGCGGCGGTTCCGGGCGCAGCTGCCAGGCGATACCGATCGCGAACACCATCGAGGCCGCGATGCCGAACACCGCCGGCCAGCGCGGGCGGGTGCGCCGCACGCGGGGCGCGTCCGGTGAGGTGGTGGCATCGGCGGACGGCGCATCCACGGCGGCACGTGCCGCGGCCAGGATGGCGGCGTCCAGCGCGGCCGGCGGTGCCTGCTCGGCGCGACGGCCGAGCAGCTGGGCCAGCTCGCGTTCTTCCGGCGTCAGGGGGTCGTTTCGGTTCATGCGTTCAATCCCGCACGCAGCTTGTCCATCGCATAGCGCAGCCGCGATTTCACGGTTTCCCGGCCCACGCCGGTGATCTGGCCAATCTCCTCCAGGCTCAGTTCCTGATCCAGCCGCAACTGCAGCACTTCGCGCTGCTCGGGCGGCAGTTGCTCCATCGCCAGCTGGATGCGGCGACGCTGTTCGAATTCGGAAAGCTCGGCTTCCGGGGTCTGCCCGTCCTCGATCGCCGCCAGGCGCAGGTCGGCATCGGCCGGCGCGGCGGGGCGGTGGCGGGCAGCGCGCCAGTGGTCGTTCAAGCGGTTGTGGGCGATGCGGAACAGCCAGGTGCTGAACGCCGCTTCGGGCTGCCAGCCGGCGCGGGCGCTGATCACCCGCTGCCACACATCCTGGAAGATCTCCTCGGCCAGCGCGTTGTCCCGCAGTTGCCGCAGCAGGAAGCCGAACAGGCGCTTGCGGTGGCGCGCATACAGGCTTTCGAACGCGCGCAGGTCGCCACCGGCCCAGGCCAGCATCAAGGCTTCATCGGTTGGCAGTGCGCTGGCTTCCACGGCGTACAGGGTAAGGCCTGCAGACGGTGGCGCATAGCCGGTGGCGGCGGTGGGAAGGGCGAGGGTCATGGCTCGGAAGGGGCTACGGTCGGCAGGAAAAACGTACGGGCGCACGATTCGGGGTTTGCGGGCTTCCATTGCCCCCCGGGTGGCGCGCTATGCTCGGCGGCTCAGGGGAGGCGACGCACAGACGGCGCCAAGAGATTGTCATTTGTCCACGCATGCTGAACCGGCGGAAGAACCACTACACGAGGCCGTGCTGAGCACGGCGCTGGTGCGCGCGCTGCATGCGCTGCTGCCGGAAACGGCAGTGCTCCGGGTCGGCTGGGAAGACCCGCAGCTGGGGCGTGGCGAGGGCGGCTGGCCGCCCGTCAGCGGTAACCGGCCTGCAGTACCTGCTGGCATCGGCGATGGCCAGCATGGCTGGGACTACGACGGTGCGCGCCTGCTGCTGTCGGTGGAGGGCGCGATCCCCTCGCCGGCGTGGTGGGGGCTGGCCCGGCAGGCGATGGAGCTGGCCCTGCAGCGCGGCCGCCAGGCGGGACAGATCAAGGCGCTGGAGGAGGCCGAGCGGCTGCAGCAGGCGCTGTTCCAGATCGCCGACCTGGCCGGTGCCGACCTGGAGATGGGCGAGATGCTGCGCCACGTGCACGGTGTGCTGGGCACGCTGATGTACGCCGAGAACTGCTACATCGTCGAGTACGACGATGTGCGCGACCAGATCCGGTTCCTGTACTTCGCCGACCAGGTTGATGACTTCGTTGCCGACCCGGCGCAGAGCCATGACGCCAGCGAGATGCCGCGTAGTCTGACGGTGGCGCTGCTGCGCCATGGCAGGCCGCTCAGTGGCCCGTCACGCGAGCTGCTTGCGCGGGTGGTCGAGCAGGAGCACGATCCGCAGCGTGGCCCGGAAAGCCTGGACTGGCTGGGCGTACCGATGCTGCGCGATGGCCGCGTGTGCGGTGCCATCGTGGTGCAGAGCTACGAACACGCGGCCCGCTATGGTGAGTCCGAGCGTGCCCTGCTGGGTTTTGTCGCCCAGCATGTGCAGACCGCGATGGACCGACGCCAGGCCCAGGTGCGGCTGGAACAGCAGGTCGAGCGGCGCACCCAGCAGCTGCAGCGCGCCAACCACAGCCTGCAGGACGAGGTGGCCGAACGACGCCGTGCCGAGCAGCTGCAGACCGCGTTGTACAACATCGCCGAGATGGCGATGTCGGCCGACAGCCTGGCCCAGTTCTACGGGCGGGTACACGGCGTGGTGGGGCGCCTGCTCGACGCGCGCAATTTCTACATCGCGCTGGTCAACGCGGCGGGCAATGGCCTGGATTTCGTCTATTCGGTGGACGAGCACAATGCCAGCCGTGCGCCGCGACCGTTCAGCCGTGGCCTGACCGAATACGTGGTACGCAACCGGCGGCCGCTGCTGGCTTCGCGCGCGCAGATCGATGCGCTGCTGGCCAACGGCGAGGTGCGCGAATCCGGTGCGCGCTCGCATTGCTGGCTGGGCGTGCCGCTGCTGCGCGACGACGAAGTGGTCGGCGCGATCGTGGTGCAGAGTTACAGCCAGAACAGCACCTTCAGCGTGCACGACCAGCGCCTGCTGACCTTCGTCGCGCAGAACATCGGCACCGGCCTGGCCCGCCAGCGCGACCAGCAACGGCTGCGTTCGGCGCATGCCGAGTTGGAAAAACGGGTGGAAGAGCGCACCCGCGAGTTGGCCGAGGTCAACGAGAAACTGCTCGGCCAGATCGGCGAGCGGCTGCGCGCAGAACAACGGCTGACCCACCAGGCCATGCACGATGCGCTGACCGGCCTGCCCAACCGCCTGCATCTGCTCGACCGCCTGCAGGATGCGTTGTCGCTGGCCCGTCGCGAGGGTGGACCGGTGTTCGCCGTGTTGTTCCTTGACCTGGACCGCTTCAAGCTGGTCAACGACAGCATCGGCCATGCCGCGGGCGATCGCATGCTGGTGGAAGTGGCCAAGCGCATCGTGTCGATGGCCAGCACCGACGATGTGGTGGCGCGGCTGGGCGGTGACGAATTCGCAGTGCTGCTGCAGTGTCCGCAGGGCCTGGCGCAGGCACTGGATTTTGGCCAGCGACTGCTGCTGGCGCTGCAGGAATCGATGTGGATCGCCGGCCGCGAACTGTTCCCGTCTGGCAGCCTGGGCATCGCCCTGTGGAACCCGCGCTACCGTACCGGCGAAGAGCTGCTGCGCGATGCCGACGCCGCGATGTACCGGGCCAAGGCGCAGGGCCATGACCGCTGCGCGATCTTCGACGAGGACATGCGCGAGCAGGCCATGCGCAGCCTCGACCTGGAAGCCGATCTGCGCCGCGCGATCAACAACCACGATTTCGTGCCGTTCTACCAGCCGATCGTGCGCCTCTCCGATGGCGAGGTGGTCGGGCACGAGGCGCTGCTGCGCTGGCAGCACGAGCGCCGTGGCCTGCTGCTGCCGGGGGCGTTCCTGGAGCTGGGCGAGGAGAGTGGGCTGATCGAACAGGTCGACTGGCTGATCTACGAACAGGTCATCGCCGGCCTGGCCGAAGGCGGGCACACCTATGTGTCGGTGAACGTGTCACCGCGTCATTTCCGCTCTGCTGAGTTCAGCGGCCGGCTGTTCGGCCTGCTGGATGCGTACGATGCCGATCCGCAGCGGCTGCGGCTGGAGATCACCGAGGTCGCACTGCTGGATGACGGCCCGCACACGCTGCGCATCCTGCAGGGCCTGCGCGAGCGCGGCATCCAGGTGCAGCTGGACGATTTCGGTACCGGCTTCTCGGCGCTGTCCTACCTGCACCGCTTCCCGATCAGCACGCTGAAGATCGACCAGAGCTTCATCGCCGGTCTGCATGGACCGGAAGTGCAGAGCACGCGCGCGCTGGTCGAGGGCGTGCTGTCGCTGGCGCGCACGTTGGGCATCGAGACCATCGGCGAGGGCATCGAAACCGAGGCGCAGCAGCAGACGCTGCGCGAACTCGGCTGCGACTACGGCCAGGGCTACCTGCTCGGGCGGCCGGCGCCGTGGGGCTGCGCGGCGGCCTGAACCACCGCGCAGGGAAGCCTCAGCGCAGGGCGGCGCGACGCTTCTCGTCGATCCACTTCGAGGCCTGCGCCGGCTGGTAGTTCTTCATCCACGCCAGCATTTCTTCGATGTCCGAGCCGTACCACAGGTCCTGGCGCTGGTCGGGATGCAGGAAGCGCTCTTCCACCATGCGGTCGATCATGCCGATCAGCGGTGCGTAGAAGCCTTCCACGTCGAGGAACGCGCACGGCTTGTTGCCGATGCCCAGCTGGCGCCAGGTCAGCATCTCGAAGATCTCTTCCATGGTGCCGAAGCCGCCGGGCAGGGTGACGAAGCCATCGGCCAGGTCGAACATGCGCGACTTGCGCTCATGCATCGAGCCTACGATTTCCAGTTCGGTGAGGCCGCGATGTGCCACTTCCCAGTCGGCCAGCTGGCGCGGAATCACGCCGGTCACTTCGCCGCCGGCAGCGAGCACGGCATTGGCCACGGTTCCCATCAGGCCGACGTTGCCGCCGCCGTACACCAGGCGCATGCCATCGCGGGCGATGCGGTCGCCCAGGGCAAGGGCGCGTTCGGTATAGGCCGGCTTGCTGCCAGCGTTGGAACCACAGTACACACAGATCGATTTCATGGATCTTCCTGTCTCTTGGCCGGAAACGAAAACGCCCCATCGCCGACCGCAGAGCGGTCAGGGACGGGGTGTCTATGGATTATGGACCTTCGCGGTTGCCGTCTGTAGAGCCGAGCCGCGCTCGGCGGTTCTTCGTTCAGATCGCGGCAACGGTAGAGTCGAGCAAGCTCGACTCTACAAAGAACGGGGCTTACGCCGCGGCGGCCTGCTCGCGGCGCGGGCCTTCACGCAGGGCGCGGCCGACCAGGCCCACCAGCAGGTCCAGCTCCTCGCTGTCCATGCCGAAGTGCGGAGTGAAGCGCAGCGAGTTCTCGCCACCGTGGATCACGTTGATGCCGTGCTGGCGCAGCCATTCCTCGGTGGAATTGGCGCCGTAGCACTTGAACTGCGGGGCCAGCTCGCAGGAGAACAGCAGGCCGGTGCCCTGCACCTTGGTGATCAGGCCGCCCAGTTCGCCCTTGAGCTGCTCCAGCTTGCGCACCGCCTCGGCACCGCGCTCGGCGATGTTGGCGCGTACCTGCGGGGTCAGCTGGGCCAGGGTGGCGCAGGCCACGTCCAGCGCACGTGGGTTGCTGGTCATGGTGTTGCCGTAAATGCCCTTGCGGTACAGCTGCGCGGCATGCTCGGTCACGGCCAGCACCGACAGCGGGTACTGCGCGGCGTTGAGCGCCTTGGAATAGGTTTCCATGTCCGGCGGATCGAGGCCTTCAAAGCCCGGGTAGTCGACCACCGACAGCACGCCATGCGCGCGCAGGCCGGCCTGGATCGAGTCCAGCAGCAACAGGCTGCCATGGGCACGGGTCAGTTCGCGGGCCACCGCATAGAACGACGGCGGCACCGAACGGCCCGGGTCGCCTTCGCCCATCACCGGTTCCAGGAACACCGCCTCGATGAACCACTGGTTGCGTGCGGCATCCTCGAACACCTTGCGCAGGCCGGTCTCATCGTACGGCGCCACGGTAATCACCGAGTCTTCGCCACGGTAGCTGGCCAGGTGTTGCATGTAGCTCTTGCGGCTGGAATCTGAATAGAGGGCAGGGCGGTCGGTACGGCCATGGAAGCTGCCCTTGACCACCACGCGCTTGATAGCTGCACCGGCGTGGCGCGCACCCGGGTCGGTCTGCAGCTTCGCGTTGACGTCGGCGATGCGCGCGGCCAGGCCGACGGCCTCGGAACCGGAATTCAGGCACATGAAACGGGCAAACGGGCAGCCGCCACGACGGTGGCCGATCTCGGCGCGCAGCGCGGTGATGAAGCGCTGCTGGGACAGGCTGGGGGTCATGATGTTGGCCATCACCTGCGGGCGCGCCATCGCCTCCAGCACGGCATCCGGGGTGTGGCCGAAGCCGAGCATGCCG
This sequence comes from Stenotrophomonas sp. 22DLJC03, assembly GCF_056861405.1. Lineage (NCBI taxonomy): Bacteria > Pseudomonadati > Pseudomonadota > Gammaproteobacteria > Lysobacterales > Lysobacteraceae > Stenotrophomonas > Stenotrophomonas sp. 22DLJC03. Next base: position 108,253 of record NZ_JBSPUG010000005.1, read on the forward strand.
TAGCCGCCGGCGTCGTACAGCACCGCGCCCTTCAGGGTGACCACCCAGGGGCCGCGTGCGGCCAGTGCCACGTACGGAGTCACCGCATCATCGGCATAGAAATTGACGAAGCCGTCCTGCATCGCGTCGATCTGCGCCTGTTCGTCCTGCGCCAGCAGCGGCCCCAGGTCGGCCTGCACGCGCGCGAATTCCTCGGCGGCGGCGTCCACCGCGGCGATCAGCTGCGGGTGGTTGGCGGACAGGGCCTTCAGGGTGGCATCGTCCAGGCCGGAGGTGAGGCGGGTGCCGGGCTGGTTGCGCAGGGGGGCGAGACGTTCGATGAAGCTCATTGCAGATCTCCTGAAACAATGGGTCGCACGGGTCTTCAAAAGCAAAACGCGCGTCATCACGCGCGCTTGGGGCAGGCTCGTGCAGCGGACTTCCAACTCGATGCTAGCACTTGTTTTTTTGCGCGATAACCCCGCAGAAACCTGCTGCATAGCAGCATTTTGCGCGACGTTCGCCGCGAAGCGCGCCGGCTCGCAGACGCTGGACGTACAATGCGCGCCATTGTCGACCTGTTGCCGCCCACTGCCTTGAAGAAGTCCGATTTCAACTACGACCTGCCGGCTGAACTGATCGCGCAGGCGCCTTTGGCCGAACGTTCCGCAAGCCGCCTGCTGCTGGTGCCGCAAGCCCCCGCCGCCTTCACCGATCTGCAGGTGCGTGACCTGCCGTCGCTGCTGCAGCCGGGCGATCTGCTGGTGTTCAACGACACCCGGGTGATCCCAGCGCGCCTGTTCGGGCAGAAGGCCAGCGGTGGCCGTGTGGAGATCCTGATCGAGCGCCTGCTCGGCGGCCAGCAGGCCCGCGCGCAGGTGGGAGCCAGCAAGTCGCCCAAGGCCGGCAGCCGCATTGCACTGGATGCCGGTGGCGAAGCCGAGGTGCTGGGCCGCGATGGCGAGTTCTATGTGCTGCAGTTCCATGTGCCGGAATCGCTGGAACAGTGGCTGCTGCATGCCGGTCGCCTGCCGCTGCCGCCGTATATCCAGCGCGAGCCGGGCATGGACGACCGTGAGCGCTACCAGACCGTGTTCGCGCGTGAAGTGGGCGCGGTGGCCGCGCCGACCGCCGGCCTGCATTTCGACGAACCGCTGCTGGCCGCGCTGAAGGACAAGGGCGTGGACTTCGGCCACGTCACCCTGCACGTGGGTGCGGGTACGTTCCAGCCGGTGCGTGCCGATGACCTGAAGGACCACGTGATGCACCGCGAGTGGCTGAACGTGGGTGCCGAGCTGGTGCAGCAGGTACGGCGCACGCGCGCCGCCGGCGGCCGGGTGATCGGCGTCGGTACCACCGTGGTGCGCGCGCTGGAAAGCGCGATGCGCGACGGCGAACTGCTGCCGTTTGCTGGTGAAACGCAGATCTTCATCACCCCGGGCTACCGCATCCGCAGCGTCGACGCGATGGTGACCAATTTCCATCTGCCGGAAAGCACGCTGCTGATGATGATTTCCGCGTTCGCCGGCAAGGAGCGCGTGTTCGAGGCCTACCAGCACGCGATCGCGCAGCGCTACCGCTTCTTCAGCTACGGCGACGCCATGCTGTTGTTCCCGCAGGCGGGTTGAGGCGCTGCCTCTGCCTGGTGGATGCACTGCCTTGATGGGTGAGCCAACCTGATGGGTGTCCCAGCCTGATGGGTGCGCACCGTTGGTGCGCAAGGCTTGTACCCGGAAAACCGAGTCCCCGCATGGGGTCGATCTGCTCCAACACTTGAACCAGTAGATCCACGCCATGCGTGGATGGCATCCCGACGATCTCTCCAGCAGAAGGTGCACTGCGAGGGATGGGTGACCACCCGCCAAGACCAGTGGCGGCGAAGTTGAAGCCTCGCCCCTCAAGGTTTGTTGCTACTTCCAGGGTTGAGCGGGCAGCCCGCCGACAGGCGGTCGTCCAAGGCCTGCGCCAGCAGGCTAGGATCGCAGCGCGCAGACCCCGGGGAGGGGCCGGTGCCCCACCAAGGAGAACGCTCATGCGCCGGATTGCCGGGCTGTGCCTGATCGTGTGTGGCCTTTCGTCCTGTTCCAGCGTGCCCGATGTCGCCTACTGGCCCGAGCATGAGGCCCGTCCCCTCGCGTTGCCTGCACGCAGCGAGCGAATGGTGATCGAGATCAATGATGCCGGGAATTTCCATTGGCCGGGTCAGTTCGGCCGCCTGCAGCGCTGGTTGGCGACGGAGCCGACCACGCTGCCGGTCGTGGTCTTCATCAACGGCTGGCACCACAACGCATCGCCCAATGACAGCAACTTCACTGATTTTGACGAGTTCCTTGGCAAGGTCGAGGCCAAGGCGGGGACCCCGGTGAGGGGGCTCTATGTGGGGTGGCGTGGTGACTCCTTCGATACTCCGCTGGCCTGGGAGCCGAGCGACTTTGTGACGGTATGGGATCGCAAGAACGCCTCGGTGACGGTAGGGGAGAAGGGGCTGGCGCAGGTGGTGGCCCTGTTGCGTGAGCAGCATTCCGAGAGGGCGGTCTACATGATCGGCCACAGTTTCGGCGGCTCGGCCTTGTTCCATGCCATCAAGGATGGCCTGGTGCAGGAGCAGTTGGACGGCTTCGAGTACTTCATGCTCAATCCGGCAGTGGCTGAGCGTGAGTTCGACGAGGTCGAGCAGGCGCTGGTCTCCGCGTGGGCCGCGTCACCGGCGTTTGCCGGAACGGTATCGATCACGGCTGCGGATGCTTTGCGCCAGCATCGAAAGGTGACGGTGCTGCAGGGGCAGGGCGACAAGGCCGTCGGTGTGGGCTACCGGATTGCGTTCAGGGGCACGCCCATTGGATTTGACCGTCAGCGCCAGACCCATCGAGCCTGGGTCTGCGCCACGGCCGACGCCTGTCCCCCACCCCAGCTGGACGCCTGTACCGCAACACTTGCCGATGGCCGTTTCGTTCTGCGCGCCCGGACCATGCCGGGCCAGGGCTGTGCGTCGATGCAGCAACGTCCGATCTGGGTGATCGCAGGCGCAGACAGTGTCTCGGCCGACCACAACGACATCCTGAACTCCATCCAGGCGGATGCGCTGGCCGACCTGGTGGCGCAGCGCTGGCGCCTGTGGGCAGGGCGCTGAACGGCGTAGACAGGTCGTGGGGTTCGTCGGCGCCGGGTTTTGGGGGACAATGGGCAACTATTTGCCCGAATGACCGCTCCATGTCCCGATTGCAGTTCCAGCTCCAGACCCGCGACGGCCGTGCCCGCCGTGGCCGCCTGACCTTCCCGCGTGGCACGGTGGAAACGCCGGCCTTCATGCCGGTGGGTACCTATGGCTCGGTCAAGGGCATCCTGCCGGACCAGGTGCGTGCGTTGGGTGCCGAGATCATCCTCGGCAATACCTTCCACCTGTACCTGCGGCCGGGCCTGGACATCATCGCCGACCACGGCGGCCTGCACGGCTTCTGCCGCTGGGATGGCCCGATCCTGACCGACTCCGGCGGCTTCCAGGTGTTCTCGCTGGCCCATCGCCGCAAGATCACCGAGCAGGGCGTGACCTTCGCTTCGCCAACCGACGGTGCCCGGGTGTTCCTGGGCCCGGAAGAGAGCATGAAGATCCAGAAGGTGCTCGATTCGGACGTGGTGATGATCTTCGACGAGTGCACCCCGTACCCGGCCACCGAAGACGTTGCCCGCCGTTCCATGGAACTGAGCCTGCGCTGGGCCCAGCGCAGCCGCAACGCGCATGACGAACTCGGCAACGACGCGGCCCTGTTCGGCATCGTCCAGGGCGGCGTGCACACCGACCTGCGCAGCCGCTCGGCCGATGCCCTGCAGGCGATCGGTTTCGACGGCTATGCCATCGGCGGCCTGGCCGTGGGCGAGCCCGAAGACGAGCGCAACGCCATGCTCGACCACCTGGACCCGGAACTGCCTGCTGACCGCCCGCGCTACCTGATGGGCGTGGGCCGGCCGGAGGACCTGGTCGAGGGTGTCGCACGTGGCGTGGACATGTTCGACTGCGTAATGCCGACCCGCAATGCGCGCAACGGCCACTATTTCACCTCGTTCGGCACCGTTCGCATCCGTAATTCCCAGTACGCGCGCGACATGGACCCGATCGAGCCGGGCTGCGGCTGCGTGGCCTGCACCGGCGGCTACACCCGGTCCTACCTGCGCCACCTGGACCGCTGCAACGAGATGCTGGCGCCGATGCTGGGCACCCTGCATAACCTGTTCTATTACGAAAAGCTCATGGCCGACATCCGCGCGGCGATCGAGGCGGGAACCTTCCTGGCCTTCCGTGAGTCTTTCTACGCGGCACGCGGGGCGGTCGCGCCGCCCCTGTAACCCGAACACCCCCTGCCAAACGGCCCAAGGACGAATGCCCGGGGCCGTGGCATACTTCAAGGCTGACCCAGATCCGCGGTCGACACCTCGTGCCCGTGAAAGGGCCGAAGCGCCGCCCAACCAAAGGACCAACGATGAACCTGCTTGCCTTCCTGATTCCCGCCGCCCACGCCCAGGCCGCCGGCGGCCAACCGCAGGGCATGGGCCTGACCACGCTGCTGTTCCCGGTCATCCTGATCGCCATCATGTACTTCCTGATGATCCGCCCGCAGATGAAGCGGCAGAAGGAGCACAAGTCCATGCTGGAGAAGATCAAGCGTGGCGACGAAGTGCTGACCAACGGCGGCATCGCCGGCAAGGTCACCGACATCGGCGACAACTTCGTCACCATCGAAGTGGCCGAGAACGTGCGCATCCGCGTGCAGAAGGGCGCTGTTGGCAGCGTGCTGCCGACCGGCACCCTGGATTCGGCCAAGTAAGCCACTCCCTTTCCGAAGCACAACCGCGGCGCCGGGGATGGCGCCGCGCGGGACCCAAGCAATGCTCGAATTTCCACGCTGGAAGTACGTCGTCATCCTGATCGTACTGGCGCTCAGCGCGCTGTACGCGCTGCCCAACATCTACCAGAAGGACCCGGCCATCCAGATCACCGCCAACCGTGGCGGGCAGATCGACGATGCGCTGCGTGACCGTGTGCTGGCCGACCTGAAGAAGGCCGGCGTGGACGCCGTTGGTGCCGAGAAGGAAGGGGAGAGCCTGATCGTCCGCCTGCCGGACCTGAAGGCGCAGTCCGCTGCCAGCGACGCCCTGCGTGACACCGTCGGTGAGAACTACACCGTGGCCCTGAACCTGGCCTCGACCGTGCCGGACTGGCTGGCCAACCTCGGCGGTCGCCCGATGGTGCTGGGCCTGGACCTGCAGGGTGGTGTGCACTTCGTGCTGCAGGTCGACCAGAAGGCCGCCCTGGACAAGCGCCTGGATGCCTACACCGAAGACGTGCGCAGCACCCTGCGTGATGCGCGCATCCCGTACCAGTCGGTGGAACGCCGCGCTGACAACAGCATCGTGGCCAACCTGAGCCCGTCCGCCGGTGACGATGCCGCGCAGCGCGCCCGTGCCGCCCTGGTCAAGGCGCAGCCGACCCTCGGCTACGACATCAGTGGCAACCGCATTACGGTGACCGTGCCGGAAACCGAGATCACCCAGATCGCCAACGGCGCCATCGAGCAGAACATCAACACCCTGCGCAACCGTGTGAACCAGCTCGGCGTGGCCGAGCCGATCATCCAGCGCCAGGGTGCCGACCGCGTGGTTGTTCAGCTGCCGGGCGTGCAGGACACCGCCGAAGCCAAGCGCATGATCGGCGCCACCGCCACCCTGGAATACCGTGCGGTGGTCGAGGGCAACGCGCAGGACGCCATCACCGCCGGCCGCATCCCGCCGGAGGCGAAGGTCTACCAGCAGCGTGATGGCCGCGGCCCGATCCTGCTGAACAAGCGCGTGATCGTCACCGGTGACCAGATGGTCGGCGCGCAGGCGGTGACTGATTCGAACAGTGGCTCCCCGGCAGTCAGCGTGACGCTGAACAACGTCGGCGGCCAGCGCATGTTCGACTTCACCAGTGCCAACGTGAACAAGCCGATGGCGGTGGTCTACACCGAGCGCGTGCCGACCGTGACCGTTGTTGACGGCCAGGAAGTGCGTGGCTTCAAGGTCAACGAGGAAGTGATCTCGGTGGCCAACATCAACGGCGTGTTCGGCAAGAACTTCCAGACCACCGGCCTGCAGAAGAAGGAAGCCGAGGACCTGGCCAAGCTGCTGAAGTCCGGCTCCCTGGCGGCGCCGATGGACTTCGTCGAAGAGCGCGTGGTCGGCCCGAGCCTGGGCGCCGAGAACGTCAAGAACGGTATGCGCGCGGTCGTGTTCGCATTCCTGTTCACCCTGGTGTTCTTCAGCGTCTACTACCGCATGTTCGGCGTGATCACCTCGATCGCGATGCTGTTCAACCTGCTGATCGTGGTCGCGGTGATGTCGCTCTTCGGTGCGACCATGACCCTGCCGGGCTTCGCCGGCCTGGCGTTGTCGGTCGGCCTGTCGGTCGACGCCAACGTGCTGATCAACGAACGTATCCGTGAAGAACTGCGTGCCGGCGTGCCGGGCAAGACCGCGATCGTGACCGGTTACGAACGTGCTTCGGGCACCATCCTCGACGCCAACCTGACCGGCCTGATCGTCGGTGTGGCGCTGTTCGCATTCGGTACCGGTCCGCTGAAGGGCTTCGCGCTGACCATGATCATCGGTATTTTCGCCTCCATGTTCACCGCGATCACCGTGTCGCGTGCACTGGCGACGCTGATCTACGGCCGCCGCAAGAAGCTCCAGAACGTGGCCATCTGACGGGACGACACGCACATGAAACTGTTTCCGCTGCACATCCTCCCGAACGACACCAAGATCGACTTCATGCGCTGGCGCCATGTCGCGATGGTCGTCACGATCATCGTGTTCCTGGCCTCCATCGCCATCATCGGCTTCAAGGGCTTCAACTACGCCCTGGACTTCACCGGCGGCACCCTGATCGAAGCCCGCTTCGACAAGGCGGTGGACGTCGAGCAGGTCCGTACCAAGCTCGAAGAGAGCGGCTTCGACGGCGCCCAGGTACAGAGTGTTGGTGGCAACACCGACCTGCTGATCCGCCTGGCCCCGCACGGTGAGCACGCCCCGGGCACCGGCGATGCCGCGCACGAGGACAAGGCCACCGCCGCGGCCGTGGTGAAGGCGCTGTCCACCGCCGACAACCAGGCTACGGTGCTGCGCAATGAGTTCGTGGGTCCGCAGATCGGCAAGGACCTGGCGATGAATGGCCTGTACGCCACCATCTTCATGCTGGCCGGCTTCCTGATCTACATCGCGGTGCGCTTCGAATGGAAGTTCGCGGTCACCGCCAGCATCGTGGCGATGTTCGACCTGATCGTGACGGTGGCTTATGTGTCCCTGCTGGGCCGTGAGTTCGACCTGACCGTGCTGGCCGGCCTGCTGTCGGTGATGGGCTTTGCGATCAACGACATCATCGTGGTCTTCGACCGCGTCCGCGAGAACTTCCGCAGCCTGCGCGTGGACTCGATGGAAGTGCTCAACCGTTCGATCAACCAGACGCTGTCGCGTACGGTGATCACTGCGGTGATGTTCTTCCTGTCGGCGCTTGCCCTGTACATGTACGGCGGCAGCTCGATGGAAGGCCTGGCCGAGACGCACATGATCGGTGCGGTGATCGTGGTGCTGTCCTCGATCCTGGTGGCGGTGCCGATGCTGACGATTGGTTTCCTGCGCGTCAGCAAGCAGGACCTGCTGCCGAAGGCGAAGGACGTCGAGGCCCTGGCCCGTCGCCCGTAGGCACCTACTGCATGCAGCACACAGAGAACCCCGCGCAAGCGGGGTTTTTTGTTGGCAGGGCGGCGCCCTGCACCTGCCGAAGCAACAGCAACAGCCAAATCCAAAGCGAAGCGGCATTCCGTGGGATGGCGGGGCACTGTGAGTTTGCGGGGACGCCGTAAACCCATCCATGGGGGCTTGGTCGCCGCATCCATGCGGCTCACACCCCGCAAACCCACAGTGCCCCGCCTTCGACAGGTTCACGCGGCTGTTGGTGGGTGCCGACCGTTGGTCGGCACATCTGTCAGATATCGATACAAACAAATGGGGGCAGATCCGTTTTCCTTCGGAAAACGGATCTGCCCCCAAGAGCTGTTCCGACAGATCGCGGAAGACTGTCGAAGGCGGGGTGGGTCCGGTGGAGGGGGTGTGAGCGGCATGGATGCCGCGACCAAGCCCCCATGGACGGGTTCACGGCGTCCCCCTCCACCGGACCCACCCCGCCATCTCACAGGAACCCAGCTTTTGACGTTGCTCCGGTCTCTGCAGGTGCAGGGTGCAACCCTGCAAAACACCACCACCCTACGCCAGCGTCGGTTGTGCAATCTTCCCCCGCGCACTACGATCCTGCGGTTCGCGCGCGCAGGCGCGCGCCCGTATTCCTGCTGAGCGCCCCGCGCGCCGCATCTGCCAACCCGAGGTATCCATGGTCATCAAACCGCGCGTCCGCGGCTTCATCTGCGTCACCACCCACCCGACCGGCTGCGAGGCCGCGGTCAAGCAGCAGATCGATTACATCCGCGCGCGCCCGCCGATCCAGAACGGCCCCAAGCGCGTGCTGGTGATCGGCGCCTCCACTGGCTACGGCCTGGCGGCGCGCATCACCGCGGCCTTCGGCAGTGGTGCGGCGACCCTGGGCATCTTCTTCGAGCGCCCTGGCACCGAGAGCAAGCCGGGCACCGCAGGCTGGTACAACTCCGCCGCGTTCCACAAGTACGCCGACGAAGCAGGCCTGTACGCCAAGAGCATCAACGGCGATGCCTTCTCCGATGAAGTGAAGGCCAGGACCATCGAGATGATCAAGGCCGATCTCGGTCAGGTGGATCAGGTGGTCTACAGCCTGGCCGCGCCGCGTCGCAAGCACCCGAAGACCGGTGAAATCATCAGCTCGACGCTGAAGCCGATCGGAGAGCCGATCACCCTGCGCGGGCTGGACACCGACAAGGAAGTGCTGACCGAGACCCACCTGCAGCCGGCCACGGCCGAGGAAATCGCCGGCACGGTCGCGGTGATGGGCGGTGAGGACTGGCAGATGTGGATCGACGCGCTGGCCGATGCCGGCGTGCTGGCCAACGGCTGCACCACCACTGCCTTCACCTACGTGGGTGAAGAGATCACCCAGGCCATTTACTGGAACGGTTCGATCGGCGCGGCCAAGAAAGACCTGGACACCAAGGTGCTGAGCCTGCGCGAGAAGTTGGCCAAGATCGGTGGCGACGCGCGCGTGTCAGTGCTCAAGGCGGTAGTCACCCAGGCCAGCTCGGCCATTCCGACCATGCCGCTGTACCTGTCGCTGCTGTTCAAGGTGATGAAGGAAAAGGGCACCCACGAAGGCTGCATCGAACAGCTCGATGTGCTCTACGACATCCTCTACGGTGCCAGCGTCGATGGCGTGGCGGTCGATCGCCTGCGCCACGACCTGGTTGATGGTGACGGCAACAAGGTCGCGCTCATCGACGAAGAAGGCCGCCTGCGAGCGGACTACAAGGAAATGGCGGCGGACGTGCAGGGCAAGGTTGTCGCGCTGTGGCCGCAGGTGACCAACGAGAACCTGTACGAGATCAGCGACCTGGCCGGCTACAAGGCCGACTTCCTGCGCCTGTTCGGCTTTGGCGTGGAGGGTGTCGACTACGAGGCCGACGTCAACCCCGACGTGAAGATCGACAACCTGGTCGATCTGACCTGATCAAGCAAAAGGCCGGCGAAAGCCGGCCTTCTCTTTTGGTAGTGCCGGCCGCTGGCCGGCAACCCCGGGTACCTGAGGCTGCCGGCCAGCGGCCGGCACTACCATCGGTCAACCGAACTCGAAGCCCATCTCCGCCAGCGCGGGGCCGACAAAGTCGCCCTGCACATAGTCCACGCCGGCGCTGAACAGCAGGGTCATCGAATTGGCATCGCTGACGAACTCGGCGATGGTGCGGATGCCGGCTTCCTGCGCACGCGCGGTGATCTGGCTGATGCGGTCGATGTTCTCACGGGTGGCCGCCAGGTCGCTGGTGAAACCACGGTCCAGCTTGAGGAACTGGGGCTGGAAGTGGGCCAGCAGCTGGAACGAATCCAGCCCCGAGCCGAACTGCTCCAGGCCGATCCGGCAACCCAGCGGTGCCACTTCGGCAAGGAACTGCTGGGCGCTGCGCAGGTGGGTGAACACCTTCGCTTCCGGCGCATGCAGCCACAGCCGCTCGCCAGGCACACCCTGTGCCTGCAGCTCACGGCGAAGAGTGGCGATCATCTGCGGGTCGTCGAACGATTCCGGGGTCACCTTCACCAGCATCTGGGTGGCATGCCCTTCGCGGGCGCGCTGGCCAAGCACGGCGATCGCCTGCGAGACCACCCAGCGGTTGATGTCGGCCAGCAGGCCGTGCTCCTCGGCGATGCCCAGGAACGCAGTCGGGCTCAGCAGTTCGCCGTTGTGCTCCAGGCGCAGATACGCCTCGTACAGCTCCAGTGACTCGCCCTGCAGGTTCAGTACCGGCTGGTAGTGCAGCTGGAAGCCGTCGCCAGCCAGTGCTTCACGGATGCGCGCGACCCAGCGCAGCACGCGTTCTTCCTCCACGCGGTCAGCGGCGGCCGGGTCGAAGATGCGGCAGGTGTTGCCCAGCTCGGCGGCGGCATGCGTGCATTCGCTGGCGCGCGCCAGTACCTGGCCGATGCTGGCGATCTTCTCGCCCACCTGCACGCCGCCGATGCTCACCGTCACCGTGGCCGAGCGGGCGCCGATGCTGAACACATGCGCGGCGTAGGCCTCGCGGATGCGCTCGGCCAGCGCCACGGTCTGCGCATACGGGCCGGCCTGCAGCACGGCGAAATTGTGCTCGCCGAAACGGGCCAGTTGCGCATCCTCGCCCACCACTTCGGCCAGCAGGCCGGCGAGGGCGCCGATCAGGGTGTCGGCCGACGCCAGGCCGATGTCCGGCAGCAGGCGCGCATAGTGGTCCGGCTCGATCAGCAGCAGGCCGAACTGGCCTTCGCTGCGCCCGGCCTGGGCTACCGCGCTTTCCAGCTGCAGCATGAAGGTCGGGCGGTTGAGCAGGCCGGTGACCTGGTCGCGCTGGCGCAGGTCCTCGACCTCGCGCGCCAGTTCCGGGTCGAACTCCATGCGGCGGCGGAGCACCACCTGCAGGCAGGACTCGCCTTCATAGGTGGCGGCAGTGAATTCCATCGTCGCCGGAAACGCGCTGCCGTCCTCGTGACGGGCATCGAGCTGGTACTGCGGCGGCGGCGCCTCGCCACGGCTCAGGCCCTTCAGCAGCTGCTTGAAGCCCTCCACGTGCTGGGCGGCGACCATGTCCAGCAGGGAGATGCCTTCGATGTCGTCGAAATGCTCGTAGCCGAACATTTCCAGGTAGGCATCGTTGGCGCGGATATGCATGCCTTCGTGCACGTAGGCGATGGGATCGCGCGAGGAGGCAATCAACGCATCGCAGCGGCGCTCGGTCTCGCGCATCTGTGCCTCGATGCGGCGCAGGCCGCGACGCGCCTGCAGGTCCACCCACTGGTCACGGATCACCGCAAGCAGATGCTCGGGGCGCTGGCGCAGGGCGAGGGCGCGTATACCATGGCTGCTGGCCTGCACCAGCTCGTCCTCGTCGATGCGCTCGGCCAGCAGCACCAGCGGAATGTCCTTGCCGCTGGCAGCGATATGTTGTGCGGCCAACGGCAGTGGAATGCCCTGCGAGGGTGACGCCAGCACCAGGTCGATGGCCTGGCTGGCCAGCACCTGCGCCAGTTCGGCCGCGTCCTGCGGGCGCCATGGGCGCACCGCGATGCCGCTGTTGCGCAGGGTGCTGACGATGGCTTCGGCATTCTCGCCGCTGTCGTCGACGATCAGCAGGCGGATGGTGATGTCGTTCGCGTTCTGCATGCACTGCTCCCCAATCTGCGAACCTAGATACACGATGCGCGGCGAACCGTCCATGCGCGCACCCCTTGCGCGCATCGAACGGCGATGTGGTTCACACCACGCCGCCGGCCGCGTGGCCGCTGGCCCAGGCCCACTGGAAGTTGTAGCCGCCCAGCCAGCCGGTCACATCCAGCACCTCACCGACGAAATGCAGGCCGGGCACGCGCTTGGATTCCAGCGTCGAAGACGAGACTTCGGCCGTATCCACGCCGCCCAGGGTGACTTCGGCGGTGCGGTAGCCCTCGGTGCCACTGGCCACCAGCGGGAACGCGCCCAGCAACTGTGCAGCCTGGCGCAGCACCGGCTCGTCCAGCTGGCGTACCGGGCGGTCGGGCAGCCAGTGCTCGCACAGGCGCTGTGCCAGCCGCTTCGGCAGCACCTCGCCCAGCACCGTGCGCAGTTCGGCGGCGGGCCGCTCCTGCTTCATCTGGCGCAGCCAGTCACCGGCATCCTGGCCAGGCAACAGGTCCAGCTCCAGCGCGTCACCGGGTTGCCAGAACGAAGAGATCTGCAGGATCGCCGGGCCACTCACGCCGCGGTGGGTCAGCAGCATGAAGTTCTGGAAGCTCTTTCCATTGCAGCGCGCCTCGATCGGCAGCGCCACGCCGCTGAGATCGGCCAACCGTTCCTGGTGCTTGCCGCTGAGAGTGAGCGGCACCAGTCCGGCGCGGGTCGGCAGCACCTGGTGGCCGAACTGGCGGGCGATCTCATAGCCGAAACCGGTGGCGCCAAGGCTGGGAATCGACAGGCCACCGGTGGCCACCACCAGCGAGGCGCAATGGAACAGGCCCTGCGTGGTGTGTACGCGGAAACCATCGGTGCCATGCTCGATGCGCTCGACGCTGCACTGGGTACGGATCTGCACGCCCGCCGCCTGGCATTCGTCCACCAGCATCTTCACGATCTGCTTGGACGAAATGTCGCAGAACAGCTGGCCCAGCTCTTTTTCGTGATACGCGATGCCGTGCTTGTTGACCAGCTCGATGAAATGCCAGGGCGTGTAGCGCGCCAGCGCCGACTTGCAGAAGTGCGGGTTGGCCGACAGGAAGTTGGCCGGGGTGGTGCCGGTGTTGGTGAAATTGCAGCGGCCACCACCGGACATCAGGATCTTCTTGCCGATCTTGTTGGCATGGTCGATCACCTGCACCTGGCGGCCGCGCTGGCCGGCCGTGATCGCGGTCATCAGCCCGGCTGCACCGGCACCGATCACCACCACATCGCAACGGATCGCGCTCATGCCTTGGCGCGCTTGCGCCAGTTCGGGATCACGTCGAGCTGGATCTGGTCGTCCAGCAGCTGCACCTCGCCGTCCTGGATCAGCACGCTCCAGCGCATCGCACGCTTGATCTGCTGGCCCCAGCGCTCGACGAAGTCGCCGTCCAGATCAACCACGGACAGGTTGTCGAAGCGCGCCAGGCCCTTGCCCTGCTTGCCCCACCAGATCTCCGAAGCGTTGCCGCCATAGTTGATCACCTGCACCTGGCGGCTGCGGTTGCTGGCCTTGCGGATGCGCGATTCGTCGGGATGGCCCAGGTCGATCCACTGCAGGATGTCGCCGGTGTAGTCGTGTTCCCACAGGTCCGGTTCGTCATCGGTGCTCAGGCCGCGGCCGAACTCCAGGCGGTCGCCAGCGTTCAGCGCGAAGGCGAGCAGGCGCACCATCAGGCGGTCGTCGGTCTCGGACGGGTGCTGGGCCAGGGTCAGGTTGTGGGTCGCGTAATAGCCGCGATCCATGTCGCTGATCTGCAGTTCGGCCTTGCGGATGGTGGCGGTGAGAGCCATGGGGGTACCGTGGACTAAAGAGGACCATGATAGAGGTTTGCTCCGGGGGTGTCCGTGGCCGGGCTGTCTGTGCAGCGTCAACGTGGCACGCTTGAGCTCTTTTCCGTTGCATGAGTGGACCTGATGATCCTGCCCAGCCGCCTGCAGCTTCCGCCCGGCCACTGGGCCACCCTGCTCGACGGTCTTTGCGCGCGTTTTCCGCGCATCGATCGTGAGCAATGGCAGGATCGCTTCACGCGCGGACGGGTGCAGGACGCGCAGGGCAGGGCGCTGGCAGCGGACATGCCCTGGCAGGTGGGGCTGGAGATCCAGTACTTCCGCGAGGTTGTGGACGAGCCGGCGATCCCCTTCGCCGAGACCATCGTCCATCACGACCCGCACCTGCTGGTGGCCGACAAGCCGCACTTCCTGCCGGTCACGCCAGCGGGAGGTTATGTGCGCGAGACGTTGCTGGCACGCCTGATCGCGAGCACCGGCAATACCGATCTGGTGCCGCTGCATCGGCTGGACCGGCTGACTGCAGGCCTGGTGCTGTTCTCCACGCAGGCTGCATCGCGCGACGCCTACCAGCGGCTGTTCCGCGAACGCCGCATCGACAAGACCTACGAGGCGCTGGCGCCGGCACTGCCCGCGGTGACGTTCCCGCTGCATCGGCACAGCCGTTTGGCTCCGGCCGAACCGTTCTTCCGCATGGCCGAAGTGCCCGGGGAGCCCAATGCGCGCAGCCGGATCGAGCTGATCGAGGGTGAGGGACCGATCTGGCGCTATCGGCTGCTGCCGGAAACCGGCCGCAAGCACCAGCTGCGCGTGCACATGGCGATGCTGGGCGCGCCGATCGAGGGCGATGACCTGTATCCGCAGTTGCGGCAGCGGCCGGCAGGCACGGCCGAGGTGCCGCTGCAGCTGCTGGCGCAGGGGCTGGCCTTCGACGACCCGTTGAGCGGCGAGCGTCGGGTGTTCAGCAGCCAGCGTTGCCTGCGCCTGCCTGATCAGGAAGGCTAGAAGCGCTCAGCGGGCCGGATGGCGCGCCAGCCAGCGGTCCAGCTCGGCCGCAAACAGCTGCCGGTCGCGTGGTCCCAATGGCGGAGGCCCCCCGGTCTGTACCCCGGCGCCGCGAAGTTCCTCCATGAAATTGCGCATCGACAGCCGTTCGGCCATGTTGTTCGGGGTGTACAGCTGGCCGCGCGGGTTCAGGGCCACCGCCTTCTTTTCCAGCACCAGTGCGGCCAGCGGGATGTCCTGGGTGACCACCAGGTCGCCGGCCGCCACCCGCTCGACGATGGCGCTGTCGGCCACGTCCAGGCCCTGCGGCACCTGGATCGAGCGCAGCCAGCGTGAGGGCGGGGTACGGATCCACTGGTTGGCGACCAGGGTCAGTTCGATCCCGACCCGTTCAGCCGCCCGGAACAGGATGTCGCGAATGACGGTGGGGCAGGCATCTGCATCCACCCAGATACGGGGGCGGGCGTGTTCAGCTTGGGTTTCAGCTTCAGTCATTTACCCAGTGTAGGGTAGGAAAAACCTGAATGGGGACTCGGGGTTAGCCGCAGAAAGGCGCCAACCCTTGCCACGCCTAGCGGGCGGCGTTTGCCGATGAACGTCCGGGCTATCGCTTTTTGCAGAAAACACGCGTATCGTTCGTCCCACTGTGTTTGCTAGGGTCACCGTGAATCGTGGCCTGGTGCAGTTGATCTCACGATCCGCTCATCGATCCGCTTTACCAACGCCTGCAACTCAGTCTCGGCCCCGATACCCGGTGGCTGCGATTTTTTCAACATGTGTTTCAGGAGTTAGTCAAATGTCTGATCGTCAGACCGGCACCGTCAAGTGGTTCAACGACGCCAAGGGCTTCGGCTTCATCACCCCGGAAAGCGGCCCGGACCTGTTTGTGCACTTCCGTGCCATCCAGGGCACCGGCTTCAAGACCCTGCAGGAAGGCCAGAAGGTTACCTTCATCGCCGTCCAGGGTCAGAAGGGTATGCAGGCTGACCAGGTGCAGGCGGTCTAATCCGTCTGCTACCGTTTGGTAGCCAGAACGCCGGAAGCGAAAGCTTCCGGCGTTTTTTATTGCCCGCTGCTTTTTGTAGAGTCGGCCATGCCCGACTCTACAAAGGGCATGCACCGTGCGCGGTACGATGCAGGTCTTCCCAAGGATCGTTCCCATGCGCATCGTCCACCATCTGGAAAACTCCCGTTCACTACGCGTGCTGTGGATGCTGGAGGAGCTGGGGCTGGACTACGAGCTGCGCCGCTATCCGCGCGATCCGAAGACGCTGCTGGCACCGCCGGAACTGCGTCAGGTGCATCCGCTGGGCAAGTCACCCGTACTGCAGGATGGTGAACTGGTGCTGGCCGAATCCGGTGCCATCCTTGATTACCTTGCCGACCGCTACGACACCCAGCGCCAGCTGTCGCCGTCGCCGACGCCTGTCGATGGTGCCGAACGCATCGCCTACCGCTACTGGCTGCACTACGCCGAAGGCTCGGCGATGCCGCCGCTGCTGCTGACCCTGGTGATCGGTCGCATCCGCAGCGCACCGATGCCGTTCTTCGCGCGCCCGATCGCACGCAGCATCGCCGACAAGGCCGAGCGTGGCTTCATCGGCCCGCAGCGGCGTCTGCACCTGGACTGGATGGAGCGCCGCCTGACCGAAAGCCCGTGGTTCGCCGGCGAGCGCTTCAGTGCCGCCGACATCCAGATGAGCTTCCCGATCCAGGCTGCGGCTGCGCGCGGTGGTGGCCTCGACGACAAGCCGGCACTGCGTGGCTTCCTCAAGCGCATCGGTGAACGCCCGGCCTATCAGCGTGCCGAGGCCCACGGCGGTCACCTGCAGGCACTCAGCGGCAATTGAGGAGGGGGCCGTCGCCCCCATCTTCAGCACCATGGATACCGACAGCTCCCGTTTCGACAATCGCCTGCTGCATACCCTGCCAGGCGACCCCGAATCCGGCCCACGCCGCCGCGAAGTGCTGGGCGCCGCCTGGTCGCCAGTGATGCCGACCCCGGTGACGGCGCCCACGCTGCTGGCCTGGGCACCGGACGTCGCCGCGATGCTTGGCTTCGATACCGCTGAGGTCGAGAGCGAAGGCTTCGCGCAGGTGTTTGGCGGCAATGCACTGTACGCCGGCATGCAGCCATGGGCAGCCAACTACGGTGGCCATCAGTTTGGTCACTGGGCCGGTCAGCTCGGCGATGGGCGTGCGATCTCGCTGGGTGAACTGGTCGCGCCGGATGGCCGCCACTGGGAGCTGCAGCTGAAGGGGGCCGGCCCGACGCCGTACTCACGCGGTGCCGATGGGCGCGCAGTGCTGCGCTCATCCATCCGCGAATTCCTGTGCAGCGAGGCGATGCATCATCTGGGTGTGCCGACCACGCGCGCGCTGTCGCTGGTCGGTACCGGCGACGACGTGGTGCGCGACATGTTCTATGACGGCCATCCACGTGCCGAGCCGGGTGCCATCGTATGCCGGGTGTCGCCGTCGTTCCTGCGCTTTGGTTCCTTCGAGCTTCCGGCGTCGCGCGGGGAAACCGCGTTGCTGCAGCAGCTGGTCGATGCCTGCATCGCCCGCGATTTCCCTGAACTCCAAGGGCAGGGTGAGGCACTGTACGGCGACTGGTTCGCGCAGATCGCGGTGCGCACCGCCGAGATGATCGCGCACTGGATGCGCGTCGGCTTCGTGCATGGCGTGATGAACACTGACAACCTGTCCGTGCTCGGCCTCACACTCGATTACGGCCCCTACGGATGGGTCGAGGACTTCGACCCGGACTGGACGCCGAACACCACCGACGCGCAGGGCCGCCGCTATCGTTTCGGCACCCAGCCGCAGGTGGCGTACTGGAACCTGAGCCGATTGGCGCAGGCGCTGTCTCCGCTGTTCGGTGATGTCGCACCGCTACAAGCGGGCTTGGCGGCCTATCAGTCCACCTTCGTGGCCTGCACGCGTCGCGATGCTGCCGCCAAGCTCGGACTGGCCGCGGCCGACGATGACGACCTGCAGCTTTTCCTGCGCTGGCAGCAGCTGATGCAGGACGGTGCCATGGACATGACACTGGCTTGGCGTGCGCTGATGCGTATCGATCCGGCGGCACCGGATGCGGCGCTGCTGGACGCGGTGTACTACGACGAGGCGCGCCAGCAGGCGGTGCAGGCACCGTTGCAGCAGTGGCTGCAGGACTACACGGCGCGGTTGCAGGCCGATCCGCTGTCGGCCAGCGAGCGCACGGCGAAGATGACCGCGGCCAATCCGCTGTACGTGCTGCGCAACTGGCTGGCCCAGGAGGCCATCGACCGCGCAGAGCAGGGCGACCTCGGCGGCGTTCATGCGTTGCAGGACGTACTGCGCGATCCATACACCGAGCGTGCCGGCCTGGAACACTTCGCCGGCAAGCGCCCGGCGTGGGCCGACAATCGCGCCGGCTGCTCGATGCTGTCCTGCAGTTCCTGAGGGTGGGTTTCGGCAGGGCTGCGCCCTGCACCCGCAGAGGCCAGGTCAACAGCCAGAGCAAAAGCGGATTCCGTGGTTTGGCGGGGCGGTGTCGGATTGCGGGGACGCCGCAAGTACGTCCGTGTAGGCTTGGCAGCCGCATCCATGCGGCTGACACCCCGCAATCCGACACCGCCCCACCTCCGACAGATTTCGCGCTGCTGCGGGTAGGTGTCGACCTTGGTCGACACGGTAGATCCACGCCATGCGTGAATGCTCTTCGTTCAATTTTCGAAACATTCGATTTCGATTGAGATTCATCCACGCATGGCGTGGATCCGCGACAGATCGCAGAAATCTGTCGAAGGCGGGGTGGGTCCGGTGGCGGGAGTGTCCGCGGCATGGATGCCGCGGCCAAGCCCCCAAGGGTGAGGGTGCT
Source organism: Stenotrophomonas sp. 22DLJC03 (assembly GCF_056861405.1). Lineage (NCBI taxonomy): Bacteria > Pseudomonadati > Pseudomonadota > Gammaproteobacteria > Lysobacterales > Lysobacteraceae > Stenotrophomonas > Stenotrophomonas sp. 22DLJC03. Next base: position 126,777 of record NZ_JBSPUG010000005.1, read on the forward strand.
TTGCTTGCGAAGCACTGCTTCGCAAGCGCCCGAACGCACAGCCGCCAGCGGCTGGGCCGGACCGCGGAGCGGGGTTTACGGCGTCTCCCGCCACCGGACCCACCCCGCCATCCCACAGCAATCCCGCTGTTGCCGTTGCTCTTGCCGTTGCATTGGCTTGTAGCCTCTGCAGGTGCCGGGCGCAGCCCGGCCGATACCCCTCAACAGGCAGGCGGCGCCCGGAACGGGTACCCTATGCCGCCATCAGATAGCCAACGTGACATGACCGACGCCATCGTCGCTCCGCAGTGGGCCTCCCGCCTGCGCGACATCGCCGACTTCCCCAAGCCCGGCATCCTGTTCAAGGACATCATGCCGCTGCTCGCCCATAGCGAGGACTTCCGCGGTGCTGTCACTGCCATGGCTGACCGCTGGCGCGACCAGAAGCTGGACGCGGTGGTCGGCATCGAATCGCGTGGTTTCATCCTCGGCGCCGCGATGGCGCTGGAACTGGGCGTCGGCTTCGTGCCGGTGCGCAAGCCGGGCAAGCTGCCGGGCCAGGTGCTGCGCGAGGAATACACGCTGGAATATCGCAGCGACTGCATCGAAGTGCACGCCGATGCGCTGCCGGCCGGTGCCCGCGTGGCGATCATCGACGACGTGCTGGCCACCGGTGGCACGCTGGTCGCGGCGCTGTCGCTGGTGCGCCGCCTGGACGTTGACGTGGTCGGTGCCGGCGTACTGGTCGAGCTCGACGGCCTCGGCGGCCGCGCGCGCTGGGAAACGGACCTGCCGCTGTACACCGAACTGGTGTTCTGATTAGAGGGTAGGTGCCAACCAAGGTTGGCATCTACCAGAGCGAATGGCCGGGAGCCGGTAGTTGCCAACCTTGGTTGGCAGCGCTTTTCGCGACTGGCGCCATGGACGGGCCAACCAAGGTTGGCCGCTACCAGGTCAGATCGTTGCCAACGTGGTTGGCAACGCTGCTTCAATCACATCATCCGAACGCGGAAACGACGGCCCTTGATCTTGCCGGCTTCCAGCTTCGCCACGGCCTTGTTGGCCTGCTCACGCGCGATCGCCACATAGGAGCGGGTCGGGAAGATCGCGATCTTGCCGATGAACTTGCTCGACAGGCCGGCGTCGCCGGTCAGTGCACCGAGGATGTCGCCCGGGCGCAGCTTGTCGGTCTTTCCGCCGTCGATACGCAGCGTGCGCATCGCGGCCTGCGGCAACTCGGCCGGGCGCGAAGTCGCCAGCGGCGTCTTCTGCCAGTCCAGCGGCTGACCCATCTGCGCTTCGATGGCTTCGGCGCGGGTCTTCTCGCGGCCCGCAACCAGGCTGATCGCCAGGCCACTGGCACCGGCACGGCCGGTACGGCCGACGCGGTGCTGGTAGCTCTCCACGTCGGTCGGCAGTTCGTAGTTGATCACCGCCGCCAGCTCTTCCACGTCCAGGCCGCGTGCGGCCACGTCGCTGGCCACCAGCACGTTGCAGCTGCGGTTGGCCAGCAACAGCAGCACTTCTTCGCGGTCGCGCTGCTCCATGTCGCCATGAAGGGCCAGTGCGGAAAAGCCGAACTGCTGCAGCGAGTTGGCTACTTCGTCCACGTCCTTGCGGGTGTTGCAGAACACCACTGCTGATTCCGGCGTGTATTTCAGCAGCAGGCCGGCCAGCGCCTTCTGGCGATGCGCCGGTTCCACCTCGCAGAACAGGTGGCGGATGGCCGGTGCCTGGTCGGCACCTTCCACGGTCACTTCCACCGCGTCGCGCAGCAGGTCGCGCGCCATGGCGCGGATGCTGTCGGGGAAGGTGGCCGAGAACAGCAGGCTCTGGCGGTCCTTGTGGGTACGGCCGGCAATCTCGCGGATCGGCTCCTCGAAGCCCATGTCGAGCATGCGGTCGGCTTCATCCAGCACCAGCGTGCGCACCGCGCCGAGGTTCAGCGCGCGCTTGCGTGCCAGCTCCTGTACGCGGCCGGGCGTGCCGACCACCACGTGCGGGTCGTGGCCTTCCAGCGAAGCCAGCTGCGGACCCAGCGGCACACCGCCGACCAGCAGCAACAGCTTCAGGTTGGGGATGCCGGTGGCCAGCTTGCGGATCTGCTTGCCGACCTGGTCGGCCAGTTCGCGGGTCGGGCACAGCACCAGCGCCTGCACGCGGATCAGGCTGGGGTCGACAGCCTGCAGCAGGCCCAGGCCGAAGGCGGCGGTCTTGCCGCTGCCGGTCGGCGCCTGTGCGATCACATCGCGGCCATCGAGGATGGCCGGCAGGCTCTGCGCCTGCACGGGGGTGAGGGTGGTGTAGCCGAGGGCATCCAGGCCGGGCTGCAGGGCCGGGCTCAGCGGCAGGGTCGAGAAGTCAGTCATGGCGCATTGTACCCGTCTGCGCGGCCGCTCCCGCCTAATGGGGTGGTCGGATCCCTTTCCGCAGGAAAGAGCTCTGACCCCCAATTGGAGCCGCCATCCACGCATGGCGTGGATCTACTGGTGGGTGCCGACCTCGGTCGGCACGGGTCTGCTCAGCCCAGCATTGCCAGTACGCCCTGGTGGATCGCCAGCCCACCGAACAGCAGCCAGGCGAACAGGATCAGCGCCAGCAGCAGCGGCTTCAAACCGGCCTGTCGCAGCGCCGAGACGTGGGTGGTCAGGCCCAGCGCTGCCATCGCCATCGCCAGCAGCACGGTATCCAGCTGCACCAGCCCGGCCTGCAGGCCAGCCGGCAGCAGATGCAGCGAATTGAAACCAGCCACCGCCACGAAACCGAAGGCGAACCACGGCACCACGATGCGCGCCTTGCTGCCGTCGGCGCTGGCCTTGCCGCCACGCGCCAGCCACAGCGACAGCGCCACCAGGAACGGTGCCAGCAGCATCACCCGCACCATCTTGGTGATCACTGCGGTATCGGCCGCCGCTTCGTTGACCGCGCGGCCAGCCGCCACTACCTGTGCCACTTCATGCACCGTCGCACCGGTGAACAGGCCGTACTGCTGCGCGTCCATCGCCAGCCAGCCGTGCGACTGCACCAGCGCATACAGGGCGGGATACAGGAACATCGCCAGCGTGCCGAACACCACCACTGTCGACACCGCCACCGTGACCTGCGCAGCACGGCCGCGCACCACCGGTTCGGCGGCCATCACCGCCGCCGCGCCGCAGATCGCGCTGCCGGCACCGATCAGCATCGCCGCCTCGCGTTCCATCTTGAACACGCGCATGCCCAGCCAGCAGGCCAGTCCGAAGGTGCTGGCGACCACCAGCACGTCCATCAGCACGCCAGTGACGCCAACATGGCCGATGTCCTGGAAGGTCAGGCGCAGGCCGTACAGCACGATGCCGGCGCGCAGCAGCCAGTGCTTGGAGAAGCCGACACCGGCCGCACTGCTCGGTGCCAACCGCGGGTACAAGGTGTTGCCGACCACGATTCCGGCGACGATGGCCACGGTCAGCGCACTCAGCCCTTGCGCCTGCAGCCAGGGCAGCTCGGCCAGATACAGTGACGCCGCCGCGATCAGGCCCACCAGCAGCAGGCCGGGCAGACGCGGTTGCCAGCGTTGGCGCAGGGCGGGCAGGGACCAGGGGGAGAGAGCGGGGGCGTTCATGGCAAGGGTAGGGCTGGAGTGATGGGGCAAGCGTGCGCCCCAGACGATGACCTGTAAAACGAATAATATGGGTGAAACCTACCCATCAAGGAGGTAAGCGCCATGCGCCTGACCTTGCGCCAGTTGCAGGTCTTCGTCGCCATCGCCGACCACGGCAGCACCACTGCTGCCGGCCAGGCCATTGCGCTTTCGCAATCGGCCAGCAGCGCCGCCCTGCAGGAGCTGGAGGCCCACTTCGGCACGCCGTTGTTCGACCGCATCGGCCGCCGCCTGGCCCTGAACGGCCACGGCCGCGCACTGCTGGAGCCGGCGCGCACGCTACTGGTCAACGCCGCCGATCTGGAGCGGCAGCTGGCTGCCGGCGGCGACCCGTCGCAGGGGGCACCGCTGCGGCTGGTGCTGGCCGCCAGTACCACCATCGGCAACTACCTGCTGCCGCCGCGCATCGCCGAACTGCTGCGCCAGGCGCCGCAGGCCGAAGTCGACCTGCGTATCGACAACAGTGCCGGCGTGGTCGCTGCCGTGCAGCGCCTGGATGTGGACGCCGGCCTGATCGAAGGCCCGTGCCATGAGCGCGGCCTGCAGGTCACCGCTTGGCAGCAGGACCCGCTGGTGATCGTGGCCGCCGCCGACGTTGCCGCGCGCTGGTCGCTGGATGAACTGCGCCGCGCCCGCTGGTTGCTGCGCGAACCGGGCTCCGGCACCCGCGAAGCGGTGGAGCAGGCCTTGTTGCCGCACCTGCGCGGCTTCGCCCAGACCCTGCAGCTGGGCAATACCGAAGCGATCAAGCAAGCCGCCATCGCCGGGCTGGGTCTGGCCTGTCTTTCGCGTCATGCGCTGGAAGAGCCGCTGGCCCTCGGCCGCCTGCGCGTGCTCGAGACTCCGCTGCCTGCCCTGCAGCGCACCCTGTGGCTGGTACGTCACCCCGGCAAGCAATGGCTGCCGGGGTTGCAGGCGTTGCTGGGGGAGGTGGGGTAAGCCATCAGATTCCCAGTCGATTCCATCCATCGACACTTCTTGTAGTGCTCATCCACGCATGGCGTAGATCTACCGTGTCGACCAAGGTCGACACCCACCAGAGCAGAATACCGTCCCGCCTCCCACAGGAAACCAGCTTCTGCCGTTGCCGTTGAGGTTGCCGGCCAGCGGCCGGCACTACCGCGGGTGCCGGGTGCAACCCGACCGACGCCCCCAACCGGTACAATGGCCGGATGCCTCTGATTACCCTACAGAACGTCGACTTCAGCGTCGGCGGCCCGTTGTTGCTGGAAAAGGCCGAACTGTCGATCGAGCCGGGCGAACGCATCGCCCTGATCGGCCGCAACGGCGCCGGCAAATCCACCCTGCTCAAGCTGCTGTCCGGCGACCACAAGCCCGATGACGGCGAAGTCCGTGTGCAGCAGGGCGTGCGCGTCACCCGCCTGGAGCAGGAAGTGCCGCACGGCGCCGCCGGCTCGGTATTCGACGTCGTCGCCGACGGTCTCGGCGAACTGGGCCAGTGGCTGGCCGAATTCCACCACCTCAGCCATGCCGAGGTGTTCGATGGCGAAGCGCTCGGCAACGTGCAGGCCAAGATCGACGCCGCCAACGGCTGGGGCCTGGACCAGCGCGTCAGCGAAACCCTGACCAAGCTCGATCTGGATGGCGAGGCCGAGTTCGGCCGCCTGTCCGGTGGCATGAAGCGCCGCGTGCTGCTGGCTCGTGCGCTGGTGTCCAGCCCGGATGTGTTGCTGCTGGACGAACCGACCAACCACCTCGACATCGAAGCCATCGATTGGCTCGAAGCGTTCCTCAAGGGCTGGAGCGGCAGCGTGGTGTTCGTCACCCATGACCGCCGCTTCCTGCGTGCGCTGGCCACCCGCATCGTCGAGATCGACCGCGGCCAGGTCACCAGCTGGCCCGGTGACTGGGCCAACTACGAGCGCCGCCGCGAGGAACGCCTCAACGCGCAGGCGCAGGAAAACGCCCGCTTCGACAAGCTGCTGGCACAGGAAGAAGTCTGGATCCGCCAGGGCATCAAGGCCCGCCGCACCCGCGACGAAGGCCGCGTGCGTCGCCTGAAGGCGATGCGCAACGAGCGCTCCGCGCGCCGCGACCTCAGTGGCAACGTCAAGATGGAAGCGGCCCAGGGCGTCAGCTCGGGCAAGAAGGTCATCGACGTCAAGGACATTTCGTTCGCCTTCGGCGAGCGCACCATGGTCCGTGACTTCAGCACCACCATCCTGCGTGGTGACCGCATCGGCCTGATCGGCCCCAACGGCAGCGGCAAGACCACACTGCTGAAGCTGCTGCTGGGCGAACTGCAGCCGCAGAAGGGTGAAGTCAATCCCGGCACCAACCTGCAAATCGCCTATTTCGACCAGTACCGTGCGGTGCTGCGCGAAGACTGGAGCGCCATCGAGAACGTGGCCGAGGGCCGTGATTTCCTCGAGTTCAACGGCAAGCGCAAGCATGTGCATGCCTACCTGCAGGACTTCATGTTCACGCCGGAGCGCGCGCGTGCGCCGATCACCCGCCTGTCCGGTGGCGAGCGCAATCGCCTGCTGCTGGCCAAGCTGTTCGCGCAGCCGTCCAACCTGCTGGTGATGGACGAACCGACCAACGACCTCGACGTGGAAACCCTGGAGCTGCTGGAAGAGCTGCTGGGCGAGTACACCGGCACGCTGTTGCTGGTCAGCCATGATCGTGACTTCATCGACAACGTGGTGACCTCCACGCTGGTGATGGAAGGCGACGGCGTGATCGGTGAGTACGTGGGTGGCTACAGCGACTGGCAGCGGTACGCCAGCAGCATTGCCGCCGCGCCGACGGCGGTGGCTGCCGCCAAGCCGGCCGCCGCCGCACCTGCTGCAGCGGCCGCTACGCCGGCAGCGCCCAAGCGCAAGCTGGCCTACAAGGAAGCGCGCGAGCTGGAGCAGCTGCCGAAGACCATCGAGAAGCTGGAGGGCGACGTCGAAGGGCTGACCTCGGCGATGAACGACCCGTCGTTCTACACCCGCAGTAGCGCTGAAGTGACCGCGCACACCCAGCAGCTGGCCAAGGTCCAGGCCGAGCTGGATGCGGCTTACGCGCGCTGGGAAGAGCTGGAAGGCTGAGTATCGGTCGGCGCCAGCGGTTGCGCCGATTGATGTAGAGCCGAGCCCACGCTCGGCTCATTAGATCCACGCCATGCGTGGATATCCGGATCCGTGCGGACCAACGGTCCGCACCCACCAATCAACGGTCCGTGCGGACCAAGGTCCGCACCCACCGGGGCGTCGGCGGTCATTTGACCCCGTGCAGATCCCGCAGCTGGCTCGGCCGGCTGCCGAAGTACGCCGCCAGATCGGCAATGTCCTGATCGCTCAGGTCCTTCGCTTGTGGCGTCATCAGCGCATGCTGGCGGTCACCGGCGCGGTAGGCCTGCAGCGCATGCGCCAGGTAGTCACCGTACTGCCCACCCAGCTTCGGATAGGTCGCATCGATCGGCGCGTTGCCGTCGGCGCCGTGGCAGTCGATGCAGCTCTGGTTGGTGGCCTTGCTCTTCACCTTGGCGCGGGCCTCGCCCGCGGCCTCGCGGCCCGGAGGCAGGCCGGCGGAGGATGAAGAACCGTGTTCGCCGCTGGCATGGCCCGGGTCGGCGGCGGATTTCTCGCTGTTTTCCACCTGCGACTGTGAACAGGCGGCCAGCAGCAGGGCAACGGACAGGGCGATGGCGTGACGCATCGGATGCGCGGCTTTCGACATGGGCGGGCCTTACTTGACGGTGGACAGGTAAACAGAGAGATCGGCGATCTCCTGTTCGCTGAAACTCATCGACTGCGCCTGCATCGTCGGATGCCTGCGCTTGCCCTGCCGGTACTCGGTCAGGGCCTGGGACAGGTATTGCTGGGTCTGGCCGCCGATCTTCGGCACCCGGTAGCTGGGGTAGGCGTTCTTGTAGCCGGTGATGCCGTGGCACCCCTGGCAGGTATAGGCCAGTACCCGGCCATTGTCGAAATTGCCGGTGGGAGCGGTGGCCTGCGGCGTGGCGGCGGGCGCCTGAGCCGGGGCGGGTGTGGCAGGAGCAGGAGCGGGCTGTGCGGCGGCCCCGAGGGGCAGGAGGACGGCCAGAGCGAGACAAGCGGCGAGCGGCTGCGGGCGCATGGTGTCGTTTCCGGGGATTCGGGTCTGGTCGTTCCGGCGTGGGGTACGGAACGACCCGAGTATAGCCTCAGGTTTCATCTAGCTGAAATGGGGGGCGGGCCGACCAGCGGCACGAAGGCACCATGACCTTTGGGATATGGTGTTGCCGTGAAGTGGTGCATTACTTTGCTACCACACCTGTCCACGCATCCTCCAGGGATCTGACGATGTCGCACCCAACCCTCCTGTCCGGCCGTCGCAGCGGAATCTGCGCTGCCGCACTGCTGATCTCCTCCTCCCTGCTGCTGGGCGGTTGCGCCGCAGGGCCCAATTCCGAAGCCAAGGCCGCCGAGACCAAGGAGGAGAAGAAGGTCGACGCGGTTCCGGTCGAGGTGGCCGTGGCCAGCCATCGCGCGGTCGCCGCCAGCTACACCGGCACTGCTGCGCTGGAGCCGCGCGCCGAATCGCAGGTGGTCGCCAAGACCTCCGGCGTGGCGCTGGCGGTGCTGGTCGAAGAGGGACAGCGGGTGAGCGCTGGCCAGCCGCTGGTGCGGCTGGACCCGGACCGTGCGCGCCTGGCCGTGGCGCAGAGCGAAGCGCAGATGCGCAAGCTGGAAAACAACTACCAGCGCGCGCAGAAACTGGTCGGCCAGCAGATGGTCAGCGCCGCCGATGTCGACCAGTTGCGCTACGACCTGGAAAACGTCCGCGCGCAGTACCGCCTGGCCACGCTGGAACTGTCCTACACCACGGTGGTGGCGCCGATCTCCGGCGTGATCGCGTCGCGCTCGATCAAGACCGGCAACTTCGTGCAGATCAACACGCCGATCTTCCGCATCGTCGACAACTCGCGGCTGGAAGCCACCCTCAACGTGCCCGAGCGCGAGCTGGCCACCTTGCGCGCCGGCCAGCCGGTGACGCTGGCCGCCGACGCGCTGCCGGGGCAGAGCTTCACCGGTACGGTCGATCGCATCGCGCCGGTGGTGGATTCGGGCAGTGGCACGTTTCGCGTGGTCAGCGCCTTCGACGGCGCCGCGCACGCGCTGCAGCCCGGCATGTTCGGGCGCATCCGCATCGATTACGACCAGCGTGCCGATGCGCTCGTGGTGCCGCGCCTGGCGCTGCTCGACGACGGTGAACCGGCGGTGTTCCGGGTGCGCGAAGGCAAGGTCGCACGCGTTCCGGTCAAGCTGGGTTACGCCGAGGGCCCGTGGGTGGAGATCCGTGATGGCCTGGCGGCCGGTGATCAGGTGGTCACCGCCGGCAAGGTCGCCCTGCGCGACGGCACCGCGGTACAGGTGATCGCCGATCCGAGGGCAAAGGCGAAGACGGTCGCAACGGCTGCCAAGCCGGCGGACAAGGCCGGGAGCAAGCAATGACCGCCCCGGGCCACGACCACGGTGCCTCGCCGGCGAGCGACGGCGCCGCCGCCGGCATGCGCGGCGGCCTGGTGGAATTCGCCACCCGCCGCCGCGTGACCATCGCCATGTGCACGGTCACCCTGCTGCTGTTCGGCGTGATCGCGCTGGGCAACCTCAAGGTCAACCTGCTGCCGGACCTGAGCTATCCGACGCTGACCGTGCGCACCGAATACACCGGCGCGGCACCGACCGAAATCGAAACCCTGATCACCCAGCCGGTTGAGGAAGCGGTCGGCGTGGTCAAGAACCTGCGCAAGCTGAAATCGGTCTCGCGCACCGGCCAGAGCGATGTGGTGCTGGAGTTCGCCTGGGGCACCAACATGGACCAGGCCAGCCTGGAAGTGCGCGACAAGATGGAAGCGCTGAATCTGCCACTGGAGGCCAAGGCGCCGGTGCTGCTGCGGTTCAATCCGTCCACCGAGCCGATCATGCGCCTGGTGCTGTCGAGCAAGGACGCGCCGGCCAGCGATGCCGATGCGATCCGCGAGCTGACCGGCCTGCGCCGCTATGCCGACGAAGACCTGAAGAAGAAGCTGGAGCCGGTCACCGGCGTGGCGGCGGTCAAGGTCGGCGGCGGCCTGGAAGACGAGATCCAGGTCGACATCGACCAGCAGAAGCTTGCCCAGCTGAACCTGCCCATCGACACCGTCATCAAGCGCCTGAAGGACGAGAACATCAACATCTCCGGCGGCCGCCTGGAGGAGGGTTCGCAGCGCTTCCTGGTGCGTACCGTCAACCAGTTCGCTGATCTGGAAGAGATCCGCAACCTGCTGGTCACCACCCAGGCGTCGAACGGCAGCGCGGCTGACTCGGCGTTGCAGCAGATGTTCAACATCGCGGCGTCGACCGGTTCGGCGGCGGCCATCGCGGCGGCCTCGGCGGCACAGAGTGCCTCGTCCGGTGGTGGTTCCAGCGTGGTCGCCAACGGTGTGCCGGTTCGCCTGAAGGACGTGGCTACCGTGCGCCAGGGCTACAAGGAGCGCGAAGCGGTGATTCGCCTCGGCGGCAAGGAATCGGTGGAACTGGCGATCTACAAGGAAGGCGACGCCAATACCGTGTCCACCGCCGAAGCGCTGCGCAAGCGCCTGGAGCAGATCAAGGGCACGTTCCCGTCCGATGTTGAACTGACCACCATCGAAGACCAGTCGCGCTTCATCGAGCACGCCATCGCCGACGTCAAGAAGGACGCGGTGATCGGTGGCCTGCTGGCGATCCTGATCATCTTCCTGTTCCTGCGCGACGGCTGGAGCACGTTCGTGATCAGCCTGTCGTTGCCGGTCTCGATCATCGCCACGTTCTTCTTCATGGGCCAGCTCGGCCTCAGCTTGAACGTGATGTCGCTGGGCGGCCTGGCACTGGCCACCGGCCTGGTGGTGGATGACTCCATCGTGGTGCTGGAGAGCATCGCCAAGGCCCGCGAGCGTGGCCTGGGCATCCTGCAGGCGGCCATCGTCGGTACCCGCGAAGTGAGCATGGCGGTGGTCGCCTCCACCCTGACCACCATCGCGGTGTTCCTGCCGCTGGTGTTCGTCGAGGGCATCGCCGGCCAGCTGTTCCGCGACCAGGCATTGACCGTGGCGATCGCTATCGCGATCTCGCTGCTGGTGTCGATGACCTTGATCCCGATGCTGAGCTCGCTGAAGGGACGGCCGCCGCTGGCGTTCCCGGAAGAGGCGCCGAACGCACCGTGGCAGCCGCAGAACCGCTGGCAGAAGCCGGTCGCGCTGGGCCGCCGTGGCGTGGTCGCGACCGCGCGCTGGAGCTTCTACGCACTGGCCTGGCTGGTGGTGCGGGTATGGCGTGGCGTGGTGGCCGTGGTGGGTCCGGTGATGCGCAAGGCCAGCGATCTGGCGATGAAGCCCTATGCCGGTGCCGAGCGTGGCTACCTGCGCCTGCTGCCGAGCGCGCTGGCGCATCCGGGCAAGGTACTGGGCGTAGCCTCGATCATCTTCGTGGCGACCATGGCGCTGGTGCCGATGCTCGGTGCCGACCTGATCCCGCAGCTGGCGCAGGACCGTTTTGAAATGACGGTGAAGCTGCCGGCCGGCACGCCGCTGAAGCAGACTGATGCACTGGTACGCGAGCTGCAGCTGGCACACGGCAAGGGCGAGGGCGTGGCTTCGCTGTACGGTGTCAGCGGCAGCGGCACCCGCCTGGATGCCAGCCCCACCGAGAGCGGCGAGAACATCGGCAAGCTGACCGTGGTGATGGAAGGCGGCGGCAACGCGCGTACCGAAGCGGAGATCACCGAGCGCCTGCGTGACACCATGGGCCAGCATCCGGGTGCACAGGTCGACTTCGCACGGCCGGCGTTGTTCAGCTTCTCCACGCCGCTGGAAATCGAGTTGCGCGGGCAGGACATGGCAACCCTGGAAGTGGCCGGCCAGCGCCTGGCGGCGATGCTGCGCGGCAACGCGCACTACGCCGATGTGAAGTCGACGGTGGAAGAGGGCTTCCCGGAAATCCAGATCCGCTTCGACCAGGAACGCGCCGGTGCGCTGGGCCTGACCACGCGCCAGATCGCCGATGTGGTGGTGAAGAAGGTGCGCGGCGACGTCGCCACCCGCTACAGCTTCCGTGACCGCAAGATCGACGTGCTGGTGCGCGCACAGGAAGGCGACCGCGCCAGCGTGGACAGCATCCGTCGGCTGATCGTCAATCCCGGCAGTACCCGCCCGGTGACACTGGACGCGGTGGCCGATGTGGTCGCCACCACTGGCCCCAGCGAGATCCATCGCGCCGACCAGACGCGGGTGGCGGTGGTGTCGGCCAACCTGCGCGACATCGATCTTGGCGCGGCCATGCGCGAAGTGCAGCAGATGGTGTCAGAACAGCCGCTGGGCGCAGGCGTCGGCCTGCACATCGGTGGCCAGGGTGAGGAGCTGGCGCAGGCGGCGAAGTCGCTGATCTTCGCCTTCGGCCTGGCGATCTTCCTGGTCTACCTGGTGATGGCCTCGCAGTTCGAATCGCTGCTGCACCCGTTCGTGATCCTGTTCACCATCCCGCTGGCGCTGGTCGGCGCCATCCTGGCGCTGATGCTGACCGGGAAGCCCATTTCGGTGGTGGTGTTCATCGGCCTGATCCTGCTGGTCGGCCTGGTCACCAAGAACGCGATCATCCTGATCGACAAGGTCAACCAGCTGCGCGAGGCCGGCGTGGCCAAGCACGAGGCGCTGGTGGAAGGTGCCCGCTCGCGCCTGCGGCCGATCATCATGACCACGCTGTGCACGCTGTTCGGCTTCCTGCCGCTGGCGGTGGCGATGGGCGAGGGTGCGGAAGTGCGTGCACCGATGGCGATCACCGTGATCGGCGGCCTGCTGGTGTCGACCCTGCTGACCCTGCTGGTCATTCCGGTGGTGTATGACCTGATGGACCGTCGCGGCGATGCGTATTACCGCGAACGTGGCCGCAAGCATGCCGGCGGGATCGAGCCGGGTGCAGCGGGCAGCGCGGCGGGTGCGGAGGAACCGGCATGAGTGTTGCCGAGTTCTCCATCCGCCGTCCGGTCACCACCATCATGTGTTTCGTGTCGCTGGTGGTGATCGGCCTGATCGCCTCGTTCCGGCTGCCGCTGGAAGCATTGCCGGACATCTCGGCACCGTTCCTGTTCGTGCAGATCCCGTACACCGGCTCGACACCGGAGGAAGTGGAGCGGACCATCATCCGCCCGGTGGAGGAATCGCTGGCGACGATGACCGGCATCAAGCGCATGCGCTCGTCGGCCACCTCCGAGGCGGCGCTGATCTACATCGAGTTCAGCGACTGGGACCGCGACATTGCGATTGCCGCTTCCGATGCGCGCGAGCGCATCGATGCGATCCGCAGCGACCTGCCCGACGACCTGCAACGCTACAACGTGTTCAAGTGGTCCAGCAGTGACCAGCCGGTGCTGAAGGTGCGCCTGGCCAGTACCACCGATCTGACCACTGCCTATGACATGCTCGACCGCGAGTTCAAGCGGCGCATCGAGCGCATTCCCGGCGTGGCCCGCGTCGACATCACCGGCGCGCCGCCGAACGAGGTGGAGATCGCCATCGATCCGAACCGGCTCAACGCGCACGGGCTGAGCATCAACGAGCTGAGCGAGCGCCTGCGCACGCTGAATTTCTCGATCTCGGCCGGGCAGATCGACGACAACGGCCAGCGCGTGCGCGTGCAGCCGGTGGGCGAAATCACCGACCTGCAGGAAATGCGCGACCTGGTGATCAACGCCAAGGGCCTGCGCCTGGGTGATATCGCCGAGATACGGCTGAAGCCGGCGCGCATGAGCTATGGACGCCGCCTGGACGGCAACCCGGCGGTCGGCCTGGACATCTTCAAGGAGCGCAGCGCCAATCTGGTGGAGGTTTCGCGCGCGGCGCTGGCCGAGGTCGAGGCAATCCGCGGGGAGGCGTCGATGCGCGACGTGCAGATCAAGGTGATCGACAACCAGGGCAAGGCGGTGACCTCCTCGTTGCTGGAACTGGCCGAGGCCGGCGGCGTCGGCCTGATCCTGTCGGTGACCGTGCTGTTCTTCTTCCTGCGCCACTGGCCATCCACGCTGATGGTGACCCTGGCCATTCCGATCTGCTTCACCATCACCCTGGGGTTCATGTACTTCGTCGGGGTGACGTTGAACATCCTGACCATGATGGGCCTGCTGCTGGCGGTCGGCATGCTGGTCGACAACGCCGTGGTGGTGGTGGAGAGCATCTACCAGGAACGCGAGCGCATGCCCGGGCAGCCACGGATGGCCTCGATCATCGGCACCCGCAACGTGGCCATCGCGCTCAGCGCCGGTACCCTGTGCCATTGCATCGTATTCGTACCGAACCTGTTCGGCGAGACCAACAACATCAGCATCTTCATGGCGCAGATCGCGATCACCATCTCGGTCTCGCTGCTGGCCTCGTGGCTGGTGGCAGTCAGCCTGATCCCGATGCTGTCCGCGCGCATGACCACGCCAAAGCTGGTGCATTCGAAGACCGGCCTGATCGCGCGCCTGCAGCGCCGTTACGCACAGCTGCTGGACTGGTCACTGCGCCACCGCGGCTGGAGCCTGCTCGGCATCCTGCTGGTGGTGCTGGTCAGCCTGGTGCCGATGAAGCTGACCAAGATCGATATGTTCGGCGGCGAAGGCGGCAAGGACATCTTCATCGGCTACATGTGGAAGGGCGCCTATACCTACCGGCAGATGTCCGAGGAAGTGGCACGGGTGGAGAGCTGGATCGACCAGAACCGCGAACGCCTGCACGTGAAGCAGGTGTACTCCTGGTACAGCGAGCAGGAAGGCAGCTCGACCGTGGTCACCCTCGACGAGAAGTACGCCAAGGACATCAAAGCGCTGCAGGAAGAGCTGCGCAAGGGGCTGCCGAAGTCGGCCCGCACCGATTATTTCGTCGGCAACCAAGGGGGCGACGGCGGCGGTGGTGGCAATCAGGGCGTACAGGTGCAGCTGGTCGGCGACTCCAGTTCGATGCTGCAGGAAATTGGTCAGGAAGTGGTGCCGCTGCTGGCCCAGCGTGCCGAGCTGCGCGACGTGCGCATCGACAACGGCGAGAAGGGCGGTGAACTGAAGGTGCGCGTTGACCGCGAGCGCGCTGCGGCGTTCGGCTTCAATGCCGAGCAGGTGGCCAGCTTCGTCGGCCTTGCACTGCGCGGTGCGCCGATGCGCGAGTTCCGTCGTGGTGACAACGAAGTACCGGTATGGGTCCGCTTCGCCGGTGCCGAACAGAGCAGCCCCGAGGATCTGGCCGGCTTCAGCGTACGTACCGGCGATGGCCGCAGCGTGCCGCTGCTGAGCCTGGTCAGTGTCGACGTCGGTTCGTCGGCCACCCAGATCGGCCGTACCAACCGCCAGACCACGTTGACCATCAAGGCCAACCTGGCCGAGAAGGTCACCGCGCCGGACGGCCGCAAGGCCATGGAATCGGTGCTCAAGCCGATGAACTTCCCGGCCGGCTATGGCTTCACCTTCGATGGCGGTGACTACGGCAACGACGACGAAGCGATGCAGCAGATGGTGTTCAACCTGCTGATCGCACTGGTGATGATCTACGTGGTGATGGCTGCGGTATTCGAGTCGCTGTTGTTCCCGGCGGCGATCATGAGTGGGGTGCTGTTCTCGATCTTCGGCGTGTTCTGGCTGTTCTGGATCACCGGTACCTCGTTCGGAATCATGTCCTTCATCGGCATCCTGGTGCTGATGGGCGTGGTGGTGAACAACGGCATCGTGATGATCGAGCACATCAACAACCTGCGGCGCGGTGGCATGGGCCGAACGCAGGCACTGGTTGAAGGCTCGCGCGAGCGGTTGCGCCCGATCATGATGACCATGGGCACGGCGATCCTGGCGATGGTGCCGATCTCGCTGACCAATACGCAGATGTTCGGTAACGGCCCGGAGTACGCGCCAATGGCACGCGCGATCGCCGGTGGCCTGGCGTTCTCGACGGTGGTCAGCCTGCTGTTCCTGCCGACCATCTATGCGGTGCTGGATGACCTGCGCAGTGCGGTCACGCGACTGATCCGGCGCGCCCGCGGTCTGGAGATGGTAGAGCCGGGCGCTGCCCGGCTGTAATGCACGACAACGTGTTGTGGTGTGGGGGGAGACCGGTCGTAGTGGGGCGGTCTCCCCCCATTTTTTTTCAGGCCTTGCGCAGGAACAGCGTGCGCCGGGTGTATTCATGCCCGAAATCGACATGGCCGAACCGCGCGATCTCACGCCGGCCGCGTCGGTAGTAGCGCCATGGCGCCTTCTCCGGCGGCTGGGTCTGTCCGTAGAAGACATCCATGTGACCGACCGGCATCGACTTCGGGGTCACATGCATCACCACGCTGCGGCGCGTGCCGGACGAAGGATGCGGGGCGCCGCCATGGAACAACTGTGGGTGCCAGACGATGACGTCACCCGCCTGCACGTGCACCGCTTGCGGTTGCAGGCCAGCATCTTCGCATTGGCGGGCTACCGCATCCTGGTAGGCAGTCCAGCCCTCCGGCGACATCGCGCCGACCGGGCTGTCGCCGAAGACCGTGCGTCGCAGCGCCTGCACATCAATGGGCGGCAGCAGGTGGCTGCCCGGGACCACCCGTAGTGGGCCGTTACTGTCATCAACTGCCTCCAGTGCCGTCCACACCCCCATGTAGCGCTCGCCCGGGGAGGTGCAGAACAGCGGCGTATCGCGGTGCAATGACTGTTCGGATCCGCGCTCGTAGTAGAGGCTGGTGTAGAGCGTAGTGGGTTCACCGAGGAAGCGGTCGCAGACGTCGATGGCCGGGTTGTCGGTGAGCAGGCGGGTCATCGCATCCACTGCCAGGTGCAGGTTGACGACCCGGTACATGCGATTGTGATCGTCCAGGTTGCGCGTTACCGCTTTTGGGTTGCGCTGCTTGAAGCGCGCGACGCGCTCATTGATGTCCTGGACCAGCGCCGGCGCGATGGCCTGGCGAACGACTACGTAACCATCGCGCATCAGCGCGTCATATGCATCCATCGCTGTGTTCCTCCTTGAACGCCGAGTATAGCCACGTGGGGCGGGACCATCAGCCCGCCACCTTGCCCCAGACCTTGAACGTGGTCAGCCACAGGCCCAGCATGCTGCCCAGGTTGGTCAGCATGAAGGTCAGCACCACGCGGGTGACGCGGTTGCGGTACCAGCCCTTCAGGCTCTGCGCATCGTCGCGCAGCTTCAGGAAGTCCTCGTACGCCGGCTTGCGCAGGCGTGCTTCCACCAGCGCCGAGAACGCGCCGGTTGGAATGCTCAAGCGGAACGGCTTGAACGGTGCCACCGCGATCGCGGTCAGGATGCTCAGCGGATGGCCACCGGCCAGCAGGCAGCCCAGGCCGGCCAGACCGCCGGTGTACATCGCCCAGGTCGCCAGCAGCTCGGTGCCCACGCCCAGCCCGCCGCGGTAGAAGCCCACGCCGATGCCGGTCGCTACGATGGCCAGGATGCCCAGCGTGAACCACGGGATGTTGCGCTTCTTCGGCACCGATTCCAGCTCGGCGCGCAGCGGTGCCGGTGCCTCGGTGTCGGTTTCCAGATAGCGTGCCAGCCCGGCCAGGTGGCCGGCACCGACCACCGCCAGCACTTCGCGCTGCTGCGGGTCGTGCGCTTCGCGCAGGCGCGTGGCCATGTAGCGGTCGCGCTCGCCGATGATGGTCTCGTACAGCGCCGGGCTCTCGCTGGCGAACTCGCCGAAGCTCGACTCCAGCATGTCGCCCTGCTTAAGTTTTTCGATCTCGTTCTCGCCCACTTCCTCCGACGAGAACAGGCCGGCGCCAAGCCCGGCGACCAGCTTCAGCTTGCCGAAGAAACCCAGCCGCTGCGATGCACGGCGGAAGGTCAGGCCGACTTCACGGTCGATCAGGTGCACCGGCAGATCGCGCTCGCGGGCCAGTTCCACCGCGCGCTTGAGTTCGGCGCCTGGCTCGATGTCGAGCTGCTCGGCCAGGCGCCGCTGGTAGGCGGACAACGCCAGGTTGGCGGCGAACAGGGCGACGCGGCCCTTGCGGATCACCTCGACCAGGTCGAGCTTGGCCAGGGTGTCCGGGTCGCTCAGGGCCTGCAGGCGCTGCGGATCGAGCTCGACGGCCACCGCGTCGAAGCGACCACTGTCGATCGCTTTTTCCACTGCTTCGACGCTGGCGCGAGAGACGTGCGCGGTGCCGAGCAGGGTGTAGCGCACGCCGTCGCGTTCAACGATGCGTACCGGCTGGCCGGCGAACAGGTCATCGCCGGTGTCAGGAAGGGTTTCAGTCATGGATTCATTCATTGGAAGGTGCGGTGTCGGCGCCATCGCCGAGCGCGCGCTGCATCTGCACGGTATCCAGCCAGCGGCCATGCTTGCGGCCAAGGCCACGGAACACGCCCACCAGCTCGAAGCCGAAGCGTTCGTGCAGCTTGATGGAGGCGGCATTGGTCGGTTCACCGATCACCGCCACCATCTGCCGGTAGCCGCGCGCCACGCAGGCGTCGATGAGGGCCTGGAGCAGGCCGGCGCCCACGCCCTGGCCCTGGAAGCGGGCATCGACGTAGACCGAGTTTTCCACGGTCCACTGGTAGGCGATGCGGGTGCGGTAGGTGTTGGCGTAGGCATAGCCGGCCACCTGGCCGTCGATCTCGGCGACCAGGTAGGGGAAGCCACGGTCGATGATGTCGCGCATGCGGCGCAGCATCTCCGGCGCGTCGGGGATGTCGTACTCGTAGGTGTTGACGAAGTCGGTCACTTCCACCGCATAGATCGCGGTGATCGCGTCGATGTCGGCCGGGCCGGCATCACGGATGAGGACGGCCATGCGCGGGCTCCGGCTCAGTCGATGTAGCGCTTGAGCAGGTCGCCGTACGCATCGATGCGGCGATCACGCAGGAACGGCCAGATGCGGCGCACGTGCTCGCTGCGCTGCAGGTCGACGTCGCACACCAGCACGGTGGCATCGGTGCCGGCCTCGGCCAGGAACTCGCCCTGCGGGCCGAGCACGTGGCTGTTGCCCCAGAACTGGATGCCCGACGCGCCCAGCGGCGAAGCCTCGTGGCCGACGCGGTTGCAGCTCAGCACCGGCAGGCCGTTGGCCACGGCGTGGCCGCGGTGGCTCAGCACCCAGGCGTCGCGCTGGCGGGTCTTCTCGTCCTGCACATCGTCCGGGTCCCAGCCGATCGCGGTCGGGTACAGCAGCAGCTCGGCACCGGCCAGCGCCATCAGGCGCGCCGCTTCCGGGTACCACTGGTCCCAGCACACCAGCACGCCGAGGCGACCCACCGAGGTATCGATCGGCTTGAAGCCGATGTCGCCCGGGGTGAAGTAGAACTTCTCGTAGAAGCCCGGGTCGTCCGGGATATGCATCTTGCGGTACTTGCCCAGCAGCGTGCCGTCTTTTTCGAAGACCACGGCGGTGTTGTGGTACAGGCCGGCAGCTCGGCGCTCGAACAGCGAGCCGACCAGTACCACGCCATGCTTCTTCGCCAGCGCGCCCAGGCGCTCGGTGCTCGGGCCCGGAATCGGCTCGGCCAGGTCGAACTCGTCCACCGACTCGTGCTGGCAGAAGTACGGACCGTTATGCAGTTCCTGCAGCAGCACCAGCTTGGCACCCTGCGCAGCCGCCTCGGCCACGCGTGCTTCGATCACCGCCAGGTTGGCGGCGGCATCACCGTGGTTGCGCTCCTGGATCAGGGCGACGGTAAGGGGGCTGCGCGAGTTCATGCGGGGCGTTCCTGCGGGGGAAAACCTGCATGTTAGCGCGGATGGACGGCGACGGCGTGTCGCGCGCTGAATGGGTGCTGGTAGTGCCGGCCGCTGGCCGGCAATCCCGTGGATCCATCAGGCATTGCATGGTTGCCGGCCAGCGGCCGGCACTACCGTCATGCCTTCAACAGGCCTTCCGGCAGCTGCATGGTGATGCAGTGCAGGCTGCCGTTCTGCCAGATCAGCGAGCGGCACGGCACCTGCACGACCTCGCGGCCCGGGTACGCCTGCGCCAGCACGTCGCGGGCCAGGTCATCGGCCGGATCGCCGTAGGCCGGCATCAGCACGGCACCGTTGACGATCAGGTAATTGGCGTACGACGCAGCCAGGCGGCGGCCTTCGTCGATCACCGGCTGTGCCCACGGCAGCGGGAACAGGCGGTACGGCTGGCCGTCCTTGGTGCGCAGCGCCGCCAGCTCATTGCCCATCGCCTGCAGTTCGGCGTAGTGCGAATCGCTCTCGTCGTCGCAGGCCTGGTAGACGATGCTGTCAACCGAGGCGAAGCGGGCGAGGGTATCGATGTGGGCGTCGGTGTCGTCGCCTTCCAGGTAGCCATGGTCCAACCACAGCACGCGGTCCTGCTGCAGCCAGTCGGCCAGGTCGGCACTCAGGCTGGCGCGGTCGCGGTCCGGGTGGCGCTCGTGCAGGCACTTCCAGGTGGTCAGCAGGGTGCCTTCGCCGTCGGTCTCGATGCCGCCGCCTTCCAGTGCGAACGGGATGCTGCGCACCGGTGCGTCGTTGAACACGCCGGCCTTCTCGAGCACGCCCACCAGCTGGTCATCCAGGGTGGCGTCGAACTTGCCGCCCCAGCCGGTGAAGCGGAAGTCCAGCAGCTGGAAGCCGCCATCGGCGCGGCGCAGGGTGATCGGGCCGGAGTCGCGCAGCCAGGTATCGTCGTAGGCCGCCGTGGTGAAGTGAACCTTGTCCATGTCGATGCGGTTGGAGCGCAGCCGCATCTCGGCATAGGTCTCCACATCGTCGTCGGCCACGCAGATCAGCACCGGCTGGAAGCGGGTGATCGCCGCGACCAGCGCGATGTAGGTCTCTTCCACCTGGCCCAGGCGGTCGGCCCAGTCGGTGTCGGCGGTGGGCCAGGCAATCAGGATGCCGCTCTGGGCTTCCCATTCGGCAGGAAAACGAAGGGTCTGGTTCATGGTCTCGCTACACAGGCCCGCGCACGGCGGGTAGAGGGATCATCGGATCGGCGGTTTCGGGCCGATTTCGTTCGGGTCCGCCTGGTTGGCCACCACGTTGATCACCTTCTGCTTCTCGAAGTAGACGGTGAACTGCGGGTACACCCAGCGGTTGATGGTGGGCCATTGGCGCTTCTGCCCGCCACGCGGCTGCAGCTGCTCGCTCGGCGCACCGAACTGCGACTGCACCTGCTGCATGCTCTGGCCGCGCACGGGCAGGGCACCGGCCGGTTTCTCGCGGGCGCGGTCGACAAGCAGGGTATCGGCCAGCGCCGGTGTGGCGACGGCCAGGGTGGCCAGCATGGCCAGGGCGGACAGGTAACGCTTCATCTCGAACTACTCCCCAGTGGTCAAGAACGGCGATTACAGCAAAAACGGCAGGAAAAAGCCGCATAAACAAAAAACCGCCCGAAGGCGGCTTTTTGCATCGGGTCGGCCCCGCGTAGGGCCAGCCGCAGCCGCGAGGGCTGTGAGGCTTAGCGCTGACGCGCCTTGAAACGCGGGTTCGACTTGCAGATGACGAAGATCTTGCCACGGCGACGCACGACCTTGCAGTCACGGTGACGGGCCTTCGCCGACTTCAGGGAGGACAGGACTTTCATGGCATACCTCGGCGTAAACAGTAGTTGTTCGGGTGGAGCGTGGCCGCGATATGCGAAAGACAATCGGCAGTTGACGCTCGTTCAAGCCCGCCATTCTACCGGGCTTTTCCTCGTGGTTTCAAGTGGTTGCACAAAAGATCCTGCTGGGGGCGTCTGGCAGGGGCTAGAATGGCCTCTTCACACGCTCTGGGACCCCCATGAATCCACTCGCTCCCGTCCTGACCATCGACGGCCCATCCGGGGCCGGCAAGGGTACCATCAGCCGCATCGTGGCGCGCCGGATGGGCTGGCATTACCTGGATTCGGGCGCGCTGTACCGGGCGGTGGGCGTGGCTGCCAGCTGGGCCGACATCGATACTTCCGACGCCTCGGCGCTGGTCCGCTGCACCTTCGATACCCACGTCCAGTTTGTCGAGCAGGGCGAGGCCATGCGGGTCATGGTCAATGGCACCGATGCCACCGACGAGCTGCGCCTGGAGACCACGGGGGCGCTGGCCTCGGCCATTGCCGCCATCCCGGAGGTCCGTGCCGCCCTGAAGGAGCGCCAGCGCGCATTCAGGGAACTGCCGGGCCTGGTCGCCGACGGCCGTGACATGGGCACGGTGATCTTCCCGGACGCCTCCTACAAGGTCTTCCTGACTGCCAGTGCCGAGGAGCGCGCCGAGCGCCGGCATAAGCAGTTGAAAGACAAGGGGGTTTCTGTTAGCTTTGATGACCTCCTGCGCGAGATCATGGCCCGCGACGCCCGTGATGCTCAGCGTACCGTGGCGCCCCTGAAGCCGGCAGACGATGCTGTCCTCATCGACACCACAGGCATCGGCATCGATGATGTCGTTGCCCGAGTGATGGATCTGCTTCCGGTTCCGGCTGCCTGATCCGTTCGCGCGGGAGTACTGCCAGCAACACCGGTGGTGGTCGCGCAAAGCAGTGCTGTACCAGCTCCGTCGCGCAATGATGCGTGGCGGTTTTCCTACTACACACGACCTGCGTTTCCGGGGTCGACCAACAGGCGGGCGGTCGCCATTCCCCTGAAGGGGACGCCACCGACCCATGTGTCCAACAGAGTAAATCTAATGACCGAATCATTTGCCGAACTGTTTGAAGCCAGCCAGGCCAACCTGGCCAAGCTGAAGCCGGGCGCCATCGTCAGCGGTACCGTTGTTGAAGTCCGCGGCGACGTCGTGGTGATCAACGCTGGCCTGAAGTCCGAAGGCATCGTGCCGATCGAACAGTTCCGTAACGACGCTGGCGAAATCGACGTCGCCGAAGGCGACATCGTCAAGGTCGCCCTCGACTCGATCGAGAACGGCTTCGGCGAAACCGTCCTGTCGCGCGAGAAGGCCAAGCGCGCGATGGTGTGGGACGAGCTGGAAGAAGCGTTGGAAAAGAACGAAACCATCACCGGCCGCATCAGCGGCAAGGTCAAGGGTGGTTTCACCGTGGACATCAAGGATGTCCGCGCCTTCCTGCCGGGTTCCCTGGTCGATGTGCGCCCGGTGCGCGATCCGGCCTACCTGGAAGGCAAGGAGCTCGAGTTCAAGCTCATCAAGCTGGACCGCAAGCGTAACAACGTCGTGGTTTCGCGCCGCGCTGTCGTCGAAAGCGAGCACTCGGAAGAGCGCGAGCAGCTGATGGACAAGCTGCAGGAAGGCGCGATCCTGAAGGGTGTCGTCAAGAACCTGACCGACTACGGCGCGTTCGTGGACCTGGGCGGTATCGACGGCCTGCTGCACATCACCGACATGGCATGGAAGCGCGTGCGCCATCCGTCCGAAGTCGTGAACGTCGGCGACGAGCTGGACGTGCGCGTGCTGAAGTTCGACCGCGAGCGCAACCGCGTTTCGCTGGGCCTGAAGCAGCTGGGCGAAGATCCGTGGGATAACATCGCCCGTCGTTACCCGGCCAACAGCCGCGTGTTCGGCAAGGTCTCCAACGTCACCGATTACGGCGCGTTCGTCGAGATCGAGCCGGGCGTCGAAGGCCTGGTGCACGTTTCCGAAATGGATTGGACCAACAAGAACGTCAACCCGTCCAAGGTCGTGCAGGTCGGTGACGAAGTTGAAGTCATGGTCCTGGACGTGGACGAGGAGCGTCGCCGCATCTCGCTGGGCATGAAGCAGGTTGCCGCCAATCCGTGGGAAACCTTCGCTGCCACCCACAAGAAGGGTGACAAGGTGTCGGGCCAGATCAAGTCGATCACCGACTTCGGCATCTTCATCGGCCTGGACGGCGGCATCGACGGCCTGGTTCACCTGTCCGACATCAGCTGGGCGACCACTGGCGAAGACATCGTTCGCAACTTCAAGAAGGGCGACACCCTGGACGCGGTTGTCCTGGCTGTCGATCCGGAGCGTGAGCGCATCTCGCTGGGCGTCAAGCAGCTGGAGCAGGATCCGTTCGGCCAGTACATGGCTGCCAATCCGAAGGGCTCCAAGGTTGAAGGCGTGGTGAAGGAAGTCGACGCCAAGGGCGCGATCATCGAGCTGGCTGACGGCATCGAAGGTTACGTCTCGGCCCGCGACATCGCCAACGAGCGCGTTGACGACGCCACCCAGCACCTGAAGGTCGGCGACAAGGTCGAAGCCAAGTTCGTGGGCATGGACCGCAAGGGCCGCACCCTGCAGCTGTCGATCAAGGCCAAGGACGACGCGGAAATGCGCGAAGTGCTGGAGGAATACCAGTCCTCTTCGGCTGCCAGCGGCACCACCCAGCTGGGCGCGCTGCTGCGTGCACAGCTGAGCGGCAACAAGTCCGAGTAATCGGCCTTACGCTGTTCGTTGTTTCCTGGACGGCCCGGGCACTGCCCGGGCCGTTTCAGGCTGAGATGCCCCTGATGTGAGCCGGTAATGACCAAATCCGAACTGATCGAAATCCTTGCGCGCCGGCAGGCGCACCTGAAGGCCGATGATGTCGATCTGGCGGTCAAGTCATTGCTGGAAATGATGGGCGGTTCCCTCTCTGCCGGGGATCGCATCGAAATCCGTGGCTTTGGCAGCTTCTCGCTGCACTACCGTCCGCCGCGCCTGGGCCGCAACCCGAAGACCGGTGAATCGGTGGCCCTTCCGGGCAAGCACGTCCCCCATTTCAAGCCGGGCAAGGAACTGCGCGAGCGGGTCAGCAGTGTGCTGCCGCTGGACGCCGATCCGGCCTGAGCCCGCCCCGCCGTCGCGCCACCGCGTGCGAATCGAGCCGCGAGTCGGATAAGCTACGGTCTCCTGCCACTGGAGCTGTCGCATGAAGGTTTTTCGTCTGCTGGTCCTGCTGGCGGTGCTGATCCTTGGGCTGATCATTGGTGCGGTCAACATGACCGCGATGTCGATCAACCTGTTGTTCACCCAATTGAATACGTCCGTCGGCGTGGCGCTGATTGCCGCGCTGCTGATCGGCGTGATCGTCGGCGCCGGCCTGGTGCTGGTGAGCGTGGTCATTCCGCTCTACAGCCAGCTGCGCCGCGCCAACAAGTCCGTTGCCGCCACGTCGGCGCCGGTGGTTCCCCCGCAATCTTTTGATGGACGCTGACCGAAGATGGATTTCGTCACCGAGTGGCTGTGGTTTTTCCTGTTCGTTCCGCTGGCCGCATTGGCCGGATGGGTGATCGGCCGGCGTGGCGGGCAACGCCACGGTGACAACCAGGTCAGCCGCCTGTCCAGCACCTATTTCCGCGGCCTGAACTACCTGCTCAACGAACAGCCGGACAAGGCCATCGAGCTGTTCCTGCACATCGCCGAGCTGGACAAGGAAACCTTCGAGACCCAGGTCGCGCTGGGCCATCTGTTCCGCCGCCGCGGTGAAGTCGATCGCGCCATCCGCCTGCACCAGGGCCTGGTCAACCGCCACGACCTGAGCGACGCGCAGCGCGTGCAGGCGTTGCTGGCACTGGGCGAGGACTACATGAAGTCCGGCCTGCTGGACCGCGCAGAGACCGTGTTCACCGAACTGGCGCAGCTGGACCAGCGTGCTCCGCAGGCGCTCAAGCACCTGATCGGCATTTACCAGGCTGAGCGTGACTGGGAAAAGGCGATCGACAATGCCACCCGCTTCGAGGACGTGACCGGCGAGCCGATGGGCAAGCTGATCGGCCAGTTCGAGTGCGAGCTGGCCGAGCGCTTCCGCGGCGCCGGCAAGCTGGAAGAGGCGAGGGCAGCGATTGCCCGCGCCTACCAGGCCGACGCGATGTCGGTGCGTGCCGGCATCATCGAGGGCCGCCTGGAAACGGATGCCGGCAACGCCGAAGCCGCCGTGCGCGCGTTCGAGCGCGCGGCCCGCAACGATCCCGAGTACCTGCCCGAGCTGCTGCCTGCGCTGATGGCCAACTACCGCAAGGTCGGTGACCTCGGCGGTGCGCGTGCGTTCCTGTCGGAAATGACCGAGCACTATCGCGGCATCGCTCCGGTGCTGGCGCTGACCCGCCTGATGGAAGAGCAGGAGGGCGTGGCCCCGGCCCGTGCCTACCTCGGCCGCCAGCTCAAGGATCGTCCTTCGGTACGTGGTGAGTCCGCGCTGATCGACCTGACCCTGGCCGAAGGCGCCGATTCCACGGCGACCCTGCACGACCTCAAGCACATCACCGACCAGCTGCTGGTCCGCAACCCCGCTTACCGCTGCACGCGCTGCGGCTTCGGCGCGCGTACCCACCACTGGCAGTGCCCGAGCTGCAAGGAGTGGGGCACGGTCAAGCCACTGCTGAACTACGCGGTGCTCTGATCCATGCCGTGGTTTGTGATGGGGGCGCTGCTGGGATTGGCCCTGCTGAGTGCGGCGCTGACCTGGGCGGCACGCGGTTACGCGCTGCGCCGGCAGCTGATGGACCAGCCCGGCGAACGCCGCAGCCATAGCGTGGCAACCCCGCGCGGTGGCGGCATCGCCATCGTCATCAGCCTGCTCGTTACGGCGGGCGTGGCGATGTGGGCCTGGCCCGAAGCAACGCCCAGCCTGCTGGTTGCCAGTCTCGGCCTGGTCCTGGTCGCGGGCATCGGCTGGTGGGACGATCACAAGCCGCTTCCGGCCATGCGCCGGCTGCTGGTGCACTTCATCGCCGCCGCGCTGCTGGCTGCGTTGGTCAAGGTGAATGGTGGCAGCTGGCTGCTGGCCATGCTGGTGCTGCTGTTCACTGCCTCGCTGATCAACATCTGGAACTTCATGGATGGGATCAACGGCATTGCCGCCAGCCAGGCCATCGTGGTCGCATTGGGCCTGGCGCCGGTGCTGCCCTGGCCCTATTCGCTCGCGGCCGTGGCGCTGGGCCTGGCCTGCCTGGGATTCCTGCCGTTCAACTTTCCGCGGGCACGGATCTTCATGGGTGATGTCGGAAGTGGCGCGCTGGGGTATGCCGTGGCGGTGGTTCTGGCGATCGCCAGCGTGCGTACCGACATCAATTGGATCCTGCTGCTGGTTCCGGCCTCGGCGTTCCTTGTGGACGCAGGCTTCACACTGCTGGCGCGCATCATTTCCGGGCAACGCTGGACGGAACCCCATACCCAGCACGTCTACCAGAGGGCGGTCCAGGCAGGAGCCAGCCACGCTCAGGTGACAGGGATGTACTTTGCTTTGGGCCTGTTCAGTATTACAGTGCTTAATGTCTGCTCGAATTTGCAGCCGAGGTGGGAGGCTGTCGTGGCGATCGCGTGGTTCATTGCGCTGAGCGTCCTTTGGCTCCTCCTGCGCAATGGATTGCGTCACCGACAAGGAACTATCTGACTCATGGCTTCACCCTGGCGGGACAGAATCCTCGGCCTGATGCCGCGTTCGGCCATCGTCTGCCACGACCTCTTCATGGTCTGGGCATGCTGGCAGCTGCTCCATGCGGGGCGCTACTCGATCCTTCCCAACGCGCCCGCGCTTCCCCTGTGGAATGTCGACACCACCCTGGTACTGCTGCTGCAGGGCCTGGTGTTCTGGCGCGTTGGCCTGTATCGCGGGCTGTGGCGTTTCGCCAGCGTCAGCGACCTGCTGAACATCTTCAAGGCCAGCTTCATCGGCATGGTCGCCATCGTGCTGGTGCTGATGTGGAAGCGCTTCGATGGCGTGCCGATGTCGGTGCTGGTGATCTATCCGTTCGCACTGTCGGCGCTGCTGGGTGCGCCCCGGCTGCTGTACCGGGCCTGGAAGGATTACCAGTCGCTGCAGTCGGATTCGTCCGCGCGGCGCGTGTTGATCCTCGGTGCCGGCCAGGCGGCCGAGACCCTGGTCCGCGACCTGCGCCGGTCGGGCAACTTCGAACCGGTGGGCCTGCTGGACGATGCGCCCCACCTGCGTGGGGCCAAGCTGCAGGGGCTGCCCATCCTGGGCGGCCTGGACGACGCGCCGACAGTGGTTCGCGAAACCGCGGCCAAGCTGCTGGTCATTGCTATTCCGTCGCTGGATGCCGCGGGCATGCAGCGGATCGTCGCCATCTGCGAAAGCACCGGCGTGCCGTTCCGTACCGTACCCAAGCTCAGCGACATCCTGCAGGGCCAGTCGCTGCCAGGGCAGTTGAAGGAAGTGGCGATCGAGGACCTGCTCGGCCGCAAGCCGATCATGCCGGACTGGAACCTGATCCGCGGCTGGTTGGGCGGGCGTACGGTGATGGTCACCGGTGCCGGTGGCTCGATCGGCTCGGAGCTGTGCCGCCAGTGCGCGCGCCACGGCGCCGGCCGCATCATCCTGCTGGAGATCAGCGAGTTGCTGTTGCTGACCATTGAAGGGGAGCTGCGCCGCAGCTTCCCCGATGTCGAGGTCGAAGCGGTACTGGGCGACTGTGGCGACCCGGCGGTGATCCGCCACGCGTTGTCGCTGCATCCGGTCGATACCGCGTTCCATGCCGCTGCCTACAAGCATGTGCCGGTGCTGGAGCGTCAGCTGCGCGAAGCGGTGCGAAACAATATCCTGGCTACCGAGAACGTGGCTCGTGCCTGCCTTGAGGCGCACGTCGAGCATTTCGTGTTCATCTCTACCGACAAGGCGGTTGATCCGGTCAATGCGCTGGGTGCCAGCAAGCGCTACGCCGAGATGATCTGCCAGAGCCTGGACCAGAGGTCCACGCATACCCGGTTCGTCACCGTGCGCTTCGGCAACGTGCTGGCCTCGGCCGGCAGCGTGGTGCCGCTGTTCCGCGAGCAGATCCTGCGCGGCGGACCGGTTACTGTCACCGACCCGGAAGTCAGCCGCTACTTCATGACCATCCCGGAGGCCTGCCAGTTGATTCTGCAGGCCGCCGCGTCAGCCTCGCATGGTGCGATCTATACGCTCGACATGGGTGAGCCGGTGCCGATCCGCGTCCTGGCCGAACAGATGATCCGCCTGGCCGGCAAGCAGCCGTACAAGGACATTCCTATCATCTACACCGGCCTGCGCCCGGGCGAGAAGCTGCACGAGACGCTGTTCTATTCGGACGAGGACTATCGTTCGACCGCACACCCGAAGATCCTCGAGGCCGGTGTGCGCACCTTCGCGCGCGAAGTGGTGCTGGGCAATGTCCCGCGCCTGCGCGAAGCGGTGTGCAGCTACGACACCACCAGCATCCAGGAAATCCTGTTCGCGACGATGCCGGAGTTCTCTCCCATCGAACAGGATGCTTACATTTCATCCGCTAAAGTCGTGCCCTTTCCGGCACGTGAGGCCAACAGGCACCAATGAGCAAGCGAATTCGCAAGGCAGTTTTTCCAGTAGCAGGGCTCGGGACGCGTTTTCTGCCAGCAACCAAGACGGTTCCGAAGGAAATGCTGCCGATCATCGACCGGCCGCTCATCCAGTACGCGGTGGATGAAGCGATCGAAGCGGGCTGCGACACGCTGGTGTTCATCACCAACCGCTACAAGCATGCGGTGGCCGATTATTTCGACAAGGCCTACGAGCTGGAGCAGAAGCTCGAGCGTGCCGGCAAGCTGGAACAGCTGGAGATGATCCGCCATGTGCTGCCCAACGGCGTGCGTGCGATCTTCGTGACCCAGGCTGAAGCGCTGGGCCTGGGCCATGCGGTGCTGTGTGCCAAGGCGGTGATCGGCGACGAGCCGTTCGCGGTGCTGCTGCCGGACGACCTGATCTGGAACCGTGGCGATGGCGCGCTGAAGCAGATGGCCGACCTCAACGAAGCCAGCGGCGCCAGCGTGATCGCGGTGGAAGACGTGCCGCATGACAAGACTGCCAGCTATGGCATTGTCGCCACCGACGCGTTCGATGGCCGCAAGGGCCGTATCTCGCAGATCGTAGAGAAGCCGAAGCCGGAGGACGCACCGAGCGATCTGGCCGTGGTCGGCCGCTACGTGCTGAGCCCGAAGATCTTCGAACTGCTGGAGCAGACCGGCAGCGGTGCCGGTGGCGAGATCCAGCTGACCGATGCGATCGCGCAGCTGCTGAAGACCGAAGAGGTGGATGCCTATCGTTTCGAGGGCACCCGTTTCGATTGCGGCACGCACCTGGGGCTGGTGGAGGCGACGATTCGCTTCGCGCTGGACAACCCGAAGCTGGCCGGCCCGGCACGCGAGAAGCTGGCGGCGATGTTGGCGGAATAAGGTGTTTTCAAGCGCTCCGTTCGCGGCGCCTTGATTGATACGTGATGGGCGGGACGGGTGGGCCTTTGCAGGACACGCCGTAAACCCGTCCATGGGGGCTCGGTCGCCGCATCCATGCGGCGAACGGTCCTGCAAAGGCCCACCCGCCCCGCCTGTCAGGTTTCCTGCGGGCGCGGACGGGAAGGGCGGAATCAAGAGCAGGGCAGAAACAAAAAAGGCAGCCGATGGCTGCCTTTTTTCGTTTCCGGAGCATCCACGCATGGCGTGGATCTACTGCTCTTGCCTCTTCTCATCCCTCCGCCGCGGGGAGGCTGGAAGGGCCGGGTAGCCCTGCCAACCCGGCCCACGCCTTGAAGCCCAACGAGGCAACGCCTTGAACCTTACAGCGCCTCGAAAATACCCGCTGCGCCCATGCCGGTGCCGATGCACATCGTCACCATGCCGTACTTCTGCTGGCGACGACGCAGGCCGTGCAGCAGGGTCGCGGTACGGATCGCGCCGGTTGCGCCCAGCGGATGGCCCAGGGCGATCGCGCCGCCCAACGGGTTGACCTTGCTCGGGTCCAGGCCGCAATCGCGGATCACCGCCAGCGACTGCGCGGCAAACGCTTCGTTCAGTTCGATCCAGTCCACCTGGTCCTGGGTCAGACCGGCCTGCTTCAGTGCCTTCGGGATCGCGGCGATCGGGCCGATGCCCATCACTTCCGGACGCACGCCGGCCACCGAGAAGCTGACGAAGCGGGCCAGCGGGGTCAGGCCGTAATCCTTGATCGCCTGCTCCGAGGCCAGCAGCACGGCGCCGGCGCCATCGCTCATCTGCGAGGAGTTGCCGGCAGTGACGGTGCCGCCGAACTGGCCGTTGCGGAACACCGGGCGCAGCTTGGCCAAGCCTTCAGCGGAGGAATCCGGGCGCGGGCCTTCGTCGGTGTCGGCCACCTTGTTGCGGGTGATGATGCGCTTGCCGTCGGCCAGGTCGGGCTGGTGCGAGACGATCTCGTACGGGCTGATCTCGTCCTTGAAGTCGCCGTTCTGGATGGCGGCCATGGCCTTCTGGTGCGAGGCCAGGGCGAACGCGTCCTGGTCTTCGCGCGACACCTTCCACTCTTCAGCGACCTTCTCGGCGGTGATGCCCATGCCGTAGGCGATGGCGACGTGGTCGTTGTCGAACACGCTCGGGGCCATCGCGATCTTGTTGCCCATCATCGGCACCATCGACATCGATTCGGTGCCGCCGGCCAGCATCAGGTCGGCGTTGCCAAGGCGGATCGCGTCGGCCGCCTGCGCCACGGCCTGCAGGCCGGAGGAGCAGAAGCGGTTCACGGTCTGCGCGGCGATGGTGTTCGGCAGGCCGGCCAGCAGCACGCCGATGCGGGCCACGTTCATGCCCTGCTCGGCTTCGGGCATCGCGCAGCCGATGATCGCGTCATCGATGCGGTTGACGTCCACGCCCGGCGCCTGCGCGACGACGCTGCGCAGCACGTGGGCGAGCATGTCGTCGGGGCGGGTGTTGCGGAACATGCCCTTGGGCGCCTTGCCAACCGGGGTGCGGGTGGCGGCGACGATGTAGGCGTCCTGGATTTGCTTGGTCATTGCAGTGATCTCTCGAAGTTTTTTGCCGGTGTGCCCACCAAGGTGGGCACCTACCAGAGGCAGAGGGATGCCGACCCGTGGCCGGCACCCGCCATCAATCAATTACGCAGCGGCTTGCCGGTCTTCAGCATGTGCGCGATGCGGGCCTGGGTCTTTTCCTGCTGGGCCAGTTCAACGAAGTGCTTGCGCTCCAGGGTCAGCAGCCACTCTTCGTCGACCAGGGTGCCGCGGTCGACCTTGCCGCCGCACAGGACGGTGGCGATGCGCTCGGCGATCTCGTAGTCGTACGGGCTGATGAAGCGGCCTTCCAGCATGTTGACCAGCATCATCTTGAAGGTGGCGATGCCGACGTCGCCGGCGACCTGGATGCGGCGTGCCGGCAGCGGCGGACGGTAGCCCGCTTCGGCCAGCGCACGTGCTTCAGCCTTGGCGATGTACAGCGCCTCGTAGCTGTTGAACACCACCTTGTCGGTGCTGCGCAGCAGGCCCAGTTCCTGGGCGTTGACCGCCGAGTTGGACACCTTGGCCATCGCCACGGTCTCGAAGGTCTTCTTCAGTTCGGCGAACACGTCACCGCCCGGGCCAGCGGCCTGCGAGGCACGCACGGCCAGTTCCTTCAGGCCGCCGCCTGCCGGCAGCAGGCCGACACCGGCCTCGACCAGACCGATGTAGCTTTCCAGGAAGGCCACGGTCTTGGCGCTGTGCATCTGGAACTCGCAGCCGCCACCCAGGGCCAGGCCACGCACCGCAGCCACCACAGGCACCAGCGAGTACTTGATGCGCTGGCTGGTGCGCTGGAAGTTGTGCACCATCGCTTCGAACTGGTCGACCTTGCCGGCCTGCAGCAGGCCGAGCGCGCCGGCCAGATCGGCACCGGCGGAGAAGGGCTCCTTCTGCTGCCAGATCACCAGGCCCTGGAAGTCCTTCTCGGCGCGCGTGACGCACTCCTGCAGGCCGTCGAGCACGTGGTCGGAGACGGTGTTCATCTTGGTCTTGAAGCTGACCACGGCAATGCCATCACCGTCGTGCCACATGCGCAGGCCGTCGTTCTCGAACACGGTCTCGCCCGGCGCGAACTTCTCGCCCAGCAGCGGATCCGGGAAGCGCTGGCGCTGGTACACCGGCAGCGACGAGCGCGGCAGCTTGGCGTTGCGCGACGGGCTGTAGCTGCCCTCGGCGGCGTGCACGCCATCGCGGCCATCGAACACCCAATCCGGCAGCGGGGCGTTGCTCATGCTCTTGCCGGCCACGATGTCATCGGCAATCCACTGTGCGACCTGCTTCCAGCCGGCAGCCTGCCAGGTTTCGAACGGGCCCAGCGACCAGCCGTAGCCCCAGCGGATGGCCAGGTCCACGTCGCGCGCGGTCTCGGCGATGTCGGCCAGGTGGTAGGCGCTGTAGTGGAACAGGTCGCGGAAGGTCGCCCACAGGAACTGCGCCTGCGGGTGCTGGCTCTCGCGCAGCTTGGCGAACTTCTCGGCCGGGTTCTTGATCTTCAGGATCTCGACCACTTCCGGTGCGGCGGCGCGGTCAGCCGGACGGTAGTCCTGCTTTTCCAGGTCCAGCACCACGATGTCCTTGCCGACCTTGCGGAAGATGCCGGCGCCGGTCTTCTGGCCCAGTGCGCCCTTGGCAATCAGCGCGTCCAGCCACTTCGGCGACTTGAAGAATTCATGCCACGGGTCGTTGGGCAGGGTGTCGCCCATGGTCTTGATGACGTGGGCCATGGTGTCCAGGCCGACCACGTCGGAGGTGCGGTAGGTGGCCGACTTCGGGCGACCGACCAGCGGGCCGGTCAGGCCGTCCACTTCATCGAAGCCCAGGCCGAACTGCTGGGTGTGGTGGATGGTCGACAGGATCGAGAACACACCGATGCGGTTGCCGATGAAGTTCGGGGTGTCCTTGGCGTACACCACGCCCTTGCCCAGGGTGGTGACCAGGAATTCTTCCAGGCCTTCCAGCACGGCGGCGTCGGTGGTGGTGGCCGGGATCAGCTCGGCCAGGTGCATGTAGCGCGGCGGGTTGAAGAAGTGCACGCCGCAGAAGCGGTGGCGCAGCTGTTCGGGCAGCACGTCGGCCAGCTTGTTGATGCCCAGGCCCGAGGTGTTGGAGGCCAGCACCGCGTGATCAGCCACGAACGGGGCGATCTTCTTGTACAGGTCCTGCTTCCAGTCCATGCGCTCGGCGATGGCCTCGATGATCAGGTCGCAGTCCTTCAGCTGTTCCAGGCCGCCTTCGTAGTTGGCCGGGGTGATGGCTTCAGCCAGCGACTTGCTGGCCAGCGGCGCCGGGCTCAGCTTGCCCAGGTTGGCGATCGCCTTCAGCACGATGCCGTCGGCCGGACCTTCCTTGGCAGGCAGGTCGAACAGCACGGTGTCGACGCCAGCGTTGGTGAGGTGGGCGGCGATCTGGGCACCCATGACGCCGG
The DNA here is from genome assembly GCF_056861405.1 of Stenotrophomonas sp. 22DLJC03. Taxonomy (NCBI): domain Bacteria; kingdom Pseudomonadati; phylum Pseudomonadota; class Gammaproteobacteria; order Lysobacterales; family Lysobacteraceae; genus Stenotrophomonas; species Stenotrophomonas sp. 22DLJC03. Next base: position 160,404 of record NZ_JBSPUG010000005.1, read on the forward strand.
CACCCAGCACGGCGGCGCGGCGGACTAGCAGGGAATTGGACATGGTGTAGGGCCTTTGTTGGTCAGCAGTTACTGGGTGGAATCAATGGAGGCGGGCAGGGCGCTGCCGCTGCGTGCGGCGGCGCGGAACCCGGCCTCGGCGAAATGGATCAGTTCATGGGCGGCATGGGCACGATGCGCCGCTTCGGTGACACCGGCGGGACGTTTGATCAGCCCGAAGTCGGCCATGGCATAGGTGAGCGAACCGGCCAGGAAATCCAGCCGCCAGTACAGCTCTTCCTTGCTCAGGCCGGGCACGCATTCGGCGATGGCCTTGCCGAACGCGCGCAGCACATGGCCGTAATGGTCGGACAGGAACTTGCGCAGGTTGTCGTTCTTCTCGGCATAGGCGCGCGCGATCACACGCACGAAGGCGCCACCGCTCTGCCGGTCCTGGGCCATGGCCAGGGCCGGCTCGACGAAGGCGGCCAGCACCGGGCGCAGCTGGCCGGGGTGCTCGGCGCGGGCGCGCTCGAGCTGCGACAGGCGGGCGCCGGTCATTTCGTCCATGCGGCGGCGGAAGACCTCGTTGACCAGGTTTTCCTTGGAGCCGAAGTGGTAGTTCACCGCTGCGATGTTGACGTCGGCCTGGCTGGTGACCTGGCGCAGCGAGGTGCCGGCAAAGCCGTGCTGGGCGAACAGCTCCTCGGCGGCGCCGAGGATCCGGTCCTTGGTCGAGAAGTGGGCGGGCTTGGCCATCGGGCGGGCGGACCTTAATCAAACGATTGTTTGATACTAGAACCAGACGGTAGCGTATGGCATTTTGCAGTGCAGCAAAAATCGACCGGATGGTCAGAATCCGCTCAGGTGGGTGAATGGGGTGGTGGCTGGGGTCGGATCCCCCCGGGGCTCCGACCCCGGTGCTGGCCGCGGAATGGGGTCAGAGCCCCTGCGGGGATCCGACCCCTGCGGCCGGCACTACCACCCTGCCGCGTTATCTTTTACAATCCGCGCACGTTTATCAGGCTAAGCCCGCGTTTCGACGCGGCTTTTTTTTTGTTACCCTTCGGGCCATCAGCGGCCCGATTCCATTGGAGACATCCCATGGCGCTGGAGCGCACCCTTTCGATCATCAAGCCGGACGCCGTTGCCAAGAACGTCATCGGCGAAATCTACGCCCGCTTCGAAAAGGCCGGCCTGAAGGTCGTGGCCGCCAAGTACAAGCAGCTGTCGCGTCGTGAAGCGGAAGGCTTCTACGCCGTGCACCGCGAGCGTCCGTTCTTCAACGCACTGGTCGAGTTCATGATCTCCGGCCCGGTGATGATCCAGGCCCTGGAAGGCGAGAACGCCGTCCTGGCCCACCGCGACCTGCTGGGCGCCACCAACCCGAAGGAAGCCGCCGCAGGCACCATCCGCGCCGACTTCGCCGAATCCATCGATGCCAACGCCGCCCACGGCTCGGACTCGGTCGAGAATGCAGCGATTGAAATCGCCTACTTCTTCGCCGCCACCGAAGTCGTTTCGCGCTGAGAGTAATGCCGTGAACGAGGTCGTACAGACACCCGCCATCCAGCCGCTGCCGAAGTCGGCACCCACGGCTGGCAAGCAGAACCTGCTCGACCTCGATCGCGCGGGCCTGGAGAAGTTTTTCGTCGAGGTTCTTGGCGAGAAGAAGTTCCGTGCCCATCAGGTGATGAAGTGGATCCACCATCGCTACGTCACCGAGTTCGATGAGATGACCGACCTCGGCAAGGTCCTGCGCGCCAAGCTGCAGGAGCATGCCGAGGTCCTCGTCCCGAACATCGTGTTCGACAAGCCCTCCGCCGACGGCACCCACAAGTGGCTGCTGGCGATGGGCGTGGATGGCAAGAACGCCATCGAGACCGTGTACATCCCCGACAAGACCCGTGGCACGCTGTGCGTGTCCTCGCAGGTCGGTTGCGGCCTGAACTGCACGTTCTGCTCCACCGCCACCCAGGGCTTCAACCGCAACCTGACCACCGCCGAGATCATCGGCCAGGTGTGGGTTGCCGCGCGCCACCTGGGCAACGTGCCGCACCAGATGCGCCGCCTCACCAACGTGGTGATGATGGGCATGGGCGAGCCGTTGATGAATTTCGACAACGTCGTGCGCGCCATGAGCGTGATGCGCGACGACCTGGGCTACGGCCTGGCCAACAAGCGCGTGACCCTGTCGACCTCCGGCCTGGTGCCGCAGATCGACCGCCTGTCCACCGAAAGCGACGTGTCGCTGGCGGTGTCGCTGCATGCGCCCAACGATGCGCTGCGCGAGACCCTGGTGCCGCTCAACAAGAAGTATCCGATCGCCGAGCTGATGGCCTCCTGCGCACGCTATCTGCGTGCCAACAAGCGCCGCGAATCGGTCACCTTCGAATACACCCTGATGAAGGGCATCAACGACAAGCCCGAGCATGCCCGTGAGTTGGCGCGCCTGATGCGCCAGTTCGACAACGCGGTGCAGGCCAAGGATTCGGGCAAGGTCAACCTGATCCCGTTCAACCCGTTCCCGGGCACCCGCTACGAGCGTTCGGAAGAAGCGCATATCCGCGCCTTCCAGAAGATCCTGCTCGACAGCAACGTGCTGACGATGGTCCGCCGCACCCGTGGCGACGACATCGACGCCGCCTGTGGCCAGCTCAAGGGCCAGGTGATGGACCGTACCCGTCGCCAGGCCGAGTTCAACAAAACGCTGCAGGCGGGGAAGGGGAGCGATGCCGCGGCCTGACCGCCTCTGGCTGGTCCTGATCGCAGGCGTGCTGGCCGTCACGGTCACCGGCTGCAAGTCCCGTCCGAAGGCCAAGCTGGGCCCCAGTGAGGCACCGGTCTACTCGGTTCGTGATCCGGATGGCGTGCGCCAGCAGGTGCGCTGGCAGGAGCTGCTGACCCTGGCCGGCCGCGACATCCAGTCCGGCAATCTGGATGCCGCTGAGCGCAAGGCACGTGAGGCGCAGAAGCTGGTGCCCACGGCCCCCGATGGTCTGGTCCTGCTTGCGGGCATCGACGAGCGCCGCGGTCGCAGCCAGCAGGCTGGCGAGAACTTCCGCAAGGCTGCTGAGCTGGCGCCGCAGCGTGGTGACGTGCTCAACAATTACGGTGCCTGGCTGTGCCAGCAGGGCAGTGCGGCCGAATCGCTGATCTGGTTCGACCGTGCGCGGCAGGCGCCGGGCAACTCTGCGGCCGCCGAAGCACAGGCCAATGCCGGAAGCTGCGCATTGGATGCCGGCCAGCTCGAACGTGCCGAGCGCGACCTGCGCGCGGCGCTGGCGGTGCTGCCCGGCAACCCGGTCGCGCTGGAGGCGATGGCCCAGCTGAGCTTCCGCCAGGGCCGCTACATGGAGGCCCGGGCCTTCGCCGAACGTAGGATTGCAGCTGCACCCGCAACGCGTTCCGTGTTACAACTTGCGTCTCAAATCGAAGCGCGGCTGGGTGATCGGGCGGCATCTGATCGCTATATTCAGCGGATTCGACAGGAATTTCCGCAGGAAGCGGGCTCCTAACTCCAGGGTTGATGCATTGTGATTGATGACCAGACTGTGAGCGCTCTCGAGACTGCGGCCGGCTGCGGCACCCGCCTGCGCCAGGCCCGTGAGGCGGCCGGACTGACCCTCGAAGATGTCGGCTCGCGCCTGCGCATGCCGATCCAGGTGGTCAGGTCGCTGGAAGAAGAACAATGGCAGAAGCTCGGCGCGCCCGTGTTCGTGCGCGGCCAGTTGCGCAGCTATGCGCGCCTGCTGGATGTGGACGTGGGCCAACTGCTGGAGCAGGCCCAGGTCGGGCCGGTGGTCCCGCCCACCCTGGTCAGCCATACCCATACCCCGCGTGCGCGCCGTATCGCCGAGAACCTCGGTCGGCGCGTGCTCTATGTCGGTATCACCGCGGTGCTGGCCGTGCCGGTGTGGTTCGCCACCCGTGGCCACTTCGATGGCAGTGCCACCCCGGCGCCGAATACCGCGTCGCTGGATGCGCTGCCGGCCGCCGTGCCGGTGACCCCGTCCGCAGCAGGCATCGAGCCGTCCACGCCGGTCGAAGTGGCGGCTGCGCCGGCCAGCAAGCCGGCGGCAACCCCGTACGTGGCCTCGCTGGCTCCGGTGCCGCGTTCGGCCCCGGCCGCCTCCGCGGCCAATACGCTGGACATGCAGTTCAACGGCGACAGCTGGGTCGATATCGGCGGCCCGGACGGTACCAGTGTCGAGAAGGCGCTGATCAAGTCCGGCGAGAGCCGCAGCTTTACCCCGGGCCAGGTAGCCCGGGTCACCCTGGGCAATGCCTCGGCGGTCCAGGTTCAGCAGAATGGCGCTATCGTCGATCTGACCCCCTACCAGCGAGCCAACGTGGCACGCTTTCAGGTATCCTCTGAAGGCTCCGTAGTCCCGGTTTCGCACTGAGGCGCGGTTTCACCACCTTCGATTAATCCCAATGGTCCCTCCCGACGGGCGGGGCGAGAGTACGCATGGCGATCGACGACCTGCTCGACGAGCACGAACAAAGTGAACGCGTCCGCAGCTGGCTGCGGAAGAATGGCGCCAGCATCCTCGGTGGCGTAGTCATCGCCATCGGTGCCATTGCCGGCTGGCAGTGGTACCAGAAGGATCAGGGCGGCAAGCTGGCCTCGGCCAATGTCGAGTACCAGAAGGCCCTGGTCGGCCTTCAGCAGAACAAGCTTGACGACGCCTCCAAGGCGGTCAAGGCGCTCGAAGCCGGCCCGTCCAGCATCTATGGCGACCTCGCGGCGCTGCAGCTGGCCAAGGCCCAGGTCGACGCCGGCAAGAATGAAGAAGCGCTGGCCACCCTGCGCGCCGTGAAGGTCGAAGGCGACCTGCAGCGCGTGGTCGACCAGCGCGTGGCCCGCCTGCTGGTGGCGACCGGCAAGAGCGACGAGGCCATCAAGCTGCTCGGCAGCGCCACTGACAGCAGCAGCCTGGAGATCCATGGCGACGCGCTGATGGCGCAGGGCAAGCGCGATGACGCCCGTGCACAGTACGAGAAGGCGCTGAAGACGCTGGACGTGGCAGCGCCGCAGCGGCGCCTGCTGGAAACCAAGGTTATGGATGCTGGCGGCACGGTCGCCGCCCCTGCGGAGTCGGTTTGATGAGTCAGAAGGTCATGATCACCCGCGTCGCCACCGTGCTCCTGATGGGCATGGCGTTGACGGGCTGCAGCACCGTGAAGGGCTGGTTCGCCGGCAAGGACGCGGCAGCGAAGAAGGCCCAGGAGCCGGCTGAACTGGTCAAGTTCGAGCCCTCCGTGAAGGTCAACAAGGCCTGGTCGGTCAACCTCGGCAAGGGCGAGCGCCGCATCGGCGTGCGCCAGGGCCCGGCAGTGGCCAACGGGCACGTGTTCGCCGCGGCGATCACCGGTGGCGTCCACGCCATCGACCTGCAGACCGGCAAGAAGGTCTGGACCTGGGAGCCGAAGAAGGAAAAGAAGAAGGCCAAGCTGCGCCTGTCCGGTGGCCCGGGTGTCGGTGAGAACCTGGTCGTGATCGGCACGCTCGATGGCCAGGTCATCGCCCTGGACATCAACGACGGCAGCGAGAAGTGGCGCGCCCGTGTTCCGGGTGAAGTCATTGCCGCGCCGGCCGTTGCCCAGGGCATGGTCTTCGTGCGCAGCAATGATGGCCGTGTGACCGCTTTCGATGTCGGCAACGGCACCCAGAAGTGGTTCAACCCGAGCGAATTGCCGGCGCTGACCGTGCGTGGCAACGCGCCGGTGGTGACCGGTCCGGGCGTGCTGTTCATCGGCAAGGATGAAGGCGCGGTTGCCGCGCTTGCCATGCAGGATGGCCGCACCCTGTGGGAACAGAACCTCGGCAACGGCGAAGGCCGTACCGAGCTGGAGCGCATGGCCGACGTCGATGGCGCCCCGGTGCTGGAGGGCAACACCCTCTATGTGAGCAGCTTCAAGAACCAGACCATGGCCATCGAAGGCCCGACCGGTCGCCCGCTGTGGGCGCGCGACCATGGCGGCGCAGGTGGCGTGGCGGTTTCGTCGGGCAATGTTTTCGTCACCGACAACAAGGGCGGCGTGTTCGGCCTGGACAAGGCGACCGGCGCAGCAATGTGGTCGCAGACCGAGCTGGCGCGTCGTTCGCTGACCGGCCCGGCGCTGCACGGCGACTACGTGGTGGTCGGTGACTACAAGGGATACGTGCACTGGTTGAAGACCGCCGATGGGGCGATGGCTGCACGGGCAAAGAGCGGCGGTGACGCCCTGCTTGCCCAGCCAATCGTCGTAGACGGGGTGCTGCTGGTGCAGAACGTGGATGGCAAGCTGACCGCCTTCCGGTTGGCAAATTAAAAATGGAGTAATCGCGATGCTGCCTTTGGTCGCCCTGGTTGGACGGCCGAATGTCGGCAAGTCGACTATTTTCAATGCGCTTACGCGCACCCGTGACGCCCTGGTCCACGACCAGCCCGGCGTCACCCGCGACCGCAACTACGGCGTCTGCCGTCTCGACGAGGACAATCATTTCCTCGTCGTCGACACCGGCGGCATCGCGGAAGAGGAAGAAGGCCTGGCCGGCGCTACCACGCGCCAGGCCCGTGCCGCCGCTGCGGAAGCTGATCTGATCCTGTTCGTGGTCGATGCCCGTGACGGCAGCTCGGCCATGGACGATGAGATCCTGGCCTGGCTGCGCAAGCTGTCGCGTCCGACGCTGCTGTTGATCAACAAGATCGACGGCACCGACGAGGACAGCGTGCGTTCGGAATTCGCCCGTTACGGCTTCAGCGAAATGCTGACCGTCTCGGCCGCGCATCGCCAGGGCCTGGATGACCTGCTCGGAGAAGTGGTGCAGCGCCTGCCGGAAGAAGGCAGCGGCGAAGAGCTGGACAACGATCCGAACCGCATCCGCATCGCCTTTGTCGGCCGCCCGAACGTGGGCAAGTCGACCCTGGTCAATCGCATCCTCGGTGAGGAGCGCATGATTGCCTCCGACGTGCCGGGTACCACCCGCGACTCGATCGCCGTGGACCTGGAGCGTGATGGCCGCGAGTACCGCCTGATCGACACCGCCGGCCTGCGCCGCCGCTCGCGCGTGGACGAGGTCGTCGAGAAGTTCTCGGTGGTCAAGACCATGCAGTCGATCGAGCAGTGCCAAGTGGCCGTGCTGATGCTCGATGCCACCGAAGGCGTGACCGACCAGGACGCCACCGTGCTCGGTGCCGTGCTCGATGCCGGCCGCGCGCTGGTGATCGCCATCAACAAGTGGGATGGCCTGACCGAGTACCAGCGCGAGCAGGCGGAAACCATGCTGTCGCTTCGCCTGGGCTTCGTGCCGTGGGCTGAGTCGGTGCGCATCTCGGCCAAGCATGGTTCGGGCCTGCGTGAGCTGTTCCGTGCGGTGCACCGCGCGCACGAATCGGCGAACAAGACCTTCACCACCAGCGAAGTGAACAAGGCGCTGGAAGTGGCCTACGAGACCAATCCGCCGCCGACCATCCGCGGCCACGTCTCCAAGCTGCGTTACGTGCACCCGGCCGGTTCCAATCCGCCGACCTTCATCGTGCACGGCACCCGCCTGAAGGAACTGCAGGAGTCGTACAAGCGCTACCTGGAGAACTTCTTCCGCAAGCGCTTCAAGCTGATCGGCACGCCGGTGAGCTTCATCTTCCGCGAGGGTACCAACCCGTACGAGGGCAAGAAGAACGTCCTCAGCGAGCGGCAGGTCAAGGCCAAGCGGCGCTTGATGAAGCACGTCAAGGGCAAGTGATGCAGAGAAAGGCGGCCGCAGGGCCGCCTTTTTCGTTGCAGATGCCGGTAGCGCCGGGCCATGCCCGGCTGCATCGGGCGCCCGCTCTCAGGCGTGGCCCCACGGCAACAGCACGCCACGGAACCTCATCCTTCCTGACGACAGGCGGTCATACGCCTCGGACGCCCGGTCCAGATCAAAGGTCTCGACCATCGGCTTCACCTTGCCGGCGGCGGCAAGCTGCAGCACTTCACTGAGGTAGTGCTGGCCACCATGGGTGGCACCGATCACGCGCTGGCGCATCATGTGGAACGGCACGCCTTCGGACGAGATCGAGAAGGGCTGGCTGAAGTCCAGGCCGCACAGCACAACGCGCCCGTCGACACGCAGGCCAGTCATCGCTTCTTCGGCCGAGCTGAATTCATTGGTAGTCACCAGCAGCACATCGGCGCCGCCGATGGCCTTCAACTCCTTGCCATTGGCCACGACCTGGTCGGCGCCCAGCTGCAGGGCGAGCGCATGCTTGTCTGCAGAATGGGTGATGGCGATGGTCTCGAAGCCACAGGCCTTGGACAGCTGCAGGGCGACGTGGCCCAGCCCGCCGATGCCAAGTACCGCGATCTTCTCCCGTGGCTGGGGCGCCGCATCACGCAGCCCGCTCCAGGTGGTGTAGCCGGCACACATCATCGGCGCTGCGTCCACGTAGGACAGGCCGTCAGGCAGCAGTACCGTGCCTTCGGCAGAGATGGCGATGTACTGTGCATGTCCACCCTGCGCGGCGAAGCCAGTGGTGCGGGGCGCATCGCAATTCATCGCGGTCTGCCCGGACAAGGGGCGGCTCTCGCGGCAATAGGGGCATCGGCCGCACGCGGATTGGACCCATGAGGTGCCCACGCGATCGCCCACCCGCCGAGTGTGCACGCCCGCGCCCACTTCCACGACCTCGCCGACCACTTCATGCCCCGGTGTCTGCGGGTAGATGTCGCCGCCATAGCCCTGGGTTGCCCACACGTCCGTGTAGCACATGCCCGATGCGTGGACCTTGACCAGTACCTGGCCCGGTTCGATCACGGGCATCGGCACGTCCTGTACCTGCCACGGCGCATTCGGCCCGGTCATCACAACCGCTTTCATCGTTTTCATCGTCTTGATCCTGTCCCGGTGGGTGAGCGCCGAGGGCGTGTGCCCGCGGACAACCCGGAGCGTAGAATCGGTTTACTATCAAGACAATCTCTCCAATATTTCACGATATGGTGAATCGCATTCAACAATCCAGCGGAGGTGATCTGGCCGCCTTCACGGCGTTCCTGGCGGTTGCAGCGCATCGGAGCTTCCGCAGCGCGGCGGCCGAGTTGAACATCACGCCCTCGGCGATCAGTCATGCGATCAAGGCGCTCGAGCAGCGGCTGGGTGCGCGCCTGTTCAATCGCACCACGCGCAGCGTCTCGCTGACCGACGCCGGGGAGCGACTGGCAGAAAAACTGCGTCCGGCCATGGCCTCGATCGAAGAGGCCCTGCAGTCGGTGGATACTGAGGTCGGCACGCCGCGTGGCACGGTCCGCATCAACGCCAGTGAAGGCGCCATACGGCTCGTGCTGAAGCCCGTGCTCGCGCGGTTCCTGCGCCAGTACCCGCAGGTCCACCTGGACATCGTCAGTGACGGCAGGTTGGGCGATATCGTTTCGGATGGGTTCGATGCAGGTATCCGCCTGACCGAAGCCGTGCCCCAGGACATGGTCGCGATTGCAGTGACCGCGCCCATGCGGTTCGCGGCGGTTGCCTCGCCAGCGTACCTGCAGGCGCGTGGCCGACCACTGCGGCCGCTGGATCTCCATCAGCACGACTGCATTCGTTTCCGCTTCGAAAGTGGGGCGATCTACCGCTGGGAGTTCGAGCATCAAGGCACCACCGAGCGGGTGAACGTCTCCGGGCCGATCACGCTGACGGACCAGCCGTTGATGGTCGACGCCGCCGTTGACGGCATCGGTATTGCGTTCGTTCCCGAGCACCTGGCACTGGAGCCATTGGCCGATGGCCGCCTGCTGCGGTTGCTTGAGGACTGGTGTCCCGAGTTTCCCGGCCTTTCGCTGTACTACCCGGGCCATCGGCACGTGCCGCCCGGGCTGAAAGCGCTGATCCGGATGCTTCAGGGGCAGAGTGCTGAGGGCAGCGCGCAGCGATAGACTGCTTCCATGATCGGGTACGTCCGCACGCCGCTGTGCTCGCCGGGCATGACCCGGCGCTACCGGGTGGGCCTCGGCACTACAATGGCCGCATGAGCATCCAAGAGCTTTCCCCCGCGCAGGCGCGCGAGCGCCTGGCCCACGGCGCCGTGCTGATCGATGTGCGCGAGACGCATGAACGGGCCGGCGGGATGGCCGAGGGCGCGCGCGGCGTGGCCAAGGGCGAGCTGCAGGCCGACCCGGCCGCGCATCTGCCAAAGCACGACCAGGAAATCCTGTTGATCTGCCAGAGCGGCAAGCGCTCGGCCGATGCCGCGCAGTTCCTGCTGGAGGCCGGCTACGCCCACGTCGCGTCCGTCTCCGGCGGCACCGTGGCCTGGCGCGAGCAATCGCTGCCCTTGGTGCAGCCGCTGACCAGTGCCGCCGACCGCGATTTTTACGACCGCTACTCGCGCCACCTGCTGCTGCCGCAGGTGGGCGAGGCCGGCCAGCGCCGGTTGCAGAAGTCGCGCGTGCTGGTGCTGGGTGCCGGCGGCCTGGGCGCCCCGGCTGGGTTCTACCTGGCTGCGGCCGGGGTAGGGCATCTGCGCTTCGCTGACCACGACCGCGTGGAGCGCAGCAACCTGCACCGGCAGATCGTGCATACCGAGGCCAGCGTCGGCCAGCTGAAGGTTGATTCGGCGCGTGAGCGGCTGCTGGCGTTGAACCCGTCCATCGAGGTCGAGGCAGTGCCCGAGCGGGTCACTTCCGAGAATGTGGATGCGCTGCTGGACGGCGTGGATGTGGTGCTGGACGGCTCGGACAACTTCCCGCTGCGCTACCTGCTCAACGACGCCTGCATCAAGCACGCCAAGCCGATGGTCTATGCGGCCATCGAGCGCTTCGACGGCCAGGTAAGCGTGTTCGATGCTGGCCGCCAGCGCGGTGCGGCACCGTGCTACCGCTGCCTGTTCCCCGAGCCACCGCCGCCGGAGTTCGCGCCGAACTGTTCCGAGGCCGGTGTGCTGGGGGTGCTGCCCGGCCTGGCCGGTGTGCTGCAGGCCACCGAGGTGCTGAAGCTGCTGCTCGGCATCGGCGAACCGCTGGTCGGCCGGCTGCTGCGCTTCGATGCGCTGGGCATGCGCTTCCGCGAGACCGGCATCCGGCCGGACCCGCACTGCCCGGTGTGCGCACCGGGCGTGCCGTTCCCGGGGTATATCGATTACGCCGCGTTCTGTCGGGGTGGGTGAACCCGTCCGGGGAGTGCGTTGGTAGATGCCGACCTTGGTCGGCGCTTTCGTGCCAACCAAGGTTGGCACCTACCGAAGCGGGTGCATGGTTGGCGCCCGCCGATGCGCATGCATGGTTGGCCCCCACCGACGCGCATGCAAGGTTTCGGGATGATGTTGGGGTCTGTCCCCGGCATCGTTCCACCTCCAAGACAATCCGACGCAACATGCGTGCTATTGCCGTCATCGGCATTGCTCTATTGTTGAACCCGATTCTGGATCTTGGGGAAAACACCGCATGGCGGTAGAAGCAGCGACCAGCGAGCTGGTCAAGGTCGTGGCCCTGTTGGGCGCGGCGGTGGTGATGGTGCCTTTGTTCCGCCGGGCCGGCCTGGGCTCGGTGCTGGGCTACTTCGCCGCTGGCCTGGCGATCGGACCGTTCGGGCTGGGCTGGTTCTCCGACCCGCAGGCGATCCTGCATACCGCCGAGCTAGGCGTGGTGATGTTCCTGTTCGTGATCGGCCTGGAGATGCGGCCCTCGCACCTGTGGAGCCTGCGCAAGGAAATCTTCGGGCTGGGCACGCTGCAGATCGTCACCTGCGCGCTGGTGCTGACCAGCATCGCCAAGCTGTTCGGGCTGCCGTGGCAGATCGCCTTCATCGGCGCGACCGGTTTCGTGCTCACCTCCACCGCGGTGGTGATGCAGCTGCTGGCCGAGCGCGGCGACATCGCGCTGCCGTCGGGGCAGAAGATCGTCTCCATTCTGCTGTTCGAAGACCTGCTGATCGTGCCGTTGCTGGCGCTGGTGGCCTGGATGGGCCCGAGCGCGGGCAGCGCCGATGGCGAAGGCTCGCGCTGGTTGTCGGTGGCGATCGGCGTCGGCGCCATCGTCGGCCTGGTGCTGGTCGGCCGCTTCCTGCTCAACCCGCTGTTCCGCGTGCTGGCCGAATCGAAGGCGCGCGAGGTGATGACCGCCGCCGCGCTGCTGGTGGTGCTGGGTGCGGCGCTGCTGATGCAGCTGTCCGGCCTGTCGATGGCGATGGGCGCGTTCCTCGCCGGCGTGCTGCTGAGCGAGTCGACCTTCCGTCACCAGATTGAAGCGGACATCGAGCCGTTCCGCGGCATCCTGCTCGGCCTGTTCTTCCTCAGCGTGGGCATGGCGCTGGACCTGAGCGTGGTGGCCGCGCACTGGCAGCTCATCCTCGGCCTGGTGCTGGCGCTGATGGCAGCCAAAGCGCTGTGCATCTACGTGGTGGCGCGCATCATGGGCAGCGACCACGCGCAGGCGCTGGATCGCGGCGTGCTGATGGCGCAGGGCGGCGAGTTCGCCTTCGTGCTGTTCTCCGCCGCCGCATCGGCCGGCGTGATCGATCTGGAGATCAATGCCAACTTCACCGCCGTGGTGGTGCTGTCGATGGCGCTGACCCCGCTGGTGGTGCTGGTCTACAAGCGCATCGCACCGAAGCCGACGGTGAACATGGACGGCGTGGATGAGGCCGACGGCCTGTCCGGCAGCGTGCTGCTGATCGGCTTCGGCCGCTTCGGCCAGGTCGCCAGCCAGTCGCTGCTGGCGCGCGACGTGGACGTGACCATCATCGACAACGATGTGGAGATGATCCAGAGCGCGGCGCGCTTCGGCTTCAAGATTTACTACGGCGATGGCACGCGGTTGGATGTGCTGCATGCCTCCGGCGCTGCCACCGCACGCGCGATTGCGGTGTGCGTGGACAAGGCTGAGGCCGCCGACCGTATCGTTGAACTGGTGGCGCACGAGTTCCCGCAGGCCAAGCTGATGGTGCGTTCGTTCGACCGCGAGCACTCGCTTCGGCTGATCCATGCCGGTGTCGATTTCCAGATCCGCGAGACCTTTGAATCGGCAGTGCTGTTCGGCCAGTCTGCACTGGTCGAGCTGGGCGCTGACGAAGACGATGCGATCGAGATCGCGACCGAGATTCGCCGCCGCGATGCCGAACGATTCGAGCTGGAGATTGCCGGTGCCGGGCTGACTGATGGAGCGCGGATGATGTACGGCAACACGCCACAGGGCGTGCCGACACCGACCCCGTTCACCGCACCGAAGCGGGAGAGCAAGACGCTGAACCCGCAGGATGTGCCGGAAGAGGAAGAATAAGGTCTGCGGGTCGGATCCCTTTCCAAAGGAAAGGGCTCTGACCCGTTTTGCCATGTTGGGGTCAGAGCCCTTTGCCTGTGGCAAAGGGATCCGACCCCATCAGGACCCCATTCCGCGGTGGGCGAGGGGGCCTGAATCGGGGACAATAGCGTCCCCGCCGCCCCACGCCCGCTCCCGATGACCGATTCCGCCCCCCAGCTTCCTGCCCGCATCCTTGATGGCCGCCGCATCGCCGAGGACCTGCTCGACAGCCTGAAGGTGCGCGTCGACGCCCGCGTGGCCGCCGGTGGCAGCCGCCCGGGCCTGGCCGTGGTGCTGGTCGGTGGCGACCCGGCCTCGACCGTGTACGTGCGCAACAAGCGCCGTGCCGCCGAGAAGGTCGGCATCGAGGCGCATGACTACGATCTGCCGGCCGGTACCACCGAAGCCGAGCTGCTCGACCTGATCGACCAGCTCAACGCCGATCCGAAGATCAACGGCATCCTGATCCAGCTGCCGCTGCCGGGCATCCCCGACGCGCGCCGCCTGATCCAGCGCATCGACCCGCGCAAGGACGTGGACGGCTTCCACCCGGAAAACGTCGGCCACCTGGCCCTGCGCGAGTTCGGACTGCGCCCGTGCACCCCGCGCGGCATCACCACGCTGCTGGGCCACACCGACCAGCCGGTGCGCGGCCGCAACGCCACCATCGTGGGCGTGAGCAACCATGTCGGTCGCCCGATGGGCCTTGAACTGCTGATTGCCGGCTGCACCGTGACCAGCTGCCACAAGTTCACCCCCAAGGACGTGCTGGAACAGGCCGTGCGCAACGCCGACATCCTGGTGGTGGCGGTGGGCCGCCCGGGCATCGTGCCGGGCGAGTGGGTGAAGCCGGGCGCGGTGGTGATCGACGTCGGTATCAATCGGTTGGATGACGGCCGCCTGGTGGGCGACGTCGGGTTCGAGGCCGCAGCGCAGCGGGCGAGCTGGATCACCCCGGTGCCGGGTGGCGTAGGCCCGATGACCGTGGCCACGTTGATGCAGAACACCCTGGAAGCGGCGGAAGCGCTGAGCTGACCTTTTGGGGTGGGTGCCGACCGTTGGTCGGCACAATGCCGGCAGGCCGATGACCCGCTCCTGGTAGGTGCCAACCTTGGTTGGCACACATCCATCGGGGCCATGGCCCATCTGGGGCACCGGTGCCGGACGGATCGTGCCAACCAAGGTTGGCGCCTACCAAAGGCAAATTGCGGGATGGCTTGGATGCCCAGCATGATCCGCTCTTGGTGGGTGCCAACCTTGGTTGGCACAAACAGGGAGAGGCCTTTGCCCCATCTGGGGGCCAGGTGCCGGACGGATCGTGCCAACCAAGGTTGGCACCCACCAAAGCAGTAGCCGGCCCCCTGAACCAATCACCGCCCGCGCGACACTGCGTCGCATCTACCCCCTGCCACACGGCGCGAAAACAGGGTAAAATGTCGCGCTTCCCCACATCTCGGGTATGCCGATGCTGCGCATCCAGGCTGAAGCACTCACTTACGACGACGTCTCGCTCGTCCCCGCTCATTCGACCATCCTGCCCAAGGACGTCAACCTCGAAACGCGGTTGACTCGCGACCTGAAGCTCAAGCTTCCGATCCTGTCCGCCGCCATGGATACCGTCACCGAAGCACGCCTGGCCATCGCCATGGCACAGCTGGGTGGCATGGGCATCATCCACAAGAACCTGAGCGTGGAGCAGCAGGCCGCGGAAGTGGCCAAGGTCAAGAAGTTCGAGGCCGGTGTCATCCGCGACCCGATCACCGTCGGCCCGGAAACCACCATCCGCGACGTGCTGGCCCTGACCCAGGCGCACAACATCTCCGGCGTGCCGGTGGTGGGCAGCGACGGCCTGCTGGCCGGCATCGTGACCCATCGCGACATGCGCTTCGAGACCGAGCTGGACGATCCGGTCCGCCACATCATGACCAAGAAGGATCGCCTGATCACGGTCAAGGAAGGCGCCGCGTCTGATGAAGTGCTGCAGCTGCTGCACCGCAACCGCATCGAAAAGGTGCTGGTGGTCAACGATGATTTCGCCCTGCGTGGCCTGATCACCGTCAAGGACATCCAGAAGAACACCGACTTCCCGAATGCTGCCAAGGACATCGCCACCCGCCTGCTGGTCGGCGCGGCCGTCGGCGTGGGCGGCGATACCGACCGCCGCGTGGAAGCGCTGGTGGCTGCCGGCGTGGACGTGATCGTGGTCGATACCGCGCACGGCCATTCGCAGGGCGTGCTGGACCGCGTCAGCTGGGTCAAGAAGAACTTCCCGAACGTGCAGGTCATCGGCGGCAACATCTGCACCGGTGAAGCCGCGCTGGCGCTGCTGGACAGCGGCGCGGACGCAGTGAAGGTCGGCATCGGCCCGGGCTCGATCTGCACCACCCGCGTGGTGGCCGGCGTGGGCGTGCCGCAGATCACCGCGATCGACCTGGTGGCCGAAGCGCTGCAGGACCGTATCCCGCTGATCGCCGACGGTGGCATCCGCTACTCCGGCGACATCGGCAAGGCGCTGGCCGCCGGTGCGTCCACCATCATGATCGGTGGCCTGCTGGCCGGTACCGAGGAATCGCCGGGCGAAACCGAGCTGTTCCAGGGCCGTTCGTACAAGAGCTACCGCGGCATGGGCTCGCTGGCCGCGATGGAGAAGGGGTCCAAGGACCGCTACTTCCAGGACGCCGCCACCGCCGACAAGCTGGTGCCCGAAGGCATTGAAGGCCGCGTGCCGTACCGCGGCCCGGTGGGCGGCATCATCCACCAGCTGATGGGCGGCCTGCGCGCCACCATGGGCTACGTGGGCTGCGCCACCGTCGAGGACATGCGCAGCAAGCCCAAGTTCGTGAAGATCAGCGGCGCTGGCCAGCGCGAGAGCCACGTCCACGACGTGACGATCACCAAAGAGCCGCCGAACTACCGCTCCTGATGCGGGACGAGCAAAGAGGAACGGGGAAGCACTTCCCGTTCCTCTTTCTCTATCTGCCGCTGCATTTTCTCTTTCAGATTTTCGTTTTCCCTACTGCATTGCCGGGGCGCCATGACCAACATCCATAACGACAAGATCCTCATCCTCGATTTCGGCGCGCAGTACACGCAGCTGATTGCCCGCCGCATCCGCGAGCTGGGCGTCTACTGCGAAATCTGGGCGTGGGACCACAACCCGGCCGAGATCGCGGCGTTCGGCGCCAAGGGCATCATCCTGTCCGGTGGCCCGGAATCGACCACGCTGCCGGGCGCGCCCGCCGCGCCGCAGGAAGTGTTCGACAGCGGCCTGCCGATCTTCGGCATCTGCTACGGCATGCAGACCCTGGCCGCGCAGCTGGGCGGTGCCACCGAAGCGGCGGACCAGCGCGAGTTCGGCCACGCCGAAGTGAACGTCATCAACCCGGATGCGCTGTTCAAGGGCCTGAGCGACCACGGTGGCGAGCCGAAGTTGAATGTCTGGATGAGCCACGGCGACCACGTCTCCGTTGCACCGCCGGGCTTCACCATCACCGCCACCACCGACCGCATTCCGGTGGCCGCCATGGCCAACGAAGAAAAGCGTTGGTACGGCGTGCAGTTCCACCCGGAAGTGACCCACACCCTGCAGGGCCAGGCGCTGCTGCGCCGCTTCGTAGTGGACGTGTGCGGCTGCCAGACCCTGTGGACCGCCGCCAACATCATCGACGACCAGATCGCCCGCGTGCGCGAACAGGTGGGCGATGACGAAGTGATCCTGGGCCTGTCCGGCGGCGTCGATTCGTCGGTCGTTGCTGCGCTGCTGCACAAGGCGATCGGCGACAAGCTCACCTGCGTGTTCGTCGACACCGGCCTGCTGCGCTGGCAGGAAGGCGACCAGGTGATGGCGATGTTCGCCGAGCACATGGGCGTCAAGGTGATCCGCGTGAATGCCGCCGACCGCTACTTCGCCAAGCTGGAAGGCGTGAGCGACCCGGAAGCCAAGCGCAAGATCATCGGCAACCTGTTCGTTGAGATCTTCGACGAAGAGTCGAACAAGCTGAAGAACGCCAAGTGGCTGGCGCAGGGCACCATCTACCCGGACGTGATCGAGTCGGCCGGCAGCAAGACCGGCAAGGCGCATGTGATCAAGAGCCACCACAACGTGGGCGGCCTGCCGGAGCACATGAAGCTGGGCCTGGTGGAGCCGCTGCGCGAGCTGTTCAAGGACGAAGTGCGCCGCCTGGGTGTTGAGCTGGGCCTGCCGCGCAGCATGGTGTATCGCCATCCGTTCCCGGGCCCGGGCCTGGGCGTGCGTATCCTGGGCGAAGTGAAGCGCGAATACGCCGAACTGCTGGCCAAGGCTGATGCCATCTTCATTGATGAGCTGCGCAAGGCCGACCTGTACGACAAGACCAGCCAGGCGTTTGCCGTGTTCCTGCCGGTGAAGTCGGTGGGCGTGGTGGGTGATGCGCGGGCGTATGAGTGGGTGATTGCGCTGCGGGCCGTGGAGACGATCGACTTCATGACGGCGCATTGGGCGCATCTGCCGTATGAGTTCCTGGGAACGGTGAGTAACCGGATCATCAATGAGTTGCGGGGGGTGTCGCGGGTTGTTTATGACATCTCGGGGAAGCCGCCGGCTACTATTGAGTGGGAGTGAGTTGAGAGAACTAGGGCGCCGAGAGGCGCCCTTTTGTTTGGGGTGATGTCGCTAGATTGATCTCCCGCTATGCAGAGCGTTGATGAGTTCACGCTTGGGCTTGTGTTCTTCAATTGTTAGTGTCCGATGCCAGGAAAAGGCGAGATTCACTTGCGTCGGTAAGCCGGCACTGACGATAGGGATGTTCAGTCGCAGCAATTTGGGGATTCAGGGTAGAGTTCGCGCCACAAATTCCGTGCCATGCTCTCTTTGTGCTGATCTCTACAGCTGCTTAATGCTAGAACAATTCACTGATTTGTACCTTGTGGGCACAACGTCCGGGATGTGGGGGTTCGAAGGGAGTCGTGTTTTGGCGTATGCTCGTGACAAGGGGGATGTCAATGAACAAAAACTCTAGGCGTCGTCGCAAGACTGGATTCTTAGCTAACTACACGGTGGACGAGGCCTACCTCCAGAGGCCCGATGGTGCAACAGGTCGTCCTGGAGTGACCAGCGGTAGGGATATTGATGGAAACTCTGTTCTTATTCGTGAATGGAGTGGCATTGGGAAAGCGCCAGATAGCAATCTAGAGCAGATTTGGCGTCATGAACTGAGGCAGCTGCATCGGTTAGCCGGTTACCCAGGTTCGGCTTCCTGTATTGCTCACCTCCATGATGCCGGATTCGACGCTGCCGGCTTCTATCTCGTTATTGCGCCGGGTCAAAGACAGCCTTTGGAGTTTCTTCGCAAGAATCTTTCGGGTGATCATTGGCTTCGACAGCCGCGCGTCCCATCAAATCGGTTGCGAATGTGGACGAATATAAAGCTGCTTGTTCATGGACTGGAGACCCTTCATGCGCAGGGAATTCTCCATCGAAGCATCGACACCTGGGCTGTTCTGACAGCTGGGGGGACGGAGCCAGATTTCCAGCTCACGGGCTTTGAGTGGACAATGCGGATTACAAGTGCAGAGGGCCTTTCAAGTCGACGCTCCAATAAGGGGAGTGTCAGAATTTCTGATTCATTTGGCCAAGACTGGAGGGACTTTGGCCTGCTCGTTGCAGATCTTCTTGGCGTTAAGCGTCAGCGAATTCTTGATCCGGCAATCGCGCCCTTTGAAATTGCCGACCACCTTACGTTGGAGGAAGCGCGCCTTCTTCGTATTCTTGTGCAAATGAATCCTGAGCAGCCACTAGACGGTGATGGAATATCCTCCCGAATAGATGGAGCGCTTGTCGTCTTGAAATCAGAGATCGCTAGTCGTCAAGCAAAGCTTCATATGGCGATTCGACTAGGACCGGGAAGCGCGCTGAGCCAGCGTATTCGAGAGGTATCCGATTTCGAGATAGAAATTGACGATACCGAGGCTCAACTAGATTTCGTTAAGAATGACTTGTCTGGCGAGCCATTGCTATTGTGTATTAGACAGTCAGATACGCATAGCGAATTTAGAATGGTTCTGCGGGGGCGACACCTGCTATATCGTCTTCAGGAATACCGTGCGCCAAACGGTTCCACTCTTAGCTGGGACTTTTCTTACTGCGAGAGAGTTGATCCTAGTCCGCCTGCGCCGTTCAATTTAATGGAACAGCGGAGATTGAGCTCTGAGTCAATTGAAGTAATGCGACTTCGCGAAGCGTCAAGTATTTTTCCGCGTGTTCGGGGGAGGCTCATTTCTTGGGATGAGATTAGGAGCGATTTTAGAAAAGTCAGTGAGCCTGTTTCAGCGGAGCAGAGTGCGCATAGAGCGCTTACTCTTCTGCAGTTGATCGAGTCCATTTACGCGGCCGCCGACGCATACGCGGTCGACCTGCTCCAGCTACCTGAGTACAAAGAAGGTGAGGAGCATGGCAGATACTGGTTGTCTGTTCAGCTTCGTGCGGATGCAGAAAGGTCCGCGCTTTCTTCAGTCTTGGGTCTCAAGTCGCCGGCGGATCGATTTATGGATCTTGTGGAGGCCGAAGGGTTCGGATCTGAAGATTGGCTGTTGGTGGATGGCCGATCGCTCAGCGATAAAGAAGCATCTGGCGCGGAATGGACGTTCAGGCAGATAATAGAGCGACCAGGTCAGCCTCCAGCGTTCTTATTTGATGGCCCCGGACCTGTGCCATTTCTTCATGATCCCGTGATGCTGCCGGCCTCGGTAGGAAGGGATGTCCAGTTTCGACGAAGGCTCAAGGCGCTCAGAGCCCTTAAAACACATCATGAGTTACTCCAGATGATCGTCGATCCCCGGCGTAGGGTTTTGGATAGTCATGATGATTTTGAGGAGGATGACGAGCTCGAGAAGCTTGATGAGCCGAAGCGATTGGCTTTGAAGCAGATTACGACTACATTGCCGCTCTTTCTAGTCCAGGGGCCGCCCGGTGTGGGTAAGACGCGCCTGGTGCGCGACCTAGTCAGTAGGCGGTTTTCTCGAGAACCGACCTCCCGAATCCTGCTAACAGCCCAAAGCAATGCCGCCATCGATCATCTAATGGATGAGCTAGCAGGTGTACTGCAGGCGGATGACCCAAATGGGCCGCTCGTCGTGAGATCTAGCAAGCGTGATGCAATTGAAGCGCCCAGTCAGTTCGATATTAGAGAACAGACTTGTCGACTGGTAGGGCGCCTTGCGGCCAGTGCCTTGACAAAGGAGATGCCGCCAAGACTTCAGGCGTCAATTTCAGAGCTAGCGCATGCAGCGAACCTCTACTCTGCAGCGGACCGCAAAGCTGGATTGGCGGCCGGTAGGGTCGCGGAGCAGTCGCTGCGGACCTTTGAGGGGCTTGTCGCTCGCGCTGCCAACATCGTATTCGCGACCACCAACTCGGGCGAGCTTGAGCGTCTGATAGATGAGAGAGGGCAGTTTGACTGGGCTATTGTAGAAGAAGCAGGAAAGGCGACTGGAAGCGAGCTCATTTCACCGCTGCTTCTTTCTCACCGAAGGCTCATGATTGGCGATCACAAGCAGCTTCCCGCGTTTGCATCCGATCAAATGAAGCGCTTGCTTGCGCAGCCGGAAAAGGTTCAGGAGGCACTGAGAATTGGAGAGGAATTCCTCGGGAAGTCGCTTCGAGATGCAACCACCGAAGAGCTATTGGATGGTGTTTCTGAAAATAAGCCTGATTTTCCTGCACTCTGCTCTCAGGCGCTTCGAGTTCTCTCTTACTTTGAGTCGGCCATAGAGGCAGAGTTTGAGCGACAGGCGAAGGGGAAGAAGGGGCGTCCAATTGCCAAAAGGCTTACCTCACAGCACCGGATGCATCCCGCAATCGCCTCTATAGTCTCAAGTTGCTTCTATGGAGATCTACAAACCGATCCTGCATGTGCGGATAGATTTAGGGTGGAGCCTAGGCCTTTCTGCACGGTAGATAATGTCCGGCTTCCTGCGGCACCTGTTGTTGTAATTGACATGCCATATGTGCAGTCTACTCAGAATCAAAGGTCGGGAGATCAATACCCTGCCTGGCATAATCCTGCCGAAGTGAAAGCAGTGACAGAAATTCTGAGTCTGCTTCGCGCGGGGCAGGATGTCGACTATGTGCCTTCGCTGGCCGTGCTGTCTCCTTATGGAAGGCAGGTCCGGGCGCTCAACGATGCCATTAGCGATCAGCTGAATGGAAGGCTTGGCCACATGCGGGACTTCCGATCTCCGACGTCTAGCGGTAATTGGTGCCACACCGTGGACTCTTTCCAGGGGAGTGAGGCGGACGTGGTAGTAGTGTCCTTGGTCCGTAACAATCACCACTCCTCGATCCGGAGCGCTCTTGGCTTTCTGGGGGATGCTAGGCGTATGAATGTATTGCTAAGTCGCGCGAAATGGCAGCTTGTGCTTGTTACCAGCACTGAGTTTCTTGGCGAGGTGATGCGTGCTGAGCGTAACCGATCAAATGAAGGCAATGTTGGGTTCATAAGCTCGCTGCTTGATGAACTCCATTGCGGTAGAGACAACGGTGACGTGGTGTTCGTTCCATTCGGCGAACTACTGGGGAGTAGAGAATGAGCGTTGTGCGGGTGGCTATCCCCCTTCTTAAAGGCAAGAGAAAGTTCTTCCTGGAGAAGGGGCGGTCCTGGAGCCTTCCGGAACATGTGTTTCTTGCGGCGCTGGTAAAGAAGCCCAGAACTGTAGAAGAGCTTGCCGAGGATGGAGATGTTCCTCGTCGTCTAGTTTTGGAGGCGCTGATTAGGCTCATGCGTGCCGGATGGGTCACGCTGCAGCAGGAAGGCAGGGGTGTGATCTTTAGCGCCACCGAAATGGGACATGTGGTTGTCGATCAAGACGAGCTTCCAAGGCTAGCTAAGGCGACAAGCCGCTGGATGAATTTCGTCATTGACGAAGTCACAGGTACGCTATATCGGAGTCGTGAGATGCCGTTCTTTGAAAGGCACATTGTGGAAAGCAGGGCGACAAGAGAGCGATTGGTATGGCTAAAGACACGTAATCTCGATGCGTTTGATGACACTGCGGCCGTTCTGGCAAACCTCTTTGAAGATGACGAGAGATTTCTCGGAATTGAGCCCTCGGCGGAAAAAATGGTGCGAAGATTCGCCATTGCAACTGTGCGAGACAACAATGTGGAGGGGCTGCCTCCCCGTGCGCCCTCCTGGCTCTCCGATCTTGTCAAGGTGGCTGCCGGTACAGCCGGGCCTTCTCCGATGGCGTTGAGATCGCCGCATTTCGACTCGGATAGCCACTTTCCTCAACGGGAAAGGTCCGTTGCTTCAAGCATGGATGCGACCTTTAAAATGGAAGATCTACTCCTTGGGGGGGATGCTCATCAGAAGGTTTTTCGCGAACTGATACGTAAGGTAAAGCGAAGGTTAATAATCCACTCAACGTTTGTTTCTGAAGACGGATTCTCGCAAGTTCAGGATGAACTGATCTCGGCTGCTAAGAGGGGGGCCATCATTGATATCCTTTGGGGCGAGGATGAAAATAAGACTGATTCTGTTACAACTGCTAAAACTATTGCGATCATTCGCCGCCATATTGAAGCTATGGGTCTGGCCTCAAGCATCCGAATTAGTCCTTTCTCCACTAGATCTCATGCGAAGATTGTCGTTTATGATGACGGGAGAACTGAGAATCTTTCTACGATTGTTGGGTCATGTAACTGGCTCTCAACAGGCTTCAAGAACTACGAGGCTTCGGTTGGATTTAGTGATCCTGTGGTGGTCTCAGCGGTTCTCGAACAGATCGCGGACCTTACCCGTGGCGGCGATCGTCATTGGACAGATTTGACTAGTGAAATGGCAAGGCTTGCCTCGGATGCGCGCATTCGGAAGCAAGCCTCAAGTCCGAATGCGAAGGTTACTCTTGTACTTGGGCCGCAACATGCGCACTTTGCGCGAGTTGCACGAGACAACGCTCGACACCGAATATTTGTTACTAGCCATAAGATAGGAGCCGCAGCCCGTCCATCCGTGTTAGTGCCTGCTCTTGCGGCTGTCCGAGAAAATGGAGTGGAAGCCAGAATGTTCTACGGACTGGAGGGTCCTTCGGAAATCTCCAATGAACTGTTCATTGCCGAAAATGTTGGATTGTTACCATCTCCAGTTCTGTCTCCGCGTCTTCATGCGAAGGTGCTCGCTTGGGACGATGACCATGCTCTTATTACTAGTCAAAATTGGCTATCGGCCGATCCCGGGGAGTCGAATGTTAGAAGGGAAATTGGGCTGATGGTAGAGTCTGCTGGCGTCGCGAGGAAGCTCATCGACCACTTCGATGCAGCGCGGGGTTCCGACGAAATAATTGAGACAGGGGGGCGTAGCTGATGTACAAATATGCAGTTTTTCAAGGCGGCGGCGTCAAGGGTATTGCCCTGGTGGGCGCATTGCAGGTGGCAGAGGAGCAGGGTGTTTCATTTGAAGGCGTTGGGGGCGCATCTGCCGGGGCGATTGTTGCAGCGCTGTACGCGGCAGGCTACACGGCCGCAGAAATGAGATTGATTTTTGAGGCAATTAATTTTGACGAAATGCTTGACGGTGTTGGGTTTGCTCGTTTGGCGCTGGGTAAGAGATTGGGGCTCTACCGAGGGCGTAAGTTTCAGAGGTGGCTCCATGGGCTACTGTTAAGAAAAGGCGTTCGCACTTTCAGCGACTGTAAAAGGAATCTAAGGATCGTTGCTACTGACCTCACAGAAAGAACGCTGGTAACTCTGGACATGCAGACCCACCCAAGCATGGAGGTGGCCGAGGCGATTAGGATGTCGATGAGTATTCCTTTCGTTTTTGAGCCGGTTCAGATGGGACGAAGCTTGATGGTTGATGGCGGGGTCTTAAGTAATTTTCCTCTATCTTTGTTTGACGGAAATGAAACATTGGGCTTTAGGCTTCATTCGAAGTCAACGTCTGTCAAGTTCTCAGCCGAAGGCTACAAGGAATATCTGGTCGCGATCATGGGTGCTATGTTGGATGGGCGCGATAATTACGATGTTCAGACAAAGAGACTCGCAGGACTGATCGAAATTGACCCTGGGAGTGTTTCCAGTACGCAGTTTGGTTTGAGCGATGCTGAGAAGGCGGATCTCTACGAGAGAGGGGTTTCTGCAGGAAGTAAGTTCTTTGTTGAGCCCGCCAATACAAGTAGAACGTATCATCTATCGATAAGTGGGGAGGCGCCTGTCATAGGGCTGACTTGCCCTCCGGAGGTTGGCAATGACACGGAGGTCCGCTTCTCCATCTCAGCTCTAGTTAGCGTTAAGGTTGATGAGCAATACTTGTTGGTGAAGGGAGGTCGAATCGATCAATTTCAACCTGTTGGTGGCGTTCTAAAGGTTTATAAGAGCGCGCATTTCAATCTCGCTAATATGGGTGTTAAAGCAGATAGTAAAATTCCAATCGATCAAGATAGTGAGGATGATCTTCGAGTTTTCGTTCCCCGGCGGTCGGTTGAACCATTCTTGCGATGGTTCTTGGAAGGGCGTGGTCGTGAGGTTTACCCCGGGCGAGAGTTTGGCGAAGAGTTGGTTCAGGGTGGCATACTCAGTTCCGCTGCTTTCAGTGTTCCGTTTTTTGAGTATATAGGGCGACGAGTCGAGGGTATTCGCTGGACTAATCATTTCCAGTGTTACGAAGTTTTAATTTCGGAAATATACTCACTTGTTCCAAACGACGAGCAGATTCGAGAGCTGAGGGCAGTGAAGGGGCGTGGTGAGAATCCGGATGTAATTTGGGCAAGCCCTGCGCTTATTAGGGCCCGTGGGTATGATGCAATTAGTAAAACGCAGGTTGCTAGAATCTCAGAGCATTCGACCTGGATTCTTGACGGGGTTGGCGATTAAATCAGTCTCATGAGTCCTCTTGTTTTCATGGGGAGATTCATGATGCTATTCGGGGCGTTTAGATGATCTGCTGGCCGCTGGTGTGCAGCTGGACATTTTTGAGCCTTTCTGAGGCAGGCATGCTTGGGTGAGATAAAGGGAGAATAGTCGCCACTATGTTGGCACTGGGGCGCAAGGTTATTCCGCTCCAAGGACTGTTCTAGGCCTCTGTGTATGCTCTCCACCCTGGCCAAAGAATTTCGTCGGAGGCACTGCCATCACAGATGCGGTTGATGGCAGACTCGGTGGGAGCGCTGATTTTTGACCAGATATTGTTGTCTATGTTGATTAGGTCATCAATCGAGCCGCTCTTGTACCTTAGCGACGAGCGAGGGCTCGTATGATTTAGTGATGAGCAGGGCGTCACTCAGATCGAACTTCGTGGCAAGCCCACTCAACCAGCCCCCTACAGGCAAGAAACAACCCATCCACAACCCCCTCATCCAAGTGCCGCTCCGGCTCCGCTGCGACTCGGCAGCGGTCCGCCGCGTGCAACAGCTCCAGCACCGTCAGCGCTCCCACCATCGCGCGCTCGCTCCTGGCCAGACTCACGCGGCGGCCTGGCGAGACATCGGTTTCTGGCCAAGGATGCCCATCAGCACCCTCGCAGCCGCGCATGCGCTTGAGGATGCCGAGCAGGGAGTTCAGGTCGGGCAGGGGAGTGTCGTCGTTGATGGGTTCAACAACGGTGTACGAAGAGATGGTGTCGGATTCGTTCATGGCGTCGGCTTCCGTGGCTGTGCTTAACAGCGCCACCGTGAAGAGGTGGCGGACGATGCGTGGCTGCAAACCGGGACGAAGCAACGAATGACCGGTGGGTCCGAAGACCCCCACGCACCGCCCGCCAGATAGGCCGACGGATTGCCCGCCGGCACCGGTTAAGGACGGTGCCGACGGGCAAGCGTAAACAACAGTCGTTGCTCATCGCGGGTTTGCAGACCCGGAGCCACCCGTTGTCGGTGGCACGCCATGGTGTTTACGCCGCCGCTTCGAATGCCAATAGAAATTCGCGAAGGAATCGCGGAATCCGAGAGCGAAGAACTATTGTTGCATGCGCCATACGTGCAGGCCGCGACGTCAGTAGACGCATTTGCGCAGCTGCTCTGCCGGTAGCGAATCAAAGTGGCGCAATCGCCCATGCCACAAGCGAATAGCGCGACGGCCTCCTTTGCAACAGTTCTTAGTCCGCCTCGCCAAGCAACGGCGCCCGATCAGCCGCACACTCCGAAGAACGGTTCAAAGGCGACACCTCCAGCGAAACTCGCGACTTCAACCAACGCCATCCTCAGCCGCGCTCGCATTCCCCACCAGCAACTCAATCATCGCCCGCGCCGCCGCCGACTGGCGCCGATGCGGCGCATAGATCACCGAGAACGGTCGCGACCGTCCCCGCAGCTGCGGCAGCACTTCCACCAACTGCCCGCGCTGCAATCGCTCTTGCACGATGAACGCATAGCTCTGGCAGATGCCGATGCCCTGTTCGGCCAGCGACACCACGCCCAGCACATCGTCGGAGGTCTCGATGGAAGAACGCGGCAGCCAGTCCACGTCGCGCGCGCCGTCGCGGAAGATCCAAGGCGCCAGCCGCCCGGTGCGTGGCATCACGAAGGGCAGGCACAGGTGCTGCTGCAGATCGTCCAGCGTCTGCGGCGTGCCGCGGCGCTGCAGGTAGTCCGGCGCGGCAACCAGCAGCAGCGGCGCGTCTTCCAGCTTGCGTGCCACCAGCCCGCTGTCCGGCAGCTGGCCCAGGCGGATGGCCAGGTCGAAGCCTTCGGCCACCAGGTCCACGTTGCGGTTGGTGATGTTCAGTTCCACCTGCACCTGCGGGTACTGCTGCGCAAAGCGCGCCAGCACGGGCGGCAGCCGGTAGTGGCCATAGGTGGTGGGCACGCTCATGCGCACGCGGCCGGCCAGCGCACCGTCCTGGGCCAGCACGTCGCGCTCGGCGTCGTCCAGCAGGCCGAAGGCGGTGCGTACCTGTTCCAGATAGAGCCGCCCGGCGTCGGTCAGGCCCACGCGGCGGGTGGTCCGCTGCAGCAGCTGGCGATCCAGCCGCGTTTCCAGGCGGGTGACCGCGCGGCTCAGCACCGAGGGCGTGGTGGACAGCGCCACCGCGCCGGCCGTGAACGAGCCGTGCTCGACCACCGCCAGGAACACCTCCACATCGCCCAGGTAGTCGAACTTGCGGCTCATTTGGCTCTCCGGGGAACAGATGTTTTGCGATGGGGCCAATTTATCGCCGCTGGAGCGATGAATAAAGTGGCGGCCATTCCCCGATAGGAGCTCCCCATGAACCTGATGACCCGGCTGGCCGCAGCGCTGGCCCTGACCCTGGCCGCCAGCGGCGCATATGCCGCCAACGTGCTGGTGGTGCTGTCCGACGAAAACCACCTGGACCTGAAGGACGGCAAGGTGCTGTCCACCGGCTTCTATCTCAACGAGTTGATGCAGCCGGTCAAGCTGCTGCTGGATGCGGGCCACGAGGTGACCTTCGCCACGCCGCAGGGGCGGGCGCCAACGGTGGATGTGTCCTCGGTGACGCCGGCGTACTTCGGCAACGATGCCGCGCAACTGACGCTGCATAAGGACCTGCTGGAGAAACTGGCGCTGACCTCGCCGACGGCTTCGCCGGTAGTCAGCCTGGCGCGCGTCGAGCAGCAGGGCTACGCGCGTTTCGATGCGGTCTACATTCCCGGTGGCCACGCGCCGATGCAGGACCTGCTGAAGAGCCCGGCGCTGGGCCGCTTGCTGGCCGACTTCCACCAGCGCAGCAAGACCACCGCGCTGGTCTGCCACGGGCCGATCGCGCTGCTGTCCACGCTGCCGGATGCTGAGGGTTTCGTGGCGAAGCTGGAAGCGGGTGCGATGCCGGCCACGCCGAAGTGGATCTACAGCGGCTACCAGATGACGGTGATCAGCAACCAGGAAGAAGAGCAGGCCAAGCCGCTGCTGGGCGGTGGCGAGATGAAGTTCTACCCGCAGACCGCGTTGCAGCGGGCGGGTGCGCGGTTCAGCAGCAATGCCACGCCGTGGACGAGGCATGTGGTGGTGGATCGTGAGCTGATTACCGGGCAGAACCCGGCTTCGGCGCTGGAGGTGGGGCAGCGGTTGGTGGAGCGGTTGAAGTAAGGCGGGATCTGCATCGCATGCGGTGCCGTGGCACCATGTTGGATCGGCCTCGTTCTTATCGGCGAGGCCGGTTACCCAGGGAAGCCATTCACTACGACATGCGAACGTCCGTCCTCTTCATTCTCTCCGCCTTGTGTCTGACCCTGTTGTCTGGCTGCGCCAGCGGGCCGGAGTATCACCATTACAGTCGCGAGATCACCAGCGCATTCGTGGCCGACGACGGCAAGCTGTACCTGCTGCCGGTCTATGACGAGCCGATGCGCTTCGATGCGGCGCCGTTCCGTGATTACCGCGCCTTGATGGACAGCCCGCTGCGCGAGGCCGTGGTGTGCGCGCAGATGTACATCCGTGAGGACTGGCGCGTTCCGGCCGACAGGACCAAGGTGCATGGCAGCTACGCGCTGCTGCTGCGGCCGGAGCAGGTGACGCCGGAACAGGCGGCGCAGTTCAAGCTGGAGCGGTTGGAGATCAGCCCGCGGGTGGCGAAGGCCATCGACGAGTTGACACACCGGCCGTACATCCTTGAAGCCCGGACCCGCTACGAACTGGCGGCCGACCCGGACTGCAATCTTTCCAGGAAGGGCGGCAGCTATTACAGCGCGCTGTTCGAGGGGGATGGCGAGCGGGTGCAATTGCCGGACGCTGCTGCGCTGGCCGCGAAGGCGAAGCTGCCGCAGTCGATTACTGCACGGGCTGAGCGGATCCAGCCGGAGGAGGCGGATAAGCCAGGGGCGGGTACGGCGGCCGGTAAGGTGCTGGGCGCGGCGCTGATACCTGTGGCGGTTCCGGTGTTTGTGTTGAGCCTGCCGTTCCTGGGGCCGGATCATTGGAAGTGATGGGGCGTTGAAGCCAGAGCATCCACGCGTGGCGTGGATCTACTGAAGCAATCGGGCGCGGGGTAGGGCAAAGCATCCACGCAACGCTGTAAGTTCGGTCAGCCCATACTGGCGGCGCGGATCTGGATATCGTGCTGGACGCGCTGGTCTTCCAGCTGCTGCTCAAGCTGGTTGGCGATGGCACGTTGCTGCGCTTCGCGGCTGACTGCATCGAACTGCTGCATTGACTCCTCAACCGAAGTCTGCGCGGCCAGCTCGGTCGGCATTGCAGCGCGCTGGTGTGCGGGATCGCTGGGCTCGCCCTGGACCACGAATAGCGTGTGACCGGCGGGCTTGTCTGCTGTGGCGTTACTCAGCAGCACGTGGTCGACGCGGTCCAGGTCGTTGTCCTTGGCCAGCACCAGCAGGCTGGCAGTCATGCGCTCGCTGGCTTCGTCGAAGGTGCGACCGTGCTTTGCATCCAGCGTCGCCACGCCTTCGCGTACCTGTTGGTAGAGGGCGTGATCGGGATGCTCCGGCTGGGTGGGTAGCAGGGGCGCGGGCGGTGCTTCGGGTTCTTGCTGGGCCGTTGCGCTTGGGGGGGGGTGCTACCGGTGCTACCGGTGCTTCCGCTGGAGGTGGCGTGTGAGGAGACTCGTGCTCAGAGACCTTGGATACGGCGTCTGTTACCAGCGTGGGTGCAGCGGGCTCGGCTGCTGCAAGGGTGGCTGGAACGTCTGACTCAAGCTGGATTGGCGCAGGCGTTGCTTCGGCCTCTTGGAGGCGAGCAGTAACCGGCGCGGCGTCAGCCACTTCGGCCTGGATCGACGGGGCCGGGGAGGGGGTGTGAGTCGCAACGGAGTCCTGCGTGGGAGCGGGACGGTCGACATTCGACGTAGATAGCGCACTCACTTCAGGCTGGGCGGAAGATCGATCAGCGGAGGGAATGCTGGGTGATGGCATAGGTGCAGCCGGCATCGGGCGCGCGGGAGGATCTGCCTCGGTATGCGCTTGCCGCTCGCTTGACTCTTTCGATGCCGGCGGCGTCACGACTGCGGTCGGCTCCGGTCGTGGTGCTTCACGGCGAGCCGGTTCCTGTACGGGTTCCGTATGATCCGATGGCATTGGAGCTGCAGGCGTAGAGGTGCGATGTTCCTGCGCCAGAGGCGGCGCGCTGTGCGGCAGTGCAGCCTGCCCATCGGTGCGCGCATCGATCACCGCTTGCGGGGTCAGACGCTCTTCGGTGTGTTCGCCGCGAACCTCAGCCACGGCAGCGGCGGCCACCTGCTGCGCCTGCGGTGCAGCGACACCCAGTCGATTGGCTTCCTGCATGGCCTGATCGTGGGCATCGCGCTCGTTGGCGGTCAATGCCTCGATACGACGTTCGTGGACACCGGGTACGGGCGCCTCCATCTGTTGGATGGCGCGGATCTGCGGGTAGGTGCTGTTCAGCTCGTCGCGGATGTTGCCCTCGGCCAGCGAATCGTAGATCCAGCCGTCATGCAGCCATTCGCCATCGCCCTGGTGCTGATAGGTACGCCCGTCGGAGGCGAGTACGTGATCGGGATGGTCCCGGGCCCAGATCACTTCGTCAGGAATGGTCCCATACCGGGACCACCCCTGTGCGGTGTAGGCCTCCTCGTACTGCTTGGCGAAGGCGGCTGAGCTTCGGGCGGCGTTGAAGGCCATGATGCCCTGTGCGGCCTCATCAAGCTGGGCAGCCTTGGTGGCGTCGGCAACTTCGACCGTGGTGTTCTTGATGCCGTGCTCGAGGACCTGATGGACGACCTCGCGCCGCCATTCGCCGTTCTCCGGGTTGCGCTCCCAGGAACGTGGAAGAACGCCGGGTGTATCGCTGGCGTCGCCGGCAATGCTGAAGGGATTGATCGGTTGATCAGGCTCGGACAGCCGCAGCCCGACGGCCCGGCTTGAGGCCTGGTAGTTCAGTTGCTGGGTCAATTCGGCATCGGCCGTGAGCAACGTGGTTGCGCCGTAGATCGGGCGATCCGCAAGGGTGCCGACGGTGCCTATGATTTCCCGTTCGCTGTGCGTCCAGCCCTTTTCAGGGTTCGCCGGATCAAACGTCCAGATCCGGCCGGTGCTGTCCGCCTGGTTGTTGATCTGGTACTTCTCGATCCATTCAACGACCTCGCTGGCTCCCCAAGCGCCGAACCCGGCGCCGATGATGCCGGTGACAATGGCGCCGGGGCCGGACTCGATGCCCAGCAGCGTACCCACCTTGGCGCCCACTGCTGCGCCGGTCCAGCCGCCGACACTGCGTGCACCGAAGTCCAGCAGCACGGCTTCCGCGCCCGTCTGGTTGTTGCGCGCGTACAGGTCGGCAATCTTTGTCCCTTCTGAGGCTGCTTCAACGACCGTCGCTGCGGCGCCACCGATGACGGCGCCCCGCACCATGTTTGGGCGGACGCGGATGGTGTGGTCGATGCCGCGCGCTTCCTGGATGTTGGGCGTTATGCCTTCAACAACCTTCAACGTTGCGCGCTCATCGAGAACGGCTGCCGCTGTTGGCGGACTGACCTTTTCGTTGAGTGGCAGGGTGTCCGTAAGTTCGGTGTGCCAACGGCCTTGTGCGCGCCAGCCATCGCGCAGTGCTTGGGTGATTCGAGGGTCTTTCAGGCGAGCTTCGCGTTCGGCTTCCAGAGCTGCGCCTGGTGGGCGGCTATCGCTATGACTGTCGTAGACCTGAGCGCCTTCGCGTCCGTAGAGTCGAATCTGGATGCCTGTTTCGGCCTGGACTTTGTCCAAATTTCCGGGCAACGCTTCGTAAACGTGTTTGCGCACATCTTCGGGGACGTAGCGGCCGAATCCGACCAAGTCCAAGTCAGACGTGAAACGTCTATCTACACCAAGCTCGCTCTCCAGCCGGTGTGCTACAACTCCCCGAACCTCGACTTCATAGCCCTTGGTTTGTAGATCTCTGATCAAGGCGACTGCGCTGTCACCATTGCCCAGCGTAGTATCGAGGATGAGGTTCTTGCGACCATCGACTGCTGAAGATCGTAGTTCCTTGGCCCATTGGCTGGCGTCGTCGTGAGTGTGACCTGCCCAAGAGTACGGATATTGCTTGCGCAGACTCCGAACGTACTCATGCTCATCACGTAGTGCGTCGGGATCGATAGTGATGACATCGTTGTGCAGTTCCCGCCGAACCTGACCCGCTAGGCCACCCTTGCCAGCCCCAGGTTGACCGGCGAGTATCACTGCCTGGGGATTTCCATATGACGTCCGGCTATCCAGGCCGCTCTTGGGAATGATCTGTTCCCATAGAATCTGCTGGTGCAACTCCGGCGAAAGAGGGTTAGCGGTGGAAGCCATCAGGTCCCTCTGAAGTTGACTTGAAAGTACTCCCACAAATCGTCAATTTCAGCCATGCCAATGTTTTTGGACCTGGCGAACGACATCAGTCGTTTTTTCTCATTGGCCTCAGCTATCGCCTTTGGATTGCCCG
Organism: Stenotrophomonas sp. 22DLJC03; assembly: GCF_056861405.1. NCBI lineage: Bacteria > Pseudomonadati > Pseudomonadota > Gammaproteobacteria > Lysobacterales > Lysobacteraceae > Stenotrophomonas > Stenotrophomonas sp. 22DLJC03. The sequence goes on from NZ_JBSPUG010000005.1 coordinate 192,934, forward strand.
ACGTCTCCGCAGCCTCGAGCTCATCGCTAGCTTCCATGATGAACGCCCCGAGAACCCCTTCCAAGGCCCAGATCGCGTCATCGAACGGCATCAGCGGAACTCTTCGCGATCGTTCAACCGATCGATTGAGAGCTGCCTGCAGTCTTTCGATATGCTCCGGATAGTCCTTGAGCATTTCGCGGAGCTTGGCTGGAACTGGAGGAGTGGCTTGAAGCATGGTCGACACCTATTCAGCGGTCTGACGCGTTTTCATGAGTATCTGTACTTGTAGTGGCGAGTTCAATGCCATCTGTCGCTGCCGACCATCGGAGGGCGCCGTTAGATGCCTCTTGAATGAAGGTCGAAGTACTTTCTGAGTTCTTCGAGCCTGAGCATGCCAATCCCGCCGGACCTGGCGAAGTACATGAGCCTCTCCTTTCCTTGCGCCTGGGCAATGGCCTCCGGGTCGCCTGACGCTTCTGCGGTTGCCAGTTCAGCTCGCGCTTCGGAGATAAAGCCACTGAGGTGGTCCTCCAGTAGCCAGACTGCGGATTCATAGGGCGGGATGGACTGGATTCTTCTGTCCTTTACCGAATCGAGAGCCTTCTGTAGCTGTTCGATGTGCTCCGGATAGTCCTTAAGCATTTCCCGGAGCTTCGCCGGAACAGGCGGGGAGGGGAAATCCATGGCTGCCACCTCTACCTCTTCGGAATATCCATGCGGATTCAAAGGTATCCGCATATTCTTGGGTGGGTCCAATGTCATTTGCGACATCGGTAGGGGCGTTGGCACCGTGGCCTTGAACACGGCACTGGATGATTCAAATATGCGGGCGCTGAGGCAGTGAATCCACGCGTGGCGTGGATCTACAGCTTGACTTGCCACCTGCCACACAGCTTGCCCGCCAATGCTCCCAGATCTTGGCATCGATGCCGGCCTTCATCGCAATGCCTTGCAGCTCCGCCCAGTTCCTCGGCGAAGGCGAGGCCAGCAGCCCACGCATGAAGGCCTGCATCTTCGCTTCGCCCACCTGCTTCTCCAACGAGAGCAACAGCAAGGGGGCATAGACGTAGCGATACATCTCGCCCAGATCCGAGTTGCCGTCGATGGCATCGAACGCGGGCAACGGCTTGTCCTGCTTGTCGATGACCGATTGCAGTCGCGCAATGTAGCGATCGGCCGCAGCATCGCCACTGATCTCGCGCAGCGCCTTGATCGACAGGAATTCGGCGGTGGATTCCAGCAGCACCCAGAAGTAGGGGCCCTGCGGACGGTTCAGCGTGCCGAAGTAGTAGTGGCCCATTTCGTGCGCGATGTACTGCACGCGCCGCTCGGCCTTCTCGCCGCCGGCCAGTAGCGAATCGGCCACGTTGCCGATGCTTCCGCTCATGGCGATGGTCGGCCAAGTGGCAAAGCCCCATTCGCTACCTTCGCGGTCGCGCTCGATCTGGTTGAGCGTGACCATGCGCAGGAAGGTGGGGCGGTCGGCCAGCGGCACGCCCATGTAGCGGCTGTGAACGTCGGCGATCTTCTGCACCGTGCTGGACAGTGCATCGACCTTCGCCGGGGGCAGGGTCTCGTTGAGGATCGTGACCTGCGCGGTGCGGGTGATGGGGCCGCTACCGCCGAAGAGGAGGATGGGCCGCGCGTTGTCGCTGCGGAATCGCCCCTGCGCGCCTTCGATGGCCGGGCTGCCGTTGATATACAGGAAGCGGCAACCGCTGCAGTCCACCTGCAGGTCGTAGCGGCTTTCGCTGCTGCGCACGCGGGCCCGGGGATCGAACGCCTGCGGCAGCCATGCGGACTGTTCGGTGAAGCGGGCGCTGTCGCCGTTGAAGGCCATCAGGCCTTTGAAGTCGGTCGGGGCATCGTGCCGGGCGTAGACCGGGAAGGCGCCCACGTACTGCACGCAGAGCGTGGCGGGTGGCTTGGCCACGGTGTACACGCGTGCTTCGCCATCCACGCCGGGGTCGTACCAGCCTTCGAAGTCCAGCGGCGCGCCATCGCCATCGGTGACCCGCGCGACATTCAGGCCAGCGTTGAGCACGAACGAGCCCATCGATTCGGCAGGGCGGGCGGACACGCAGACATCGCCCTCGACGCGGCCGCTGGCGATATCCAGCCGCACGCTGCCGGTGGTGAGTGGCGTCGCGTCCTGAGCAGGCGGCGCGGCCTGGCTGATGGCAGGGGCGAGCAGTGCGATCAGGGTGGCGGGCAGCAGGGCGTTGCAGGGCTTCATCGGGCCATCCTTGGGTGGATGGCGTTGACTATAGGGCCAACATCGATGGACGCGGAGAGTCTTCTGGTCACCCGGTCTTGTGGGGCTGGCGGAATGCCCTGGCATGGTGCAGGCATAATGCCAGCGGGGCGAACGGATGCCCGCGAACAGGAAGGACACCTGCGCCATGACGAACATGCCCACCCAGCTCACGACTGACTTCGATGGGGTGCTCGACCGTGGTGACATTGCCGAGGCGCGGCGGCTGCTCGCTCCGCTTCTTGCGCGTGGCTGTGCCGAAGCGTTGTTCCTTTCTTCTTCGATACCTGCTGGCGAGGACGACGCACGTGCCGAGGCTGAGAGCTTCGCGACCCTCACTCGGGCCGCAGAGAAGGGTTACATCCCGGCCATCTACTCGATGGGGCTGTGCCTGCTGATGGGTGACGGCGTTGAGCAGGACGCCACGCGGGCGGCCGCGCATTTTGAGCGGGCATCGGAGGCCGGGTATCCGTCGGCCATGTACGAGTTTGGCCTGGCGCTGTTCCATGGCAAGGGCGTGGCCAGGGACGTGCCACGTGCGGTGTACCTGATCCGCGCTTCGGCGCAGGGTGGGAATGAGTACGCCAGGGAGTTCCTGTTGGCGTATTCATTGGGCGTGGACGCGTAGGAGGTGGGTGCGGCGGCCGGTGAAGTTACACTGGCTGCCTACGCCCGATGGAAGCTTGCCCATGTTCAGTGGAAAGGTTGCGGTGGTTACCGGCTCCACCAGCGGTATCGGTCTTGGCATTGCCACCGCACTGGCGCGGCAGGGTGCCGACGTCGTGCTGAATGGCTTTGGCGATGCAGCGGAGATCGAACGTATCCGTACCAACTTGGAAACCGAGTTCGGCGTACGGGTGGCGCATGATGGCGCAGACCTTTCCCGTGGCGAGGCAGTGCGCGAAATGATCGCCCACGCCGTTGCGACGATGGGCCGCATCGACATCCTGGTGAACAATGCCGGCATCCAGCACACCGCGTCGATCGAGGAATTTCCCGTAGAGAAGTGGGATGCGATCCTCGCGCTGAATCTCTCGGCGGTGTTCCATGCAACGGCGGCCGCCTTGCCCCATATGAAGCAGCAGGGCGCCGGCCGCATCATCAACATTGCGTCGGTACATGGGCTGGTGGGCTCGGTGAACAAGTCGGCCTATGTGGCGGCCAAGCATGGTGTGGTGGGGTTCACCAAGGTGACCGCGCTGGAGAACGCGGGCACCGGCATCACCGCCAATGCGATCTGCCCGGGCTGGGTGCGGACGGCGCTGGTCGAGCGGCAGATCACCGCGTTGGCCGAGCGCGAAGGCACGGATCAGGAATCCGCCGCGCGCGCGCTGCTGGCTGAGAAGCAGCCTTCGTTGCAGTTCGTGACGCACGAGCAGCTGGGCGAGATGGTGGTGTTCCTGGCCTCGGACGCTGCGGCGCAGATTACCGGCACGGCGCTGCCGGTGGACGGGGGCTGGACGGCGCGCTAACTGGCGGGCTGTGCCCGTCGTTGCAGCATCGGCAGCGCCACCAGCGTGGCGAGAATGGTGAACAGCACCAACGACGAACCCACCGTGCTGAAGCCCAAGCCGCCCTTTTCCAGTGGCTTGGTGAGCAGGTCGCCGAAGGTGGCACCGAACGGGCGGGTGAGCACGAAGGCGATCCAGAACAGGATGACCCGGTTGATGCCCTTGATGCGGGTGGCCAGTGCGGTGAGCGCGATGAGGCTGCCGATCAATAGCGCGCCGCCGGTGAAGCCGAGCCCGGAATCGTCGGCGAGGAAATCGCCCAGGGCGGTGCCGAGCGTGTTGGAGAACAGCACGGCGGTCCAGTAGAAACCTTCGGCGCGGCGCGATGCGATGTTGCTGACCGAGATCGACTTTTCCGACAGGCGCCACGCCAACAGCACCAGCGCCAGGCAGCCGGCCAGCAGGCTGGCGCCGGTGGCGTAGCCCAGGCCGAGCGTGCGGTCGAGCAGGTCGGACAGGGTGGTGCCGGCGGTGCTGGTGGCCAACACCACCGACCAGAACAGCACGGGGTGAAAGCGCCGCGCCGACAGCTGCACGGCCAGCAGGCCGGCGAAGACCGTGAGCAGGATGGCCGAGCTGGCCACGTAGCCCAGGTTGAGCGTCATCGACAGCAGATCGCCAGCGGTCTCGCCGAGGGTGGTGGCGGCGATCTTCATCACCCAGAAGCCGAGGGTGACCGCGGCCACTTTGCTGTGCAGGGAATCTGCGTCTGAAGCACTCATCGAGGGTCGTCTGGGGAGCCTGCGGGTGATGCTGTGGCGGGCGGCGTCGGAGTGCAGTCGGAACCGGGTTCGGTGAGGGTGAGCGTAGGGCGGCGTTCAGCCGGCGCTGGTCAGTCGATATCATAGACAATCGTGTAAGCGATTCATCCGTACAGAATCACCGCTTCAGGAGTCAAGGATGTCCGACGTATCGCTAAGGTCCAGCATAATTGTTGCAGTTGTTTCTTCCGTGCTCAGCTCTGTCCTGACTCTGGGGGGCGGTCTGATGCTGCAATCGTACATATCAGAGAAGAGCGAAGCTGAAAGATTCGCTGAAGGCGCCCAGCTTACCTTCCAGGAAACGGTAGTTCTCCTCAATGAAGGCTACTTGGCCCTGAAGCAGCTGCAATGGGCGACGGACGGAAAGGGATGGGAGGAAGTGAAAGACGGTCCTTGGCTGGATTACATGGAGTTCAACCGCCAATGGAATCAGAAGTTGATTGCCCATTACTTTAAGATTGAGCGCTACTTTGGAACTGGTGCAGCAAAGAAGCTGGTTGATCTCAGTGGTGCGTCTGATTCGAATGTGCTGGCGGCCGATACCGAAAGCTATAACTTCAGGGATCATGCGGATGCTATCGAGTACTCAATTCGGCGCGCTGCGATAAGCAGGATGGTCTTCGACAAGGAAGGCGCGAAAATTCTGCAAGTTGAGCTAATTGATCATCTTGAAGATGATCGTCAGAATAGAGAGGAAATGTCGGGTCTGATGGGGGCGTACCAGAAGAACGTGGTTGACTACAGCCGTGGATTGGATGGAACTCTCGATCAGTTGGGTGTCAAACGCGTTGTAGCCAAAGCGCATCAGTAGGCGTGGCGGGCGAATCACCAACGGAAAGTGTTTGCTCGCTCAACTCGGCTTCGCAAACACATCCAACCCCTTGCCCGTCTCCAACAACGACTTCAGGCTCGACAACACGATCGGCCAGCCCTGGCGGATGCCGGTATCCATGCCGCTGCCGGGCTCCAGTTCGTCGTGGGTAACGGTCAGCCGCACCATGTCCTGGTAGGGCACGATGTCGAAGGTGACGCGGCTGTAGGCGTCCGGGTTCTCGGCCTGCGAGGCCGCGGCCCAGGTGATGACCAGCCGCGAGGGCGGGGTGCTTTCCACCACTTCGCCGACCAGCTCGACCGAGCGCGTTTCGTTGGCGCGCACATGCTGCCAGCGCGAGCCGGGTTTCCAGTCCGAGACGTTCTCGTGGCCCCAGTAGCGGCTGGCGATCTCGGGCCGGGTGATGGCCTCGAACACCTTCTGCGGTGTGGAGGCGATGTAGATCACGTGGATGAAACGGGTGGATTCTGCGGTCATCGTCATTCTCCTTCCAGTTCCTGTTTGAGGTCATGCAGCAGGCTCAGGCGCTGCTGTTCGAACTTGCGTACCCAGCGCTCGTAGACTTCATGTAGTGGCACCGGGTTGATGAAGTGCAGCTTCTCGCGGCCACGGCGCACGGTGCTGATCAGGTTGGCGTCTTCCAGCAGGCCGAGGTGCTGGGTGACCGATTGCCGGGCCATCTGCAGGTGCTCGCAGAGCTGCCCCAGCGTCTGCCCGTTGCGCTCGCACAGCAGGTCCAACAACGTGCGGCGCGTGGGGTCGGCCAGGGCCTTGAACACCTTGTCTGCATCCATGGGGGCCTTCAGTTCCAGTTGTCGATCTTGACGTCGTGCGGGCTGGGCTGGCCGCGCCCGGTTTCCAGCAGGGATTTCAGGCTCATCAGGAAGATGGCCCATTTGGTGCTGCAGTGGTGCATGAATTCCACCCGTTCTTTCCAACCTTCATGGCTGAACAGCACGATGCAGCAGTCGCCGTCCTGGTGCAGGGCGAAGCGCGCGGTGGTGCCGATCCATTCCGGTGGGCCGTCGATGAATTCCCACAGCACCAGCTCGTTCGGCTGCAGCTGCAGAAGCTTCATCTGCATGGCGCCGATTTCCTGGCCGTTGGCGGTGAAGCGGGCGGTGATTGTGCCGCCGATGTGGCGGTCGCCGGTGGTGTCTTCGGCCCACCAGGCGGCGATGCCCTCGGGGGTGGCCAAGGCTTGGTAGACCTGGGCTGATGGGGCCTTGATGCCGACTCTGTGAGCGATATCCACCATGACTGTGGCTCCACGATGGGCGGCGGGGTGCCGTCCGTGGGATCACAATAGGCAGGTAAATGCCTGCATGTCAACTCCGCCGCCGTGAATGCCCGGCCGTGGTAGTGCCAGCCGCTGGCCGGCACCCTGGTGGAGTTGGAGGATTGCAGCTGCCGGCCAGCGGCCGGCACTACCGGTTGGCGGCGCGCAATGGACTTTTGGCCGTGGTGATGCCTGGTGCGCGGCGGCATTCTGGGCGGAGCCGGTTGATTGCAGCCGTTCGGGTTCGTTGAATGAAAGGAGTACTACGCGTGAGTGATGCTGGAAAAGAGGCGCTGACGATCCGTCGCGCCAGCGCGGCCGATGCGCCTGCGGTGCTGGAGTTGTTCGATGAAGTGATTGCGTGGTTCGTGGCCATCGGCAATCCGCAGCAGTGGGGTACCGAGGCGTGGTCGTCCATTCCGCGGCGTATTACCCAGGTGACCGATGCCTGCGCACTGCCCGGTGCGTGGGTGGCGGAAACCGCGCAGGGTGAGGTGCGTGCGTTCCTGGCGTTGGGCGAGGCCATGCCCTATGTGCCCGCGGCGACCGAGCCGGAGCTGTATGTACGCGTGTTGATTGCTTCGCGCGATGCGCGGGTGCGTGGCATCGGCCGGCGTTTGATGGCGTTCGCGGACGAGCAGGCACGCGCAGCGGGATTGGATTACCTGCGTGTGGATTGCTATGGCGGTGGCAGTGGCGAGCTGGTGCGCTTCTACGAATCGTGCGGTTACGAACGGCTGTCGACCTTCAACGTGGATGGCTGGCCGGGGCAGGTGTTGGGCCGCCGTCTGTGACTTGGCGGCGTCTCAGTTCTCTGCGTCCTGTAGTGCTGCATGCAGTTTGTCGGTGATCTGCTGCAGCGCGGCCAGGTCATCGGCTGAGAGATGATCGAGGAAATTCCGGCGCACGCTGGCGACATGTACTGGCCGTGCCGCGCTCAGCTGGGTGCGGCCTTCTGCGGTCATGCGGATCACCACCACGTTGTCACTGTCGGTGTCGCGCTCGATCAGGCCACGGCCGGCCATGCGGGTGAGCTGGTGCGAGAGCCGGGTCTTGTCCCATTCCAGATAGTCCAGCAGTTCGCGCTGGCGGCGGCAGCGGTCCTTGGCCTTGCTCAGTTCCATCAGCACGACAAAGTCGGCACTGGAGAGTCCGGTGCTGCGGGTGATTTCGTGGACGATGCGGCCGGAGGTGATCTCGGCCATGCGCCGGAAGCCGCGCCAAGCGGCCCACTCGTCAGGGGTGATGGTGGGTGGGGTCATGCGCCCACGTTGCCCGTGGTTGGTTGACGTGTCAACCCGAACGCTCTACGGTTGATATGTCAACCAACCAGCAGGCCACCTCATGCCGCACCCTCCACGTATCGCCATCATCGGCGCGGGCCCCGCCGGCCTGACTGCTGCGCTCATCCTGCATCGCGGCGGTCATCGCGTGAGCGTGTACGAGGGCGAATCATCGGGGCAGCAGCGTACCCAGGGCGGCACGCTGGACCTGCACGAGGATTCCGGCCAGGTGGCGTTGCAGCGCGCCGGTCTGCTGGAGGCGTTCCGGGCGGTGGCGCGCCATGAAGGCCAGGAGGAGCGGATGGGGGATCCGTGGACTGGAGCGATTGTCGCCGGTGGATTCGGGCCGGAGGGCAGCATGGACAAGCCGGAGATCGACCGCGGCGACCTGCGCCAGCTGCTGCTGGACGCGTTGCCGGCCGACACGGTGCAGTGGGGCCACTGCTTGACCGAGCTGGCGCTTGCGCAGGCAGGACCCCACAGCCTGCGCTTCGCCAATGGTGTGCAGGCCGAGGCCGACATCGTGATCGGTGCCGATGGCGCATGGTCGAAGGTGCGCACAGCCCTGAGTGCCTGCCAGCCGTTGCCGACCGGCATTACCTTCTTTGAAGGATGGATCGCGCAGCCGGCGGCGGATATCGCGGCCATGGTGGGTCAGGGCAGCCTGTTCTGCTTTGGCGGCGAGGAAGCGCTGTTCGTGCAGCGCAACAGCGGCGATCGATTCTGCGTGTACGCGGCGCTGAAGCGGCCCTCTGATTGGCTTGATGCGCAGGTCGCGCAGCAAGGCATGCGTGCGCTGGTGACCGGCAGCTACATCGGCTGGGCACCGAACCTTCGGCGGCTGCTGGAGGCGTGCACCGAATTCGTGCGGCGGCCGATCTACAGCCTGCCGGCGGATTTCCGTTGGACACCGCGCAACGGCGTGACGCTGATCGGCGATGCTGCCCATCTGATGCCGCCAGTGGGTGTGGGCGTGAACCTGGCGATGCTGGACGCGTCGGATGTGGCGATGGCGGTGTGTGCGCATCCGGATGCAGTGAGTGCTATCCGCCAGGCCGAATCCGTGGTCTGCGAGCGCGCCTGCGCGCTGATGCCGGACGCCATACAGGGGTTCCAGCGCTGGTTCACTACCGAGTCGACGGCTGACGGCGGTTGAGGCCGCTGGAAATGCGGGGACAGCAAGCACCTGCGTCACTGCGTCGCAGCCTATCTGCAGGATGCGGTACATCGGATCAGCGCTAGAGTGAGGGCTACCCCCTCCAGGAAGGAGCAACGCATGTACTACAGCAGTGGCAACTACGAAGCCTTCGCGCGTCCGCGCAAACCCGCCGGTGTCGATGGCAAGCGCGCATGGTTCGTCGGTTCGGGCCTGGCCTCACTTGCCGGTGCCGCGTTCCTGGTGCGCGATGGCCGCATGGCCGGTGAGCGCATCACCATTCTCGAGCAGCAGCAGATTGCCGGTGGCGCGCTGGATGGCCTGAAGGTGCCGGAGAAGGGTTTCGTGATCCGCGGTGGCCGCGAGATGGAAGACCACTTCGAGTGCCTGTGGGATCTGTTCCGCTCGATTCCGTCGCTGGAGATCGAGGATGCCAGTGTGCTGGACGAGTTCTACTGGCTGAACAAGGACGACCCGAACTATTCGCTGCAGCGTGCCACGATCAATCGCGGCGAGGATGCGCATACCGACGGCCTGTTCACCCTGAGCGAGCAGGCGCAGAAGGACATCATCGCGCTGTTCCTGGCCACTCGTAAGGAGATGGAGAACAAGCGCATCAACGAGGTGCTGGGCCGCGACTTCCTGGACAGCAACTTCTGGTTGTACTGGCGCACGATGTTCGCGTTCGAGGAATGGCACTCGGCGCTGGAGATGAAGCTGTACCTGCACCGCTTCATCCACCATATCGGCGGCCTGCCGGATTTCTCGGCGCTGAAGTTCACCAAGTACAACCAGTACGAATCGCTGGTGCTGCCGCTGGTGAAGTGGCTGCAGGAGCGCGGCGTGCGGTTCCAGTACGGCACTGAAGTGACCGATGTTGACTTCGACCTGCAGGAGGGCCGCAAGCAGGCCACGCGCATCCACTGGACGCGGGACGGCCAGGCCGGTGGCGTGGACCTGGGCGCGGACGATCTGGTGTTCATGACGATCGGCTCGCTGACCGAGAATTCCGACAACGGCGATCACCACACCGCTGCGCACTTGAATGAAGGCCCGGCACCGGCGTGGGACCTGTGGCGGCGCATCGCGGCCAAGGATGCGGCGTTCGGGCGCCCGGATGTATTCGGCGCGCATATACCGGAAACCAAGTGGGAATCGGCGACGGTGACCACGCTGGATGCACGCATTCCGGCCTACATCCAGAAGATTGCCAAGCGCGACCCGTTCAGTGGCAAGGTGGTGACCGGCGGCATCGTCAGCGTGCGCGATTCTCGCTGGCTGATGAGCTGGACGGTGAACCGCCAGCCGCATTTCAAGAACCAGCCCAAGGATCAGATCGTGGTCTGGGTGTATTCGCTGTTCGTGGATACGCCCGGTGACTACGTGAAGAAGCCGATGCAGGACTGCACCGGCGAGGAGATCACCCGCGAGTGGCTGTACCACCTGGGCGTGCCGCTGGAAGAGATCGATGAACTGGCTGCTACCGGCGCGAAGACGGTGCCGGTGATGATGCCGTACATCACCGCATTCTTCATGCCGCGCCAGGCCGGTGACCGCCCGGACGTGGTGCCGGAGGGAGCGGTGAACTTCGCCTTCATCGGACAGTTCGCCGAATCGAAGCAGCGCGATTGCATCTTCACCACCGAGTATTCGGTGCGCACACCGATGGAAGCGGTGTACACGCTGCTGGGTATCGAACGTGGCGTGCCGGAGGTGTTCAGTTCCACCTATGACGTGCGCTCGCTGCTGGCCGCCACCGGTCGCCTGCGCGATGGCAAGGAACTGGACATTCCAGGCCCGGCGTTCCTGCGCAACCTGCTGATGAACAAGCTGGACAAGACCCAGATCGGTGGCCTGCTGCGCGAGTTCAAGCTGGTGCAGGAAGACTGAGCAGGTAGGAGGGAGGTCGCCGGTGACGGCATCGGCGGCCTCAAGGTCTCACGCTACGCCGTCGGTCGAACGGCTCAGCTGTTCCCACGCGTCGATGCTTTTGGCCATCGTATCCAGCTTCGCTCGTACCAGCTGCAGTGCGTCGCTGCCCAGCAGCAGGTGGCTGGGCGGGGCATCGCTGTCGATGATCTGCAGCATGGCGTGTGCAGCCTTCACCGGATCACCCAGCTGGTGACCACTCTTTGCCTCACGCGCGCTGCGGATGGGGTCGAACAGGGCATCGTAGTCTTCAATGCTGCGCGGTGCCCGCGCCATCGAGCGGCCAGCCCAGTCGGTGCGGAATGAGCCCGGCGCGACGGCAGTGACGTGGATGCCGAACGGCGCAACCTCCTTGCCGAGCACTTCGCTCATGCCTTCCAGGGCGAACTTGCTGCCGCAGTACCAGGCGATGCCGGGCAGGGTGATGAAGCCGCCCATGGAGGTGATGTTGAGGATGTGGCCACGGCGGCGCGTGCGCATGTGCGGCAGCACGGCCTTGATCAACGCCGCAGGGCCGAACACGTTCACTTCGAACTGCTGCCGCAGCTCGGCGAGCGTGGATTCCTCGAGGATGCCTTCGTGGCCGTAGCCGGCGTTGTTGACCAGTACGTCGATGGCCCCGATGTCTGCTTCGATATCGGCGACGAGCGCGTCGATGGCGGCGGTATCGGTCACGTCCAGCAGGCGGCCGAGCGCGCGGCCGGGCGCCAGCGTTTCGAACGCGTGGCGGGCGGTTTCGTTGCGCACGGTGCCGACCACGCGATGACCCGCCAGCAGTGCCTGCTGGGCGAGGGCACGGCCGAAGCCGCTGCTGGCGCCGGTGATGAGGAGAAGGCGGGATGGGGACATGGGGAGGCGCTCACGGTGGACAGGGCTTGCACGTTAGTGCTTGAACGGTGCCCGCCCCAGGCCTAGGATTCGACCATTCTTGCCTATTCCTCTGGAGTGCCAGTGGTCGATTCCCTGCAACGGCAGGTGCAGGCGCGCATGGTCGGCCTGCTGAAGACGCTGGCGGTGGAGGAGGGCTATACGCTCACGCCGCTGCCGGGAGTGCGGCTGCTGCGCTCCGACCGGCCCTTGGCGCGCACGCCGGTGTTGTACGACCCCGGCATCGTAATCGTCTGCCAGGGCGTGAAGCGCGGCTACCTGGGCGGGCAGGTGTACCAGTACGACGCGCAGCACTATCTGGCGGTGTCGGTGCCGGTGCCGTTCACGATGGAAACCGATGCCTCTGCAGAGGCGCCGCTGCTGGCGATCTACCTGCATCTGGATCTGCAGTTGGCGGCAGACCTGCTGATCGAACTGGGCGAACAGGTGGGCACATCGCAGGCACCGGCACAGAGCATGATGTCCAGCCCGATGCAGGCGCCGATGCAGGCCACGGTGCTGCGCCTGCTGGAAGCGCTGGCCGACCCGCTCGAAGCGGCCGTGCTGGGCCCGGCGCTGGTACGCGAACTGTACTTCCGCGTGCTGACCGGTGCGCAGGGCGGTGCGATGCGGGAGGCGCTGGCCATGCGCGGCCGCTTCGGCAGCATCGGCAGGGTTCTGCGTACGATCCATGCGTCGTATGCGACGGCGCTGGACGTGGGCCAACTGGCGGCCGAGGCGGGCATGAGTGTGGCCACCTTCCACGACCACTTCCGCGCCATTACCGGCACATCGCCGATGCAGTACGTGAAGTCCACCCGCCTGCATCAGGCGCGGCTGCTGATGCTGCGGGAGGCGATGACCGCCGAGGCCGCATCGCTGGCGGTGGGGTATGCCAGCCCGTCCCAGTTCAACCGTGAGTTCAAGCGGCTGTTCGCGCTGCCGCCGGCGGCCGAGGTGGCGCGGATGCGGCGCAGCTTTGCGCTGCCACCAGCGCCAGCGGATGCGGTGTACGTGTCTTCGCATTGAGGCGCAATCGAAGGTCACGTTGCCAGCAAGCCGGCCAGCGGCCAGCTCTACCGGGGACGATGCCCCGTGAGTGCGGCAGTGGATGATTGACAGGAAATCTACCTACTAGTAGGTTAAGCGCCGTGAAAGAGTCTCTCTCCCCCAAGGCCCAGGAAATCCTGGCCCACGCCCGCTCGTTGCTGGAGGCCGGTGGCTACAACGGTTTCAGCTACGCGGATGTGTCGGCGCGGGTGAACATCAGCAAGGCAAGCATCCACCATCATTTCCCCAGCAAGGCGGACCTGGTGCGCACGGTGGTTGAACTGTATCGGGCCGAGGCACGCGAGGGCCTGGCGCTGCTGGACCGGCAGCTGGATGACCCGCTGCAGGAGCTCAACGCCTACGTGGACTACTGGTCCAGCTGCATCGCGGGTGGCACGTCGTCGTTCTGCATCTGCGCGATGCTGGCGGCGGAGGCGCCGATGATGCCTGCGGAGATTGCCGATGAAGTACGGGGGCATTTCGAGGATCTGAGCGGGTGGCTGACCGTCACACTGGAAAAGGGTGCCGCGCAGGGCCAGTTGCGACTGCAGGGTTCGGCTGTGGACGAGGCCAAGGCGTTCATGTCATCGGTGCATGGCGCGATGCTGGCAGCCCGTGGTTTTGGTGATGCGGCGACGTTCGCGACGCTCGCGCGGTTGGCAATCGCGCGGGTGAGTGCGGCCACCTGAGGTGATGTGTAGTGGCCTGCGGCAGCGCGGGCCTTCTTTTTGCATCCAATGCCTACCTACTAGTAGGTTTATTTAACTGATGGAGATTCCCATGGCACATCCGCTTTCCCTTCCCGGTGCGATCCATACCGCCATCAGCCTGGTGCCGATCCTGGCTGGCCTGTATGGCTTCATCCGCTACCGGGCGATCGATCCCGGCACGCGCTCGGGCAGGGTTTATCTGATTGGCCTGGTGCTGTCGGTGGCGACCTCGTTCACCGTCTCCAGCACGGGCGGGCTCAATCCGGGCCATGCATTCGGTGTGATCGTACTGCTGGTGGCCTTTGGCGGTGTGCTGGCGGCACGCCTGAGCTGGCTGGGACGCTCGGCGCGCTACCTGTCGACGTTCGCGTTGTCCTTCAGTTTCCTGCTGTCATTGGTGCCGGGCGTAAACGAAACGCTGACGCGCTTGCCGGTTGCGCATCCGCTGGCAGCCGCGCCGATGGCGCCGGTGGTGCTGCAGACACTGCTCGGCTGCCTGGGCGTATTCGTGATCGGTTTTGCGGGGCAGTGCTGGCGGATCCATCGACGCGCCATCCGGTCGTGAACCCTGCCGGCCAGCGGCCGGCACTACCTGGAATCAGCAGCCCACCAAGCGGTCCGCACCGATGCCACTGCGATGATGGCTGCGGTACTCGGTGGGGCTGGCATCCACCTGCAAACGGAAGTGGCGGCGAAACGATTCCTGCGAACCAAAACCGGCCTGCTCTGCGATCCATTGCAATGGCCGGTCGGTGGTTTCCAGCAGGTCGCGGGCGAAGGCCACGCGCTCACGGATCAGCCAGTCGATGGGCGACAGGCCGGTGGCTTCCAGGAACTGACGTTGCAGGGTGCGCTGGCTGAGCGCGGCCTGCTCGGCAAGGCTGCCGAGCGAGTGCGGCTCGCGCAGGTTGCGGCGCATCCATTCCATCAGCTTTGCCAGCCGCGTGGGCTCGCCATTGGGAATGGCGCGGCTGACGCGCTGGCTGCGCCCCGCATCGCGCCAGGGCGCCAGCACCAATCGCTCGGCCACCAGATTGGCCACGCGCGCGCCGTAATCCTTGCGCACCATGTGCAGCATCATGTCCATGCCGGTGGCCGAACCGGCCGAAGTGATGATGCTGCCGGTGTCCACGTACAGCACATCCTCGCGCACATCGATGTGCGGAAACTCGCGTGCGAGCGCTTCGGTGAGGCGCCAATGGGTGGTGGCCTGGCGGCCATCGAGCAGCCCGGCCCAGGCCAGCACGAACGCGCCGGAGCAGATCGAAGCGATGCGCGCGCCGCGTGCGTGGGCGCGGATCAGTGCATCGAGCAGTGCCTGCGGCGGACGTTCGCTGGGCTCGCGCCAGCCGGGGATGACGATGATGTCGGCATCATCAACCGTGCTGAGATCGTAGGGCAGCTGCACCTGTGCATTGCCGAGCATGCGCAGTGCACCGGGCTCGCCTGCGCACAGCTGGGTGCGGTACCAGGCGACGCCGAGTTCCGGCCGCACCGGCGCGAACAGGCCGACCGCACAGCCGAACTCGAACAGCCCCTGGCCGTGGCAGGCGACGATGGCAACGAGCGGCGCGGTGGGATCGGCGGGTGGGCTGGGCATGTCTTGATGCTACGGGGGCGGTGCGTGGCGCTGCGTGGTGCGAGGGCATGAGGTGATACCGGGTGGGTATATGGAGGCTGGGGTCAGAGCCCTTTCCTTTGGAAAGGGATCCGACCCCGTGCGTGTGGGCTGCCTAACGTCATTACCAGCGGTCATGTGGATGGCCGGATATGACGGTTGGGTGACGTGATCCCGCCTGTCGCGGCAGGTGAACAGGCCCTTGAATGGAAGCGTGTTTCCGGCCCACCCCCACGAGCCCCCATGCCTGCCGCCCACGCCCCTGTCCCGCGCACTCTCGCTGTTCTGATCACAGCTATTCTCGCCGCCACACCGAGCCATGCGGCTGAAGCCGATGCAGATCCTGCTACCACCGCCGCGACGGCCAACGTGGCGGCCTCCACGCTGGATGCGGTGGTGGTGACCGGCTCACGCACCAGCACGCGCACGGTGAAGAACAGTTCCACGCCGATCGATGTGATCTCCGCCGAGGACCTCGCTGCTACCGGACAGGGCAACCTGCTCGAAGCGTTGCAGCGCAGCCTGCCGTCACTGAGCCAGATCGGTGGCTACCAGAGCGACCAGGAAAGCCTGATCCGCGGTTACCAGCTGCGCAATCTGTCACCGGGCTACACGCTGGTGCTGGTCAACGGCAAGCGCCGCAACGCCAGCGCCTATGTGAGCGGGGCCAATGGTGGCGGCTTCCCCGGGCATGCCTGGGCTGACCTGGCGCTGATTCCGGTGTCGGCCATCGACCACGTGGAAGTGCTGCGCGATGGTGCCTCGGCCATCTACGGTTCGGACGCGATCACCGGCGTGGTCAACGTGATCCTGAAATCGCAGGCACACGGTGGCGATGTGTCGGTAGAGAGCGGGCAGAGCACCGATGGCGATGGTTCGCGTACCAGCGTGCGTGCCAACGTGGGCCTGCCGTGGGGCGAGGATGGCTTCGTCAACCTGTCCGGCGAGACCACCCGCCAGCATCATGCAATCCGCACCCGCCGCTACATCGACGGCTATCTGAGCTATCCGGCGGTGGATGGCAATGGCAATCTGGTGGCATTGCGCCCGAACAATCGATTGCCAGCAGGTGCTACGCCGAACCCGGCGGAAGCCAACCGCAATGCCGAGGCCAACACCATCCTCAGCTCGCCGTCGTATGCGTTGAAAGCGTTCGCGGTGAACGTGGGCCATGGCCTGGGCGAGAGCGCGCAGTTCTACGCCAACGCCACGGCCAGCGATCGCACCGCGCAGGCGATCCAGAACTTCCGTCTGCCGGCGACCATCTTCACCACCTACAAGGCCCCCGGCGTGCTGAGCGTGTTTCCCGATGGCTTCCTGCCAGTGCTGGAAACCAAGGAGAAGCAGTACACCGGTACGGCTGGCGTGAAAGGGCAGATTGCAGGCTGGGACTACGACGCCAGCCTGACCGGTAACCGCAGCACGGTGCGCACCTACACACGCAACTCGGTGAACTACTCACTGCCGTACCCCGGTTCGCCCACCGACTTCTACGACGGCAAGCTCGATTACCAGCAGGGCATCGCCAACCTGGACCTGCGCCGTGGCTTCGAGGTGGCGGCATTTGCTTCGCCGCTGGAAGTCAGCGCCGGCGCCGAGTACCAGCACGAGCAGTACGAGCGCGGGGCAGGGCAGTGGGAGTCGTACACCGGCTTCGGTGCCGCGGCCTTCGTCGGCTATTCCACTGCGGATGCGGTGAAGGCGACCCGCAACAGCAAGGCGGTGTACGCGGGTGCGGCCACCAACATCACCTCGCGCTGGTACCTGGATGCGGCCGCGCGCTGGGAAGACCATTCCGACTTCGGCACCGTCTCCACCGGCCGCCTGACCACGCGCTTCGACTTCACCGATGCGCTGGGCGTGCGCGCCACGGTCAGCAACGGCTTCCATGCGCCCAGCCTGGGGGCGCAGTACTACCAGGCCACCGGCAGCTGCCCGTGCGGTACCACGCTGGTGGCGCAGGTGTCTTCGCCGGCGGCGATTGCGTTGGGCGCCACACCGCTGAAGCCGGAAAAGGCCACCAACTACAGCCTGGGCGTGACCTGGGACCCGAGCCCGGCCTTCCACCTGGCAGTGGATGCCTATCAGATCGACATCCGCGGCCAGCTCGGTCAGTCCAGCCAGATCGGCTACAACGCGCAGGATCCGGCGCGCGTCACCGACAACAGCGGCACGGTGCTGAGTGCGGTGCAGAAGAACACGATCGATGCACTGCTGGGTTCGGCCGGCATCAGCATCCTGCCGGGTGATGCGTTCTACGCCAGCTACTTCACCAACGTGGGCAACACCCGCACACGCGGTGTGGAGCTGACCCTGGAAGCGAACCAGGAAACGGCGTGGGGCAAGCTGCGCTGGAGTTACGCGGCCAACGTCGGCCGCACCACCATCCAGAAGGTCAGCGACATTCCGGCGGCGCTGCAGGGGCTGCCGAACATCAACCTGCTGACCAAATCCAGCGAGTACGCGCTGCGCTTCCGCACGCCCAGCTATACGCAGGTGGCGGGACTTGGCTGGCAGAACGGACGCTGGCGCTCGAACCTGGACTTCACCTACTACGGCCCGATCAAGCGCCTGAACAACGGCGTGGAGTACAAGCAGCCGCCGGTGCTGGTGACCAATCTTTCCGGTGGCGTGGAACTGGGCGCGGGCTGGAGCGCGGCGCTGGGCATCAACAACGTGTTCGACAAGCGCACCCGCAAGGTGCCGGAGTACGCGCGCAGTGCCACCGATGTGGCCAGCATCCAGACCACGTGGGACAGCGGCGATGTGCTGGGCAACGTTGGTACGTACTGGTATGGGCGGATCAATTACCGGTTCTGAGGTTCAGGCGAAGCGTCGCCGGGCATGGCCCGGCGCTACGAGGAGGGGGTCATGTCTTCTGCATTGAGGGTGGTTGCATTGGTGGGGTCGCCGACCAGCTCGGCGACATCGCGCACGTTGCTGCTGGTGCGTCATCTGCTGGACTCGCTGCAGCAGCGGGTGCATGTCAGCGTGGAGCTGGTGGAGCTGGCACCTATCGCGCGCGCGCTGGGCCAGTCGCTGTCGCGCGGCGAGGCTGAGCCGGCAGTGGAGCAGGCATTGCAGACCATCGAGGCGGCAGAGCTGCTGGTGGTAGCCGCGCCGGTGTATCGCGGCTCCTATCCTGGGTTGTTCAAGCACCTGGTCGACTTCATCGAGCTGGAGGCGCTGGTGGATGTGCCGGTACTGCTGGCAGCCACCGGCGGCAGCGAGCGACATGCGCTGGTGATCGACCACCAGCTGCGGCCGTTGTTCAGTTTCCTGCAGGCGCACACGCTGCCGATCGGGGTGTATGCCACAGCGGCCGACTTCGAGGGCGAGCACATCAACAGTGCCGCCCTGCAGGCGCGCATCGAACTGGCGACCGAGCGCGCAGCCGGGCATCTGGCCGCGCAGGCGCTGACTGTTCCGGCGCCGCTGCGACGTATTGCCTGACGCCATAACCGGCGGCGCTTTGCTTATGGCTACACCGCATCTGCGTGGCCGGATCTGACCGCCGATTGTCGCCAGGCATCGCTGCTGCGGCCGTCGGCATCTCTAGCATCGATATCGAAGCGGCATCGCATTGCCGGCCCCGATGAGGACGACCCCAGTGACCTTCGACGCAGCAAGCAAACCCATCCTGTTCCTGCTCGACCGTGAGTTCGAGGACGGCCAGATTCCCGGCCAGCGCTTTTTCTGCCGGCACAGCCTGTTGCTGGAGGGCGCGCTGTCGAGCATCGACGGCCTGGACGCGCAGCTGGACGTGCGCCGCATCGGCTTCGCGCGGCCGCGCCGTGAGGTGATTGCCGAGATCGGAGAGCAGGACCAGTCGCTGCCGAAGCTGGTGCTGCCGCAGGGCGTGCGCAGCGAGCTCGCCAGTGGCGCGCACCAGGACCGCCAGTACATCTCCGGTGCCGAGTCGATCCTGGCTGCGCTGAACGGGTTGCTCGGCATTCCCGTGGCCCACCCCTGAGAGAGGACGTAACCATGAGCTATCAGATCAGCGTGTTGGACAAGAGCCCGGTGGCCGAGGGCGCTTCGCCGGAGCAGGCACTGCGCAACAGCCTGCAGGTGGCGCAGCGCGCCGAACAGCTGGGCTACCACCGCTACTGGTTTGCCGAACACCACGCCGCACCGACGCTGGCCAGCCCCGCACCGGAAGTGCTGGCGGCCTGGGTGCTGGCGCAGACCCGGCGCATCCGCATCGGCAGTGGTGGGGTGATGCTGCGCCACTACGCGCCCTACAAAGTGGCGGAGAACTTCAATCTGCTGGCGGCGTTGGCGCCGGGGCGCGTCGATCTGGGCGTGGGCAAGGCCCCCGGTGGCCTGCCGGCCTCGACTGCCGCGCTGGCGGCCGGGCGCCCGGCGTTCGCCGACTTCGATCAGCAACTGCGCGACCTGGAAGGCTATCTGTCGGGGGCAGACACCGAGGCGCTGGCCCGACCGGTGCCGCAGCAGGCGCCGGAGCGCTTCCTGCTCGGGGCCAGCCCGCAGAGCGCGCAGCAGGCGGCCGAACTGGGCTGGCGCTTTGTCTATGCCGCTCATTTCGATGGTGAGCCGAAGCACATCGAAGCTGCGTTCGACGCCTACCGCAGCGTCTCCTCGCAGCCACCGTTGCTGGCCACGGTGGCCTTCGCCGCGCCGACGGCTGAAGCCGCAGCCCGCCATATCGGTGCACTGCGCGTCTACAAGCTGCACCTCGGTCCCGGGCAGACGGTGAACCTGCCCAGCCCCGAAGCAGCTGCCGAGTACGCGCGCCAGGTGGGCGTGGCCGACTTCCGCATCGAGGAGACACGCCCGAGCGTGTTGTCCGGTGATGCGCAGCACGTGCGTGACGAACTGGACGCGCTGCACCGCCGCTTCGGCGTGGGTGAATTCATTCTCGATGCGCCGGTGGCCGACCTCGACGCACGCCTCACATCCCTTGAACTGCTGTCGCCCGCGCCGCGCGCGGCGGTGGCCTGACCTGCAGGAGCGATTCCCATGAGCACGACCCCGCGCCACATTCCGTTCGGCATCATGTTGCAGGGCCCCGGCAGCCACATGCATGCCTGGAAGCATCCGTCCAATCCGGCCGATGCCAGCGTCAACCTGCAGTTCTACATCGACATCGCGCGTACCGCCGAGGACAACGGCATCGCCTTTGGTTTCGTGGCCGATGGCCTGTACATCAACGAGAAGTCGATCCCGCACTTCCTCAACCGCTTCGAGCCGATCTCACTGCTGTCGGCGCTGGCCACGGCAACGAAGAAGATCGGCCTGGCCGGCACGCTGTCGACCTCCTACAGCGATCCGTTCACCGTGGCCCGGCAGTTCGCTTCGCTGGACCTGCTCAGCGGCGGCCGCGCCGGCTGGAACGTAGTGACCTCGCCACTGGAGGGCTCGGGCCGCAACTACGGTCGGCCGCATCCGGAGCACGCGCTGCGCTACCAGATCGCCGACGAGTACCTGGACGTGGTGCAAGGGCTGTGGGATTCCTGGGATGACGATGCCTTCGTGCGTGAGCGCGACAGTGGCACGTTCTTCGCGCCGGAAAAGTTCCGCCGCCTCGACCACAAGGGACGCTTCTTCCAGGTGGAAGGGCCGCTCAACATCCAGCGCTCGCCGCAGGGCCAGCCGGTGATCTTCCAGGCGGGGTCGTCCGACGATGGCATCGCGCTGGCCGGCAAGTACGCCGATGCGGTGTTCACCCATTCGCCATCGCTGGAGGAGACCCGCGCGTTCACCCAGAAGGTGAAGAACTCTGCGATCGCCCATGGCCGCAGCGGCAATGACGTGAAGATCTTCCCGGGCATCGGCCCCATCGTCGGCCGCACCGCCGAGGAGGCCGAGGCCAAGTACCAGGCGATTGCTGCGTTGGCGACGCTGGAGGATGCGCTGGCCTATCTCGGCCGCTTCTTCGATCACCACGATTTCAGCCAGTACGACCCGGATGCGCCGTTCCCGGAACTGGGTGACATCGGCAGCAACTCGTTCCGCTCCACCACCGACCGCATCAAGCAGGACGCGCGCGAGAAGGGCCTGAGCCTGCGCCAGGTAGCACTGGAAGCGGTCAGCCCGCGGCCGAACTTCATCGGCACACCGGAGCATGTAGCCGATGAGCTGATCCGCTGGTTCGATGCCGGTGCCAGCGACGGCTTCATCCTCGGCTTCGCGGCGCAGCGCGAAGGCCTGGACGATTTCGTGACCCAGGTGCTGCCGATCCTGCAGGCGCGTGGCTACCATCAGCGTGAACTGGAAGGGCAGACCCTGCGTGAGCATCTGGGCCTGCCGTACAAGGCCAGCCGCCATTCGACCGACGCCGAACCGGCGCGGAAGGTGGGGTAAGGCGATGAGCGGAGAAAACGCCGTAGCGCCGGGCCATGCCCGACTGAATTCCCCAACGACTGGCGTGCTGCCGGAAATCGCGGCACGCGCCGAGGTGGCCATCGCGATCCGCCATGACCTGCACCGCCACCCGGAGCTGGCCTTCGAGGAACACCGCACCAGCGCTCGCGTGGCCGAGCTGCTGCAGCAGTGGGGCTATGAGGTGACCACCGGCCTCGGCGGTACCGGCGTGGTCGGTACGTTGCAGCGCGGGCAGGGCAGCCGTCGCCTCGGCCTGCGCGCCGACATCGATGCACTGCCGATCCACGAGGACTCCGGCCTGGCCTACGCCAGCCAGAACGAGGGGCTGATGCATGCCTGCGGCCACGACGGGCATACCGCCATCCTGCTTTCCGCGGCGCATTACCTGGCCCATCACGGCGATATCGACGGCACCCTGCAGCTGGTGTTCCAGCCGGCCGAAGAAACCGGCTCGGGGGCTTCGAAGATGATTGCCGACGGCCTGTTCGAGCGCTTCCCGGTGGATGCGATCTATGGCCTGCACAACTGGCCGGGTGTGCCGGTCGGCCACTTCGGCTTCGTCGATGGCCCGGCGATGGCGTCGGTGGACTGGGCGCGGCTGAAGGTGATCGGCAAGGGCGGTCACGGCGCCGAGCCGCAGGGAAGCGTCGACCCGATTCTGGTGGCAGCGCACATCGTCACCGCGCTGCAGAGCGTGGTGTCGCGCAATGTCGATCCGCGGCAGATGGGCGTGGTCACGGTCGGTTCGATCCACGGCGGGCAGGCCGCCAACGTGATTCCGGACCTGGTGGAGCTGAAGCTGACCGTGCGCGCCTACCTGCCGGAGGTACGCGACACGCTGCGGCGTCGGGTCACCGAGATTGCCGAGCAGACCGCCGCCGCGTTCGGCGCGCGCGCCGAGATCGAGTTCCCGCGCGGCTTCCCCAGTGTGATCAACCACCCTGAGCAGACCGCCTACATCCGTGAGGTGGCCGTGCAGGGCTTCGGCAGCGAACGCGTGGTGCCCGAATTCGCGCCGCGCACTGCCAGTGAGGATTTCGCGTTCCTGCTGCAGGCGCGGCCGGGCAGTTTCGTGTTCGTCGGCAACGGCGACAGCGCGCCGCTGCACAGCCCGCGCTATGTGTTCAATGACGCCGCCATCGCACCCGCCGCCAGCCTGTGGGCGCGGCTGGCCGAAGACTACCTGGTGAAGGACGTGGCATGAGCAGCAACGAACGCTTCCTCTACACCTCGGTGGACGATCCACTGGCCCGTCCACTGTTCGATGGGCTGGAACAGGAGTACGACAGTCGCTACGCCGATGTGCGCCGCCGTATCGGTGGCAGCGCCCGCGAGGAGCTGCAGCGCTACCCGGCGCAGGCCTTTGCGGCGCCGGTAGGGGCGTTCGTGCTACTGCTGCGCGACGGTGTGGCGATCTCCGGCGGCGCCTTCATGCCACACCGCGATCCGGACACTGCCGAGTTCAAGCGCATCTGGACGCTGCCCGGGCTGCGCCGCCAGGGCATCGCGCGGCGCGTGCTGCAGGAGCTGGAAGAGCAGGCGGCGCGGCAGGGTTACCGACGGGTGTTCCTGACCACCGGCTTCCGCCAGCCCGAAGCGGTTGGCCTGTATCTCAGCCACGGTTACACCGCGCTGTTCGATCTGGATGCCGATCCGGAATCCATCGCCCACTTGCCGTTCGAGAAGCGCCTGGGCGTATCGGCGCCAGCCGTTGTGCCATCACAGACCGTGCTGTATGGAGCCCACGCATGAGCACGCCTTCGACTGCGCTGGATGGAATTGCCACACGCCCGGCGCCAACCCCGGCGTTGAAGATCGTGCCGGCCCGGCATCCACTACAGGTGGTCGGAACCCTTCTGGCGTTGGCGCTGATCCTGATCGGGCTGCAATCAGTGCTGGGCAATCCGCGCTGGGGCTGGGTCACCTTCGCCGAATGGTTCTTCGCGCGCCCGGTGCTGGAAGGCCTGGGCCGCACGCTGCTACTGACCGCACTGGGCACCGGCCTCGGCTTCGCGCTGGGTACGCTGCTTGCGCTGGCCCGGGTGTCCGGCTCACCGCTGCTGTCGGCTGTGTCGTGGGGCTATGTGTGGCTGTTCCGCTCGATCCCGCTGCTGGTGTTGTTGCTGCTGCTGAACAACCTGGGCTATCTGTACAGCACCATCGAGCTGGGGGTGCCGTTCACCGGCATCAGCCTGTTCTCGTACCCGACCACGCAGCTGATCGGCGTGTTCACCGCCGCGGTGCTGGGTTTGACCCTGAACCAGGCGGCGTTCTCGGCCGAAGTGATCCGCGGTGGCATTCTTTCGGTCGACCACGGCCAGTACGAGGCCGCAGCCGCGCTCGGCCTGCCGCGTGGCCGCCAGGTGCGCCGCATCATCCTGCCGCAGGCGATGCGTTCGATCCTGCCGGCCGCCTTCAACGATGTGATCGGCCTGGCCAAGAGCACCTCGGTGGTCTACGTGCTGGCACTGCCCGAACTGTTCTACACCGTGCAGGTGATCTACCGCCGCAACCTGGAAGTGGTGCCGCTGCTGATGGTGGCCACGGTCTGGTACCTGGTGATCCTGACCGTGCTGTCGCTGCTGCAGCGGCGGGTGGAGCAGCGGTTCGCGCGCGGCCAGCTGCAGCGCGAGCGCAGCGTTTCGCGTATATCGTCGCCGGAGCGAACGGCACGCAATGCTGCGCCGCGGGTGGTCAATCGCCCACGCATCGCCACTCAGGTTGAAGCGGGCGAGGGTGCGGCGGTGTCGCTGCATGGTGTGGGCAAGGTGTTCGGCGATCAGCCGGTGCTGGAAGAGGTGAACCTGGATCTGCGCGCTGGAAGCGTGACGGTGCTGATCGGTCCCTCCGGCGCCGGCAAGTCCACGCTGCTGCGGCTGATCAATCATCTGGAACGCGCCGACAGTGGTTATGTGACTGTGGGCGGGCAGCTGATCGGTTACCGCCGCGACGGTGACACCCTGTACGAGCTTCCCGAGCGTGAGATCCGCCGCCGTCGTGCGGAGGTGGGCATGGTGTTCCAGGGGTTCAACCTGTTCCCCCACCTGACCGCGCTGGAGAACATCATCGAAGCGCCAATCGCGGTGCGTGGTGTGCCGCGTGCGCAGGCCGAGCAGCAGGCGCGGACATTGCTGGAGCGGGTCGGCCTGGCCGACAAGGCCGACGCCTTCCCGCGCCAGCTGTCCGGTGGCCAGCAGCAGCGCATTGCGATTGCCCGCGCACTGGCGCTGCAGCCGAAGGTGCTGCTGTTCGACGAACCCACTTCGGCGCTGGACCCGGAACTGGTGGCCGAGGTGCTCAGCGTCATCGAGGAACTGGCCCGCTCCGGTACCACCCTGGTAATTGTCACCCACGAACTGAGCTTCGCCCGCCGCGTGGCCGACCACGTGGTGATGATGGACCAGGGCCGGGTGATCGAGCAGGGCACGCCCGAGGCTCTGTTCGAGCGCCCGCGCCAGCAACGCACCGCCGATTTCCTCGCCAAAACACTGTAACCCCGAAAGGAACGCCATGAGCCCTGCCGCACCGCGTCGCCCCTCGCGCAGCACCCTGTTGATCGTGGGTGTGCTGGTCATTGGCATTGCCGGCATCGTCTACTCACGCGTGCGCCAGGCACCGGACGCGAGCGTCGTGGCCGCGACCAGCCTTGCCGGTGCGAATACGGCGGTGCTGAAAGGAACGCTCGATCCCAAGGCGCAGGCATTGATCCCGGCCGGCTACCGCTTCGTCACGCCCGGTGCGTTCACCATCGCCACCCATCCTGGCCAGCTGCCCTTGGCCGACTACGGCGCCGACAGCAAGGACGTGGTGGGCGTCGAGCCGGATATCGCCCGCCTGATCGCCGATGGGCTGGGGTTGAAACTGGTGGTGGTGCCGGTGGCCTGGGCCGACTGGCCGCTGGGGCTGGAGTCGGGCAAGTACGATGCAGTACTGTCCAATGTGACCGTCACTGAAGAGCGAAAGAAGAAGTTCGACTTCTCCAGCTACCGCTACGATCTGCTCGGCATCTACACGCGCAGTGATGGGCCGATCCAGAAGATCGAAAAGCCAGCCGACGTGGCCGGGCTGAAGGTGGTGGTCGGCGCCAGCACCAACCAGGACCAGATCCTGCGCCAATGGGACAAGCAGAACATCGCCGCAGGCCTGAAACCGGTGGAGTACCAGTACTTCGATGATGCGGTGATCGGGCGGTTGGCAGTGATCACAGGCCGCGCCGACGTGTCGTTCGAGCCGAATGCCACCGGCGCCTACTCGGCGCGCGATGGCAAGGTGCGCCGGGTTGGCCTGTTCCCGGGTGGCTGGCCGGACGCAGCGGCGATCTCGGTGACCACGCGCAAGGGCAGTGGCCTGGCCGATGCGGTGACCCAGGCATTGAACACCCAGATCAGCAGCGGTACCTACGCGAAGGTGCTGGCGCGCTGGAACGTAGCCGAAGAAGCGGTGCCGCAGTCGCAGACCAATCCGCCGGGGTTGCCAGGGTTCTAGCGATGCCGCTTGGTAGGCGTCGAGCTTGCTCGACGGAAGGCGTGCCGACCAAGGTCGGCATCTACCGGAGGGCAGCCACCGGAATGCGAGGCGGGGCATGCCGACCAAGGTCGGCCTCTACCGGGGTCAGGGCTGCCAATCGATGTGTTCCAGGCGGGCGCCTCCAGTGCCGTGAAAGAAACTGATCGCGGCGAAGCACGCCTCGATGCCGATGCACCACTCCAGGGGATAGCCATCCACCTGGCCATTGTCGAGCCGGAAATAAGCGTTGCCGGCGCGGTGTTCGTTTCCGCAGGAGTGGAAGCCGTCGTCGCCGGGCTCGCGCAGGTACATCAGCCATGCATGCTCCGCGTTACGCAGCATGCACAGCGATGGGCCGTCGGGCACCGATGCCCACAGCTCGAACTGGGGCATGGATGCGGCCAGCGCCAGTGCGCTGGCCAGCTGATCGTCGGTAGCGGCGGCGACAGGGCTGCCATCGAGTACAAGTTCGATCACTTCGGTTCCTGCATCGGCATTACTGCCAGCGTGCCTCCAGGGTGCGGAACGGGTCATCGAGCAGCACGCCATCCTTGTCGAAGTTCCGTACCGATCGCCCATCCACGCGCACGTCCTTGGGCAGGGTGCGGCTGGGCCACCATACGCGTACCGGCGTGCCCTTGCGCAGCCCCATGCCGAGCGACACGGTCAGGTTGCCGTCGCGCTGGCGTGCCTGCATCTGCAGGGTGCCATAGGCGGTGGGCAGGCGGTCCACGGCCAGGCCCTCGCCAGCGACCCAGGAAGGGGGCGTGCCCGGCAGCAGCGACAACGCATCGTCATCCTCGCGCATCAGCATGCCGAACAGGGTGCGGCCGTATTCGGCGCCGATCCAGGTGTGCGGCATGTCGCCCAGGTAGCGTGGGAAGCGCAACCGCGAGTGCACGACCTCGGCCAGCACCTGCCATTCCAGCGGCCTGCGATCGTGCAACAGGCCCTGCAGCAGCTCGTCGGCCGCTTCGGGCTGGCCCAGGTGCACGTAGCTCAGCACGTTGCGGATTTCATACGGCGTGTAGGCATACAGCGCACCAGGCTGGTTGCGCTTGCGCACATCGTCCAGGTAGCGGGCAAAGGTGGTGCGCAGGGCTTCGGCCGGCAGCACGCTCTGGGCGCCGGTGGGGTCCAGAGCGATCGATACACCGGTCGGATCGCCGTCGCCGAGGTCGGCCGATGAGGGAATGAAGTCGATGCCCTTCCATGCCATCGTTGCGCGGATCGAGGCATGCAGTGCGTCATACAGCGCCTTGTACTGTTCGCGCGCCCACGTGGCGGTTTCGTGGTCGCCCAGCGATTCGGCCAGCCACGCGCCGTCATGCCAGCCCTTCAGGCCCCAGTAGTCGTCCCAGTAGCTGTGGGTGGGTGAGGGATAGCCCTCGTGGCTGATCGACGGCGCAAGAATGCCGGCGAAGCGCTCCGGCGATGGCTGGTCGGCCATGTAGCCCGGCACCAGCGTGCGTTCGCGCAGTTCCTGCAGGAAGCGCAGCGCGGCCTTCACCTTGGGCAGGTAGGCACGCACGCTTTCCGGCCCGCCATCGAGCCGGGCGACGTCGGCAACGAGGGTGACGTACTGGCCCTGGCTGTCGTACTCGATATCCGAACCGAAGCCGGTATTGACGCTGCCATCGTCGTTGAGGATGGGCGACACCAGGCCATTGCCGTGCACGCCGTGTTCGCTGTACCAGGCCAGGTAGTCGCGTGCCACCTTGGCTTCGCCCATGCGCAGCAGCACGGCCGAGGTGGCCATGCCATCGCGGATGAAGGAGCGGTTGTAGTTGCGCGGGCCGGGCTGCATGGCCGGGCCGGTCTGGTTGATCAGCATGTAGGCAGCCTGTGCGCGCAGCATGTCCACCAGTGAAGGGTCGGGCAGGCGCAGGCCGACCTGGCCCAGCCGCGCCTGCCAATCGGCGGAGGCGCGGCTGGCCAGCGTGTCGAAGGCCTTGTTGCCGTCGCGCGGCAGCGACGCAAGGCTGAGGGCCGGTGCTTCCGGCAGCACGCCATTGGCATCGGCGGTGGCGGTACCGAGCGGGAAGGCCACCACCACCGCGTCGCTGGCACCGGGGGCGAGGCGGATCCGGTAGCTCAATGCGGCTGCGGCCAATCCTTGCTCATCGCGTGCCTGCTGTGCGGCAGGCAGCTGCCCGCTGGCGATGGCCGTGGTGATCTCGGTGTCACCGTCGTTGCCGAAGGCCGCGGTGCCAGCGGCATCCACCGCGCTGAGCGACTGCAGCAGCGTGCGGCCATTGACGCGCACGCGGTTGCCTTCGACGGCCACCTGGCGGATCGGCGACAGGCCACCGTTCTGCCACGGCGGATTCATCTGCATCGGTCGCACTACGAGGGTCAGCGTGCCTTCGATGGCCGAACTGCCGGTGTTGCGCAGGCGATGGCGCACGAAGGTGACCGGTTGCCCGTCGCGCTCGATGGCAAAGGCTTCGCTGCGCAGTTCCAGCCCGGGCTGCGGTGACCACGTGGCAGACGGCATCGGCTTCCAGCCATCGCGCAGTGCGTGCTGCACCGGTTGTTCGGCGGCACCGGTCGCGCGGCCATCGGCACTGCGCCAGATTGGCTGCACCAGCGGTGCGCCCTTGTAGGCTTCGATGTTGCCGTATTCGTCGAAGATCGATTTCTGCCGGCCCGCATGCACACCGACTGCGGTCCAGTAGGTCTGCTGCATGTGCAACGAGGCAGGGAACAACGCGCGCTGCGCGCCACTGGCGGCGATCTGGTAGCGCTTCATCGGCGTCATCACCGCCTTCGGACCGAGCAGGCGGATGCGTTTGACCTGGGGGGCATCACCTTCCACGGTCAGCCGCAATGCCTTGATGTCCAGTGGCGCGTCGGCCGCCAGCCAGCTCTGCTGCCGGGTCGCCGCCTGCGCGTCGCGCGCCAGTTCGTGCCAGCGGCCCTGTGCGTCCTGTGCCTGCAGGCGTGCAGCGCCGTGCACGTTGGCCCAGTCCACTGCCAGCCCGGTGCTGGGCTGGGCGCGGGGCAGGGTGATGTCGAGCGTGTGGATGCCGCCTTTGCCTGCGGGGATGGCAACGGTGCCGCCCCCCTGCCACAGCGCAGCGGACTGGGTGGCGTCCAGCCCGGTCACCCGTGCGCTGAGTGCGGTGTCGAGCGGTTCCATTTCGAAGATGGATACGCCCCAGTCGGAGGTGCGCTGCGGGCTGGCCAGGCGCAGGTAGCGGGCCTGTCGCGGCGCGAAGTACAGGGTTTCGATGCCACCCAGCGAATCGCCCATGACGTAGGCGCTTTGCCACTGCTTGCCGTCGAGCGAGGTCTGCAGCGAATAGCCTTCGGGGTTGGAGACATCCCAGGTGAGGCGTGCACCGGCCAGCATCGCAGGCTTGCCGAGATCGACCTGGAACCAGTGGCCGGGGCTGAACGCGCCACCGGTCACCGTTTTCGGATCGTTGTCGATCAGGTGG
This sequence comes from Stenotrophomonas sp. 22DLJC03, assembly GCF_056861405.1. NCBI lineage: Bacteria > Pseudomonadati > Pseudomonadota > Gammaproteobacteria > Lysobacterales > Lysobacteraceae > Stenotrophomonas > Stenotrophomonas sp. 22DLJC03. The sequence goes on from NZ_JBSPUG010000005.1 coordinate 222,463, forward strand.
CTGATGGCCATCGCCGGAACCTGTTGCGACGACGCGCTGGCCTGCCACTGGGTACGGGGAGGCAGGTTCTGCGCGTGTGCGGCCGAGGCGAGGGTGGCAAGCAGCAGCGTGAAGGCTGGCCGGACGAAGGGGGGCAGGGGGGAGAACCTGGAACGTTCAACGCGCAACGTCATTGCGGACAGCCTCGCAGGTGCGGCCGGAATCGGGCAGGCGCTACGCTAGCAGGGCGTGTAATCGGTTACATGACGCACTGCAACGCTGCTGGGCGTGGCCGGTGCCACCGCGGTCTGCTTTCCGGTGTAGAGCCGTGGGATGCATTGCGTCGAGTTACCCCGTTACAGCTCCACCATCTCCCACCAGCGCGTGCCCGCTTCGGGCGCCTGCATGTCCAGTGCTTCGCCCATCATCGGCGTGGCCACCGGCACGTTCTTTGCGGCGGCCAAGGCGGTGATGCGCTCGAACGGCTGCTGCCAGGCGTGCAGGGCCAGGTCGAAGGTGCCGTTGTGGATCGGCAGCAGCCACTTGCCCCGCAGGTCCAGGTGCGCCTGCAACGTCTGTTCGGGCTGCATGTGCACGAACGCCCAGCGCGAGTCGTAGGCGCCGGTCTCGATCATGGTCAGGTCGAACGGGCCGTACTTCTCGCCGATGGTCTTGAAGCCATCGAAATAGCCGGTGTCGCCGCTGAAGTAGATGCGGAAGTCGCCGTCCTGGATCACCCACGAAGCCCACAGGCTGCGGTCGCTGTCGCCCAGCCCACGGCCGGAGAAGTGCTGGCCCGGGGTGGCGGTCAGGCGCAGGCCGCTGGCTTCGGTCGACTGCCACCAGTCCAGCTGTTCCACCTTGCTGGCGTCCACGCCCCACGCAATCAACTGGTCGCCCACGCCAAGCGGGGCGATGAAGCGCGTGGTCTTGCCGGCCAGCTGCATCACCGCGGCGTGGTCCAGGTGGTCGTAGTGATTGTGCGAGAGGATCACGCCGGCGATCGGCGGCAGTTCGTCGATGCTGATCGGCGGCGCGTGGAAGCGGGCCGGGCCCATCCATTGCACCGGCGAGGCGCGCTCGGAGAACACCGGGTCGGTCAGCCAGTACTGCCCGCGCAGCTTCAGCAGGATCGTGGAATGCCCAAGCCGGAACAGGCTGCGATCAGGTGCGGCGTCCAGGGTTGCGCGGTCCAGCGGCTGCACCGGAATGGGGTGCGCCGGCACGGTGCCCTTGGGCTTGTTGAACAGGAAGGTCCACCAGATCTCCGCGCCATCGCGCAGGCCCATTGCCGGACGCGGCAGGGCATTGCGGAACCTGCCATCGCGGTACTGCGGCGAATCGGGGAAGTCGGGGAGGGACCAGGACTTGCAGAAGGTGTAGGCGGTCACGGCGAGGATTCCAAGCAAAAGGACAAGGAGCAGGCGCTTCATGGGTGACGTCCGCTGGGTACACTGCACAGTGTAGTTTCGTGTTTTTCAAAAGTACACTCTCGGGTGTAAAATGTGCACATCCGTTCAGTTATCTGGTTTCCGCCATGCCCCGTGCCCCGCAACGCCTGACCGACCGCAAACGCGAAGCCATCGTGCGGGCGGCGGTGGAGGAGTTCCGCGCGGCCGGCTACGAGGCGACCAGCATGGATCGCATCGCCGAGGTGGCCGGGGTCTCCAAGCGCACCGTCTACAACCACTTCCCGAGCAAGGAAGCGTTGTTCTCGATGATCCTGGAGGAGCTGTGGGAGCGCAGCGTGGCCAGCGACGCTTTGCCGTATCGCACCGATCAGTCACTGCAGGCACAGTTGCTGCAGCTGCTGGGCCAGAAGCTGGAACTGCTCAGCGATGCCAACTTCATCGACCTGGCGCGGGTGGCGATGGCCGAGATCATCCATTCACCGGAACGGGCGCAGGCGATCGTTTGCCGCATGGGCGAGAAGGAGAGTGGCGAGAGTGCCTGGATCCGTGCGGCCATCGCCGATGGGCGGCTGCGCAAGGTCGATCCGGAGTTTGCTGGCCACCAGCTGCACGGCCTGGTGAAAAGCTTTGCGTTCTGGCCGCAGGTGACTATGGGGCAGGCGCCGTTGAACGAACAGGAGCGCGCACGCGTGGCCGAATCGGCGGTGGCGATGTTCCTGGGTTTCTACGCGATCTAGCTGGCAGCGAAACGGCGGAACTCATCCGCCGGTAGCGCTGCGGAGTACAGATAACCCTGCCCGACATCCACGCCCAGGGCGCGCAGCTGCTGCTCCTGGGCAAGGGTCTCAGTGCCCTCGGCCACCACGATGGCGCCGCAGCGATGCGCGACTTCGACGATGAAGCGGACAATGGACTGTGACTTTGCATCGGGCAGCGTGGCGATCAGCGCCTGCTCGATCTTGACCTCGGCAATGGCCAGCTGTGAGAGCAGGATCAGGGTCGAGTAGCCCGCGCCGAAATCGTCCAGTGACAGTGTCACCTCGGCGGCCAGCAGCTGCGCGATGTTGGCGTCGACCACATCGCGCTCGACGATCTCGGTCCATTCGACGATTTCCAGGCGCAGCATCAACCCCGGCACGTCGTGCAACTGCAGCAGCTCCTGCAGGCGCAGGCCGAAGTCGGGCAGGCGCAGGGACTCGGCGGAAACATTGACCGCGATCGTCAGCTTGCTGCCTTCCTGATGGCAGCGCTGCAGGAAATGGATGGCTGACTGCAGCGTCGCCCATTCCAGATCGGCCAGCCGGCCGTGCCGACGCAGCAACGAGATCACCCGCATCGGTGCGATCAGCCGGTCCTCGCCGTCACGCATGCGTAGCAGTGCCTCGGCGCCGACCAGCTGCCGGTCCCGCAGGCGATGCTTGGGCTGGTAGCACAGCGGCGCGTCGCCATGCTGCAGCCAGTGCTCGAGCGCGCGCTCGATCAACGCGTCGATCTCGCTGTCGCGCTGGACCGGATCATCGAAAAACACCACGCCCGACTCGATCGCACTCAGCGCCAGGGTGATCGCGCGGAATGGTAGATGGCCATCGTCGGCAGTGGCCGGTGGCTTCAGCTCGACCACCGCACAGCGGAACAGTGGGCGGAAACCCGGCCAGTCGCGGCCGACCAGATCAGCCAGGTTGCGTGCCAGGTCGGTGATCTGTGCCTGCGTGCGCAGCTCGGGCAGCGAGGTGTCAGGCACCAAGATCGCCAACGCCGCGTCGCCGAACTGGTAGATCTCCAGTTGGTGCGCCGGTAGCGAGGGCAGCAGCTGATGCACTTCGTCGGTGCTGTCGTGCCGCCACAGGCCGCTGTCCTGCAGCGGCCCATAGCGCAGGCGAAGGTCGCGCAGGTTGCCCATCTCGGCCACCACCAGGCAGGCCTTGCCGACGCCATCATTGTCACGCCAGTAGTGCTTCAGCCGCTCGCCGAGCGCGCGCATGTTGGGCAGGCCACTGATCGGGTCGATGCGCAGCCAGGCCTGCTCACGCTGCCGCTGTGCATCGATCTGTGCATCGTTGTAGACCAGCGCGAACACTGCGCCGAGCACCAGCAGCGACACCGGCAGCGCCAGTACGCGCTGGATCGCCAGCTCGGCAACCGGCAGCTGCGCGGCCCCGATGATGGCCACGCCCAGCGCCAGCCCCAGCGCCGTCACTGCGATGCGCACGCCCCACGCCTGCAGGATCATGCGCGCTGACAGCTCGCCGAGCATGCGTGGGTGCAGGCGCGTGCGCAGCCAGATGCCGGCCATCATCTGCAGGGTGGCTTCGATGCTTGCGGGAAGGAAGAACTGGGTGCCCGAGAACTGGTAACGGGCCAGCAGGCTGGCGGCCAGGCAGGCCAGACCGCCGCGCCAGCCACCGAGCAGGCCACTGATCAGCAGGACGTCGAAGCCGAGATTGAGCTTGACCACGCCCTGGGTGTAGCCGGCGACGAACCAGGCGTTGAACAGGTAGATCAGGCCGAGTGCTACGCCTACATACAGGCGGCGGCCTTCAATGGCGTGGCCGGAGCGGCGGGTGGCGATCAGCAGTACGCCGATCATGCCGATCACCGCCGTGGCCTGCAGCAGGTACAACGGCAGGCTGGGCAGGGCGCTGTCCAGGACCTGGGCCGAGACCCGTGATAGCGCATCCATAGCAGGTTCCCGCCTGTGACCGACGGCCAGTGCGAGCAGGTTAAACCACAGGCGCGTACGCGGCCACCATGGGTCCCGACCAAGGTCTCTACGGTCAGTAGCGCGGGTCGGCGATGGCCGGCAGCACCAGTTCGCGCACGAAGCCGGACGGTGACAACTGCAGCAACGCGCGCACCATCGCGACGACGTCATGCACCGGCACCAGTGCGCCGTCGCCGCGGGCTGCGGCCTCTGCAACCGGCACCGACAGTGCATCGTCGGTGTTTAGGTAGCCCAGTTGCAGGCTGGTCACCGCCAGGTAGCGATCGCGGAAGCCTTCGCGCAGCGCATCGGCGATGCCATTGAGTGCGAACTTGGACGCACCGAACGCCACTTCCGGGCGGCCGCTGCGCGGCAGTGCCGAGGTCGAGCCGGTCAGCACCAACTGCGGGCGCGGCGAGGTCAGCACGCGTGGCAACAGCCGCTGCAGCAGCACCAGGGTCGCACTGATGTTGACGTCGACCAGCTGCGTGAGCGCGGCATCGCTTTCATCGAGGAAGTCGTACGCGTCGCTGAAGGCCTTGTCTTCCCAGATGCCCAGGTTGTGCATCAGTACATCGATATCGGCCGGTGCCTGCGCTGCGATGTGGTCGGCCGCCCCGGTCGGCTGGGACAGGTCTGCTTCGATCCATTGCAGGGTGACGCCTTCGGGGCAGGCGATGTCGCGGGGGCGGGTGCGCGAGACACCGATGACGGTGTCACCCGGGCCGCACAAGCCTTCCACGAACGCGCGCCCCAGGCCCCTGCTGGCGCCGATGACCATCAATTTCATGTTGCTTCCTTGTTGTACTGCGGCGGCCTCAGTCGGCCGCCAGAAGGGTGTCCCAATCGGCGAACGCACGCAGGCCGCTGCGCTCGGCGGTAATGATCGAGGCGGTGTTGTCGAGCTGGCAACGGTACTGAGGCTGCAGCCCGGCCGCCTGCGCGGACACGGCCATGGCGTGTACCAGCTGGCGCGCGTGCCCGCGGCCGCGGGCCTCGGGCAGGGTCAGCACGCCCATGTCGGCCAGGGCTGGATCCAGGCTCCAGGGGTACATGCTTCCCGCAGCAACCAGCCGCTCGCCAGCGAAGGCGCCGAATACCTGCCAGTGATCGAGTTCGACCCAGGCCGCATCGAGATCCTCCTCGCTGCCGCTGGCCTGGAACACGTCGAACGCGGCTGCGTCGGCCGGGCCGAGACGGCGGATGTGGGGTGGAGCAGGGTGTTCGGCCAATGCCGCCAGGGATGCGGCAGGGAAATAGAAAATGCGGTCTGCGCCATGCGTGCGCTGGCCGATGTCGACCAGGCGCTGTTGCAGATGTTCCAGGGTCCAGTGTGCGCGTGCCTGCAGTTGCAGGCGTTCAGCCAGCGCAGGGCGCAGCAGTGCGCGCGCAGGGCCGGAAACCGGCTGCAGCAGCATGCCGTCCTCGCCCTCATCGAGCTCGTCGCTGCAGGCAATGTGCAGCGCTGGGCCATCCTGCAGGACGCCTTCGCCCGCGAACAGGCGCCGCCAGCAGCTGTCGATCAACGGGGAGAACACATCATCCATGACACGCAACTCACTCAGTGCTGGGGCAGATCGACCTGCAGGCCCGCGGCTTTCCATTCGGGGTAACCGGCGGCGAGCCGCTGCGCGGTCAGTCCGGCCTCGCGCAGCATCGCCACCGCATCGTTGGAAAGCACGCAGTAGGGCCCGCGGCAATAGGCCACAATGTGGACGGCACGCGGTAGTTCATCCATCCGTGCACGCAATTCCGTAACGGGAATGTTCAGCGCGCCGGGCAGGTGCCCCAGCGAGAATTCTTCCTGTGGCCGCACATCCAGCAGCACCACACTGTCTCGTTGCTGCAGCAGCTGTTCCACCGTCAGCCCATCCAATGCATCGCGGCGCAGCACGCTGTCGGCAATCACATCGTGCATTTCGCTGCGCTGGTGGTCGGCGTAGTCGCGCAGCGCGGCAATCAGGTTGCCCAGCGGGCCATCACCACTGCGGTAGAGGATGCGCTTGCCGTCGCGACGGGTCTGTACCAGGCCAGCGCGGCGCAGCTGCTGCAGATGCTGGGAGGTATTGGCTACCGACAGCCCCGTCAGTTCGGCCAGCCGTTCCACCGCGCGTTCACCCTGGGCGATGTGTTCCAGCAGGGCCAGGCGATGAGCATGGCCGAGGGTGCGGGCGATCTCGGCCAGTGCTTCCAGCGGCGACGGTGGCGGATCGGTTGCGGTGTTCATGCGGCTCACGCTAGCATCTCTCTATCATTCAAGCAAATAATTGAAGGTGTGCGATATGAGCGGGCTGGCGACATGGGCAGTGGATGCGGTATTGATCGGTGTGGGAGCGACCGCAGTGATGGATCTGTGGGCGCTGCTGCAACGGCGCCTGCTTGGCATTCCCTCGTTGGATTTCGCGATGGTGGGGCGCTGGCTGGGCCACCTGCCGCGCGGGCGCTTCCGCCACGATGGCATCGGCCGCTCGGCGGTGGTCGACGGTGAACGCGCGCTGGGCTGGACCGCGCATTACCTGATCGGGGTGATCTTCGCTGGGCTGCTGCTGGCGGTGGTCGGCACAGATTGGCTGCGTGCCCCTACCGTGCTGCCCGCACTGCTGTTCGGCATTCTCAGTGTGGCCGCGCCCTTCTTCATCCTGCAGCCGTGCATGGGCGCGGGCATCGCGGCATCGAAGACGCCTGCGCCGGGCAAGGCCCGCCTGCGCAGCCTGGTCGCACACAGTGTGTTCGGTCTGGGCCTGTATCTTGCGGCCGCGCTGTTGGCGGCGGTCGGCGCGGAATGAGCGAGAATCCATGGGGTCACCGGCAACTGGAGCACCCCGGCATGCAGGCAACACCCGCAAGCAGCGACGGCATGCCGTTGCCATCGACGTGGCGCGAAGCGCTGGCCGGCGCGCGCATCGAGCGGCAGTCGATCGGGGTTTCGCGTGCGGACGTCGCTCGCGTGCATCGACCGGGGCAGGCCGATGCCTTCCTGAAATCGGAAGTGATCGATGCCTTCAGTGAGCTGGGTCATGAGATCGCCCGCCTGCGTTGGCTGCAGGCGCAGGGCCAGCCGGCGCCGACGGTGATCGCCACCGCCGAGGACGCGGGCCGGCGCTGGTTGCTGATGAGCGCGTTGCCGGGCCGTGATCTGGCGTCCTCGCCGGAACTCGCCCCGCAGCAGCTGGTGGAGGTGCTGGCCGACGCGCTGCGCGGGCTGCATGCCTTGCCGGTGGCGGCCTGCCCGTTCGACCAGCGGCTGGCGTCGCGTGTGCAGGCCGCGGTGGCGCGCGTCGAAGCGGGCCTGGTCGATGCCGATGATTTCGATGATGAGCGCCTGGGGCAGAGTGCGCAGCAGGTCGTTGCCGAGCTGCTCGCCAGCCAGCCCGCGCATGAAGATCTGGTGGTCAGCCACGGTGATGCCTGCCTGCCCAACCTGATGGTGGCCGAGGGCCGCTTCAGTGGTTTCATCGATTGTGGCCGGCTGGGTGTGGCCGACCGCTATCAGGACCTTGCGCTGGCCGCGCGCAGCCTTGTCCACAATTTCGGTGATACGCGCTGGGTAGCGCCGCTGTTGCAGCGCTATGGTGCGGTAGCCGACGAACGGCGGCTGGCCTTCTACCGGTTGCTGGATGAGTTCTTCTGAGTCCGCGCGTGACTGGCAATGGCGGCGCAGATCAGGCCGCCGACCACGCTCAGGTGCTCCAGCGCGAAGAACATGGCCAGCTGCTGTTCGGCGCCGTGCTTGCTCCAGAAGGTGTGCACGATGGCGATGGTCAACAGCATGAACACCGCCAGCGCGCCACTGCCTAGCCAGAGCAGGCGATCGAACAGCAGGCACAGCGCGCCGCCTAGCAGCACCACCGCACTGGCAATGTTGAACAGCGCAGGGGGTTGCAGCCCGGCTGCCTGCATCTCCGCCACGCTGTTGTCCCATGCCAGCAGCTTGGCAAGCCCCGAGGACAGGAACACCACGGCCAACAGCAGGCGGGCGAGGAACCACAGAACGCGGCTGTCGAGCAGAGTGGCGATCATCCGTGGCATGCAGGAACTCCGGGTCGAGCGTTGGGCAGGGCAGGCAGCATCGGGCCTCAACAGCGGTTGAGGTCAAGGCTGGCTGAACGAAGCCCGATGGTGGTCAGGTTGCCATCTTTAAAATGGACGAACGTTCGTTCACTATTTGAGGCATGAGCCGAATCGACCGCAATGAGCAGCGCGTGACCCTGATCCTGCAGGCCGCCCTGCAGTGCTTCCTCGCCAAGGGGTTCCACCAGACCAGCATGCGCGACATCGCGCAGGCGGCCGGGGTCAGCCTGGGCAATCTCTACAACTACTTCCCGGGCAAGGAGGCGATCATCCTTGCGGTAGCGGTGGCCGAGAGCGAAGAGCTGGCTCCGATGCTGCAGCGCCTGGCCGCGTCCGATGGCGAGCGCGCACAGGTGCTGGTTTTCCTTCAGGACTTCCACGCACTGTGCCGGCAGCCGGAATGGGCAACGCTTGCGGTCGAGGTGCTGGCCGAGAGTGCACGCAACCCTGCCGTGGCCGAGGCCTTTGCGACCAACCGCAGGCAGCTGCAGCAGGCGCTGGGCGATGCCCTGCAGCGTGTTGCGCAGCGCGAGCGGCGGCGACCCGCGCTGGCCCCGGCGCTGCAGGCGCAGGTGCTGTTGGATGCGATCGAAAGCGATGCACTGCGTCGGGGGCTGGGCGAAGCCAATGGCACCGACGATGCATCGCTGGATCTTGGCCTGCTCGCGCTGCTGCTGGGGGCGCGTGCATGAGCGCCGTGGACCGGCGACTGCACGGGCTGGACCTGGCGCGTTACCTCGCACTGGCCGGCATGGTGCTGGTCAACTTCCGCCTGGCGATGGCCGTGCCTGCAGAGGGTACGAGCTGGTTGGCAGGCTTCTTCCATCTGCTGGAAGGCAAGGCCTCGGCGACGTTCGTCACCCTGGCCGGTCTTGGCCTGGTGCTGGCAACGCAGCGGCAGCCCTGGTGGCAGGCCAGCATGCAGACCTGGCGGCGTGCTGCGTTCCTGCTGGCGCTGGGCCTGCTCAACCTGACCCTGTTCCCGGCCGATATCCTGCACTACTACGCGGTGTATTTCGCGTTGGCCGTGGTGTGGCTGCGCGCCTCGCCGCGGGTGTTGCTGGGCAGCATCGTGGGCCTGGCGGCCTGTTCGTTCTGGGCGTTGCTGCACTGGGATTACAGTCAGGGATGGAACTGGCAGACGCTGGAATACGCCGGTCTGTGGCAATGGCCGGGCGCGGTCCGCAACCTGCTGTTCAATGGCTTCCATCCGCTGCTGCCGTGGCTGTGCTTCTTCCTGCTGGGGATGCTGCTGGCACGCCTGCAACTGTCGCAGCCGAGGGTCCAGCGCGCGCTGCTGGTGCTGGGCCTGCTGCTGACCAGCGCGGGCCATGGTGTGCAGCATCTGGCCCAGGGAACGCCGTGGCAGGCGTGGTTGGGAACGCAGCCGATGCCGCCGGGTCCTGCCTATGTGCTGACCGGGGCGGGCGCGGCCTGCAGTGTGATTGCCGCCTGCCTGTGGCTCACGCGGGTGCACCCGGGTGACTGGCTGGAGCCTTTCACGGCGGCCGGACGCATGACCTTGACCCTGTATGTCGGCCACATCCTGCTGGGCATGGGCACGCTGGAAAGCCTGGGCCTCCTGGGCGGCAGCGCGTCGTTGGCCTCGGTACTGCTGTGGGCACTGCTGTTCCTGATGCTCGCGACTGCTGCGGCGTGGCTGTGGTCATGGCAGTTCGCGCGCGGTCCGCTGGAGGCGGTGATGCGCCGTATTGCAGGCTAGTCCTTTGGTCGCGCCGCACGATGTTGTGACGGACATGTCTGTGTCGCAGCGAAGTCATCTGCGATAGTGGCGGCAGGCAATACTTTCCGCTTGCATCCATGTCATTCGCTTCGGCGCAGCATCTCGGCGAAGTCCTTCAGCAATCCTATGGCATCACGGCCACTGCGGTGGTGCCGCGCCCGGTGGGCGCCGACGCCAATGCCAGCGTGTATCGCATCGATGCGCGGCACGGGCAATGGTGGCTGAAATGCCGGAACTACCAGGTTGATCCCTCGGTCTGGGACAGCCTGCATTGGCTGCGCGGCACCCTCGGCATAGACGAAATCGTCGCGCCATGGCCGGCGCTGACCGGTGGCGCGTCGGTGCAGCGCTGGGGCCTGCAGTTCACCCTGTTCCCCTATATCGAAGGCCAGTCCGGCTTCGAGGCGGCGCTGAGCCGCACGCAGTGGCGGCGGCTGGGGGAGGTGTTGCGACGCCTGCACGGTGCGCGGCTGCCTCCGGAGTTGCAGCAGGCATTGCCGATCGTACGGCTGGAAACCGCGGCGCTGGAGACGGTGGGGCAATGGTTGGCCGGTGAAGGGCTGGCGGTGGCGAAGGATGGGCTGGGGCGCGCATTCGCTTCGGTCTGGGATCAGCAGCATGCGCGCATCGCGGCACTGCATGCGCATGCGCTGGAGCTGCGCGCTGCATTGAAGGATGAGCCGGTCGACCTGCATCTGTGCCACACCGACCTGCATGCCGGCAATCTGCTGATGGGCAACGACGGCGGCCTGCATCTGATCGACTGGGATGGCCTGTCACTGGCGCCGCGCGAGCGCGACCTGATGTTCATCGGTGGCGCCGTGGGCGGTCGCTGGGGTCGCGAGAATCCGCTCGATTTCGCGGAGGGTTATGGCGGCGACCTTGGGGATCCGCGCTGGATCGCGTGGTACCGGCACTGGCGCATCCTGCAGGACCTGATCGAGTTCCAGCAGGTGCTGCTGGGCAGCGACGGTGAGGAGCGCTCGCCGCAGCTGCGCCGGCAGTCGCTGCACTACCTGGGTGAGCAGTTCGCGCCGGGCAATGTGTTCGATGCTGCGGAGCGGGTGTATAGCGCGTTAGATTAGGTTCTGGGCCGTTGCCGGGATCGCCCGGGTAGAGTCGACTATCGCGCGCAGCGCGGGTTTTGCAGGATCCGAACGGAAAGCAGTCGACTAACGGTCGACTCTACCAAGGGCTTGTCCATCGAGGCGGTTTTCATTCGGCGGGCTTGGCTGCTGACGAGGCCGCTGCGCTCGCTGCGCGGCGCGACAGCACGGCTTCGCGGTGGGCGATGTAGGCGTTGGCGGCGAGGATGATGCCGGCGCCGATGATCGTCCAGCGGTCCACGGTTTCGTTGAACAGCAACCAGCCGCACAGCGTCACCAGCGGCAGCTGCAGGAAGCTGATCGGCGTCAGCGCCGAGACTTCGCCCAGGCGCAGCGCACGTGTCCACAGCAGCTGGCCGATGGTGCCGAGCACGCCGGTTGCCAGCAGCCACAGCCAGGCGAAGCCGGTCGGCCAGACCCAGACGAACACTGCCGGGATCAGCGACAGCGGCACCCAGAACACGTAGGTATAGAGCACCACGGTGTCGGCGCTGTCGACGCGGGTCAGCTGCTTGATCTGGATCGCCACCAGCGAACTGAGCACGGCCGCACCCACCGCCACCAGGCTGCCCGCAGTGAAGCCCGCCGTACCGGGGCGGACGATCACCAGCACACCGATGAAGCCGACCACCACCGCGGCCCAGCGGCGCACACGCACGGTCTCGCCCAGCCACAGCACGGCGGCGATGGTGACGAACAACGGTGTGGAGTAGGAGAGCGAGACCGCCTGCGCCAACGGCAGATGGCCCAGGGCCCAGAATGCGCACAGCATCGAACCCAAGCCGATCGCACTGCGCACGAAATAGCGCGGCAGCTGCTGGGTCTTCAGCGGTGCGTGACCCGGCCGCAGCAGCATCGGCAGCAGCGCCAGCAGGCCGAAGGCATTGCGGAAGAACGCCACTTCCTGGGTTGGCACGTAACGGGTGGCATAGCGGATTGCCACCGCCATCAGGCCGAATGCCATCGTGCTGCCGAGCATCAGCAGCGCCGCCCGCATCGGGGTGGCGCTGGGGGAGAGGGCGGGGCTGTTCACCACTGTGCGCCGAGCAGGCGGGGCTCCGGTTCGATCGGCACGCCGAACTTCTCCAGCACCGAGGCCGAGATGCGACGCGCCAGCGCCAGCAGCTCAGCGCCGGTGGCGTTGCCGTGGTTGACCAGCACCAGCGCGTGGCTCGGCGCCACGCCGGCATCGCCTTCGCGGAAGCCCTTCCAGCCGCAGGACTCGATCATCCATGCCGCCGAGACCTTGCGCTTGCCGTCCTGATCGGACGGGAACACCGGCAGCTCGGGGAAGTGCTGCAGTAGCACGTCGACCTGTTCCAGCGGCAGCACCGGGTTCTTGAAGAAGCTGCCGGCATTGCCGAGCACATCCGGGTCGGGCAGCTTGCGGCGGCGGATCGCGATCACCGCATTGGCCACGTCCACCGCGCTCGGCAATTCCACGCCCTGCGCCTGCAGTTCCTCGCGGATGCCGGCGTAGTCCATGCGCAGATCGTGCAGCAGCGGCAGCTTAAGTTCGATGGCGGTGATCAGGTAGCGATCCGGTTGCTGCTTGAACACGCTGTCGCGGTAGGCGAAAGCGCATTGTTCATTGTCCAGCCGCACCCAGGCCTGCTCCTCGCAATCCCAGGCTTCGACCGCCTGGATGAACTCGCCAACCTGCGCGCCGTAGGCGCCGATGTTCTGGATCGGCGCGGCACCAGCCGTACCGGGAATCAGGGCCAGGTTTTCCAGCCCGGACAGGCCTTCCTGCAGCGACCACATCACCAGGCCATGCCAGGGCACGCCGGCGCCGGCGCGGATCACCGCATGATCGGCGCGGTGTTCGAGGAAGCTGATGTCGCGGTTGCCGAACACCAGTACGGTGCCGGGGAGGTCTTCGGCGATCAGCACGTTGCTGCCGGCACCCAGCACCAGCAGCGGGCCGCTGGCCACGTCGGGCAGCGCCAGCACTTCCGGCAGCAGTGCGGCATCGTGCAGTTCCAGCAGCTGGGCTGCGCTGGCCTGCACGTGGAAGGTGTTCAGTGCCTGCAGCGGCGCGTTGCGGGTGAGCGTCCAGCGCAGCGGGGCATTGCCGTCGACGGTATCCATGGGCGCGCTCACAGCGGGGCCACCGCGCCGCGGCTCGGCGCTTCGCGGCGGCGACGGATCGCCTCCACGCACTCCGATACCAGCGACGGGCCGCGGAAGATCAAGCCGCTGTAACACTGCACCAGCGCCGCACCAGCAGCCATCTTGGCCACCGCATCGGCACCGGACAGGATGCCGCCGACGCCGATCAGCGGCACCGATTCGGGCAGGCGCGCGCGCAGGCGGCGCAGCACCAGCGTGGACTGCTCCAGCACCGGCGCACCGGACAGGCCACCGGCTTCGTTGGCCAGCGGGTCGCCGGCCACCTTGCTGTGGTCGACGGTGGTGTTGGTGGCGATCACGCCGTCTACCTGCAGTTCGCCCAGCACGCGTGCGGCGGCGTCGATGTCGCGCTCGCTGAGGTCCGGTGCAACCTTCACCAGCATCGGCACGCGGCGGCCATGCCGGGCGGCCAGGCTTTCCTGGCGCTCACGCAGCTGGCTGACCAGCTGGCGCAGCGAGGTTTCTTCCTGCAGTTCGCGCAGGCCGGCGGTGTTCGGCGAGGAAATGTTGACGGTGATGTAGTCGGCCAGCGGGTACACCTTGTCCAGGCAGGCGATGTAGTCATCTGCGGCCTGTTCGTTGGGGGTGTCCTTGTTCTTGCCGATGTTGATGCCGAGCATGCCGCGACGGTTGCGCACGCGCTCGACGTTGCGCACCAGCGCATCCACGCCCGCATTGTTGAAGCCCATGCGGTTGATGATCGCGTTGTGTGCGGGCAGGCGGAACAGCCGTGGCTGCGGGTTGCCCGCCTGCGGGCGCGGGGTGATGGTGCCGATCTCGACGAAGCCGAAGCCCAATGCGAACAGTGCGTCGATGTGCTCGCCGTTCTTGTCCAGGCCGGCGGCCAGGCCGACCGGATTGGGGAAGGTCAGCCCGAACACCGTGCTGGGCATCGGCGCGATGCGTGCGGCCAGCAGCGGCGTGGTGCCGGTGCGATAGGCCAGGTCCAATGCGGACAGGCCAAGGCCGTGGGCGCGCTCGGCGTCTAGCGAGAACAGGAAGGGGCGGGCAAGCGAATACATGCGTCGGTTCAGTCCAGCGTGCCGAGGAAGGCTCGGGTTCGATATTCAAAAGCAACCTGGCCGTCGACCGCATGGGCGGCGAACAGGTCCTGCAAAGCGTCGATCATCGGCGCGTGGCGCGGATGACCGGATTGGGGGGCATAGGAGGAGGACAGCAGGCGCCCGCGCAGAGCGTCGAAGTCCAGGTGCTGCACGTTGGGCAACTCCACCATGCCGCGCAGGCCTGCGCCGAACCAGGCCAGCATGGTGGCGTCATCCTGGTAGCGCTCGGCCACAGCGGAGTAGTCGGTGCCGTAGTCCAGCAGCAGCTGTTCGTAGCCGACCAGGAACGGGCTGGCATCGAGAAGGCGCGAGTTCCAGTAGATCAGTGCCAGGCCACCGGGGCGCAGGATTCGCTGCCATTCGGCGCACACCGCCACGGCATCGAACCAATGGAAGGCCTGCGCGACGCTGACCAGATCAATGCTGGCGTCGGCCAGTCCGGTGGCTTCTGCGCGGCCGTCGACTGCGGAAAAGTCCGGATACTGCGGCGCCAGCCATTCCTCGGCCGCGCCACGCATGGCGGCGTTGGGCTCAACCGCAACAACGGGATGACCGCTGGCCAGAAACTGACGGCTGGAGATGCCGGTGCCGGCGCCGATATCGGCGACCAGAGCCTCGTGGCTGACGCCCATCGGACCGTGCAGCCAGTCCAGCAGGGCCGGCGGGTAATCGGGTCGATAGCGGACGTAATCTGCGACGCGGCTGCTGAAGCGTTCAGTGCTGTCGGAGGCGGTCATGGCAGTCAGTTCGACATCGCAGCGAGCCAGGCCAGGCCGCCGAAGAACAGGATGAAGACCAGGATGGCGGCGATCACTGCGCCGACCATCACCCAGCCCAGCACCAGTCCGGTGACGGCCAAGCCATCGCCTTCCAGTTCATGGGGGCGGCGGCGGATCTCGGCGCGGGCCATGTGGCCGGTGATGATGGCCACGATGCTGGCCACGAAGGGCAGGACGGTCCAGCTGGCGATGCCCATGACCAGGCTGACCACGGCCAGGGCGCTTGTCTGTCGGGGTGCCACGCTCATCGGGGTCCTCCTTGGCAGTACGCACATGATAGTGCCTCTGCCCTGGCAATCCCATGCCCGGCGGATGCGATGGCAGGCGTCGACCTTGGTCGACGAAGGGCATTTCAGCCAGGGTAGGCGTCGACCTTGGTCGACGAAAGGCATGCCAACCAAGGTTGGCAGCTACCGGAGTGCCGGTGTCAGCCCATCAACACCTGGCCGCCGTCCACGTTGAGCACGCTGCCGGTGACCCAGCGCGCCAGCGGCGAGCACAGGAACAGGGCGGCATCGGCGATCTCGCGCGGGTGGCCGAAGCGGCCGAAAGGGATCTTCGCCAAGGTGCCGTGGTACAGGGCCGGGTCTTCGGTGCGGCGGCGGTCCCAGAGGCCGTCATCGAACTCGATCGAGCCCGGTGCGATGGCATTGACCCGGATCCTGTCCTTGGCCAACGCAAGGGCCTGCGAAGTGGTGTAGTGCGAAAGCGCGGCCTTGGCGGCGGCGTAGGGGGCGCCACCGGGGCGCGGCTGCTGCGCGGCAATCGACGACAGGTTGAGAATGCAGGCGTCGCTGGATGCGCGTAGCCAGGGCAGGGCCATGCGCGAGGCACGCACGGCCACCATCAGGTCGATCTGCAGGCTGGCGGCCCAGCCGTCCTCATCGTCGGCCATGCCGTAGCCAGTGGCGTTGTTGACCAGCACGTCGATGCCACCGAGTGCATCGGCGGCGGCCTGCAGCCAGGCCTGGATCTGGCCGGGATCGGCCAGATCGGCAGGAAGCGTGTGCAACTCGACGCCCTGTGCCCGTGCATCGGCACGCAGGGCATCCAGGCCGGCCTGGCCGCGCGCGCAGACCGAGACCTGCGCACCGGCGCCGGCAAACGCCAGCGCCATTTCACGGCCAATGCCCTTGCTGCCGCCGGCAATCAACACGCGGCGGCCGGTGAAATCGAGGGTCGGGGCCCCTGCGGGGGGCCGACCCTTCGCTGGGGTCAGATCCCCGGAGGGGCTCTGACCCACAGACGTGTCCGCGTCGTTTGCCATCACAGATCGAACTTGATGCCCTGCGCCAGCGGCAGCGAATCCGAATAGTTGATGGTGTTGGTCTGGCGACGCATGTAGACCTTCCACGCATCCGAGCCGGACTCGCGGCCACCGCCGGTGTCCTTCTCGCCACCGAAGGCGCCGCCGATCTCCGCACCGGACGTGCCGATGTTGATGTTGGCGATGCCGCAGTCGCTGCCGGCGGCCGACAGGAACTTCTCGGCGGTCTTCAGGTTCTGGGTGAAGATCGAGGACGACAGGCCCTGCGGCACGCCGTTCTGCATATCGATGGCTTCGTCGATGCTGTCGTATGGCATCACATACAGGATCGGCGCGAAGGTCTCGTGCTGGACCACGGCGTCGCTGTTCTTCAGGCCGGAGACAATCGCCGGCAGCACGAAGTTGCCTGCGCGGTCGATGCGGGTACCACCGGTTTCGATGGTGCCGCCGGCGGACTTGGCCTGGGCGATGGCATCGAGGAACTGCTGCACGGCGCCATCGCTGTTCAGCGGGCCCATCAGGTTGGCGGCATCGGTCGGGTCACCGATCTTGCCTTCCACCTGCTTGTAGGCCTTGACCAGCGTGGCCAGCACGTCGGCGTAGATCGAGCGGTGCACGATCAGGCGGCGAGTGGTGGTGCAGCGCTGGCCGGCGGTACCGACCGCACCGAACACGATGCCCGGCACGGCCAGCTTCAGGTCGGCGGTTTCGTCCAGGATGATGGCGTTGTTGCCACCCAGCTCCAGCAGGCAGCGGCCGAGGCGGCGCGCGACCTTCTCGTTGACCGTGCGGCCGACCTGGGTCGAGCCGGTGAAGCTGATCAGCGGCACGCGACGGTCATCGACCATCTTTTCCGACAGCGCAGTGCCGGCATCGTTGATCAGGAAGAAGATGTCCGGGAAGCCGGCTTCGCGCAGGGCGTCGTTGCAGATCTTCAGCGAGGCGATGGCGGTCAGCGGCGTCTTGTTGGACGGCTTCCAGATGCACACGTCGCCGCAGATGGCGGCCAGGAACGAATTCCAGCTCCACACCGCGACCGGGAAGTTGAAGGCCGAGATGATGCCGACCAGGCCCAGCGGGTGGTACTGCTCGTACATGCGGTGGCCGGGGCGCTCGGAATGCATGGTGTAGCCGTACAGCATGCGGCTCTGGCCCACGGCGAAATCGGCGATGTCGATCATCTCCTGCACTTCGCCATCGCCTTCCGGCTTGCTTTTGCCCATTTCCAGGGCAACCAGCGAACCCAGGGCGTCCTTGTGCTTGCGCAGTGCTTCGCCGCACAGGCGCACGGCTTCGCCGCGGCGCGGGGCCGGCGTGGTGCGCCAGATCTTGAAGGCTTCCTGGGCCCGGGCGACGACGGTCTCGTACTCGGCCTCGGTGGTGGCGCGGACCTGTGCGATCGGCTCGCCGGTGGTCGGGTTGACCGGGGTGATCAGCTCACCACTGGTCGCGCTCGACCACTCCCCGTTGCCCAGGTACGTGCCAGCGTTGATCGCGTCCAGGCCAAGGGACTTGAGCAGCTCGGAAGACATGCAGACTCCTGTGTTTCGTTACGTTGTTTGGCGCCATCGCGGGCAGGTGGGGGACGCGATGAACAGAGCCGGCGATGGTAGCAGAGGGAGGTTGCTGGGCTTTGGTGCGGTGCGGGGTGGCGTGGGGTGGGTTGAGCGCCAGCAAACCGACATGAAGTGCGCAATGGCGTTCATTTTTTGACGTGAAATGACTCATGTCGATGCAAATTGAAAAATAAAGATTTATTAATGATTTCAGTGAGGTATGACTATTCTGGGGTGCTCACTTGGGCCCGCAGTCTGTCGAAATTCCTATCTTTTGGCTCAATCTTCATTCACAATTCCTCCACATTTGATTGACACAACCTCGATGATTCCGTGCCGGCTGGGGAGTCCATGCACGTGGATGCAGGCAATTCCGCGTCCCGTCGAGCCGAGAATGGAGAAGTGCGTTGCTACATGGATCAGTAGAAGATCTTTCCGCAGAGCGGGCCCGGGTGGGTCGCCGCCGCGTCGAAGCCCGGGCTGCCCTGGAGTTGGGGCTGCGCTTGGGCGACATGCTGCTGCTGCCGGGCATGGCAGTTCTTTCCCACATTCTGCTGTACGGAACAGGTGCGCCTGATTCATCCCAGCGCATCGTGTTCGGCGCGGTGATCCTCAGTGCCATCGTCTGCTTCTCTGTGGCGCCGGTGTACCGCAACTGGCGGATCCGTGGCCTTCTGGCGGATCTCTGGCTGTTGTTGCTGGCCTGGTCTGCCACCTTTGCGCTGTTCTCGCTCTATGTCGTGCTGGTCGGGCTTGCCGATGTGGTGCCTTCGACATGGCTGGTTGGCTGGTACGCCTTTGGCCTGGGATCGATGGCGGCGCTGCGAGTGCTACTGAGGGTGCAGTTGCATCGCCTGCGCTCGCGCGGGATGGACCATGAGCGGATCCTGCTGGTCGGGCTAAGGGCCCCCGCGTTGAGGCTGCATCGCCTGCTGCGTGGGAAGCCGGAGCTTGGGAAGGACGTCATCGGCTACTTTGCCGGTGCGGGCGATATCGCCACCCGTCGCGGCGGGGACGCGCCGTGCAGGCTGGGGCGGCTGGAAGACGTTCCGCAGTACATGGATCAGCACCGCGGCGAGTTCGACCAGGTCTGGGTTTCGATGCCAATGGGGGACGCATCCGCGATCAAGGACATGCTCAAGCAGATCGAGCGATTCCCGGTACCTGTACGTCTGATCCCTGATACGACTGGCCTTGGGGTGCTCAACCCTGGTGTGCACCAGGTGGGTGATGTACCGATGATCGGTGTACGCCAAGGATTGGTGGATCATCGGTTCCGCTTGTTCAAGCGCGTCGAGGACATCCTGGTTGCCGGTGCGGCGGTGATCCTGCTGGCGCCGTTGTTTGCCGTGCTGGCCATTGGCGTGAAACTGAGTTCGCCGGGGCCGGTTTTCTTCCGCCAGAAGCGTCATGGGCTTGGCGGCAAGGAATTCTGGATGCTCAAGTTCCGCTCCATGCGCGTGCATGCCGAGGGGGCGGGTCAGATCACCCAGGCGACGCGCGGTGACCCGCGAGTGACCCGGTTCGGCGCCTTCCTGCGCCGCAGCAGCCTGGATGAGCTGCCGCAATTCTTCAATGTGCTGGGTGGGAACATGTCGGTTGTGGGGCCGCGGCCGCACGCTATCCAGCACAACAACCACTATGAGCGTGTGATCGAGCGCTATATGCATCGTCACTATGTGAAGCCGGGTATTACCGGTTGGGCGCAGGTGAATGGATTGCGTGGTGAGACTCCGGAGCTGCGCTCGATGAAGAAGCGGGTCCAGTACGACATCGATTACATCCGGCGCTGGAGTCCGACGCTGGATGTGCGCATCATTGTGATGACGGCTTTCAAGGTGCTGGGCCAGAAATCGGCATACTAGGCACCGAGACTGTCGCTGGCGATATGCCGGCCGCGCCCGCGTGGAAGCGCCCGATCTGCAGCAGCGGCCGGGCGCTGCGTTTCATGTACCGAAGAACTGATGGAAGCCGTTGTCCGTGTTCAAGAATATTCTGGTTGTATGTGTCGGCAACATCTGCCGTAGTCCGTCGGCTGAAGTGATGCTGCGTGAGGCAGTGCGGGGCAAGGGCATCACGGTGTCCTCGGCCGGCCTGGGGGCGCTGGTCAACCATGGCGTGGACGCGACCGCGCAGGCGCTGTTGACCGAGCATGGCCTGGATGGCAGCAGCCATCGTGCACGGCAGATCGACCGCAGCATCCTGGGTGCCTCGGATCTGGTGCTGGTGATGGAGCGCAAGCACGTCCATCGCATCATCGAGATCGCGCCAGAGGCGTCGGGCAAGACTTTCCTGCTGGGCAAGTGGCAGTCCGACCGCGAGATTCCCGATCCGTATCGCCAGCAACGGGCGGCATTCGAACACGTCTACACGCTGATGGATGAAGGCGTGAAGAGCTGGGTCCGCTACCTTTGAGTGCCCGGCGCCTACTGAAGGTGCGCTGGAGGCAGAAAGCCGGGAGCCGTCAGGCCCCCGGCTTTTTTCATTCGCCGACGTTGCGCAGGTTGTCGTAGAAGAAGCGCTCGTCGCGGTCACCGGTCATACCGTACAGGCCGTACTTGCGGCCGAGCATGGCGCCGCCGTCGCGGATCAGCGGGTTCCAGTTGAAGGCTGCGCGGCCGCGCGTGGAGCGCGGCAAGAAGCCGTCGAGCGGAATGCTGAAGTAGATTCCCTTGTCGAAGCTGCCTTCACCGAAGTCGCGCGCCGAGACATTCGTCTTGGTCGCATAGGCGCCCATGGTCACGCCATTGTTGAACACGCGGGCCAGGTCCAGAGTGGCGCCCTTGTCGCCAGCCAGGTACTGACCGACCGATAGCGAGCCGATGATGCGTTCACGGGCGTCGAAGGCATAGTAGAACGTGGCGTGGCCGGTGGTGACGCGGTAGTCGCGCAGACCCCAGTGCTGGTCGTAGTCGCGCTGCTGCACCCGGTTGAGATTCGCACCAACCGCCCAGCGCTCGCCGCTTGGGCGATACAGCAGCTCGCCGCCAACGCCGGCATACATCCACTCCAGGTAACCGGCATAGGCAATGCCATACAGGTCCGGTGCCAGCCGTCCGGCGATATTGGCCTGCAGGTTGGGCAGCATCACGTCGGAGGTGGTCAGGTACTGGCGGATGTCGGTGCGCACGCGCGGCAGGCGGCTGGGCGCGTTGTACTTGAACTTGTGGTAGTTGTTGGTGACATCGGCGCTGACGGTGCCGGTCAGCCAGATGTTGTCGCGCAGGAACAGGCTGCCGGTGTAGTTGGCTGCGATCTGGTAAAGGATGAAGCCATCGGGGCCGCCCAGGTTCTGCCGGTAGCCGACGTTGAAGCCGCCGCCGAAGGGGGTGCGCTTGGGCTTGTACAGCGTCTCCCGCGCGCGCGTGTCGGATGCCTGCAGTTCCGTGCTCCGGCGCAGGACGTCTTCGCTGACCGTGCCATCCAGGTAGCCGGCGAATGCTTCACGGTTGATCGACAGATCGGCGATCGGCATGCCCACGCGGGTGGTGCGCAGGGTGAACCAGTCGTAGTCATCGCCGGTCGCGTTGGCAAGGATACGCGTGGCGCGGCCCAGGCCCTTGGCGGCATGCAGGTAGCGGGTCTGGTAACCGTCGATATACAGCTCGTCGCCGCGGCGCGAAATGCGTTCGACGCGGAAGCCGGCATTGCGCTGCAGTTCGGCGGTGACTGCGGCCCAGTCGGTGCTGGTGACGGGTGCGGCACCGGAGGCGTCGCCGCTGGTGACGGCTGCGCGCTGCTCGGCGACAGCGGTCGCGGGCAGCATCCGTTGCGGTGGCGGGTCGAACGGTTTCGGTGCAGCAGGCGTATTGCCCGGGTTGCCACGCAGGGTGAGCGAGAACATCGCCGCGTCCCCGCGCTCCCAGGCAGCAGTCAGCTCGACATTACGGCTGGGGACATAGACAAGGCCCACGTTGATGGGTGTGCGCTGGCGCAGGTTGTTGTTGCGGGGTTCACGGCGGTAGTCGTTGCCGTCGTATTCGACTTTGAGCAGCAGTTCATCCATCGGTGTCTGGTAGGTGATGCCGCCAAAGATACCGACCGGCCCCTTGAACATGTTGCTCAGGCCGAACTTGCCGGCCTGGGTGATGTCACTGTTGGCGATGGAGCGGCGGTCCTTGAAACGATCATCGATGGCGCCGAGTGGATTGGAGAAGTCACCTCGGTTGCCAATGTAGCCGGTGGCGAGTCCGATCGAAGCATCGAACGGACCGAAATTCTTGTTGGCGACCAGATACTCGCTGGAAAAGAATCCGGTACCACCCAGGTCACGCACACCAAAGGCAAGTTCCGGCAGCAGGCGTGATTCCTGCCACAGGCGCAGTTTGAAGTCGATCGACTTGTCTTTGTAATGCTGATCGCCGGCAACGCTGGGCCCATACAATAAGTTGTTGACATTAATGTAGCGGAATGATGCCTCCAGCCATGGGAATGGCTGCATGGTCAGGTTGTAGCGTGCATACGGAGCGTTGTACGACGCAGTGAAGCTCAGGTCTCCGTCGCTTGCCATGCGCGCGGTAGGCGTCTGCAGAAGGCCGATCCCGCCCCATTCGTTGGCAGTGGGTGGCGGCGCCTCCTGGGCATGCAGTGCGCAGGATAGCGACAAGGCGAGCGCGCTCAGTGCGAAACGGGCGGGGCGCACCGGGCGCGCCCGCAGGCAGGACTGGGTCATCACGGATTGATGGGCTGGGTGGCGATGAACGTGGCGAAATCGCTGTTGAACAGCGGGTCGATACGCTTGATGAGGGAGGCACGTACGGGCACGAAGACCGTACCTCCTGGCGCGACAGCCTGCGGATCTGCGCGGTTCCACAGGCCGATACCCAGCTGCTGGACTCGCCCGTCGGGTTGGATCACGTAGATGTCGTTGCGGTCGGCAAGAGGGCTGGGATGACAGTCACGCAGATAGTCGCGTGCGTCGCGCTGCGGGACGTGCGGCAGTTCGCATTCCTGCTCCACTGCGCCCATGACAGTAATCGTGCGTGGCTGCAGTGGGAACCGCAGCCTGTCGCCTGTCGCTAGTACAGGGTTGCTTGCGGGCTGCACCTGGATCAGGCGTGCGGAGCCGATGATGGGCGTCCGGCCGGTGGCGGGATGTGTCTCCAGCCAGGTCTGCAGAGCCTGCGCGAGCGCCACGACCTGTGCGTCGGCAGACTCTGCCAGCTGCCCGGCGCCATACTGCAGCCCCGCGCGCAGCCGCACCTGGGCCTGCAGGGCCTGCGGGCGTTCGAGGCTTGTCCCCAGCAGGTAGGCGTCGGCGCTTGGGCGGGCCAGCAGCAGGCCCTCGGCCAAGCGGGCGCCGGCGCTCAGCTCGTACACCCCGGTCGCTTCAGCGGCGCCCTCAATATGGATCTGCGCGGCCTGGGTAGCACTGGTGGCCAGCAGCGCGGCGAGGATAGCCGCGCTGAAAAATCTGAACGTCATGGCTCAATCCTTGGCCGTGCGATAGGGTTTGAGCTGGGTCAGTTCTGCGACGCGACCGGGCGCCAGATGCTGTCGGCTCTTCCAGATGAAGCCGGTGGCTGGGTCTGCCCAGTAGACATTGCGGCCACTCATGCCACCGCCCCGCAGCTGTTCGTCGAACCGCTGCAGGGTTCGGCGCGAACCAAGGATGTCCACCTGCTCCAGTGCACCCCTGCTCAGGGTGCCAGTCACGGTGACGTCGACCTGGTAGGCGGGCACCCAGTCGTAGCGGCGCTGCACGCTCACGGGCGTGGTCACGCCCCTCAGGTCATCAAAAGGTGACGGACCGATGATGCGGGCACGCCATTGCTGTCCCAGACCGCTGCCGCCCAGAAGCAGGCCGTGGTGGTCCATCTCGAACACCGCGTGTGTACCTGCGAACCACTGCTGCCGGCCCGCATCGATGTAGCCCAGTACTGCCACGGCGACGATGTCAGGTGTGTCCACCTGCATCTGCGGGAAGCGGTTGCTGGCCACGCCTTCCGCGGTCGCCTGTGCCGGGCGATGGGTGATCAGCCGGAAGGTATCCACTGTGGAGCGGCTGCCGGTGGTGCAGCCGGTGAACAGCAGGGCGGCGACGATGACCGGCAACACCGCGCCACGGGCGCGATGTGCCGGGCATTGGCAGGCCGCATCCATGCGAGCCATGTCAGTTGTCCTTGATTTCGGTTCCGGTACGCGCCGCGTTGTACAGGATATTGGTGAAGGGCAGCAGCTGATTCACGAAGCGATTCCAACGGCTGACGCCGGCTGCGCCGACAAATACCACGTCCCCTGGCTGCAGATGGAACTGACTACCAGCGGCAAACGCGGTCGGCGAGCGCGCCTCCAGCTGATAGACCATCGAGGGCTCCTGTTGCAGGTCCGTGCTGCCGCGGATGACATACACGGCGTTACCGTTTGCGGTCTGTTGAAGCAGACCGCGAGCACGGCCGAGTGCCTGGTTCAGCGAGACATCGCCGGTGCGGAAGCTGTAGGCGCCGGGCTGATTGACTTCGCCCACCACGAAGATCTCTTTGCGATCAAGGTAGGGCACGAAGATGGAGTCGCCATCCTTGAGGAGCAATTGGCGGCCGCCAAACTCGCGGGCCAGGGTTTCCAGGTTGATCGTGTAGGTGACGCCCTCCCGGCTGAGCTGGATACCCGACAAGTCGGCCTGCTGGTTGTCCAGTCCGGATTGGCTGATCGCATCCGCCAGCGTCAGCGGCGAGGTGCCCAGAGCAATCGGCGAGGATCGCTGGGCAGCGCCTGTCACCCAGACCCGCTGGCTGCCATAGGTGAGGACGGATACGTCCACTTGGGGTGATTCCACGTACTTGGCCAAGCGGGTGCTGATCTCCTCGCGGAGCTGCATCGGCGTCTTGCCCGAGGCTGCGACTTTGCCGATGTATGGGTAGAACATCGTGCCGTCACTCTGCACAAGGCGCCCTGCCAGAGCGCCCTGCTGCTGGGGGCCGGCTGGCACCGTCAGTTCCGGGTGATCCCATACGGTGACATAGAGAATGTCGCCGGCGCCGACGGTGTATGGTGCCGGCTGGTAATCGAACAATGCAGCTGGCAGTGAATTCTGCGTCCGCGCGGCGTTTTCCTGCGCGATCAGCTTCGGTGTGATGGTGACGATTTCCAGCTGACCATCGCCGCTCTTGCGGTCAACGGCGACGTCGCTGCGACGCAGGTGCTGTCCCGGCGCAAGCGCACAGCTGGACAGCGCCAGTGCGGTCAACGCAGCGGCGAGAAGGCGAGGGGTGAGGTTATTCATGGGAATGAGAGTCTGGCAGGCATAAAAAACCCCCGCCGGGCCGCGCCCGGCGAGGGCCTGAATGGTACGCGGTGCGCTGATCAGCCGCCGGTGCCGCCCGTACCACCGGTGCCGCCCGTACCGCCGGTGCCACCCGTGCCAGGGCCGCCCGGACCCGGGCCGCCCGGATCAGTGCCGCTGCCGCCGTCATTGCTGCCACTGGTGCTGTCGCCGCCGATGCTGTATGCAACGGCAGCGGCGGCCACGCCGATTACGGTGGTGCCCACGACTGCAGCGGTCGAGACGCCAGCAGCTTCTGCGCCGGCAACTTCCGCCGCAGTAGCCTCCGTGCCGGCCGTAGCCTGCGCTTCCTGCGCGAAACTCATCATCGGGGAGGCGGACAGGGCCGCCAGTGCCACAACTGCGATCGTCTTCTTGAACATGGGAGGCCTGCTCCGTCAGGGAAAATTCCCTTCACATATTCTGCGGATGAACACTTGCTGTCAAGATTTGTGAAAACTTCGTGTCTGATGATGGCTTCTGTCTGGCGATGAGTGGCCGCGTAGATCCTGACGCTCGAATGCCTGCGCGCGGCCGGACAGTGTCTTGGCAGCGGCCTTCACGAGGTCATGAGTGTGTAAGTCTGCGAGCAATATCGGCGTGGTCATGGCGGCGGCAATGGCCAGCAGTGCCGCGCGGCCATGCACCGCCAGGATGTTGCCCAGCGTCTGTCCGTGACGCAGCACCCAAGCCGACGCGGCCAGGCCGAGGCTGAGTCCTATGATGATCTCGGAGGGAGAATGGGCCCGCAAAGGCAGTCGAGAGCAGCCGATCGCGACTGCAAGCCCCGCGCCGGCGACGGCCCAGGCCCGCAAGTGTCGGCTGCGGCCGCTGGCCAGAAGCCATAAGGCCACGGGATAGAGCGCGCTGGACATGGCGGCATGCCCGGAGATGCCGGTGAAATCCAGATGCTCCATCCCAAAACCCCAGCCCATGAAGGCGATCTTGCTGGCCAGCGTTGTCGCGGCGACTACAGTGACGGCCACGGCCCAGCGCCACAGCAGGTGGCGGTGAGAGGTTGGCAGGAACAAGGCGAGTACAATGGCAAGCGGAAACAAGGCGCGGCTGTCGCCGAGTGCAGACAGGCTCTCCCAGAAGGTCATCATGCGGCGACGGTATTAAGTGCAGCGGGTAGATGCGCACAGAATACTGATGCTGGGCGTCCTGCAGAACGCCTCGCGCTTGGTCCATTCAGCCAGACGAGGTATGCTTTCCCGCTGCCAATGGCCCCGTAGCTCAGCTGGATAGAGCGTCCCCCTCCTAAGGGGAAGGTCGCCCGTTCGAATCGGGCCGGGGTCACCATATATCAATGGCTTGTGGCATTTGGCGGGCCGGCTGAATGTCTTGACGCGCCATTTGCTCGGCCGAGGCGGCAAGCCTCCATCGCGCGGCCCCGGTGGCAGGTGCGGCCGAATGGTGCCGGAGTTCTACTCCGTCGGCGTCATCCTCTTTGGGGAGGCTTGAGCTGCGGTCATTTGTCCCGCCTGTTCTCACGAAGGGCGAGGAATGCGGCAATTGCGCTTGCAGCGACGCCCAGCAAGAAGCCGAGGACCATTCCGTCGAACCAACCCAAGCTCGCCACGTTGCCCCCATGCAAAGATTGATGCGCGAATAGCGCTCTGCTGCTTGTGTTGTACTGCGAAGGGAAAGGTATGGCCCTGGGCTTTCGCGGGCCTTACAGAGCGCAATTCGCGTCTTGGTGTCGCCAATCCCAGGCGATCTGCACCAGCAGATTCAAGCTGTTGTTCCGCGGCGCGTTCACCGCGCGGCTGAGGTGGCAGGCCTCCATTACGTAGCCAAAAGGCACCGCGGACAGATTGCTGCCATGTACTACTCCTTCCAGATCACTGCCGCCTATTCGGAGCGGGGCCGGATGGCTGACCCAAAAGCAAAGCGGCGCATATGCCGGTGAGTGAGCCTTGACCCAATCCAAGACCGAAGTGGTTTCGACGGACCCTCCGGGTGCGGGCGAGCAGCGTCGCGTCGGCGTCCGGTCCGAGCTATTCAGGCAGATCGTTGCTGCGTTCGCAGGATCTTCGACCGCCGGTCGTATCCTTCCGGCTGACGTCAGGGCCAGCATCCCGGCAAAGGCTGTGACCTTCGCGAGGCTCAAGACTTGGAGTTACGGTGAGCGGACACCGCATTGGGTGACGGCTTCGATGTAGCGAGCCTGTCGACGCTTCAGGAACTTACTGTAGAACTTGATATCGCTTCCCCCTCCAGCTCGAGGGCTGACCTCAACAAACTCTGCCGGGACGCCGCCGCTGGAGGTCGACACGGAGTAGCCATCGGAACGGGGCTCAAGTACATACTGCCATCGTGATCCTCCGATGCTCACCTCTCCCCATGCGTCGCGGACACACGTGGCGGCGGCTAAGGGGTCCTGATTGGACGAGAAAGTGGCTACAGGTCCGGAACTTCGCGTGTCGCCGACAGAGGTGCAGGCAGCCAACAGCATAAGTGTGCTTCCAGCTGTTGCCATCCTGATGTGTTGGATCATTCCATGCATTCTGCACCTCCATCGGAAGTGGGGAACTGTGACGCAACCATGAGGAAGCTTCAACGGTGCAGTCTTGAGGTCGGCCAGTATCTGGAAGTGATCTGAACCAAGGCAAAGAACCCGGTGAGGCTGTGGGCGAGGGCCGGGCTCACCACCCGCCACACCGCACGGCAACCGCTCGCCGGGCTTCTACAACAGCCCCAGCACACCCAGCACCGCCGCCACCTCCTCGCGCTCACCGCCCCGCAGCCCCTGTAACGGCAGTGGCAGGCAGTCTTCGCCGCACAGCCCCAGCAGGGCCGCCGCGCAGGCCATGACGCGAATCCCGCCAAGCCGGTCATACAAAGACCACACCGGCGCCAGTCGTGCTGAGAGGGCCATGGCGCCCTCCTCGTGCAGCGTGTCTGCCCGGTACAAAATGGCGCACCATGAGCGTCATGAAACCAAACCTTTGCGCCGTCCAGCCTTCCCACTACGCCACCATTGCCGATTGGCTTGACTCCGCCGAGGCCACCCAGCGCTGGGCTGGCCCCGGCGTGCCGTTTCCTTTGCCGCCGGAAGGGTTCGCGCAGGTGCTCGAACTCGGATCGCGGCCGGGCTGGGCGCTGCTGGAAGAGCAGGGCCGGTGCCTGGGCTTTGGCCAGTACTGGGTAACCGACGCCGGCACTGCGCACCTGGGCCGCATCATTGTTTCCCCACTGGCACGCGGGCGCGGCCTTGGCCGGCTGCTCATGCAGGCCATGAGTGCACAGGCCATGCGCGAAGACGGTATCGAGCGGCTCACCCTGCGCGTCTATCGTGACAACACGGCCGCCGTGGCCCTGTACCGCGATCTCGGTTTCCAGCAGGTTGAAGCGTCCTCAACACCAGAACTTCTTTTCATGCAGCGCACGTCGGCCTGAACTCCGCTCATGCCGGCAAGGTGGCCTGCAAGGCAAACCATTGCTCGCGGGTGATGCGGCTGATGTGCTCGGTGCGGTAGTCGCCGAGGAAGCTGTTGAACTTGTCCACCTCGGTATGATGATGCTGGAAACCGCATTTGCTCTGCGCGGCCAGCGACTGCAGGTTGTCGGCGAAGTAGCCGCACCACAGCGCATCCAGCTCCAGATCCATGAAGGCGTGCCGCATCACTTCACGCACTGCTTCGGGCACCAGCCCGCGCCCCCAGTACGGCACGCCGATCCAGTAGGCGATCTCGCCTTCGCGGTCGCTGATCTCGAAATTGCTGTCAGCGCCGATCAGGATGCCGACACAGCCGATCGCGTGGCCGTCCTCGCGGTTCTGCAGTGCGTAGACCTCTGGCCGGTTGAAGACGGTGCGGATGATTTCGGTACTTTCCTCGACGCTGGTGTGCACCGGCCAGCCGGCGATGGGGCCCACGCGCGGGTCGCGGGCGTATTCGTACAGATCGGCGGCATCGGTGTCGCGCCAGGGGCGCAGGATCAGGCGTTCGGTGTGTAGCTGCATGGCAGTTCCAGATACGGAAAGAGAGTGCACAGGCTAGGTTCCGGCGCATCGCGGGCACAGGGCCGTACCTTGATGATTTCGGTACTTTTCACAACTCAATGCCGAGGCCCGTTATGCTGTGCCCCGGAATCCAGCCGGAACGGCCCATGGACCGCATACCCCAGCTTCTGGATCAGGACGAATCCATGCGCCTCGAGGTCAGCACGCTGGCCGAGGGGCAGGGCGTCCCGCTGTCATTCGGGCATGCCTACCTGGCGGTGCTGGTGTGTGTGTCCGGGCGAGCGCGCTTTGCGCTGAACTTTCGCGAGGTGGCGATGCAACGGCACGATGTGCTGGTGCTGGCCGAGGACACGCTGGCGTTGCTGCGCCAGCGCTCGCGTGGTTTCGTGGTGATGGTCTGTCTGATGCCCAAGGCGCTGGCATCGGAGGTGGCCTATGTGTTGCCCAATGCGCTGTTCCAGTTCCTGCACGAGCAGCCGCACTGCCGGCCATCACCGCTGGATGTGCCGTTGCTGCAGGGGTGGCTGCAGCTGATGATGGACGCGCAGCACAACGGTGGACGGCACCGCCATGTGATGCTGCGCAATCTGCTGCAGAGCTTCTTCCTGAAGATGGCCACGTTGCTGCCGAAGCAGAAGAGGGTACCCGCGCAGGTCAGCCGGCGAGAGCGCCTGGCTTGGAACTTCTGGGAGCTGGTGGGCCAGCGCAGCACGCGTCAGCGTGACGTGCAGTCCTATGCGGAGGCGCTGTGCATCACCCCGTTCTATCTCTCGCAGCTCACCCGCGAATGCTTCGATGAAACGCCGAAGGCGTTGATCGACCGCCAGGTGGTGCTGGAGATCAAGGCGCTGCTCACGTACAGCGAGTTGCCGATCGGACGCATTGCCGATCGCCTGTGTTTCGAGGATGCGTCGTACCTGTGCCGGTATTTCCGGCGGCATACCGGTCAATCGCTGACCGGCTACCGCCGAGCGGGGCAGGGTGGGACTAGTGCGATACGAACAGTGGCGCCGGCACTTCGGCAAGCAGGTCCTCGGTGACCCCGCCAAGCACGCGCTCCACCACCCGGCTGCGGCTGTAGGGGCCCAGAACCAGCAGGTCGGCTTCGGCGTCCAGCACGTGTTGGCGGATGGTCGCGGCGATGCCGCCCTGGCTCGAGTTGATCGCCTGTATTTCCACTTCAACGCCGTGCCGTGCCAGATGCTGGGCCATCTCGGTACCGGGTGCGCCTTCGGTCTTGGGCGTGTCGACCATCAGCAGGTGCACGGCCTGCGCACGGGCGAGCAGCGGCAGCGCATCGGCCACTGCGCGACGCGCCTGTTTGCTGGCATTCCAGGCCACCACGATGCGGCGGCCGACCTGATCGCCTTGCCAGTGCGGCGGCACCAGCAGCATCGGCACGCCGGTCTGGCGCAGTGTGCCCAGGGGCCGCCAGCCGCTGGGGGCCCCGGGTGTATGCGGATAGCCGGCGATGATCAGGTCGCAGTACAGCGATTGCAGGGCCAGGTCGGCTCCGCCCAGATAATCCGAAACGATGCGTAGCTCGGTGCTGATCTGCAGTGGTTCGGACAGTGCGCGCAGGTTCTGCATCAACTGTGCGGTACAGGCCGCGTCGGCGCGCGCTTCATGATCGAGCGCTGCGGCGATGCCGGCGCCACGCGCGAAGCCGTTGGCGATGTCGGTGGGATGCTGGGCAGTGGACACTGCGACCAGATGTGCCTGCTGTGCCTGTGCCAGGTGGGAGGCGATGTTCAGTACGCGTTGTCCGGTGTCGCTGGCATCGAACAGCACAGCGATATCGCGCAGTGGATGCAGCATGGCCTTTCTCCTTCGATGCCTGTGACGCGTTCCCTGCCATGCACCGACCCGGGTGCACCGGACGCAGCTCCGTTGTAGCGCATCTGTGATTCGGGTGAATCAATTTTGATTCAGTTTATTAATTGATGATTCATGCTAGCGTGTTCGTACTCCCGGTTTCCGACCCTTTCATGCGACCCGCCACCGCCCGCCCACGCCGCGACCTGCACCACGCCCTGGCGGCAACCCTGGTCAGTCATCCGCGCTGCACGCTCAGTGAGCTGGCGCGGGGGGCCGGCATCAGTCGCGCCACCCTGTACCGGTTCGCGCCGACCCGCGAGGCGATCGACGAGGCGTTGTTCGCCGCAGGCTTCGAGCGCTTGGAGGCAGCGGCCAGTTGGTTCGACGATGGCGCGGATGCACAGCATGTGCTGGAGCAGGTCACCACCACGCTGCTCGCCGATTGGGAGCTGGTGACCCTGGTGTTCGCGCGGATGATGGAAGAGCAGCAGCGGCAGGGTGACCTGCATCTGCTGCCAGAACGCTGGGCACCGATAGGCGATCGATTCGAAGCCTTTTTCCTGGGTGGTCAGAAGACAGGCGAGTTCAACGTCGAATTCAGCGCGGTGTGGCTGGCGGACTTCTACTGGACCTGCTTCTACGGCATTACCTGGTCGCTTGCGCGTGGCCGCATGGCACCGGCATCTGCAGCTTCCACGCTGCTCGCATCGTTCCGTCATGGTGCTGGGACGGCCTGATAGGGGTGTCCGCGGCGCGCAATGCGCCGCGATGTGCTGCGGCGTGCAACTCGCGCCGAATTCGCGTGACGTCTTGCCGGAAAGGGCGTTCGCACTGCCGGAATCGTGCACGGTGTCGCACTTCCGGGTTGCTACAACTGTGGTCGTCGAACAACGCCGGAAGCGGCAAATTTAAATGAGACTTTCATCACACGTTTGTTGCGGTGCGGTATCGTAGTTGCAGAACTTCATACCTGACCAACGGGG
Source organism: Stenotrophomonas sp. 22DLJC03 (assembly GCF_056861405.1). Classification (NCBI taxonomy): domain Bacteria; kingdom Pseudomonadati; phylum Pseudomonadota; class Gammaproteobacteria; order Lysobacterales; family Lysobacteraceae; genus Stenotrophomonas; species Stenotrophomonas sp. 22DLJC03. The sequence goes on from NZ_JBSPUG010000005.1 coordinate 254,304, forward strand.
TCCAGGGACGGTTGTAGTGGCCATGGAGCCGGCAGAACGTGCGTCCGCGCGTGTGGCCAGGCCCATGAGCTCGTCCCACGCGACCCACTGAACAGCGGCTCCACGCGAGCCGACCGGGGAAATCACCATGTGGCAGTCGACGACGTCGCGCATTCGCGCGGGCGGTGGATGCGTTCATCCCAAGAAAACCCAGCAGTGCTCAAAACCCGGGCGCTGGATCACCCGCGGCCTGCTGTTGCTGCTGTCGATGGCAGTGCCGTCGTTGGGGTGGGCGGCCGCGTATGCGACCGGCGGCAGCAGCCCGTATCGCAACACGGTGTTGTGGTTGACCTGGGGCGGCGGTGCCAACGGAGTGAACAACGTCGTACTCAACGATGGTGCGACGTCATCGATCGACCTGCCCATCGCATCGGGCATCAACCTGCGCGTCGACTGCCGGTTGAACACGGCCGAGACCAACGTGCTGCGCAGCTATCGTCCCGGCAACTTTGGCGGTGACAGCCTCGACGATCTGTACAACATCGGCGGTACCGGCAGCAGCAACCAGCTGATTGCCGGCATTGCGCGTGCCGGTGGTACATCCAGCTTCAGCATCACCTGCACCTCGACCGTGGGGGGGGCGCCTTATCGCCTGCGTGGCGTGGTGATGGCCGACGCCGAGTCGATCAACAACAGTGGCGAGTTCGTTGAAGCCAGCGCGCAGGGCACCTGGAACGTGGTCGAGGTCCGCAAGAACCTGGCCAACAGCACGCCGTATCTGGTCAACAAGTCGACCAGCGGCGCCAACCAGGTGATCCGCTTCGGCCCCGGCAACGACGACAACACGGCGGCGGTCACCTTCCTCAGCTTCGACAACGCTGCGCATGCGCCTGGCAACCTGGCCGTGAACATGGGTTTCTCGATGCGTGGCAGCGGGACCACCGCCATCGCCATCGGCCTGCTGGTGCCCTACGCCGACTTCGGCGATGCGCCGCAGAGCTACGGCGATGCGATGCACGTGGTGGATGACCTGCAGTTCCGCTCCGATGGCATTCCGCAGGGCAGCAGCAACTTCAATATCAACACCGCGGCGTACACACCGGGTGGCCTGGCGCCACCGTTGACCGACTTCCTCGGCAGCCTCGGCCCGGATACCGAACAGCAGAGCAGCTACAGCCTGGATGCGCTGGGTGACGATAACTCGCCCGTTGCTGGCAGCCGCGAAGAAGATGCATGGCCGAGCAGCTACCGCTTGACCGTGATGCAGGCCGGCACGCAGATCAACCAACCGGTGGCTTGCGTGGGCAGTGGCAGTGTGGCCGGCTGGGTCGACTTCAACCGCAATGGCAGCTTCGATGCCAATGAGCGCAGCACTATCGCGGCGTGCAGCGGCGGGCAGGCCAACCTCAGCTGGAGTGTCCCGAACACAGTGAGTGCCGGCACCAGCTATGTGCGCCTGCGCTATGCCACCAACGCGGCACAGATCCAGAACCCGACCGGCGTGGCCGATGACGGCGAGGTGGAAGATCACCGGATCACCATCACCGCGCCATCGCTGAAGGTGGTGAAGAGCAACAACGCTACCGGGGGCATCTGGAACTACGGCCAGGCCGGAACCCAGTACACGCTGACGGTGAGCAACACCAGTGATGTGCCGACCGGCAACCCGCCGAACGTGCCTGCGGGTGTGATCACCGTGCGCGACCAGCTGCCTGGCGGCATCGTCGCGAACTGGGCGGGCGTGCATGTGAGCGGCAACTGGAGCTGCACCGCCAGCGGCCAGGATGTCACCTGCACCAGCAACCAGGTTCTCTCCGCAGCGGGCAGCGCTGGATCAACGTCAGCGTTCACCCTGCCGGTGACGGTCACCGCCGCAGCGACTGGTGTGCTGACCAACCACGCCAGCGTGGGCGGTGGCCACGATCCGTTCAACAACGGTACGCCGCCAACGCCGGGCAGCAGCTGCAACGACGCCGACCACTGCACGCGCAGCGATGTGACCGTGCCGGTGACGCGCGTCAGCTATGCCAAGCGTTCCAACACGGCCGGCCCGGTCGCGGTGGGTGCGACGGTGAGCTACACCGTCGACGTCACCGTGGCCGATGGCAATACCCGCGATGTGTTGATCCTGACCGACACGCTGGGCACCGGCCTGGATTTCGGCAGTGTCAGCAATGCCGGCTCGTTCACCTGCAATGCGGCCAATCCGTTGATGTGCACGCTGCCGGCCGGCACGGTACCGGGCACCTACAGCCTGAGCTACACCGCCACCGTCAACGCGCAGGCCAGCGGCCAGGTGGTCAACACCGTGGTCGGCACCGGCACAGATACGCCGACCTGCAGCAGCAACTGCACCACCACCACCCCGGTGGCGGCACCGAAGATCTCGGTCTCCAAGGCCAGTAGTACGACCGGTCCGGTCGCGGTGGGCGACAGCGTCGCCTACACCGTCACCGTGGTGGTGGCTGATGCGCGTACCACGGCGGTGGCCACGCTGACCGATACGCTGGGTACCGGCCTGGACTTCGGCAGTCTGACCAATGCCGGCGGTTTCAGCTGCGTGCCGGGCAACCCACTGGTGTGCACGCTGCCGGCTGGCACCGTGCCGGGCAGCTACGCGTTCTCCTATACCGGCATCGTCAACGCGCAGGCCAGCGGCCAGGTGCGCAATGCGGTGGTGCCGAGCGGCACCGACAACCCGTCCTGCGTGGGCAGCTGCGATACCACCACGCCGATGGCCAGTCCGCAGGTGGTGTACGCCAAGCAGGCATCCACCGGCGGCCCGGTGCGCGTCGGTGACCGCATCGACTACACGCTGAGCGTGACCGTGACTCGTGCACGCACGACGGGTGTGCTCACCCTCACCGATACCCTCGGCAACGGCCTCGACTTCGCAGGCGTGAGCAGTGCGGGAGCCTTCACCTGCAATGCCGCCAATCCGCTGGTCTGCACACTGCCGGCGGGCATCGTGCCTGGCACCTACAGCCTTACGTACGGCGCGACCGTCAACGCACAGGCCAGCGGCAGCGTGCGCAATGCCGTGCTCGGCAGCGGCACCGACACGCCGTCGTGCAGCGTGAACTGCGACACCACCACGCCGGTGGCAACGCCGGGCGTGAGCTACGCCAAGTCGGTGAACAGCACCGGTCCGGTGTCGGTGGGCGATCGCCTGACCTACACACTGACCACGGTGGTGACCAACTCGCGTACCACCGCTGTGGTGACCCTGACCGACACCCTGGGCACCGGTCTGGACTTCGGTTCCGTGACCAGCACAGGCGCCTACGGCTGCAATGCCGCCAATCCGCTGGTGTGCACGCTGCCGGCCGGTACCGTGCCGGGCAGCTACAGCCTGTCCTACACCGCCGTAGTGAATGCGCAGGCCAGCGGCCAGGTCACCAACGCGGTGCTGGGTAGTGGTGGCGACAATCCGTCGTGCACGGCCAACTGCGATACCACCACGCCCGTGGCAGGTAGCGAGATCGATTACCGCAAGACCTCGGCCGCTGCAGGTGCGGTGAAAGTGGGCGACAGCATCGCCTACACGCTCACCGCCGTGGTCAGCCGTTCGCGTACCACGTCCTTGTTCACCCTGACCGACACCATGGGCCCGGGTCTCGATTTCGGCGCGGTCACCGCCAGCCAGGGCTTCAGCTGCAACGCCAGCAATCCGCTGGTGTGCACGCTGCCGGCCGGTACCGCGCCGGGCACCTATGCGGTGGATTACACCGCAAAGGTGAACGCGCAGGCCAAGGGCAGCGTCAGCAATGCGGTGCTGGGCAGTGGCACCGGCACCAATACCTGTACCAGCAACTGCGGCACCACCACGCCGGTGCTGTCGGCGGTGGTGACCTACCGCAAGCAATCGAGCACGGTGGCGCCGATCGATATCGGCGATGCGGTGGACTACAGCGTCGAGGTGACGGTCGCCAATTCGCAGACGCTGGATGTGGTGACCCTGACCGATACGCTGGGCCGCGGCCTGGACCTGCAGTCGGTCACCCAGCCCGGTCCGTTCACCTGCAACAGCAGCAACCCACTGGTGTGCACGCTGCCGGCCGGGACCGCGCCGGGCACCTACACACTGGGCTATCGCGCGCGGGTCAATGCGCAGGCCACCGGCAGCGTACGCAATGCGGTGCTCGGCGGTGGCGGTGATACGCCCACCTGCAGCGGCGACTGCAGTACCGAACATGCGTTGGCCGACCCGCGTGTGGTACTGGAGAAGCAGTCCGGCCCGGCCAGCGGCACCGATGTTCGCCCAGGTGACCGCCTGAGCTACACCCTGGTTGCCACCGTTGAGCGCGCTGCCCTGCGCCAGCCGCTGCAGCTGGTCGATACACCTGATGCAGGGTTGAGCATCGAAAGCCTGCCCGCTGGATGTGCGCAGCAGGGCGCGGACATCGTCTGCACGGTGCCGAGCGGTACACCGGTTGGTCGCCACGAATACGTCTACCAGGCGATCGTCAACCAGGAAGCGCGGACCCAGGTGCTGAATCGTCTGCGCGGGCAGTACCCGGATGGCTCGCCGCCCCCGGAGTGCACGACCTGCGAGACGCATCACAAGGTGATCTCTGATTTCTCGCTGCGCATCACCAAGACCGCCAACCCGCGTCGGGTGAAAGTGGGCGACCTGGTGCGTTACCAGCTGGTGGTGGAGAACGTGGGAGGCAGCCACTGGCGCGATGGCGTGGTGGTCGATACACCACCGCCGGGCTTCAGCTACGTGGATGGCTCGATGCGCGTGGCCGACGATGACGGTGCATTCGCGCTGGCCAGCAGCCAGTCGCCGCTGCGCATCGGTGCGGTGGACATCGCGGTGGGTCGCAGTGCCACCATCACCTATCTGCTGCGGGTGGGCGCCGGTGTGCGCAGCGGTACCCACATGAATCAGGCGGTAGCGACTGCCGATGACGGCAGTCCGTTGTCGAACGTGGCCACTGCTGAAGTGGCGATGGATGCGGACCCGCTGCTGGAAGACAGCCTGGTGTTCGGCACCGTGTTCGACGATCGCGACGGCGACGGTTGGCAGGACAGTGCCGAGCTGAGCGGCGTGCGAGTGCAAGGCGGGTTCGCTGCTGCGGCCTATGTGCCGGGCTCGACCACGCTGGACCGTGGTGAAGGCCCGCAACCGCTGGCCGATGCCAGTGCGCCGCTGCTGCATGGCGTGCAGATCGGTGTGGTGCACGGACGCGCGTCGACCTCCGATACCGTCGAGGTGCATCAGGTGGTGCTGCGCCAGCGCCTGCGCGAGTTGGCCTTCAGCGATGACTTCGTGCTGGAGAGCGCACAGGGGCATCGCTTGCGGATGGATGCGCAGGGGGGCACGAGCGTGCAGCTCAGTGGCGATGCCGGCAAGGGCCTGACCGCCGCCGCGCCGACCGTCCGCCGTGAGATCGCACGCGTGGCCGATGGCTACGAAGTGGCCTATGTGATCGGGAACGAGGGCATCCAGGAGCAGGGCATTCCGGGCGTGCGCCTGGCCACGGTGGAAGGCCTGCTGGTGGAGACCGATCCGTTCGGGCGCTACCACCTGGCCGATGTCCACGGCGGTGATGCACGCCTGGGGCGCAACTTCATCATCAAGCTGGACCCGGCCACGATACCGGCCGGAGCCGAGCTGACCACCGAGAATCCGCTGCTGCGACGGGTCACCCAAGGCGTGCCGACGCGCTTCAGCTTCGGCGTGCGCCTGCCACCGTCGCCGCAGGCTGCGACCGAACGCATGGAGCTCGCCCTCGGCGAAGTTCTGTTCGCTCCGGGTAGCAGCGAACTGCGTGCCAGCTATCACCCCGTGCTGGCGAAGATGGCCGAGGTGGTGGACCGCTACCAGGGCGGGGACGTGGTGATCGCGGCCAATGGCGAAAGCCAGGCGCTGGCATTCGCCCGTGCGGCGGTGGTGCGCGATGCGCTGCAGGCCGAAGTGGCAGAGAGTGCGCGCGCAGGCCTGACCGTGCAGCTGCGTACCGACGTGCAGGATCCGCACTCGCTGCTGGCCGGTGTCGATGCCGCTGGCGCGCTGCTGGGCAACGTATTGTTCGACACCGACAAGGCGGTCGTACGCGAGGAGTTCAAGCCGCTGCTGGCGGCCATCGCCGCGCGCCTGGAGAAGATGGGGGGTGGTCAGGTCAGCCTGGTCGGGCACACCGATGTGCGCGGCAGCCATGCCTATAACCAGGCGCTGGGCCTGCGTCGTGCCAATGCCGTGTTCGAGGCGCTGCGCAGCCAGCTCAGCCCAGCCGTGCAGCAGCGCCTGCGCGTGCGCAACGAGGAGAGCGCCGCCACCCGCGCGGCCGCCCGCCAACAGGAGGCACGCCGATGAGCGCGCATCACTCTACCGCGCGTCGCGCGGCCCACCTGCAGCGCGCCGTTCTGTACCAGGCGATGCTGCTCGGGCTGGCCGGTGCCGTCCAGGCGGCGCCGCCCGCCGCCGAGCCAACACCGATCCGTTGCGACGGCAACCATTGCAATGCCGAGGGCGAACTGCTGTTCAGCCTGCGCTCGCGCAGCTATGACGAGCCGGTGACCGAAGGCACCTCGACGCGTTCCAGCTCGCAGGCGCTGCAGCCGGATCGCCGGGTCAGCGTGGCGATCGATGAACCAGGCAAAGCGACGGTCCGGGGCGAGTTCATGATCCGCCTTCCGGAAGGGGGCGCGATCTGGGCCACCGAAGACCCGGCCATGGGCCAGCCAGAACTGTCGGTGTCGGCACCGGGCATGGTCGCTTTCGACGAAGGTCGCATCGTGCGACCGGTCGAGTTCTATGTGCGTGGCAACTACACCGCCTTCATCCAGCGGCTGGAAGTGAGCCTCTATCGCGGCAGCGACACCGACCGCGTTGCACCGCTGGCGCAGTTCGAACTGCCGGTGGCCGCCGTCGCACAGGGCAGCTGGGATGGCACGCTGCCGGCTTCGACACCGCTGCGTCGTGGCGACCGCCTGGTCTATGTGCTGCGTGCCTTCGATGCCGAGGGCAATGTGGATGAGACCACCGCGCAGTCCATGCAGCTGGTGACCCCGGCGGAGTTCGAGCGTGGCAACCAGCAGTTGCGTGACGCGCTGGAGGACCGCCGCGGGACTGCGGTGGATGCCAACCAGGCAGCGACGTTGTCGCTGCTGCAGCAGGTGTTCGACAGCAACGGCCTGCGCCAGCAGAACATCCCGGTGTACGGCTCGCGGGTCCGCCTGCGTGGCCGTGACCTGCCGCTCGGCGCCGCGCTGAAGATCAACGGCGACAGCTATCCGCTGGACCAGGACCGCAAGTTCGCTGCCGAGTACCTGATGCCGATCGGCCACCACGCCTTCGACGTGCGCGTCGAACGGCCGGATGCGCCGGCCATCGCACGCACGCTGGAGGTCGATGTCAGTGGCCGGTACCTGTTCGGTGTCGGCCTGGCCGACATCACCGTGTACCAGAACAAGGCCAGCGGGGCAGGGCAGGACCTTGCCCGCGGCGAGCGTAACGATGACGTGCTCAGCGATGGTCGTCTGGCCTTCTACCTGAAGGCCAAGACCCGTGGCCGCTACCTTCTGACTGCGCAGGCCGACACCCAGAACCGTCCGCTGGACGAGCTGTTCACCGGCTTCACCACCGCCGATCCGCGCGACCTGTTCCGCAGCCTCGACCCCGACCTGTACTACCCGACCTACGGCGATGATTCGCTGACCCAGCGCGATGTGGACAGCATGGGGCGCTTCTACCTGCGCCTGGACTGGGACAAGAACCAGGCGTTGTGGGGCAACTACAACACCGGGCTGACCGGCACCGAGTACGCGCAGTATGTGCGCTCTCTGTACGGTGCGGCGTTGTCGTGGCGATCCCGTGGTGCCAATGCCTGGGGCGATGCGCGCAGCGAACTGCGCCTGTTCGGGTCGCAGGCCGAAACCGCGCCCGGCCACAGCGAGTTCATCGGTACCGGCGGCAGCCTGTACTACCTGCGCCATGCCAGCATCCTCAGTGGCTCGGACCAGGTGGTGCTGGAGATCCGCGACCGTACCACCGGCCGTGTCGAGCAACGCGTGCCGATGGTGCGCGGCGCCGACTACGAGATCGATGCCCTGCAGGGCCGCATCCTGCTGACCCGGCCGCTGGCCCAGGTCAGCCGCGAGAACCTGCGCCGGATCAGTCGCGACGTACCGCTGGACGGCTACGAACAGCGCCTGATTGTCGACTACGAATGGGTGCCGACCGGCTTTGACAGTGATGACATCACCGCCGGCGTTCGTGGCAAGCACTGGTTCGGTGATCACGTGGCGTTGGGCGCCACCTATGTGGACGAACAGCGCGCCGGTCAGGACTACTCGCTGAAGGGTGCGGACCTGACTCTGCAGGCAGGCCGCGGTACCTACCTGAAGGTGGAGCACAGCCGCAGCGAGGCGACCAGTGCGCCGGTGTTCTTCTCCGACAACGGCGGACTCAGCTTCAGCCGGCTCAATCCAGAGGGGCCGCGCGAAGGTGAGGCGACGGCGGTCGAGGCCCGCATCAACCTGCGCGAGCTGGGTTGGACCCAGCGCGACTGGAGCGCCGGTGCCTGGTGGCGGCAGGTGGACGGAGGTTACTCGGTTGGGCGCTTCGACACCGGCCAGCGCGTGCGCGAGCAGGGCGCTGAGCTGCTCGGCTATGTGACCGACGACTTCAGCCTGTACGCGCGCTACAGCGAGGCACGTCGTGGCGCGCAGTCGCTGATCCAGGCGCAGGCCACCGCCGAATGGCGGATCGGCGACAACGATCGACTGTCGGCCGAGCTGCGCCGGGTGCAGGAGGATCGCGGCAGTGGCGGCAACGTGGCCGGCGTGCTGGCGGCCGCACGCTACACCCATCGCATCGGCACCTCGCTGGATGTGTATGGTGGTGGCCAGCTGACCGTGGACGACGACCATGGCCGTTATGCCGACAACGATGCGGTGGTGGCCGGCGGCACCTGGACCTTTGCCAACCTGTCCACCGTCGGCGCTGAAGTCAGCGATGGCGATCGCGGAACCGCGGCGCAGATCAACGCCGAGTACCGGCTGACCCCGCAGCACAGCTTCTACGGTGCGTTTACCCAGTCGACCGACCGCAGCGAGTACGACCCGTTGTTCAGCCCCAATGCGCAGGATGGATGGACCCTGGGCCAGCGCTGGCGGCTGTCCGACCAGGTCAACGTGTTCAACGAAAGCCAGTTCTTGAAATCCGGGCAGGAGTCCGGGCTGGCGCACACCTTCGGCATGGATTTCTATCCAGCGGTGGGCTGGAATGCGGGCTTCACGCTGAGCAACGGCAAGCTCGACGCCAGCACCGGCCAGGTCGACCGCAAGGCGGTGAGCCTGTCCGGCGGGCGTACCTCGCCGGGCACCGACTGGCAGAGCAAGCTGGAGTGGCGCCGCGATACCGGCGCGGAGCGGCGCACGCAGTGGGTCAGCACCAACCGGCTGAGCCATCGCCTCAACGACAGCTGGCGCATTGCGGCGCGCTTCAACTACGCCGATACCGACGATGCGATCAATCCGGTCGCGGGCGCGCGCTTCATCGAAGGCAACCTCGGCTTCGCCTACCGTCCGTGGGACAACGACCGTTGGGCGTTGTTCGGTCGCTACAGCTACCTGTATGACCTGTCGACGATGGGCCAGGTCAACGGCGTGGACTACGACCAGCGCACCCAGGTGCTGTCGCTGGAAGGGGTCTACCGCATCGATCAGCGCTGGGAAGTGGCGGCGAAGGCCGCCCGCCGCGAAGGCGAGGTGCGCTACGGGCGTGGCACCGGCCCGTGGTTCGATTCAGCCACCAGCTTTGCCTCGGGACAGCTGCGCTACGACCTGTACTACCAATGGCATGGCCTGCTGGAATACCGCCTGCTGGATGTGCGTGACGGCGGCCGCCGTCAGGGGTGGTTGGCCGGTGTCGATCGCGATATCGGTCGCAACTTCCGCGTCGGCGTCGGCTACAACTTCACCGACTTCAGCGATGACCTGACGAAGTTCGACTACACCCACCGCGGCTGGTATCTGAACCTGGTAGGGCGCTATTGAGGAAGGCAGCCGAGGGTGGGCTCGGCTCTACGGCACGGACGTGCCGGGCATTGCCCGGGCAAGCCTCACGCCTGCATCAACAGCTCCACCAGCTGGCGCAGGCGATAGGGCTTGGGCAGGAACTCGACCTGCTCGGGCAGCGGCGGCAGCTGCGAGCGGGCGTAGCCGGATGACAGGATCATCCGCGCCTGCGGCTGATCGCGCGCCACATGTTCGCTGAGTTCGATGCCGGACATGCCGTTGGGCATGCTGATGTCGCTGAACACCACGTCGAAGCGTGCTTCACCCTTCAACAGGGCGGCCGCTTCGTGTGCATCGGCGGTCGTCGCCACGTCGATGCCGAAATCGCGCAGGGCCAGGCCGATCATCTCGCGAAGATCGGTCTGGTCCTCCACCATCAATACACGGATCGGGTCATCGGTCATGGGCAGGTTCCTCCATTGCGGGAAGCAGCAGGCTGACCGTGGTGCCGACACCGGGCGTGGTGGACACGTCGACGAAGCCGCCGCTCTGGGTAGTGAATCCGAACACCTGGCTCAGGCCCAGGCCGCTGCCTTTGCCGATGTCCTTGGTGGTGAAGAACGGTTCGGTTGCCCGCTCGGCGATTTCAGCGGCCATGCCATGGCCCTCGTCGCAGACACTGAGGGTGACGTAGCCACGTTGCAACGTGGTGTCCGCATCCGGGTCGAGGCGATGTTCCAGGGCGGTACCGACCAGGATGCGACCACCGTCGAGGGTCGCCTCCACGGCATTGGCCACCAGGTTGGCCAGTGCGGTCTGCAGCTGCATCGCATCGGTGCTGACCGGTGGCAGATCCGGCGTGAAGCGGGCATCGAGCACGACCGAAGGAGGGCAGGCACGCTGCAGGTCGGGCAGCCACTGCTGCACCAGCGCATTGATGTCCACTGCCTCCCGGATCAGCGTCTGGCCGGTGCTGAAGGCCAGCAGCTGGCGGGTCAGCAGGGCGCCGCGGTCGGTGGCGGTCTGCGCAGCATCCAGTAGTTCGGCGGCGCGTACGTCGTCACCGCTGACGCGCAGGGACAGCAGGTCCAGCGCGTTGCCGATGGTGGTCAGCAGATTGTTGAACTCATGCGACAGCCCGCGGCTGAGTCGGCCGACGGTCTCGAACTGCTGGGTATGGCGCAGTGCCCGCTGGGCATCGCGCAGCAGCCGCTGTGCCTGCCATTGCTCGGTGATATCACGGGTGATCTTGACGAAGCCGAGCAGTTCGCCGGCTTCGGAGACCGGCTCGATCACGATGCTGGCGCGGAATGAAGAGCCGTCACGGCGGACCCGCCAGCCCTCGCTTGCATGATGGCCGTGCTGCGCTGCAAGACGGAGCAGGCGCTGCGGTTCACCCGCCTCGCGATCGGCAGGCAGATAGAAACGACCGAAATGGGTGCCGATGACCTCGTCGGCTGAATAGCCCTTGATGCGCTCGGCACCCGGGTTCCAGCTGCATACCCTGCCATCGGGATCAAGCAGATACAGCGCATGGTCGCGCACGCTGTCGATCAGCAATCGCAGTTGTCGGGAAGGGTCCGTCAGCACGGACGCCGTAGAAGCTGCTGCGTCCACGTTGAAATGAGCATTACCCCTGTGAGGGACGAAAAGCTAGGCATTGAAGTGTGAAGGATGCGTGCAGGCGAGGCGCGTGCCAATGGTCCTGTGCGGCTGAATGCGACACGGAGTACCATCACCCACCTTTTTGTCTACTGGAGCCGACCTGCATGCGTCCTGGTGCGACCACGCGTGACCGCTGGATCTGGATGACCTCCGCTGTGCTGCTGGCCGCAACCATCGCGCTGGAGCTGGTGGTACCGCTGGGCTATGCGGTATGGCTGGCTTACTTCCTTGCCGTGGGCGTGACGGTGTTCCAGCGCAGCGCACGGGCACCGTTCATTGTGGCGGTGCTTGCCTGCATCCTGCTGATCGTCGGCTACAACATCGCACCGGCCAGCTCGAACTCGGCATTCTCGTTCGTCAATCGCAGCATCGGCGGCGGCGCATTCCTGATGATCGCGCTGATTGTTTCCCGTGCGATCCAGGCCCGGCGCCAGGCGATGCGCGCGTTGTGGCTGCAGGAGGCGGAGAACGCGGTGGCGATGAGCCTGCGCGGCGACCTGGGGCCGGAGCAGATCGCCGATGCGGCAGTGACCCGTCTGGCGGAGCAGCTTCGCGCCGACGTGGGGGCGGTCTATCGGCTGGAGGGCGGACGGCTGCAGTTGACCGGTGGCATGGCGCTGCCCTCAGGCACACCCGCCTCGTTGTCGTTGCAGGAAGGACTGGCCGGGCAGGTCGCGCGTGATGAACGCATCCGTCACCTGCACGGCGACGAGGCAGCCGTGCTCGAACTGCAGACCAGCCTGGGCCGGTTGCCGGTGCGCGAACGCATCCTTGCGCCGATCAACAGCGATGGCAGCGTGGTGGGTGTCATTGAGCTGGGCCGGGCGCGCGTCGGTGACCAGCAGGGCCTGGACGACGAACTGCTGGAGCGCTGCGCCGAGACCATCGGCATGGCCCTTCGTGCGTCATTGCTGAGGGCGCAGCTGGTGGTCCTGCTGGAAGAATCGCAGCGTCAGGGCGAAGAACTGCAGGCCCAGCAGGAAGAGCTGCGTGTGGCCAACGAGGAGCTGGAAGAGCAGAGCCGCAGCCTGTTGCAGTCACAGAGCCATCTGGAAGAGCAGCAGGCCGAGCTGGAGCAGAGCAATGTCCAGCTGGAAGAGCGCACCCATGAACTGGAGGCGCAGAAGCAGGCGCTGCTGGTTGCGCAGGGGCAGTTGGTCCGCAACAGCAATGAGCTGGCTGCCACCTCGCGTTACAAGTCCGAGTTCCTCGCCAACATGTCGCACGAACTGCGCACGCCACTGAACAGCTCGCTGATCCTGGCCAAGCTGCTGGCCGACAACAAGGACGGCACGCTGACCGAGGAGCAGGTGAAGTATGCCCGTGCGATCCTGTCGTCCAACAATGACCTGCTGGCGTTGATCAACGACATCCTCGATCTGTCCCGCATCGAGGCCGGCCACGTTGAGCTGGCCGATGAAGTGGTGGTGGTCGACAGTGTGCTGCAACGCCTGCGCGAGACCTTCGAGCCGATGGCGCGGCAGAAGGGCCTGGCGCTGGAGATCGAGGCCGATGCGCTGGCACCGACCCAGCTGATGGCCGACAACCAGCGCCTGCAGCAGATCCTGAAGAACCTGTTGGCCAATGCCCTGAAGTTCACCGAGCACGGCAAGGTCAGCCTGCACGTGCGCGCTGGCGGCAGTGGACGCGTGCGTTTCGATGTCTGCGATACCGGCATCGGCATCGCCCGCGAGCAGCTGCCGGTCATCTTCGAGGCGTTCCGCCAGGCCGATGGCAGCACGCGTCGCCGCTACGGCGGCACCGGCCTGGGCCTGTCGATCTCGCGCGACCTGGCCGAGCGCATGGGCGGCAGCATCCAGGTCGACAGCGAGCCGGGACGCGGCAGTTGCTTCATCCTTGAGCTGCCGCTGCAGGGTGCGCCGGCGTCCGAAGCTCTCCCGGCGACGGGGACGGGGACGGGGACGGGGACGGGGACGGGGACGGGGACGGGGACGGCGACGGCGACGGCGACGGAAACTGTCCTGTTGCCAGCGGCGGCACCGGCACCGGCAGCCGCTCGTGTTGTGGCTGCGTCTGCGGCTGTGCCCCCGGCCGCTGTGTCGATGGCAACTGCGAGCGTGGCGGATGACCGGGGCCGGCGCCAGCGCGCCGGTCGGCTGATCCTGGCGGTGGAGGATGACACCACCTTCGCCGAGGCGCTTGTGGCATTGGCCCATGAGCTGGACTTCGACTGCGTGGTAGCCAGCACGGCCGAAGAAGCGCTGGCGCTGGCTGCCGAGTTGCGCCCGAACGGCATCCTGCTCGATATCGGCCTGCCCGACGTTTCCGGTCTGAGCGTGCTGGAGCGGCTGAAGCGCAATCCGGATACGCGCCACATCCCGGTGCATGTGGTTTCGGCGATGGACCGCAGCCAGGTGGCGCGCGAGTTGGGCGCGATCGGCTTCGCGATCAAACCGACCACACGTGAGCGTCTGGCAGCGGCCATCGAGCAGCTGGAACAGACCAGCCGGCGCGATGTACGGCGCCTGCTGATCGTCGAGGACGACAGCGAGCTGCGCCGCAACCTGGAGCTGCTGCTGGGCCGCGAGCAACTGCAGATTGTCGCCGTCGGTACACTTGCCGGCGCGCTGGAACAGCTCAGCACGGTTACCTTCGATTGCATGGTGATGGACCTGTCGTTGCCGGATGGCAGCGGTTACGACCTGCTCGAGCACATGGCCAACAACGATGACGTCGGCTTCCCGCCGGTGATCGTCTACACCGGCCGGGCGCTCAGCCGCGAAGAAGAGCAGCGCCTGCGCCGTTACTCGAAGAGCATCATCATCAAGGGCGCGCGTTCGCCGGAGCGCCTGCTGGACGAAGTGACCCTGTTCCTGCACAGCGTCGAGGCCAGTCTGCCCAGCGACCAGCAGCGTCTGCTGCGGGAGGCGCGCCGCCGTGACACCGTGCTCGACGGCCGCACCGTATTGCTGGCCGAGGACGACGTGCGCAACATCTTCGCGCTGTCCAGCGTGCTCGAACCGCTTGGCGTGACCCTGGAGATCGCGCGCAACGGCCAGGAGGCGGTTGACCGCCTGGCCGAGCGTGAGGTCGACCTGGTGCTGATGGACATCATGATGCCGGAGAAGGATGGCCTGGCCGCGATGCGCGAGATCCGCGCGCAGCGCCACCTGCAGGACCTGCCGATCATCGCGTTGACCGCCAAGGCCATGCCGGACGACCGCGAACGTTGCCTGCAGGCCGGTGCCAATGACTACATCGCCAAGCCGATCGATGTCGACAAGCTGGTCTCGCTGTGCCGGGTCTGGTGCTCGCGGCAATGAACGAGCAGGCGCTGTTCGATCTGGAACTGAAGGTGTTGCTGGAGGCGTTGTACCAGCGCTACCACTATGACTTCCGCAGCTATGCGGTGTCGTCGCTGCGCCGGCGTATCCGCCAGGCCATGCAGCGTTATGAGTGCGAGCGCCTGGCGGACCTGCAGCATCGCCTGCTGCACGAGCCGGAGCTGTTCGCCCAGGCCATGCAGTTCTTCACCGTGCAGGTCTCGGAGATGTTCCGGGACCCCGCCTATTTCCGTGAGCTGCGCGAACAGGTGGTGCCGGTGCTGCGCACCTATCCGTCGGTGAAGCTGTGGGTGGCCGGTTGCAGCACCGGGGAGGAAGTGTGGTCGCTGGCGATCCTGCTGCATGAAGAAGGGCTGCTCGAGCGCAGCATCGTCTATGCCACCGATATCAATCCGGCCGCGCTGGCCACGGCCGAGGCGGGCGCCTATGGCATCGACCGGATGGCCCAGTTCAGCCGTAACTACCTGGCTGCCGGTGGCACCGCGTCGCTGTCCAACTATTACGCCACGGCCTACGATGGCGCCGTGTTCGACCGCCAGCTGCGTCGCAACGTGGTGTTCGCCGACCACAGCCTGGCCACCGATACCGTGTTCTCCGAAGTGCATCTGGTGTCGTGCCGCAACGTATTGATCTATTTCAACCGTGATCTCCAGGACCGGGCCGTGGGACTGTTCCGCGAGGCGCTGGTGCACCGGGGATTCCTCGGCCTGGGCAGCAAGGAGTCGCTGCAGTTCGGGCGCCACCACGATGCCTTCGAGGTCTGTTCGCGCGAGCATCGCCTGTACCGGAAGGTGGCCTGATGGCGGTGCAGGTTCGCCCAGCGGTGCTGGTGGTCGGTGCCTCCGCAGGAGGCGTCGCGGCGCTGCAGGCTGTGCTGGGTGCGCTTCCGGCCAGGCTGCCGGCGCCGGTGCTGGCCGTGTTGCACCTGCCGCGCGACCGCTCCAGCCGCATTGCCGAAGTGCTGGCGCCGTACTGCGCGCTGCAGGTGCGCGAGGCGGAGGACAAGCAGCCGCTGCAGCCCGGAACGGTGACGTTCGCCCCGCCGGACTACCACCTGCTGGTGGAGGATGCCGGCGCGGTCGCTTTGTCGGTGGACGCGCCAGTGCTGTTCTCGCGCCCGGCCATCGACCCGCTGTTTGAATCGGCCGCTGCGGTGTTTGGTCCGCAGGTGCTGGCGCTGCTGCTGACCGGTGCCAGCAGCGATGGCAGCGAAGGCGTAGCCGCTGTACGCGCCGCCGGAGGCCGCGCCTGGCTGCAATGCCCCGAGGAGGCCGAGGCATCGATGATGCCGGCTTCCGCCCTGCAGCATGCCGGCGCCGATGCCGTGCTGCCCCTTGAACTGATGTGTCGTCGCCTGAAGGAGTTGTTTGCATGAACCTGCTGCCACCGGACCCTGCGCAGTCGCAGTCCCCGGTCAACCTGCTGATCGTCGATGACGTGCCGCAGAACCTGGTGGCCATGCAGGCGCTGCTGCAGCGCGAGGGCGTCAATCTGTTGCTGGCCAGCTCCGGTGCGCAGGCGCTGGAGCTGCTGCTGGAGCATGAGGTCGCGCTGGCCCTGCTGGACGTGCACATGCCGGAGATCGATGGCTTCACCCTGGCTGAGCTGATGCGCGGTTCGCATCGCAGCCGCACGGTACCGATCATTTTCCTGACCGCCTCGCCGGATGATCCGGTGCGCGCGTTCAAGGGCTACGAAACCGGCGCGGTAGATTTCCTGCACAAGCCGGTGGCGCCGCAGGTGATCCTGAGCAAGGTCAACGTCTTCATCGAGCTGTACCAGCAACGGCAGTTGCTGAAGGCGCGCAACGAAGCGCTGGAGCGTGCGCTCAAGCTCAACGAGACGATGGCTGCGGTACTGACCCACGACCTGCGTACGCCGCTGTCGGCGATCCTGCTGTGCGCCGACAAGCTGGCGCTGGACCTTCCGCAAGGCAACGCGGGTGCGCAGCAGACGCTGCAGTACCTGGAGGCCAGCACCCTGCGCATGGCGCGGATGGTGGAGCAGCTGCTGGACTTCTCGCGGATCCGCAGCGGCGGCCTGCGCCTGCAGGCCAGTACCTGCGATCTGGCCGAGGTCACCCGGGCGGTGGTGGCGGAGGTGGGGAGTGCGCATGGTGCGGGCCGGATCCGACTGGATACACACGGCGACACGCAGCTTCAGGGCGACCTGGATCGACTGGGACAGGTTGCAGCAAACCTGATCGGCAATGCGCTGACGCATGGCAACGAGGCACAGGTCGAGGTGGATGGCCGTGACCCGCGCAACGTGCTGTTGCGGGTGCGCAATGCCGGGGAGATCGATGCGGCGCTGCTGCCGCGCCTGTTCGAACCGTTCAAGGCCAGCTTCCACCAGAGCAACGGACTTGGCCTCGGCCTGTACATCGTCGATCAGTTCGTGCGGGCGCATGGCGGTCGTATCGGTGCCCGCAACGAAGCAGGGCAGGTGGTGTTCGAGGCGTTGTTGCCGAGGCGCAGTGACGGAGCGCTGGCGGCCGCAAGCTGAATTCTTCAGCAAACGTTTCCCGATACTGAGACGGGCTCGTCCGCAACTGCTACCGTGGCGACTCACGTTGCCAAGGAAGCTCCATGCCATTGCGTGCCATCGCCTACGTCAGCAAGGTGCTGCCGGATCTTTCCGCCGAACGCCTGCATGTATTGGTCGAGGACGCGGCACGCTTCAACAAGCTGGCCGGGGTGACCGGCGTGCTGCTGCATGACGGCGACCGTTTCCTGCAGTACATCGAGGGCCCACCGGACGGCATCGATTCGGTGTATGAGCGCATCCTGCAGGCTGGTAGCCATATCGACATCGTCGAGCTGGCACGCGGCCGGCTGGGCCAGCGCCAGTTCCCGTACTGGTCGATGCGCGCGCTGCCGGTGGATGCTGCGCTGCTGCGCCAGCTGTCTTCCAGTGACTGGTCGGGCTTCACCCGCGCACTGCAGGGCGACCGTTCCGCGCCGACGCCGGTGGATCTGCTCGACAGGGTAGTGCAGCCGGTCCTGCACGTCGGCTGAGCCCGCATCCCCGCTCAGCGCGGGTCGCCACCACAGTAGGCGGCATGCAACGCTTTCAGCACACCCAGCGCCGGGCCATCGACCACGCGGTAGTGGATGGCCTGCGCCTGGCGCCGGGTCGCAACGATATCCAGTTCGCGCAGCACCGCCAGGTGCTGCGACAGCGCCGATGCACTGAGCCCGGTCAGCGCCTGCAGCTCCGGCACCGGCGCTTCGCCTTCCACCAGCCGGCACAACACGCGCAACCGCGCAGGATGAGCCAGGCGCTTGAGCAGAGCGGCGGCCTGCGTGGCGTGCTCGGCCATTGCTGCGCTGTCGAGCTCGATGTGGGCCATGGTTGACCTTTTTGTTTAGAAGAAGCTAATTTAGAAAAAGCTAAATAAAAAGGCAAGCCGATGAACGGAATCGACAGGGGCAGGGCGTGAACCTGCCATGGAGTGCAGTGGCTGGCGGGGCGCTGATCGGCGCCGCCGCGGTGCTGTTACTCGCCACCCTCGGGCGTGTGGCCGGCATCAGCGGAATCGCTGCGGGTAGCCTGCGCGCAGCAAAAGGGGAGCGCGGCTGGCGTTGGGCGTTCTTGCTCGGACTGCTCACTGCGGCGGGGTTGGTGTTGCTGTGGCAATCGGTGCCGGAGGCATCGCCGCAGGTGCCGCTGCGTGATGCGTTGCCGGCCTGGCAGCTGGTCGGCGCCGGCCTGCTGGTGGGCTTTGGTACCCGGTTGGGTAGCGGCTGCACCAGTGGCCACGGCGTCTGTGGCATGGCCCGCGGCTCGAAGCGTTCGCTGCTGGCAGTGCTGGTGTTCATGGCCTGCGCAATGCTGACCACCTTCCTGATCCGGCACGGCGGAGGTCTGGCATGAGTCGCGCATTATGGGCCGCCGCTGTGGCTGGTGCGCTGTTTGGCGCTGGGCTGGCGCTTTCCGGGATGACCGACGCGCGTCGTGTGCTCGGCTTCCTCGATGTGGCCGGTGATTTTGATCCCACGTTGATGTGGGTGCTGGCCTCGGCGATGCTGGTCAGTGCGGTCGGGCAGCGCTGGGTGCTGCGACGCACGCGCCCCTGGTGTGCGGCCCGCTTCCAGCTGCCCACCGTACGTGATATCGATGCGCGCCTGCTGCTGGGCGCCGCACTGTTCGGCATAGGCTGGGGCTGGGCAGGCTATTGCCCCGGTCCGGCCATTGCCGGCCTGGCGGTGGCATCTCGCGAAGCGCTGTGGTTCGTACCCGCGATGCTGCTGGGCTTCTGGCTGCACGACCGCTTCGTACGCTGAGGTTTCACCGCTGTGTCACGATGGATCGGGTCAGATCCACGGACCACGGGGAAAGGAGCGTACTGATATGGCACGGATGAAGTGGAAGGGTAGGGCGATGCTGGCCGTGGCGCTGGCCGCCGCGATCACACCGGCACTGGCTTGTACGCGCGCGGTGTACCTGGGTGACAACGGTGATGTGATCACCGCACGTTCGATGGACTGGAAGGTCGACGTAGCGACCAATCTCTACGTCCTGCCGCGCGGCATTGCGCGCACCGGCCAGGCGGGTCCGAAGTCGCTGGCGTGGACCGCGCGCTACGGCAGCGTGGTGGCCACCGGCTACGACGTATCGACCACCGATGGCATGAACGAGAAGGGCCTGGTCGCCAACCTGCTGTGGCTGGTGGAGTCGGAGTACCCGCAGCAGCGCGGCAACAAGCCGGGACTGGCCATCTCGCTGTGGGCGCAGTACGTGCTCGACAATTTCGCAACGGTGGAAGAGGCGGTGGCGGCGCTGAAGCGCGAGCCGTACTCGATCGTCACCGACAAGGTTCCCGGCGAAGACCGCCAGGCGACGCTGCACCTGTCACTGTCCGATGCCACCGGCGACAGCGCCATTGTCGAATACATCGGCGGCCGCCAGGTGATCCATCACGACCGCCGCTACCAGGTGATGACCAACTCGCCGATCTTCGAGCAGCAGCTGGCACTCAACAGCTACTGGCAGCAGATCGGTGGCACGGTGATGCTGCCGGGTACCAACCGCTCATCCGACCGCTTCGCGCGGGCTTCGTTCTACATCAATGCCATTCCCAAGGCCGAGGATCCGGTGGAGGCCCTGGCCAGTGTGTTCAGCGTGATCCGCAACGCGTCGGTGCCGTACGGCATCACCACGCCGGGCGAGCCGAACATCTCGTCCACGCGCTGGCGCACCGTGGCCGACCACAAGCGGCGGTTGTACTTCTTCGAATCGGCGTTGACCCCGAATACCTTCTGGGTCGATCTGAAAAAGGTCGATTTCGGTGGCCAGGTGCTCAAGCTCGAGCTCGGCAAGGACCAGCGCAACACGTTCGCCGGCGACGCACTGGGCCACTTCGTGCCCAGCGCGCCGTTCACCTTCCTCGGCGTCGAAAGTTAGTTCGACGCCTGGCTGGATGCCGGGTAGACGGCCTGGATCGTACAGCTGCCGCGGGTGTACTGCGGCAGCGGCGCCAGCGCATCGTTGCGCAGGTCGCCATTCTCGAAATCGGCGGTGAGGATGCGATCGCCGGCATTGCCACAGATCAGCCCGTTCTGCATGCCGGAGCGGAAGCTGAGCTGCGGCGCGCGGTCGAGCTGACGGCAGTGGCCGCCGAGTTCGACGCGGTAGTAGCGGTGACCACCATTGCGACGCGGGTTGGTCTCCACCAGCATGCCCTGCGGGTCGGATGACCAGGCACGGACGTTGCGGGTGGCGAAGCAGTAGGACGGTGAGCCGCCGAAGCTGCGGCGGATTTCCTTGCGCTCGCGGATGGTCACGGCGGGCAGGGTGGCCGTGCGCAGGCGATCGCTGTCACGGGCGACGCTGGCGTAGTCGCGATCCTGTACCGGGGTAACCGCGCTGACGGCGCAGCTGCGGCCGTCGACCACGACGCGTTCGCTGGGACGACCACAGGCCCAGCCGGCCGGTGCTTCCAGTTTCAGCGTGCTGGCACCGCGGACACCGGGGCAGTCTTCGTTGAAATCGATGCGATAGGCCTGGCCGGAGGCGGCGCGCAATGCAATCGAGCGCGGTGATGCCTGCTCCACTTCCTGCACGCCGACCGCATCCATGCAGTGCGGAGCGGGCGGGGTGCGTTCCTGTGCCGATGCCGAGCTGGCGACTGCCAGGCTGAGACTTGCGGCCAGCACCACAAACACGTGTTGATGGGTCATGACCTGCACTCCCTGCGTTGGATGACGGCCCGACTATAGCAGCGGTTTGCACGGCCGTTGCTACACGCGCACACTGTCAGGATGGGCGCCATCTTCCATCTGCGGCACTACGGACAGGCCACCGGCCTGGACCGTCATGACTATGCGCAATGGGTGCTGCCACTGCAGGGCGAACTGCAGTTCGAGATGGAAGGCCGCGGCGGTCGCCTGGACCTGCTGCAGGGCGCTTTCGTGGCTGCTGGTGAAGCACATGACCAGATGGCCGATGGCCCCAATGGTTTCGTGATTGTCGATTGCCCCCCGGGCGTGCTCGATGACGGTACGCAGGAGCATCTGTGCCGGCAGCGCTGGCTGCACCTGCCGCTGGCGCTGCGACACCGCCTGGCGGGTGTGCAGGGCGGCCAGCCGATGCCGGCCCTGCTTCCGCAGCTGCTGCAGGTGTTCGCACCCGCTGGTAGCGGTGCGCGGATGCAGGGGCTGTGCGCGGCGGTGCAGGCCGACCCGGGACTATCGTGGCCGGTGGCACGCATGTCGGCATTCGTGGGCGTCAGCGAGAGCCGTCTGCATGCCTTGTTCCAGCGAGAATTCGGGCTCAGCCCGCAGGCCTGGCTCAGTGCGTGCCGGCTGCGCTGGGCCAAGCACCAGCTGCGTACGAGCGCCGCGCCGATCAGCGATATCGCGCTGGCCGCAGGCTATTCCGAGCAGAGCGCACTGACCCGCGCGCTGAGGCGTGAGTGTGGGCAGACCCCGGCCGCCTGGCGCAGGGGTGCCGGATTGTAGAGTCGAGCCGTGCTCGACTGCCGTTCGCGAGGGGTCGTGCAAAAGTAGTCGAGCACGGCTCGGCTCTACAACGGCGGCAGGGCAGTAGCCTCGGTCAAGAGCTCGCGCTGGCCACCGCTTACACTGCGCAGCCTGTTCTCCCCCCAAGAACCCGAAATGCGCAACAACCCGATGGCCCTGGGCATCGTCAATGGCGTTGCCGCCGGCGCGCTGTGGGGCGTGGTCTTCCTCGCGCCCGCCGTGCTGCAGTCGTTCAATGCCCTGCAGCTCTCTGCCGGCCGCTACCTGGTCTACGGTCTGATCGCTGTGGTACTGCTGCTGCCGCGCTGGAAGCGATTGGCCCCGCGGCTTGGTCGTGCCGAGTGGATCGGTCTGCTGTGGCTGAGCCTGGCTGGCAACCTGGTGTACTTCCTGCTGCTGGCCACGGCCGTGCAGTGGGCCGGAGGTGCGGCGGCGTCGTTGATCGTCGGCCTGATTCCGGTGGTTGTGACGCTGGTTGGTGTGCGCGAGCAGGGCGCGGTGCCGTTGAAGCAGCTGTTGCCGGCACTGGGCCTGTGCGTGCTCGGCGTGGCGCTGGTTGGCTGGGAAGCACTGATGTCCGAGCATCTGGCAACGCCCTGGCGGCAGCGCCTGATCGGCCTGCTGTGCGCGTTTGGTGCGCTGTTTTCGTGGGCGCTGTACTCGATCGGCAACAGCCGCTGGCTGGCGCGCCGTTCCGACTTGTCCAGCCACGACTGGTCACTGCTGACCGGCGTCACCACCGGCGGGCTGGCCCTGCTGCTGGTGCCGATGGCGTTCATCGGCCACACCGGCAGCCACACCTCAGCGCAGTGGAGTGGCTTCTGGGCGATCAGTGCCGGCGTGGCGGTGGTGGCCTCGATCCTCGGCAATGCGTTCTGGAACCGCGCCAGCCGCCTGCTGCCGTTGACCCTGACCGGGCAGATGATCGTGTTCGAAACCCTGTTCGCGCTGCTCTACGCATTCGCCTGGCAGCAGCGCTGGCCCTCGCTGCTCGAAGCCCTGGCGATCGTCTTCCTGGTGGCGGGCGTGATGCTGTGCGCGCACGCCCACCGTACGCCACGGGCGATCGCCGAACATGCCGGCTGAATGCCGTCGTCAAGCGCGCTGATGCCGGTTTTGTCACAGATGCAACCAAATGGCGGCACGATGACCGATGATCGTCGCAGCGATTTTTTGCACCGCAGCACTTGACAGCACCCCGGCGGCCGGTGTTTTCTGTGCGTCATGGTCCTTGATGCCGCCCACGCCAGCCTGATCGCCCCCGCCACTGCGGGCCGTTCGACTGCGCCGGTCGCCACCACCACCATTACCACCACCACCGTCACCACTGCCCTGGTGCGGCCCGTCGTCTTCGTGTAACTCCCGAAAACCACGGCCCCGCACCATACAGGTGACGGGGAAACTCGACACCTGCATGCGACGGGGCCTCCTACCGAGGTCTGCATGTCTTCCCACGCCCCCGCCCATCTCGCTGCTCCGTCCGATCTGGCTGCGCCGTCCACTGTCGTGCACAAGTTCGGTGGCACCTCGGTGGCCGACGCCGAGCGCTACCGCCACGTTGCCGGCCTGCTGCTGGCCCGCCCCGAATCGCTGCAGGTCACCGTTGTCTCGGCAATGAAGGGCGTCACCGACGCGCTGATCGAACTGGCCCAGATGGCAGCAAAGGGTGACGAAGGCTGGCGCGAGGCCTGGCATGCACTGCGCGCCCGCCACCGCGGCGCGGCGGTGGCCCTGCTCGGCGAGCAGGTGGGCGAGACCGTGGAATGGATTGACGTGCGTTTCGATCAGCTGGCCGAAGTGCTGGCGGCACTGGCGGTCATCGGCGAACTGCCGCGCGAGGTGCTCGATCGCGTGCAGGGTCTGGGCGAAGTGTTCTCCGCGCAGCTGCTCGGTACCCACCTGCGCGCGCTGGGTGAGGACTGCGCCGTGCTCGATGCGCGCGACGTGCTGGTGGTCGCGCACGGCGAGTTGGGTGTGGACGTGGACTGGGAAGCCAGCGCCGACCGCCTGGCCAGGTGGCGCCTGCAGCATCCGCAGTCGCGCCTGGTCGCCACCGGTTTCGTTGCCCGCGACCGCCACGATCGCATCACCACGCTCGGTCGCAATGGCAGCGACTACTCCGGCGCGATCTTCGCGGCACTGTTCAACGCCGACCAACTGCACATCTGGACCGACGTCGACGGCGTGCTGTCGGCGGACCCGAGGCTGGTCCCGGAAGCGGTGCAGCTGGAGTCACTGAGCTACGACGAAGCCTGCGAGCTGGCCTATTTCGGCGCCAAGGTGGTGCATCCGCAGACGATGTCGCCGGCGATCCGCCTTGGCCTGCCGATCTTCATCCGCAACACCTTCCACCCGGCGCATCCGGGTACGCGCATCAGTGCCGAGCGCTCGCCGCGCGGGCCGGTGAAAGGCCTGACCCTGAGTCCCGGACTGGCCCTGCTCAATCTGGAAGGTACTGGACTGATCGGCGTACCCGGCACCGCTGAACGCGTGTTCGCGGCATTGCGCCAGGCGCAGGTTTCGGTGGTGATGATCTCGCAGGGGTCGTCGGAGCATTCGATCTGCTGCGTGGTGCGTGCGGCCGAGGCCGCGCGTGGCCGCGAGGCGCTGCTGCAGGCATTTGCGCATGAACTGTCGGTAGGCCACGTGCAGCGCGTGCAGGTCGGCGACGGTGTCAGCGTGCTGGCGGCGGTTGGCGACGGCATGGCGGGCCAGCCCGGCGTCGCCGCGCGCCTGTTCGAGGCCCTCGGCCGGGCGCAGGTGAACATCCTGGCGATCGCGCAGGGCTCGTCGGAACGCAACATCTCGGTGGCGGTGGACAGTGCCGATGCCACCCGTGCGCTGCGCGCTGCGCATGCCGGCTTCTGGCTGTCGCCGCAGACGTTTGCGGTAGGTGTGATCGGGCCGGGCAATGTCGGCGCCGCACTGCTGGACCAGTTGCTGGCGGCGCGCCCACAGCTGCTGGCCAAGGCCAATGTCGACCTGCGCCTGCGCGCGCTGGCCTCGCGTTCGCGCATGCGGCTGGAGGCTGATGGCCTGCATGCCGATTGGCGGCAGGCGCTGCAGCAGGCGGGTGAGGCCAGTGACCTGGATCGTTTCACCGAGCACCTGCTGGCCGCGCACCTGCCCCACGCGGTGGTGATCGATTGCAGTGGCAGTGCCGAGGTGGCCGAGCGCTACGAGGGCTGGCTGGCCGCCGGCATCCACGTGGTCACTCCGAACAAACAGGCCGGTGCCGGTCCGTTGGCGCGCTATCAGCGCATCCGCGCTGCTGCCGCTGCCAGCGGCGCGCGTTTCCGCTATGAAGCCACGGTGGGTGCTGGGCTGCCGGTGATCACCACGCTGCGCGACCTGGTCGATACCGGCGACGAGGTGCTGGCCATCGAAGGCATCTTCTCCGGCACGCTGGCCTGGCTGTTCAACCGTTACGACGGCAGCCAGCCATTCTCGGCACTGGTCGCGCAGGCGCGCTCGATGGGTTACACCGAGCCGGATCCGCGTGACGATCTGTCCGGCATCGATGTCGCGCGCAAGCTGGTGATATTGGCTCGCGAAGCCGGTCATCCGCTCAGCCTGGAACAGGTCCAGGTGGAAAGCCTGGTGCCAGCGTTGCTGCGCGAGGGTGGCGTGGACGATTTCATGGCGCGCCTGGGCGAGAGCGATGCCAGCCTGTTGCAGCGCCTGCAGGACGCACGGCAGCGCGGTGCGGTGTTGCGCTACGTGGCGCGGCTGGGTGCCGACGGTGCCTCGGTCGGCCTGCAGGAACTACCCATCGAGCATGCGTTCGCCAATCTGCGGCTGACCGACAACGTGGTCCAGTTCCGTACCCGCCGTTACTGCGACAACCCGCTGGTGGTGCAGGGACCAGGCGCCGGCCCGGAAGTCACGGCCGCAGGCGTGTTCGCCGACCTGCTGCGGGTGGCCGCCGGCGAAGGAGCGCGGCTGTGATCGCACGTGCGTTCGCACCGGCCTCGGTGGCCAACGTGGCGGTGGGCTTCGATATTCTCGGCCATGCCATTGCCGGTGTCGGCGATACCGTGAGCGTGCGTCGCATCGATGAACTGGTGGTGCGGATCGAGGCAATCCGTGGCAGTGCGGTCGAGCTGCCGCTGGACGCTGCCGGCAATACCGCAGGGGCCGCGTTGATGTCGTTGCGCGAGGGGCTGGGTCTGGACTTCGGCTTCGCGATCGAGATCGACAAGGGCATTCCGTTCGGCTCCGGCATGGGCGGTTCGGCGGCGTCGAGCGTTGCAGCCCTGGTCGCCGCCAATGCACTGCTGGACGCACCGCTGCCGCGCGAGGCGTTGTACCCGTTTGCGCTGGATGGCGAGGCGGTGGCCAGTGGCGGCCGCCACGGTGACAACGTCGGCCCGCTGCTGCTGGGCGGCTTGGCGTTGTGCACCGCTGATCGCCTGCTGCCGATTCCGGTTCCGGCCAGCTGGCACAGCCTGTTGGTGCATCCGCATGCGGTGCTGGAAACGCGCCGTGCACGCCAGGCGCTGCAGGGCAGCTATGCGCTGGGTGAATTCGTCGCACAGAGTGCCAATCTTGCGCTGGTCCTGAGTGGCTGCCATCGCAGCGATGCCTCGCTGGTGCGCGCTGGCCTGCGCGACGTGCTGGTGGAGCCGCGTCGCGCCGGACTGATTGTCGGTTTCGAAGCAGCACGCGACGCAGCGCTGTCGGCCCATGCGATGGGCGCGGGCATCTCAGGCGCAGGACCCAGCGTGTTCGCCTGGTTCGAGGATGCCGATCAGGCCCATGCCGCAGCAGCACCGGTGCGCGCAGCATTTGCAGCGGCCGGCTTTGACAGCGATGCCTGGGTGTCGCCGCTGGACGCGCCGGGAGCGCGGCTGTGCTGAATCCTTCCCCTCTACTGGATACCTTGCCCATGCATTTCGTTTCGACCCGTGGCCAGTCGCCTGCTGTCGGCCTCAGTGCGGCAATCGCCGCAGGATTGGCGCCCGATGGCGGGTTGTATGTGCCCGAGGTTCTGCCTGCACCTCGTGAATTGCAGGCCGGTGCAACCCTGGCCGATACCGCCGCCGATCTGCTGGCACCGTTCTTTGCCGGCGATGCGCTGGAAGGCGCGCTGCCGTCGATCTGCCGCGAGGCCTTCGACTTCCCGGTCCCGCTGCGCTCTCTCGGCGATGGTGACCACGTGCTGGAACTGTTCCATGGGCCGACCGCGGCGTTCAAGGACATCGGCGCGCGCTTCCTGGCCGGTACGCTGTCGCGACTGCAGGCGGACAAGGAGCGCGATCTGACGATTGTCGTCGCCACCTCCGGCGATACCGGTGCCGCCGTTGCCGCGGCCTTCCATCGCCAACCCGGCGTGCGCGTGGTGGTGCTGTATCCGGATGGGCGTGTGTCGCCGCGTCAGGCACATCAGCTCGGTTGCTTCGGTGACAACATCCGGGCGCTGCGCGTGGCCGGTTCGTTCGATGACTGCCAGACCATGGTCAAGCAGGCGCTGGCCGACCGCGAGCTGCAGGCACAGGTGCCGCTGAGTTCGGCCAACAGCATCAGCCTGGGCCGCCTGCTGCCGCAGATGAGCTACTACGCGCATGCGGCGTTGAGCCATCATGCCGCACATCGACGCCGGCTCAACCTGGTGGTGCCCACCGGCAACCTCGGCAACGCAAT
This sequence comes from Stenotrophomonas sp. 22DLJC03, assembly GCF_056861405.1. Taxonomy (NCBI): domain Bacteria; kingdom Pseudomonadati; phylum Pseudomonadota; class Gammaproteobacteria; order Lysobacterales; family Lysobacteraceae; genus Stenotrophomonas; species Stenotrophomonas sp. 22DLJC03. The sequence continues at coordinate 281,848 of NZ_JBSPUG010000005.1, forward strand.
GGCGGCAGTGCTGGCGCGCGCGCTGGGCGTGCCGATCGGGCAGATTGTGCTGGCCACCAACGCCAATGCCGTACTGCCGGCCTACTTCAATGGCGACGACTATCAGCCGCAGGCCAGTGTTGCCACCGTTGCCAACGCGATGGACGTGGGGGCGCCCAGCAACTTCGAGCGCCTGCGCTGGCTCTACCACGGCGATGACGCGGAACTGCGTGCAGCGTTCCGTGCGTTCGCGGTGGATGACGTGACCATCCGCGCCACGATTGCGGCTGAGCATGCCAGCCGTGGCGAGCTGTTCTGCCCACATACGGCCACCGCAGTGAAGGTGCTGCAGGATCTGCGCAGTGGCGGTGCCAAGGGGGACTGGGCGGTGGTGGCCACCGCGCATCCGGCCAAGTTCGAATCCGTGGTCGAGCCGCTCATCGGCGAAGCAGTAGTGGTGCCGCCGGCGCTGGAGGCGTTGCTGCAGCGACCGGCGCATGCCGACCCGTTGGCCGCCGACTATGCGGCGTTGCGCGAGGTGTTGCTGCGCTGATCGGAGATGGACGCGGTTGCCGGCCAGCGGCCGGCACTACCGGGTGGATGCAACACGGAGCCGGCAACCTCATGAACCGCGATGCGGTCAGATCAACCCTTCACCGGCCAGCGTGCGCAGCCCATCCTCGTCGAGGATCTCCACCACGTTCAGGTGGGGCAGGGCGATCATCTCCTGCTGGCGCAGCTTGGTGAAGGTGCGGCTGACTGTTTCCATGGTCAGGCCCAGATGGTCGGCGATGTCGCCGCGGCCCATTGGCAGCGACACGCGCAGGCCATCGCCACCGAGCTTGGCCTCGCGTGCGGCCAGGCGCAGCAGGAAATCGGCCAGCTTCTCGGCCGGCTGCAGCCGCGCCAGTGCCAACGCGGCGTCCTGCGCGGCGTCCAGCTCCTGGCAGGCGCGTTGCAGTAGCTTGCGTTCCAGGTGCGGGAAGCGGCTGCGCAGCGCCTTCATCTGCGGCAGCGCGACGCGGCACACGCGGCTGTCGGCGATGGCTTCGATATCGTAGCGGTGGTGGTCGCTGCCGCTCAGGCCCAGGTAATCGCCGGGCAGCACGAAACCGTTGATCTGGCGGCGGCCATCGGCCAGGGTGCGTACCAGGCGCAGCGCGCCGCCGGTCAATGTATAGACATGGTCGCGCTCTTCGCCGGTGCGGGCCAGGGTACTGCCCATGCTGAGCTGCTGGGAAACGGTGACCTGTTCCAGTGCCTGCACTTCATCGGGTGACAGCGCCGAGCACACCGCAAGGTGGCGAACCGAGCAGTGCAGGCAGTCCTGCGTGACGCAGGACGGCGAGGCGGAGTCATTGGTGGCGGGCGGAGCGCCGGAAGGCCGTGACATGTTGCGGGGGCGTATCGCGGGCGGGGAGGGCCTTATGATACTTCAAGCGGCCGTTCGACCCTGCTCGAGGCGGGGGCGCTAGAATGTCGCCCCCTCCCACGTCCCGTTCCAGCAGGAGTTCCGCCCGTGATCAAGCCCCGTACCCCGCCCGGCACCCTTGAACTGCTGCCGCGCGAGCAGATCGCATTCCAGCGCATGCTGGACGTGATCCGCCGCAATTACGAGCGCTTCGGGTTCCTGCCGGTGGAGACGCCGGTGTTCGAGCTGTCCGATGTGCTGCTGACCAAGTCCGGCGGCGAGACCGAGCGCCAGGTATATTTCGTGCAGTCCACCGGCGCGTTGGCCAATGCCGCCGAATCGGGTGATCGTTCACTGCCGGAAATGGCGCTGCGCTTCGACCTGACCGTGCCGCTGGCGCGCTACGTGGCCGAGCACGAGCATGAACTGACCTTCCCGTTCCGCCGCTACCAGATGCAGCGCGTCTACCGCGGCGAGCGTGCGCAGCGCGGCCGTTTCCGCGAGTTCTACCAGTGCGACATCGACGTGATCGGCAAGGACAGCCTGAGCGTTCGCTATGACGCCGAAGTGCTGGCGGTCATCCACGCAGTGTTCTCGGAACTGCGCATCGGCGACTTCAGCATCCAGTTGAACAACCGCAAGCTGCTGCGCGGCTTCTTCGAAAGCCTGGGCGTGGCCGAGGGTGAACGCCAGCTGGCAGTGCTGCGCGAAGTGGACAAGCTGGACAAGCGTGGCCCCGACTACGTGCGCGAGACGCTGGTGGGCGAGGGCTTTGCCATTCCGGCCGAACAGGTCGAGAAGATCCTGGCCTTCGTCGCCGTGCGTTCGCAGGGTCATGCCGATGCGCTGGCACAGCTGGCAGCGCTGGAAGACGGCGCGGGTTCCTCGGAGATCCTGCGTGCCGGCGTGGCCGAGCTGCGCGAAGTACTGCAGCTGGTGCAGGCACTGGGCGTGCCGGAAAGCGCCTACTGCCTGAACTTCTCCATTGCACGTGGCCTGGATTACTACACCGGTACCGTGTACGAGACCACGCTGACCGACCACCCGCAGATCGGTTCGATCTGCTCGGGCGGTCGTTATGAAGACCTGGCCAGTCACTACAGCAAGTCCAAGCTGCCGGGCGTGGGCATTTCCATCGGCCTGTCGCGCCTGTTCTGGCAGCTGCGCGAGGCTGGCCTGATCGAGGGCATCGAGGCCAGCAGCGTGCAGGCGCTGGTTGCGCTGATGGACGAGCAGGGCATGCCGCAGTCGCTGGACATCGCCCGCCGCCTGCGCGCCGGTGGCATCAACACTGAAGTACAGATGGAGCCGAAGAAGATCGGCAAGCAGTTCCAGTACGCGGCCAAGGCCGGTATCCGCTTCGTGGTGCTGGCGGGTGAGGATGAGCTGGCGCGCGGCGTGGTGGCGGTGAAGGACCTGCTGCGCGAGCAGCAGTTCGAAGTGTCGCGCGACGAACTGGCCAGCACCCTTCTGGTGGAGCTGGAGCAGTCCAGGGCGATGGTGTGATGCGTGCCGCCGCAGGAGTGCTGAGCGTGCTCCTGCTGGCGGGCTGCCAGAGCGACCGGTCGTTGCACAGCACGCGGATCGGGCCGGCGCAGTACCGGCTGGTGGTTGATCGCTGCCATGCGATCGACCGCGCACAGCTGGAGGACGAGCTGCAGGCCCTGGCCTCACGGACGTGCCGGGCGGGAGCGGGGGCGTTGGAGAACATCCAGTCCCTGCCGAGCCGACAGGGCAGCCTGTTCGGCGAATGCCTGCGGCGCGGCGCGCTGCAGGCGGAGGTGCGTTGCTTGCCCTGAGTCGGGTCAGGTTGTTGATTTGAAAGCATAACGCCCGCCCTTTGGTGGGCGTTTTGCGTTTCTGGACAACAGCAGTCGAGCATGGCTCGACTCTACAAAATCCGGTTCCGATCAGTTTCCTGACGAGATCCAGCAGGCCGCAGCCAACTGTCGAAGGTGGGGAGGGTCCGGTGGCAGGGTGTGAGCCGCATGGGCCTGAGGCATGCCTCGGGCGGGTTGGGCAGGACGCCCAACCCGGGTCTTGCCGTGTGCGCAGGACTGCGCACACGAGCAAGCCGCGACCAAGCCCCCATGGACGGGTTTACGGCGTCCCCTGCCACCGGACCCTCCCCGCCAACGCACAGGAAACCAGCTTTTGCTTTTGCTCTGGCTCTTAGCGGGTGCAGGGCAGCAGCCCTGCCGTACCCCAACCCAATCCACGATTTGACGCACTGCGCAAGAATGCGTTAATGTACTAACACGCTATTACATTGATGCAAGAGCCCCGCCCGTGAAAGCCCGCCCCGACATCGCCGCCAAAGACCCGCAAGCCGATCTGGACGCCCTGGCCCAGGCCTTTGCCGCGCTGCGCGAGCCGGAGCAGGTGGTCGCCTTCCTGCGTGACCTGTGCACCCCGGCCGAGCTGGAAGCCATGGCCGACCGCTGGAAGGTGGTGCCGCTGCTGCAGCAGGGCGTGCCGTATCGCGAGATCCACGAGCGCACCGGCGTCAGCGTGACCACCACCGGACGGGTGGCACGCACGCTCGAGCATGGCCATCGAGGCTATGCCGCCGCTGTCGACCGCCTTGCTTCGCGCTGAACCGCGCCCCGTTCCAGACTTCGAGACCTCCCCCATGAGTGCAACCCAGGCAGCGCCGGCGCGAGACCGGCTGCGTATCGCCATCCAGAAGAGTGGCCGGCTGGCCGAGCCCGCCCGCAACCTGCTCAGTGCCTGTGGCCTGAGTTGGCGCGAGAGCCGCGACAAGCTGTTCTGCTACGGCGAATCGCTGCCGGTGGACCTGCTGCTGGTGCGCGACGACGACATTCCCGGTCTGATCGCCGATGGCGTCTGCGACCTCGGCATCGTCGGCCGCAACGAACTGGACGAACAGGCCGCCGCGCGTCGCCAGATCGGCCTGGCCGATACCTATCAGGCATTGCGCGGGCTGGGCTTCGGCCAGTGCCGGCTGATGCTGGCGGTGCCAGAAGAATGGCAGTGGCAGGGCCCGGCCCAGCTGGCCGGCACCCGCATCGCCACCAGCTACCCGGCCATCCTCAAGCAGTGGCTGATGGAGCAGGGCGTGGACGCGCAGGTAGTCGAACTGTCTGGCTCGGTCGAGATCGCACCGCGTCTGGGCACCGCCGACCTGATCTGCGACCTGGTCTCCAGCGGTGCCACGCTGCGCGCCAACCAGCTTACCCCGGTGCACAACCTGCTCGACAGCGAAGCCGTGCTGGCCGGTGCGGTACGCGTTCCCGATGATGCGCGCGGCGCCCTGCGCAGCATGCTGCTGCGCCGCCTGGACGGTGTGGTGCAGCGGCAGGACCGCAAGCTGCTGATGTTCCGCGCCAGCGAGGACCGCGTCGATGCGTTGTCGCAGCTGCTGGCCGATGCCGAACCGCTGGTGCGGCTGCCGGCTGATGGCGGTGCACTGCGCCTGCAGACCATGTGCCCCGGTCCGTTGAGCTGGCAGCGCATGGAGGAACTCGAGCGCGCCGGTGCGCAGGGCCTGATGGTACTGAGCGTGGAGCGATCGCTGGCATGAACCGTCTGATCTGGTCCCGACTTGATGAGGCCGCGCGCAGCGCGGCACTGACCCGCCCGGTGCAGACCGTGGCGCAGCAGACCCGTGATGCGGTGGCCGCGCTGATCGCGCAGGTACGCACGCAGGGTGACGACGCGCTGCGCGCGATCACCGCGCGCTTCGATGGCGTGGATCTGCAGGATTTCGAAGTTTCCGCAGCCGAGTTCGCAGCTGCCGATGCCGCAGTGCCGGCCGAGCTGCGCCAGGCCATGGTGGAAGCGGCCGAACGCATCACCCGCTTCCATGCGGCCGGCATGGGCCAGGGCTATACGGTGGAAACCGCGCCGGGCGTGGTCTGCGAACGCATGCTGCGCCCGATCGGCCGGGTGGGCCTGTATGTGCCGGCTGGCAGCGCGCCGCTGCCGTCCACCGCGTTGATGCTGGGCGTTCCGGCGCAGCTGGCCGGTTGCCCGCAGGTGGTGCTGTGCACGCCGCCGCGCGCCGACGGTAGCGCCGATCCGGCGGTGCTGGTGGCCGCGCGGCTGACCGGCGTGCAACGCGTGTTCAAGCTGGGTGGTGCGCAGGCGATCGCGGCGATGGCCTATGGCACCGAAAGCATCCCGGCCAGCGACAAGCTGTTCGGGCCGGGCAACAGTTTCGTCACCGAGGCCAAGCAGCAGGTGGCGCAGGACGGTGCCGCCGCCATCGACATGCCGGCCGGTCCCTCCGAAGTGCTGGTGATCGCCGACGCCGGTGCCAATCCCGCTTTCGTGGCGGCTGACCTGCTGTCGCAGGCCGAGCATGGCCCGGATTCACAGGTGCTGCTGCTGACCGATGACGCGGCGATGCTGGCCGCGGTCGAGGCCGAAGTTGAACGCCAGGTGGCCTTGCTGCCGCGGCAGGACATCGCCCGCCAGGCGCTGTCGGCATCGCAGTTGATCCAGGTGGACTCACTGACCGATGCGTTTGCGATCAGCAACCGCTACGCCCCCGAACACCTGATCCTGGCCCTGCGCGAACCGCGCGCGTGGCTGGACCAGGTGCAGGCGGCCGGTTCGGTGTTCCTCGGCGACTACACGCCGGAAGCACTGGGTGACTACTGCAGCGGCACCAACCACGTGCTGCCCACCGCTGGTGCCGCGCGCGCCTACAGTGGCGTCAGCGTGGCCAGCTTCCAGAACCTGATCAGCGTACAGAGCGCGACCGCCGCTGGCCTGGCCGCGATCGGTGGCTGCGCGCGCATCATCGCCAGCGCCGAAGGACTGGATGCACACGAACGTGCGGTGGCACTGCGCATGGAGGTGGCCGCATGAGCGCGGACATCGACGGCGTGCTGGCCCTGGTACGGCCGGACCTGCAGGCCTTTGCTGGCTACAGTTCGGCGCGCAGCAGCGCTGTGCAGGGCGAGGTGTGGCTGAACGCGAACGAATCAGCGTGGGCCAATCCGGCAGACGCCACCGGGGGCAGCCGCCGCTACCCGGAGCCGCAGCCGGCTGCGCTGCGTGATGCGCTGGCGTCGCTGTACGGCGTGCAGCCGCAACAGCTGCTGGTAGGCCGTGGCAGCGACGAGGCGATCGATCTGCTGGTCCGCGCCCTGTGCGTGCCCGGCCGCGATGGCGTGCTGGTGACGCCACCGGTATTCGGCATGTACGCAGTCTGTGCACGCTTGCAGGGTGCGCCGTTGATCGAGGTGCCGCTGATTGACGATGGTGAGGGCCTGCGCACGGACCTGGATGCGGTGATTGCCGCTGCGAAGGGGCAGGGCGCCAAGCTCGTTTTCCTGTGCGCGCCGTCCAATCCTGCCGGCAGCGATATCCCGCTGCCCGAGATCGAACGGGTGGCTCGTGCCCTGCGTGGGCAGGCGCTGGTGGTGGTGGACGAGGCCTATGTCGAGTACGCACAGCGCGCTTCGGCGACCACGTTGCTTGCCGCGCACGCCAACCTGGCGGTGCTGCGCACGTTGTCCAAGGCGCACGCACTGGCCGCCGCGCGTATCGGTACCTTGATCGCCGCGCCGGAACTGATTGCCGTGCTGCGCCGCTGCCAGGCGCCGTACCCGGTGCCGACGCCGTGCTCCGAGCTGGCCGTGCAGGCGCTGCAGCCGGCCGCGCTCGCGCGCACCGCTGAGCGGGTAGCCACGGTCATCACCGAGCGCGAGCGCCTGTACCGCGCCCTGCAGGGCCTGCCCGGCATTGGCCGGGTATACGCTTCGGCCGGCAATTACCTGCTGGTCCGCTTCGCCGATGCACAGGCCGCGTTCGATACGCTGTTGGAAGCCGGCGTGGTGGTGCGCGACCAGCGCGCTGCACCGCAGCTGGACGATGCACTGCGCATCAGTATCGGCAGCCCCGAAGAGAATGACCGCGTGCTTGCGGCCCTGTCGGCGCGGAGGGCCGCAGCATGACCCCGATCCTGTTCATCGACCGCGACGGCACCCTCATCGAGGAGCCGTCCGATTTCCAGATCGACGCCTACGAGAAGCTGCGCTTCGTGCCACAGGTCATTCCAGCGCTGCTGAAGCTGCGCGATGCCGGCTACCAGTTCGTGATCGTCACCAACCAGGACGGGCTGGGCAGCGACAGCTACCCGCGCGCCAGTTTCGATGGCCCCAACGACCTGATGCTGCATATCTTCGAAAGCCAGGGCATCACCTTCCGTGACGTGCTGATCGACTGCAGCTGGCCGCAGGACAATGCGCCCACCCGCAAGCCGGGCATCGGCCTGATGACTGCCTACCTGCAGGACCGCAGCATCGACTGGGCGCGTTCGGGCATGGTCGGCGACCGCATCACCGACCTGCAGTTCGCTGAGAATCTCAACATCCGCGGTTTCCAGCTGCGCACCGAGCAGTTCGGTGGCGAGTGGGACTGGCCGGGCATCGCCCACGCGCTGGCCGATGCGCCGCGCACCGCCGTGGTCCAGCGCAATACCAAGGAAACGAAGATCCGTGTCGAACTGGACCTGGACCGTGCCGGCGATGCGCGCATCGACACCGGGCTGCCGTTCTTCGACCACATGCTGGAACAGATCGGCAAGCACGGCGGCTTCGCGCTGGACATCCAGGCCGAGGGCGACCTGCACATCGACGAGCACCACACCATCGAAGACACCGGTCTCGCATTGGGCCAGGCGCTGCGCGAGGCGCTGGGCGACAAGCGCGGCATCGGCCGCTACGGTTTCACCCTTCCGATGGACGAGACCCTGGCCAGTGCCGCGCTGGACTTCAGTGGCCGCCCCTATTTCGTGTTCGAGGGCGAGTTCAAGCGCGAGCGGGTGGGCGACATGCCGACCGAGCTGGTTCCGCATTTCTTCCGTTCGCTATGCGACGCCAGCGGCCTGAACCTCAACCTGCAGGTGCGCGGCGACAACGACCACCACAAGGTCGAGGCCTGCTTCAAGGCACTGGCGCGGGCATTGCGCCCGGCGTTGGCCCGCCAGGGCACGGCGCTGCCCACCACCAAGGGGGCGCTGTGAGCGACGTTGCGCTGATCGATGCCGGCGGCGCCAACCTGGGTTCGGTGCTCTACGCATTGGAGCGCCTGGGTGCAACGGTGCGGTTGGTGCGTGATGCCGATGGCCTGGTCGGCGCACAGCGGGTGATCCTGCCCGGCGTCGGCGCCGCTGGTCCCGGCATGCAGCGCCTGCATGCGCAGGGTCTGGTGGAACCATTGCAGCGGCTGGAAGTGCCGTTGATGGGCATCTGCCTGGGCATGCAGCTTCTGTTCGAGCGCTCCGAAGAGGCCGGCGTAGAAGCGCTGGGACTGATTCCCGGGGTGGTGCGCAAGCTGGTGCCGGCCTGTGGCATTCGCGTACCGCACATGGGCTGGAACCGCCTGCTGCCGCTGCGCGAATCGCTGTTGCTGCAGGGCGTGCCGGAGCGCGCCAGCGCCTATTTCGTGCACAGCTATGCAGCACCGCTCAACGCCCACACGGTAGCCGCCTGCGATCACGGCGGCCTGTTCACCGCGGTGGTGGAGCAGGGGCGCTACTTCGGCGCACAGTTCCATCCCGAGCGCTCCGGCGATACCGGTTCGTTGATGCTGCGCAATTTCCTCGAGGGCACTGCTGCATGAGTTTCATCGTCTACCCCGCGCTGGATATCCGAGATGGCCGCGTGGTGCGGCTGCGCCAGGGCGACTACATGCAGGAAACCTCCTATGGTGACGATCCGCTGCCGCGCGCACAGGCCTTTGCCGCGCAGGGCGCGCAGTGGATGCACCTGGTCGACCTGGACGCCGCACGCGCCGGTGGCTACACGCTGGCACCGCTGCTGTCGTCGATCCGCGCGCAGACCACGCTGCAGGTGCAGACCGGTGGTGGCGTGCGTGGCCGTGACGATGTGGCGCGCATCCTCGATGCCGGCGCTGGCCGCGTGGTGGTCGGCTCACTGGCGGTGCGTCGCCCCGATGAAGTGGTTGGCTGGCTGGAGGAGTTCGGCGCCGAGCGCATCACCATCGCGCTGGATGCCCGTCAGGACGCGCAGGGCCAATGGCAATTGCCGGTGCATGGCTGGACCGAGAACGCCGGAGTGACCCTGGATGCCCTGGCCCAGCGTTTTGCGCGCGCCGGCATGCGCCACCTGCTGTGTACCGACATCGCCCGCGACGGCATGCTGGCCGGCCCCAACATCAGCCTCTACCAGCACCTGTCGGCGCTGCTGCCGGGCGTGGCGGTGCAGGCCTCCGGTGGTATCCGTGACGTGGCCGATGTGGCCGAAGCCCGCGCCGCCGGTTGCGGCGGTGCGATTCTCGGCAAGGCGCTGCTGGAGCAGCGCATGGACCTGGCGGAGGCGCTGGCATGTTGAGCCGCCGCATCATTCCCTGCCTGGACGTGCGCGATGGCCGCGTGGTCAAGGGCGTACGCTTCCGCGACCACGTCGATATGGGCGACATCGCCGAACTGGCACAGCGCTACCGCGACCAGGGCGCCGACGAGCTGGTGTTCTATGACATCGGCGCCAGTCCCGAGGCACGTTCGGTGGATGTGGCCTGGATCGAGCGCATCGCGCGCCTGATCGACATTCCGTTCTGCGTGGCCGGTGGCATCGACAGCGTGGAAACTGCACGTCGCGTGCTGTTCGCCGGTGCCGACAAGGTGTCGATCAACTCGCCGGCGCTGGGCCGCCCGGAGCTGATCACCGAGCTGGCAGACGAGTTCGGCGTGCAGTGCGTGGTGGTGGGGGTCGATTCGGTACGCGAGGCCGATGGCCAGTGGCGGGTGCGTCGATTCAGCGGTGACCCTGACAAGACCCAGGCGGTGCCACTGCGCACACTGGACTGGATCGTCGAAGCACAACGGCGTGGCGCAGGCGAGATCGTGCTGAACTGCATGGACAGCGATGGTGTGCGCCGTGGCTACGATGTCGCGCAGCTGCAGCAGGCGCGGGCACTGTGCCAGGTGCCGCTGATCGCCTCCGGCGGTGCCGGTGCGATGGAACACTTCGCCGAGGCCTTCGACCAGGCCGATGTCGACGGTGCGCTGGCGGCCAGTGTGTTCCACAGCGGCGCCATCGCCATTCCAGAATTGAAGCGCTACCTACGCGGACAGCAGATCGAGGTGCGGGATGTCTATTGAAGTGAAGCCATCGCTGGATGCGCTGCAGGCGCTGGACTGGGACAAGGGCGGAGGCCTGCTGCCGGCCGTTGTGCAGGACGCCGACACCCTGCAGGCGCTGATGCTGGGCTATGTCAGCGCCGAATCGCTGGCGGCTACCCTGGCGATCGGTCACATGACCTTCTTCAGCCGCAGCAAGCAGCGGTTGTGGACCAAGGGCGAGCAGTCCGGCAACGTGCTGGTGGTGCAGTCGATCAGTGTCGACTGCGATGCCGACACGCTGCTGGTGATGGCGCGCCCGGCCGGGCCGACCTGCCACACCGGCGCCGAGAGTTGTTTCGACGGGGCACCGAAGGACTTCCTGGGTGGGCTGGGCCAGCTGGTGGCGATGCGCGAGGCGCAGCGGCCGCCAGGCAGCTACACCACCAGCCTGTTCGAGGGCGGCATCCGCCGCATCGCACAGAAGGTGGGCGAGGAGGGCGTGGAGACGGCTCTGGCGGCGGTGGCACAGGACGACGAGGCGCTGCTGGGCGAGGCCTCGGACCTGCTGTATCACCTGCTGGTGCTGCTGCGCGCGCGCGGCTTGTCGCTGGATGATGCGCGGGCGGTACTGGAAATACGCCATCGTTGAGCTGCGGTAGTGCCGGCCGCTGGCCGGCAACCACCAGATGCCCGACGATCATGAGGTTGCCGGCCAGCGGCCGGCACTACCGGCAATGCGCCACCGCGTGCGCGATGTCATCAACGGAATCTACAATAGGCGGTCTTCTTTTTCCCCGGACCGCCCATGAAACTGCCTGCCACCTGGCTGTGCTGCCTGTTGCTGACCTCGCCGGCCTGGGCCGCGGATACCGTGGTCAGCGGCAAGGTCTATCTGGAGCGCGATGGCCGGCCGGGTCGCGGCGCGACCGATCCGGGCCTGGCCGGGGTGCAGGTCTCCAACGGCGAAGCCATCGTCAAGACTGCCGCCGATGGCAGCTACAGCCTGCCGGTGCGCGACGGCCAGACCGTGTTCGTGATCAAGCCCGATGCCTACGCCTTCCCGAAGGCCACCGACGGCCTGCCGTCGTTCTGGCGCCACTACCGCCCGAACGGTTCACCGGCACTGAAGTACGGTGGTATCGCCGCCACCAGCGATGTCACCCGCAACTGGGATTTCGCGCTGCAGTCGGACCGCCACGACAGCCGCCGTGGTTTCCAGATGCTGGTGTTCACCGATTCGCAGACCGCCAGCCTGAAGGACATCGGCTACTACCAGCAGTCGATCGTGGCACCGCTGGTCGGCCAGACCAGGGCGCGCATGGGCACCACCCTGGGTGACATCGTCAACGATGACCTGACTCTGTATCCGGCGATCAACAAGGTCACCACCGAACTTGGCGTGCCGTGGTTCCATGTGCCGGGCAACCACGACCTCGACTTCGATGCGGGCAGCGACGAACATTCGCTGGACAGCTGGCGCAACATCTATGGCCCGGACACCTACGCGGTGGAAGAGGGCGGTGCCAGCTTCGTGTTCCTGGACGACGTGGTCTACGACCCCAAGGCCAAGCCGAAGTACGTCGGCGGCCTGCGCGAAGACCAGTTCGCCTTCCTTGCCAGTTACCTGAAGGGCCTGCACAAGGACCGCCTGCTGGTGCTGGGCATGCACATCCCGTTGTTCGACGCCGCGCCGGGGCGCGAGACCTTCCGCCACGCCGACCGCCAGCGCCTGTTCGACCTGCTGAAGGACTTCCGCAACGTGCTGGTGCTCAGCGGCCACAGCCACACCCAGCAGCACGTATACCACGGTAAAGCCGAGGGCTGGAACGGTGACAAGCCGCTGCACGAATACAACGTCGGTGCCAACTGCGGTGCGTTCTGGTCGGGGGTGAAGGACGCCGCCGGCGTGCCGGACAGCACCATGAGCGATGGCACGCCGAAGGGTTATGCGCTGCTCGACGTGGCTGGCAATGGCAGCTACAAGCTGCAGTATCGCGTGGCCGGCCAACCGGCCAGCGAGCAGATCGGCCTGCATGCCCCCAAGGTGCTGCGCCAGGGCGCCTACCCGGCGTGGGGTGTCTACGCCAATGTCTACATGGGTGAGGATGCCAGCGTGGTCGAGTACCGCGTGGATGGCGGCGCCTGGCAGCCGATGAAGCAGGTCAGCCAGCCCGATCCGCGCCTGATGGTGGAGAACGTGGCCGACGATCTTGCAAACAACCTGCGTGGCTACGATCGCTCGCCGGAGGCCACCGCATCGCCGCACCTGTGGCGCGGCGCGTTGCCGACCGATCTGGCGGTGGGCAGCCACAAGGTTGAAGTGCGTTCGACCCAGCCCGATGGCGCGGTTTTCACCGCCACCACCAGCTACAGCCTGCAGACTGCCAAGCCCTGATCCAGGGCGCCGCTGCCCAACGCGAAAGGACCCCGCATGGATATCCGCTTCATGGCCGGCACCACGCCGGTGACGCTGAGCCGCCACTGGTTCACCGGTGCGATGCTGCTGCAGAGCGCTACCGAAAAGGTCTAGGTGCAGCATCCGCTGCACCCGGGCACCCACTTCTCGTTCTCGCTGGTACAGTCGTGGTTGCGCCACATCGCCGGCCACGAAGTGCTGGTCGAGCGCACCCGGCCACTGTTGTTTGCCGGCTTCCGCCCGCAGCGCCTGCGCGTGCTGGTGGACGGCGTGCAGGTGGCCGAACAGGAAGGCATGTAGGCCAACCTGAACCATCGGCGTGCTAGGCAAAGCCGCCCCGATGCCTGAGAATCGGGGCGATTCAATCGATCCAAGCAGGCCAGCGTGACCATCGCAGCAGCGTCCCCGGTTTCCACCGACTCCGCCCGCGGCGGTCTTCCGCGCAGTCTCGTCGTCGCCGATGTCGGCGGCACCTTCGCCCGTCTGGCCTTGGCTGCGACCCAACCCGGCCAGGCGCCGCTGCTGGGCAGCCATCGCACCTATGCCTGCGCCGAGCACCCCAGCCTGGCTGCGATCCTGGCCGATTTCACCGCTGGTCTCGGCCAGCCAGTGCAGACCGCAGTGGTGGCCATCGCCGGTCTGCTCGATGGCGATGTGCTGATCAATGCCAACCTGCCGTGGACGGTCTCGCTGTCGACCACGCGCGAACAGTCTGGCCTGCGCGAACTGCAGCTCATCAATGATTTCGAAGCGGTGGCGCTGGCGATCCCGTACCTGCAGCCGGAAACCCTGGTGCCTCTGAACGGCGGCGCCGATCCGGCGCAGGCCTTCCCGGCGCTGGTGCTGGGCGCGGGTACCGGCCTGGGCGCGGCACTGCGTTTTGCCGATGGCGAGCGCCCGGTGCTGGCCAGCGAGATCGGCCATGCCGCGCTCGGTGCCGGCAACACACTGGAGCTGCAGGTGCTGGGCAAGCTGCTGCAGCGCTGGCCGCACGTGGACAACGAACGCGTGCTGTCCGGCAGCGGCCTGATGAACCTGTATCCGTGCCTGTGCGAACTGCGCGGCGTCACCCCTGTGTGGACCAGTACCGAGGCGCTGATCGGTGCCGCGCGCAGCGGCGAGGATGCACTGGCGGTGGAAACGCTGCAGGTGTTCTGTGCCTGGCTGGGCAGCCTGGCGGGCGACGCGGCGATCGCCGTCGGCGCGCGCTCGGTGTACCTGGCCGGGGGCATTTCCGCGCATGTGCAGGATTTCCTGGCCGATGGCCGCTTCCGTGAGCGCTTCCTCAACAAGGGTGTGCTGACCGAGGTGCTGCGCCAGGTACCGGTGTGGCGGGTGGAGCACGGCCAGCTGGGCGTGCTCGGTGCAGCGGTCTGGCACGCCGCACGGCAGCCCACGCACGACTGATCGGCAGGGCCGGCATCGGGCCGGCCGTGCATTGCAGACTGGGAGGGGACGATGGTGGATCGCAGGCAGTTCCTGCAGGCCGGTGCACTGGCCGCAGGCATGGCGGCATTGCCGGGCGTGCAGGCGCGCACGCAGGGTGGGGCCAGGGTGGTTTCCACCTGGGACTTCGGCGTACCGGCCAACCAGGCCGCATGGAAGGTGCTGGCGCAGGGGGGCAGCGCACTGGATGCAGTCGAAGCCGGTGCGCGCTGGGCCGAGAGCGAGCTGTGCAACCCCACCGTCGGCCATTGCGGCAACCCGGATCGCGACGGCGTGCTGAGCCTGGACGCGAGCATCATGGACGGCGATGGTCGCTGTGGTGCGGTGGCGGCGCTGGTCGACATCCTGCATCCGGTGTCGGTCGCCCGCAAAGTGATGGAAAACAGCCCACATGTGTTGCTGGTGGGCGAGGGCGCGCAGCAGTTCGCGATGCAGCAGGGCTTCGAACGCAAGCACCTGCTGACGCCGCAGGCCGAAGCCGCCTGGCGCGAGTGGTTGAAAACCGAGAAGTACCAGCCGCAGATCAACGCCGAGCGCCGCGGCATTCCCGGCAACAGCGACAACCACGACACCATCGGCATGCTGGCACTGGACGCCAAGGGCCACCTGGCCGGTGCGTGCACCACCAGCGGCATGGCCTGGAAACTGCACGGCCGCGTCGGCGACAGCCCGATCATCGGTGCCGGCCTGTACGTCGACAACGACGTGGGTGCGGCCACCGCCTCGGGCGTGGGTGAGGAGATGATCCGCAATGCCGCTTCGTTCCTGGTGGTCGAGCTGATGCGCCAGGGACGTTCTCCCGCGCAGGCCTGCCGCGAAGCGATCGACCGCGTGGTGCGCAAGCGCCCGGAAGCGAGCAAGACACTGCAGGTGTGCTTCCTGGCCATGAACAAGCAGGGTGAGGTGGGCGCTTACGCGCTGCATCGTGGTTTCGTCTATGCAGTGTGCGATGCGCAGCGCCAGGACGATCTGCGTGATTCGCCGTCGATCTACACGAGCACCCAGGCGTGAGCACGCGGCTGACTCTGGAGATCGCCAGCAATTCGCTGGCATCGGCGCTGGCCGCGCAGGCCGGCGGCGCCGACCGCATCGAGCTGTTCGACAACCTGGCCGAGGGCGGTACCACGCCGTCGTTCGCCAGTATCGCGATCGCCCGCGAACGCCTGTCGATTCCGTTCTTCGTGCTGGTGCGGCCACGCCCGGGCGACTTCCACTACGACGGGTTGGAAACCGAGCTGATGCTGCGTGACATCGCGCAGTGCCGCGCGCTGGGCTGCGATGGCGTGGTGATCGGTGCGCTGGATGTGCAGGGCGGCATCGACGTGCCGTTGTGCCGTGAACTGGTGCAGGCTGCCGGGCCGCTGCAGGTGACCTTCCACCGCGCCTTTGATGCTGCCCGGGACCTGCCCGCCGCGCTGGAGCAGGTGATCGGGTTGGGTTGCCAGCGCGTGCTGACCTCGGGCGGTCAGGTCAGTGCCGAGGCCGGTGCCGATGTGCTGGCAGGCCTCGTTACCCAGGCAGCGGGCCGCATCACGGTGATGGCCGGCGCCGGATTGGCACCGGGCAACATCGCTACCGTGGCAAGGCAGACCGGCTGCACCGAACTGCACGCCTCGGCCAAGGGCCTGCGGCGTTCGGCCATGCAGTTCCAGAACCCGGCGCTGCGCGGCCTGGACCCGGACTGGAACCAGACCGCCACTGCCACCGTAGCCGCGCTGCGGCAGGCGCTGGACGGCGCGCAGTAACCCGCTTCTTGTGTAGAGCCGAGCCTACGCTCGGCTGCTCTTCGCGACGAACAACAGCAGCCGAGCGCAGGCTCGGCTCTTATCTCTTGCGACTCTGGCACCTTAGGTGCCGAGAGCCCGGCGCGGGCGACCGTTCGGC
>NZ_JBSPUG010000006.1:0-188103 GCF_056861405.1 Stenotrophomonas sp. 22DLJC03
AACGCCCGCAAAAGGGATGCGGAGGCCCAGATGGCCTCCGCCTGACAAGACAGTTGCTACAGAATTACGCCTCGCGCATGCGCCTTGCGATGGCGCTGCTGGCGGCGATAGTGGCCGTCAGCGCCACCATCGACAGGAACTGCAGGCGGGTGTGCGACTCGCTCAGCAGCAGGCCGAAGATCAGCGCCAGGATGCCCAGCGCGCAGCAGGTCAGCCACGGGAAGCCCGCCATGCGGAACGGCAGGCGGGTGCCCAGGCGATCCGCGCGGCGGCGCAGTACCAGCTGCGAGACCAGCGACAGCGTCCACACCAGCAGGCAGGTGGAACCGACGATGTTCAGCAGCACCGGCAGCACCCGGTCCGGGAACAGCAGTTCCATCACGGTGGCAGCGAAACCGAACAGGACGCTGGCCAGCACGGCGATCACCGGTACCTGGCGCGGATCGGTCCAGCCCAGCACGGCCGGGGCTTCACGTCGCTGCGCCAGCGAATACATCATGCGTGAGGCGCCGTAGAGGTTGGCATTGAGCGCCGACAGCAGCGCGATTACCGCGATCAGGGTGATGGCGGTGCCGGCGCCCGGAATGCGCGCGATGTCCAGCACGGCGGCGAATGGCGACTTCAGCGCTTCGCTGGTCCACGGCACCACGGCGATGATCACGCTCAGCGAGCCGATGTAGAACACCAGGATACGCCACGCCACGGTGCGGATGGCACGGGCGATGCTGCGTTCCGGGTCTTCGGTCTCCGCCGCCGCAACGGCCACGATCTCGGTGCCACCGAAGGCAAAAACGACAACCAGCAGCGCAGCGCCAATACCCGCCAGGCCCTTCGGGGCGAAGCCACCATGCTCGGTGAAGTTGCTCAGCCCCGGCGAGGTCACCTGCGGGAGCCAACCCATCAGCAGCGCCACACCGATGGCGATGAACGCCAGGATCGCCGCCACTTTAAGGATGGCGAACCAGAATTCGAACTCGCCGAAGTTCTTCACCCCAAGCAGGTTGATCGCGGTGAAGAACAGCATGAAGGCCAACGCTGCCATCGGCACCGGCACCGCAGGCCAGACCGTGGCCAACAACCCGGCCGCGCCTACCGCCTCGGCGGCGATCACGATCACCAGCTGCACCCACCACAGCCAGCCTACGGTGGCACCGGCGGTGGCGCCCATGGCGTCGGCCGCATACACCGAGAACGCGCCGCTGGTCGGTTTGGCCGCCGCCATCTCGCCCAGTGCGTTCATCACGATGATCACCAGCGCACCGGCCACCAGGTACGACACCAGCACCGCCGGACCGGCCGCCTGCACACCCACGCCCGAGCCGAGGAACAGGCCGGCGCCGATGGCGCTGCCCAGGCCCATCATGATCAGCTGGCGGGGCTTGAGCGAATGTCCGAGGCGGGACGGCGAAGCAGTCGGAATCGAGTTGGGCATCGGCAGGGCTGGCGGCGGGCTACAGGGGCGACACCTTACCCTGTCCCATGCCCGCGGGGATAGGCACAGCGCAGCAGGCGGCTCAGGCCAGCGCCGGCTCGCCGACGTTGCCACCGATACGGGCACGATAGGCACGCGGCGAGAAACCGGTTTCAGCCTTGAACTTGCGGGTGAAGGCGCTCTGGTCGCTGAAACCGCAGGCCTGGCCGATGCAGGCGATGCTGTCGTCGCCATGCAGCAGGTGCATGGCCATCTGGATCCGCAGCCGGGTCAGCACCTGCTGCGGGGTCATCTGGAACACCTTGCGGAAACTGCGCTCCAGCTTGGACAGCGAGAAGCCGGTGATGTCCAGCAGGGTCTGCATGCGCACGTTCTCGGCGTAGTGCGCATTGAGGTGGGCCAGGGCCAGCCGCAACTGCTCGTACTGGGTGCCCAGGCTGTCCTTCTGGCCAAGGTCGCGGGAAATGCCGATCAGCCCCTCGATGGCCCCATCGACCACCAGTGGGCGCTTGCAGGTCAGGCACCAGCCCGGTTCGCGGTTGGCGAACAGGTGCAGCTCCATCAGGTTCTCGATCACCTCACCGGACAGCACGCGGGCGTCCTGATCGACGTAGTCGGCGCTCAGCCCGGTCGGGTAGATCTCCGCCGCGGTACGCCCGATCACGTCCTTGCGGGCGCGCAGGCCCAGCCGCCGCAGCATGGTCTGGTTGACGTGGGTGTAACGCCCCTGAAGGTCCTTGATGAAGAACAGCACATCCGGGATGGCGTCGAACAGGGCTTCGATGTCGGCAGGCTCGACTCGCATGCCGCAAGCATACCCGAGCCCGCTTTTGCCTGTACGTTCACCTTTGCCGGACCTGGGTTTAACGGGGCTGGTTCCAGTGTCGTGGTTCCTTTTTGATGATCCGGAGCCAACGTCAATGGCCGCCAGCAAGCCGACCGGCAAGCGCGCAACCACCCCTGCCGAAAACCACCGCCGGGGCGATGGCGATGAACTCCACCAGCAGGCTGGGGGCAGCCATCCGGCGATGACCACCGACCAGGGCATCCCGGTGGCGGACAACCAGAACTCCCTGCGGCAGGGACCTCGGGGGCCGACGCTGCTGGAGGACTTCATCCTCCGCGAGAAGATCACCCACTTCGATCACGAACGCATTCCCGAGCGCATCGTGCACGCACGTGGCAGCGCAGCACATGGCTACTTCGAGCTGACCCGATCGCTGAAGGCGCACACCCGCGCTCGCGTCCTGACCGAGGTAGGCGTGAAGACACCCGTGTTCACCCGCTTCTCGACGGTAGCCGGTGGCGCAGGCTCGGTGGACACCCCGCGCGACGTGCGCGGCTTTGCGGTCAAGTTCTATACCAAGGAGGGCAACTGGGACCTGGTCGGCAACAACATCCCGGTATTCTTCATCCAGGACGCGATGAAGTTCCCGGACCTGGTGCACGCGGTGAAGATGGAACCGGACCGCGCCTTTCCGCAGGCCGCGTCGGCCCACGACACGTTCTGGGACTTCATTTCGCTCATGCCCGAATCAATGCACATGATCATGTGGGCAATGAGTGACCGCGCCATCCCGCGCTCGCTGCGCATGATCGAAGGCTTCGGCGTGCACAGTTTCCGCCTGCTGAACGAGGCGGGCGAATCGACCTTCGTCAAGTTCCACTGGCGGCCGAAGCTGGGTATCCAGTCAACGGTCTGGGACGAAGCGCTGAAGCTGCAGTCGGCCGACAACGACTTCCATCGCCGTGACCTGTTCGAGGCGATCCAGCGCGGCGATTTCCCCGAATGGGAACTGGCGGTGCAGCTGTTCACCGAAGATGAGGCTGACGCGTTCCCGTTCGATCACCTGGACCCGACCAAGATCATTCCCGAATCGCTGGTACCGTTGCAGGTCATCGGGCGCATGGTGCTGGACCGCTGGCCGGATAACTTCTTCGCCGAAACGGAGCAGGTGGCCTTCTGCCCGGCCAACGTGCCACCGGGTATCGACTTCAGCAACGACCCGCTGCTGCAGGGGCGCCTGTTCTCCTACCTGGATACACAGCTGCTGCGCCTCGGCGGCCCCAACTTCCACCAGATCCCGGTGAATGCACCCAAGTGCCCGTTTGCCAATCACCAGCGCGACGGGCATATGCAGATGCAGGTTCCCAAGGGCCGGGTGGCCTACGACCCCAGTTCGCTGCAGGAAGACACACCGCGCGAGACACCCAGCGGCTTCCGCAGTCACGCCAGTGCCGACGACGGCCGCAAGGGCCGCACCCGTGCGGAGAGTTTTGCCGACCACTACAGCCAGGCCCGCATGTTCTTCCGCAGCCTTGAAAAGCCGGAGCAGGCGCACCTTGCCTCGGCGCTGGTGTTCGAGTTGTCCAAGGTGGAAACGCTGAAGGTGCGGGTACGCACCGTCAGCCACCTGCGCAACATCGATGACTCACTGGCGCAGCGCGTGGCCGATGGTCTGGCCCTGCCCGCACTGCCCGACCCCGCGCCAACCGCTACCCCGGTGCGGGACATGCCGCCCGCTCCCGAGGTGCGCGTGATCGGGCGTAACAAGCCCACCCTGCAGGGTCGCTGCATCGGCATCCTGTTCGATGAAGGCTCCGACGCCCGCATCATTGCCAACCTGAGCAAGGCAGCCAGGAAAGCAGGTGCAGACGTGAAGCTGGTCGCCCCCAAAGTGGGGGGGGCCACGCTCAGCGATGGCGCGCTGCAGGCGGCGGATGGGCAGCTGGCGGGCACCCCGTCGGCCGTATTCGATGCGGTCGCCGTGGTGCTCAGCCTTGAAGCCGCGAAGGCCTTGTCGAAAGAGAGTGCAGCCGTCGAATTCGTCAGCCAGGCGTGGGCGCACCTGAAGGCCATCGCCAGCGATGCCGGTGGCCAGGCGCTGCTGAAGACGGCACGGGTCGGCAACGATGCCGGCATCGTCGAAGCGGAAGACGCCAAGGCCTTCCTGGCAGTCGCCGCCACCCGCCAATGGGCGCGTGAACCCAAGCTGCGCCTGCTGGCCTGACTACAACAACAGGAGAACTGTCATGCCCCGTGGTGACAAATCCGCATATACCGAGAAACAGAAGCGCCAGGCCGAGCACATCGAGGAAAGCGAGCGTGATCGCGGCGCCAGCGAAGGAACGGCCGAACGCATTGCCTGGGCCACCGTGAACAAGCAGGACGGCGGCGGCAAGCGCGCCGGCAGCGCACGCAAGGGCACCAAGAAGGCGACCAGCAAGAAGGCTGCCAAGAAGGCGCCTGCCAGGAAGTCGGCCACAAAGAAGGCCACGACCAAGACGACGGCGGCAAAGAAGGCACCTGCGAAGAAGGCACCTGCGAAGAAGGCACCTGCGAAGAAGGCACCTGCGAAGAAGGCGACGGCAGAGAAGGCGGCGGCAATGAGGGCACCGGCTCGCAAGACAGCCACAAAGAAGGCCGCAAAGAAGACAGCGGCCAAGAAAGCCGGTACAGCCGCCTCGCGCAGTGCTGCCGCGAAGAAGGCGGCCAAGACACGTGCGGCAAAGAAGACCGTGCGCAAGGCGGCGGCGAAGAAGGCTGCGCGTACGCGTGCTCGCAGTTGAGGCCAACAATGCGGGGGACGGCGTCCTCGTCCACGCAGCACCTTAGGTAGTTGGTGCACAAGCGCGTACTTGCAGCAGTGGACGCAGCCCTTCCAGCGAAATGCGGCCGCTGAGCGCGGCCGCATTCGTGCAGCAACGTTCGTGGCTTGGGTCAGGCTG
This sequence comes from Stenotrophomonas sp. 22DLJC03, assembly GCF_056861405.1. NCBI lineage: Bacteria > Pseudomonadati > Pseudomonadota > Gammaproteobacteria > Lysobacterales > Lysobacteraceae > Stenotrophomonas > Stenotrophomonas sp. 22DLJC03. The sequence continues at coordinate 5,162 of NZ_JBSPUG010000006.1, forward strand.
CGCGACGCGGCACAGCCGGAACCGATGCACCTTCCACCTTGAACACCGACACCGACGTGGTCAGCGCATGCGCCTGCTCTTCCAGCGCGCGGCTGGCCGCGGTGGCTTCTTCCACCAGGGCGGCGTTCTGCTGGGTCACTTGGTCCATCTGCACCACCACCTGGTTGACCTGCTCGATGCCGGCGGCCTGTTCCTTGCTGGCCGCTGCGATGTCGCTCATCAGCTGAGTGGTGCGCGAACTGGCCTGGGCCACGCGCGCGATCGCCGCTTCCGATTCAACGGTCACCGCCAGGCCACTCTTCACCTTGGCAGCAGCGTCTTCGATCAGCTCCTTGATCTCCTTGGCGGCGACACCGGCACGCTGTGCGAGCGTGCGTACCTCGCTGGCGACCACGGCGAAACCGCGCCCCTGCTCGCCTGCACGTGCGGCTTCCACCGCAGCATTCAGCGCCAGGATGTTGGTCTGGAACGCGATGCCGTCGATCACCGTGGAGATTTCCGAGATGCGTGCCGAGGACTGATCGATCTCACCCATGACCGACGCCATCTGTGCCATCGCCTGTTCGGTCTCGCGCACGGCGGCACCGGCGGCATGCGCTTCACTGTCAGCCTGGCGCGCCAGCTCGGCGTTCTGACGCACGGTGGAGGTCAGTTCCTCCATCGATGCGGCGGCTTCTTCCAGATTGGCCGCCTGCTGCTCGGTACGGCGCGACAGGTCGTTGTTGCCGGCCGCCAGTTCCTGCGCCGCGTTGTTGATGCTGTCGGCGGCTACCTGGATGCCACGCACGATGCCGGTCAGCTGGGCGGTGGTGGTGTTGGCGTCGTCGCGCATGCGCGCGAACACGCCGTCGTACTCGCCATCCATGCGTGCGGTCAGGTCGCCGTGCGAGATCGCGCGCAGCACGTCGGAAACATCGGCGATGCTGGCCTGCGAACTGGCCATCATGCCGTTGAGGTGCTCGACCATCGCCTTGAACTGGTACTGGAACGCGGCGGCGTCGCCGCGCATGGTGAAGTCACCGGCGCGTGCAGCGCGGGCCAGCTCATCGATCTGCGCGTTGATCGCCATCAGGCTCTGCTTCACCGCCGCCAGGGTGCGGGTCAACGTGCCCTTTTCGCCCGGGTAGTCCGGCAGGTCGCGGCTGAGGTCACCGATGGCGTAACGCTGCATCACTTCAGCCATCAGCAGTTCCACCTGCACGTGCGATTCGACCAGGCTGTTGGTGGCCTGCACCATGCGGCCGAAATCGCCGGGGAAGGCACTGGCATCCATGCGATAACGGATTGCGCCGGCTTCGTGCTGTTCGGCCATCTGCAGCTGCGCGCCGATCGCCGCCTGCACGCTCTGGCGGACGCTGGCCATGGCCTCGCCCAGCTGGGTCAGCTCGTCGCGGCCACCGAGGCGGAACTCCTGGTCCAGCTGGCCCTTGGACAGCCGCTCGGCCAGATTCACCGCGCGCGCCAGCGGGCCGGTCAGGCTGCGGCCGATCATCACCGAGGCGGCGATGCCCGCCAGCAGCGCGACGCCGCCCAACACCAGCAGCTGCAACAGGCTGCGCTCGCCCAGGCGGATCGCTTCGGCAGCAGCCTTGCGGCTTTCCTTTTCCTCGAAGTCCACGCCGTCCGACAACGCCTTGTTCCAGCCGTTGGCCGCGTCCTGCACCGGGCCCAGGGTCAGCGCCACGGCGCCCGGATAGTCGCCCTGCTCCATCAGCTCGCTGGTCTGCTTGTTGAGCGGGCGCGCGATGGCTCGCTTGGTGGCGATGGTTTCTGCAATGGCTTTGCCTTCGGCATCACCCGGAAGCGCCTGGTAGGCGGACCAGCTGGCCTCGTAGCGCTTGACCAGATCGGCAATGCGCTTCTCGTCGCTGCTGCGGTCGTCACCTTGGCGGATCAGCATCTCGCGGCGCACCACCATCATCTGGTTGTTGGCATCGAGCATCTGCGACAACAGGCGCACCTTGGCCACGCTGACGTCGACCACCTGCTGCATCGCGCGCTTCTGCACGACACTGGCGGTGGCGCCGGTGGCCACCACAGCGGCAACCAGCAGCAGCAACAGGCCAAAGCCCAGCCCAAGACGCCAGGCAACCCTGACGTTCCTCAAGTAGTTCATGGGGGTATCCAAAACGGGGGGATGCGCCCTTATCGGCGGCCCGGCAGGCAATCTTGATCGCCGCTCATCGATGGCGTCGGGCACCGTTCACCTTGGTGAGACTCCGGCCCGGCGGCATCTACGCCCGGGACCGGGCTGCTACGGGCATGGCTGCTCATGCGGGCGTCAGATCGCTTTCACGGTGGCTCTGCGCGGGCTGCAGGCAAGGTTGTGGCGCCATCTTCTGGAGATCCCAATGCCTTTACTTGTGTCCCGATCCGCCCTGCTCGCTTTGTCGCTCCTGGCATCGCCTGCGTTCGCGCAGGCGCCGCCGCCTGGACTGCCTGCCCCCATTGCCGAGAAGGCAGGACCGGACACCGCACCACGATCTGCCCTGCACGCCCAGGTGCTGCTGGATCGCGCGAATTTCTCGCCCGGCCAGATCGACGGCGAAGTGGGCAGCAACCAGCGGCGCGCAGTGTCGGGTTTCCAGGCGGCGCGTGGGCTGACGGTAACAGGTGAACTGGATGACGCGACCTGGAAGGCCCTGCAGGCTGATACGGTCACCCCCCTGGCCAGCTACACGCTGACCAGCGAGGATGTCGCCGGGCCGTTCCAGGCGGTGCCGAAGGGCCCCGCCGCACAGTCCAAACTGAAATCGCTGGGCTTCAACAACGTCGAAGAGTCGCTGGGCGAACGCTTCCACGCATCCCCTGAGCTGTTGAAGCTGCTCAATCCGGGCGTGGATCTGAGCAAGGCCGGCAACCACATCCAGGTGCCAAACATCGCACCGGCGGCATTGCCGAAGGCGACGAAGATCGTGGTCGATAAATCCGACTCCACCCTGCAGCTGCTGGATGCGCAGGGCAAGGTGATCGCGCAGGTGCCGGTGTCGTCCGGCAGCCAGCACGACCCGTTGCCGATCGGCGAATGGAAGATCCTGGGTGTTTACCGCGACCCGCCGTTCCACTACAACCCGAAGCTGTTCTGGGATGCCCGAAAAGGTGAAAAGAAGGCGACACTGGCGCCGGGCCCGAACAATCCGGTCGGCCGGGTCTGGATCGACCTGTCCAAGCCGCACTACGGCCTGCATGGCACGCCCGAGCCCGGCCATGTCGGCAAGACCGAGTCGCATGGCTGCGTGCGCATGACCAACTGGGATGCGCTGCGTGTGGCCGATGCGGTGGATACCTCGGTACCCGTGGTGATGCAGGAGTGAGCCGATGCGTCTTTCGCAGCTGATCGTACTGGGCGTTCTGCTGGGGCTGAGTGCAGGCTGGTGGCTGCACCGCGATGCAGGTGAGCCGGTGGTGATTGCCCAGCCCGCAGTGCAACCTGCGGTGGCTGCGGCTGCAACGCCGCGCGTGGACGGCCCGGCTCCCACGGCCGTGCCGCCGTCCAACACCACCGATGCGCCAGCCGGTCTACTGCTGCCGGTACAGGGCATCCCGGCGTCCCAACTGCGGGACACCTTCACCGATGCACGCAGCGAGGGCCGCGTGCACGATGCCATCGACATCATGGCCGATGCAGGTACGCCGGTACTCGCTGTAGCGGATGGCACGGTGGAAAAACTGTTCAACAGCGAGCGTGGCGGGCTGACGATCTACCAGTTCGAGCCCAGTGGCCGCTGGTGCTACTACTACGCGCATCTGCAGCGCTACGCCGATGGCCTGGCGGAGAAGCAGGTGATCAAGCGCGGCGAGGTGATCGGTTACGTAGGCAGCACCGGTAACGCCAGCGCCGAGGCCCCGCACCTGCACTTTGAAGTGCACGTGCTGGGCCCGGAAAAACAGTGGTGGAAGGGGGAATCGATCAATCCGTATCCATTGCTGGAATCGGCTGCTTCGACGCCCGACGCTGCCAGCGTCGCAAAGTGAAGGTGAATGCCGCCAGGGCAGCCCCGGGGATCAGCAGGAACAACGCCGCCACCTTCCAGAAGAAGAACGGCCACAGCCACAGGTAGTCCAGGTCGGTCAGCTTCAGCACGTCCATCGGCGGCAGCAGGTCCACCGAGGCCGCACGGCCGGCCAGCGCCGGGTCGACCTCCAGCACGGTCAGCCGCAGCGAGGAACGGCCACGCGGCAGTGCATCACCGCGGCCGTAGCCGAAGTACGACGCGGCGAACCTGTCTCGCTCGACCGATTCCAGTGCGCGGTGGATCTCTGGACCGGTCGTCGCCGAGCGGCTGTCCGCGCGGAACTCGGTGCGATCGGTCGGGGTGTCCGCGCGCAGGCGAAGCTCGGGATCGACCGCCGGATCGGCGCTGTCATCCGCATAGCGCAGGCGCAGTCGCAGCGGGTCGTCGATGAAGCGGTACACCGTGATCTCGGCGGTCGCGCCCGGCTGCAGCACCAACGGCAGGGTCTGCGTGCGCGAAGCCAGGTAATTGGCGAGCGCGCCCAGCACCAGCACGATGCAGGCCAGCGTCCACAGGCTCCACAGCAGCCACAGGGTCACCCGTACGACCGTCTCGCCCTTCATGCCGAAGTCTCCGTCATCGCTGCGCTTCCCCGCCGGCTGTGCCGCCACAGTATCGAAAACGAAAAAGCCCCGCTTTCGCGGGGCTCTTCCTGTCACCTACGCCGGGCAGCGCCCGGCGCTACCTCAGGCGAACGGATCCTGCAGGACCATGGTGTGGTCGCGGTCCGGGCCGGTGGAGACGATGCTGATCGGGCAACCGGCCAGTTCTTCCAGCGAACGCAGGTAGGCACGTGCGGCCGGCGGCAGGTCATCCCAGTTGGTGATGCCGTGGGTGTTCTCGGTCCAGCCCGGGAACTCCAGGTACACCGGGGTGCACTCTTCCCAGCCCTGCGCATCCAGCGGCGCGTACTCGGTGCGCTTGCCGTTGTATTCGTACGCGATGCAGACCTTCAGCTTTTCCATGCCGTCCAGCACGTCCAGCTTGGTGATGCACAGGCCGCTGATGCCGTTGATGGCCACGGCACGCTTGAGCGCGACGATGTCCATCCAGCCGCAGCGACGCGGACGACCGGTCGAAGCGCCGTACTCGGCGCCGCGGTCACGGATGCCCTGGCCGATTTCATCGTCCAGTTCGGTCGGGAACGGGCCGCCGCCGACGCGGGTCGCGTAGGCCTTGGCGATGCCCAGCACGTAGTCGATCGCATCGGCGCCGACGCCGGCACCCGCCAGCGCACCACCGACGGTGGTGTTGGAGCTGGTGACGTACGGGTAGGTGCCGTGGTCGATGTCCAGCAGTGCGCCCTGCGCACCTTCGAACAGCACGCGCTTACCCTGCTTGCGCAGGTCGTGCAGGATGCCGGCCACGTCGGACTTCATCGGCTGCACGTATTCGCCGAAGGCCAGTGCTTCGTCGAAGGTCTTCTGGAAATCGACCGCATCGGTGTTCAGATACTTGGTCAGCACGAAGTTGTGGTAATCCAGCGCGGTGCGCAGCAGCTCTTCCAGCTGCTTCGGATAATGCAGGTCGGCGATGCGGATGCCGCGGCGCGCCACCTTGTCTTCGTAGGCCGGGCCGATGCCACGGCCGGTGGTGCCGATTGCCTTGCCACCGGCAGCGCGCTCGCGCGCCTGGTCCAGGGCGATGTGGTACGGCATGATCAGCGGCGCGGCCGGGGAGATCTTCAGGCGCGAACGCACTTCCACGCCGGAGGCTTCCAGCTCGGCGATTTCCTTCTGCAGCGCGGCCGGCGAGATCACCACGCCGTTGCCGATCAGGCACAGCGCATCGTCACGCAGGATGCCCGACGGGATCAGGTGCAGGACGGTCTTCTTACCGTTGATGACCAGGGTGTGGCCGGCATTGTGGCCGCCCTGGAAGCGCACGACGGCGCCGATTTCCTCAGTGAGCAGATCGACGATCTTGCCCTTGCCTTCATCGCCCCACTGGGCACCAAGCACTACGACAGACTGACCCATGACGGGCTCCTCATATGTTGCGGCCATCGGGGCCGCGGACGGGTAAACCGTGGCGGGGCTGGCCAGCACCTGGAGGGCAGCTCCAAACGGGGAGCGGCCGGCGATGGAAGGCCCAGACACAGAAAAAGCCGAACGGGGAGGCCCGTCCGGCTTTTGTGCATTATCCGGGTTTCCAGGGTCGGGTGCCACCTTTCCGACGGACGGCTTCACCGGCCGGTCAGCCGCCCCGCCCGGTCGTGCCGGCCGCTGGCCGGCAATGCCAACCAAGGTTGCATCCACCAGAGCCGGGCCACGCATGTGAACGCAGGCGGCCGTGCCGGGCCTTCAGTGCCGCACCCACCACAGCAGGCTCAGGCCGGCCAGCAGCACCAGCCCGCCGAAGCTGCGCAGGGCCGGGCTGGGCAAGTCCAGCAGGCGCTCGGCCATGCGCTTCCAGGCGAACGGCGCGACGAACAGGAACAGGCCTTCCAGCACCGCCACCAGGCAGACGGCGGCAAACAGATCTTTCATGGGGGACTCCGGAAAAAGCACGGGGCCCGGCATTTGGCCGGGCCCCGTGGGGTACTGCCCTGCGACCTCAGCGGTCGTTCTTCAGGTACTGCAGGAACGGGTCGTTCTTGTCGAGCACGATCACGCCGTTGCCGTCGGTCATGGAGCCACGGTAGGCCTCCAGGCTGCGGTAGAACGCATAGAACGACGGATCGGCCGAGCCGGCCTTGCCGTAGATGCGGGCCGCATCGGCATCGCCTTCACCGCGCAGGCGCTGGGCATCACGCTCGGCTTCGGCGATCAGCACGGTGCTGTCACGGTCGGCCTGGGCACGGATGGTCAGCGACTGCTCCTCGCCCTCTGCACGCAGCTTGGCAGCTTCCTGCTTGCGCTGCGCGCGCATGCGCTCGTACACGTCGTTGATCACCTGGCTGTCGGTCGGCAGGTCCACCTGCTTGATGCGCAGGTCGATCATCTGCATGCCCAGCCCAGCCACGGCCTCGTTGATCCCCTTCAGCTGCTCGGCGATCAGCTCGCTGCGGTCGCCGGAGACCAGCTGCTGCAGGGTGCGCGAGTTGATCTGGTTGCGCAGCGAGTCGGTGATGATCGGTGCCAGGCGGGCGTTGGCGATACGCGGATCGCCGCCGGTGGCACGGAAGTAGTCACCCACGTTGGAGATGTAGCCGATGGCGAAGAAGTCGACGCTGACGTCCTTCTGCTCGGCAGTGAAGTAGCGCGCCGGCGCGGTGTCGAGCACCTGGAAGCGGCGGTCGAAGACCTTCACCGTTTCCACCACCGGCACCTTGAAGTGCAGGCCCGGCTTGATGTCCGAACGCACCACCTTGCCCAGGTTCAGGACCATGGCGGTCTGGTCCTCACGGACCACGTACACCGAGCCGAGCAGGCCCAGCACCACCGCCACGATCACGGCGATCCAGATAGGACTCTTCATCGGGTGCCCTCCTCACGGCCACTCGGTCGCCCGGTCGGGCGGCCCACCGGCCGGCCCGGATCACGGGAAGCTTCCACCGCTGCACCCGGCAGCGACGGCATCACCACGTCCGGGTTGGCCACTGCGGCCGGGGCCGACGTGCTGGGACGGGTGTCGCCGGTCATCGGCACGTAGATCAGCTGGCGACCATCGCCACCAATCACCTTGCGGTTCTCGCTCAGCACCTGCTGCACGGTCTCCAGCCACAGGCGCTTGCGGGTCACTTCCGGGGCATCCTTGTACTGGGCCTGCAACAGGCTGAAGCGCTGCGCGTCACCCTCGGCCTTGGACACCACGGCCTGCTTGTAGCCTTCGGCGGTGGTACGGGCACGCGAGGCCTGGCCTCGGGCTTCCGGCACGACCTTGGCGGCGTAGGCCTGGGCTTCGTTGATCAGGCGTTCCTTGACCTGCTGGGCACCGTTGACCTCGTCGAAGGCCGGCTTCACTTCTTCCGGCGGACGGGCGTCCTGCAGGGTCAGGCCGGTCACGGTCAGACCGGTCTTGAACGCCTTCAGCAGCGCCTGCAGGCGCTCCTCGGCAGCCACGGCCAGCGGGCCACGGTTGTTCAGTACGGCGTTGAGGTCGGCACGGCCGACTTCCTCGCGCACCGCGCTCTGCGCCGACTGTTCCAGCACCTGGTTGGCATCAACGGTGCCGAACAGGTACTGCTGCGGGTCGTCGATGCGGTACTGGACGTTCAGCGAGACGTTGACGATGTTCTCGTCACGGGTCAGCACCGGCACCTGGATCGAGAAGGTCTTGATCTCGGTAGCGTTGACCTTGGTGACCGATTCGATCGGCCACGGCAGCTTGAAGTTCGGGCCGGGCTGCAGGATGCGCGAGAACTGGCCGAAGCGCAGCACCACGCCACGCTGCTGTTCGCCGATCAGCTGGAAGCTGGAGAACAGCACCAGCAATACCACCGCTGCCACCACCCAACGCACGATGCCACCGTCGAACAGGTCCTTCAGCGGCCCGGGCAATCCGCCCCAGCCACCACCATTGCCACCGCCGCGCGACCCGAAGGGCCCGCGTCGATTGTCCTCGGGGCCTTGTCCGCCCTTGTTGCCGCCGGGTGTATTCCAGGCCATGCACGCTCCATCAAGATTTGGGCTGCGGCGCGGGCCCTTCCCGCACCGCCAGCCGTGAAACCATCACCGATCATACAAGATGGGGCGGATCGGCAGGATCGAAAGGGGGGCAACGGGGTAAGGTGGCGTTTTCCTCGAAGTCAGGCAACGCCGATGGCCCCCACCACCCCGTTCACCGCCTTCCGCATCAACAATGACGACGCCGGCTACCGCAGCGGCCTGGCCCAGCTCAGGGTCGACGACCTCAACCCCGGCCAGGTGCTGATCCGCGCCCACTGGTCCTCCGTCAACTACAAGGACGCGCTGGCCGGCACCGGCAAGGGGAAGATCCTGCGCCGCTTCCCGCTGGTGGGTGGCATCGACGTGGCCGGCACCGTCGTGGCCAGCACCGACCCGGACTGGCGTGAAGGCGACGCCGTGCTGGCCACCGGCTGCGGCCTCAGCGAGACCCGCGACGGCGGCTACAGCCAGTACGTGCGGCTGGAGTCGCGGGCGGTGATCGCCCAGCCGGCCGGGCTGAGCCCGCGCGAAGCGATGGTGCTGGGCACCGCCGGCTTCACCGCGGCGCTTGCCCTGCTGCGCATGCAGGACAACCGGCAGACCCCGGATCTCGGCCCGCTGGCGGTCACCGGTGCCAGCGGTGGTGTCGGCGCGCTCGCGCTGTCGATCTTCAGCCGGGCCGGCTACACCGTGCACGCGGTCAGCGGCAAGCCCGACCAGACCGACTTCCTGCACGCCATCGGCGCCGCCGAGGTGCTGCCGCGCGAGGCGCTCTCCGATAGCGCCCCGCTGCAGTCGGCCCGCTTCGGCGGGGGCCTCGACAATGCCGGAGGCGACATGCTGGCCAGCCTGCTGGCGCAGACCGTGCCCTATGGCAGCGTGGTCAGCGCCGGCCTCGCGGCGAGCCCGAAACTGGACATGACGGTGATGCCGTTCATCCTGCGCGGCGTGTCACTGCTGGGCGTGTCCTCGGCCAATGCACCGCGCGGGCTGCGCGAAGCGGTGTGGGCGCGACTGGGCAACGAGTGGAAGCCGCAGCACCTGGACCGCATCTGTACCGCCGAAGTCGGCCTGGACGGCCTGCCGGCGGTGTTCGAGCGGATGCTGGCCGGCGGTTCGCTGGGCCGCACCGTGGTGCGGATCGACTGAACGTTGCAAGCAGGCGACGGACGGCAGATGGGCCCCTCCCACCGGTAATGAGCCCGCACTACACTGCGGGCATTACATGGGGAACAACATGGCACGCATTCTGATCGTCGACGACTCACCGTCGCAGCTGTTGGGGATACAGCGCATCGTCGAGAAGCTCGGGCACCAGATCCTGACCGCCACCGATGGCGCGGCCGGCGTGGAAACCGCCAAGGCCGAGCTGCCTGACCTGGTCCTGATGGACGTGGTGATGCCCAACCTCAATGGCTTCCAGGCCACCCGCACGCTTGCGCGCGACGAGGCGACCCGGCACATCCCGGTGATCCTGGTGACCACCAAGGACCAGGACACCGACCGCATGTGGGGCATGCGCCAGGGTGCCAAGGCCTACATCACCAAGCCGTTCTCGGAAGACGAACTGTCCGAGGTGCTGGAGCGGGTGTTCGCCGGGCAGGGCTGAGGCTTCCTGGCGGTGCCAACCGTGCTTGGCCCACCGCTCTGGCAGGTGCCAACCTTGGTTGGCACGCTTTTGTAGTGCCGGCCGCTGGCCGGCAACCACGCATCACCATCCAGGCCAATGAAATTGCCGGCCAGCGGCCGGCACTACCGGAAGGCGTGGGGGCCAGGAACCGCCCCCGCCGTATCACTCAGATCGTCTCGCCGAAGGCCTTTGCCAGGTTCCGGTACGCCTTCTTCTGCGCCTCGTCGGTCGCGGCCGGGGCCACGATCTCGATTTCAACAATCTGGTCGCCATCCGGGCTGCCTGGCAGCCCGCGGCCGCGCAGGCGCAGCTTGCGGCCGGCATCGGAATCGGCCGGAATCTTCAATTCCACCGCTCCACCCAGGGTCGGCACGCTGATGCTGGTGCCCAGCGCGGCCTGCCACGGCGTGACCGGCAGCGTGTAGAGGATGTTGCGGCCATCGACCTCGAACTGCGGGTGGGCAGCGTATTCCACTTCCAGCAGCAGGTTACCGCCGTGGTTGCCCTGCCCCGCCAGGCGGATCACCTGGCCCGGGCGGATACCCTTGGGCACGCGTACATCCAGCTGCTTGCCGTTGACGGTGATGCGCAGGCTGTCGCCGTTGTAGGCCGCTTCCAGCGGCACCGACAGCTTGGCGCGGGTGTCGCGGTTCGGCGCGTGGCCCTGGCTGCTGAAGCCCGGGCCCGGACCTGCACCGCCACGCTGGCGCGCGAACAGGCTCTCGAAGAAGTCGCTGAAGCCGCCATTGGGGCCACCGCCGCCGAACACTTCCTCGAAGTTGAAGCCACCGGCACCGCCGTAGTTCGGCGGTACGTTGAATTCCTCGCCCGGGCGATAGCCCTGTGCGCGCAGCTGGTCGTAGGCCGCGCGCTTCTCCGGGTCACGCAGCGCCTCGTAGGCCTCGTTGACCGCCTTGAACTTGTCCTCGGCCCCGGCCTCCTTGCTGACGTCCGGGTGGTACTTGCGTGCCAGCCGGCGGTAGGCGGTCTTGATTTCCGCCTCGCCCGCGCTCGGTTCCACCCCCAGGGTGGCGTAGTAATCCTTGAATTCCATCCAGCTACCTCGATCTGCTTCGGCCGCGCCGGTGGCGCCGCCCCGGGTTCATTCTACGCGCCGGCGATGCTACGCCGCCCCTCGTGCGGCCCCGGTGAGGCCGACTGATCCTGCGCAATGCGGCTGCCATCCCCATGCCCCACGCTGTGGCTGGAAGCCCCTGCCACAAAGCCTGAAGATGGGGCCTGCACACCGGGTTTCCAATGTCTTGACGCGTCTGTCCCATCCGGCCCACTAGCCTGCCCCTGCAAGGAGTTCCCCATGACCATCCATGTCGGCGACCGCATTCCGGAAGTGACCCTCAAGCGTATCCGCGAGGGCATCGAAACACTCGATACGCATTCGCTGTTCGATGCGCGCAAGGTGGTGTTGTTCGCCGTGCCCGGCGCGTTCACCCCGACCTGCTCGGCACGCCATCTGCCCGGCTTCGTCGAGAAATTCGATGCATTCCGCAAGCGCGGCATCGACGTCTACTGCATGGCGGTCAACGATCCGTTCGTGATGAAGGCCTGGGCCGCCGACCAGAGCGTGCCAGACGGCCTGCTGATGCTGTCCGACGGCAACGCCGAACTGACCCGCGCGCTCGGCCTGGAACTCGATGCCAGCGCCTCGGGCATGGGCATCCGTTCGCGCCGCTTTGCCCTGTACGTGGTCGACGGCGTGGTCCGCGCAGCGTGGATCGAGCAGCCCGGCCAGTTCGAGGTGTCATCAGCCGATTACGTGCTGGAGCACCTGCCCACCTGATCTTCCACCGCAAGAGGAAACGGCCAGCCATGTCCACCAAGCCAGCCAAAGCTCCCAAGCCTGCCGCCAAGGTACCCGGCATCAGCGATCGCAAGACCCTGCGCGAGCGCGCCCGGCGCAACATCGAAGATGGGGCGATCACCGACAGCTATAGCGCCGATCGCAAGGCGGTGATCAAGCTGCTCAACGATGCACTGGCCACCGAGTACGTGTGCGTGCTGCGCTACTACCGGCACTACTTCATGGCCAAGGGCATGCTGGCCGACGCGATCAAAGCCGAGTTCCTGGAACATGCACAGCAGGAACAGGCGCATGCCGGCAAGTTGGCCGAGCGCATCGTCCAGCTTGGCGGCGAGCCGGACTTCAACCCCGATACGCTGACCGCGCGCTCGCATGCCGAGTACAAGGAAGGCAGTGACCTGCGCGACATGGTCCGCGAAAACCTGGTGGCCGAGCGCATCGCCATCGACAGCTACCGCGAGATGATCAACTTCATCGGCGACCGCGACACCACCACCAAGCGCATCCTTGAAGAGATCCTGGCGCAGGAAGAGGAGCACGCCGACGAGTTTGCCGACCTGCTGGATGGGTGGATCGGGGAATGATCCGGTAGATGCCCACCTTGGTGGGCGCTTCGCCACGTGCCAACCAAGGTTGGCACCTACCAGAGCACGAAGGTGTCATTGGCGCTGGACCGAGCGCCAACCGAGGTCGGCACCTACCGCAGGACGTTGAACCGCACCTGCGTCCACGCGCCATCCGCCGCCAGCGCGGTCAGCGTATGTGTGCCCGGCTCGGCGAACTCGCGCTGCATCAACTGTGCGCCGTGGGTCTGCGCGATCCAGCGGCCATCCAGCAGCCAGTCCACCGTCTGCTCGCTGCCCAGCGCGCGCAGTTGCAGGCGCACGCCGTGTTCGGCATTGGGTGCACGAGCCAGGGTGGCACCGTTGTTGAGACCGTCGATGTGCAGCGCCACGCTGGCATCGCGCCCGTCATCGCGGCAATCCGGTGACAGCGCTGGCAACTGCGAGGCCTCGCGCGTGGCCTTGGGCAACCACGGCGACAGCAGCGCCGGCCAGCGCGCGATCTCCCGTGGCACTTCCTCATGTGGCACGCGGCAGTCCGCCGACACACGCAGGCCGGTGCGCGCGTCAGCGAGGTAACGCTGCCGGCCCGGCTGCCAACGTCGTGCTTCGCGCTCGGGGAAGGTTGGCGGTGCGGCACCATCCAGCAGGTAGGCCGGCATCCGCCGCTGGCACAACGCTGGAGGCAGGCCTTCGGCGCGTTCGCCGGTCGGCCAGCAGATCTCTTCCTCACTGACGCTGGACGGCATCGGTGCGGCCGCCGAGTCGCCACGCTGGCGCGGCAGGCTGTCGACCACTTCGAACATCAACGGCAACGCGGTGACCGCGCCGTACTGGCCGGGTAACGGTGTGCCGTCCGGCCGTCCCACCCACACGCCCACGGTGTAGTGGCGCGTGCTACCGATCGCCCACGCATCGCGATAGCCATAGCTGGTGCCGGTCTTCCAGGCTACGCGCGGGCGAGCGCCAACATCGAAGGTGCCAGCGCTGTAGCCTGGGCGCGGGTTCGATTCCAGCATTTCGCGCACGATCCAGCTTGCGCCCGGCGAGGCCAGGCGCCGCTCGATCATCGGTTCGTCATCGGTGTAACGCACACGTCCAGCAATGCCGTTGCGGTTGAGCGCGGCGAACGCGCCGACCAGATCTTCCAGCCGCGCACCGGTACCGCCCAGAATCAAAGACAGGTTGGGCGTGCTGCCCGGCGGGAAGCGCAGCTGGATGCCGGAGTGTGAAAGCCGCGCAGCAAAGCGCGCAGCCCCGACCCGCTGCAGCAGGTCCACCGAGGGCACGTTGAGCGACAGGCGCAATGCGCTGGACGCGCCGATCGGCCCATTGAAGGCCATGTCGAAATTGCCGGGTCGGTAGCTGCCGAAACTCTGTGGCGCATCAACCAGCAGGCTTTCCGAATGGATCAGGCCGTCATCCAGTGCCATCGCATACAGGAACGGCTTCAGCGTGGAGCCCGGCGAGCGCCAGGCCTGCACCATGTCCACGTGGCCGAGGCGCTGACGGTCTCCGAAGGACAACGTGCCGACATAGGCACGCGCCCGCAGGGTCTGGTTGTCGACCACCAGCAACGCGGCAGAGGTGCGCTCGGGCAGCGTCGAGAAATAGCTGGCCACGCGTTCTTCCAGCGTGCGCTGCAGGCCGATGTCGATGCTGCTCTGGATGCGTGCCTGTCCTGGATGCGCCGAATGCAGGCGCTGCGCAAGCAATGCGGCGTGCAGCGGCGGCCGCAGCGAGCGCGCCACCACGTTCTCGATACGCGCGTCTTCCACCTCTTCCGGCGTCCACGCCCCCAGTTCGGCCATGCGTGACAGCACCTTGTCCCGCGCTTTCTGCGCTGCTTCCGGATGACGGTCCGGACGCAGCCGGCTCGGCGCCTGTGGCAGCACTGCCAGCAGCGCGGCCTCGGCATGCGACAGCTGCGCCGCCGGCTTGCCCAGGTAGGCCCAGCTGGCCGCTTCCACCCCCTCGATGGTGCCGCCATACGGCGCCCGTTCCAGATACAGGGCCAGGATCTGCTGCTTGCTCAGGTGCGCCTCAAGCTGCACTGCGCGCAGCATCTGCTTGAGCTTGCCCCAGGGCGTACGCGTATGCGGGTCGAGGATGCGTGCGACCTGCATGGTCAGGGTCGAGCCACCGGACACGATGCGGCCACCGCGCAGCAGCTGGCCGCTGGCACGCAGGATCGCCAGCGGATTGATGCCCGGATGGCGCCAGAACCAGCGGTCTTCGTAGGTCAGCAGCGCCTGCAGGTACAGCGGCGAGACGCTGTCGATCGATGCCGGATAGCGCCACACGCCCTCGGCATCGGCGAACGCGCGCAGCGGCGTGCCATCAGCGGCAACCACCAGGGTGCTGGTATCGCGCTGCTTCGGCAGCGGTGGCGGAAAAGCGAAATCCAGCACCAGCAGCAGCGCCAGCGTGGCGGCCGTGCCCCAGCGCAACCATGGCCACAGCGGCCGCAGCCGGCGGCGCAGGGCCGCCAGCCGGGTCTTCATTGCGTCTTTCATTGCAGGTTGCCAGCGGGACGGGCCGCGCCGTCGCGGCCCGTCCGCGTGGTCACGGCTGTACCACCGTGATCGTGGTCGGGTTGCTGCGGCCAACGCCGCGCAGCTGTGGCCGGTACATGTCCTCCACCAGCGGCGGCGGCACCGAGTAAGTACCCGGGGTCACCGCGCGCACCAGATAGAACACGTTGGCCTTGCTGCCACGCGAGAGCTTCAGCGCGGCCACATAGCGGTCGTCGCGGAACTCTTCGTGCTTGGTGTCGGCAGCTTCGCCGCGGTCGCTGATGGTGATGCCATCAACCACCACATCGGCCCACTGCTTGGCATCGCCCAGATTGAAGTTCTCGATCTCCAGGCCGGCCGGCAACAGGTCGGTCAGCAATGCATCGGGCATCGTGGTGTCGGCGGTAACGGTGACGCGCACGATCAGGGCTTCGCCCTCCTTCAGCGGACGCGGCGACCACGGCTTGCCATCGGTGCCGAAGTAGCTGCGCTCGATACCCAGCACGCGGTTGTCCGGTGCGGGCGCACTGCGCGGAATGCCGGCCACGTCGATGCTGGCGAACATCGGCGGCTGCCCCTGCGGGGTGAAGCGCACGCCACTGGCCAGTTCGCTGGCACTGAAGTTGCGGCCGAACAGCTTGCGCTCGCCGATGGTCTCGGTGTTGCCACCGATCACCAGTTCACCGGCCACCAGTGCCTTCTGGTTGGCGGCCAGGGCCTTGCCAAGACGGGCGATGGCCACCTGCTCCTGCGTACTCAGCCACATCCAGCCCGCATTACGGCGCGCATCCAGGCCACGGCCCAGATCAACCGCACGTGCATCCCAGGCCGGCTTGGCCAGCTTGTTTTCGTGGGTCAGCGCGATCATCAGCGCGTCATCACGGATCGCACTGCCGTAGTCGCCGAAGTACGACGGGCGTTCGCTGCTGGACTTGGCGAAGGCCGCGGCCAGTGCCGCCTGGCCACGCTTGGCATCGCCCTGCAGCGACAGCGCCACGCCCAGGTGGACCAGCGACAGGCCACCCACCGCCTTGCTGCGCTCGTTGTCGTACAGCGTGCGCAGCGTACCCAGCGGCGCACGGTTGACCCGGGCCAGCACGTAACCCGAGTACGCCTGGTTGGCGAACTTCAGCTTCTCGCGATCCTCCTGGCCGTAGAACTGGTTGCCACCGGACAGCAGGTCCTCGCTGAGCCGGTTCAGTGCCTTCTGCAGCACGTTGTCGGGCACCGCGAAGCCGGCGTCCTTGGCGTCGAGCA
This sequence comes from Stenotrophomonas sp. 22DLJC03, assembly GCF_056861405.1. Taxonomy (NCBI): domain Bacteria; kingdom Pseudomonadati; phylum Pseudomonadota; class Gammaproteobacteria; order Lysobacterales; family Lysobacteraceae; genus Stenotrophomonas; species Stenotrophomonas sp. 22DLJC03. The sequence continues at coordinate 21,513 of NZ_JBSPUG010000006.1, forward strand.
GGAACTCGGTGATGTACGGGGTCAGCCACGGGTTCACATAGCCGTCGTCACCCCACATCGAGAAGTTGCCGTTGGCCACCTGCATCGACGCCAGGCGGCCGAACGCGCCTTCCATGCGCTCGCGGCGGGTCTTGGCATCCAGGCCGTCGGCACCGAGCATCGACGATGTCGCCTGGTCCAGGATCAGCGCCGCATAGCCCTTGCTGGTGGTCTGCTCGGCACAGCCGTACGGGTAGTTCAACGCGCCCTGCAGCGCACTGGCGAACGGGATCGGCGGCAGCGGGCTGACCAGCAGGCGGGCATTGACCGACTCGGACATCAAGCCATCGGTCAGGCTGTTGTCGAGGCTGACCGCCGCCAACGGATCCAGCGTGCGCACCTGCGAACGCAGCACCTGCGGCCACGCCGCACGCACCGGCAGCTCGTAGCGGCGGTCGGCCTTGAAGCCGTTGCCATCCACCCGCACCCGCACCTTGGCCACGCTGTGGCCTTCGCGTGCAGACAGCGGGAAGCTCAGCGTGGTCTTGGCATCTGCATTCAACTGCACGCTGCGGCTGCCCTCGCCCAGGTTCAGCGGGCCTTCGCTTTCCACCTTCACGTTGAACTGGCCCGGCTTGCCGGTGAAATTCTGCACGTCCAGGGTCACCGTACTGCGGTCGCCCGGGGCCAGCACGCGCGGCATGCTGGCTTCGGCCAGGATCGGCGCGCGCACCACGGTTTCCACGTCACGCTTGCCGTACTGGTCATCGCTGTAGACCAGCGCAGACACCCGCAGTGTGCCGTTGAAGTCTGGCACCTTCAGGCGTATGCGGGCGATGCCCTTTGCATCAAGCTGCACCGGGCCGGAGAACAGGTCCACGGTCTGCACGCGCGCGGTCGGGCGCTTGGCCTGCGGCAATGCCTGCAGCGCCATGTCGCCACCGAACTTCAGCTTGCCGGCACCGCCGTCGAAGCTCTCGATCACCCGGCTGTAGATGTCGTAGGCATCAATGCCAAGGCGACGCTGGGCGAAGAAGTGCGCACCGGCATCGGGCACCGGGAAGCGGGTGATGTTGAGGATGCCCACGTCCACCGCCGAGACGGTGACGTGCGCCATCTTGCCGGCCAGCTGCGGCGCGCTGACCGTCACCGGCAGGTCCTGCTCCGGCCGCATCTGCTTGGGCGCGGCCAGGCCGACGGCTACGGTGCGCCCCTTGCGATCCATCGGCACATGCACCACGCCCACGGCACGGGCCGGAGTGATCTTGCTCGGCGCGCTGCCGCCGCGGAACACCAGTGCGGTGATGTAGACGTCGTGGCGCTCCCAATCGGCGGTGACCGGAATCTTGAAGGTCGAACCCGGCTTGGCCTCGATGTCCTGCACGTACAGCATGCGGTCGGTCTCGACCATCAGGATGCCCTTGCCGGCATGCGGCGGGGTCACCGTCACTTCCAGGGTGTCACCAGCCTTGTAGCCGGTCTTGTCCAGGCCCAGCTTGACCTTGTCCGGGCGTGCATCCAGGCCACGGTTGTCATCGCCCCAGCTCCAGCCAGCACGGAACGGGTAGCGACTCGTCAGGCCGGTGGACGGATCGAACACGTCCACCCGGTATTCGCCCCACTCCACCGGGAAATCGAAGGCGACCGCGCTGCTGCCGGCATCGACGGTGCGGGTTTCCTTGTTCTCGAAGCGGCGGGTGAAATCGTAGTCCCAGCGGTTGTCGTTGAAGGTCCAGTGGTAGTCGCGCAGTTCGCGCACCAGGGTGATCTTCAGGCCCTTGGCCGGCTGCGGTGTGCCGGCAGCATCCACGCGCATCAGCTCGAAGCGTGCGTTGCCGTTGGAGTCAGCACCATCCTCGGGGTTGAACAGCGGGCGCACGCCGACCAGCGCGTTGGCCGGCCACATCACCCGCTTCAGGGTGCGGGTGACGGTACGGCCACCGGTTTCATACAGGCTGCCGGACAGCACCACGGCGATCGGCGCCTTGGCCTTGGCCGCCTCTTCCGGCAACGCCACATCCTCACGCAGCTGGCCGTTGCCCGGCAGCGTGGTGTCGATCACGTCCTTGGCTTCGCGCGGCAGCTGCAGGGTCGGGTCACCGAAGAAGTAGCCCGGCAGGCCCTCGACCGGCTGCTGCTCGGCGGCCACCGCCATGCGCGCGGTGAAACGGTTGCCGTCCGCCGGCGCACCGTACAGGTAGGCACCATTGGCCTGCAGGCGCAGGTCCTCGCCCGGCTTCAGCGTCTTCTGCGCGCTGTCCAGGTCCAGCTTCATGCGCTCGGGCAGGAACTCCTCGATACGCAGGGTCATGCCCTGGATCGCCTCCTTGCTGGCCGGATCGGTGCGGAACTCCACCTGCCAGCGCCCGGTCGGCGCCTCGGTGGGAATGACCTGCTCGAAGTTGATGTATCCCTGCTCGCCCGGCTGCAGGCGGGTTTCGCGGAAGGTCTTGCCGTCGGGCTGCTTCAGGCGCAGGAACACCGGCTGTGCCTTGACCGGCTTGCCGTCGTTGTCACGCAGCAGGGCGGACAGACGCACGGTCTCGCCCGGGCGATACAGGTCACGGCCGGACCAGGCGTAAACGTCGAACCAGGCATTGTCACGACCGGCCACGGCAAATTCGCTCAGGTCCAGCGCAGGCTGGTTGAACGGCAGGAAGCTGGTGTCCTTGCCCGTGCTGGCGACCAGCACGTGGGTGGCATCCAGGGTGTAGTTCAGCAGCGCATTGCCGTTGCCGTCGGTGCTGCCCTTCAGCACCACCTCGCCCTTGGCGTCGAGCACACGCAGGTCGATGCTCTTCAGCGGCGCACCGTCCTTGAGGCCGGCGGTGTGCACGAACAGCTTGTCCTTGTAGGCACGGGTATGCAGGCCGATGTCGCTGACCGAGAAGAACGCGGTATCGAACTCGCCTTCGTAGTCGCCGGTGCGCTTGAGCAGGGCGAAGTACAGGCCCGGCTCCTGCAGCTCCTTGATGTCCTGGGTCGGCAGGTAGGTCAGTACCCGCTCGTTCTTCTTGCCGCCGAGGATGAAGCGGTTGACGTAGACCGGCTCGGCCAGCTTGTTGATCGGGCTGCGCTCGTAGTCGCTGCTCAGCTCCCAGCTGCCACGGCGGCCGCCGCGCTGGTACTGGCTGAAGAAGGTCGGCAGGTCCTTCTCGCGCACGCGCAGGAACTCGACGTCAACCTCCGGCACGTTCACCGAGACCACCGGCAGGCCGCGGCTGTCCTTGGCCGGCAGCACGCTGCCCTGCGAGGCGAAGCCAACCACCGGCTTCAGCTCGCCGCTGAACACCTTCTGCTTCAGTTCCTTGCCCAGCCGGCTGCCATCGGCGGCCAGCAGGTCGGGCGAGACCACCAGGCTGAACTCCTTGCCGGCCTCGACGAACGGATAGCGCAGGGTCAGGCCGTCATCGGACAGCGTCCAGCTGCTGTCGTCGGTGCCGACCTTCTCCTCGAAGCGCACCAGCTTGTCGAAATCCTGGGTGCCGACCAGCGGACGCGAGAACTCCAGCGCCAGCGACAGGCCGTCATTCTTCTGGTCCGGGTAGGCGCGCAGCAGTGTGAATTCCTTCACCTGCTCGGCCTTGGTGGTGATGGCTTCACCGCTGGTCTTGGGCAGCTGCCCGCTGTCGTTGCGGCAGCCGGCCAGGCCCAGCACCAGGCCTCCTGCCAGTACCGCCGCCGCCCATCCCCACCGCTTCCGCCGTGCCGGACCGCTCATGTCGTCACTCCTTGATCGAGGCGGCCATTATAGGCAGGCCGCGTCAAGGTGTTGACGCGAATTCGGCAGGAATGCATCGGAACGGTAGCGCCGGGCCATGCCCGGCGGGGTTGGTAGTCGCCAACCTTGGTTGCCGTTGGGCCCGTGCCAACCAAGGTTGGCACCCACCAACGCCACCCTACCCCGGCAGGTACAGGTCCACGTAATCGGTCACCGGCGTCGCCGCCAGCGCCACCGGGTCCAGCGAGGCGGCCAGGATGCGCTGCTGCTGGGCGGTCGGGAAGCGGTGGGCCAGGTGCCGGCGGAACTTGTCCATCAGCAGCGGAATGCCCTCCCCGCGGCGGCGGGCGTGGCCCAGCGGGTACTCCACCAGCACCTCCGGCAGTTCACTGCCATCGTTGAAGCGCACGCTGAGGCCGTTGGCGATGCTGCGCTTGCCCGGGTCCAGGTAGTCGGCGCTGAGCTGCGGATCCTCGTGGCAGGCCATCTTCGCGCGCAATGCATCGATGCGCGGATCGGCGGCGACGTCGTCCTCATAGTCCTCGGCCACCAGCCGCCCATGCAGCAGCGCGATGGCGATCATGTACTGCACGCAGTGGTCGCGGTCGGCCGGGTTATGCAGTGGACCCTGTTTGTCGATGATGCGGATGCAGGCTTGCTGGGTACGGATCGCGATGTGCTCGATTTCCTCGACGCGCCTGCCGGCCACGCGCAGCTGCTGGTGCAGCGTGATCGCCGCCTCCACCGCGGTCTGGCCGTGGAACTCGGCCGGATAGCTGATCTTGAACAGCACGTTTTCCATCACATAGCTGCCCAACGGTCTCTCCAGCGTCAGTGCCTGGCCATGCATGGACACTGCCTCGAAGCCCCAGGTCGGTGCACTGAGCACGCTCGGATAGCCCATTTCGCCCGTTGCCGCGATCAGCGCCAGGCGCACGCCACGACTGGTGGCGTCGCCGGCGGCCCAGCTCTTGCGCGAACCGGTGTTGGGCGCGTGCCGGTAGGTGCGCAGCGCCTGGCCATCGACCCAGGCCAGCGACACTGCATTGAGCATGCGTTCGCGATCAAGCCCGAGCAACTGCGCGACCACGGCGGTGGTCGCCACCTTGACCAGCACCACATGGTCCAGCCCGACCCGGTTGAAGGAATTCTTCAGCGCCAGCACGCCCTGGATCTCATGCGCCTTGATCATCGCCAGCAGCACGTCGTGCACGGTCGGCGGTGGGCGACGCAGGGCCTGCGCGTTGCGTCCCAGCCAATCGCAGACGGCGAGGATGCCGCCCAGGTTGTCCGACGGGTGGCCCCATTCGGCGGCCAGCCAGGTGTCGTTGAAATCCAGCCAGCGCACCATTGCGCCAAGGTTGAAGGCGGCCTGCACCGGATCCAGCACGTAGTGCGTACCCGGCACGCGCGCGCCATTGACCACGCTGATGCCCGGCACCACGGGACCGAGCAGCTTGCTGCAGGCCGGGAAGGACAGCGCTTCCAGGCCGCAGCCCAGCGTGTCAAGCAGGCAGTGATGCGCGGTCTGGAACGCCAGTGGTGAGTCGATGCGCGCGTCGCGCACGTAGTCGACGATGTCCACCAGCAGCGCATCCCACGCTGCACGCTCGTTGGATGGGGTGTGGTTGCCGGACATCGTCGATCTCCTCTTCAGAAAAGCAGGTCAGGCCGCGCATCCCGGTAGTCGCCAACCTTGGTTGGCGCTGGAGATTGCCCGGGCGGTGCCAATGCCATGCCAACCAAGGTTGGCATCTACCGAAGCGTGTGATGCCAGCGCCGACCTGCTGGTTACTCGGCCGGCACCCGCACCTTGCCTTCCATCAGCACGCGGGCACTGCGGCTCATGATGGCCTTGCTTACTGTCCACTGCCCGTCAACGAGTGCCGCCTGCGCACCCACGCGCAATGTGCCGGAGGGATGACCGAAGGTCACCGCTTCGCGCTCGCCGCCGCCTGCAGCACGGTTGACCAGTGTTCCGGGAATTGCCGCTGCAGTGCCGATCGCCACGGCGGCGGTACCCATCATCGCGTGGTGCAGTTTTCCCATCGACAACGCGCGCGCGTGCAGGTCGATCGCCGACGCCGGGATAGCTTTGCCACTGGACGACACATAGTCCTGTGCCGGCGCCACGAAGGCCACCTTCGGCGTGTGCTGACGGGTGGCCGCGTCTTCCAGCTTCGAGATCAGGCCCATGCGCACTGCACCGTAGGCGCGGATCTTCTCGAAGCGCTCCAGCGCTCCTTTATCCTCGTTGATCACCGGCTGCAGCTCGGTACCGGTGTAACCCAGGTCGGCGGCGTTGAGGAAGATCGTCGGAATGCCGGCGGTGATCATCGTCACCTCGAAGCTGCCCACGCCAGGCACGTCAAGAGTGTCGACCAGATTGCCAGTCGGGAACATCGCACCCGCATCGCCGTCATCGGACGGATCGATGAATTCAAGCTGGATCTCGGCGGCCGGGAAGGTCACGCCATCCAGCTCGAAATCACCGGTTTCCTGCACTTCGCCATCGCGCATCGGCACATGGGCAATGATGGTCTTGCCGATGTTGGCCTGCCAGATGCGCACGGTGCACAGGCCATCGCGTGGCACGCGGGCAGGATCGATCAGGCCGTTGGCGATGGCGAACGGACCCACCGCAGTGCTGAGATTGCCGCAGTTGCCGCTCCAATCGACGAAGGCGGTGTCGATCGAGACCTGGCCGTACAGATAGTCGACATCGTGATCCGGCACAGAGGCGGTGGAGATGATCACGCACTTGCTGGTGCTGGAGGTGGCGCCCCCCATGCCGTCGGTCTGCTTGCCATACGGATCGGGCGAACCGATCACGCGCATCAGCAGCGCATCGCGCGCGGCGCCCGGCACCTGCGCGGCCTCGGGCAGGTCCTGCAGGCGGAAGAACACGCCCTTGCTGGTGCCGCCGCGCATGTAGGTGGCGGGAATACGGAGTTGCGGGAGAAATGCCATGGAACGGTTCCTTGCAATGAAAGACGGCCCGTTGCCGGGCCGTCGGATGCCTTACGCCACCTTGGCGCCTTCCAGGAAGTCCTGGGCGAAACGCTGCAGCACGCCACCGGCTTCGTAGATCGCCACTTCCTCGTCGCTGTCCAGGCGGCAGGTGACCGGCACGATCACGTCCTGGCCGTCGCGACGGTGGATGACCAGGGTCAGCTCGGCACGCGGGGTGCGCTCGCCGATCACATCAAAGGTCTCAGTGCCGTCAATGCCCAGGGTCAGCCGGGTGGTGCCCGGCTTGAACTCCAGCGGCAGCACGCCCATGCCGATCAGGTTGGTGCGGTGGATGCGTTCAAAGCCCTCGGCCACGATCGCTTCCACGCCGGCCAGGCGCACGCCCTTGGCGGCCCAGTCACGCGAGCTGCCCTGGCCGTAGTCGGCACCGGCGATGATGATCAGCGGCTGCTTGCGGTCCATGTAGGTCTCGATCGCTTCCCACATGCGCATGACCTTGCCTTCCGGCTCCACGCGCGCCAGAGAGCCCTGCTTCACGCTGCCATCGTCGTTGCGCACCATCTCGTTGAACAGCTTCGGATTGGCGAAGGTGGCACGCTGCGCGGTCAGGTGGTCGCCGCGATGGGTGGCGTAGGAATTGAAGTCCTCTTCCGGTAGGCCCATCTTCGCCAGGTACTCACCGGCGGCACTCGACGCCAGGATCGCGTTGGACGGCGAGAGGTGGTCGGTAGTGATGTTGTCCGGCAGCACCGCCAGCGCACGCATGCCTGACAGCGCGCGCTCACCGGCCAATGCGCCCTCCCAGTACGGCGGACGACGGATGTAGGTGCTCTGCGGGCGCCAGTCATACAACGGGCTGACCGCGGCGCCTTGCTCCACGCGCACGTTGAACATCGGGTTGTAGACCTTGCGGAACTGCTCGGGCTTCACCGAGGCCTTCACCACCGCGTCGATCTCGGCATCGCTCGGCCAGATGTCCTTCAGGCGCACGTCGTTGCCGTCAGCGTCCACGCCCAGCACGTCCTTCTCGATATCGAAGCGGACGGTGCCGGCGATGGCATAGGCGATCACCAGCGGCGGCGAGGCCAGGAACGCCTGCTTCGCATACGGATGGATGCGGCCGTCGAAGTTGCGGTTACCCGACAGTACCGCCGTGGCGTACAGGTCACGGTCGATGATTTCCTGCTGGATCTTCGGATCCAGCGCGCCGCTCATGCCATTGCAGGTGGTGCAGGCGAAGGCAACGATGCCGAAGCCCAGCTTCTCCAGGTCGGGCAGCAGGCCCGCTTCTTCCAGGTACAGCTGCACTGCCTTGGAACCGGGTGCCAGCGACGACTTCACCCAAGGCTTGCGCAGCAGGCCACGCTCGTTGGCCTTGCGTGCCAGCAGGCCGGCGGCGATCACGTTGCGCGGGTTGGAGGTATTGGTGCAGCTGGTGATGGCAGCGATGATCACCGCGCCATCGGGCATCAGCCCCTGCGCCTGCTCGGCCTTGCCTGCTTCCAGCTTGGCTTCGTCGGCGATGCCGCGCTCGGCCAGCTCGGCGGTGGCCACGCGCTTGTGCGGGTTGGACGGGCCGGCCATGTTGCGCACCACGGTCGACAGATCGAAGCGCAGCACGCGCTCGTACTGTGCGGTGGCCAGGTCATCGGCCCACAGGCCGGTGGTGCGTGCATAGTTTTCCACCAGCGCCACCTGCGATTCCTCGCGGCCGGTCAGGCGCAGGTACTCGGTGGTCTGCGCATCGATGTAGAACATCGCCGCAGTGGCGCCGTACTCCGGGCACATATTGGAGATGGTGGCGCGGTCACCGATGGTCAGTGCCGCGGCACCCTCGCCGAAGAATTCAAGCCAGGCGCCCACCACGCGTTCCTTGCGCAGGAACTCGGTCAATGCCAGCACCACGTCGGTGGCGGTGATGCCGGGCTGCGGCTTGCCGGTCAGCTCGACACCGATGATGTCCGGCAGGCGCATCCACGAGGCGCGGCCCAGCATCACGTTTTCTGCTTCCAGGCCGCCAACACCGATGGCGATCACGCCCAGTGCATCCACATGCGGGGTGTGGCTGTCGGTGCCCACGCAGGTATCCGGGAAGGCCACGCCGTCCTGCACGTAGACTACCGGCGACATCTTCTCCAGGTTGATCTGGTGCATGATGCCATTGCCTGGCGGAATCACGTCCACGTTCTCGAAGGCCAGCTTGGTCCAGTCGATGAAGTGGAAACGGTCTTCGTTGCGGCGATCCTCGATGGCGCGGTTCTTCTCGAACGCCTGCGGATCGTAACCACCGCATTCCACCGCCAGCGAGTGATCGACGATCAGCTGCACCGGCACCACCGGGTTGACCTTGGCCGGGTCGCCGCCCTTGTCGGCAATCGCATCACGCAGGCCGGCCAGATCGACCAGTGCGGTCTGCCCGAGGATGTCATGGCACACCACGCGCGCAGGGAACCACGGGAAATCCAGGTCGCGACGGCGCTCGATCAGCTGCTTCAGCGAATCGGTCAGCGTCGCCGGATCGCAGCGGCGCACCAGGTTCTCGGCCAGCACGCGCGATACGTACGGCAGCGTGGCGTAGGCGCCGGGCTGGATCGCATCGACAGCGGCGCGCGCGTCGAAATAGTCCAGCGAGCTGCCGGGGAGGTTCTTGCGGTAATCGGTATTCATGGGCTGGCGGGATGCTTTGGGCGGGCCGGGTGCCGGCAGTGCGGCGGCGAAAGCATCCGGCCGGCACAGGGCCGGCCGGATGGATACAGCAGGTGGATCAGACGCGCTTGTCGATGGCGACGAAGTCGCGGTCTTCCGGGCCGATGTAATTGGCGCTCGGGCGGATGATCTTGCCGTCGATACGCTGCTCGACGATGTGCGCGCTCCAGCCGGCGGTGCGGGCGATCACGAACAGGGGGGTGAACATCGCGGTCGGCACGCCCATCATGTGGTAGCTGACGGCGCTGAACCAGTCCAGGTTCGGGAACATCTTCTTGATGTCCCACATCACCGTTTCCAGGCGCTCAGCGATGTCGTACATCTTCATGCTCGACTGCTCTTCGGACAGTTCGCGGGCGACGTCCTTGATCACCTTGTTGCGCGGATCGGACACGGTGTAGACCGGGTGGCCGAAACCGATCACCACTTCCTTGCGCTCCACGCGGGCCTTGATGTCTTCCTCGGCTTCGTCCGGATTGTCATAGCGCTTCTGCACTTCGAACGCCACTTCATTGGCACCGCCATGCTTGGGACCGCGCAGCGCACCGATGCCACCGCAGATCGCGCTGTACATGTCGCTGCCGGTGCCGGCGATGACACGGCAGGCGAAGGTGGAGGCATTGAATTCATGCTCGGCGTACAGGATCAGCGAAGTGTGCATCGCCTTCACCCACGAATCCTGCGGCTTCTCGCCATGCAGCAGATGCAGGAAGTGACCACCGATGGAGTCGTCGTCGGTCTCCACGTCGATGGCGCGGCCGTTGTGGCTCCAGTGGTACCAGTACAGCAGCATCGAACCGAGGCAGGCCATCAGCTTGTCGGCGATGTCGCGCGCGCCCGGATGGTTGTGGTCGTCCTTTTCCGGCGACACGCAGCCGAGCACGGACACGCCAGTGCGCATCACGTCCATCGGGTGTGCGGACGGCGGCAGTTCTTCCAGAGCGGCCTTCACCGCCGCCGGAATGCCACGCAGCGACTTCAGCTTGGCCTTGTACGAAACCAGCTCCGCGCGGGTCGGCAGCTTGCCGTGCACCAGCAGGTAGGCGATTTCCTCGAACTCGCTGGTGTTGGCCAGGTCCAGGATGTCGTAGCCACGGTAGTGCAGATCGTTGCCGCTGCGGCCCACGCTGCACAGCGCGGTGTTGCCGGCAGCAGTGCCGGACAGGGCGACGGACTTCTTCGGCTTGAAGGTCGGGGTTGCGGTCGTATCGTTCATGTTTTCCCTCCGAAAACTGATGGTGCAGGGTACTGCTTATTTCTTGGCGGCGAACAGTGCATCGAGCTGCTGCTCGAAGGCGTGGTAGCCGATGCGGTCATACAGCTCTTCGCGCGTCTGCATGCTCTCCACCACATTGCGCTGATGGCCATCGCGGCGCACCGCCTGGTAGACATTTTCGGCGGCCTTGTTGGCCGCACGGAACGCCGACAGCGGGAACAGCTGGATGGCAACGCCGGCCGAGGCCAGTTCATCGCGGCTGAACAGCGGCGTGGCACCGAATTCGGTGATGTTGGCCAGCACCGGCACCTTCACCGCATCGACGAAGCGGCGGTAGGTATCCAGGTCATAGGCGGCCTCGGCGAAGATGCCATCGGCACCGGCTTCGACACAGGCGATGGCGCGCTCGATGGCCTTGTCCACGCCGTCCACCTGGATGGCATCGGTGCGTGCAATCAGGAAGAAGTCCGGATCGGTCTTGGCATCAGCGGCGGCCTTCACACGGTCGACCATTTCACCCTGCGAGACGATCTCCTTGCCCGGACGGTGACCGCAGCGCTTGGCGCCAACCTGATCTTCGATGTGGCAGGCGGCCGCGCCGGCCTTGATCAGCGACTTCACGGTGCGCGCGATGTTGAACGCACTCGGGCCGAAGCCTGTGTCGATGTCGACCATCAGCGGCAGGTCGCAGACATCGGTGATACGACGCACGTCGATCAGCACGTCTTCCAGGGTGTTGATACCCAGGTCCGGCAGACCCAGCGAACCAGCGGCGACGCCACCACCGGACAGATAGATGGCGCGGAAGCCGGCGCGCTTGGCCAGCAGGGCGTGGTTGGCGTTGATCGCGCCGATCACCTGCAGCGGCGATTCGGCAGCCAGCGCCTCACGGAAGCGGGCACCGGCGGAGAATGGGGCGGAAGCGGTCATGCGGCAATCCAGGTTGAAGAACGGAAAAGTAGGCGCAAGCACCATGCCAAGCTGCAAGCGGTTGATTTCACGGGGATGACCGGCACGCAACGGCGAAACAAATGAAACATTGAAACAGATGTATCATGAAACACCCCGCCCGAATCCGCCGCCATGTATCTGCCCCGATCACCCCTGCGCCACGCCGATATCGACCCCGGCCGCCCGGTGATCTGGACCGTCAGCGTCTCGCGGCTGACCGGCCTGCTCGGCGACGTCATTCCCGAATTCGACCGCCGCGCACGCATCGAGCAGATCAACCTCGGCTTCGAGGAGGCGGTAGAGGTGATCGGCCAGCGCCTGCGCCGCGAGCACTGTGACGTAGTGATCGCCGGCGGCTCCAATGCGGCGTGGCTGCGTGGTCGGCTGGAGCTGCCACTGGTGCCGATCCAGGCCAACGGCTTCGACCTGATGGAAGCACTGGCGCGCGCGCGACGCATCGCTCCGCGCATCGGCCTGGTCACCCACGCCAGCGATGTACCGGTGTTCAGCAACTTCCAGCAGAGTTTCGGCCTGGATATCGAGCATCGCCGCTTCGTCACCCGCGAGGACGCGCGCGACTGCATCGCCGACCTGCGCGCCAACGGCATCGAGGTGATCGTCGGCACCGGCATGGCCATCGACCATGCCGAGCAGGCCGGCCTGCCCGGGGTGCTGCTGTATTCGGCCGACTCGGTGCGGCAGGCGTTCGAACATGCACTGGAACTGACCCAGACCCTGGCACGTTCCGGCAGCAACCGCCCTGCCCCGCGCCGGCGCCCGGCAGCGCGTGCCGATGCGCATGAACTGCTCGGCGACAGCGACGCGATGGCGCAGGTGCGCGCGCAGATCGCGCTCTACGCCCCACATGACAGCACCGTGCTGGTCAGCGGCGAGACTGGCACCGGCAAGGAACTGGTCGCGCGCCAGCTGCACGCTGCCAGCGGTCGTCGTGGACGCTTCGTGGCACTGAACTGCGGGGCGATCAGTGAATCGCTGCTGGAGGCGGAACTGTTCGGCTACAGCGATGGCGCCTTCACCGGCGCACGTCGTGGCGGCCGCGTCGGCCTGGTTGAAGCCGCAGACGGCGGGACGCTGTTCCTGGATGAGATCGGCGAACTGCCGCTGCCACTGCAGACCCGTCTGCTGCGGGTGCTGGAAGAACGTGAAGTGCTGCGTGTCGGCGCCACCGAACCGACCCCGGTGGACCTGCGCGTGGTGGCCGCCACCCTGCAGTCGCTGGAGCAGCGCGCGGCCACCGGAGGCTTCCGCCGCGACCTGTATTACCGCTTGGCAGCGCTGCGCATTGCCCTGCCCTCGCTGCGTGCGCGGCGCGGTGACATCCTGCTGTTGGCGCAGCACTTCTTCCGCCAGCTGCGCGGCATCGACGCGCCGCTGGATGAGGATGCACTGGCGGTGTTGACCGCTGCCGAATGGCCCGGCAACGTGCGTGAACTTCGCAATCTGGTGGATCGCCTGCGCATCCACTGGCAGCCCGGTGAAGGGCTGATTGATGCCGCGCGACTGCTGCAGCTGGCGCCCGAACTTGTGAATGAGGGCGTTGCAGCATTGCCGGTGGAAAGCAACGGCAAGCGCCCACCGCGTGCGCAGCTGGAAGCGCTGCTGCAGGAACATCGCAATGATCGCGAGGGCATGGCGCAGGCGCTGGGTGTATCGCGCACCACGCTGTGGCGCTGGCTGCGCGCTGAAGGCCTGTAGAGCCAAGCCCATGCTCGGCTGATCTTCCCGCAGAAACAGCCGAGCATGGGCGCGGCTCTACAGGGTGCGTGCCGTCAGCGTGCCCAGCGCGCCTCTATCGCAAACCGGCCGCTGCCCACTGCCGCAACCCATAACAGCAGCACCCCAAGCGGCACCTCGCTCAGATAGAAGAACCAGCTCAGCCAATCCGGCACACTAAGCCCGGCAGGAATGCGCGCGATGCCATCGGTCAGCGCAGCAACCGCGCAGATCGCCGCCAGCAGCAGGGCCGAGGGGCGACTCAGCAGACCCAGCACCAGCAGGCCGCCGGCGATCCATTCGATAGCCCCGAGCACCGGCGCACTGAACACCGGGAACGGAATGCCCGCATCAACCAACGTATGCACCATGCGCTCGCGCCCCGCGTCGGTGAACACCTTGTTCCAGCCGGACACGCAGAACATCACACCGGCGACGATACGGGCGAGCAGCAGCAGGTACGCTTCCACGCCGCGGCGGGTGGGAGGTACGGCGAACAGGCAGCGCCAGGAAGGCATGGCGACTCCGGAAATCGAGGGAATTCTTCGGAGTGTGCCGGTTGCTGACCTGCTCGAAGATGAAGCTGACCAGTCCGTTCGCGACAACGAGCTCTTGTGGAGTCGAGCCATGCTCGACTGCCTTACGCGCCAGAGCAACAGCAGCCGAGCATGGCTGGGCTCTACAAGGAGCTTGCATCAGCAAGCAGCAGCTCGATTTCCTCCACCTGCGCCACCGGCACCTGCCACGGGTGATGCGGCGCAATGCCATGTTCGAAGATGCGCTGAAGCCGCTGCGGATCACGCGGCAGGCAGAATTCCAGACGCACGCTGTCGACCACTTCGGTGCGACCCGCCTCACCCCGTACGGGCGTCGCACCCACGAGTGGACGGAACTGTTCAAACCCCGGCGCCGACCACCACATACCGTGTTCGTAGTCGCCGGCAGCCAGCGCGTCCACCGCCAGGATGCCCTGCTTCACCGCGTCCAGTGCTGCCGACGGCACGAACACCACCACACGTACAGCGGCAGGCGTTGCATCAGGTTGCCTTACGGGTACAGCAGGCGCTTGCTCCAGCGCCCTTCGGCACCGGCTTCATAGCACCAGCGTTCATGCAGGCGGAACTGCGCGCCGTACCAGAACTCCATGCGGTCGGGGACCACACGCAGGCCGCTCCAACCCTCCGGGCGCGGCACGTCCTTGCCTTCGAAGCGGGCTTCGATCTCGGACACGCGCGCGTCGAAGTCTTCGCGCGTTGCCAGCGTCTTCGACTGCTGCGAGGCCCACGCGCCGATCTGGCTCATGCGCGGACGGCTGGCGAAATAGGCATCGGCCTCGGCGTCTGCCACCTGTTCGACACGACCTTCGATGCGCACCTGGATGCCAGCCTCGCGCAGGCTGCGCCACAGGAACAGCAGTGCGGCCTGCGGATTGGCCTGAAGTTCCTGGCCCTTGTGGCTGTCCAGATGGGTGTAGAAGACAAAGCCACGCTCGTCGAAGGCCTTCAGCAGCACGGTGCGCGCCGAGGGACGGCCCTGCGTATCAGCAGTGGCCACGGTCATCGCATTCGGCTCGACCTCGCGACTCTGTTTGGCCTCTTCGAACAGGCCGGCAAACGTGGACAGGGCTTCGGCGTACAGGTCGCTCATGATTGCGTTCTTCTCACACGGATTGGGCTATTGTGGCTGCATGGTCGCTGCTGCGTATATGCCCCAGGTGAAAGGATTCCCCGAAACATTGGCCGAACAGGCGCTGGACGATGCGCTGGCCAGCGGTGCAGCAGTTCCAGTATTGGCGATCAGCGGCCTGCAGGGGAGCGGCAAATCGACGCTGGCGGCGCAGGTGGTGGCGCGCGCGCAAGCACGTGGCCTGAACGCGGCCACGCTGTCGATCGATGATGTCTACCTGACCCGCGCGCAGCGCCAGCGGCTGGCCCGCCAGGTGCATCCGCTGCTGATCACCCGCGGGCCGCCCGGCACCCACGACCTGCCGCTGGCCCACGCCGTGCTGGACGCGGTGGCCGCACGCCAGCCCTTTGCGATGCCACGATTCGACAAGCTGGCCGACGAGCGCCTGCCTGAGGCTCAGTGGCCGCAGTTGCAGCAGCCATTGGACCTGCTGGTGTTCGAAGGCTGGTTCCTCGGCACACCGGCGCAGGATGACGACGCACTGGACAGCCCGTTGAACGCGCTGGAACGCGAGGCCGACGCCGATGGCCGTTGGCGCCGCTGGTGCAATCAGGCACTGGCCCGCGACTACCCGGCGTTGTGGCAGCGCTGCAACCGCCTGTGGTTCCTGCAGCCGCCGGATTTTTCGGTGGTGCCGCGCTGGCGCTGGCAGCAGGAGCAGAACCTGCAGGCGGCGCAGCCGGGCCGGCACGGCATGAGCCGGCCGCAGCTGGAACGATTCGTGCAGTACTACGAGCGGGTCAGCCGGCAGGCACTGCGCGCCCTGCCCGCCCTCGCCGACCACGTGGTGGTGCTGGACGGCCAGCGCCAGGTGCAGGCGGTGCGCTGAGGGCGCCTATTCCACCAGGAACGTCACCCGCAGATTGACCCGCCATTCGGTGATTTCGCCGTTGCCATCGGTCACCACCTTGGTTTCGTTGATCCAGGCGCCCTGGATGCCCTTGACCGTCCCGGACACCTTCTTCAAGCCACTGCGCACGGCATCCTCCACGCTCTTGGGCGAGGACGCATTGATTTCGATGACCTTGGCGACCGTCATGGCTGCTACTCCGTCAGGCGCGGGAAACCCCGCAGGGACCCCCACCGTGACGTGAAGAACGTAAAGGCCAAGGCACGGAGGTGTTAGGATCAGAGGGGCATGAACCCTGCTCCGAACCTGATCCTGATCGGCCCGATGGGCGCCGGTAAAACCTGCATCGGCCGCCGTCTGGCCGAGCGCTTCACGCTGGACTTCGTCGATGTCGACCAGGCCATCGTCGATGCCGCCGGCGCCAGCATCCCGACCATTTTCGAGCACTCGGGCGAAACCGGCTTCCGCAGCCATGAGCGCGAGGCGCTTGCGCGCGTACTGGAAGGCCGTGGCCAGCTGGTCTCCACCGGTGGCGGCGCCGTACTGGATCCGGGCAACCGTGCGCTGATCGCCCAGCGCGGATTCGTGGTCTATCTGCGGGTCAGCGTGGCCGAACAGCTGGAGCGCCTGGCCCGCGACAAGGGCCGGCCGCTGCTGCAGCGCCCTGACCGCGAGCAGGTGCTGCACGATCTGGCCGCACACCGCGACCCGCTGTACCGTGAGCTGGCCGACCTCACCCTCGATACCGACCCGTATACCGCTGCCGACGCGACCGCCCACCTGGTGGTCAAGCTGGCTACGCAATGGCAGCGCCAGGACCTGACCGCATGACTTCCCCCGCCCTGCTGCAGGTCGCCGTTGGCGGCGACCGCCCCTACTCCATCACCATCGGCGCCGGTGCCCAGGCCGACGGCGCTGCGCTGGCCTCGCACGTTCGCGGCCGCCACGTGCTGCTGCTCAGCGACAGCGAAGTGGCCCCGCGCTACCTGGCCGCCGTGAAGCAGGCGCTGCTGGCCGCACGCCCCGACCTCATCGTCGGCGAGCACGTACTGGCCGCCGGCGAAGCCTCCAAGACCCTGGCCGAATTCGGCCGCGCGATCGAAGCGCTGGCCGCACTCGGCGCCACCCGCGATGCCTGCGTGTTCGCCCTCGGCGGCGGCGTGGTCGGTGACCTCGCCGGTTTCGCCGCCGCCTGCTGGATGCGCGGCGTGGACTGCGTGCAATTGCCGACCACCCTGCTGGCGATGGTCGATTCGTCGGTGGGCGGCAAGACCGCGGTCGACATTCCAGCCGGCAAGAACCTGGTCGGCGCGTTCCATCCGCCGCGCGCCGTGATCGCCGATACCCGCGTGTTGGCCACCCTGCCGCCGCGCGAACTGCGCGCTGGCCTGGCCGAAGTGGTGAAGTACGGTGCACTGGGCGACGCGGTGTTCTTCGAATGGCTGCAGCAGCATGCCGATGTGCTGCTGGCCGGCGAGGATGCAGTGCTGGCCGAAGCCATCGCGCGCAGCTGCCGGCACAAGGCCGCCATCGTCGAACGCGATCCGTTCGAGAAGGGCGAGCGTGCCCTGCTCAACCTGGGCCATACCTTCGGCCATGCCATCGAGACCGAACAGGGCTATTCGGCCCCGGGCCGCGATGCGTTGAACCACGGCGAAGCGGTGGCGGTGGGCATGGTGCTGGCGGCAAAGCTGTCCACCGACCTGGGTCTGGCCGACGATGCCGACCGTGCGCGCCTGCAGGCGCTGCTGGAACGCCTCGGCCTGCCGGTGGCGATCCCGGCCGGACTGGATCCGCAGGCCCTGCTCGGCCGCATGCGGCTGGACAAGAAGAACGTGGCCGGCCGCCTGCGCCTGGTGCTGTGGCGTGGCATGGGCCGTGCCGAAGTGGTGCCGGACGTGGATGAGGCCGCGGTGCTGAAGGTGCTGGGCGCGGCCTGACCATCCCCTGGTCCGGTAGTGCTGGCCGCTGGCCGGCTGCTGCGCTCATGAAGTTGCCGGCCAGCGGCCGGCCCTACCGCGTTGCGGCCGGGGTCACCCGGGCCCCGCTACAATCGGTGCCATGCACGTTTACCTGCAACATCCCGACGCCGGTGCCCAGGCACCGCGCTTCCTGCGCCTGAGCCTGCAGACGGACCTGTTCGGCGGCTGGGAGCTGCTGCGCGAGAGCGGTCGCGTCGGTGGTCGCTCGCAGCTGCGGCGTGAGCTGTTCCTGCAGGCCGACGAAGCCCGCCATGCCTTCGAGAAGGCCCGCGATGCCGAACTGCATCGCGGCTTCCAGATTCTTCCGCACGGCGACTGACGCCGCTGCCAACTTTCGCCCAAGGAATGCTCATCGTGACCAGCCCTCTCCGCAACGATCGCCTGCTGCGCGCCCTGCGCCGCGAACCGGTGGACTGCACCCCCGTCTGGCTGATGCGCCAGGCCGGCCGCTACCTGCCGGAGTACCGCGCGACCCGGGCCAAGGCCGGCAGCTTCCTGGCCATGGCCAAGAACCCGGAGATCGCCTGCGAAGTGACCCTGCAGCCGCTGCGCCGCTTCCCGCTGGACGCTGCGATCCTGTTCTCGGACATCCTCACCATTCCCGATGCGATGGGGCTGGAGCTGTACTTCGTCGAAGGCGAAGGCCCGAAGTTCCGCCACCCGGTGCGTGATGAAGCGGCCATCGCCAAGCTGGCCGTGCCGGACATGGAACATGACCTGGGTTACGTGATGGACGCGGTGCGCCTGATCCGCCGCGAGCTGGATGGCCAGGTGCCGCTGATCGGTTTCTCCGGCAGCCCCTGGACGCTGGCCTGCTACATGGTGGAAGGCGGCGGCAGCAAGGACTTCGCGCGCATCAAGGCGATGGCACTGAACCATCCGCAGGCGCTGCACCGTCTGCTGGAAGTCACCACCGAGGCGGTCATCGCCTACCTCGGCGCGCAGCGCGCAGCCGGTGCGCAGGCGCTGCAGGTGTTCGACACCTGGGGTGGCGTGCTGTCGCCGTCGATGTACCGCGAGTTCTCGCTGCGCTACCTGCAGCGCATCGCCGAGGGCCTGGAGCGTGGCGAAGGCAGCGAGCGCACGCCGCTGATCCTGTTCGGCAAGGGCACCGGCCTGCACCTGGAGGCGCTGTCGCAGACCGGTGCCGATGCGCTGGGCCTGGACTGGACGCTGGACCTGGACGAGGCGATGCGCCGCACCGGTGGCCGCGTTGCCCTGCAGGGCAACCTCGACCCGACCACGCTGTATGCCTCGCCGGATGCAATCGCCGCCGCCGCCGCGCGCGTGCTCGACACCTATGCCGCCGGCAATGGCGGCTCGCGCGAGGGACATGTATTCAACCTCGGCCACGGCATGTCGCCGGACATGGACCCGGCGCACGTGCAGGTGCTGGTCGACGCGGTGCACGCGCACAGCCAGCGCTGAGCATCCGGCATGCCGTCACGGCGCGACCTTGATCGCGCCGTGACCCGCAGTGCGCGATCATGGCGTCCCCCACGTCGCACCGGCCACACCCCATGTCCACATCGCCATCGACCTACAACCGCCAGCGCCCCCTGCTCTGGCTGGTTTCGCTGGCGATCTTCATGCAGATGCTGGACTCGACCATCGTCAACACGGCCTTGCCGGCGATGGCGGCCAGCCTGGGCGAAAGCCCGCTGCAGATGCAGTCGGTGGTGTTCAGCTACGCGCTGGCGGTAGCCACCTTCATTCCCGCTTCCGGATGGATCGCCGACCGCTACGGCACCCGACGCACCTTCCTGGTGGCGATCATCCTGTTCACCCTCGGCTCGCTGGCCTGCGCGCTGGCCCAGCACCTGCACCAACTGGTCGGTGCGCGCGTGCTGCAGGGTATCGGCGGTGCGATGCTGCTGCCGGTCGGCCGCCTGGCAGTGATGCGTTCGGTACCACGCGAGGATTTCCTGCGCGCGATGAGCTTCATCGCCATCCCGGCCCTGGTCGGCCCGTTGATCGGCCCCACGTTGGGTGGCTGGCTGGTCGAGATCGCATCGTGGCACTGGGTGTTCCTGATCAACCTGCCGATTGGCGTGATCGGTTTCATCGCCGCGATGAAGATCATGCCCGACCACTACGCCAGCCATCGCACCCGTTTCGACCTGCGCGGCTACATCATGCTGGCCTTTGCGATGGTGGTGCTGTCGCTGGCGCTGGATGGCATCTCCGGGCTCGGTACGCCACACGCGCTGGTGATGCTGATGACCGTGGCCGGCCTGGCGGCGCTGGTGGGTTACTGGCTGCACGCCGCCAACTCCACCGCACCGTTGTTCTCGCTGGCACTGTTCCGCGTACCCAGCTACCGCATCGGCATCCTTGGCAACCTGTTCTCGCGCATCGGCAGCAGCGCCATGCCGATGCTGATCCCGTTGCTGCTGCAGGTCGGCCTGGGCTTGGGCCCAATGAACGCCGGCCTGATGATGGTTCCGGTGGCGGCCGCCGGCATGGTGTCGAAGAAGCTGGCGGTGAAGCTGGTCGAGCGCTACGGCTACCGCCGCGTGCTGATGGTCAACACCGTGCTGGTGGGCCTGGCGATGGCCAGCTTCATCCTGATGACGCCCGGCCAGCACCTGGCCTGGCGCCTGCTGCAGCTGGCGTTCTTCGGTGCGGTCAATTCGCTGCAGTTCACCGTGATGAACACCGTGACCCTGCGTGATCTGGACCGCGAGTTCGCCAGTTCCGGCAACAGCCTGCTGTCGATGGTGATGATGCTCGCAGCCGGTTTCGGTGCCGCCGCCGCGGGCAGCCTGCTGGCCGCGTTCGGCAATCACCTGGACAGCGACAGTGCGACGTCGGCGCTGCACGCCACCTTCCTGTGCGTGGGTGCGATCACCCTGACCTCGACGATGATCTTCTGGCAGCTGCCCGACACCAAGCCCGAACCGCGGCAGGTCGAGCACGTCGCGGAGTGAGGGGTTCGGCAGGGCCTGCGGCCCTGCACCCGCAGAGGCCGAAGCAACAGCAACAGCAACAGCAACAGCGAGCATTCCGTGGGTTGGCGGGGTGATGCGGGCTTGCAGGACACGCCGTAAACCCATCCATGGGGGCTCGATGGCGCCATCCATGGCGCCAACGGTCCTGCAAGCCCACACCGCCCCACCTCTGACAGGTTCACGCGGCTGTGGGTAACGGCGACTGTTGGAACACGCGGTTGTTGGTAGGTGTCGACCTTGGTCGACACATCTGTCAGATATCGAATTCCAGATTGGGGTCAGGGCCTGTTGCGCAGCAACCGGATCCACCCCGCCATCCCACGGAATGCAGGCTTTTGACGTTGACGTTGATTCTGCAGGTGCAGGGCTGCAAGCCCTGCAATAAACCCTACCTGCCCATGACCCGGGCGATCGCTTCCACCAGCAGTTCGCCGGTCACCGGCTTGCGCAGGAAGCCACCGATGCCGGCCGCTTCCACCTGCTGCTGCAGATCCGGGTCGGTACGCGCGGTCACCGCCAGCAGCGGCAGCATGTAGCCCTGGTTGCGCAGGTGCTGGGCCAGCTCGAAGCCACTCAGGCCCGGCAGGTCAAGGTCCAGCAGGCCGACGTCGAAGTCACCGGCGCTGATCTCGCGCAACGCCGCCAGCGCGTGGCCGGCATGTACCACGTCATGCCCACGCGCGCTCAACAGTCCGCGTACCACGTCAGCCACGGTGGCGTCGTCCTCCACCAGCAGCACCCGCAACGGTGGCATGTTCGCCGCCTCCTCACGGTGCGCTTCGCCAGCGGCTTCGGCGTCGGCGTCGACCACCAGCGGCAACGGCAAGGTCACGCCGAAACAGGTGCCCCGCCCCAGCTGACTCTCAACCTGGATCCGGCCCTGCATGGCCTGCGCCAGCTCGCGGCAGATCGCCAGGCCCAGGCCGCTGCCGCCGTACTGCGCGGCGGTGCGCGCACCGTCTGCCTGCTCGAAGCGGCGGAACAGGCGTTGCTGTTGTTCCTGGCTGATGCCCGGACCGGTATCGCGCACCTCGAAGTGCAGCGCGCGCAGTTCGCCATCACTGCGCGCGTGCAGGGTGATGGTCCCGCGGCTGGTGAACTTCACCGCGTTCGACAGCAGGTTGAGCAGGATCTGGCGTACCCGCATCGCATCACCGGTCGCCTGCAGCCCCGGCGGCAACTGGTTGTCCAGGGTGAAACGCAGGCCCTTCTGCGCGGCCAGCGGTCCCATCAACGCGGCCAGGTCCTGCAGCAGGCGACTCAACGCGAACGGCTTGGACTGCAGTTCCAGCCTGCCCGATTCGATCCGCGCCAGGTCCAAGGCGTCATTGACCAGATGCAGCAGGTGTTCGCCGGCATGGCGGATCGACTGCGTATAGCCGCGCTGCTGCGGATCCAGCGGCGAGGCCAGCAGCAGTTCGCTCATGCCCAGCACACCGGTCATCGGCGTGCGGATCTCATGGCCGAGGTTGGCCAGGAAACGGGTCTTGGCGGCGGAGGCCTGTTCGGCCAGCTCCTGCTTGTGCAGCGCCAGCTGGTAGGCATGGCGACGCTGCAGGCGGCGGCGATACAGCCAGGCGAACCAGCTGGTCAGCAGCAGTGCGATCGACGCCAGCACCAGCAACCCGGACAGGCTGCGCCACCATGGCGGCTGCACGCGGAATTCGAGGCTCTGCACGCGCGACCAGACATGGTCGGCCGAGCGCGCCTGCACTTCCAGGCGATAGCTGCCCGGCGGCAGCCGCGAGAACAGGCGCTCACCGGCCGGCCCCACTTCAACCCAGTCCGGGTCGTAGCCGGCCAGCCGGTAGCGATAGGTGTTGGAGGCCGAATCCGCAAACGACAGCAGGCGCGCGACGATGCGCAGGTCACGGTCGCCATCGGCAATCTGCAACGGCGTGTCATGGGTCAGGTCCAGCACCTGCTCGTTGCGGCGCACCTCGACACGCTCGATCACCAGCGGTGCACGCCGCACCGACGGCCGCACCTGTTCCGGGTCGAACACCACCACGCCGGCCGGCGTGCCCGCCACCAGGTGCCCGTCGCCCGAGGTCGTCAGTGTGTGCTCGCGGAACTCCTGGCTGGGCAGGCCGTCATGCACGCCATACAGACGCACGCTCTGGCCGTCGGCACCCACCCGCACCAGCCCGCGTGCGCTGGTCGCCCAGGCCACGCCCTGCGCGTCGACCACCAGGCCAGAGGCAGAGATTGCCGGATAGCCCTGCTCGGCACCGATCACGGCCTGCCGTTCCAGGCGCCCCTGGCTCCAGCGGTAACGCGACAGGCGCCCGTCTTCGGACAGCCAGACCTGGCCATCGCGGCCCACGTGCAGTGCGTGGATCGCCGTAGCAGGTGCACCGGGCACCGGCTGGAATCGTTCGCTCTCCGGCAACCACTGCAGCAGGCCACGGCTGCTGGCCAGCCAGATGTGGTCCTGCGGGCCACATTCCACGTCAAGGTTGAGCTGGCCCTGCTGCAATCCACGCTGGCCATTGTCCAGCTGCCGGCGCAGGCGCCCATCCAGATCACGCTGCTGCAGGCCGGCCGGAAGCATCAGCCAGAGGCTGTCGCCATCGCAGGTCATCATCGATTCGATGACCCCTTCCATGGTCGCGTCGGCGCCAGCATCACGCCCCCACCGGCGCAGGTCGCGACGCTTGGGGTCGTAGCGCATCAGCGCGTCGGTCGAGCCGATCCAGACCTGGCCACGCCGGTCCTCGCGCACCGAGGTCAGCCAGTACATGCCATTGACCCAGGTCCGGTGCTGCTCGATCCTGCCGGTCTTCGGGTCGAAACGGTCCAGCGCGCCGTGGCTGCCCACCGTCCAGATACCGCCATTGCTGGAGGGACTGGTCCCGAGCACGAAAGCATTGCGCAGCGAACTGGCATCGTCCTCGAGCCGCGACAGCACCGAGAACTGCCACCAGCGCGGCAGCAGGTGCCACAGGCCTGCATTGGTGCTGGCCAGCCAGATGCCGCCTTCGCGGTCCTCGTAGGCGCCGGTCCAGTTCGGTCGTACCGGGCCGCGCGCAACCGCGCTGTACAGCGGAACGGTCTGGTACTGGCCATCCACGGCCCGGCCCAGGCCACTGCGGGTATCCAGCCAATGCCCGCCCTGCTCGTCGCGCAACATCATGCCGAGCACCTGCTCGCCCTGCGGCAGCTTCCACGGCAACGTTTCGAAACGACCATCGGGACGACGCACGGTGGCGCCGGCCATCGTGCTGATCCACAGGCTGCCGTCAGGTTCGCTGGTCAGGCCATTGATCAGCAGGCTGGGAATCACGTCGGCGCCGATGCGCTCGAAATCGGTGCCGGTCCAGCGCGCCACGCCATGCTTGGTGCCGATCCACAGGCTGCCATCGGCCAGCGTGACCAGGTACGGCACCGACGCAGCAGGCAGGCTGCGCGGATTGTTCGCCTCCGGCAGGAAGCGCTGCAGGCGGTCCTGGCTGTCCAGGCGGTACAGGCCGCCTTCGTGGGTACCGAACCAGATCGAACCGTCCGGCGTGGTTGCCAGGCTCCAGATGGTGTTGGTGCCCATTAGCGGCTGGCTGCTGCGGTCGTAGAAATGCAGTTGCCGGCGGTCGGCCGACATCCGCACCAGGCCGGCGTTCTCGGTACCGATCCAGAGTTGGTTGCGTGCGTCCACCAGCACCGTCCAGATGCGGTTGTCGCGCAGCCCGTCTTCCGAGCGCCAGATCCGGTAGTTGCGGCCGTCGTAGCGGGCCAGGCCGTCATTGGTGGCGATCCACAGGTAGCCGTAGCGGTCCTCGGCCATGCGGTTGACCGTATTGGACGGCAGGCCATCGAACACCGTCACCTGGCGCGGGCTCGGCGGTACCGGCTGCGCCGCAGCTGGCGACAGGCAGCACAGGAGGACCAGCAGCAGCATCGCCGCCCGCAGATACACCACCGATTGCCTCCTCACGCTGCTTCTGATGGATTCCCGCGCTGCGGGCGTCGGCATGGTAAACCGAAAGTCACGTTGTTAACGTCTGGCACCGACGCTTTCAATGGGCAACTTGTCGTTTTGCGCGAGCCTGGGCAATCGCGGTCACCAGCAGGTCGCCGGTGACCGGCTTGCGCAGGAAACCATCGAAACCGGCCGCCAGCACCTGGCTTTCGGCGTAGGCGTCGGAGCGTGCGGTTACCGCCACCAGCGGTAGTTCATAGCCCATGGTGCGCAGCTGGCGGGCGATCGCGGTTCCATCCAGGGCAGGCAGGTCGAGGTCGAGCAGGCCGACATCGAAGCCATCGGTAGCGATCTCGGACAAGGCTCCCAGCCCGTGCAGCACATGCACCACCTCGTGGCCACGGCCACGCAGCAGGCCAGCGATGACCTCGGCCACGGTGGCATCGTCTTCGACCAGCAGGATGCGCAAGGGCGGCAGTACCGGCAGCGCCGGGGAGTCGCCCTGCGCGTTGGCCGCCTGCCGGGTCCACGGCAACGGCAGGCGCACCTGGAAGCGCGCGCCCTTGCCTGGCTGGCTGTCCACTTCGATGCGCCCGCCCATCGCCACCGCCAGTTCCTGGCAGATCGCCAGGCCCAGGCCGCTGCCACCATAGCGTGACGCCGTGCGCGGCCCCTCTGCCTGCTCGAAGCGATGGAACAAGCGCTCCTGCTGCTCGGCATTGATACCCGGACCACTGTCGTGCACCTCGAAGCAGAGGCCAGCACCGTTGTCATCCAGCCGCACGGCCAGTCCAACATGGCCACGTTCGGTGAACTTGATCGCATTGCCCAGCAGGTTGAGCAGGATCTGGCGCACGCGCATCTCATCACCGCTGACGCTGATCGGCCCGGGCGGATCGTCGCCCCGCTGGAAGGCCAGCTGACGCTGCCGCGCCATCGGCTGCATCAGCGCCTGCACCTGGTCGAGCAGGCCGCCCAGGTCGAACGGACGCAGGTCCAGCTCCAGCCGCCCAGCCTCGATGCGGGCCAGGTCCAGTGCATCGTTGACCAGCCGCAACAGGTGGCTGCCTGCCTGCTGGATCGAGCCGGCGTAACTGCGCTGTACCGGATCCAGCTGCGTGGCCAGCAGCAGCTCGCTCATGCCCAGCACGCCTGTCATCGGCGTGCGCACTTCGTGGCCCAGCGTGGCCAGGAAACGGCTCTTGGCCTGCGACGCCTGCTCGGCCAGCTGCTGCTTGTGCACGGTCAGCTGCCACTGCTGGCGGCGACGCAGGCGCGCCCGGATCGACCACACCAGGGTCACCAACAGCAACGAACCAAGGAGGATATAGCCGAAGATCGCCATGCCGCTGCGCCACCACGGCGGCAGCACCTTCACCTGCAGTCGCTGTGATGGTGTCCATGCGCCGCTGGCGGTCGCCGCCTGCACTTCGATGACATAGCTGCCGGTGGGCAACCGCGAGAGCGTGCGCTGGCCATCGCCGCCCTGCTCGACCCAGTTCTGGTCGTACCCTCGCACCCGGAAGCGATAGCGATTGCCCTGCGGGTTGGCGTAGGACAGCAGCCGCGCGTCGATCTGCAGATCACGGTCATCCGGCCCCAGCAGCAGGGTGCCGGTGTTCGGCAGCGGCTGCCAGCCGCGGGCGTCATCACGGCGCACGCGTACCTCGGCAATCACCAACGACGAAGGCGGCAAAACCGCGTCAACCGAGTTCACATCGAATGCGACCAGGCCGGTCTGGCTCACCGCCAGCACACGACCATCGGCATTCACCGCCGGTGGCCGGCTGGTGAACTCGGCATCGGACAGGCCATCGCGTTCGTTGAACTGCTGCAGTCGCCGCGCCTTGGGATCCCAGCGCAGCAGCCCACGCGGCGTGGTCGCCCACAGGCGACCGTCATCGGCCAGCGCCAGCCCGCCCATGCTGACCGCGGGCACACCGGCACCACCATCAACGCGCTGGATCAGGCGCAGGCTCATGCCATCCCACTGGTAGCGCTCGAGCGCGCCCTGCCGGGCCAGCCACAGCTGTTGCGGATCAATCCACACCAGGTCGTAGATGAGCCCACGCGAGACACCCGGCACTGCTTCGAATCGTCCCGCGTGCTCACGCCAGATGCCCATGTCGCCCATCACCCAGGCCTGGCCACGGGCATCGAAACGGATCTGCTCGATCGGTGAATCGGCGGTGCCGCGGATGTCATCCAGCGGGAAACTGCGCAGCAGCCGGCCATCGGCGCTGCGCTGCTGCAGGCCCAGGTTCATCACCGACAGCCAGACCGTGCCATCCGGTGCCTGCCGCATCAGATCGATGCGCTGGCGCAGGTCGGCGCCGCCGTCGATGCGCCAGTCGTGCAGCGCACGGCTGGCCGGATCGTACACGCTGATGCGGCCTGCACGGCCCAGCCACAGGCGCCCGTCCGGCCGCGGCAGCACCGACCACACCGCCCCGCTGCCGATCTCGCGATCGCTGGCCAGCAGGCGCAGCGTGCCCTGCGCATCCAATTGGTACACACCATGCGCCGAGCCGACGTAGTAGTTCCTGCCGTCGCTGGCGGCGCTCAGCAGATACTGGCTGTCCAGCGGTTTGCCATCGAGCTGGTTCCAGATCGAGAAGCGACGCCAGTCCGGCGGCAGGTAGGCCAGGCCCTGGGTCAACAGCGCCACCCACAGTCCCCCTTCATGGTCCTGCAGCAGATCAAGCACACCGCTTTGCGCAGTCAGGAAGCCGCTGCCACGGTCCCCCTCGAGCCGGCGCAGCGTACTGGCATCGCCACGCAGCAGGCCATCGGACGTACCGGCCCAGTAACCGCCCTGGCGATCGGCCAGCACCAGTGCCGAACGCAGGCTGGCGCTGTCGGCCCAGCGCGGACGACTGACCCGGTCCTGCGCATCGATGCGGTACAGGCCCTCGTTCTGGCTGCCGACCCAGATCGAGCCGTCAGGATCCTGGCTCAGCCGCAGCACGCTCAGCGTACCCAGCTCGCGTGGGGCCACCGCCTCGAAGCTGCTACCGTTCCAGCGCGCCAGCCCCGCTTCGGTGCCGATCCACAGACGGCCCTTTGCATCGACCAGGCTGCTGAAGATGGTGTTGCTGGGCAGTCCACCGGGATGCGCCGGATCATGCTGGAAGAAGCGCAGGCTGCCGTCCTCGCCGAAACGGCAGACACCATGGCCGCTGGTGCCGATCCAGAGGGCGTCCTCGGCATAGGCCAGGGTCCAGAACTGGCTCATGCACGGACCATTGACCGTGTCGAAGGTCTTGAAGCGCTCGCGATCGGCATCCAGGCGTGCTACACCCTTGCCGTTGATACCCACCCATACGCGATCCAGCGGATCGACCAGCAGGGTCTCGATCTCGTTGCCGGGCAGCGAGCCCGGCTGATCCGGATCGTGCTCCCAGACCCTCAGGCCGCCCCCGTCGTAGCGCACCAGGCCGCCGTCGGTAGCCGCCCAGATATGCCCCTGGCGATCCTCGGCCAGGGCCAGCACCATGCGCGACGGCAAGCCTTCGGCGGCACCAAAGCGGCGCAGGCGCGGTGTTTCCGCCATGTCCAAGGTGGCTGCTGTCACGGCAAACGCCATCAGCAGCAGCCCCATACCCGCGATGCCTTGGCACCACAGGCGCCAGCCGCTCGTCATCCTGAACCCCCTGTCCTGTCCCGATTGTCACACAGGGGCAGGTCCATCGCTGCAACAGCCTGTTTCCAGAGGCAATACCACCACGAACTGTTGCAGCCGTGCACGCAACGTTGGCAGGGGGCTATGCGTATGATCGCAGCGTACCCCCTTCCGGAACCCGCCATCGATGCGTCCCTGCCTGGCCCTGCTGCCGATGATGCTCGCCACAGCGCCCGCTTGGGCGGACGCAGACACCTATCGCCTCGACCCAGTACATACGCGGGTACTGTTCGCCATCGACCATGCCGGCTACTCGCAGGCGATGGGGACGGTCTCCGGCAGTGAGGGCCGCCTGCAGTTCGATCCCGACAACTGGCGCGAGGCTACGCTCGACGTCGAAGTCCCCGTGTCGCGATTGGACCTTGGCGATGCCAAGTGGAACCAGGCCACGCTGGCCCGCAGCCTGCTCGATGGCGAGCGCTTCCCGAGCGCGCGCTTCGTCTCCACCCGGGTTGAACCGATCGATGCCAGGCGTGCCCACGTGATCGGCACCCTGACCCTGCGCGGGGTCAGCCAGGAGGTCACGCTGGACGTGACCCTCAACGCCATCAAGCGCTACCCGCTACCCCCGTTCCGACGCACCGCCGGTTTTTCCGCCAGCACCACACTGAGCCGGCGTGCGTTCGGCATCACCGCCTGGCCGGGCGTCATCGGTGATGCAGTACAGCTGAGGATCGAGGCTGAAGCCACCCTCGACCGCAGCGACGCCCCGGGAACTCCCGCTCCCGTTCCGCACTCCGATCCCAAGACGGCCCGCTAGAGGACCCTTCATGACCGCCAAGAACACCCCCGCCGCCTGGGGGAGTGTCAGCCAGATCCTGCATTGGTTGATCGCATTGCTGATCCTCGCCCTGGGCGTGGTCGGCCTGACCATGGGCGAACTGCCCAAGACCCCCAAGTATTTCTGGGTCTACACCGCGCACAAGTCGATCGGCATCACCGTGCTGGCGCTGGTGCTCTTCCGCCTCGGCTGGCGCGTGTATGCCGGTGCGCCCAAGCCGGTGCCGGGCGTGCCCAGCTGGCAGGAACGCATCGCCAGCGCCACCCACGTGCTGCTCTACGTGCTGATGTTCGCCATCCCGCTGTCGGGCTGGCTGTACGACTCGGCCAGTGGCCTGCGCCCCTTCCGCTGGTTCGGCCTGGTTGATGTGCCGAAACTCAGCGGCCCGGACCCGCAGGTCGTGGCGGTGTCCCATGCCATCCACGAATACGGCTTCTGGCTGTTGATCGCGGTGGTGCTGGCCCATGCCGGTGCTGCCTTCTACCACCACCTGTTCCAGCGCGATGCAACGTTGTCCCGCATGTTGCCGCGCGGCTGGCTCGCCTCCCCTCACAAGGACTGATCGATGAACCTGAAACTGACCACTCCGGCCGCCGTGGCCGCCGCCCTGGCCGGCATGCTGGCCACCGCCCCGGCGCTCGCCGCCGACTACGCGCAGGCGCCTGGCACCGGCTCGATCCTGGTGTTCGCCACCAAGTACGACGGTGAAGTGTTCACCGGCAGTTTCCCGGGCTTCGCCACCAAGCTCAGCTTCGACCCGGCCAATCCGGCCGCTGGTTCGCTGGACGTGGTGATCCCGCTGGCCGGCGCCAAGAGTGGCAACAGTGATCGCGACTCGACCCTGCAGACCGCGGACTTCTTCAACGTCGGCAAGTTCGCCACTGCGCGCTACACCGCCAAGGGTTTCCGTGCGGTGGGCAACGACCAGTTCGCTGCCGACGGCACGCTGGAACTGCGCGGCGTCAGCAAGCCGGTCACCCTCACCTTCACCTGGAAGCCGGGCACCCAGCCGGTGCTGACCGGCAAGGCCACGGTCAAGCGCCTCGACTTCGGCGTTGGCGGCGGCGACTGGGCCGACACCAAGACCATTCCGGACGAAACCGCGATCAGCACGATCGTGAAGTTCGACGCGAAATGAGTAACGGCCGGGGCACCGCCCCGGCCATCATCTCCGGTAGTGCCGGCCGCTGGCCGGCACTACCGATCGACAGCCAGCCAAGCCTGAACCGTGGCCGCATCGAATGGCCAGTCCAGCTCGCGCCCGCCGCGCTCGTCGCGCAGCACAGGCACCCGCGCGCCGTAGCGCGCTTCCAGCGCCGGCTGGTCATCCAGGAACACCGATTCGAACTCCGGCGCCCTGGCCTTGGCCAGCTCGGCCAGTGCCATGTCGCACAGGTGGCAGTCGTCACGCTGGAACAGAGTCAACACCGGATGGGTCTCCTTGGCGGAAATGCTGCGCCGCAGCCATGGAAGTGCGGCGTGAACCGCTAGAATAGCGGTCTCTTCCGGTACCCGCAGTACGGCAACCATGGCTGTCAGCACGTTCGACGTTTTCAAGATCGGCATTGGCCCGAGCTCCTCGCACACCGTCGGGCCGATGAAGGCCGCCGAGCGATTCATCCACCGTTGGCTGCTCGATCCGGGCCGCCTGCACGAGGTCGCGCGCATCCGTGCCGATGTCTACGGCTCGCTGGCGCTGACCGGCCGCGGCCATGGCACCGACAAGGCGATCCTGCTGGGCCTGGAAGGGCAGCGGCCAAACCTGATCGACCCGGACATCATTCCGGCCACCCTGGAGCGCATCCGCAGCAGCAAGCGCATCCAGCTGATGGGCCAGCACGAGATCGCCTTCGACGAGAAGCGCGACCTCGGCATGAACAAGCGCCAGAAGCTGCCGTACCACACCAACGGCATGCGCTTCACCGCGTACAACGCCGAGGACGAAGTGATCGCCACCCGCGATTACTACTCCGTCGGTGGTGGCTTCGTGGTCAACCAGGACGACGCGGCCGATGACCGCATCGTGCCCGACGAAACCCCGCTGCCCTACCCGTTCAAGAGCGGCGACGAGCTGCTGGCGCAGACCGCGCGCAGTGGCCTGAGCATCGCCCAGCTGATGTTCGAGAACGAGAAGTGCTGGCGCAGCGAAGACGAGATCCGCGCCAACCTGCGCGAGATCTGGAGCGCGATGCAGTCGTGCGTGAGCCGCGGGATCCGTGAAGAAGGCGTGCTGCCGGGCGGCCTGAAGGTGGGCCGTCGTGCACCAGCGCTGTACCGCGAGCTGTCGTCGAAGCCGGAAGCGGCAATGCGCGATCCGCTGACCACGCTGGACTGGGTCAATCTGTACGCGCTGGCGGTGAACGAAGAGAACGCCGCCGGTGGCCGCGTGGTGACCGCGCCGACCAACGGTGCGGCCGGCGTGCTGCCCGCCGTGCTGCATTACTTCGACCGTTTCTGCCCGGGTGCGAACGAGCAGCGCGTGTTCGACTTCCTGCTTACCTCGGCGGCGATCGGCATCCTGTACAAGGAAAACGCCTCGATCTCCGGCGCCGAAGTGGGCTGCCAGGGCGAAGTGGGCGTGGCCTGTTCGATGGCAGCGGGCGGTCTGGTTGCCGCACTGGGTGGCAACCCCAGCCAGATCGAGAACGCCGCGGAAATCGGCATGGAACACAACCTGGGCCTGACCTGCGACCCGATCGGTGGACTGGTGCAGATCCCCTGCATCGAGCGCAACGCGATGGGTGCGGTGAAGGCGATCAATGCCTCGCGCATGGCGATGCGTGGCGACGGCAAGCACAAGGTGTCGCTGGACAAGGTGATCAAGACCATGCGCGATACCGGCCGCGACATGCAGGACAAGTACAAGGAAACCAGCCGCGGTGGCCTGGCGGTG
Organism: Stenotrophomonas sp. 22DLJC03; assembly: GCF_056861405.1. Taxonomy (NCBI): domain Bacteria; kingdom Pseudomonadati; phylum Pseudomonadota; class Gammaproteobacteria; order Lysobacterales; family Lysobacteraceae; genus Stenotrophomonas; species Stenotrophomonas sp. 22DLJC03. The sequence goes on from NZ_JBSPUG010000006.1 coordinate 53,534, forward strand.
AACGTCATCGAGTGCTGAACGCCCGGGGTAGAGTCGACCGTTGGTCGACTATCGCGCGCAGCGCGGGCTTTTCGCTGGTTGTCGGGAAGGCAGTCGACTAACAGTTGACTAACAGTCGACTCTACCCGGTCGAATCTGCCCCGCCGGACGACACCGTCACCGCGTTCCGGTTAGGCTCGGGGCTCCCTCGCCCCGGATTGCCCCATGCGCGTAACCGCCGCCGCACTGCTTGCCTGCCTGCCGCTATCCGTCGCTGCCGCACCGACCTATGGTCCGCGGCTGGAGGGCTTCGACTACGGCTATCCAGTCAAGACGTTCGCACTGGAATCACAGCGGCAGCCCGTGGAGATGGCCTATCTGGATGTCCTGCCCAAGCGCCGCGCCATCGGCGTGGTGGTACTGCTGCACGGCAAGAATTTCTGCGCAGCCACCTGGCAGCAGACCATCGCGCCGCTGCTGAACGCCGGTTACCGGGTCATCGCTCCCGACCAGGTGGGCTTCTGCAAGTCCAGCAAGCCCGAGCGCTACCAGTACTCGTTCGCGCAGCTGGCGGCCAACACCCATGCGCTGCTGCAGCAGTTGCAACTGGAGGACATGCCGGTGCATCTGGTCGGCCATTCGATGGGCGGCATGCTGGCGGTGCGCTATGCGCTGATGTACCCGCAGGACCTGCGCAGTCTGTCACTGGTCAACCCGATCGGACTGGAAGACTGGAAGGCGCTGGGCGTGCCATGGCGCAGCGTGGATACGTGGTACGCCGGCGAACTGAAAACCAGTTACGACAGTATCCGCCGCTACCAGCTGGACGTGTACTACGACGGCCAATGGAAGCCGGCCTATGAAACCTGGGCGAGGATGCAGTCGGGCATGTACGAAGGCCCGGGCAGGCAGGCCGTCGCGTGGAGCCAGGCCCTGGCCTCGGACATGGTGTTCAACCAGCCGGTGGTCTACGAGCTGAAGAACCTGCAGGTGCCGACCACGCTGTTCATCGGCCAGAAGGACCGCACGGCGATCGGCCGTGACCTGGCGCCGCCGGAACTGAAGGCGACGCTGGGCAACTATCCGGTGCTGGGCAAGGCGGCGGCCGAGGCGATTCCGGGCGCGACGCTGGTCGAGTTCTCCGAGCTTGGGCATTCACCGCAGGTCCAGGACCCGAAGCAGTTCAATGCGGCGTTGTTGAATGCGTTGAAGTCGCGTTGAGATTGCGGGTCCGCCGGGCATGGCCCGGCGCTACCTGCGAGCGGGGTTGGTAGCGCCGGGCCATGCCCGGCGAGCGCAGCAGCAGGGACGTCAACCCACGATCCGCAGCACGTCATCCAGCAGCGCGGCCGCGGTGACTTCCGCGCCCGCGCCCGGTCCCTGGATCAACAACGGCTGGCGCTGATAGCGATCGCTGTGGATCGCTACCCGGTTGTCGGTGCCCGCGCCCTGTGCCAGCGGATGATCGGCCGGCAGCTCGCGCAGGCCCACCTGGGCACCATTGCCGTCAACCCGGCCGACAAACCGCAGCACGCGTCCGTTGTCGCGTGCCTGCTGCCAGCGCGCCTGCAGCGGCGCATCCAGCTGTTCCAGCGCAGCCACCGCATCCTCCAGCGGCAGCGCTGCCAGTGTTTCGGGTACCAGCGAATCCACCTGCACCTGCGAAGCATCCAGCGCCAGCCCGCTGCTGCGGGCCAGGATCAGCAGCTTGCGGCGCACATCCTCGCCGGACAGATCCAGGCGGGGGTCGGGTTCGGTGTAGCCCGCCGCCAGCGCTTCGCGCACCGCCGCCGAGAACGGCGCTTGGCCGTCATAGCGATGGAACAGCCAAGCCAGCGAACCGGACAGCACGCCCTCGATGGCATGGATGTGGTCACCACCGGCCACCAGCGCGCGCAGGCTGCTGAGCAACGGCAGGCCCGCGCCCACCGTGGCGCTGTCGCCGTAGCGCGCACCGCTGTCGGCACAGCTATCGGCAATGGCCTGTGCGCGTGCCAGCTGCGCGCCACGGCCCAGCTTGTTGGCAGTCACCACGTGCACACCGCGCGCCAACCACTGCACGTGGCGCGCGGCGACGTCTTCACTGGCGGTGGCATCGACCACCACGTCGCCACGCTCCAGCCCTTCGGCACTGGCCCATGGCGGCGAGCTCTGGCCATCACGCGGCGCACGCCGCGCCAGTTCCAGCGGCAGCGCCAGATCACGGTCGATCGCCAGCGCGGTGCGCGAATTGGCCAGCCACTGCACACTGGGCAGCTCAAGCCCGCGCGCCTGCAATGCCTGGTAGCGCTGCACGAAGGCCGAACCAACCGTGCCAGTGCCGAGCAGCGCCAGGCGCCCCGCGCCCAGCGCAGGAATGTCAGCGGCGAGTGCGCTCATGCATCCACCACCTGTTTGCGGCGTGCAGCCGCATCAATCACCGCTTCGGCGCGCCGCAGTGCTGCGCCGAGATCCGCCAGCAGGTCACGCTCGGCCTCGATGCCGACCGACAGGCGCAGCAGGCCTTCGCTGATGCCGGCGGCCGCGCGCGCTTCGGCGGTCATCGCTGCATGGGTCATCGTCGCCGGATGCGCGATCAGGCTTTCGACGCCACCCAGCGATTCGGCCAGGGTGAAGCAACGCAGGCCATCGACGAACGCGCGCACAGCGGCATGCGGATCGTCACCGGCACAGTCTGCCAGTTCGAACGACAGCATCGCGCCGAAACCACTCTGCTGGCGCGCGGCGATGGCATGGCCCGGATGATCTGCCAGGCCCGGGTAGTAGACCGCGCCGACCGCCGGATGCTGATCCAGCAGGGCCACGATCGAGGCGGTGTTCTCCTGGTGCACGCGCAGGCGCGCATCCAGCGTGCGCAGGCCGCGCAGGGTCAGGAAGGCGTCGAACGGCGAACCGGTCAGGCCCAGCGCATTGCCCCACCACACCAGCTGCTCATGCAGTGCCGGATCACGCGCGATCACCGCACCGCCGACCACGTCACTGTGGCCGTTGATGTACTTGGTGGTCGAATGCAGCACCAGGTCCGCGCCGAACGACAGCGGTTGTTGCAGCGCCGGCGACAGGAAGGTGTTGTCGACCACTACCAGCGCACCAGCCTTGTGTGCCGCCTCGATGACGAAGCGCAGGTCGGTGATGCGCAGCAGCGGGTTGGACGGCGTTTCCACCAGCACCAGCTTCGGCTGGGTGGCCAACGCCTGCGCCAGCGCGCGCGGATCGGTCAGGTCAGCGGTGACCAGTTCGAAGTGGCCCTTCTTCGCCAGCGCATTGAACAGGCGCCAGCTGCCACCGTACGCATCGTGCGGCACCACCAGGGTATCGCCCGGCTGCAGCAGCGCGTTCAACACCAGGTTGATCGCGCCCATGCCGGTGGCAGTGATGACGCCACCTGCGCCGCCCTCCAGTTCCGCAAGCGCTTCACCCAGCAGGTCGCGGGTCGGGTTGCCACTGCGCGTGTAGTCGTACTGGCGCTTGTTGCCGAAACCTTCAAAGCTGAAATTCGATGACAGCACGATCGGCGGCGTGACCGCGCCATGCGCAGTATCCCGATCGATGCCCGCACGGACGGCGGCAGTGGTGCGACTACAGGACGGCTCGTTTGCGTGCAGGCTCATGCGGACTCTCCAGAAGTGCGGAAGGCGGTGGCGAGGATCGCGTCGATGCGATCGGTTTCTTTGAGGAAGGCGTCGTGGCCATAGGGCGAGCGCAATACGCGCAGGCTGCCGCGTGGGCCCAGTCCTTCGACCAGGCCGACCAGGTCGGCAAGCGGCACCAGGCGGTCGCCCTCCACGGCCACCACCACGGTCGGCAGCAGAATCGCGGTGGGGTCGACGCGATGCAGGTCGATCGATTCGGACAGGCGCAGGTAGGCGGTCACCGGCGTGCGCGCGACGTACTGCGCACCAGCGGCATCGAGATAGTCCTCGGCGGCAACACGCACGCGGCCATTGATCACTTCCGGTGCTGCGTCGAAGCGCTCGCCGAATTCTTCCGGCGTGCGGTAGCTGAGCATGGCGAACTGCCGCGCCAAGGCCAGGCCGTGGTCTTCACCGCACTGCAGCTGGCCAAGGGCAACCGCACGACGCTGCAGTGCGCGCCAGGCGGCGGCATAGGGATGCGGGCGATGTGCGCCGCTGGCCAGCACCAGTTGGCGCACACGGGCACGATGACGGATCGCGAACTGCTGGCCGACCAGCGCGCCATAGGAATAGCCGACGAACGCCTTCAGCGCACGGATGCCGAGATGGTCCAGCAGCAGCGCCAGTGCATCAGCCTGGTCGGCGGTATCGATCGGCACGTCCAGCGCGCCGTCGGCACCGATGAAATCGAAGGCCAGTACACGCAGCTGCTGCGGATCCAGCGCGCGCCCGCTGCCGACCAGATCTTCGGCCCAGCCCTTCTCGCTGAACTGTGCATTGGACGCCACGTGGCGATGGGCGGAAATGCCGCCTGCCAGCACCACCACCGGCGCGTTGGCCGGGCCGACCCACTCGTAGCGCAGGCGCACCGGGCTGGGGCCGGCGTGACGCATCGACAGCACCGCGGCGAACTCACCGCGCTCGGCATGCACGCGGTCTTCAACCGGCACGCTGACGGGGACAAAGGGTTCGGGGCGAATGGCGGTACTGGCGGCGAAGCTCATGGCGGGATCCGGTTGGGGAATCGGCCATCGAGCCTTCGCAGGGCCCGCGTTCGAGATGCACCTGCGGTGCATGGTTCGAACCATCTTTCGGTGGACGCCACGGTCCCCGCAGGATTTGGCACCTACGCAGTCGCTTGCGCGCCTGCGGGCTGCCCCGGCTTCAAAGGGCCTGTCCCTCTGCCGGTCTCGATGGTGGAGCTACGATGCCAGCCTCTTTCGGGACTGTCAATCCCTTCATGCGGATAAAGCGATAAATGTTTTCAGCCCAGCTGTGCGAAGGCGGTCGCGGTCGTCCCGTTCAGGATCGGCTACAGTTCCGGCGGCCCCTACCCGCTGGAACCGTTGATGCCGCGCCTGCCCCTGACCTGCCTGTTGTTGTCCCTGCTGGCGAGCGCGACGGCAAGCGCCGGCGACTGGCGCCAGGGTTGGGGACTGGTGCCCAAGCCCGCCCCGGCCGCTCCGCCCCCCCGTGGCGAGACCGCCCAGAGCGGCGCGCCGATGGCCCAGCTGCGCCTGCAGCCGATCGGCCAGCAGTGGCAAGCCCGGATCGACAACGCCCTGGCCGGGCCACTACAGGTCGAGCTGCGCGCCGCGCCCGGACACCCTGTCGAGGGCCTGCCGGTACAGTCGCTTATCCAGGGCGACAGCAGCCTGGTGGTCGGCCAACTGCCCGCGCCGGTCAACGGCCGCATACTGGACCTGCGCCTGCAGTCGGTGCCGGGCAACCCGGCCGCACAGGCCGAGGACGTGGCCTATCGCCTGCCCTTCGATGACGCCCGCCCGCGCGTGGACCAGGCACCACAGGGCCGTTTCAGCCACGATGACGAGGAAAACCGCGACGCGGTCGACTTCGCACTGCCCGAGGCAACATTGGTGCTGGCCGCGCGCGAGGGCACGGTGATGCAGATCCAGGACGGCTTCCAGGGCAACGGCCAGGACCGCGAACGCGATGGTGCACGTGCCAACTTCATCCGCGTGCTGCACAGCGACGGCAGCATGGCGCTGTACGGCCACCTGCAGGCCGGTGGCATGCGTGTGCGTCGCGGCCAGGCAGTGCAGGCCGGGCAACCGATCGGCCTGTCGGGCAACAGCGGCTACAGCAGCGCCCCGCACCTGCACTTCGTGGTGCAGGTCAACCGCGGCATGGGCCTGCGCTCGGTGCCGGCGCGGATCTTCGCCGAGCAGGGCCAGCTGCAGTTCGCCCGCGAGGGCGAGGCCGACGGCGGCACCGGGCGCTGACCGGCCCCGGCCGGTATAATCGGGCGCTTATCTCTTTGAAAAGCGCCCCGGGCGGGCGCCACTGCCATGTCCGAAGTCGCCAACGAAGCGTCGCGTCGCCGCACCTTCGCCATCATTTCCCATCCTGACGCCGGCAAGACCACGCTGACCGAAAAGCTGCTGCTGTTCGGAGGCGCGATCCAGATGGCCGGTTCGGTCAAGGGCCGCAAGGCCGCCCGCCATGCCACCTCCGACTGGATGGCACTGGAGAAAGAGCGCGGCATCTCCGTCACCTCCTCGGTGATGCAGTTCCCGTATGAAGGCAAGATCGTCAACCTGCTCGACACCCCCGGCCACGCCGACTTCGGCGAGGACACCTACCGCGTGCTGACCGCGGTGGACTCGGCGCTGATGGTGATCGACGTGGCCAAGGGCGTGGAAGAGCGCACCATCAAGCTGATGGAAGTGTGCCGCCTGCGCGACACCCCGATCATGACCTTCATCAACAAGCTCGACCGCGAGGGCAAGGACCCGATCGAGCTGCTGGATGAAGTAGAGACCGTACTCGGCATCCAGTGCGCACCGGTGACCTGGCCGATCGGCATGGGCCAGCGCCTGAAGGGCGTGGTGCACCTGCTGACCGGCGAGGTGCATCTGTACGAACCGGGCCGCAACTTCACCCGCCAGGACTCGACCATCTTCCCGTCCATCGATGCGCCCGGCCTGGCCGAGAAGATCGGTACACAGATGCTGGCCGAGCTGCGCGACGAGCTTGACCTGGTGCAGGGCGCCAGCCATCCGTTCGACCTCGACGCTTACCGTGCCGGCAAGCAGACCCCGGTGTTTTTCGGCTCGGGCGTGAACAACTTCGGCGTGCAGCCGCTGCTGGACTTCTTCGTCGAGCATGCACCACCGCCGCAGGCGCGCACCACCACCGGCCGGGTGATCGCCCCGGAAGAGAACAAGCTGACCGGCTTCGTGTTCAAGATCCAGGCCAACATGGACCCGCAGCACCGTGACCGCGTGGCGTTCATGCGCATCTGCTCGGGCCGTTTCAGCGCCGGCATGAAGACCTTCCACGTGCGCACCGGCAAGGACATGAAGCTGGCCAACGCGCTGACCTTCATGGCCAGCGACCGCGAGATCGCCGCCGAGGCGTGGCCGGGCGATGTGATCGGCATCCACAACCACGGCACCATCTCGATCGGCGACACCTTCACCGAAGGCGAAGCGGTCACCTTCACCGGCATCCCCAACTTCGCCCCTGAACTGTTCCGTCGCGCCCGCCTGCGCGATCCGCTCAAGCTCAAGCAGCTGCAGAAGGGCCTGGCCCAGCTGTCCGAGGAAGGCGCCACCCAGTTCTTCCGCCCGTTGACCAGCAACGACCTGATCCTGGGTGCGGTGGGTGTGCTGCAGTTCGACGTGGCCGCCTACCGCCTGAAGGACGAATATGGCGTGGAAGCCACCTTCGAGCAGGTCAGCGTCAGCACCGCACGCTGGGTCCACTGCAGCAACGAAAAGAAGCTGGAAGAGTTCCGCGAGAAGAACGCGTTGAACCTGGCACTGGATGCAGCCGGCCATCTGGTCTACCTGGCACCAACCCGGGTCAACCTGCAGCTGGCCCAGGAACGCTCGCCCGACGTGCGCTTCTCGGCCACCCGTGAAGCGGCGCATACCGTTTCGGTAGGCTGAGCCGTGGGGTCGGATCCCTTTCCGCCAGGAAAGGGCTCTGACCCCGGCAGTCGCGGGCGGTTCATCCACGCAACACAGGGATTCCAACACAGGGATTCACTGACCATACGGTGACGGGCGTGCACGCGCCGGCCATCGCGGCGATGATAGGGGGACGCGGGTCCCCCTCCCCGCGACCGATGCCCATGCCCATGTCCACGACGTCCATTGCTTCGATCCGTGAAGAAATCGCCAGCGCCTTGACCCACGGGTTGGGCGCGGTATTCGCCCTGGCCGCCAGTGCGGTGTTGATCACCCTGGCCGCGATCTACGGTGACGGCTGGCAGCTGGCCAGTGCGATCGTGTTCGGTATCGCCCTGTTGCTGCTGTATACCGCCTCCACGCTGTACCACGCCATCCAGCATCCGGTTGCCAAGGGCCGCCTGAAGGTCTTCGACCATTGCGCGATCTACGTGCTGATCGCCGGCACCTATACGCCATTCACCCTGATCGGCCTGCGCGGCCCCTGGGGCTGGGGCCTGTTCACCGCGATCTGGGCGCTGGCGCTGGGCGGCGTGGTTTTCAAACTGTTCTACACCGGCCGTTTCAAGGTGCTCTCAACCGTGATCTATATCGCCATGGGCTGGTTGGTGGTGGTGGCGATCAAGCCGATGTGGGCCTCCATCGATGGCGGCACCCTGGCCTGGCTGTTCGGTGGCGGCCTGTCGTACACGCTGGGCACTTATTTCTACCACCGCGAGTCGATCCCCTATTCGCACGCGATCTGGCACCTGTTCGTGATCGGCGGCAGCGTCTGCCACTTCGTCGCAGTCACCATGCAGGTGCTGTAAGCGCACACGCGCGCGGCTTGTGCACACCACGCACATGGACGCTTCGCGCCCCCTCCACGATCAGGGGGCAACCATGGCAGCGTGAATGCTGCCCCCTCCCCTGCCGCGCCACGCGCATCCCGCTGGCGTTTCCGCCGCCCAGGCCCCCGCGGCCAGCGCTGGTTGGCCGTGCTGGTCTTCGTGCTGGCCGCGATCCTGCTGCTGATCGCGCTGTGGGACTGGAACTGGTTCAAGGGCCCGGTCGAGCGCGCCGTGCAGGCGCGCACCGGCCGTGTGCTGCACATCGGCCACCTGGATGTCGACCTCGGCCGCACAAGCACGATCCGCGCCGATGCGATCACCTTCGCCAATGCAAGCTGGTCGAAGCAGCCGGAGATGGCCACGGCCGACCGCATCGAGATCGATGTGCGGGTGTGGCCCCTGCTGCGCGGCAGCGTGCAACTGCCCGAGGTGCGCCTGACCCGGCCGGATGTACTGCTGGAAACCGCCCCGCGCAAGGATGAACCAGGCAACTGGGATTTCCTCGGGGACCGCTCCGGCGGGACCAGCCCGCAGCTCAAGCGCCTGCGCATCGATGACGGGCGCCTGCAGTTCCTCGACGCTCTGGGCCGCACCGACATCCGTGTGGATGTGCGCAGCGGCCAGCCGAAGCAGGCCGACGCCGCACCACCGCTGCTGGTGCAGGGCAAGGGTCGCTGGCGGGGCAATCCATTCACCCTGCGTGGCGGCACCGAGTCTCCACTGCAGCTGACCGACAGCGATCATCCGTTCCGCATCCACCTCGATGGCCGCGCCGGCGCCACCCATGCGGTGGCCACCGGTACGCTGACCAATCCCTTCCAGCTGCGCGTATTCGACCTGCAGTTTGCGCTCAGCGGCGAGGACCTGGCTGATCTCTATCCACTGCTGGGTATCGCCATTCCACCATCGCCACCCTATGCCCTGGACGGTCGTCTCAAACGCGATCACAACGTCTGGCGCTATGAGCAGTTCACCGGCAAGGTCGGCGACAGCGACCTCGGCGGCAACCTGCAGTTCGAGGTGGGCGGCGCACGACCGCGATTGACCGCCACACTGGAATCCAAGCGCCTGGACTTCGACGACCTGGCCGGTTTCGTCGGTGCGCCACCGAAGACCGGCGGCGGTGAAACCGCGAACGCGCAGCAGAAGGCCGAGGCCGCACGCGTTGCGGCCAGCGCGCGGGTGCTGCCGGATACTCCGTACAACCTGGGCAAGCTGCGCGCGATGGATGCCGACGTCCGCTGGAAGGCCCACCGCATCAATGCACCGTCACTGCCGCTGGATGACATGGATGCGCACCTGTTGCTGGATGATGGCGTGCTGCGGCTGGACCCGCTGAACTTAGGCGTGGCCGGCGGCGATATCCGCAGCACCATCCGCATGGACGCACGCCAGCCGCAGATCGCCACCGCGCTCAAGGCCAGCGTGCGCGGCGTACAGCTGGGCCAGCTGTTCCCTGATGCCAAGCTGGCCGAGCAGGCCAAGGGCGGCATCGGCGGTAACGTGGACCTGAGCGGCCACGGCAATTCGATCGCTGCAATGCTGGGTAGCAGCAGCGGCAAGGTCGGGCTGGCGATGGGGCGCGGCCATGTCGGCAACCTGGTGATGGAACTGGCCGGCCTGGACATCACCGAGTCGCTGAAGTTCCTGGTGACCGGCGACAAGCAGATCCCGCTGCGCTGCGCCTTCGCCGACTTCGGCGTACGCAACGGACTGATGACCAGCCAGGCGCTGGCGGTGGACACCACCGACACCATTCTCATCGGCGAAGGCACAGTCAGCCTGCGCGACGAGAGCCTGGATCTGCTGTTGAAGCCGCGCCCGAAGGACAAGAGCATCCTGGTGCTGCGCTCGCCGCTGCACATCAGTGGCACGTTCAAGGACCCGTCATTCCGCCCGGACTTCAAGGCGTTGGGGATTCGTGGCGCGGTGGCCCTGGCGCTGGGCAGCATCGCGCCACCAGCGGCGTTGCTGGCGACCATCGAACTGGGGCCGGGGAAGGACGCCGACTGCGGGGGGCAGTATGCGAAGTAGAAGCGTTGTTCGCGGCGCCTCGTTTTTCCGCGCGTAGAGCCGGAGCAAGGCGACAGGCAGGACACGCCGTAAATACGTCCCTGTAGGCTCGGTCGGCGCATCCATGCGCCGATCGAGCCCCCATGAATGGGTTTACGGCGTGTCCTGCCCAGCCGCACCCTCCGCCTTCAGATGTATCAGGAAGGCGCTGCTCTCAGCTCTGGCTTTGGCTTCAAAAAGCGGGCCGGCGGGCCGCAGGCCCGCCAGCGAACAACTCACCCCGCCACGATGTACTGCTGCAGCTGATCCAGCTCCCTGCGCTGCGCATCGATCACCGACTTCACCAGGTCGCCGATGGAGATCACCCCCAGTACCTGCGCACCCTCCACCACCGGCAGGTGGCGGATGCGGTAATCGGTCACCAGCTGCAGGCAGTGCTCCACCTGCTCGCCCGGTGACACCGTCACCACCTTGGCCGTCATGATCTCGGCCACCGCTGTATCGCGCGACGAACGATCGCGCAGCACGATCTTGCGCGCGTAATCGCGCTCGGACAGGATGCCGACCAGCCGCGGCCCGTCCATCACCAGCACCGCACCGATGCCCTTCTCCGCCATCAACCGGATCGCATCGATCACCGCCGCATCGGGCGTGACCGCATGTACTTCAGGAGACTTGCCGTCCAACAGTTGCCGTACCGTCGTCATCCGCCTGCCCTCCGAGGGTGGGTTGCAGGGCCGAGTCTGCCACGGCGGATGCTAGCCAGGCGTCAACCAGGTACAACGGCCGCTGCTTGGACTCCTCGTACAGCCGCCCCAGGTACTCCCCGATCAGCCCGAGTGCGATCAGCTGCACGCCGCCCAGGAACAGGATCACCGCCATCATCGTCGGCCAACCGGCAACCCGGTCGCCGTACAGGGCCGCCTTGGCAATCACCCAGACGCCGAACACGAAGGCCACCGCCGCCGTCACCAGGCCCATATAGGTTGCCGCCCGCAGCGGAACGGTCGAGAACCCGGTGATGCCCTCCAGCGCGAAATTCCACAGCCGCCACAGGCTGAACTTGCTGGATCCGGCCACGCGCGCATGGCGGTGATAGGGCACGGCGATCCGCTTGAATCCGACCCAGCTGAAAAGGCCTTTCATGAAGCGATGGCGCTCACGCATTTCGCGTAGTGCACTCAGCGCGCGCGCCGAGAGCAGGCGGAAATCACCGGTATCGGCGGGGATCGGTGTGCGCGAGAGGCGGCCGATCACCCGGTAGAACATCGCAGCTGTGGCGCGTTTGATCCAGTTCTCGCCATCACGCACCAAGCGTGTGCCATAGATGTTGTCGTAGCCTTCGCGCCAGCGCTCAACAAACTGCGGCACCAGTTCCGGCGGATCCTGTCCATCAGCATCGAGAATCATCGCCGCACCTTCGCGCACCAGGTCCAGGCCCGCAGTCAGTGCCGCTTCCTTGCCGAAGTTGCGCGACAGCTTCAACGCCGACACGCGCCCATCGGCCTGTGCCAAGCCCGCGATCACCTCCCAGGTGCCATCGTGGCTGCCATCGTCCACGTACAGGATGTGGCCGTCGATGTCGGGCATTGCGTCCAGCACCGCACACAAGCGCGGATGCAGGCAAGGCAGGGCCTGGGCTTCGTTGTAGGCGGCGATGACGAAAGTAAGGCGTTCACGTGTCATGCCTGGATTGTACGTTGGCAGCAGGCGCCCGGCCTGCCAATCCGCCCGCGGGCGCCTCAATCCTCCGAAAGGTATGACGCTCCACCCAACTGACGCGCCTGGCGCTGGATCCACGCCGCGCGCCGCTGCACATACGGCCCCGGCGCCGCTGCGTTGTAGCGTCGCGGCGCCGGCAGTACCGCCGCCAACCGCGCACTCTCGGCGGGGCTCAGCCGCGCTGCATCCTTGCCCCAGAATTTCTGCGCTGCCGCCTGCGCGCCGTACACGCCATCACCGAACTCGGCGATGTTGGCGTACATCTCCAGGATCCGCTCCTTCGGCCAGAGCGCCTCGATCAGCACCGTGTACCAGACCTCCAGGCCCTTGCGGATCCAGCTGCGGCCCTGCCACAGGAACAGGTTCTTGGCCACCTGCTGGCTGATCGTACTGGCACCGCGCAGGCGCCCGCCCTTGGCATTGTGGTCACGGGCCTTCTCGATGGCCTGCAGATCGAAGCCACTGTGCTCGGGAAAGCGCTGGTCCTCGGCCGCCACCAGCGAAATCGGCAGGCTCGGCGCCATCTGCTCCATATCCCGCCATTGGTAGTGCAGGCGATAGGACCAGTCACCCTCGCCCAGCGCCTCGCCATAGCGCCACAGCATGACCGTGGACAGTGGCGGGTCGATGAAGCGCAGCACCAGCACCTGCAGGCAACTGAAGGCAGCCAGCAGCACCGGCAGCCACAGCAGGCGCTTCCAGTGCCAGCGACGACGGCGTGGCGGAACCGCAACCGCTTCTACCTTGTGCTGCTCTCCCGCTGCCCCCATTACTGGTGCATCCTTCTTCTGTCTGGTTGTCGGCACATTATCCGGCAACCGCCCCTGTTTACGCGCGATGTGAGCCGATGACCGCCAACCCCGATTCCCTGATCCGCTTCCTGCTGCCCGACGCCGGCGTCCGCGGCGTCCATGTGCGCCTGCAGGCGACCTGGCAGGAGATCCTGTCCCACGCCCAGTACCCGGATACCGCCGCCGAGCTGCTCGGCGAGGCCTGCGTGGCCTCGGCACTGTTCACCGGCCACACCAAGATCGATGGCCGCCTGTCGATCCAGCTGCGTAGCAGCACTGCGCTGCGCACCCTGTTCGCCGAATGCACGGCGGCCGGCACACTGCGTGGCATCGCCCAGCTCAGCGAGGGCGCCGACGCGCCGCGCGACCTGTCCAGCCTCGGCGATGACGCCCTGCTCGCCATCACCATTGAAAACCCGGGACTGGACCCGCGCGAGCCGCAGCGCTACCAGAGCCTGGTCGGGCTGACCGCGCCGGAACTGGACGAGGCCTTCGAGGACTACTTCCGCCAGTCCGAACAGCTGCCGACCCGCCTGCTGCTGGTCGCCGACCGCGACGGCGCCGCCGGCCTGCTGCTGCAGAAGCTGCCCGGTGACGAGGGCGACGAGGATGGCTGGGCACGCGCCAGCGCCCTGTTCGAGACCCTGGGCAAGGCCGAACTGCTGGCCACCCCGGCCGAGCAGCTGCTGCACCGGCTGTTCCACGAGGAGCAGCCGGCGCTGCTGGGCGAAAAGCCGCTGTCCTTCGCCTGTTCCTGCTCCCGTGACCGGGTGGCCTCGATGCTGCAGTCGCTGGGCGAGGACGAGGCCCGTGCTGCCGCCGAAGCCAGTGGCGCGGTCGAGGTCCGTTGCGAATTCTGCGGGCGGGAGTATCACTTTCCGTTGACGGAGTTCGGCATACTGTTCCACGGTGCCGAGGGGACTGTACCGGCGCCTGAACGGCTTCAGTAAACGGCTTGTCTTGCATCTGGGGGGATCAAGGCTTGTTAAGAATTCATAAACACCCTAGGATCAAGTTCCCGTATTCGCGGGAACTTCCGTTGTCCGTCCCTGTCTGAACTGGTCCGATGCGTACCTTCCTGCGTCTACCGCTAGCCCTGCTGATCGCCCTTGGCGCGATCACGGGCGTGCATGCGCAGAGCAAGGACACCCGCACCGTTCTACCGGTGTGGAACAAGGGCAGCGGCAAGGTCGAGGCCCTGCTGTACCTTGAACCGACCGGCGAACAGGCCGCCGGCGCGCGCTGGCACTTCGGCCGCAACTCGCTGGATGCCGCCTTCGGGCTGTCGTCCGGCGACTCGCTGGGCCTGCTCTGCAGCAACAGCAGCGGAACCAGCATGAGCGGTCTCGCCAGCCACTGCATGCTGGCCAGCCTCGGCGATGACGATGACCTCAACAGCCGTCGCTTCACCGGCACCGCAGCGCTGAACCGTGGCAACAGCCGACTGGGCATCACCGCCGGCACCGGCCGTGAAACCCTGCCCGCCTGGCTGTCAGGACCGAACAAGACGCCTTCGCTGCGCGCCGAGCAGAACGACCTGACCGTATTCGCGCAGAAGAACATCGGCCGCGAGGGGTTCGTCTCCATCGCCGGTACCTACGCCAAGGCGCGGCTGGTGCCATTGGCCGATGCCTCACCGGCCCTCGTCGACCGCTGGGACAGCAAAAGCCTGAGCATCGGCGCCGGCTATGGCAACTTTACCGGCAGCATCATCGGCCGCGTCATCGACGTACCGGGCAAGCCCGGCAAGTGGGAAGGCCTTGGTATCGGCCTGACCTGGCGCACCCCGTGGTCTGGCCAGCTCACCGTCGGCGCCGAGAATGTGATCAGCCGCGGCAAGAATCCGTTCTCGCCCCGCAACGAGAGCAACGACGACGGCACCGTGCCGTACGTGCGTTACGAACAGGATCTCTGATCCCGCTACGCGGATACCGCAGTGACTTTCTCCCGGGCGCCGAAAGGCGCCCGTTGTATGTGCGCGCCTGGAATCTTCTGAAGGAAATTCCGCCGCGGCAGAGATACTGCGGAAAACATATTGATACGTATCGACACATATCAAAAGAGACTTTTTTCGTCATTCTGCGTTAACAAACGAGGCACCTCGTCATCCCATACAACGTAAACGTTTGATTTTTCTGGAAACAGTGAATTTTTACCAAAATCACAGGTTTGATTAACACAGCTTTAATTCTTGGCGAACGCCCGCTACTATCGGCTCAGCCTCGCGATTTGGGAGCGCTTTTCGCTCCCCCGCCGGGCATTAACCCAGCCAAGATTTCTTGGAGAGAGAGAGCCAATGAAACTCAAGTCCAGCCAGCTGCGTGACGCAGTTGTGATCGCGCTTGTCGCCGGTGCTGCCACCGCGACGGCACATGCCCAGGAAGCCACCAACCTCGACCGTATCGAGGTCACCGGTTCGCGCATCCGTCAGGTCGATACCGAAACCGCCCAGCCCGTTCTGAGCATCAGCCGTGCTTCGATCGAGAAGAGCGGCTTCAAGACGGTTGCCGACGTCCTGCAGAACATCGCAGCCGCCGGTAGCCCGGCCATCAGCCGTTCCGAGCCGCTGTCCTCCGGTGAAGCCGTCGGTGGCTTCTACATCGACCTGCGCAATCTCGGTGCCGAGCGCACCCTGGTGCTGGTCGACGGCAAGCGCCTCGGCGCCAGCGTCAGCGGCCTGCAGGACGTCTCGCAGATCCCGTCGGCCATCGTCGAGCGTATCGACGTGCTGAAGGATGGCGCTTCGTCGATCTACGGCTCCGACGCGATCGCCGGCGTGATCAACATCATCACCCGCAAGAACTTCGAAGGCCTGGAGGCCAATGCCTACGTCGGCCAGTACGGCGAAGGTGACGGCCAGAAGACCAGCTACGACTTCGTGGCCGGCTTCACCGGTGACCGTGGCTCGGTCACCATCGGTGCCGAGTACGCCGAAGAAAAGGAAGTCTGGGCCAGGGATCGCTGGTTCAGCCGTTACTCGCGCACCACCTTCCACCCGGAACAGAACTGGAGCCCGGTCAGCCAGTGGGGCACGATCATCGATCCGGACACCGATGACTGGCTCACCCTGAACCGCGGTGGCGACTACCGCGACGTCAACCAGTATCACGACCAGGACTTCGCCGGCATCACCGGTGATACCAGCAACTCGAACGAGCAGATGCACCTGCTGACGCCGACCAAGCGGCGTTCGGTATTTGCCAATGTCCAGTACGACCTCACCGACAACGTCCGTTTCGTCTCCGACCTGCTGTACACGCGTCGTGAAGCGCAGGCCCAGGTCGCCGGCTATCCGCTGCAGTCTTCTGCCTATTCGCGGCAGGGCGCAAAGTGGGACGCTGACAGCTACTACAACCCGTTCGGCAAGGACATGGGCTTCATGCGCCGTGGCTGGGAAGTGCCGCGCCTGTCGACCAACAAGCTGACCACCTTCCGCTTCACCGGAGCACTGCAGGGCAGCTTCCAGTTCAATGACAAGTACTTCGACTGGGAAGCTGGCTACATCTACCAGAACTCGGAGAACCTGCAGACCCAGACCGGTAACTACAACGTGCTGGCGGTCAACGCAGCTACCGGTCCGTCGTTCTTCAACCCGGCCACCGGTCGCGTCGAGTGCGGCAGTGCAGCTGGGCTGGTGGATGGTTCGAACCCGATCTACGGTTCCGGTGCCGGCGGCTGTATCCCGTGGAATCCGGCCATTCCGGCGGGCCGTACCGGCGACGGTGGCCTGAGCGGCAACCCGGACCTGCAGCAGTTCCTGTTCCCGACCACCAAGAACACTGGTGAAGTCACCACCAAGACTTACTACGCGAACATCGCCGGCAGCCTGTTCACCCTGCCCGCTGGCGACCTGGGCTTCGCGCTGGGCTACGAGTACCGTGAAGACAAGGGCTCCTACAATCCTGACGCCCTGTCGCAGACCGGTTACTCCACCGATCTGGCCGCAGGTCCGACCGGTGGCGGCTACAACGTCAACGAAGTGTATCTGGAGCTGAATGTTCCGATCCTGGCTGACCTGCCGGGTGCCAAGGAACTGAGCTTCAACGCGGCCACGCGTTATTCCAAGTACAACACCTTCGGCAACACCACCAACAACAAGTTCGGTCTGAAGTGGAAGCCGATCGACCAGCTGCTGGTGCGTGCAACCTACGCTGAAGGCTTCCGCGCGCCGACCATCGACAATCTGTACGGTGGCAGTTCGCAGACCTTCGCGTACTTCACCGATCCGTGCGACACGTCGTTCGGCTCGACCGGCGATCCGGCCGTCGCCGCTCGCTGCGCCGCCGCCATCGGCCCGACCGCCAGCACCTTCCGTCAGCTGCGCCAGGGTTATGTGCCTGCCAGCGGACCGGATGAGCAGACGCCGGACCCGTTCAATGCAGTCTCCAATCCGGACCTGACCCCGGAGAAGTCCAAGTCCAAGACCGTCGGCCTGGTGTGGAGCCCGACCTTCGCCCAGGGCCTGAACCTGAGCCTGGACTGGTGGAACATCAAGATCACCAACACCATCGTCACCGACAGCCCGGATGACCAGCTGAACGACTGCTACGTGCTCGGCATTGCTGAACGCTGCAACTCGTTCTCCCGCGATCCGAACCGCCACAACGTGGTCAACCTGACCTATGCACCGCGCAACGCTGGTTACCAGGAAACCGAAGGCTTCGACTTCGATGTGGCCTACCGCTTCGAGACCAGCAGCTGGGGTACCTTCAACGCCAACCTGCAGAACAGCTACGTCAGCAAGAACGTGCTGAAGACCACCAATGCGCAGGAAGTGCCGGTGTCGATCCTCAACGGCTTCGGCAGCAACTTCCGCCTGCGTTCGAACCTGGTGCTGGGCTGGGAGCGTGGTGACTGGGGCGTCACCTGGGGCACCCGCTACTTCTCGGGTGTCAAGGAGCGCTGCTACTACAGCACTGAGTGCACCCTGCCGGACTTCGGCTCGCCGGATCCGGTGCGCGACCGCGCAATGAACGAGCGTGGCTCGACCATGTTCCACGATGTCCAGGTGTCCTGGAACGCCCCGTGGAATGCGACCATCGCGGTCGGCGCACGCAACGTGTTCGACCATTACGGCCCGCAGATGTACTCGGCGCCGAACTCGCAGTACTCGTACTACGGCGGCTACGACATCGGTCGCTTCATGTACATGCAGTACAAGCAGAAGTTCTGATCGATCCACTGATCAGCTGATGCAGCAACGGCCCCGCAAGGGGCCGTTGTTCTTTGTGCCACCGGGCAGGTGGCTGACCGGCGCCCAACAAAAAAGGCCGCAGCAGGGCTGCGACCTTCCAGCAACCTCATCGCAGGGCGCTTATCCGTTCGGAATCAACGTGTCGATCAGGTGTTCGACATACGCCTCGAAATCCTCACGGGCCTGCTTGGGCTGCTGCAGCTGCAGCGACAGCTGCAGGAAGCCGACGTAGGCGGCATAGGCCAGGCGCGCACGATGGCGTGCATCGGTCGAACTGAGCCCTGCCTGACGGAAGGAAGCGATCAGGTAATCCAGGCGACGCTGCGAGACGCGGTCGATCACCGGGCGCACCATCGGGTGGTCCAGCGCCTTCAGCAGTTCGCTGTAGATGATGTGCGGCTGCACTTCATGGGCGACCATCTGGAAGAGCTGGCGCAGGCGCACGCGCGGATCCGGCACGTCTTCGAGGCTGCCGAATACCTGTTCCTGTTCGAACAGTTCCCAGCGCTCCAACGCCGCCTGCAGCAACGCATCGCGCGATGGGAAATGCCAGTAGAAACTGCCCTTGGTCACGCCCAGGCGCCGCGCCAACGGTTCCACCGCGACGGCACCCACGCCTTGTTCAGCAATCAGATCGAGGGCCGCCTGGGCCCAGTCTTCGGCACTCAGGCGGCTGTTGCGGCCGGCGCGCGGTTCGCCGGCAGAAGCGTCAGGTTGATTCATGGGCTGATTTAACCATACGCCGGGGTTCGTTGCAGTACGCGATTGCAGCCGGAACCGTCACAGCGGCGTCCAGATCGCCTCCCGCACCGCACCATACGATGCAGTATTGACTTCCTTCCGAAGCAATCCATACTAGCAAGTATGGTTATGTCCCCGACTCCCGCTGCGTTCCATGACCTGCGCCTGGAAGCGGCCCATGGCACCCGTCTGGCCGCCACCGCCAGTGACCACGGCCGTCGTGGCCGCGTGCTGTTCGCGCATGGCTTCGGCCAGACCCGGCACGCCTGGAATGCGACTGCCAGCGCCCTGTCCGCAGCGGGCCTGCAGACCCTGGCCTACGATGCCCGCGGCCATGGCGATTCGGACTGGAATGCCGCCGACCTGCCCTATCACGGCGAACAGTTCGCCGATGACCTGATCGTGCTGGCCGGCGAGCAACCGCGCCCGCCGGTGCTGGTCGCGGCATCGATGGGCGGCCTGTTCGGCCTGTTGGCCGAATCGCGCTGGCCGGGCCTGTTCTCGGCGATGGTGCTGGTCGACATCACCCCGCGCTGGGATACCGCTGGGGTTGAACGCATCCTGGCCTTCATGACCGCCCATCCTGATGGCTTCGCCTCGCTGGCCCAGGCCGCCGACGTGATCTCGGCCTACATGCCGCACCGCCCACGCAAATCCGAACAGTCGCTGCGCGCGCTGCTGCGCGAGGACGACCACGGCCGCTGGCGCTGGCACTGGGACCCGCGGCTGGTGGCCGAACTGGCCCGCGACAGCGAACAGCACCAGGACGCGCTGGCTGAAGCCGCGCGCCAGGTGAAGTGCCCGCTGCTGCTGGTCAGCGGCGGCCGCAGCGACCTGGTCACGCCACAGACCGTGGCCGAATTCCTCGCGTTGGCGCCGCACGCGCGCCATGTACAGCTGCCGCAGGCCACGCATATGGTTGCCGGCGACGACAACAACGCCTTTACCGCTACTGTGTTGGACTATCTGGACGTGTTGCCCGCAGCGGATGCTGCGGCTTCGTCCGCCACAAACGAGCACGTCACCGGAGCACGCTCATGAGCATCGTTCTTCCCTTCCTCGCCCTGCTGCTGGCAGGCGCGTTCGTCGCCTACCACCGCATGCGGCTGGTTACCTGGACGCTGATCAGCGTGGCCCTGCTGGCCGCCTGCTGGTTCATTCCCTACGTCAACCAGACCGCCACGATCGTCGCGGCCGCTGTGTTGGCCGTCATCGCCGTGCCGCTGCTGCTGCCGTTCATCCGCAAGCCGCTGCTGACCGGCCCGATGATGAAGGTGTTCCGCAAGGTGCTGCCGCCGCTGTCGCAGACCGAGCGCATCGCACTGGAAACCGGCTCGGTCGGTTTCGAAGGCGAGCTGTTCACCGGCGACCCGGACTGGAACATCCTGCTCAACTACCCGAAGCCGCAGCTGACCGCCGAAGAACAGGCCTTCCTCGATGGTCCGGTGGAAGAGCTGTGCAAGATGGTCAACGACTGGGAAATCACCCACGTCCACGCGGACCTGCCGCCGGAACTGTGGGCCTTCATCAAGAAGAACAAGTTCTTCGGCATGATCATCCCGAAGGAGTATGGCGGCTTGGGCTTCTCCGCTCTGGCTCACCACAAGGTGATCCAGAAGCTCGCCTCGGTGTCTTCGGTGGTCAGCTCCACGGTCGGTGTGCCCAACTCGCTGGGCCCGGGTGAACTGCTGGTGCATTACGGCACCCAGGAACAGAAGGACCAGTACCTGCCGCGCCTGGCCGATGGCCGCGAAGTGCCCTGCTTCGGCCTGACCGGTCCGTTCGCCGGCTCCGACGCCACCTCGATTCCCGACTACGGCATCGTCTGCAAGGGCGAGTGGAACGGCGAGCAGGTGCTCGGCGTCAAGCTGACCTTCGACAAGCGCTACATCACGCTGGCCCCGGTTGCCTCGCTGATCGGCTTGGCCTTCCGCATGTACGATCCGGACGGCCTGATTGGTGAAACCCGCGACATCGGCATCACCCTGGGCCTGCTGCCGCGCGAGACCGCCGGCGTTGAAATCGGCCGTCGCCACTTCCCGCTGAACTCGACCTTCCAGAACGGCCCCATCCGCGGCAAGGACGTGTTCATTCCGCTGACCCAGCTGATCGGTGGCGCTGCCATGGCCGGCAAGGGTTGGAACATGCTCAACGAGTGCCTGGCCGTGGGCCGCTCGATCACCCTGCCCTCCACCGCCAGCGGCGGTGCCAAGGCCGGTGCCGCGGTGACCGGTGCCTACGCTCGCATCCGCAAGCAGTTCGGCCTGTCGGTCGGCCGCTTCGAGGGCGTGGAAGAAGCGCTGGCCCGCATCGGCGGCAAAGCCTACAAGATCAGCGCGCTGTCGCAGGCCACGGCGGCAGCGGTGGACCGCGGCGACGTGCCGTCGGTGCCGTCGGCGATCGCCAAGTACCACTGCACCAACATGAGCCGCGAAGTGATCTCGGACATGATGGACGTGATCGGCGGCAAGGGCATCATCCTGGGGCCGCGCAACTTCGCTGGTCGCAGCTGGCAGGCTGCGCCGATCGCGATCACCGTGGAAGGCGCCAACATCATGACCCGCAGCCTGCTGATCTTCGGCCAGGGTGCGATCCTCTGCCACCCGTGGGTGCTGAAGGAAATGAAGGCGGCGCAGGATCCGGACACCCGTGCCGGCCTGCAGGACTTCGACCGCAGCCTGTTCGGCCACATCCGCTACGGTATCTCCAATGCTGTTCGTTCGTTCTGGTTCGGCCTGACCGGTGCCCGCTTCGGTGCTGCCCCGGGTGACGCCTACACCCGCCGTTACTTCCGCAAGCTGGACCGTTACTCGGCCAACCTGGCGCTGATGGCCGACATCTCGATGATGACGCTCGGCGGCAAGCTGAAGTTCAAGGAATCGCTGTCCGGCCGCCTGGGCGACGTGCTGAGCCATGTCTACATGACCAGCGCCATGCTCAAGCGCTACCACGACGAAGGCGCGCCGCAGGCGGACCAGCCGCTGCTGGCCTGGGCCTTCCATGACAGCGTGCACAAGATCGAGGAGTCACTGTCGGCCGCCCTGCGCAACTTCCCGATCCGTCCGATCGGCTGGCTGATGTGGGCGCTGATCTTCCCGCTGGGCCGTCGCGCCGAGGCTCCGGGCGACCGCCTGAGCCGCCGTGTTGCCGCCCTGCTGATGGCCCCGAACGAAGCGCGTGATCGTCTGGCCAGCGGCGTGTTCCTGACCCCGTGCGAGAACAACCCGGGTGGCCGCATCAACAGCTACCTGAGCAAGGCGATCATGGCCGAGCCGGTGGAGCGCAAGTTCCTGAAGGCACTGAAGAGCAAGGGCATCGAAGCGCTGGACTTCAACAGCCAGCTGGACGAAGCCGTGGCCGAAGGCGTGATCACCCAGGACGAGCGCAGCCTGCTGGAAGAGCTGCGTACGCTGACCCTGGACACCATCACCGTGGACGACTTCGACACCCACGAACTGCGCGCGGCTAGCTACTACGACCGCCAGCACAAGGACCCGCACTCGCAGGCGGCCTGATCGCCCGCGACATGTGTTGCCTTCGACGGCGGGCTTCGGCCCGCCGTTGTTTCATCTGCCGACCGGAATTCCAACCATGTCCACGCCCCTGCTGTCCCTCTACCAGCGTCTGCAGCGATGGCCTGCCGGCAACTGGCTGTTCGCGCGCGCGGTGTGCTTCAAGGCGCCCTACTTCGCCAGCATCGCGCCGCGCATCACCCGCCTTGAGCACGGCCGCTGTGAAGGCACGCTGGCCGACCGGCGCAAGGTGCGCAACCACATCGGCACGGTGCACGCGATCGCGATGTGCAACCTGGCCGAGCTGACCGCCGGGTTGATGGTCGATGCCTCGCTGCCGAAGGGCATGCGCTGGATCCCCAAGGGCATGCAGGTGCAGTACCTGGCCAAGGCGCGCGGCATGTTGCAGGCAGTTGCGCTGCCGGCGCAGCCGATCGTGGCCGCTGCCGAGGGCTATGCGCTGCCGGTGACGGTGAGCGTGCGTGACCGCGCGGGGACGGAGGTGTTCAGCGCGGTGATCGACATGTGGCTGTCGCCGGCGAAGTAGTGTTCCCGCGAACGGCGCAGCCCCTCGTGGGTGGACGGCGAAAGCGGTTTATCGGTTGGGCCGGAGGGGTGGGTCCATGCGGGGACGCCGCAAGTACGTCCCTGTAGGCTTAGCCGCGCCATCCATGGCGCGGATACCCCGCCCGGCCCCACCCCTCCGGCCTCGGACGGATCTCTGCGGCGTCCCCCACGGAAGAGAAAAAGAAGAGCAAAAGCAAAAGCGACCCATCGGCCGCTTTTTTTCATGCACGCAGAACCCACGAGCGCAGCGACCCGCTGTTGCTCTTGATCTTCTTTTTTCTTCTCCGTGGGCTGGCCGCGCACGGAACCTGTCTGAGGCCGGGCGGGTGGGCCGTGCAGGGGCGTTGGCGCCATGGATGGCGCCATCGAGCTTACAGGGGTGAAGGCGCTTTGCTTGCGAAGCACTGCTTCGCAAGCGCCTGAACGCACAGCCGCCAGCGGCTGGGCCGGGCCCCGGAGGGGGACTTGCGGCGTCCCCCGCGAACCCAACCCGCCCGACCAACCCCATGACAGCTCTACGCGACCAACCCACGAGGGGCTGTGCCGTTGGCCGGAAATCACGCCAGTGCGCGAAACACCAACGCCAGGATCGCCGGCAGCGCCTGGATCATGAAAATGCGACGACTGACGCTGTAGGCGCCATAGCACCCCGCTACCACCACACAGGCCAGCGAGAACGTCACCAGCACCGGCTGGTCGATCAACAGCCCCACCACGATGCCTGCAGCCAGGAAGCCGTTGTAGAGGCCCTGGTTGGCCGCCAGCACGCGCGTGGTCTCTGCCTTCTCCGGCGTGTTGCGGAACGTCTTCAGGCCCAGTGGGCGCGTCCACAGGAACATCTCCAGCACCAGGAAATAGACGTGCAGCAGTGCGACCAGCAGGGTCAAGGCAAGTGCGATCCAGTACATGGGCGTTTCCTTGGATAGATGGATGGGGTGATGGGGTCAGAGCCCTCTCCGTGGGAGAGGGATCCGACCCCGCGCGGCTCAGCGGTCGCGCGGCAGCTTCTTTTCTTCGCGCAGCACGCCGAACGCGGCAGCGGTCATGCATGCGGCAACCACCACGCCACCGATGAACACCACATGTGAACCAAACAAGGACAAGCCCTTGTGCACCCACGCAAAGCTCAGGTCCGCGCCGCGGTAGACCACCGTGTCGATGGCCGCACCGGCCTTGTAGCGCCACTGGCGGTCTACGCGGGTATAGATGGTCTCGCGTGCCGGCTTGGCCAGTGCAAACTCGCTGGCACGGGTCATCACCTGCACCACCGCCACCATCAGCGGCATCGGCGAGGCAGCCAGCACCGAGAAACCGATCAGGATCGCGAAGCCCGGGATCAGCAGCGCCGGGGCGATGCCGTGGCGAGACAGCAGCCAGCGGGTCAGGCCGAGCTGCATCAACAGGGCCAGCGCGTTCACCGCCAGGTCGATGCGCGAGAAGAAGGCAGTGGCAGCGCCTGCATCGTTGAACGAGGCACGCACGATGGTGGCCTGCTGGTTGTACAGCAGGGTGCCCACGCCCACACCAAACAACACCATGATCGCCAGCCAGCGCAGCAGGGGCTCGCGCACGATCAGCTTCAGGCCATCCAGCACACTGCCGCCCATCGGCTTTTCACCGTCGACCAGTTGCTGTTCGCGCTCGCGCAGCACCGCCCAGTGCCGCAGCCGCCAGATGCTCAACAGGCAGATGGCGAGAAATCCGGCCGAGACCAGCATCAGGTTGGCGATGCCCACGCGCTGCACCAGCACGCTGGTGATGAACGGGCCGAGGAAGGCACCGATGGTGCCGGCCGCGCCGATGTAGCCGTAGTAGGCACGTGCCTGCGCGTTGGAAAACACATCGGCCATGAAGCTCCAGAACACCGCCACCGCGAACAGGTTGAAGACGCTGATCCAGAAGAAGAAGGCCATGCCTCGCCCGGGCACGTCGCTGTCGAACAGCGCGTAGAACCCCAGCAGAGTGACGATGAAGAACCCATACACCGCCGGCAGGAACACCCGTCGCGGGAAGCGGCTGACCAGCCAGCCGTAGACCGGCTGCAGCACCAGCATGATCACGAACACGCAGGAGAACAGGAACTGCAGGACGAAGTCCTTCAGCGCGATGCCGTGGCTGTTGAACCAGGCGATCAGCATCGGCGGGAACACGGTCTCCAGGTCGGCCGAAGCGGCCATCGCCTCACGCACCGGGCGCAGCACGTAGTAGCCGCTCAGCAGGCAGAAGAAGTACAGGAACGACCACCACAGCGCCGGCGACTCACGCAGTGCCGCGCTCAGGCCCCTCAGCGGCCCCCTGACCTGCACCGCACTCACGCGGCGTCCCTCGCCAGAAGACGGCGGTTGGACAGCGGCATGGCAGGCTCCGGGGGCAGTGAAGCGCGTACGTTAGCCAATGCACTGCAACATCGCCAGCAGCAGCCCCGCAGAAGGCTGAAACGCAGTGTCACGATCCCACCCGGACGATACGTTCCGACACACGCTTTCGGGGCGTCAAAATTCCAACTTTTTCAACGAGATGCGCATTCATCTTCGCTTTGTTTGTGCACAAGGGAAAAGCGGCGCTAGAATCGCCATCAGCAGTCGCGCACGGGTCTCCACGATGAAAAAGAACAGCCTGCGTCGTCCGATCCGTTCGGCGGCCACCGGTTTGCTGGGCATGTTGATGCCCGTTGCCTTGTCCACCACCGCGCAGACCCCGCCGCCGTTGCCGCCGATGCCGGCCAACATCGAATCCGCCGCCACCGCCGTCGCCCACACCCAGCCCGCCGCATACCGCACCGGCCTGGTGCCGCAGGTGCAGCTGCCGGCGGCCGGCTTCAACGTCGCAAACATCGAATCGATGGCGCAGCAGCTGACCTATGGTGAGCGCGTGCCGGGCATGGCCGTGGCCATCGTGCAGGGTGGCCGTGTGCTCAGCGCGCGCGGCTATGGCGTCACCGACGTCAACAACCCGCTGCCGGTCGATGCGCATACCGTGTTCCGCCTGGCGTCGCTGTCCAAGGCGTTCGCCGGCACCATGGCCGGCCTGCTGGTCAACGACGGCACCCTGCGCTGGGACAGCAAGGTCACCGACTACGTGCCGGGTTTCCGCCTCAACTCGCCGGAAGCGACTGATCGCCTGACCGTGGCCGACGTACTCAGCCACCGCGTCGGCCTGCCGTACAACGCCTACGACCGCGACATCGAAGGCAATGCCGAGTACTACTCGCTGACCCAGAAACTGGCCAACACCAGCCTGAAGTGCCTTCCGGGCGACTGCTACGCCTACCAGAACGTGGCCTTCAGCCTGATCGGTGACGTGGTCTATGCCGCCTCGGGCAGCTTCTACGAGCAGTCGGTCGAACGCCGCATCTTCAAGCCGCTGGGCATGAACGATGCCAGCCTCGGCCTGGCCGGCATCCAGGCCAGCTCGCGCTGGGCGCGCCCGCACGTGCGCAGCCGTAATGGCTGGGTGTCGCTGACGCCGAAGCCGACCTATTACCGCGTCGCCCCGGCCGCAGGCGTCAACGCCAGCGCCAGCGACATGGCGCAATGGCTGCTGGCCCACACCGGCCACCGTCCGGACGTGCTGCCGGCACCGCTGCTGGCCACCCTGCATTCCAGCCTGATCAACACCCCGGGCGAAATGCGTTCGGGCTGGCGCCGCGAGCGCCTGCACTCGGCCGGCTACGCACTGGGCTGGCGCACCTTCGACTATGCCGGTCACGACGTGGTGTTCCATGCCGGCGCCGTGCAGGGCTACCGCGGCCTGGTCGCGCTGGTGCCGGAACGCGACCTTGGCATCGCCATCATGTGGAACGGCGAAAGCGGCCTGCCCAGCGGCCTGCTGCCGACCGTGCTCGACGCCGCCCTCGGCCTGCCGACGCAGCGCTGGCTGGACGTGGACACCGACTTCGGCAGCGACAACCTGATGGCCGAAGGCGCGAGCCCTGCGCAGCAGGACAAGCGCAAGGGCAAGGGTGCTTCCAGCAATCGTGCCGTCGCCTCGCCGCGCTGATCTGGCGGGCTCGACGGTGAGTACGAAGGGCGGCCCGCGGGTCGCCCTTTTTGTTGGCTGTTGTGGAGTCGAGCACGGCTCGACTCTACAAATGCGTGAAGCAGCCGAGCAGGGCTCGGCTCTACAGTTCCGGAGGGCTAATGCGCGAAGTAGTGCATTCCGCCGTCCACCGGAATCACGGCACCGGTGATGTAGCCGGCCAGCGGCGAGGCCAGGAACGCCACCAGCGGCGCCACTTCCTCCGGTTCGCCGAAGCGCCCGATCGGGATGTTGCGGGCGATGAATTCGCGCCGGCTTTCCTCGGTGGGATGCAGGCGGTCCCGGATCTGCGCGCTATTGATCCGTCCCGGCGCGATCGCATTGACCGTGATGCCCTGTGTGGCCAGCGCCGACGACAGCCCCTTGCTCCACAGATGCAGCGCTGCCTTCGCTGCCGTGGCGGCGTTCACGGCACGCGGCTCCATCGAACCACTGAAGTTGATCACTCGTCCCCATCCCTGCGCCTGCATCGCCGGCAGCAATGCCTGGGTCAGCCGTCGCGCCGCAGAGAAATTCAGTGCGATCGCCTCCTCCCATACATCGTCGCCCGCATCCACCGTGGCCGGCCGCCCTCCTCCAGCCGCGTTGACCAGGATGTCCACCCGCTGCAGCGCTGCCAGCGAGGCATCGGCGATGCGGCGCACATCATCGGCATCGGTGACATCACCGAGCACGATGACCGGCGCGGGCGCGCCACCGCTTTCGATTTCCGCCGCCAGGGCCTGCAGCGGCTCCGCGCGCCGTGCACTGATCACAACACGCACACCCTGCGCCGCCAGCAACCTGGCAACACCGGCACCGATGCCGCTGCCCGCACCGGTGACCAGCGCGGTGCGTCCCTCGAGGTTCAAATCCATGGTGTTCTCCTGTGAGCATGGCCGGCACATCCGGCCCGTGCAGCGCATGCTCTTTGATCACCACTGATTGATAAACTCCGCGCAGGTTTCAGCATTCAACACCCGGGGTGTCAGATGAACCTGCTGGAGAGCATGCGGGTCTACGTGCTGATCGTGGACAAGGGCAGCCTCAGCGCTGCGGCGGCGGCGATGGATATTTCCGCGACGATGGCCGGCAAGCACCTGCGCTCGCTCGAGGCCCGGCTCGGCATGCAGCTGCTCAGCCGCACCACCCGGCGCCAGCACCTGACCCCCTTCGGCGAGGATTACTACGCGCGATGCAAGGAGATCCTGCGCCTGGTGGACGAGACCGATGCGCAGGCCCAGCACCAGCAGCTGGCACCCGCAGGAACGCTGCGCATCAGCGCTCCGGTAATCTTCGGCACCCATGCACTGGTGCCGGCGCTGGCCGAGTACATGGCCCGCTACCCGGACGTCCGTGTCGAGGCGACGCTGACCGACCGCGTGGTCGACCTGGCCGAGGAAGGCTTCGAAGCAGCGCTGCGCATCGGCACCCTGGCCGGCAGCAGCGAACTGATAGCACGGCCGCTCGCCCCGTATCGCTTGATGATGTGCGCCTCGCCGGCCTACCTCGCGCGCCACGGCACCCCTGACACGTTGCCAGCGCTCGCCTCGCATCAATGCCTGTCCTTCGAACCCAGCGCGCTCGCGCAGTGGCTGCAGGCCGGCGCTGGCGAGCTCGACCGCGCGCCCGATGGCCGGCTGCAGATCAACAACGGCGAAGCACTGCGTTCGGCCGCACTGCATGGGCTGGGCATCGTGCTGCAATCGACCCTGCTGCTGGCCGCGGATGTCGACGCCGGGCGCCTGGTGCAGCTGTTCCCCGAGCACGGTCAGGCCGGTCGGCCGATGCACGTGGTCTACGCCCACGACCGCTACCGCTCAACCCGCCTGCGCAGCTTCCTCGACTTCCTGGTCGAGCGTTTCCCGCCCTTGCCGACCACGTTCGCAACCGACATCCGAGCATAAAAAAACCCCCTCCCTGCTGGGCAACAGGGAAGGGGTTTCAGGATGCGGCTATCGGGAAGTACTTAGATCAGCGGCGCCGGGGTTGCCGGCAGAGCGACCGGAGCAGCCTTCTTCTTGCGGGCGGCCGGCTTGCGCTTGGCAACCTTCTTCGCTGCCTTCTTCGGGGCAGCCTTCTTGGTGGCCTTCTTCGCGGTCTTCTTCACTGCCTTCTTGGCGGTCTTCTTTACCGCCTTCTTTGCAGTCTTCTTTACTGCCTTCTTGGCGACCTTCTTGGCCGGCTTGCGGGCAGTAGCCTTCTTGGCAGTCTTCTTGGTGGCCTTCTTGGCTACCTTCTTGACGGCCTTCTTCGCGGTCTTCTTGACGGCCTTCTTGGCAGTGGACTTCTTGGCTACCTTCTTTGCCGCCTTCTTCACTGCCTTCTTCGCAGTGGTCTTCTTGGCGACCTTCTTCGCAGCCTTCTTCACTGCCTTCTTGGCGGTCGCCTTCTTCGCGACCTTCTTCACTGCCTTCTTGGCAGCGGCCTTCTTAGCGACCTTCTTCACCGCTTTCTTGGCGGCGGGCTTTTTCTTCGCAGCTTTCTTGGTTGCCATGGGATGGCTCCTCGTCAGTGATAGGGAGTTGAAACGCCCAGGTGGATCAAACCCGCGGATGCTGCGTGCGGGGACCGCCGGCGCGTCAGGCGCGCCGTTACGGATGCGGCAATGCCCGCCTCGATCGGCGGAGCGGGCATCGGAACGGGGGGTACCTTGCATTTCTCCGGGGGAAGCGGGGCCATGTCCACCGTCATCAGGGTCGCGGTGGTCTTGAAGGGGCTGCTTCGCATCGGACGATTGATTCTGCGCACTCGGTTGGGCAGGCAAGGTCTGCTGAGGCGAAACCTAATCACGGTTTTTTTTACTGTCAACAACCCCCGCGAAAAATTTTCACATCCGCGCCGTCCGCGGCGGCGTCTGCACGGTCGCCACGTCGCGCCTGCAGCGACCGCCGAAGCGCCGCGCACGCACGTTGCCTGCAACAACGCAGACGCAATCGTTGAACAAAAAGCACTTGAAATAAGCACTCTACGCAGAAGCGTGCATGTCCGTCGCCACAGCATGCATGCATTGCAAACAACCATCACCGCTGCCGCCAACGCCAGCACAACGGCGCCGCAACGGGGCATCAAAAGTTTTCACATCCGGACACGCCAACGCGGGGTGGAAACGCGGATTTGCGCAAAACTGCGCATGCCCTTCCGTGCCGTTCGCCTGCCCGCTGATGCCATGCCGAGGGTCGGCAGCGAACCCGTCGTCATGAGTCGGGCACCATCGCCAAAACAAAAACGGCCACCCGAAGATGGCCGTGTCCGAACCCGGAAGTGACGACTCAGTGGTCTTCGTCTTCCAGGGCTTCGGCGTACGCGTCCGGATCCAGCAGCTCGTTGAGCTCATCGGCGTTGGACAGTTCGACCACGTACATCCAGCCGTCGCCGTAGGCATCTTCGTTGATGGTTTCCGGCTTGTCCGACAGCGCCGAGTTGACCTCGACGATGGTGCCGCTGACCGGGCTGTAGACGTCGGAGGCGGCCTTCACCGACTCGACGACCGCGATCTGCTCGTTGGCCTTGGCGGTCGCGCCGACTTCGGGCAGCTCGACGTAGACCAGGTCACCCAGCAGGCCCTGGGCGTGGTCGGAAATACCGACGGTCACGCGGCCATTGCCTTCGACACGGGCCCACTCATGGGACTTGAGGAACTTGAGGTCGCCGGGGATCTCGCTCATGGGACTGCTCCAGAGATATGCAGGGGTGGAAAAAACGGGGCTAGTGTAACCAACCGGCCGCCACTGCTGTCAGTGACGACCGGCATGTTTGGATCAGGCGTCGCCAAGCACGCCGGGCTGGGCCTGGCCTTCGCGCACGAACGGGAACTTGACCACGCGCACCGGCACCTGCCGGCCGCGGATGTCGACGGTGACCTCGCCCAGTTCACCGGCCGGCACGCGCGCGAAGGCGATGCCCTTGGCCAGGGTCGGCGAGAAGGTGCCGGACAGGATCTCGCCCTGGCCACCGGCGGTGGTCACCGCCTGACCATGACGCAGCACACCCTTCTCGTCCATCACCAGGCCGATCATCTGGCGTGCGGTGCCAGCGGCCTTCTGCGCTTCCAGCACGTCGCGGCCGATGAAGTCGCGACCTTCGTCCAGCGACACGGTCCAGGCCAGCGCCGCTTCGTACGGGCTGATCGCTTCGTCCATGTCCTGGCCATACAGGTTCATGCCGGCTTCCAGGCGCAGGGTGTCGCGCGCACCGAGTCCGGCCGGCTTCACGCCCGCCGCCAGCAGGCGGTTCCAGAACGCGACCACGGCATCCTGCGGCAGCAGG
This sequence comes from Stenotrophomonas sp. 22DLJC03, assembly GCF_056861405.1. Taxonomy (NCBI): domain Bacteria; kingdom Pseudomonadati; phylum Pseudomonadota; class Gammaproteobacteria; order Lysobacterales; family Lysobacteraceae; genus Stenotrophomonas; species Stenotrophomonas sp. 22DLJC03. The sequence continues at coordinate 84,739 of NZ_JBSPUG010000006.1, forward strand.
ATCTCGAAACCATCTTCACCGGTGTAGCCGGTGCGGGCGACGAACAGCTCGACGCCATCGTCGGACTGCGCCTGCAGCGCAGCAAAGCGGCCAAGCTTGGTCAGCGCTGCACGGTCGGCTTCGCGGGCCAGGCCGATGACGATGTCGCGCGCCTGCGGGCCCTGCACGGCAAGGATGGCCAGGTCCGGACGCTGCTCGACGCTGACGCCGAACGGCGCGGCCTGCTCGCGCAGCCAGGCCAGGTCCTTCTCACGGGTGGATGCGTTGACGACCATGCGGAAGAAGTCATCGCCCAGGTAGTAGACGATCAGATCATCGATGACGCCGCCGCGCGGATTCAGCATGCACGAGTACAGTGCCTTGCCGGTCACCTTCAACTTGTCCACGGAATTGGCCAGCAGGCGGCGCAGGAACGGCTTGACCTGGTCACCGCGCAGGTCGACCACGGTCATGTGGCTGACGTCGAACACACCGGACTCGCGACGCACCAGGTGGTGTTCGTCCAGCTGCGAGCCGTAGTGGATGGGCATGTCCCAACCCCCGAAATCGACCATCTTGGCGCCAAGGGCGCGGTGGGTATCGTTGAGCAGCGTCTTCTGGGTCATGACCGGGTCCGGCAGCAGAGGAAACAAGAATCCCCATTATCCCAGATCGGTCGCCCGCAGGTGTGCCGCAGCGCAGCGCCGGAGCTGTAGAGCCGAGCCCATGCTCGGCTGCTCTTCGTGTGGAAGCCGAGCGTGAGCTCGGCGCTACAGGGGGCGGCCTGCGTCCTCGACCACCAGCACCGTGCCCTGCACGCTGAGCACCTTCACCCATGCGCCTGCAGGCAGCTCCGGACCGCTCACCTGCCAGGACGCATCGTCAATGCTGACCCGTCCCTGGCCACCGACGATGCCCTGCTGCAGTACCACCTCCCGACCGACCAGCTGCTCGGCGCGGCGGTTGAGCAGCGGCGCATCGCTGGGCCGGGCGCGGGGCCGCCCCCAGCGCCGGTAGCATTGGATCGAGACAACGCTCAACAGCACGAAGGCAACCACCTGCCACAGCAGCGGGATATCGCCGAACACCGCCACCAGCACGAACACCGCCGCCGCGCCGATGCCGATCCACAGCATGAACGCCCCCGGTGCCAGCGCTTCGGCCGCGAACAGCAGCAGTGCCAACGCGCCCCAGCCTACGACTTCCCAGCGCATGTCAGCCTCCGATCGGTGGTGGCCGCTTGCTGGCGGCCTTGCTGTCCTGGTCGGCCAGCGCCTGCTTGGCCAGCTCAGCCACGCCGGCAATCGAACCAATCACCCCGCTGGCCTCCATCGGCATCAGCACCAGCTTCTGGTTCGGCGAACTGGCCAGTTCCTTGAAGGCTTCCACGTACTTCTGGGCGACGAAGTAGTTGATCGCCTGCACGTCACCCTCGGCAATCGCCACCGACACCACCCTGGTCGCCATGGCCTCGGCCTCGGCCAGGCGCTCGCGGGCCTCGGCATCGCGGAACGCCGCCTCACGGCGGCCTTCGGCCTCCAGCACCGTGGCTTGCTTCTCGCCTTCGGCGCGCAGGATCTCCGACTGCCTTGAACCCTCTGCCTCAAGGATCTGCGCGCGCTTCTCGCGCTCGGCCTTCATCTGCCGCGCCATCGCATCCAGCAGGTCGCGCGGCGGCTGGATGTCGCGGATCTCGATGCGGTTGACCTTCACGCCCCACGGGTTGGTGGCATGGTCGACCACGCTCAGCAGCTGCGCATTGATCACTTCGCGCTGGCTCAGTGATTCATCCAGGTCCATCGAACCGATCACGGTACGAATATTGGTCTGCACCAGGGCGATCATCGCCACTTCCAGATTGGCCACTTCATAGGCGGCCTTGGCCGCATCGAGTACCTGGAAGAACACCACGCCGTCCACGCGCACGGCGGCGTTGTCCTTGGTGATCACTTCCTGGCTGGGCACATCCAGCACCTGCTCCATCATGTTCACCTTGCGCCCCACCCCGTACACGATCGGAATCAGGAAATGCAGGCCTGGGGTCATGGTGTGCGTGTAGCGCCCGAAGCGCTCGACGGTCCACTCGTAGCCCTGGGGCACCATCCGTACCGCCTTGAACAGGATCACCACGGCCACGAAGGCCAGTACCACGGTAAAGAACATGGTCGGGAACATCTTGCTTTCCTTATCTATGACGTCCAGGCCCCAGCATAGCGCGTGAAGGCGACATTCACAGCCGGGGCTACCAGCGCACGCGCCCGCGCAGGATGTCGGCGAACATCACCCAGTCGCCCATGAACGAGTACAGCGGATGCTGGAAGGTGGCAGGGCGGTTCTTCTCGAAGAAGAAATGGCCGACCCAGGCGAATCCATAACCGCAGAACAGGGCGCCGAGCAGGAGCAGCGGCTGGCCGCGCAGGATCGCGGCTGCGACCAGCAGCAGGACTCCGCAACTGCCGATGAAATGCAGCCGGCGCGACACCGGGTGGCGGTGCTCGCTGAGGTAGAACGGATAGAACTCACGGAAGCTGGCGAAGCGGGACATGCGCATGCTCCGGGCTGTTACTGGCTGCATCATGCACCTTCCGGGGAGGCAGCGCTGCGCGAGCATCCTTGCCCTTGTAGAGCCGAGCCATGCTCGGCTGCCTCGGCTCGACGGATCCTGGCAGAAGCAGTCGAGCATGCCTCGACTCTACACCGAAGGCGCGCGCGGTCCGAACATGATCACCGCCATGCCGGCCAGGCACAGGGCTGCACCGAGCAGGTCCCAGCGGCTGGGACGGATGCCATCGACCAGCCACAGCCAGAACAGCGCAGTGCCGATATAGACGCCACCGTAAGCGGCATAGACGCGGCCACTGGCGGTTGGATGCAGGGTCAACAGCCACGCGAACAGGGCCAGACTGGCTGCCGCCGGCAGCAGCAACCAGATGCTGCCGCCCTTGCGCAGCCACAACCACGGCAGGTAGCAGCCAACGATTTCGGCCAGCGCGGTCAGCAGGAACAGCGCGAGCGTCTTCACGCCTTCTCCGCCGCCTTGGCGTGCTGCCACAGTGCTTCCTGCGCATCCAGGTCCAGCGCGGACAGCACTTCCCCCTGCACTTCGGCCTGTGCCTCCATCGCACGGAAGCGACGTTCGAACTTGTGGTTGGCCCCGCGCAGTGCCGCGCCCAGATCGATATCGGCATGGCGTGCCAGGTTGGCGCAGACGAACAGCAGGTCGCCCAGCTCTTCCTGCAGGCGCGCCTTGTTGCCGGCGATATCGCCGCGCTCGAACTCCTCGCGCAGTTCCTGCAGTTCCTCGGCTGCCTTGTCCAGCACCGGCAGCGGGCCCGGCCAATCGAAACCGACCTTGGCCGCACGCGACTGCAGCTTCACCGCCCGCTGCCATTCGGGCAGGCCACGTGAGATGCCGGCCAATGCGGAGGTGTCCTGCTCGCCCTTGGCGACTCGCTCGGCACGCTTGATCGCATCCCAGTTGCGCGTCACCCCGTCGGCGTCATCGACGCTGACATCGGCGAACACGTGCGGGTGGCGGCGCTGCATCTTGTCGCTGATCGCGCGTGCGACCTCAGCGAAGGCGAAGGCACCCTGCTCCTCGGCCATGCGCGCATGGAACACCACCTGCAGCAGAAGGTCGCCCAGCTCATCGCAGAGATCATCGAGGTCGCCCCGATCGATGGCATCGGCCACCTCGTAGGCTTCCTCGATGGTGTACGGGGCGATGGTCGCGAAGTTCTGCTCCAGGTCCCAGGGGCAGCCATCCTGCGGATCGCGCAGGCGCGCCATGATCGACAGCAGGCGTTCCAATTCGTTGCTGGCGGCACTGTCGGTGGTGGGGGTGTCGTGCGCGCTCATGCGGTCTCCAGGGTCAATCGGACAACCAGTCGCGCCAGGGCAGGCTGGTGTCACCAAGGGCAATGAAATCGCCGTTCAACAGGGTCTCGCGGCGGTTGTAGCGGAACGGCTTGCCGGTCGCCGCCGACAGCACCGCGCCACCGGCAGCGTGCAGCACGCACTGGCCGGCGGCGGTGTCCCATTCGGAGGTCGGGCCCAGCCGAGGGTAGACATCCAGGCCTCCTTCGGCGATCCGGCAGAACTTCAGCGATGAGCCCTGAGCGATGGTTTCGATGCGACCCATCCGCGCCAGCAGCGCTTCGGTTTCCGGCGAGCGGTGGGAGCGGCTGGCGGCCACCCGCAGCGGTGCGGTGGCCGGCGTGCGGGTACGCAGCACAGTGTCATGCAGGCCCTGGCGACGGTACGCCAGCTCACCACGCATGGCATGCCAGACGATGCCGGTGACCGGCGCCAGCACCACGCCGAAGGCCGGCGCGCCCTGGTAGATCAATGCGATGTTGACGCTGAACTCGCCATTGCGCTTGACGAACTCGCGGGTGCCGTCGAGCGGGTCGACCAGCCAGTAGGCACCCCAGTGGCGGCGTTGCTCCCAGCCCACCTGCGCCGACTCCTCGGACAGGATCGGCAGATCCGGGGTCAGCTGCTGCAGGCCCTGCTCGATGACCTGGTTGGCCGCCAGGTCGGCACTGGTGACAGGGCTGTCGTCGTCCTTGAGCTGCACGTCGAAGCCATCGGCATACACCTGCATGATGGCCTGTCCGGCTTCCTGGGCGATGGCGATGGCGGTCTCGCGCAGGTCCGTGGTCAGTTTGATCATCGCGTTCCCTGCAGCCACTGCCGGGCGATGAACAGCGCCGCCAGCGAGCGACCCTCGGAGAAGTCCTCGCGCAGCATCAGCTGGTCCAGCTCGGCCAGCTTCCACGGCACCACTTCCAGCTCTTCCGGCTCATCGCCGGCCAGCTTTTCCGGGTACAGGTCGCGCGCCACCACCAGCCACGACTGATGGCTCATGTAGGTCGGGGCCAGGGTCATCGCGCGCAGCACGTCTACCCGGCGCGCACCATAACCGGCCTCTTCCTTCAGTTCACGGTCCGCGGCCTGCTCGGGGGTCTCGCCGGCATCGATCCGGCCCTTGACCAGCCCCAGTTCGTAGCGGTGCATGCCGGCAGCGTATTCACGTACCAGCAGCACGGTCTCGTCATCAAGCATCGGCACCACCACCACCGCGCCGTGGCCCCGGCTGACCAGGCGCTCGAAGCGGCGGCGTTCACCGTTGGAGAACTCCAGGTCCAGGTGCTGGCGCTGGAAGGGACCGTTCTCTTCATCGGTGATCCGATGGATGATCGGCAAGCGACGGCCGCCACGGTCATCGTTCATGCGGAATCTCCGCGGCGGCCGGCGTCTGCGCCGGGGCCGATAGAATGTGCAGGCAGCAACATGTTCATGAGCCCGAAATGCTAGCAGACCCAACCCCCTCCCCGCTGGTCGAGCACTGGCGGCAACGCGACCTGAAGGTGCTGTGGCACCCCTGCACGCAGATGCGCGAGCATCCGCACACCCTGCCACTGGTCCCGATCGCACGCGGCCAGGGCGCCTGGTTGTTCGACCACGACGGCAACCGCTACCTGGACGCGGTCAGCAGCTGGTGGACCAACCTGTTCGGCCATGCCGAGCCGCGCATCGGCGGCGCCATCGCCGCCCAGGCCGGGCAGCTGGAACAGGTGATGCTGGCCGGCTTCGGCCACGAGCCGGCGATCACCTTGGCTGAACGCCTGCTGGCGCTGGCACCACGGCAGCCCGGCCGCGAACCGCTGGCCAAGGTGTTCTATGCCGACAACGGTTCAGCTGGCGTGGAAGTGGCGCTGAAGATGGCGTTCCAGTATTTCCAGAACCGCGGAGAGCCGCGCCGCACGCGCTTCATCGCGCTGGAGAACGGCTACCACGGCGAGACCCTGGGCGCGCTGGCGCTGGGCGACATCCCGCTGTACCGCCGTGTCTATGCGCCGCTGCTGGCCGAAGGCCTGTTCGCGCCCTCGCCCGACGCCTACCTGGCCGAGCCTGGCCAGAGTGCGGCAGATCGCGCGCGGCAGGCGGCGGATGGACTGGCCACGCTGTTCGACCAGCACCCGGGCGAGATCTGCGCGGTGATCCTGGAACCGCGCCTGCAGTGCGCAGGAGGCATGCGGATGCACGACCCGGTGTACCTGCAGCGCGTACGCGAACTGTGCGATGCGCACGGTGCGTTCATGATCGCCGACGAAATCGCCGCAGGCTTTGGCCGCACCGGCACGATGTTCGCCTGCGAACAGGCCGGGGTGATGCCGGACCTGATGTGCCTGTCCAAGGGACTGACCGGCGGCTTCCTGCCACTGGCCGCCGTGCTCGCCACGCAGGCACTGTACGACGCGTTCCTCGATGACTCCCGCGAGCGCGCGTTCCTGCATTCGCACAGCTACACCGGCAATCCGCTGGCCTGCGCGGCGGCGTTGGCGACGCTGGACATCTTCCGCGACGACGATGTGGTCGCACGCAACCGCGGCATCGCTTCGGTGATGGGGACCCTCGCCGCGCCGTTCGCCGACCATCCGCACGTGGCCGATGTACGCCAGGCCGGCATGGTGGTGGCCTTCGAGCTGTCGCGTGACGGCAACAGGCGCACACCGTTCGACCCATCACTTCGGCTGGGCCTGCACGCCTACAAGGCCGCGCTCAAACGCGGCGTGGTACTGCGCCCGCTGGGCGATGTGCTGTATTGGATGCCACCGTACTGCGTGGACGATGAACAACTGGAACTGCTGGCACATACCACGCTGGCAGCCATCGACGAGGCAATTGCATGCGCGTGACCCGCTGCCCCATCGATCTGGCGCTGCACAGCGGCCAGACCGTGACCCTGCCGGAAGAGACGGCCAACCACCTGGTACGGGTGATGCGCCTGCGCGAAGGTGATACCTGCGTGCTGTTCAACGGCGATGGCCACGACTACAGCGCGACGCTGACCGTGGCCGGCAAGCGCGAGGTGCAGGTCCGCATCGACGCCGTGCAGGCCATCAACAATGAGTCGCCGCTGGCGATCACCCTGCTGCAGGGCATTGCCCGTGGCGAGAAGATGGACCTGATCCTGCAGAAGGCCACTGAACTGGGCGTGGCGGCGATCATTCCGGTCAATGCCGAACGTACCGAGGTGAAGCTCGACGCCGCACGCGCCGAGAAGCGCGTGGCGCACTGGAACAACGTGGTGACCTCGGCCTGCGGCCAGTCCGGGCGCGCGCGCATTCCACAGGTGGGTTCACCGTTGTCGCTTGCGCGGGCGGCAGCGGCACTGCCGGTGGATACGCTTCGGTTGACCCTGGATCCGCAGGGTGCGCACCGGCTGTCGACGATGGACGCCGCACCTGCCGGGGGCATCGTGATTGCAATCGGTCCGGAAGGAGGGTGGTCGCCACGCGACCGGGACCAACTGGCGGCCGCTGGCTTCCAGGGCCTGCAGCTGGGTCCGCGCATCCTGCGCACCGAGACCGCCGGGCTGGCCGCGATCGCGGCGCTGCAGGCGCGGTTGGGCGATCTGGGGTAAGGCTGATTCGTGGTAGTGCCGGCCGCTGGCCGGCATCCACCGGATCATGAGGTTGCCGGCCAGCGGCCGGCACTACCAGGAATTCGAAATGCCCGGCGGATTCCCGATCAAACGGCCAGCGAATCCAGCGCGGCTTCCAGCGCGTCCAGATTCGGCAGCAGCGCGCTCTGCTCGCCCAGCAGCACGCGCATGTGCACGATGTCCGGCAGGGTTTCCTCCGAGGCATCGGCCAGCAGGCCGTCGCGCGGCACCGAGATCAGCTGCGGGAAGTTCTGCGTCAGCAGCGCGTAGTACGGACGCTGCGCGTTGCCGCTGAGGGCCTTCAGCACCACCACTTTGTTGTGGCCGCCCACGGCTTCTTCGCCCAGTCCCGAAAGACGTGCGAACGACACCAGCGGCACCTGCCAGCCATGCCAGCCGATCTCGCCGACCAGCCAGCGGGGCGCATCGGAGACCGGCTGCACCGGCACGCGCGACATCATTTCAGCCACGGTGGCATTGGGCAGCAATACGCGCGCGTTGCCTGCCTGGATCAGGACGCCGCGGATCTCGTCATTGCTGGCGTAGCTCATGGTGCCTCTCCGTTGTCGTCATCCACGCCCCAGCGAGCGGCAATCGCCTGCGCCAGTTCCTGCGGCTCCCCCGCCACCATGCCGGCGGCAACCACAGCGGTGGCTGCGGCCGGGTCATAGCAGCCCTCGCCCACCTGCCCGGCCACCCAGGCGCCGGCGGCAGCCAGGTCCAGCGCCGGTCCGACGTGGCCCAGGTCGGCCCCGCTGAGCAGCACCAGTGCCGTGTGTTCCGCCGGTAGCGCGGCAATCGAAATGCCCTGTGCGTCGCTGATGAAATGCAGGCCATCAGCGGCCACCTGCACGCCGATGTCATCGGCCAGCACATGCACTTCGCCCGCTGCCGCACGTTGGCCGGCTTCGGCCAGCTGCACCGGCAACGGCGACACCCGTGCCATCTGCTTGACCAGGTTGCCGTAACGGCCACCATCCAGGCGCATGTGCACCAGCACCGGCACGGCCAGCGACGCCGGCAGCGCACCGAGCAGGCGTCGCAGCGCATCCGGGCCGCCAATGCCGGCCAGCACCAGCAGGGATCCGGCTTGCGCGCCAACCGGCGCTGCAGCGTCCAGATCGACCAGGCTCAGGTGATCGGTATCGAACGAAGGCGGTGCCGCCTCGACCGCAGCGATGCCGACGGCAGCCGGTGCATCCACCACGTCATCGACCAGCGACCACGCGGTGTGGTCGAAGGACACCGGCGGTGCGGATGCGGCAGGCTCTGCCATCGCTGGCGGCAACGGCGGTGCCTCCAGTGGCTCCGGCACGACCGGCTGCAGCGCGGCCAGTGCCTGCTCCAGCGCGATCGGTTCATGCAGGTGAGCCGGGGGCGAATACAGGCCGTCGGCCGGGACGTCGTCGGCCCAGCTCAACGCCTGGTCCAGGTGCGGCTGCAGTGCTTCTTCACGTGGCGCGGGCGGCGGTGCCGGATGGCCCGGCTCCAGCTGCAGGCTGGGTTCATCCTCGGCACCCGGCGGCAACACCTGCTGGTGGCCGTGCAGCTTCGCAGCCAGATGTCGGCCCCAGCGCTGGGCTTCCCAGCCATCGCGGCGCGCGGCCAGTTCGGCCTCGTCGAACACCAGGGTCAGGCCCGGTGCGGACAGCACGGCGTCCAGCCGTTCCAGCGCGTCCTCGATGGCCGCCTCCAGAGCAATCACCACGAACTGCGGCCGCGCCTGCTGCAGGACCTGCGGCTCCAGGCTGTTCGGGTCGTCTTCCAGCACCAGCTGCACATCGGCGTGCGACAACGCCTCACGCAGGCGCTCACGCGCCGCGCCGGGGCGGGCCAGCAGGGCCACGGCCGGAGCCGCTTGGGTTTCACTCACGGACACGGGCGATCCCCAGCAGGTCGTACACGTTACGCATCAGGTCCAGTTCCTGGTACGGCTTGCCCAGGTAACGCTGGACACCGATCTCGAAGGCGCGCTGGCGGTGCTTGTCACCACTGCGCGAAGTGATCATCACGATCGGCACGTCCTTGTAGCGCGGGTCGGCACGCATCGCGGTGGCCAGCTCGTAGCCATCCATGCGCGGCATCTCGATATCCAACAGCATCAGGTCCGGCACGCGCTCTTCCAGGCGCTCCAGCGCTTCCACGCCATCGCGGGCGACGCTGACCTCGAAGTTGTGGCGCTCGAGGATGCGGCCGGTGACCTTGCGCATGGTCAGCGAGTCGTCGACCACCATCACCAGCGGCACCTGGCGCTCCTGCCGTGGCGCATTGGCCAGTACCGGCAGCGTCGGATTGGCGAGGAAGCGGCGCACCAGCGGCGCCACGTCCAGGATCACCACCACGCGGCCATCGCCGGTGATGGTGGCACCGTAGATACCCGGCACCGAGGCGATCTGCAGGCCGACCGGCTTGACCACGATTTCGCGATTGCCCAGTACCTGGTCGATCGCCACGGCGGCGCGCAGGTCGCCGGCGCGGACCAGCAGCAACGGCACCTGGTGCTGGCCATCGGCACGCGCCGGGGCCTGTCCGACCAGGCTGCCGAGATCGTACAGCGGGTAGTCTTCGCCGCTGTAGCGGTAGCTGCTGTCGGCGGCTTCGAAACGCTCACGCGACAGGCGGCCGATACCACTGACCGAGGCCACCGGTACCGCGAAAGTGGTTTCGCCGATCTGCACGAACACTGCCTGGGTGACCGCCAGTGTCTGCGGCAGGCGAAGGGTGAAGCGTACGCCCTGGCCACGCACCGACTGGATGTCGACCGAGCCGCCCAGCTGGCGCACTTCGTTGCGCACCACGTCCATGCCCACGCCGCGGCCAGCCAACTGGCTGACCTGGTCGGCAGTGGTGAAACCGGAAGCGAAGATCAGGTTGTCCAGCTCCTGCTCGCTCGGCTGCGCATCGGCAGCCAGCAGGCCACGATCGAGGGCACGGCGGCGGATCGCTTCGCGGTCCAGGCCAGCGCCGTCATCGGCCACGTCCAGCACGATTTCCGAGCCTTCGCGGTGCAGGCGGATGGCGATCTCGCCCTCCTCCGGCTTGCCGGCGGCGCGGCGCTGCTCCGGCGCCTCCAGGCCATGGGCCACGGAATTGCGCAGCATGTGTTCCAGCGGCGCGACCATGCGGTCGAGCACGTTGCGATCGAGTTCGCCGTGGGTACCTTCCAAGGTCAGATGGACCTGCTTGCCGGTATCCATGCCGGCCTGGCGGACCACACGGCGCAGGCGCGGCACCAGGCCATCGAACGGCACCATGCGCGCGCGCATCAGACCGTCCTGAAGTTCCGAACTAACGCGCGACTGCTGCTGCAGCAGCGAATCGTACTGGCGTGACAGATCGTCGAGCACGCCCTGCAGGCCGCCAAGGTCGGCCGCCGATTCGTTCAGCGCGCGGCTGAGCTGCTGCAGAGTGGAGAAGCGGTCCAGCTCCAGCGGGTCGAACTTCTGGTCGGCCTGGTCCTGCTCGCGCTGGTAGCGGGCGACGATCTGCGCCTCGGTTTCCAGATCGAGGCGGCGCAGCTGATCGCGAAGACGCGCATTGGTGCGCTCCAGTTCGCCCATCGCGCCTCGGAAAGCACCCAGCTGCTGCTCCAGCCGCGAGCGGTAGATCGCCACTTCACCGGCGTGGTTGACCAGGCGGTCGAGCAGGTCGGCGCGCACGCGCACCTGTTCCTGCTGCGGACGCGCCAGCGGATCTTCGTCGACCACGCCTTCGGCCGGCAACGGTGCCGACAACGGCGCATCGAGCAGTGCCGGAGCCGGACTGGCGACCGGTGCCGAAGCGGTTTCTGCGACGCTCGCCACGTTGGTTGCCGCTGCCGCTGCAATATCGGTGGTGGTACGCACTTCGAACGCATCTACCAGATCCTGCGCCGGTTCCACCACGCGATGATCACCGGTGCGGGTCAGCAGCTGGTGCAGGCGGTCGAAGCCACGCTCCAGCAGCTGCACATCGCGGCGCTCGATCTCGGTGCGGCCTGCGGCGACAGCTTCCAGCAGCGATTCGATGCTGTGACCAAGGTCGCCGATGGCATTGATGCCGGCCATACGTGCGCCACCCTTGAGGGTGTGCAGGTCGCGCTGCAGGCCGGACAGCGCCTCGCGGTCCTGTGGTGCATCGCGCAGTTCGCTGATCAGGCCATCGCAGTGATCGAGCAGGTCCTTGCCTTCCTCGACGAAGATGTCGACCAGCTCGCGGTCGTACACGCTGAAGTCGAGTGTGTCTGCACTGTCTTCGGCTTCTTCTTCGGCTGCAGCGGCCGGCATTGCGTCGATGGCCGGGGAGCTGGCTTCGGCGACTTCGGCGACTTCGGCGGCTTCGGCATGCAACGTCCCTTGACCCGGTGCATCTTCGAGTTCGAAGAAGCGCACCGGCTCATCGGTGGCCTGCGGTGCTTCTGCAGTGGTCTCCTCATTCACCGTCGCCGGGGACGGCTGATCGGCGCTCTCTCCTTCACCGACCGCCGCCTCCCCGCCGACGTCCGCATCCTCGGCAAAGGCTTCCGCCTCGCCCGGCGCGAGTTCGCTGGCCTGGAGGCCGAGCACGGGCCATTGCCCGTCGTCGTCCAAGGTCTGCTCTTCGTCGATCACGTGCAGGCCGGCCTCGAGCGCGGCTGCCAGCGTGACCGGTTCTGCAAAACCCGGCGCAGCCATTTCATCCTGCAGGCTCGACAGCTCGCTGTCGAGTGGCAGTGCAGCAGCATCATCGAAGCCGTTGCCGTCGGCGGCGTCCAGATCGGAGGACTGCAGCGTATTCAGGTCGATTACGTCATCTTCTGCAGCCGCAGGCAGTTCATCCGCGTCGCGGTCATCGACCGGCAGCGCGCTGGCATCGAGGTACGGCGACAGATCATCTGCCACGGTCAGATCAGCGCCGTCGGCCAGGGACGATGCCGGTTCCGCGTCCGCTTCCTCCGCGGCAGGGAGTGGCGCGGTCGCGTCCACCTGGACCGATTCAAGTCCTTCCTGTGCGACCACGGCGGGCTCACCTTCGCCCGGCACCGACGGCCATCCCGCATCGAAGTAGCGCGAAAGATCGTCGCTGGCGGTCAGCTCCGCAACGTCCAGCCCGCTGTCGGCGGTGTCGAGGGCCGCCGCCGTTTCTACATCGTCCGGAACCGGTTCCAGCACCTGCGCGGGTGGCGCTTCGAGAGCTGCCGGCACTTCGGCGTCATCTTCTGCGGCCAGCGCCAGCTGCGGTGCCTCGGCCCGGGGCTCCAATTCGGTGTCCAGCGCGAGGTCATCGTCGTCGTCCTCCAGCCCGGCCATCGGCCAGCGTGCTTCCGGCAGCTCGCCGGCGAGCGCCTGCAAACGCTGCACCAGCGCGTCCTGCGATGCGATGCGCGGCTGTTCGGCCTGCAGCGCGTCCATGGTCGCAGTGATCGCCTGCGCGGTCGCATCCAGTGCGGCCAGGCCTTCTTCACCTGGCACCACGTCCGCGGCCAGTGCACGCTTGATGTAGGACTCAGCGCCGCCGGTGACGGCGGTGATCTCCGGCACCTCGGTCATCGCGAAGGCACCGTTCATGGTGTGCACCGCGCGCAGCAGTGCATCGCTGACCGGCTGCGGTGCCTGCTGCGCCGAGCGCAGCCAGTCCTGCAGGGTCGCCTGGTGGACTTCCACCTCGGCCTCGAGGATCTCGCGCAGCACGCTGTCGATGTTGGCCGGCGTGCCGTCCGCTTCAACCACCGTGCCAGCGTCGGCCTGCGTCGATGCGACCGCTTCAGCCTCAAGGATGCGGCTGATCTCGTCTTCGCCTTCGGCCGCAGGCTGCGGCACTGCCGGTGCAGCGGCGATCGGCAGAGGTACGTAGAAGGTTTCCTCGCCGGCGCCAACGCGGTCGGCGATGGCCTGCATCGCCTGCAGGTCGACACTGATCCGCTGGCCGTTGCGCAGCGCCGCGTTCAGCTGTGGCAGCGCGGCGTGGGCGTTGTCGACCATCGCCAGCACCGCCGGCGAGGCCGCGCGGCTACCGTCCAGCACGCGATTGAGCATGCCCTCGATCTTCCACGCGAATTCACCCAGCGTGCGCGCACCGACCAGGCGACCACTGCCCTTCAGGGTGTGGAAGATGCGCCGAATCGGCCGCAACCGGTCCATGTTGTCCAGCTGCATACGCCATGCCGGCAGCAACGTACCGAGGTTGGCCAGTTCGTCGTCGAACTCTTCCAGGAACACCTCGCGGATGTCCTCGTCGATGTTCTCCGCGTCGTCATCGAAGCCGGCCTCGAAGCCGGCGTCGGCAGCGACCACGACCGGCGTTTCCGCAGCGGCGGGAGTGGCTGCCGCCTGCGGATTGAAATCGGCGGCGGCTGCGCTCAGTTCAGCGAAGAACTGCGCATCGGCCTCGCTGAAATCGATTGGCGCGATGGTATCGATGTCGATCACCGACACCGCAGGAGCCGGTGACTCCGCCGCAGCGACCGTGTCATCGGCACGCAAGGCCGGCACGTCATCGGCAACGGCAACGGCATCACCATCGGCGGCATCCAGGCTGTCGGCAGCCGGGATCGGCAGGCCGGCATCGACAATCTCCAGCGACGGCAGCGGGTCGGCATCGTCGTCCAGCGACAATGTCTCCATCGCGTGCAGCGAAAGCACGTCGTCGGCATTGTCCAGCGCATCGGCATCGAAGCGGAACACCACATCATCGGCCGGCAAGGCCCCGGGCTCGTGCTCGGCTGCGACCGGGTCGAACACCGGCGCAGCATCGAAACCGGTGTCGATCGATACCGCGACATCGCCACCGTCATCAGCGGTCAGCGTCGTGGCATCAGCCAGGTCATGCGACGGCGCCCCGGACCACGCCCACTGCGGCGCAGCGAACTGCCCGGCATCAGCCTGTTCGAAGCCGACCGGATCGAAGCTGGCGAAGGTCGGGCTGCGTTCGTCATCGGCGGCCGCCAGCGGATCGGCATCCGGATGGAACGGCGCCAGGTCCCACTGCGGAACCTCGGGTGCCGGTGCACTGGAGGCCGCGAACACCAGCGGTGCATCCTCCCCGTCATGAAGCGACAAGGGCGTCGCGCCGGCGCTGCCGACGTTGACCGCAGCCGTGACTGCTGCAGAGCCCAGCTCGCCAAACATCAGGCTGTTGTCGGCAACTTCTTGCGGCGCCATCGGCGTCGGATCGAAGGTGAAGTCCGGCAGCGGCACCGGCACGTTGCCAGCGGCGGGCGCGGCCGGCTGCACCGGGATCTCGATCGGTTCCGGCTGCAGCGAGCCGGGCTCCACCGCGACTTGCTCGCGCTCGACCAGCAGCGATGCGAACACCACCGGCTCGCCTGCGGCAGGCGCCGCTGCATTGCGGTCCGGCAGCGGCCAGTAGCGCAGCGCTTCCAGGCTGCTGCGGGTGATCTCGAGAATGTCCTCGCGGCCGGGGCGACGGTCGCGCAGCGCCTCCAGGTAATACTCGAGGCTGGCCATGGCATCGGCCAGGGTATCCAGCTGGCGACCACTGGGCACGCGCTGGCGACCGATCAGCTCGGCTTCGATGTACTGCTGTACGCCGCGCAGGTAGTCGGCGGCGGTGCCCAGGTCGAGCATGCGCAGCGCACCGGAGACATCACCCAGCAGGCGCGGAACGTCCTGCAGCTCGGCGTGGTTCCAGCTGGTTTCGATGAAGGCGACGAAATGCTCACGGGCCGCCGCGAAGTTGGCGATGGCCTCATGCGCCAGCACCTCCACCGTGCGCCGGTTCTCGACCGCGCTCGGGTCATCTTCGCCACTGCCGCCGGCGCCCAGATGGGCGACCTGGTCGTCCAGCGACGCGTCCACGTACAGCAGTGCGCCAGCGATATCCAACAGCAGGTTCTCGTCGATCTGCTGGTGACCCTCGACCACCCCACGCAGCGCATCGCGCTGCTGCACGACCACGCCACGGGCCACGCCCAGGCCCATCATGCCCAGCGTATCGGCCACCGCGCCGAGCTCGTTGGCCTGGGTCTGCAGCTGTTCCGGCGCACCACCGGTACGCAGGTGCAGGTCGAGCGCATCCTTGATGCGCAGCAGTTCTTCCTTCACCGCACTGCCCACCGTATCCAGCAGCTCGCGATTGCGCCCGCTCACGCTGCCACGGGCATGATCCAGCTCGGCCTCTGTGGCGCTGACGCTGTCCGGCGCGAATGCCAGCAGCACGCTGTCATGCACGCCTTCTTCGCCACGCGCGGAACGGATTTCGTTGAGCAGCGGCATCAGCACGATCGGAATATCGCGATGACCGTTCTGCAGGCGCTCCAGGTAATCGGGCAGCAGCACGCTGCCGCGCATCAGGGTTGCACAGGACTCATCACGATCGGCCACACGGCCCATACCGATGGCATTGGCCAGCTGTTCCAGCTCCTCGGCCACCATCGCCGGGGCATACAGCTCGACCATGCGCAGGGTGCCCTGCACCTGGTGCAGGTAGCCCGCGCAGATCCGCATGCGGCTGGCATCGCTGGGATCTTCCGCGTAGTACTCGACCTCGTTGCGCACCTGGCGCAGGGTCTCGTCCAGCTCCGGCTTGACCCAGCCCAGCGCTGCGTGGCTCATCGCATCGCGCAGACTGCTCATGGACGCGCTCCGTTCGCCGCCGCGCGTTGGCCGCGCGAGTTCTGGCGTGGGGAATGGAAATGCTTCATCGACTGGTTCCTTGCTCGCCGCCCTGCCCGCGTCACGCCGGCAGCTTGAAGTCGGCGACCGAACGACGCAGGTCGGCCGCCAGCTGCGCGAGGTGGCCGATCGATTCGGCGGTCTGTCCGGCACCCTGCGAGGTCTGGCCGGTGATCTGCCGGATCACGCCCATGGTGCGGGTGATGTCCGAGGCCGCAGCCGACTGCTGCTGGGCAGCGATGGAGATGTTCTTGATGAGGTTGTTCAAGGCGTTGGACACGCGCTCGATCTCGGTCAATGCGGTGCCGGCGTCTTCGGCCAGGCGTGCACCGGACACCACTTCGGCGGTGGTCTGTTCCATCGAGGTGACCGCTTCGTTGGTATCGGCCTGAATCGCCTGCACCAGGTTTTCGATGCGTCGGGTCGCACCCGAAGTGCGTTCTGCCAGGCGCTGCACTTCGTCGGCCACCACGGCAAAACCGCGGCCGGCTTCACCTGCAGAGGCCGCCTGCACGGCGGCATTCAGCGCCAGGATGTTGGTCTGCTCGGAGATGTCGTTGATCAGTTCCACGATCGAACCGATCTCCTGCGAGGATTCACCCAGGCGCTTGATGCGCTTGGAGGTTTCCTGGATCTGGTCACGGATCTGGTCCATGCCCTGGATGGTCTCGCGGACCACGCCGGCACCCTCGGCAGCGATCACCACCGAGCGCTGTGCCACGTCGGCCGATTCGGCCGAGTTGCGCGACACCTGCTCGATGCTCGCCGCGATTTCGCCGATGCGGTCCGACGCCGAGGTGATCTGGTTGGCCTGATGGCCGGCCGCTTCTGCCAGCTGCATGGCGGTAGCCTGGGTTTCCTGGGTGGACAGCGCGACCTTGGCCGAGGTGTCGTTGATGGTGGTCACCAGGTGGCGCAGCTCGTCGACCGCGTAATTGATTGCGTCGGCGATGGCGCCGGTCATGTCCTCGGTCACCGAGGCCTTCACCGTCAGGTCGCCCTCACCGAGCGAGGAGATTTCGTCCAGCAGCCGCATGATCGCCTGCTGGTTGCGGCTGTTGAACTCCACCTGGGTCTGGTAGCGCAGTTCCTGCTCGCGCGAGCGGCTGCGCACGTTGGTGGAGACGAAGCCGATGATCGCGATCAGCGACAGCGCACCGGACACCACGCCGATCCAGAAATTGGGGAACAGGCGGGTATCGGACACCGAGCCGAATGAGGAGAACGCTTCGAACAGCTTGCGGCTGTCGTCCAGCATGTGTGCCGAGCCCTGGCCCAGCGCAGTGGCGGCGGACTGTGCGGCGAACAGCTGGCGCGAGCTGGCCAGGATCGCATCGGCGTCCTGCTTCATCGCTTCCCACTTCTGCTGCGACTGCTCCAGCGCAGCGACGGCGGCAGCGCCACGCACGGCGGTGATGCCCAGTTCCTCGTTGCCATTGCGCAGGCCATCGAGCACCTGCGAGAACACGGTGATGTCACGTGCCAGCGCATCGCCCGCAGTGGCCGCACCACTGCCACCGGCCCGCATTTCGGTCACGCGGCGGGCCATCGAACCGGCCACCACCACCTGCTGCAGCGCGCTGTACACCTGCGCCGACGGCGCGCCGGAGGCGGACATCGCACGCACCAGTTCATTCAGCTGGGCCTGCAGGCCCGGCACCGCGCCGCTGAAGTTGTTGGCGTTGCCGGCCAGGGCCAGCACCGCCGGCTCACTGGCGACCAGCTGCCCGGCCTGCTTGCCCAGCGGCGCCCAGGTTTCACCCAGCGTGGAGATCGCGCCGGACACGCCCGGCTCCTTGCCGTAGCGCCCCTGCAGGGTCGATACGTTCTGTTCGATCGCGTTGCGGGTAGCCTTGAAGGCGGTGAACGCCTGCGCGTTGCCGCCCACCGCATCACGGCCCTGGTTGGCCAGCTGCTGCGACAGTACCTGCAGGTCGGCGGCCTTGGAGCCTGCATCGGCCAGGCGGCTGCCCTGCCAGGTGGCGACGCCGGTGTTGACACCGAACAGGATCATCGATGCCAGCAACAGGAACAGCCAGAGGTTGCTGCCGCCCAGCCGCAGCTTGCCGGTCTTGGTGGCGTCCGAAGCAGTACTCATCGTTCAACCTCGTTCTTCAATGCAGGGGGCAACGCCCGGCCTCAGGCCGCGGCTTGCCGGAATTCAGGGGTGCGCGACAGCAGCGAGAGCGAGAACACGCCCCAGTCCTGGCCGTCGGCATGGAAGGCGCGGTCAACAAAATGGCCATAACGCCCATCAGCCAGTGCACCGGCCTCGATCTGCTGGGCCAGTTCAAAGCTGCGCTGGCCGAACAATTCATCGATGGTCAGCGCGACGTCGCCGCCGGCCTGGCGCATGATCAGCACGCGTTGGCCTTCCTGCTGCACGGTGCGCGTGCCTTCCAGGAAATACTTCAGGTCGACCACCGGGAACAGGTTGCCGCGCAGATTGCCTACGCCCAGCAACCACGGTTGCGCGCACGGCACCGGGGTCACCGGCGGCATCGGCACGATTTCCACCACTTCGCGGAAATCGGACACCAGCCGGCGCTGGCCGACGCGATAGCCCACGCCGCGCCACAGGTCCTGGGCGAACTGCCGTTCGGGCAGCTGCACCGCGTGGGCCAGGCTGCGCCGTTCGTAGGCTTCAAGAATGTCGAAGGGCGAGCGCATCAGGCCACCAGTTCATTGATCCGCGCGATCAGTTCATCCTCGCGCGGCGGCTTGACGATGTAATCGGCCGCGCCCTGGCGCAGGCCCCAGGCCTTGTCGGTTTCCATCGCCTTGGTGCTGACGATGATCACCGGGATGTGCTTGATCGCGGCGTCGCGGGCCATCGCCCGGGTCGCCTGGAAACCGCTCATGCCGGGCAGCACCACGTCCATCAGCACCAGTTGCGGCGATTGGTCGCGGACCAGCTGCAGTCCATCCTCGGCGTTGTCCGCTTCCAGCACTTCGTGGCCGGCACGGCGCAGCCACTGGGTGAACACCGCGCGGTCGGTCGGTGAATCCTCGATCAGGACGATACGAGCCATTGTGCCTTTCCCCCCTGGTCAGGCGTTGACGTATGTGCGGATGGCACCCAGCAGTTCTTCACGTGTAAAGGGCTTGGTCAGGTATCGCTCCGAGCCGACAATGCGCCCCCGCGCCTTGTCGAACAGCCCATCCTTGGACGACAGCATGATGACCGGGGTCGCCTTGAACAGCTGGTTTCCCTTGATCAGCGCACAGGTCTGGTAGCCATCCAGGCGCGGCATCATGATGTCGACGAAGATGATCTGCGGTTGCTGGTCTGCGATCTTGGCAAGCGCTTCGAAACCGTCGGTGGCCGTGACCACCTCGCAGCCTTCGCGCTTGAGCAGCGTTTCCGCAGTCCTGCGGATGGTCTTCGAATCATCGATGACCATCACCCGGAGTCCTGCGAGTTCCCCGCCCGCAGTCGTGTTTTCAGTCATTGCCTATCCCCAAGCGCACGGCCCGATCTCTGGCGGGGGCCGCTACGAAAGCGTATCTATATCGCACTTCCCGCGCCCGCTTCAAGGCCAGCCCACCACGCGGGGCGCGACGCCCTGCTGAACGTGACCGGTTTCGCAATGACTGCGCCGCCGGACGGACGCTGCGTTGCAGTACGGCGGGGAGGCGCGCGGCCGGCGTTGCCGCTACCATCAACGTCTTGCCTGACAGGTGCGACCATGCCGTTGAACGTCATCGTGGTGATGGACCCCATCGCCCACATCAAGATCGCCAAGGACACCACCTTCGCCATGCTGCTGGAAGCCCAGCGACGCGGCCATGCCCTGCACTACGTGCGCCCGGGCGGCCTGGCGCTGGAAGGCGGCGTGGCGGTTGCCCAGACCGCGCCGCTGCAGGTGCGCGACGACCCGGCCGGCTGGTACGAGCTGGGCGCGTTCAGCCGTACCGAATTCGGCCCGGGCCAGATCGTACTGATGCGCAAGGACCCGCCGGTCGACGCCGAGTACATCTACGACACCCAGGTGCTGGACGTGGCTGCGGCTGCTGGCGCCTGCGTCGTCAACAACCCGCAGGGCCTGCGCGACTACAACGAGAAGCTGGCCGCCCTGCTGTTCCCGCAGTGCTGCCCGCCGACCCTGGTCAGCCGCGACGCCAAGGCGCTGAAGGCGTTTGCCCTGGAACACGGCCAGGCCGTGCTGAAGCCGCTGGACGGCATGGGCGGCCGCTCGATCTTCCGCAGCGGCCAGGGCGATCCGAACCTGAACGTGATCCTGGAAACGCTGACCGACGGTGGCCACAGGATGGCGCTGGCGCAGAAGTTCATCCCTGACATCACCGCCGGCGACAAGCGCATCCTGCTGGTCGATGGCGAGCCGGTGGACTACTGCCTGGCACGCATTCCGCAGGGGGATGAGTTCCGCGGCAACCTGGCCGCCGGCGGCCGCGGCGAAGGCCGCCCGCTGAGCGAGCGCGACCGTTGGATCGCCGCGCAGGTCGGCCCGGAGATGAAGCGTCGTGGCATGCGTTTCGTCGGCCTGGACGTGATCGGCGATTACCTGACCGAGGTCAACGTGACCAGCCCGACCTGCGTGCGCGAACTCGACGCGCAGTACGGCCTGAACATCGCCGGCACCCTGTTCGACGCGATTGAGGCCGGCCTGCGCTGATGCCCCCCGCACCTGCCGTTCTGCCCCCGCCCCCGCGCGAAGCGCAACGGCTGGGGGCGACCATCGCGCTGTCGGTGCTGGTCCACGCCCTGCTGATCCTGGGCGTGGGCTTTGCCGTGAAGGGCGATGCGCCGCTGGTGCCGACGCTGGATGTGATCTTCAGCCAGACCCGCACCGCACTCACGCCCAAGCAGGCCGATTTCCTTGCCGCGGCCAGCCAGGAGGGCGGCGGCGAACACGACCGCGCACAGCGCCCGCGCGACAACCAGGCCGGCATCGTGCCGCAGGCCCAATCCGGGTTGAGCCCTGTGCCGCAACAGCAGCAATCGGCCGCGCCCGTGCCACCGCCGCAGGCGCGGGTAGTCAGCAGCCGCAATGGCGAGGACACGGTGGTACAGGCGCAATCCCGCCCCACCCCGCTGGAGCCGACGCCGGATGCACCGATGACCGCGCGCGAACAGCGTGATGCGGAAATGGCGCGCCTGGCAGCGGAAGTGCACCTGCGTTCTGCGCAGTACGCCAAGCGCCCGAACCGCAAATTCGTCTCCGCCAGTACGCACGAATATGCATATGCCAATTACCTTCGCGCGTGGGTCGACCGCGCCGAGCAGGTGGGCAACCTGAACTATCCGGACGAGGCGCGGCAGCGCCGTCTCGGCGGCCAGGTGGTGATCAGCGTGGGCGTGCGCCGCGATGGCAGCGTGGAAAGCAGCCGCATCCTGCGTTCGAGCGGGACGCCATTGCTGGATGAGGCAGCGCTGCGAGTGGTGCAGCTGGCACAGCCGTTCCCGCCGCTGCCGAAGACCGAGGACGAGATCGATATCCTGCAGGTCACGCGTACGTGGGTGTTCCTGCCGGGCGGCGCCCTGCGCGACGACCGGTAGGGGTTTGTTGCCCGGGCCTGCGGCCCGGGACCCGCTGGAAGCAACGTCAACATCAACGGCAACAGCAGCGGTCAGGATGCTGGGCTTGGCGGGGCATCATCGCTGTTGGTAGGTGTCGACCTTGGTCGACACGGTAGATCCACGCCATGCGTGGATGCGAGCGAGGCGACCCGCTTTTGACTTTGATTTTCTTTTTTGATTTTCCGTGGCGGCCGCACACGGGAACTATCCGTGGCCGGGCGGGTGGGCTGCGCAGGGGCGTGAGCCGCATGGATGCGGCGACCGAGCTTACATGGACGTACTTGCAGCGCCCCCTGCGCAGCCCACCCGCCCGGCCAAACCACGGCTTTTGATTTACGCGGCCAACCCCGCCACGAGGGGCTCAGCCGTTGGCCTTCGCCTTCGCCTCGCGCGCGGCCTGCTGCTCGACCAGGGTCAATGCCACGTTGTCGCGAAGGTATGCCGGCTCCACCTTCTCCGGCGCAATGGCTTCGCCACGTGCGAAGGCCGGCACCGCCAGCGTCAGCAGATCCGACGCGCGCGGCAGTGCAGTGGCATCGAATCCGCGCAGGCCAGCACCGAGCTGCGCCACCAGTGCGCCCTCGGCCGCACCGAAACCGGTGCCGACACCGTAGGCAGCCAGCCCTTCCGGCAATGCCACCGCATCGGGTGCGCACACGCGTTCGGCATCGCGTGCCACCGGCAGGCCGTCCACGCGCTCGAAGCGCCCGACATACAGCTCGCCCATGCGCGCATCAATTGCCGACAGGATCTGGATCTCTTCGGCCGGCGCACGCAGCGCCAGCACCTGCAGCGTCGAGACCGGCAGCAGCGGCCGGTCCAGCGCCAGCGCGATGCCCTGCGCAATGGCAATCGCCAGACGCACGCCGGTGAACGCACCGGGGCCACGGCTGAGCGCGATGCCATCAAGCTGGCGGCGGCTGATGCCGGCTTCGGCCAGCAGCGCCTCGGCCCATGGAAGGCTCAGTTCGGCATGCCGGCGCGGGGCGATCTCGAAACGTTCCAGCACCTGCCCATCCACATGCAGGGCTACGGAACAGGCTTCGGTGGCGGTTTCAAAGGCGAGCAGTTTCATCGGATCAGGTCAGAACAGGGGGAACGTGGCGCCGGGTGCCGGGTGCGGGCCTGCCGCAACAGCGGACGGAGCAGCATCATCATCGGCCACGGGTGCCCATTGTGGCGTAAAGAAGGCCTGCACATCGGCCAGGCTGCGGGTACGCCGGAACGGCGGCAGCGAATCGAGGAAAACCCGGCCATAGCCCCGGTTGAGCAGGCGCGGGTCGCACAGCACCAGCACGCCACGGTCGCTCTCGCTGCGGATCAGGCGGCCGACGCCCTGCTTCAGTGCGATCACGGCCTGTGGCAACTGCTCGTCGCGGAACGGGTTGCCACCCTGGCTGCGGATCGCCTCCAGCCGCGCCTCGTACACTGGGTCGTCGGGCGCAGCGAACGGCAACTTGTCGATCATCACCACGCTCAGCGCTTCGCCGACCACGTCCACGCCCTCGCGGAAGCTGGCCGAGCCGAGCAGCACGCCGTTGCCGGATTCGCGGAAGCGCTGCAGCAGCGTCGCGCGTGGTGCCTCGCCCTGCACGAACAAGGGCCATGGCCCGTCGCGCAACGCCTCGGCCGCCTCACGCAGGGCGCGATGCGAAGCGAATAGCAGGAAGGCCCGGCCCTGCGACGCCTGCAACACCGGCCGCAGGGTCTGGATCAGCGCGGTACCAAAACCGCGCGCGGCCGGATCGGGCAGGCCCTCGGGCAGATAACACAGTGCCTGCTCGGGCCAGTTGAACGGACTCGGCTGCACCAGCGTGTGCGGATCGTCCAGACCCAGGCGGGAGGCGATGTGATCGAAACCACCGCCAACGGTCAGCGTCGCCGAAGTGAAGATCCACGCAGCTCGGCTGCGCTCGCGATGCTCACGTAACGGGCCGGACACATCCATCGGCGTGCGCTGGCAGCGGAAACCACGCGGCGTAAGCTCGTACCAGAGCACATCGGCCGCACTGCTCGCTTCAGACGGATCGGTGTCGAAATCGAGAGTGGGTTCGTCATCGCCCAACCAGCGGCTGAGCCGCGAGACCGCTTCGCGCGCCCGTGCATGGCAGGCATCCAGGCCGGCCGCCGCTTCGCGCAATGGCTGCAGCGACTGCTCCAGCATCATCAGGCCGGACATCACCGTATCGAAGCCGTCACGCACCTGCGGCATTGCCAATGCGCGCCACTGCGTACCACGTGATGGCAGCCCTTCCATCGCCGAACGCAACGCCAGCAGCGCCTGCTGCAGCTGATCGACCGGCTCCTGCAGCGCCGACTGCGCGCCACCCACACCACGAGCCTCCGCCAGGCAATCGCGGCCCAGTTCCTGCCATGGGCGCATGCCGAAACCTTCACCGAAGAACTGCGCAGCCAACTCCGGCAACTGGTGCGCCTCGTCGATGACAAAGGCCTGCGCCCCCGGCAGCAGTTCACCGAATCCCTCCTGCTTCAGTGCCAGGTCGGCCAGCAGCAGGTGATGGTTGACCACCACCACGTCGGCGGCCTGCGCGCGTTGCCGCGCGCGCACCACGAAGCAGTCATCCCAGAACGGGCAATCGGTGCCCAGGCAGTTGTCGACGGTAGATGTGACCATCGGCAGCAATGGGGAGTCGTCGGCCAACCCGTCGAGCTCGGCGATGTCGCCGAACTCCGAGCGACCGGACCAGGCCAGGATGCGCTGGAACTGCGCCGCCTGTTCGGGGCTGGAAAAACGCGGCTCGCCGCGCGCCTGCTGCAGGCGGTAGCGGCACAGGTAATTCGCACGCCCCTTCAGCAGCGCACTGCGCAGGCCGACGCCCAGCGCCTGGCGCACGCGCGGCAGATCGCGGTGGTAGAGCTGGTCCTGCAGCGCGCGGGTGCCGGTGGAGATGATGGTACGCAGCCCGGACAGCAGCACCGGCACCAGATAGGCGAAGGTCTTGCCGGTGCCGGTACCGGCCTCGGCCAGCAAAAGATCACGCTGCTGCAACGCGTCGGCGATGGCTTCGGTCAGGCGCAGCTGTGCGGGACGCGGGACAAAGGCATCCAGATGCGAGGCGAGTGCGCCGCCGTCGCTGAGGGCTTCGCGGCTGGCATGGACAAGGTCGGACATCAGAGGGAAAGGATACCCGGCCGGGCGCTGCCCGGCACCCGTTTCAAGCCGGGGCACAAGCAACGGCAACGGCGCTCATGGCTCTGGGTTGTACTGGGGACTGGCGGGGGACTGTGGGTTTGCGGGGACGCCGTAAACCCGTCCTTGGGGGCTTGGCCGCGGCATCCATGCCGCGGACACCCCGCAAACCCACAGTCCCCCGCCTTCGACAGTTTCCTGCTGACGGAGGGACGCGCTGCGTAGGGTCGAGCTTGCTCGACTGGCAGTTCAGAAGCAGTGGGAGTAACCGGGAAAGAAGAAAAGAAATGGCAGCGAGCGCGCGCAGCGCGCGACCCGCTTTTGATTTTGATTTTGTTCTTGCCTGCGGCCCGCGCGATGTATGGCGGGCCGGGAGGGTGGGGCGTGCAGGACCGTTGGCGCCATGGATGGCGCCATCGAGCCCCCATGGATGGGTTTACGGCGTGTCCTGCACGCCCCACCCTCCCGGCCCATCACCCGCATCCATCAGTGCGCGCGCGCCGCAGAGGGGGCAGCGCCCGATGGAATGGAATACCTCAGTACCGCTTGATCCCCGGCACGGTGCAGCCTTCAATCTGCGCATGGGCGGACACCGCGTTTTCCTTCTCACCGCGCGCCAGACGCGACTGCTCGATCGTCGCCCAGTGGCGGCGGCACAGCGGCCCCGTCTTCGAGCCCAGATCAACAGCCTTGCGCGCGAACGTCTCCGCCTGTGCCCACTGGCCCTGCAGCAGCGCCAGTTCGGCTCGTTCCTGCAGCACCGCCGGATCGGCGGCCACGATTTCCAGCGCATGATCCAAGCTGCTGGCGGCACCGGCCAGGTCGTTGGCCTGGCGTTGCGCCTGCGCGGTCACCCGCAGGTCTTCCACCTGCGAATCACGCAGCGGCTGCACCGACAGTTCCTTGTCGTCCGGGCCTGCTGCGGCGTCGACTGCGGCCAGGCGCTGCGCCGGCGTCGTGGTATCCACCGGCTTGGCCGCCGGTGGCGGGCTGCTCACGCAGGCGGCCAGGGCCAGGCTGAGGCCGGTCAGGGCCAGGGGCTGCAGCAGGGATCGGATGTTCATCGGCATCATCGGCTCGGAGGAGGTGTGGCTGCGGCGGGTGCCGCGGCAGGTTCAGCAGGCGGCTCGGGCTTTCGGTCCAGGCCGAACCAGCTGCGCCAGCCGCCGCCCTCACCTTCGGCCCCACCCTGCCCATCCGGCGACACCGCCGGCGCACACGGCGCATAGACCGGTGCATAACCCACCACGAACGGGAAGCGACGCGCGCCCGGGCATCCATCGTCGGTGGTGTTCATGCCGGTGGCGGCCACCGACTGCCAATCCAGGCCCTTGTTGCTGACCTTCAGCGGTGCGCTTGGCAGGCGCTGGAAGATGCCCGACCAAACCCGCATCGCGCCGGTGGCACCGTACAGGCCGGCCTGTTCGTTCTGGTCGTTGCCCATCCAGATCACCGCCAGGTGGTCGCCGGTGTAACCGGCATACCAGCTGTCGCGGCCATCATTGGTGGTACCCGTCTTGCCCGCCGGCTGCAGGCGGCCCAGGCCATCGGCGTTCAGTCGCTGCGCGGTACCGCTGGCAACCACCTGCTGCAGACCAATGCTGATCAGGTTGGCGGCAATGGAATCACCTTCCTGCGCTGGCGCTGGGGTCTTGTCATAGCGCTTGAGCAGCTTGCCCTGCGGATCGAGCACACCACGCACCGCATGCAACGGCTGGATCTCGCCACCCGAAGCCAGGAACTGGTACAGCTGCGCCATCGCGTAGGGGCTCTGGTCGGTCGAACCGAGGATCACCGCCGGGTTCGCCTCGGCCTTGATGCCGGCCAGCACGTGAATCAGCTGGGTCACGCGCTCGGGGCCGACCTGCATGCCAACGCGCACCGTGGCCTGGTTGTACGAATGGGCCAGCGCATCGATCAGGCGCACAGTGCCATGGCTGCGGTTGTCCGCGTTGCCGGGGTTCCAGTTGCGGCCGCGGCCGAGCTGCACGGTCACCGGCGAATCGTCGACCCAGCTGGCCAGCGAGTAGCGGTCCGGCTGTGCCAGCGCCAGCAGGTACACGAACGGCTTGAGCAGCGAGCCGACCGGGCGCTGTGCCTCGATGGCGCGGTTGAAGCCGACTTCGGAGACCTCGCGGCTGCCGATCACCGCCAGCACGTCGCCGTTGTGCACATCGGTCAGCACCATGCCGGCCTGCAGCTCGGGCCGGCGCTTGCTCTCCAGCGACTTGATGGTGCGGGTCACCGCGCCTTCGGCATAGGCCTGGGCGGACGGCGACATGCCGCTCATCACGCTCAGGCCGGCGCCCTGCAGTGCCGATTCCGGATAGTCATGGCCAAGCTGGCGACGGACCAGATCGACGTAGGCCGGGAAGCGGTTGGCAGCGACTAGGCCCGGAGTCTTGGGTACGCCGAGCGGCGCCTTGAGGGCGCGCTGGTACTCGGCATCGTCGATCAGAGTTGCCTCGTGCAGCTTGCCCAGCACGAAGTTGCGGCGATCCAGCGCGCGTTCCGGGTTGCGACGCGGATCGTAGAAGGAGGGGCCCTTGACCAGGCCGATCAGCAACGCGATCTGCTCGGTTTCCAGCGACGACAGGTCGCGGCCGAACCAGAATTCGGCGCCGGAGGACATGCCGTGGATGGCCTGGCTGCCGCGTTGGCCCAGGTACACCTGGTTGAGATAGGCCTCGAAGATGGTGCGCTTGTCGTAGCGCGCTTCCATGATCAGCGCGTACAGCACTTCGTTGAACTTGCGGGTGACCGTCTGTTCCTTGCCGATGCCGAGCAGGCCGCTGCGGGCCAGCTGCTGGGTCAGCGTGGACGCGCCCTGTCGGCTCTGGCCACCGGAGCGGATGGTTACCCACACCGCGCGCGCGATGCCGGACAGGTCGATGCCGTGGTGGCGGTTGAAGTCCTTGTCCTCAACCGCCTGCAGTCCGGTCACCAGCAGGTCCGGCGCTTCGTTCATGCGGATCAGGCGGCGCTCTTCCTGCTTCTGCCCGTACAACGTGGCGATGCGCGCCGGATCCAGGCGAGCGGCCTTCAGTGCCTTGCGCGAATCGGGATCACGCAGCGACGCGATGCTGCCACCGGACAGCGACAGTTCCACCCGCTTGGCAGCGACGTGGCCATCGACATCGTTGTAACCGCGGCTGGAGATGGTGAAACGCCCGCCCTGCACCGCATAGGTCGCCGGCTCCTTGCCCTGCCCGTCATCGCGGTAGGCGGAGGCGGCCAGCTCGGTCTTCAGGGTGGACGCGTCCATCGCCTTGCCCGGCGTGAGCACCAGCGGGCGGGCGTAGACCCGTGTCGGGATCTGCCAGCGCAGTTCGCCGAAGCGCTGGGTCACCTGCTGGTTCAGGTACAGCGTATAGGGAATCAGGAAACCCAATCCCAACGCGACCGCTGCCATGCTCCAGGTGATCAGGCGGCGCCGCCACAGGGGACCGTTGTCCTGCTGGTCGTCGTCGTCGAAATCGTCGATGTCGTCGGAATCGTAGCGTCGGGGCACGGGAATGCGAGAATGTAAGGTCTGGCGAGTCTACCCCAGCCACCGTGGCTGGCGGATTCTCCCGGGTTCCCCTGCTTAAGCTGGAGTTGCAACCGGATGGCGATGTCCCTGGCCGAGATCCGATACCTGATCAACCGCCTGTCGGGCTTGGCCCGGCGCAGCCTGGCCAGCCTGCGCACCCGCGGCTGGAGGGCCACCTGGCAGCGGATCCGGGTCCATGCCCAGCGTGCCGTCCCCGCCCCGCGTACTCCCTTGTACCTGCCACCCGCAGAGGCATTTGCCCCGTTCGCGGTGCCGTACAGCCCGGCGCCGGAGGTGAGCATCATCATCCCGGTCTACAACCACGTCGAGCACACCCTGGCCTGCCTTCGCGCCCTCGCCGCGCATCCACCGGCCGCCGCCTGCGAGATCCTGGTGGTGGACGACGGCAGCAGCGATGCGACCGCGCAATGGATGCCACAGGTGGCCGGCCTGCGCTACGAGGTCCGGGAGTGCAATGGCGGCT
The DNA here is from genome assembly GCF_056861405.1 of Stenotrophomonas sp. 22DLJC03. Lineage (NCBI taxonomy): Bacteria > Pseudomonadati > Pseudomonadota > Gammaproteobacteria > Lysobacterales > Lysobacteraceae > Stenotrophomonas > Stenotrophomonas sp. 22DLJC03. The sequence goes on from NZ_JBSPUG010000006.1 coordinate 113,471, forward strand.
TCATCGAGGCCTGCAACGACGGCGTTTCGCGCGCGCGCGGCCGTTACGTCGTACTGCTCAACAACGATACCGTGCCGCAGCCGGGCTGGCTGGATGCACTGCGGGACACCTTCAGCAGTGTGCCCGACGCCGGTCTGGTCGGCAGCCAGCTGCTGTACCCGGACGGTCGCCTGCAGGAGTCCGGCGGGGTGATCTTCGCCGACGGCAGTGGCTGGAGCTATGGCCGCTTCGAGGCAGCCGACGACCCGCGTTTCGCCAGCCTGCGCGACGTGGACTACTGTTCAGGCGCCGCGCTGATGCTGGCGCGCACCGTGTGGCAGCAGCTCGGCGGCTTCGACACGCGCTACAAGCCGGCGTACTACGAAGATACCGACCTGGCCTTCCGCGTACGTGGGCAGGGCCTGCGCGTGCTGGTGCAGCCTGCCAGCCGGGTGATCCACGACGAGGGCACCAGCAATGGCACCGACACCGGCAGCGGGGTCAAGGCCTACCAGGTGCGCAACCAGGCGGTCTTCGCGGCGAAATGGGCGGCCAAGCTGGCAGGCCACCCCGCCGTGGGCACGGTGCCATCGCCGGCGCTGCTGCTGCGCGGTCGCCGCCAGGTACTGATCCTGGACGAGGAAGTACCGCAGCCGGATCGCGATTCCGCGTCACTGCGCCAGGTCAACCTGATCCGCCTGCTACAGCAGGGCGGCGCCCACGTGGTGTTCGTGCCGACCCGGCGCGAGCACGGCGGCTCGGCCACCGAAGCGCTGCAGCGGATGGGCGTGGAGGTCTGGTACGCCCCCTTCCTGGAAGGCGTGGCCGGCTGGTTGCGCATGCATGGTGCACGTTTCGACGTGGCACTACTGGTCCGCCACCATGTCGCCCATGAATGCCTGCCGCTGCTGAAGCGCTATGCACCCCAGGCGCGCACCGTGTTCGATACGGTGGATCTGCATTACCTGCGCGAGCGCCGCGGCGCCGAAGTGGCCGGAGATGCCGGCCTACTGCGTGCCGCCGAACGCACCCGTGCGAGCGAGCTGGCCGTGATGCAGCAGTGCGATATCACCGTGCTGGTCAGTGCCGCCGAACGCGAGCAGCTGCAGGCCGATGCGCCAGCGGTACGGGTGGAATTGATTTCCAACCTGCACGATGTCGCCGGTGCCGGCAAACCGTTCGAACAGCGCCATGACCTGGTGTTCGTCGGCGGCTTCCGCCATCCGCCGAACCTGGATGCAATGGAGTGGTTCATCGGCGAAGTATTCGCCAGCATCCGCGCCCGCCTGCCCGAGGTACGGCTGCACTGCATCGGTGCCGCAACACCAGAGTCACTGCTGGCACTGGCCGCCCGCCAGCCTGGCGTGCAGATGCATGGCTTCGTCGAGGACATCACGCCCTACATGGACGGTGCACGCATCTCCGTCGCGCCACTGCGCTTCGGTGCCGGCGTGAAGGGCAAGATCAACCTGAGCATGGCCCATGGCCAGCCGGTGGTTGGCACCACGTGCGCGGTGGAGGGCATGCACCTGCGCGCCGGCCAGGATGTGCTGGTCGCTGACGATGCGGCCAGCTTTGCCGATGCAGTGGTCCGCCTCTACCAGGACCCGCAGTTGTGGCAACAGCTGTCCAATGCCGGCCTGGCCAACATCGCCGAGCACTTCTCGCTCGACGCCGCCCGCGCAACCGTGCAGCGGGTGTTCTTCGCCTAGTCCACGTGCCCACCGGCACGGCGCAGGCGGTCTTCGAAGGCTGGCAGTTCGGCCAGATCCGGTTGCAGCAGCCGCGCCTGCTCTGCCGCATGCGCGGCAAACGACACATCACCACTGCCCAGCCGCTCGCTGCCGATCGCCAGCCAGCGCTGGGCCAGTCGCAGTCGTGCTGCAGGCAGGCTCGCCGCGGTTGGCGACAGTGTCTGCCAGGCCTGCAGGCAGGCGCCCGCGGCCTGCACGCGGTTCTGTCGCAGGTTGTCATCGAAGCAACGTCGGCTGGCCGGCAGCAGCCGCGCGGCAGCCGCTTTCACCCGGGCATCGCGCGGTGCCAGTGATTGCGCCTCACGCAGCGCATCGAACGCGCTGTGGCCCGGCGGGCTGATCCACTGACCAGCACGCTCGGCGCGTTCAACCCTGCGCAGGTGCTCGCGCAGTTGCCGCTCACGCTGCGCATTGCTGACGCTTGGCTGCTGCATTGCCTGCTGCGCCTGTTGCGCACGCTGCAGGCGCTGCGCCAGTTGCTGCCGCGCCGCCGGCGACGCCCCCAGTTCCTGCGCCAGCATGGCATCACGCTGTGCAGCTTCGAACTGGAAGTCGTCAGCCTGTTTCTGGCTGCGTGCCAGCACAGCCTGCAGCGACTGCTCACGGCCACGTTGAGCGTTGGGATCGTCGGGTGCGACGGCCAGCACGGCCAGGAACCCTTTCCCTGCAGCGTCCAGCTGCTGCCGCTGCAAGGCACGCTGGGCCTGCCGCAAGCGCTGGTCAACCGCCTGTGCCAACGCTTCCTGGCTGGCGGGCAGATCGGCATGGCCGGCATCGAACTGGCGTGCGCGCTGCACGATGCCAGCGGCCGCGGCCAGTTCACCGCGCCCGGCCAGTGTGCGCGCATGCTGCAATAGATCGCTCAGGGCATCCTCGCGCCCTTCCAGCGCCGGCAGGTTATCCGGCTGCACTGCCAGGATGCGTTGGAACAGAGGCAGTGCACTGCTGTCCCCGTCATCCAGGCGGCCGGCGGCAAAGGCATTGCGGGCCTGCGCCAGCAGCGCGCCGATACCTGCTCCGGCGCTGCGACGTGCCTGCAGCTGGCGCGCCACGGCATCGCCATCAGCCTGCGGCACCTGCAGCTCACGGGCCAGCGCCAGCGCCTGCACGCTGCCGTCCAGGTCATTGGCCTGCAGTTTGTCGCGGGCCTGCTGCAGCGCGGCGGCACCCGTACGGGCCAGGCCCTGGCGCGCCTGCGGACGGTCGCCATCCAGTGCCAGCACGGCCTGGTAGCGTTCGCGCGCACCACTGCCGTCGGTCGCGCTCAGTCGACCGGCCGCCAATGCGCGATCACCTTCTGCCAGCAGCTGCTCGATCTGCGGCTCGTCCCAGAACCAGTCGGCCAATGGCTTGCGCAGCAACACCAGCAGCACGAACACCGCCAGCGCGGCGACCAGTGCCCACCGCCAGACCCGGCGTGCATGGCGCGCCTGCAGCCACCACCAACGGCCTTCGCGGCGGACGCGGTCCAGCGCAGGATGTTCAGCGCCATGCGGGCGATGCGGAGGCTCGCGTTCCATGCGTGCAGGGTAGCCGGGGCAGCGTGAAGCCTAGCCGAGGCGACGCGCCTCGCTCACGCCCGGCAGCGCGTCCAGCTTGCCCAGCAGGTTGGACAGCTGGCCGTAGTCGCTGACCTTCAGCCGCAACCGCAGATGGGCACGGCCGCTGTTGCGCACGTTGTCACTGTGGATGTCGAGCACGTAGGCGTCTTCCTGGGCGATCAGGTTGGTGATGTCCTTCAGCAGCCAGCGGCGATCGACCGCATCGACCACCACGTCCACTTCGTAGCCGCCCCCGGCCTGCCCCCACTCCACCGGCAGGATGCGCTGCGGGCTGGTGGCGGCCAGCCGAGCCAGCGCGACACAGTCTGCACGATGCACGGTGACACCGCGGCTACGGGTCAGGTAGCCGACAATCGGTTCGCCGGCCACCGGCTGGCAGCAGCGTGCCAGCTGCACCAGCAGGTTGCCCACGCCCTGCACGGTGAACTTGGATTTACCCAGGTTCTCGCGGCGCGCGGTCGGCCGCGGCAGGGTCGGCGCGGGCGCCGGCTGGCTGGCCGCACGCTCTGCTTCCAGCAGCGCACGGCTGACCTGGTTCGGGCCGGTATCACCCAGCGCCACCTGGATGTACAGGTCATCGACGCTGTCAGCATGGAATTTCTTCGCCGCTGCCGCCAGGTCCGAGTGCTGCAGGCCCAGCCGCTTCAATTCGCGCTCCAGCAGCTCGCGACCGGCCTGCACGTTGCGCGCGCGGTCAAGCTTGTGGAACCAGCTGCGCACCTTCTCGCGCGAACGGTTGCTGGCCAGGAAACCCAGGGCCGGCATCAGCCAGTCGCGGCGCGGATCGGCCTCCTTGCCGGTCAGGATTTCGACACGGTCGCCGCTGCGCAGGCGGTAGGTCAGCGGCACGATGCGGCCGTTGACCTTGGCGCCACGGCAACGGTGCCCCACCATCGTGTGCACCTGATAGGCGAAATCGAGCGGCGTGGCGCCCTGCGGCAGGTCAAGTACCTCGTCCTTCGGGCTCAGAGCATAGACACGGTCTTCGGTCAGCTCGGCATCAAGCGCACCGGCCAGCTCATTGCCCTGCCCCTCCTGCGCCTGTTCCAGCAGCTGGCGCATCCAGGTGATCTTGCGGTCGAAGGACTTTTCCGCGCCTTTGCCGCCTTCCTTGTACTTCCAGTGCGCGGCTACGCCCAGCTCGGCCTGCGAGTGCATTTCATGGGTACGGATCTGCACTTCGATGGTGCGGCCCTCCGGCCCGACCACGGCGGTATGCAGCGAACGGTAGTCGTTGGCCTTGGGCCGGGCGATGTAATCGTCGAACTCACTGGGCACCGGCGCCCACAGCGCATGCACCACGCCCAGCGCGGCATAGCAGGCAGCAACATCGTCGACCATCACCCGCACCGCGCGGATGTCATATAGCTGGTCGAATGCCAGACGCTTCTTCTGCATCTTCCGCCAGATGCTGTAGATGTGCTTCGGGCGACCGCTGACCTCGGCTCTGATGCCCTGCGCGACCAGCTCGCGCGACAGCACCTTCTTGACGTTCTCGACGTAGCGCTCGCGCGCGATGCGGGTTTCGTCCACCTCACGGGCGATGCGCCGGTAGGTCTCCGGCTCCAGGTGGCGGAACGCCAGATCCTCCAGCTCCCACTTCAGCTGCCAGATGCCCAACCGGTTGGCCAATGGCGCGTGGATGTCGCGTGTCAGCTGCGCCAGCGCGCGGCGCTGCTCGTCGTCCAGCTTGTCGGCGGCACGCATCCGCGCCAGCTGCCGGGCCAGCAGGATCGGTACAACGCGCAGGTCGCGGATGATCGCCAGCAGCAGCCGGCGCAGGCCTTCACTGTTGCGCCCTGCCTCGCGGCCGGCGTGCAGCGCCCATACCGGGTCGGCGGCGTCCTGGCCGTCAAGCAGGCCGATCACCGCGGCCTTGTGGCTGCCCAGCGGCAACTGTTCCAGGCTCGCCCGCAGGCCAGGCAGGTCGAACAGCAGGGCCGCGACCACCGCGCCTTCATCGGCAGACAGCATTGCCAATGCGTCGAGGGTGTCACCCAGCACCGACCAGCTGGCGCGCATCTGGTGGTCGCACTCCGGCGCTTCCCAGCGCTCGCGCAGGGCCTGGCGCAGCGGAGCGGGCAGCACCGCTGCCGAGGGACGGTTCAACAAGGCATCCAGGCCGGGGACGGAAGCGCGGTTCACAGCATCGAGCAGGCAAGACAGAGGCCTCTACACTAGCGCCGGTGCCGTTCAGGGACAATCGCTGCGGCTGCATCGCCCGGCATGAGCACATGCCGCTACACTCGCGGGCAAACCCAGGAGAGTCCCGCCATGCCCTCGATCCTCCCGCATTTCCGCCCACGGCTGCTGGTCTGCGCCGCACTGCTGCTGTCCCTGCCGGCGCCTGCACTGGCCCAGCGCGTAGTCGAGGGCGACCTGCAGCAGCAGATGTCGCCGGCCGAGTTCAAGGCTGCCGGTCTGGACAAGCTCAACGCCACCGAGCTGGCTGCGCTCAACCGCTGGTTGCAGGGCAAGGTCGAAGCGGCCACCACCCAGGCGGTCGCCGCGGTGCGCGAGGAAGCGCGCGAAGAGGGCCGCCAGGAGGTAATCAAGAAGAATCGTGGCTTCTTCGATTTCGGCAGCGCCGAGCCGATCGAAAGCAACCTGCAGGGTGAGTTCCGTGGATTCGGCCAGGGCCGCCACTATGTGCTGCAGAACGGACAGGAATGGGAGCAGGTCGATTCCACCCACTACTCCGGCGGACGCAGGGATGCACCCAAAGTCAGCATGCGTCCTGGCGTGATGGGCGTGTGGTACATGAAAGTTGACGGCGTGAACGTACAGCCGAAGGTTCGTCGTACCAAATAAGGCCATGGCCTTCCAGTAGCGCCAAGCCCGCGCTTGGCTGCCTTTCCATGGACCGCCATCGTCCATCGCCAGAAGCAGCCGAGCATCGGCTCGGCTCTACAGGACCGGGTTCACGCCTGGCGCAGTGCGGTCACCCGCTGCGCCAGCTTCTTTGCCGAGATGCCGGTGCGTGCGCCCAGCTCCTGCGCGAACAGCGACACCCGCAGCTCTTCCAGATCCCAGCGCAGCGCCTGCCATTGCGGGCGCTCGCGCAGGCCCTGCTGCTCACCCACCTGCAACGCCTCCAGGAACGGATGCAGTTCCAGCATGCGTGCTTGGTCACGTGGCGGATCGCGCTTGGCACGCTCGGTGCGCAGGATCATCGCCTTCAGGTAGCGCGGGTACTGCGCCAGCGCGTCGGCCGGCGTATCGCGCAGGAAGCCGGGGTGGATCAGCCCGACCAGCTGCGCCTCCATGTCATCCAGATTGCCACGCGCCCAGCCCATCAGCGGTGCTTCCAGCATCGGCTTCAGTTCCGCTACCAGCGCCAGGATGGCCTCGGCCAGTTTCAGCCGCTGCATGGCTTCGCCGAACAACGCCTTGGCCGCATGCTCGCGACGTTGCTCGAATGCCTGCGCATCGCGGATCTCGCCCAGGCCATCGGCCAACACCGCGTTCAATGCGGCGTCGACCAGATCCCCCCGCAGGCGCTCCTGCGTTTCGATCGAGGCGTACAGCAGGCCGGTCTTGGCCGCTACCGGCAACTGCTTGCGCGCCTGCTTGATCTTCTCGCCGAGACCGATCTCCAGCAGTCGGCGCACGCCAAGCGGATGTGCTTCTTCGGCCTGCTGGCGGTCTGCGAAGATGCGCAGGGCCACGCTGTCGCCCTCGTCCAGCAGCGCCGGGTAGGCAGGAACACCCGCCTCGCCCGGTACCTGCAGCGGAATCGGTGTGGCCGGGAACGTGCGCAGGCCATCGGCGGCCATCTCGCGCCCCGCGCGTGCGGCGAAGGCATCACCGGCGCGGCCACCGAACGTCGCACGCAATGCCTCCAGATCGCGCGACGTTGCCAGTACCTTGCCGTTCTCGTCGCGCAGGCGAAGGTTCATGTGCAGGTGCGCTTCGATTGAATCCGGTTCGAAGTCAGTGGCTGCCACCTTGGCGCCGGTCGCGCGTGACAGGAAGCGCGCCAGCTCGCCGGTGATGGCGTCGGCACTGGGCTGCGGGAATGCCTCGAAGAATGCACGCGCGAAGTCCGGCGCGGGCACATAGTTGCGGCGCATCGCCTTGGGCAGGCTGCGGATCAACGCGGCCGCCTTGTCGGCAACGAAGCCCGGTGCCAGCCAGCCCAGCTGCACGGCATCCAGCGCATTGAGCAGGTGCAGCGGCACGTCCAGAGTCACGCCGTCATCGTCAGCGCCCGGCTCGAAGCGGTAATGCAGCGGCAAGCGCGCCTGGCCCAGCGCCAGGTACTTCGGATAACGCTCCTGTTCGCTGCCCTCACCCGGCAACAGATCGACCAGCGACCAGTGCAGGGTCTTCCGCTGTTCCGGTGCCAGCCCCTTCCACCAGGTATCCAGCCCCGCGGCCGAATGGATCTGCGGCGGCACCCGGTCCAGGTACCAGCGGGCCTGCCAATCCTCGTCGGCAACAATGCCGGCGCGGCGCAGCTTGGCTTCTTCCTCGCGCGCGACCTCCAGCACCTTCTGGTTGTCGGCCACGAAGCTGGCGCGGGTGTTGATCTCGCCGGTCACCAGCGCCTGGCGCACGAAGATGTCGTGCGCTTCGCCCGGGTTGATGCGGCCGTAGTGCACCGGCTTCTTCGGTGCCAGTACCAGCCCGAACAGACTGATCTGCTCGGAGGCCAGCACCTGGCCCTGTGCGCGTGACCAGTGCGGATCGAAATGTTTGCGCAGCAGCAGGTGCGGCAGTTCGGCAATCACCCAGTCCGGCTCGATCGCCGCCAGGGTCATGCCCCATACCTTCTGCGTGTCCAGCAGGTTGGCCGCCAGCAGCCACGGCGGTGGCCGCTTGGACAGCGTCGAGCCCGGGAAGGGCAGGAAGCGACGCTGGCGCGGCGCCTGGAAATCGCCCTTGTCGGTGCGGTGGCCGATCTGCGTCGGCAGGCCCGCCACCAGCGCCCGGTGCAAGGTCTGGTAGGTGGCGGCACGCACGCGCTCGCTGTAACCACCACCGTCGGGCGCCTGATCCTTCTGCGCGCGTGCCGCCACCGGCGCAGGTGCGGTTTCAGCCTTGCCTTCGCGGGCCAGGCGCGCGGCACGGTGCAGCTGGCCACGGGTGGCCTTCACTGCACTGGCATCATCGCGGGCTGCAGGCGGTGCACTGCTGCCGGCCAGCAACGGCGCCATCGACGCCTCGTTGGCTTCTTCCTTCCAGCCCAGTTCCTCGCACAGCAGGCGCAGCTGCCGATGCAGCTCGCGCCACTCGCGCATGCGCAGGAAGCCGAGGAAATGGCGGCCGCACCAGTCGCGCAGCTTCGATTGGGTCAGGTCTTCGTGGGCCTGCCGGTAGGCATCCCACAGGCGCAGCACGCCGACGAATTCGGAGCGTCCATCGGCGAACTGCGCATGCGCGCTGTCGGCCGCGCCACGCGCTTCCGGCGGCCGTTCGCGCGGGTCCTGGATGCCCAGGAACGAGGCGATCACCAGCATCGGCCGCAGGCAGCCAGCGGCCTGCGCGGCCACCAGCATGCGCGCCAGCTTCACGTCCACCGGCAGGCGCGCCATCTGCTTGCCGATCGCGGTCAGGTGACGCTCGCTGTCGATCGCGCCCAGTTCGGTCAGATGCTGCCAGCCGTCGGCCACCGCACGTTCGTCGGGGGCCTCCAGGAACGGGAAGTCCTCGATGCGTCCCAGGCCAAGCTGCAGCATGCGCAGGATCACCCCGGCCAGGCTGGAGCGCCGGATTTCCGGATCGGTGAATTCCGACCGTGCCTGGAAATCGGCTTCGGCGTACAGGCGGTAGCAGATACCCTCGGCCACGCGGCCACAGCGGCCCTTGCGCTGGTTGGCACTGGCCTGCGAGATCGGCTCGATGTGCAGGCGGTCGAGCTTGTTGCGCGGGCTGTAGCGCTTTACACGGGCGAAACCGGGATCGACCACGTAGCGGATGCGCGGCACTGTCAGCGAGGTTTCCGCCACATTCGTGGCCAGCACGATGCGGCGGTTCGAGCCGGGGTTGAACACGCGGTCCTGGTCTTGGTTGGACAACCGCGCGTACAGCGGCAGCACCTCGGTATTGCGGTACTTGCGGCGCTCCAGCGACTGGTGCGCATCGCGGATCTCACGCTCGCCCGGCAGGAAGATCAGCACGTCGCCGCGCGCATCCAGACGGGTGATCTCGTCGATGGCCGAGACGATGGCGTCGTTGACGGTGCGCTCGCCCGCCTGCTCGCCCTCACCTTCCAGCGCGCGGTAGCGAACCTCCACCGGATAGGTACGGCCTTCGACGCTGATCACCGGCGCATTGTCGAAATGCTGGGCGAAGCGCTCGGTGTCGATGGTGGCCGAGGTCACGATCAGTTTCAGGTCCGGGCGCTTGCGCAGCAGCTGCTTCAGGTAGCCCAGCAGGAAGTCGATGTTGAGGCTGCGTTCGTGCGCCTCGTCGACGATGATCGTGTCGTAGTTCGACAGCCAGCGGTCGCTGGCGATCTCGGCCAGCAGGATGCCGTCGGTCATGAACTTGATGCGGGTGTCTTCGCCGACCTTGTCGTTGAAGCGCACCTGGTAGCCCACCAGCTGGCCCAGCTCGCTCTGCAGTTCCTGCGCCACGCGGCTGGCCACCGCGCGTGCGGCGATCCGGCGCGGCTGGGTGCAGCCGATCATGCCGGCCTGGCCACGGCCGGCGGCCAGGCACAGCTTGGGCAGCTGGGTGGTCTTGCCCGAACCGGTTTCGCCAGCGATCACCACCACCTGATGGTCGCGGATCAGCTGGGTGATCGTCTCGGCTTCACGCGCAATCGGCAGCTGCGGGTCCAGAGTAATGGACGGCTGCTGTTGCGCCCGCGCCTGCCGGCGCTGCACCGATACCTGCAAGGCCTGCTCGAAGGTGGCGGCCAACGCCGCATCCTGCGGCTTGGCCTGGCAACGCGAGAGCATTCCCAGCAATCGTCCACGGTCGCGGCTCATGGCACCGTCAATGGCGGCACGCTGTTGGCGCTGGCGGGACTGCGGCATTTTGTCGATAGCGTTCATCAATCGGTTCGTTTAAAACTTTGAATGCGACCAGTCATCACGACTGATTTATTGTGAAGGCCAACGATTCCACAAGGAGGAACCCCATGGCGAAGACCAAGAGCACGACCAAGCCCAAGACCGGCAAGCAGAAGCTTGCGGCTTCCGCGCCGTCGGCCCCCAACATCGATATCGGGATCACCCAGGGCGATCGCAAGAAGATTGCCGACGGTCTGGCACGGTTCCAGGCCGATGCGTTCACGCTCTACCTGAAGACCCACAACTTCCACTGGAATGTGACCGGGTCGATGTTCAACTCGCTGCACACCATGTTCGAAACGCAGTACACCGAGCAGTGGGCGGCACTGGACGATGTGGCCGAGCGCATCCGCGCACTGGGCTTCAATGCCCCGGGCTCCTACCGGGAATTTGCTGCGCTGACCTCGATCGTCGAGGAGCCGGGCCTGACCGACAGTGCGGACTGGCGTGAAATGGTACGCCAGTTGGTGGTCGCCAACGAAGCGGTATGCCGTACGGCACGTGAAGTGCTGGATGTGGCCGACGACGCTGACGACGCCCCGACCGAGGATCTGATGACCCAGCGTCTGCAGACCCACGAGAAGTACGCCTGGATGCTGCGCTCCCTGCTGCAGTAAGAGTTTGGGGGGCTCGGCAGGGCTGCGCCCTGCACCCGCAGAGGCAACTGCCACGGCAACAGCAACAGCCGGAGCAAAAGCTGGTTTCCTGGGGGTTGGCGGGGTGGGTCCGGTTACGGGAGACGCCGTGAACCCGTCCTTGGGGGCTTGGCAGCCGCATCCATGCGGCTGACACTCCCGCAACCGGACCCACCCCGCCTTCGACAGGTTTCCGCGATCTGTCAGGACATGCCTTGGGGTCAGATCCGTTTTCCTGCGGAAAACGGATCTGACCCCATTTTGTTTGTCGATATCTGACAGATTCCATCCACGCATCGCGTGGATGGCCCCACCGTCAACGGGAATCTGTCGGGGGTGGGGCGGTGTGGGCTTGCAGGACCGTTGGCGCCATGGATGGCGCCATCGAGCCCCCATGGACGGGTTTACGGCGTGTCCTGCAAGCCCACACCGCCCCACCCAGCCAGCAGACAAGCCAGAGCCGGCTGTTGCCTTTGACGTTGCACCGGCTTGTAGCGGGTGCAGGGCGCAGCCCTGCCGAACCCCCGCCGGGGTAAACTAGCCGGATGGCTTCCCGTCCCGCGCACGACCTGCTTCAACGCGTCTTTGGTTACGACGATTTCCGTGGTCCGCAGCAGGACATCGTGGAGCATGTGGCTGCCGGTCACGATGCCCTGGTCCTCATGCCCACCGGCGGCGGCAAGTCGCTGTGCTACCAGGTGCCGGCCCTGCTGCGTGACGGATGTGGCATCGTCATCTCGCCGTTGATCGCCTTGATGCAGGACCAGGTCGAAGCCCTGCGCCAGCTCGGCGTGCGCGCCGAGTACCTGAACTCGACTCTGGACGCAGAGACCGCCGGGCGCGTCGAACGCGAGCTGCTCGCCGGTGAGCTCGACATGCTTTATGTCGCTCCCGAGCGCCTGCTGACCGGCCGCTTCCTGTCGCTGCTGTCGCGCAGCCGGATCGCCCTGTTCGCCATCGACGAAGCCCATTGCGTGTCGCAATGGGGCCACGACTTCCGCCCGGAATACCGCCAGCTGACCGTCCTGCACGAGCGCTGGCCGGAGATTCCGCGGATCGCGCTGACTGCCACCGCAGACCCGCCAACCCAGCGTGAGATCGCCGAGCGGCTGGATCTGCAGGAAGCACGCCACTTCGTCAGCTCGTTCGACCGCCCCAACATCCGCTACACCGTGGTGCAGAAGGACAACGCCCGCAAGCAGCTGAGCGATTTCCTGCGCAGCCATCGCAGCGAGGCCGGCATCGTCTACTGCATGTCACGGCGCAAGGTAGAGGAAACCGCCGAGTTCCTCTGCACACAGGGCTTCAACGCCCTGCCCTACCACGCCGGCCTGCCCGCGGAAGTGCGTGCAAACAACCAGCGCCGTTTCCTGCGCGAAGACGGCATCGTCATGTGCGCGACCATCGCCTTCGGCATGGGCATCGACAAGCCGGACGTTCGCTTTGTCGCCCATACCGACCTGCCCAAGTCGATGGAAGGCTACTACCAGGAAACCGGCCGCGCCGGTCGCGATGGCGAAGCCGCCGAGGCCTGGCTCTGCTACGGCCTGGGCGATGTGGTGCTGCTCAAGCAGATGATCGAGCAGTCCGAGGCCGGCGAAGAACGCAAGCAGCTGGAACGGGGCAAGCTCGACCACCTGCTGGGCTACTGCGAATCCATGCAATGCCGCCGCCAGGTGCTGCTGGCCGGATTCGGCGAAACCTACCCCGAGCCCTGCGGCAACTGTGACAACTGCCTGACCCCGCCAGCGTCGTGGGACGCGACCATTCCTGCGCAGAAGGCGCTCAGCTGCGTGTACCGCAGTGGCCAGCGTTTCGGCGTCGGCCACCTGATCGACGTTCTGCGCGGCAGCGAGAACGAGAAAGTGAGGCAGCAGGGCCACGACAAACTGAGCACCTACGCGATCGGCCGCGACCTCGACGCGCGCACCTGGCGCAGCGTATTCCGCCAACTTGTGGCCGCCAGCCTGCTGGAAGTGGACAGCGAGGGCCACGGCGGACTGCGCCTGACCGATTCCAGCCGCGATGTACTGACCGGACGTCGGCAGATCAGCATGCGTCGCGACGCCGTCAGCACCAGCACCGGCCGCGAGCGCAGTGCCCAGCGCACCGGCCTGTCGGTGCTGCCGCAGGACCTGGCGTTGTTCAATGCCCTGCGCGGCCTGCGTGCCGAACTGGCACGCGAACAGAACGTGCCCGCCTTCGTGATCTTCCACGACAGCACCCTGCGCAACATCGCCGAGCAGCGCCCGACCAGCCTGGACGAACTGGCCCGGGTCGGCGGCATCGGCGGCACCAAGCTGAGCCGCTACGGCCCGCGCCTGGTGGAGATCGTGCGCGAGGAAGGTTGACCGCCACGCGTTGCCGCGTTGGGCGCTCGCCGGGCATGGCCCGGCGCTACCCCTTCGCTGACAGCGCGCTGGTGTCCTCGTAGAGCCGAACCCACGCTCGGCTGCTGTTGCCGCACAAGCAGCCGAGCATGGGCTCGGCTCTACATACATTGGTGCTGCTCCAACCTTGAACCGGCCATTCAGCCGGAAGTGCATCCGCGCCCACTTGCAGCTAGATTAGTGTCATGTCCCTGGCCTCGACCCTGCTCCGTGTCGTGCTCATGCTCAGCCTGTTGCTCAACGGGCTGAACGCGGCCATGGCCAGTGGTCACGAGGAAATGGGCCGGATGGCCCACGCCGTAGCCGCTGCTGTTGAAGGTGGCACCCCTGATTGCCACCACCACGCCGGCATGCAGGCCGACGAGGCCCCGCAGGCCAAGGCCCCCGCCCACGACGCTCATTGCCAGATCAAGGACTGCGTGCGCAGCTGCGCCCAGCACCCGCTGCTGGTGGTGCTGCCGTTGCCGGTCATGGCTGGCCCGGCGTTGTCGCTGGCACCGCAGCCGATGCCGGCCAATGGCCGCCCGGCGCCGCCGCTGCCGCCGATCTCGCGCCCTCCCATCGGCTGATTCCACACGCACCGTGCGCCCTGCGCACTGGAGCCGGTTACCCGCCGGCGTCTTTCCGTGTCTGGAGTCACCCTCATGAATACCCGCATTCCCCCCGGCCCGGGCGCTGTGCCCATGCCGTCGCGCCGCCTGTTCGTACAGGGCCTCGCCGCCGGTGGCGTGGTTGCCGGCATCGCCGCTGTCGGCGTGCCGCAGCGCGCGCTTGCCGCCGCCAGCGCCGCCCCGCGCCTGGCCGGTGCCCCGGCCGTGCTCAGCGATACCCGCCTTGAACTGGCCATCGGCGAATCGCTGGCCAACTTCACCGGCCGCACCCGCCCGGCGATCACCGTCAACGGCTCGCTGCCGGCACCGATCCTGCGCTGGCGCGAAGGCCAGTCCGTGGACCTGTTCGTGCGCAATACGCTGGAACGCCATCCGACCTCGATCCACTGGCACGGCATCCTGCTGCCGGCCAACATGGACGGCGTGCCCGGCCTGAGCTTCAACGGCATCGGCCCCGGCGAGACCTACCACTACCACTTCGAGCTGAAGCAGTCGGGCACCTACTGGTACCACAGCCATTCACTGTTCCAGGAACAGGCAGGGCTGTACGGTGCACTGATCATCGACCCGGCCGAGCCGGCGCCTTACCGGCATGACCGCGAACACGTGATCATGCTGTCGGACTGGACCGACATGGATCCCGGCGCGCTGTTCCGGCGCATGAAGAAGCTCGCCGAGCACGACAACTACTACAAGCGCACCCTGCCCGACTTCCTGCGCGACGCCCGCCGAGATGGCTGGTCGGCCGCGCTGTCCGACCGGGGCATGTGGGGCCGGATGCGGATGACGCCAAGCGACATCTCCGACATCAACGCCCATACCTACACCTACCTGATGAACGGCACTGCCCCGGCTGGCAACTGGACCGGGCTGTTCCGCAGCGGTGAGAAGGTGCTGCTGCGCTTCATCAACGGCGCCTCGATGACCTACTTCGACGTGCGCATTCCCGGCCTGAAGATGACCGTGGTCGCCGCCGACGGCCAGTACATCCATCCGGTCAGCATCGACGAGTTCCGCATCGCCCCGGCCGAAACCTATGACGTACTGGTGGAGCCCAGCGGCCAGGATGCCTTCACCATCTTCTGCCAGGACATGGGCCGCACCGGCTATGCCGCCGGCACCCTCGCCGTGCGCCATGGACTGCAGGCACCGATTCCCGCGCGCGACCCGCGCCCGTTGCTGACGATGAGCGACATGGGACACGACATGGGCAGCGGTGGCCACGACATGGCGGCGATGAAGGGCATGGAAGGCGGCTGCGGTGCCAGCATGGGCCACGGCGCACATGGCGGCGGCGAGACCGCCAGCAAAGCGCCAAAGCATCCGGCCAGCGAGCGCAACAATCCACTGGTGGACATGCAGAGTTCGGCCACCGAGCCGAAACTGGACGACCCCGGCATCGGCCTGCGCGACAACGGTCGCCAGGTTCTGACCTATGGTGCCATGCGCAGCCTGTTCGAAGACCCCGACGGCCGCGAGCCCGGCCGCGAGATCGAGCTGCACCTGACCGGCCACATGGAAAAGTTCTCCTGGTCGTTCGACGGCATTCCCTTCGCCGGGGCCGAACCGCTGCGGCTGAACTACGGCGAGCGCATGCGCATCGTGCTGGTCAACGACACCATGATGCAGCACCCGATCCACCTGCATGGCGTGTGGAGCGACCTGGAAAACGCACAGGGTGAATTCCAGCTGCGCAAGCACACCATCGACATGCCGCCCGGTACACGCCGCACCTATCGCGTACGCGCCGACGCACTCGGCCGCTGGGCCTACCACTGCCATCTGCTGTACCACATGGAAGCGGGCATGATGCGCGAAGTGAGGATCGAAGAATGAGCCGCTCCCTCCTTTCCCCCAGCCTGCTGGCCTTGGGCCTGGCTGCTACGCTGCCGGTGTTCGCGCAGTCCCATGCCGGTCATGACATGGACACGATGGACGCGCCCGCGAAGGCCGTGAAGACGCCGGCCGAACAGGTCGATCATTCGAAGATGGATCATTCGAAGATGGACATGGGTGCGGCAGATCCCGCCGGCATGGACCACTCGGCCATGGACCACTCGAAGATGGACCATGGCGCGATGCAGCCAGCGGCGATGGACCATTCCAAGATGGATCACGCGGCGCTGGGGCACGGCACACCCGCACCGACCGAACCGCGCGAACCGATCCCGGTGCCCACCGATGCCGACCGCGCCGCCGCGTTCCCGCCCATCGCGCACGGTGCGATGGAACACGCGCCGGAGATCAACAGCCTGCTGCTGATCGACCGTCTCGAACACTGGGATGGCAAGAGCAGCAACGGCCAAGCCTGGGAGGCCACCGGCTGGATCGGCGGCAACATCAACCGCCTGTGGCTGCGCACCGATGGCGAGCGTAGTCGTGGCCGCACCGAGTCGTCATCGCTGGAAGCGCTGTATGGTCGCAGCGTATCGCCGTGGTGGGACGTACTGGTCGGTGTGCGCCAGGACTTCCGGCCCGCCGACTCACGCACCTGGGCGGCGATCGGCATCCAGGGCCTGGCGCCGTACAAGTTCGAGAGCTCAGCCACGCTGTACATGGGCTCCGGCGGCCAGGTGCTGGCCAAGGCCGAGGTCGAGTACGACGTGCTGCTGACCAACCGCCTGGTCCTGCAGCCCCTGCTGGAAGCTACAGTCGCGGCCAAGGACGAGAAGGAGTATGGCATCGGCCGTGGCCTGAACAAGGTCGAAGCCGGGCTGCGACTGCGCTATGAGTTCAGCCGCCGCTTCGCGCCCTATATCGGCATCAGCCACGAACGCACGTTTGGGGACACCGCCGACTACGCCGGTGACCACGCGCGCGACACGCGCTGGGTGGCGGGCGTGCGCATGTGGTTCTGAGCAGCGTTACGTGAGCAGTGGCCAGCCCCGGCAGCCGCCGGGGCCGGCTACACTGCGCCACGTTCCAATGCAGGCTCCACCATGTCGCTGCTGATCCGCCGCGCCACCCTCGCCGACGCCGACGCGCTGTCGGTGATCGCCATCGCCACCTACACCGAAACCTGGGGCGATTCGTACCCGCCGCAGGATCTGCACGATTTCCTGCAGGCGCACTACGGCATCGCATCGCAGCGGGCCGAACTGTCCGATCCGCGCAGTGCGGTCTGGTTGCTGATGGACGGTGACTCGGTGGTCGGCTATCTCGCCGCCGGCGCCAACACCCTGCCGCATGCGGATGCGCGCGAGGGCGACATTGAGCTGAAGCGTTTCTACATCCTGGCCGCACACCAGAACGGCGGCCATGGCGCGCGCATGATGGATGCGTTCATGGCCTGGCTGGACCAGCCACACCGCCGCACCCTGTGGGTGGGCGTGTGGGAAGAGAACTTCGGCGCGCAGCGCTTCTATGCGCGCTATGGCTGCAGCAAGGCCGGCGAGTACGATTTCATTGTCGGCGACAGCCGCGACCGCGAATTCATCCTGCGCCGGCCCTGAGCAGCGTCAGAAATCGAACAGTTCGGAGAGGAAGCTCTCCTTCTTCTTTTTCTTGTAGCCCTGGCTGTACTGGCCACGGTTGTCATCATGGCGCTGGCCGAGATGACGGGTATCGCGATGCATCACCGGCGGCGGAGCGGCCTGCGGTTGCACAGGCGCTGGCGGCGGCATGGCGGCACCTGCACCGTCAGTGGCGCGCTCGATGATCTTGTCGAGTTCGCCACGATCCAGCCATACACCACGGCAGCTCGGGCAGTAGTCGATCTCGATGCCATGGCGTTCGGCCATCTGCAGGGTCTGGGTCTTGCACACGGGGCACAGCATCGGCATTGCTCCTGTCGGTCTGGCATCGACTGTACCTGCGCGGTGATGACTGTGCGGCAACGCATGACCGAAGGCACAGGGACTTCCGGCGCGTGCCGGTATTGCCGAAAGGCCCGACACTGCGGACTTGTCCCGCAGGGAGTGCGTACATGACAGTGTTGTCCCGCTTGCCCACCGCCACACGTCTGTTGCTGGTCCTGCTGGGCGTTGGCCTGGGCCTGAACCTGCGCGATATCGCCGCAGCCGCAGGAACTCCCATTCCCGCCCTGCCCATGCCCTATGGCGGCAGCCTGCTGGACAACGCACTGGCAGTGCTGGTTGCGCTGCTGCTGGCTACGCTGCTGCGCCCCCGCGGCATTGGCCTGCTGGCCAGCCTCGGCCTACGTGGAAACGGCTGGCGCGGTCCGACGTGGGTGCTGCTGGCCAGCCTCCCCTGCTGGCTGGGACTGGCGCTGCTCGGCACCCCGAACACGGCGCTGACCGCGCTGGACGCCACGATGCTGGCCGTGCTGTTCCCGCTGGCCGAGGAAGTGCTGTTCCGCGGCCTCGGCTTCGTGCTGCTGGTGAAGCTCATTCGCGGCCCGTGGGCCCTGCTCGCGCTGCCGCAGGCGGTGCTGTTCGGCATGGTGCACTGGCTCGGCTTCGGTGGGTTCGACGGTGGCGGCATCGCGCTGTTCATTGGCGCGGTCATCGCGTTCGGCGGCTTCATCTTTGCTTGGCTTGATCACCTGGACGGCGACACCCTGTGGTGCGGCCTGGTCCTGCACGTTTCGATGAACCTGGCCTGGAATGTGTTCAGCCTCGATGATGCCGTTGCACTGGGCTGGCAGGCTACCGGCCTGCGCATCGGCACGGCCCTGCTCGCGGTCACGATCCTGGCCTGGCACGTGCGTCGCCGGCGCCAGTCGCGGTTGTAACGCCCACTTAGCTTGCCGTGCACGCCGGGATCACTACCGGCTTGCGCATACTTGCGCGCCTTTCGCTCCCCCTGTTGTCCGGAGTTGCCGCGTCATGTTGCTGTCCAAGCGCTTTGTGGAACCGCGCGTCCTGCTGATCGAGGACGCCGAGGAAACCCAGGAACTCAGTCGTCTCGCCCTGGAAAGCCAGGCCTGCCAGGTCACCGCTGTAAGCAGCGCCGAGGCCGCACTGGGCCTGCTCAACGCCGGCGAACCGTTCGACCTGCTGTTCACCGACGTCTGCCTGGGCGGCATCAGCGGCATCGAAACCGCCAACCGCGTGCGCGAGCACCTGCCGCAGCTGCCGATCCTGGTAACCTCCGGCATGGACCAGCACCGCGTGCTGCCGCAGTTGCGGGAGGGCATCCACTTCCTGCCCAAGCCGTACAGCATGAGCGAGCTGCTCGATGCCATCCGCCTGTGTTTCCGCCATGCGGCGGATGCCACGCTGATGCCGCCGCCGCAGGCCAGCGCGGCCTGAGGCAATCATCCACGCATGGCGTGGATGCGACCGGCCATCAACCGCCGGTGTACGGCCCTTCGCCCGGCATCACCTCCAGCAGTGCACGAGTGATCACCCGTGGGTAGACCGTGAGATGGTCCTCGCCGTCGATCACCACGTTGTCCACCTGCAGCTTGCGGCCACTGCGCTGCAGCTGGGTGGTGAAGTCCGCGGTCTGCCGCAGCATGTCGTTGCCTGTTGAATAGCGCGGCCCTGGCTTGTCCGTCTCGTAGCTGCCCACCGACAGCAGCACGCGCGTGGGCTGCACCGGAATCACGGCAGCATCCTGCATGCGCGGCAGCAGAAGCTGGTCGAACCACAACGAAGGACTCGACAGGATGTAGGTGCTGAACATGTCGGGTTGCGTGGTCAGCACGTAGGCGCCGAACAGCGCACCATAGGAATGGCCGGCGAACAGGCGCCGGGCGGGGTCGGTGCGATAACGCCCATCGACCATCGGCAGCACCTGTGCCGCCAGGAAATCACGATAGTGCGCGGCACCGCCGTAGGTGACGTCATCGCTGTAATAGCCCTCAGCAGTACGCGCCGGATTACTGGGCGTGTAGTCGCGCGAGCGACTCTGCTTCGAGGTCAGGCCTTCCTGCGGTGGCAGCCCAACCAGGATGAAATTCTCGATGTTGACGCCCTGCTGCCCCACCAGATTGCGCACGCTGCGCACCAGCGGGAAGCTGTACAGCGCATCGGTCACGTACAGCACCGGATAATGCTTCTCAGGGTGTGCGGCATAGTCGGCCGGCAGCGCCACCCATATCGGGTAATCGCGGCCCACAGGATCGTGCACGCGCAATGCTTCGGTATCCGGCAGCACCACGCCCGGCGCAGCGGTGGCCGCGCTTTCCTTCGCTTCATTCTGCGTTGCCGGTGGCGCCACCGACATCGCGCAGCCACTCACGGCCAGGCAGGCCGCCACACTCCATCCACGCACACGCTGCATCCGCGCTCTCCCGTTGCAGGCGGCGCACCCGGGTGGCGCCGCTACCGCATCCTCACACGTCGTGCGATGCAGTGCCACGCCAGGTCAGGGCGAGGCCGGCGGCGCCGCCGGGAACAGCGTGCGCAGCGCCTGCAGGGCGGCCGGGTGATAGATCGTGGCGTGAGTTTCCTCAGGCAGCGGCAGGTACTTCACCAGCGGCGACGGCGAAGCCTGCTGCAGCAACTCGGCCAGTCGCGCAGTGGATGCGGCCAGTTCCGGCTGTCCGCTGCTGGCCAGGAACACACGGGGCTGCGCGCGCGTCACAGCCGGCAGCTGCTTGGCCGCAGCGGCCAGCATCGTGCCCCGGTTCCACCACAGGCTGGGGTCCAGCGCGATGTAGCAGTTGAACAGTGTCGGTTCCTGCAGCAGCGTCTCGATCACGAACAGGCCGGCCAGCGATTCACCAATCAGCGCACGCTCGTCGGTGGTCGGGTAGCGCAGACGCACCTGCGGCATCAGCTCATCGCGCAGGAAGCGGCGGTAGGCCGCCGAGCCGCCGATGCGCGGCGCGATCTTCTGGTCCTGCGGGTCGCTGCTGGGGCCGGTCATGTCGCGGCGACGCTCGGTGTTTTCGATGCCGACCAGCAGGAACGGGCGCATGCTGCCGTTGCCGGCAATTACCTGCACCAGCCCGGCCACGTGCAGGAAGTCCTCGCCGATGCCGCCATCGGCCATGTACAGCACTGGCAACGGTGCCTTCGGGTCCAGGCCCCAGGGTTGCGGGCGATAGACGTTGATGCGGCGGGTTTCGCCCAGCGCCTTCGATTCGATGGTGAAGGTCTCGCCGATGACCAGTGGGGCTGCGGCATCGGCCAGCGCGGGCGGTGCAGTTTCGGCGGCCATCAGGGGCGCGACGGAGACAGCGGACAGCAGAAGCGACAGCACGATCAAGCGCATGGGGTAAGCCATCCTGGGAAAGATGCCGAGCATAGCGTCAGGGCCGGCGCGTTGGCGGTTTCGGCATGCTCGCTACCGCTGCCAGATGCTCAGTAGATCCAAGCCCTGCGTGGAGGAGGGGAACACCTGCACCACGAACGGGGCCATACTCGGGCCAGACCACACCGTAGTCCAATCGAAACCTACAAGGAGGTACGCATGTTGAATGCCCTGGTCATCACAGCGCTGGCTGCAGGCCCCGCTGCATCTGCACCGTATGCTGACTGCCTGCTCGGCAACATCCAACCCGGCCTGTCCGACCGTGCGGTACAACTGGTGCAACAGGCCTGTGCCTCGAAGTATCCGGAAAGCTTCGTCGCATCTGCAGAACTGGAACGCCGGATCAGCGCGCAGCGCCGGGCAGACTTCGAGGCGGCTCAAGCGGAAGCGGCGCGTTCCGCGAATGCGGCAGCAACGGCCGCACAGGAGGCTGCCGACGCAGCAGCCGCAAAAGCCAAGGGAATGCGGACGAAGTAGAGGCACTGGACCAAGGCAACAAAAAAGGCACCGCTTGGCGGTGCCTTCCTGAATGACTTGGGTCACTGGATGCAATGGTGGGCCGTGAAGGATTCGAACCTTCGACCAAAAGATTAAAAGAAAGCTGGCGCTTCCTTTGAAAACAACCGGTTGCGCCGCTCTATTTTTCCGCCCATCGAGCGTGGAACCATTGCAGGTCCTAAGCTCACTCGACAATTCTTCCGGCGTCTCAAGCGATATGCACGGGATCCACGACCAAGACTCCACCGTTTGACGCCGGTTGCCGAGCCGTTGGCGAACTGGTGTGCCGCGACGTACAACCATCGTGAGCGTGCGGTCGGGAACGGCAATGAAAAAGGCGCCCAGTAGGCGCCTCCTCACAATCCAGCGGCAAATCAGGAGCGCTGCACGTTGGAATCCAGCCACGCCTGCACGCCCTGCAACTCGGCCCCGATCTTCGCATTGAAGGTTCGCTCCACATCCCACGCAACGCCCTTCCCTTGGGCAAAGGCCGCGCGATACTTCTTTATCATGTTGCCCGGGTCGTTAGCCAGTTCCTGCATGAGCTGGGGTACACCCCAGATCGTCAGCTCGAAAGGTTCGCCGAACGCCTTCTGCAGAATATTCGGAAGGTCGCCGTAGCGGATGGTGTCACCTGCCAGATACACGATCTCGTTGCGGATCGCAGGTGTGTGGAACACGATGCGCGCTGTCATTGCACCGATATCATCCGGCGTGGTCAAGGTGACAGCGTTGCTCGCCGAGCCCAGGGCGTTCACTTTATGCCCAATCAGGTCGACCACGCCGAAGTCGGGCTCGAAGAGGTAGCTGGTGAACATCCCAGTGGAGATGATCACCCAATCCATCGCAGTCTGCGAACGCAGATACTCGCGCACGTCCAACTGGGCGTCGAACAGATCCTGGGGGCCACCGCGCCCAATGGCATCGAAATCGACACCGAACTGCCAAGGGAAGTAGCGGGGAATACCAGACTTCACCGCCGCACGCGCAACCTTCATTGGCGTATCGCGGCCTGCGGCATAGCCGGTGCATCCAATCACTGTGTCGAACTGCGCGAAGGTAGCCGCCAACGCTTCTACTGATTCAGTTACCAGATCGCCAGCAACGATATTCACCCCCAAGGCGCGGATTTCATCGACCACCCGCTGCTTCTCCGGCAGTTCTGAGTCGATCGACGTCGCCCGTAGCATCACACTGATCCGTGTGCCTGGATGACTTACGGCCAAACGTGCAAGGTTCCGGATGACAGGCATTCCAAGCTCGCCTGCGCCGAGCACCAGGATCGACCGAGAGGGGGTAGTGCTGATATGAGATGACATGGAAATCGCCTTGTGTGTGTACGATGGCGGCGATTCTGCTCGCCTAATGGCCCACACGTAAGAAGGCACATCGATGATACCGACCGCACCGTTCATGAGTCCGGAAGAACTCCTAAGGCACTCTCAAGCCATATGCGACGGGATGAGCGAGGACGAAGATGGACTGCGCCGGGAGGTTTTAGCGCACGCCGGTAGCCGCTGGTCCCTGGGTATCATCCATGCGCTTGGCGTGTATGGAACGCTGCGTCATGCCGAGGTCGCGCGACGGATGAAGGGAATCACCCAACGCATGCTTACGCGCACCCTCCGGCAATTGGAACGTGACGGGTTGATCAGCCGGCAGGATTTCCACGAAGTACCGCCACATGTGGAGTACAGCATCACAGCGCTGGGCAAGGACCTTCTTGTACTGATGATTCCCATGTGGACATGGGTAGTGGCTCATGCGGAGGAATTCCGCCAATGTCGGCAGAATTTTGATTCTTCAGACGGGAAATGAAGATATAGGCAAGCAGCGGCGCAGGCAGGTAGCTTCACCCACTGGGGGGATGCTCCAGCGCGTCATCACCGAGGTATCCGCGTCGGTCACATCCGACGCCAAGCGTTTGGCCTTGTGTGGGCTACAACATCGGGGCGTCACCGAAGGCGCCGCAAGACCGCATGTGGTCACGTCACCGAAGAGATGCGACAGCGATACGACCACGAACTGCCGGTGGTTCAACCGCCTCATAAGCTGCACGTGCTCGAGCGTGGAACCACTTAATTTTTCCGGAAATATGAAAAAGGCGCCGCAAGGGCGCCTAAGTCGTTGATGCAATTGGTGGGCCGTGAAGGATTCGAACCTTCGACCAAAAGATTAAAAGTCTTCTGCTCTACCGACTGAGCTAACGGCCCATTGCACTTCCCCGGCCTTTCGGCGGGGTGGGCATTCTACCCTACTTTGCCGGGCCGGGTGAAACCCCGATGTGTTGCGGGTGCCGGCCAGCGGCCGGCACTACCCGGCCAGGCGAGCCCGCTTAAACCTTCCGGGCCTCCTGCGCATCCCAGGTATGATCCCCGCTCGGAGCCACGGATGCGCCTGCCCTTCAGCCTGATTGCTGCCTTGCTGCTGCCGTGTTCGGTACTGGCCGCCCCGTCCCAGGTCGTCACCGATGATATCGGCCGCTTCTGGGCCACCTATGACGCGGTGCGCGCCGAGCCTGATGCTGAGCGTCAGGTGGCGCTGGTCCAGCAGCGCTACATCGATCCGGGCAGCCCTGGACTGCATGCGCTGATGCAGGTGCGCAACTACACCGCCCGCGAATACGCCGAGGCCATGAACGCGTGGCCGCGCTTCTGGACCTCGGTACGCCCGCTCACCGTCAACGCGCAGCAAGCCAGTGCCTCGCTGGAGCGCGATCTGGCCGCGTTCCGTGCGCTCTACCCTGCTCTGCGCCCGGCCACCATCACCTACGCGGTGGGCGTGCTGCGTACCGGTGGTACCACGCTGGGTGACAAGGTGCTGATCGGCGCGGAGATGGCGCTGGGCGATGAGCACGTGGACGTTAGCGAACTCCCGGCGAAGATGCGCGACCGCCTGCGGATCTTCTACGACAGCCGGCCGGGCGCGAACAACGCGCAGAACAACCTGCACGAGTACGTGCACACGCAGCAGCGTGAGACCACGGGTAGGCTGGCCCAGTACGCGGTGCGCGAGGGCGTGGCCGAGTATGTGGCGGAGCGCATCAGCGGGCGCCGGCCGGCACTACCCTTCTACGACTACGGCGCAACACACGAAGCGGACATCCGCACGCGCTTCATTGCTGAGATGGATGGGGAAAATCTCGACAACTGGCTGTACAACAGCGCCCGCAATCCGTTCGGGGTGAGTGATGTGGGCTACTACGCCGGCTACCGCATCGCGCAGGAGTACATGCGGCAGCAGGCCGATGAAAAGGCGGGCATCGCGCGGATGATCGAGCTGGATTACACCGATCCGATCGCGGTGCGGGCGTTTATCGAGGCGTCGGGGTGGTTGCAGCAGCGATAGCGCCGGGCCGTGCCCGCCGCTCAGTGCCAACCAGGGTTGGCACCCACCAGAGTCAGACCTGCCCGGTAGCGCCGGGCCGTGCCCGCCGCTCAGTGCCAACCAGGGTTGGCACCCACCATTGGGGCATCAGCCCCCATTACCTCAGGCGTACAGCGTGGGGTCCGGCACGCCGGCTTCGGTGAAGCCCTGCGCGCGCAGGCGGCAGGCGTCGCAGTGGCCGCAGGCGGCGCCGTTGGCGTCGGCGTTGTAGCAGGACACGGTCAGGCCGAAGTCCACGCCCAGGCGCACGCCTTCGCTGACGATCTGGCCCTTGCTGAGGAACTGCAGCGGTGCGTGCACTTTGATGCCCGCGCCTTCCACGCCGGACTTGGTGGCCAGGTTGGCCAGCGCCTGGAACGCGGCCACGAACTCGGGGCGGCAGTCCGGGTAGCCGGAGTAGTCCACGGCGTTGACGCCACAGAAGATGTCGTTGGCACCGAGCACTTCGGCCCAGCCCAGGGCCAGCGACAGCATGATGGTGTTGCGCGCCGGTACGTAGGTGACCGGGATGCCGGCACCGCCGGCTTCGGGCACGTCGATATCGTCGGTCAGCGCCGAGCCGCCGATGCTGCGCAGGTCCACGTCCACGGTCTTGTGCGCGATTACGCCCTGGGCCTTGGCCACGCGGGCGGCGGCGTCCAGTTCAGAGGTGTGGCGCTGGCCGTAACGCACGCTCAGGGCATGCACGGCAAAGCCCTGTTCCTGGGCCATGGCAATGACGGCGGCTGAATCCATGCCGCCGGAGAGAAGCACGACTGCCTTCTTCATGGGTCAATCTTCCGGTTTGGGGGAAAAGCCAGCACGCTGTCCCGCGCCGGAGCTACATCAGGGAACGCTGCGCGGGCTCATCGGCCCGGCTCGTCGTTCCACAGGATTTTATGCAACTGCATCTGGAACCGCACCGGCAGCCGGTCTTCCACGATCCAGTCGGCCAGCTGGCGCGCGGTGATCTCGCCTTTGCTGGGCGAGAAGAACACGGTGCAACGCTTCACCAGGTCGTGCTCGGCCAGCATGGTCTTGGCCCAGTCGTAGTCCTCGCGGCTGCAGATGACGAACTTGATCTGGTCGCGCGCGGTCAGCAGCGGCAGGTTTTCCAGGCGGTTGCGGGCGGCTTCGGCCGAACCGGGCGTCTTGATGTCGACCACGCGCGACACGCGGGGGTCCACCGCGCTGACGTCCAGTGCGCCGGAGGTTTCCAGCGAGACGTCCATGCCGGCATCGCACAGCTTCTGCAGCAGCACCAGGCAGCGCTTCTGCGCCAGCGGCTCGCCACCGGTCACGCAGACATGGCGCACGCCCTGGGCGAGCACCTCGGCCACGATGTCGTCGATGTCCCACCAAGTGCCACCATGGAAGGCGTAGGCGGTGTCGCAGTACTGGCAGCGCAGCGGGCAGCCGGTCAGGCGCACGAACACGGTCGGCCATCCGGCGGTATCGGCTTCGCCCTGCAGCGAGGTGAAGATCTCGGTGATCTTCAGGCGTGGCAGCGGCGACTGCACGATCTCGCTGGGTGTGGCGGCGGCGCTGGACGGGGTAACGGCGGTCATGGCGGGACTTCTTGGTGGGACACGTGGCGGATGGGCTACCGTGGCCGGTAACGAAAGCAGCCGAGCATGGCTCGGCTCTACAACAGCGGCCGGTCGGGCATGGCCCGGCGCTACCGGATCCGGACGGGTTTGCCGGTCCGGAAACGAAAGCAGCCGAGCATGGGCTCGGCTCTACAGGACACGTATTGTACGCCCGGTCAGCGGATCAGCGGATCAGCGGATCTGCTTGCCGAGGCGGATCGACTGCAGGCGGTCCTGCGCGGTGCGCGCGGCGTCCGAGCCGGGGTACTGCGCCACGACGGTCTCCAGCGTCTGCTGGGCCTGGTCGACCTTGCCCTCGCCGTACTGCGAGAGGCCGACCTTGAGCAGGCCGCCAGCGGCCTTGTCGTGGGTCGGATAGCGCGAGAGCAGTTCACGGAACTGGGTCTCGGCCATCGGGAAATTGCGGGTGGCGTAATAGCTCTCGCCCAGCCAGTACAGCGCGTTCGGCGCGTAGACACCGTTCGGGTACAGCTGCAGGAAGCTCAGGAACAGCTGCGCCGAATCATCGTACTTGCCGGCCTTCAACGAATCGAAGGCGACGTTGTAGGTGGTGCGCTCGTCGCCAGTGGCGGCAAGGCTGCCGGCATCACCATGGACGGAAGGCGGCCGCTCGGAAGTGGCCGCCGCTGCGGGTTTTGCCGGGGCCGGGGCGGCCTTCGGCGCGCTCGCCGGAACGGGCGGCAGGGCCGGGGCGGCATTGCCCCCTTCCAACCGGTTCAGGCGGCTGTCCAGATCCAGGTACTGGTCCTGGGCGGACTGCTTGAGCTGGGCGTTGTCGTGCTGCAACTGCTCGATCGAGGCCTGCAGGCTGGTCACCTGCTGCCGCAGCTGGTTGATCTGGTTCAACAGGTCCTGATTGGCACTGTTGTTGTACATCTGCTGCTCGATCGCGCCGACACGGTCGGCCAGACTCTGTCGCTGTGCATGCGCCGGTGCGGCAGCCACGAGGGCTGCCGCAACGACCAGCATCAATTTGATGCCAATGCGCATGGATTACTGCGCGGTGTAGACGATTTCGACGCGACGGTTCTGCGACCAGCAGGACTCGTTCGACTCGGTGCAGACCGGACGCTCTTCACCGTAGGACACGACGGTCAGCTGCGAAGCCGAGCCACCGTTGGCCTGCAGCGCCGAGTTGACGCCGTTGCCACGACGCTCGCCCAGGGCCTGGTTGTACGCGCGCGAACCGCGCTCGTCGGTGTGGCCCTGCAGGGTGATGCGCGAGGACGGACGGTCACGCAGGTACTTGGCGTGGCAAGCCATGATGGCCTGGAATTCCGGCTTCACGTCTTCCTTGTCCAGGTCGAAGTAGACAACGCGCTGACGCAGGCAGGCATCGGTGTCCAGGTCGCCCGGGCCGTACAGGCCGGAGGTGGACGGACCGGTCGGGGTGGTGGTCGAGGTGCCGGTGTCAACCGGAGCCTGCGGCTCTTCCTTGACCTTCTTCGAGCAACCGGCCAGGACGGCCACAGACAGCAGGGAAACAAGCAGAACGCGGGTGGACTTGTTCATGGCGATACCTTTGTGGCTCCTAGGCCGATGAGGGGATCAAGACAGCGAAAATATTAACACTCTTTTAGCGCTGGGTACGGTATGGGGACCATGCCGGTTCGCGCACATCTCCGTCGGCCAGAACCAACCGCTGGCGCACGCGCGCATCGGCCGAAACGGCGTACAGCACACCACGGCCACCCTCGCGGGCGGCGTACAACACCATGCTTGCGTTGGGCGCAAAGCTCGGAGACTCATCCAGCGAACCGGGGGACAGTGTGCTCCAGCGGGGCGAACCCAGCGAGCTGTCCATCATCGCGATCTTGTAGCTGTTGCCCGAGCCCTGGGCGACGGCGATCTTCTTTCCATCGTAGGACACCGAAGGCTTGGCGTTGTAGTTGCCCTGGAAGGTCACGCGCTCGGCGCTGCCGCCGCCCGCACCCACCTTGTAGACCTGCGGACGGCCACCGCGGTCGGAAGTGAAGTACACCGCGCTGCCGTCCGGCGCCCAGGTCGGCTCGGTGTCGATGGCGAAGTGGTTGGTCAGCTGGGCCAGCTGCTTGCTGCCCAGGTCCATCACGTAGATTTCCGGGTTGCCCGAACGCGACAGGGTCAGGGCCAGCTTGCGGCCATCCGGCGAGAACGCCGGGGCGCTGTTGATGCCACGGAAGCTGGTGACCAGCTCACGCGCGCCGGTGCCGATGTTCTGGATGTAGATGGCCGAGTTGCCACGTTCGAAGCTGACATAGGCCAGCTTGCTGCCATCCGGGCTCCACGACGGCGACAGCAGCGGCTCGGCCGAACGCACGATGGTCTGCGGATTGAAGCCGTCGGAGTCGGCCACCATCAGCGCATAGCGCATGGCATCGCCCTTGCCGCTGGCGGTCACGTAGGCGATGCGGGTCCAGAAGGCGCCGCGCACACCGGTGATCTTCTCGTAGATGGCATCGGCCATCTGGTGGGCGACGTCACGCATGGCATTGCCACGGGCGGTCATCGCCAGGCCCAGCAGGCGCTCGCCCTTGGGCACGTCGAACAGCTCGTACTCGACGCGGTAGGCGCCGGCACCGGCGTCGAGCACGCGGCCGACCACGATGTAGTTCTGCTTCAGCGCGCGCCAGGTGGCGAACTGGATGTCGCCGCCGCGCACCGGCTTCTCGACGATCTGCGCTTCCGGCAGCGTGCGGAACTGGCCCGAACGCTCAAGGTCGGCACGGACCACGCCGGCGACGTCGGTCTGCGGTGCGGCCGAAGACCCCTGGTAGGGCATCGGCACAACGGTGATCGGCAGCGCGGAGGCATTGCCGCCGATGATGTCGATATCCAGCCCCTTCTGCTGCGCAACGGCAGCAAAGGGCAGCAACAGGGCCGCAAACACGGCAAGCCAGCGAGGCATCTTTTTCATGGAGCGCTCAATAGGGGGAAACCGGAACGAGGGATAGCAAAGCGGAAGTGAACCGCTTCGCAATCATGAACCAAGGGTACGTGAATTCCGGGTCAGTTCCAGCCCGTTCTCTCACGCACCGTTAACGTCGTGGCTAACATCGCACCCACCGGCCTCGTCGACCCCGATCACGGCCCCCTCGAAAGGCGGCGTTCCCGGGCGACACCCAGCCTGCCCGGCTGAAACCGGGCCCGCCAGAGGCAAGCGCGACATCCGTGGGCGCAGGTGGCCCGATGGCCACCCTGCCCTGCCCGCCTCAGCGATCCTGGGCGGTAAAGGTGAAGTTGAGCGTGCGCGCGAACACAGACTCGAACCCGCGGTATGGCAGCGGCTGCGCGTTGAGCACCGCGGCCTCGATCGAGCGCTTGCCGGCCTCGTCGTACGGGCAGTTCGGGCTGACCTTGGCCTGCATCACCGTGCCACCCGGAATCTGGGTGATGGTGATGGTGCAGCGCTGGCCCAGCGGCACCGTATCCGGGCGCACCCACTGTGACAGCACCTTGGCCTGGATCGCGGCGGCGTACTTGGCAGAAAGGTCATCGCTGGTGCCACCACCACCGCCAGCCGGCTGTGCCGCACCACTGGCACCGGCGGCGGCGCTGCCGGCGGCGTTGCGCGCGGCGGCGACCTGGCGCAGCTTCTGCTCGGCCAGCTTGGCTTCCTTCTCGGCCTGCTCGCGGCGGGCGCGGATCTCGGCGATCTTCTTCTGCTTCTCGGCCTCGGCCTTGTCAGCGGCCACGCGCTCCTGCTCGGCCTGCTTCTTCTTTTCGTCCGCTTCCTGCTGCTTGGCCAGGCGCAGCTTCTGCTCCGCTTCTTCCTGGCGCTTGCGTTCGGTCAGGTCGATCTGCTCCTGGCGGCGCTTGGCTTCCTGTTCCTGCTTGGCCTTCTCCTGCGAGATGGCCAGTGCGCTCACCGCTTCCTGATCCTTGGTGTCCGGCTGCGCGACACGCTCCTGCGCCTGCTGCTGCTGAGGCGTGGGGGCGTCCTGCGGGCGCGGCTCGGGAATTGGCTGCGGCGGCGGAATGGTGTCTTCCGGCACCGGGATCGGCTCAGCGACCGGCGGTGGCAGGTCTTCCAGCTTCTCCGACTGGCGCAGGGCCTGGCGCGCGGCAGCGGCCTCGGACGAGGACAGCGCCAAGCTGGCCTCGACCGACGGATCGCCGGCGGCGGCATCGGTGTTGCGCTGGGGCGACCACAGCCAGGCGCCGATGAAGATCAGCGCGACCAGCAGGTGCACCAGCACGGCCAGGGCCAGGGGCAGGCCCCAGCCGGGTTCGCGCTGATGCGGGGGTGGCAGGGCGTCAGCGTGCATCGGTGGCCAGGCCTACCTTGTCTACCTTGGCGCGCTTGATCACATCCATCGCGGCAATGACTTTTTCATAGGCCACGGCACGGTCGGCGGCGACGATCACGCGCACGCCCTTGTCCTGGGCAGCGATGCCGGCCAGGCGGCCTTCCAGTTCCTCGGCCGACACGGCGGTCGGCTCCTTGGCGTCAGGCAGCTTCAGGCTGAGCTGACCGTCCTGGCGCACCGAGACGATCACCGGGTCCTGCTTGCTCTCCAGCGCCTTGGCGTTGGAGTTGGGCAGGTCGACATCAAAACTCAGGGTGAGCAGCGGCGCGGTGACCATGAAGATGATCAGCAGCACCAGCATGACGTCGATGTAGGGAACGACGTTGATTTCCGATTTCAGCTTGCGGCGCTTGCGGCGACCGATGGCAGCGGACATGGCATGGACTCCCGGGTCAGGCGCTTACTCGTCGCCAGCGCTCTGGCGCTGCAGGATCGAGCTGAACTCGTCGGCGAAGGTCTCGAAACGCACCGACATGCGCTCCACGCGGGTGGTGAAGCGGTTGTAGGCCCACACCGCCGGAATCGCCACGAACAGGCCGATGGCGGTGGCGAACAGCGCCTCGGAAATACCCGGGGCAACCGCGGCGATACCCGCCTGTGCACCGCTGCTGATCATGTCGTGCATGGTCACCATGATGCCGAACACGGTGCCGACCAGGCCCACGTAGGGGGCGGTCGAGCCGATGTTGGCCAGCAGTTCCAGGTTGCGTTCGAGCTGGTCGACTTCGCGCGTGTAGGTGGTGCGCATGGCACGCTGCGCGCCTTCCAGCTGCGCACGGCCGTCCAGCCGGCGCTTGTCGCGCAGGCGGCTGTATTCGCGGAAACCGGCTTCGAAAATCGCCTCCAGGCCTCCGACATTGCGGCTGCGGTCGGTGGCCGAGCTGTACAGCTTGCCCAGGTCGGCGCCGGACCAGAAGCGGTTCTCGAACTCGTCGGCTTCGCGCGTGGCCTGCTTGAAGATGCGGGCCTTGCGGAAAATGATCACCCAGCTGACGAACGAGCCGACCAGCAGCGCCAGCACGATGATCTTCACCGGCAGGCTGGCCTTGGCCATCAGTTCGAGGTAGTTGATGCCGCCGCCGGTGGTGGCCTGGGCAAGGGTCTGGGTCGCGGCATTGCTGACGTCAGCCGGCAAAGCCTCGGTGACCGTGGCCTGCAGGGCCAGGAGCGTTGCGATCATCCGTTGTTCCTCAATGTTCGGATTCGGGGTGGAGGTGGGGTTTCAGCACGGCAAGGACGGTTTCGTCCATGCCACGCGGGCGAAAACTGGCCGCTTCCAGTGCGGCGATGCGGACCTGGGCCGACAGCAGCAGCTCGCCGTCGCGCAGGATCTGCTGGTCGAAGGCCATGCTGGCCTTCTTCAGCTGGACCAGCGTTGCGCTCACCTGCAGGGTGTCATCCAGCCGTGCCGGCTTGATGAAATCCATCTGCATCGAACGCACCGCGAAGACCATCCCGTGCTCGGCACGCATGCGCTCCTGGCCATAGCCCAGCGCACGCATCCATTCGGTCCGGGCCCGTTCCATGAAGGCCACGTAGCGGGCGTGGTAGACCACGCCACCTGCGTCGGTATCTTCCCAGTAAATGCGTGTCGGCCAACTGAATCGGGGCTCAACCGACATCGGGAACCTCGGCGAACAGGTCCTGCGGCGGGTTCTTCGGCTTCAGGCCCATGTGCCGGTAGGCCTTGTGGGTGGCCATGCGGCCACGCGCGGTGCGCACCAGGAAACCCTGCTGGATCAGGTACGGCTCGACCACGTCTTCCAGCGTGCCGCGCTCTTCAG
This sequence comes from Stenotrophomonas sp. 22DLJC03, assembly GCF_056861405.1. Classification (NCBI taxonomy): domain Bacteria; kingdom Pseudomonadati; phylum Pseudomonadota; class Gammaproteobacteria; order Lysobacterales; family Lysobacteraceae; genus Stenotrophomonas; species Stenotrophomonas sp. 22DLJC03. Next base: position 146,135 of record NZ_JBSPUG010000006.1, read on the forward strand.
ACAGCGCCGCAGCAAGCGATTCGATGCCGACCGGGCCGCCGTCGAAGTAATCCACCATGGTCTTGAGCAGTCGCCGATCGAGCTCGTCGAAGCCTTCCGGGTCGACCTTGAGCATCTTCATCGCAGCCTGAGCCACGGCTTCGTCGATGTGGCCGCCGGCCTTCACCTGCGCATAGTCGCGCACGCGGCGCAGGAGGCGGTTGGCGATACGCGGGGTGCCGCGCGCGCGGCGCGCGATCTCGCCAGCGCCATCGGCGGTGCAGTCGATGGCCAGGATCGCTGCCGAGCGGCGCACGATGCGGGTCAGCTCTTCAACGCTGTAGAACTCCAGGCGCTGGACGATGCCGAAGCGGTCGCGCAGCGGCGCGGTCAGCAGACCGGCACGGGTGGTGGCACCGATCAGGGTGAACGGCGGCAGGTCGATCTTGATCGAGCGGGCGGCGGGACCCTCGCCGATCATGATGTCGATCTGGAAGTCTTCCATCGCCGGGTACAGCACTTCCTCGACCACTGGCGACAGGCGATGGATTTCGTCGATGAACAGCACATCGTGCGGCTGGAGGTTGGTCAGCAGTGCGGCCAGATCGCCGGCCTTTTCGATCACCGGGCCAGAGGTGACCCGCAGGGCCACGCCCAGTTCGTTGGCGATGACATGGCTGAGCGTGGTCTTGCCCAGGCCGGGTGGGCCGAAGATCAGGACGTGGTCCAGCGCGTCGCCACGACCCTTGGCGGCCTGGATGTAGATCTCCATCTGCTCGCGCACCGGCACCTGGCCGAGATAGTCGGCAAGTCGCTTGGGTCGGATGCTGGCGTCGGCGGCGTCATCCTCGCGGGTGGCGCCGGCGGCGATGATGCGGTCGTCGGTCATGTGCTGATTATGCGGTAAAAGCGGGGAGATTCGGCCGGGCTGCGCCCGGCACCCGCAGAAGCAACTGCAACTTCAACTGCCGGAGCGACAGCAGAAGCAGGTTTCCTGATGGATGGCGGGGTGGGTCCGGTTGCGGGGGACGCCGTAAACCCATCCATGGGGGCTTGGCCGCGGCATCCATGCCGCGGACACCCCCGCAACCGGACCCACCCCGCCTTCGACAGATCTCCGCGATCTGCCGGAATGGCATGGCCTGCTATTGGTGGGTGTCTACCTTGGTCGACACGGTAGATCCACGCCATGGGTGGATGGAACTGAGGAGCAGAGTGGGCTCGGCTTCTGGCGCGCGGCGCCTCCGCAGGTGGAGCCCCCTTGTTGTTCAAGGGGGCGAGCCGACAGGCGGGGGGATAAGGTGGAATACGGGCGGGGCCCACGATTTGCACAGCAAATCGTGGGACGTAGCGCAGGTGGAGATTAAATCTCCACCTGCGCTCCGAGCTCCACCAGGCGGTTGCCCGGAATCCGGAAGAACCCAGTCGCCGGGGCGGCGTTGCGATGCATCAGCGCGAACAGCTTGTCGCGCCAGATCGGCATGCCGCGGTTGGCGGTGGCGACGATGGTTTCGCGGCTGGCGAAGAAGGTGGTGTCCATCGGGTCGAAGTAGATGCCGCCGTGGTCGCACGAACGCATCAGCGCCAATGGTACGTCCGGAGTCTCCATGAAGCCGAAGCGCACGTAGACCCGGTAGAACTCATCGCCCACCGATTCGATCTTGAGGCGTTGCCCTTCCGCCGCGTACGGCACCGGCAAGGTCACCACATGCAGGAACACGTTGCGCTCGTGCAGCACCTTGTTGTGCTTGAGGTTGTGCATCAGCGCATGCGGGGCCACGGTCGGGTCGGCGGTGAGGAACACCGCGGTGCCGGGTACGCGCACCGGCGGCGCCAGCATCAGGCCTGGCAGGAAGGTGTCGATGCGGATGCCGTCCTTGCGGATCTCGTCGCGCAGCAGTTCGCGGCCACGGCGCCAGGTGCGCATCATGGTGAACAGGAAGATGCCCAGCACCACCGGGAACCAGGCGCCCTGCAGCAGCTTGGCGCCGTTGGCGATGACGAAGCCGAGGTCGATGATGAAGAACACCACGCACAGCGGCAGGATCCAGTTGCGTGCCTTGGGCCACAGCGAACGTGCGACCAGGGCCAGCAGCAGGGTATCGATCAGCATGGTGGCCGACACCGAGATGCCGTAGGCCACGGCCAGGTTGGACGAGCTGCGGAAGGCCAGCACCAGGCCGATCACCATCACTGCGATACCCCAGTTGATGCCCGGGATGTAGATCTGGCCGATGGTGTCGTGCGAGGTGTGCTTGATGCGCATGCGCGGGATGTAGCCCAGCTGCATGGCCTGGCGCGAGACCGAGAACGCGCCGGTGATCACCGACTGCGAGGCAATCACCGCTGCCATCGTGGCCAGGATGATCATCGGGTACAGCGCCCACGACGGCACCGCTTCGAAGAACGGGTTCTTTACCGCCTCGGGGTGGTTGAGCACCAGCGCGCCCTGCCCCAGGTAGTTCAGCACAAGGCACGGCAGCACGAAGAAGTACCAGGCGTGGCGGATCGGCTTGGCACCGAAGTGGCCCATGTCGGCGTACAGCGCCTCGCCACCGGTCACTGCCAGCACCACCGCGCCCAGGATGAAGATGCTGTGCCAGCCATGTTCCATGAAGAAACGGATTGCCCACCACGGGTTGAACGCCTTCAGCACTTCCGGCGCGTCGACGATGTTGTAGATGCCGATCGCCGCCAGCGAAATGAACCAGATCGAGGTGATCGGCCCGAACAGCTTGCCGATCTTCGCCGTACCGAAGCGCTGTACCGCGAACACGGCCAGCAGCACCACCACGGTGATCGGCACGATGAAGGCATGCAGCCCCGGCGCAGCGACCTCCAGGCCTTCGACCGCACCCAGCACCGATATCGCCGGCGTGATCACGCCATCGCCGAAGAACAGCGAGGCACCGAAGATGCCGAGGATGCCGACCACATAGGCCGAACGCGACCCGTTGCGCAGCGTGCGCTGGGTCAGCGCCATCAGCGCCATGATGCCGCCTTCGCCGTCATTGTCGGCGCGCATGATGATGGTCACGTACTTCAGGGTGACCACGATGTTCAGCGCCCAGAACGCCAGCGACAGCACGCCCAGCACGGTGTCATGGTCGCTGTTGAGCCCGTAGTGCGGCGAGAACGCCTCCTTCAGGGTGTACAGCGGGCTGGTGCCGATATCGCCGAAGACCACGCCGATCGCACCGATGATCAGCGCCAGGCCTCCGGCTGGAGGGGCGTGACCGTGGCCGCCGGGGGCGGCTGCGTGCGGGGTTTGACTGCTGGACATGGGACTCCTGGCGAAGCTCAGGCGGTTCGTTGAGGGAAGGAAAGCGGGTCAGCGCAACGCCGACTGCAGCGCCTTGCGGATCACGGTGGCCACTTCGTCACCTTCATTGAAGGCATCGCGGGCCATCCGCGCCGCTTCAGCCGGCTTGTAGCCCAGCTGCTGCAGGGCCACGGTGGCATCGGACAGCGGATCGGCCGGGGCCGGACCACTGCCGGTCGGCAGCGCGCCACCGGCACCGAACTGCGCCGCGCGGTCGCGCAGTTCCAGCACCATGCGCTCGGCGGTCTTCTTGCCGATGCCGGGGATGCGGGTCAGCGCCGTGATGTCGCCGGCCTGGACCATGCGGGCGAATTCTTCGACGGTGACGCCGGACAGTACGGCCAGCGCGATCTTCGCGCCGATGCCGCTGACCTTCTGCACGTCGCGGAACAGCCTGCGCTCGCCCTCGCGCAGGAAGCCGTACAGCGAGACGCTGTCTTCCTTCTGCGAGTAATGGGTGTACAGGGTGACCTCGCGGCCGAGTTCGGGCAGGTCGTAGAAGGTGCTCATCGGCGCCTCCAGCTCGTAGCCCACTCCGTTCACGTCCACCACCAGCCACGGCGGCGCCTTGTAGGCGACGATGCCGCGCAGTCGACCGATCATTGCGTGCAGCTCCTCATTTGCGGCCCCACGCCTGGCGGGCACTGAGCCCCAGGCGGTTGGCCGTTGCCCTTACGTGGGCATGGGTGATGGCCACCGCCAACGCGTCGGCCGCGTCGGCCTGCAGCTTGGTTTTCAGGTTGAGCATGAGCCCGACCATGTGTTGAACCTGTTGCTTTTCGGCGCCGCCACGGCCAACCACTGCCAGCTTGATCTCGCTGGCGGCATATTCGTGCACCGGCAGGTCGCGCAGCACCACGGCCGAAATCGCCGCGCCACGGGCCTGGCCCAGCTTCAGCGCCGAATCGGGGTTGCGTGCCATGAACACGCGTTCGATGGCCACTTCCTGCGGTTCGTACTCACGGCAGAGGTCGGCCAGGCCCAGTACCAGCAGCTTCATCCGCTGCGGGAAGTCATCAGCACCCAACAGCACCAGCGGTTGGTGATGCACATGGCTCACCCGGCCGGTGGCATCGACATCGATGATGCCGACCCCGGTCCGCTGCGAACCCGGGTCGATGCCAAGAATGCGGGTCATGCGGCACACACGCGGCTGCCGAAGGTCCGGGACGGACGCTGGCAGCGGCAATGGCAGGAAACGGCTGGGGTCATCATGGTGCGCATTGTCCGCTCACCGGCCGCCAAAGGCGACCGGTGATGCGTCCGTCAGGCGTACGCGTCCGCGCCGAGATCGGCGTTGGAGTACACATCCTGCACGTCGTCGAGGTCTTCCAGCATGTCCAGCAGCTTCTTGACCTGCAGGACGGTGTCGCCTTCGACCTTGATGTCGTTGTCGGCACGGAAGGTCAGTTCCGCATGATCCGGCGTGCGCCCGGCCGCTTCCATCGCCTCCTTGACCGCGTGGTAGCTGTCGGCGGCGGTGAGCACGTCGATCGCGCCATCTTCGGGATAGACCACGATGTCGTCCGCACCGGCCTCGATGGCCGCTTCGGAAATGGCGTCCTCATCGGCACCTGCGGCGAAATGCAGCACGCCCACGCGCTTGAACATGAAGCTCACCGAGCCTTCGGTGCCCATGTTGCCGCCGCACTTGCTGAACGCATGGCGGACATCGGCCACAGTGCGCACGCGGTTGTCGGTCAGGCAGTCGACGATGACCGCCACGCCACCCGGGGCATAGCCCTCGTAGCGGATTTCCTCGTACTCGACGCCTTCCAGCTCGCCGGTGGCCTTCTTGATGGCCCGCTCGATCACATCCTTGGACATGTTCGCGGTCAGGCCCTTGTCCATCGCCACGCGCAGCCGCGGGTTGTTGTTGGGGTCGCCTCCACCGCCCCGCGCGGCAACGCCGATCTCACGGATGATCTTGGTGAAAATCTTGCCGCGCTTCGCGTCAGACGCGTTTTTGCGGTTTTCGATGGAGGGGCCTCTACCCATGGGTCTTTCCGTACGTGCGTTGATGGATAAGGCCGCGGATTCTACCTGATCGGGCCCGTTGACCGTGTCGAGGCCGGCCAGATGCCGCCGGGCATGGCCCGGCGAAGAGCGTGCGAACCGACGGCTCGCCCCCACCGATGGAGGTCGTTCGCACCCACCGACTTACGCGGCGGCGGCGTCGCGACCGTGCTGGAACTGGCCGTGACGGAGGAAATGCGCGGTCTGCCGGGCCGCATCCGGCGACACCACCAGGCCGCTGTGGCTGGTACGCACCACGCAATGGTCGGCCAGCCCCGGCAGCCGGGTCTCGGCCAGCGCCACGGTACCGTCGGAGGCATCGTCAATGGCGCCGAGCAGGCTGCCCAGCCCGTGCGGGACCGAACCGGCGATCAGGCCGACCTCGGCTTTACCCTGCCAGTCCGGCAGGCCGTCCAGCAGCAGATCGCTGCTGCGGCCCAGGGCCAAGCCCCAGCCATGTTCGGACAACGAGCGCGCCGTGCCGCTGCCGCGCAGCGGCGACCCCAGGCAGACCACGCGCTGCACCGGCAACTGCGGATTGCGACGCAATGCCTCCAGCGCCAGCAGTCCGCCCAGGCTATGGCCCACCAGCGACAGCGGGCCGGCATCGGCCAGCCGCTCCAGCAACTGCGGCACGGCCACATCCGGGCCGCCGAACACCGAGGAGTAACCAAACGCATGCACCTGGAAGCCACGCGCACGCAGGCGCCAGGCCAGCGGCCCGACCCAGGCGCGGGCATTCCAGATGCCATGCAGCAGTAATACGGGGGGAGTCATGCAAACAGCCTGGCGGTCAGCGGGGCAGGAACGTACGGTGATTGGACACGCGCGCGCAGCAAGCGGCGGTGAACGTCAGGCCTCGCGCGGTGCGCGGCGCAGGATGAATTCAAGATCGTTCGTGTCGCCAACCGGGAACAGGTACTCGCCGACCTTCTCGAAACCATAACGGGCGTAGAAGCGCTGTGCACCGAAGTTTTCCGACCACACGCCCAGCCACAACGTACGCGGGCCCTCCTGTTCCAGCCAGGCCAGTGCGGTTTCCAGCAGCCGGCTGCCCCAGCCGCAGCTCTGCTGAGTCTTGATCAGGTACAGGCGCTTGAGTTCGCCGTCACCAGGTTTCACCTCGGGATGCGGCAGGCCACAGGGGCCGGCGGCGGCATGGCCGACCGCCTCCCCATCCAGTTCCAGCAGCCACACCGCGTAATCGGGGTGGGCCAGGATCGTGCGCTGGCGCTCGACCGTATAGGACTCCTCCAGGAACGCCTGCAGGTCCTGTGGCGGATAAAGATGTCCGAAGGTTTCGGTGAACGTGCGGGCGGCCAGCGCCGACAGGGTCGGCGCGTCGTCCACGGTAGCGCGGCGGATCGAATACATGGGTCGAGTTGACGTCAGGACAACGGTTCGGGTCAAGCCCGTTCTGCCGGTGCCTTCTCGTCTTCTTCCTCTTCCTCTTCGTATTCCTCGTCGTCCTCTTCTTCCTCGCCGTCTTCCTCTTCTTCGCCCTCCTCGTCCTCGTCGTACTCTTCCTCTTCGTCGTCCTCGTAATCCTCGACGCCGAAGTCCTCACCATCCCAACGGCCTTCGCCGTCGGCGACGAAGGTCAGGGCCATCGCCGCCGGGTTGGTACCGACACGGACCAGCCAACCACCGAACACACGTGCACGCTCGGTGACCAGGGTGGCCTCGGAGCCCTCATTGCCCAGCTTTTCCCACTCCAGCGAAAACGCAAACTCGGTCATTGCCTGGATCTCCTGATCAGTTGGTCTTGGGGCGAACCTGGATGTGTACTTCGGCCAGCTGCACGTCGACGATCGGCGACGGCGCGTCGGTCATCAGATCCTGTGCACCGGTGGTCTTGGGGAACGGGATGACGTCGCGGATCGACTCGGTGCCAGCCATCAGCGCAGCAATGCGATCGATGCCGAAGGCGATGCCACCGTGTGGCGGCGCGCCAAAGTTCAGCGCGTCGAGCAGGAAGCCGAACTTGGCGCGGGCCTCTTCGGCGCCGATGCCCAGCAGTTCAAACACCGCGCTCTGCATGTCCGGACGGTGGATACGGATCGAGCCGCCGCCGATTTCATTGCCGTTGAGCACCATATCGTAGCCGCGCGAAACGGCGGTACGGGCATTGGCACGCAGGTCGGCGATGTCGTCCACCGCCGGTGCGGTGAAGGGGTGATGCAGGGCGACGTAGCGCTGCGCTTCGTCGTCCCATTCGAACATCGGGAAGTCGGTCACCCACAGCGGGGCCCAGCCATCGGCGACCAGGCCGAAGTCCTTGCCGGCCTTCAGGCGCAGCGCGCCCATGAAGTCGGAGACCTTGTTGTAGCCGCCGGCACCGAAGAACACGATGTCGCCGTTGCCGGCACCGACGTGCGCGACCAGGGCGGCGAAGGATTCCTCGCTGAAGAACTTCTGGATCGGCGAGCTGACTTCGCCGTTGTCGGCGATCTTGATGTAGGCCAGGCCCTTGGCGCCGTACTTGGCGGCATGCGCGGCATACTCGTCGATCTGCTTGCGGCTGAGCGACGCACCGCCCGGAATGCGCAGCGCGGCCACGCGGCCGTCGGCATCGTTGGCCGGGCCGGTGAACACCGGGAACTCACTGTTCCTGACCAGCTCGGCCACGTCCACCAGCTCCAGCGCGATGCGCAGGTCCGGCTTGTCCGAACCGTAGCGACGCATCGCCTCGGCCCAGGTCATGCGCGGGAAGCTTGCATCCAGTTCGACGTTGACCACTTCCTTGAAGATGGCGCGGATCATGTCCTCGACGAAATCCTGCACGTCACGCTCGCGGACGAAGGCGAACTCCATGTCCAGCTGGGTGAACTCCAGCTGGCGGTCGGCACGCAGCGCTTCGTCGCGGAAGCAGCGCGCGATCTGGTAGTAGCGGTCGAAGCCGGCCACCATCAGGATCTGCTTGAACAGCTGCGGGCTCTGCGGCAGGGCGTAGAACTCGCCCGGGTGCATGCGCGCCGGCACCAGGAAGTCACGCGCGCCTTCCGGGGTGGCCTTGGTCAGGATCGGGGTCTCGATGTCCTGGAAGCCCTTCTCATCCAGGTGGCGGCGCAGGGCCTGCACCAGCTTGATGCGGGTGCGCTGCATGCGCTGCATTTCCGGACGGCGCAGGTCCAGGTAACGGTACTTCAGGCGGGTTTCTTCGCCCGGGTTCTCGTGGGCGTGGAACGGCAGCGGCGCGGCCTTGTTCAGCACGGTGATGGCAGTGGCGATCACTTCCACCTTGCCGGTACGCATCTTGTCGTTGACCGCGTGGCGGGCGCGCACGACGCCTTCCACCTGCAGCACGTCCTCGTAGCCCAGCGACGCGGCCACGGCGAACACTTCGGCGTTGTCGACCTCCACCGTCACCTGCACGATGCCTTCATGATCTCGAAGATCGATGAAGCAGACGCCGCCCTGGTTACGGGCCACGTCGGTCCAGCCGGCGAGGGTGACAGTCTGGCCAATCAGGGTCTCATCGACCAGGCCGCAGAAGTGGGTACGCATGGGGGAAGCTCCGCTGGAGAACGCCGGCGCCCGATGGAGGCCGGAAAGCCTCGTATTCTGCGGCCGAGGCCCCGGCCGGGGCAAATCCTGCCAGTCACACCGGCTTGATCGCCCCTCTCCCTATAGTCGGGCACCTGCCACCGTATGGGATGCCGCCATGAAACCGCTGTCCCTGGCCAGCCTGGCCGTGAGCCTCACCCTGGGTGCACTGGGCACCCTTGCCCTGCCCGCCCCTTCCGCGCATGCGCAGAGCGGCGTGGTCCGCTGCGAAAGCCAAAACAACCGCGAACGGGTCTGCAACACCGGTTGGCGCGGAGCGCAGCTGGTCCGCCAGCTGTCCGGCTCGGACTGTGATGAAGGACGAACCTGGGGCAGCCGTAACGGCAGCATCTGGGTCACCAACGGCTGCCGCGCCGAATTCGTCGAGGCCCGCGGCGGCTGGGGCGGCGGCAACGGCGGTGGCTGGGGGGGCGGCAACGGCCGCCCGGGCGAAACGATCCGCTGCGAAAGCCAGAACAACCGCGAGCGCAGCTGCCAGGTCGGCTGGCGCAATGCCCGCATGGTCCGCCAACTGTCCGGCAGCCCCTGCGATGAAGGCCGCACCTGGGGCGTGCGCAATGGCGCGATCTGGGTCAGCGGCGGCTGCCGTGCGGAGTTCGCCGAGGCCCGCGGCTGGGGCGGCGGTGGCGGCGGCTGGGGTGGCGGCGGTGATCGCAACTACTCGGTCACCTGCAGCAGCAACAACAACCGCTCGCAGACCTGCGACTGGGATGAGCGCCAGGGCCGGCCGGTGCTGCAGCAGCAACTGTCCGGCAGCGCCTGCCAGGAAGGCCGCAGCTGGGGTTACTCGCGTGGCCAGGTGTGGGTAAGCAACGGTTGCCGGGCCCGATTCGGCACGCGTTGAGTGCAGGGTCGGATCCCTGGCCGACGGCCAGGGCGCTGACCCTTGGGTTCAGCATCGGGGTCGGGGCCCTCCGCAGGAGGGATCCGACCCCTGGGTCACGGCGCGGGTGCCTTCTCGTCGCCCCACGGCGCTGGCGGCAGGTCCACTGGCTTGCTCAGATCGAACTGAACGCGGAAGCGACGGCCGTCGGGTCGGGTCAGTTCGTAGACGAAGGTCTGGTCGGGATCGATCTCCATCGCCCAGGTGTTGTGGGTCGACGCCAGCATGTCGGCGCGGCGGAACATGGCCACCGAATCCGTATCGGCCGGGAACTGCTGGCGCTCGGCGGTCCCCGGCGGCGTGCTGTCGCCGCCATACAGCGTGATCGCATCAGGGCTGCCGTCTGCATGACGATGATCGTGCTTCAGGCGCAGGCCGGTCGCGGTACGGGTCAGCACCCAGGTACGCGAGTGGTCATCGCCGACATGGAACGGGATACGCAGCTCATGCGCCGGGTCGGCACAACCACGAACGTGCATGACCAGGCGCTGGCCAGCGAACGGGTCCTTGCCAGTGGGTGCCGGGGTGTCCTCCACCACCTTGCCCGCGTAGGCCTGGCCGCAATGTGCGGCCACGGCGGCCATGAAGGCGTCGGCTGGTGCGGTCGCCAGATCATGGGCGACCGTGTCGGAGCGCTGCGTACACGCAGCGAGGCTGAGCAGGAGGGCGGATGCGGTGACGGCGGCGGGCAGTTTCATGCCCCAACCCTAACGGCCATGGCCGGTGGGCGCAAACCGCGCACGCTCCCCGATCAACGTTCAGCCGTCTGCGCCACCGGCAGCGTTTCGGTGGCGGCCACCGGTGCCGCCTCGCCCTCGCCCGCCGGCTCCTGTTCAACCGGATCGACATCGAACGGGCTGCGGAACACCAGCGACGGCAGCAGCGTGGTCAGTGCCGCATACAGCAGCAGCGCACCGAACAACACCGCCGGAATCTGGAAACGCTCGCGCATGATCGCCGCCAGCACCAGGGTGAAGATCAACGTCGGGGCCAGCGCCAGCGAAACCCGCAGGCTGCTGCGGAAGCTTTCGCCGAACATCACCCGGCGCTGCAGCCAGACCACGCCGATGCGCAACGGCAGCACCACCAGGGTGATCACGATACCCAGCCCCAGTGCCTCGAAGCTCAGCGCTTCGCTGGGCACCTTGGTGCCGGCATTGAAGAAGTAGAACGGCACGAAGAACGAGGCGAACAGGCGCAGCGCGTGCAGGTTCTCGTGCGAGGCCAGCAGCGGCATGCGCTGGTGCAGCAGGCGCGCGACCAGGCCGGCGATGAACGCGCCGACCAGGTAGTACACGCCCAGCAGGTAGGTGATATAGGCCGCGACCATACCCACCATCACCAGCAGCGAGAACTCCGAGCCCGGCGCGTGCGGTGCCACCCAGCGCCCCAACGCAATGAACAGCAGCGGCAGGCCGATCATCATCGCCAGCAGGGCCAGGCTGGACAGCGCCATATGCCCCGGATCGCCGGCCTGCAGCACGATGAACAACGCCGCCAGTGCCAGCAGTTCACCGGCAATGGCCTTGCTGGTGACCCAGAACCGCTCGTCCTCGCTCAGGCCCAGCCGCGACAGCGAATCCATGATGAAACCGGTGGAGGGGGTCAGCAGCGCCAGCGCCAGCAGGCCGGCGGCCTGCCACGGCAGCCCCGCGTAGCGCCAGGCCAGCCAGCCCACCCCGAACAGGGTCGCACTGCGGATCACCAGGTGCGCCAGCAACGGCCACATGCCGCGGCGCAGTGCCTGCAGGTCCACTTCCAGGCCAGCAAACAGGAACAACGAGGAAATGCCCAGCGTGGCCAGCAGGCCGATCACTGCGTCGTGCGCCTGGTCGCCCAGCCAGAGCATGCCGATGATGCCGAACAGCAGGCAGGTCAGCGGCGCCGGCAGGCTGAAACGCTGCAGCGCGCGCGGGATCACCAGCAACGCGAAGATCAGCAGCAGGTAGATCAGCTCATGGCTCATGGGGGACATCCATGTAGTTCGAAGGCGCGCAGGATGCGCGCGCCCGACCGATCCGGCAAGCGACTTTTGAATGACCCCGGTTACCTCAACCGATCAGGCGATCGGCGATCCGCCCCACCTGCGCCAGCACAGTGGCACGTTGTTCATAACTGATCGCACCCGCCTGCAGATAGGCGGTCAGCACCCACGGTGCGCCGCCGGCTACCGGCCACAGCACGGCGATATCGTTGCGCGCGTCTTCGCCATTGCTGCCGGTCTTGTCGCCGACCCGCCAGCGCTTGCCCAGGCCCGCGCGCAGGCAGGCATCACCGGTTTCGTTGTCGATCAGCCAGTCGGCCAACTGCTGCCGCGAGGCCGGTTGCAGCACTTCGCCCAGCACCACCCGTTGCAGGGTCGCGGCCATCGCGGCGGGCGTGGTGGTATCGCGCGGGTCACCCTTGGCAAAGCTGTTCAGCTCAGGCTCGAGCCGGTCGCTGCGGCTGAGCGCATCGCCACTGGCGCGCAGGAAGGCGGTCACCGCGGGCGGGCCACCGACCACGCCGAACAGCAGATTGGCGGCGGTGTTGTCGCTGGTGATCAGCGTCGCCCGGCACAGGTCACGCACGGTCATGTCCTTGCCGGCGTGGCGACGGGTGACCGGCGCATGCGAGAGCAGGTCGGCATCGCGCACCGGGACGCGCGCGTCCAGCAGCGCGGGAGTGCGCTCAGCCTGGCTGAGTACGGTGGCGGCCAGCACGCTTTTGAAAGTGCTGCACATCGGGAAACGCTCGTCCTGGCGATGGCCGATGCGGCGGCCGCTGGTGGTATCGAGCAAGGTTACGCCAAGGCGTCCCGCACAGGCCTTTTCCAGCGTCGCGAAGTCGGTGGCCGCGGTGATCGCAGCTTCGGCCGGCGCGTTGGCGGTGGTCTTGCCCGTCGCGCGTGCCAGCAACGGAAGAGCAAGCGAGGAAGCCACGACGGCACCACTGAACTGGAGGAATCGGCGACGGGCGAGCATGCGGGGTTCTCCTGGGGGACCGTTCGATTATTGAAGCCTCGCACGCAGGCGACCAGCGCGAAAAATCAGCGGGAGACATTAGCGCAGTTCATGACTGTCGCAATCAACCCATTAATTTTCCTGAAATCTTTGTCGAGCAGGTAGGATCAGCCATCACCCTGACTCACGACTCCCTTGATGCTGCACCCAACCCTGCCGCTGAACGCCCTGCGTGCCTTCGAGGCGGCCGCACGCCACCAGAACTTCACCCGCGCCGCGCTGGAACTGTGCGTCAGCCAGGCCGCACTCAGCCACCAGATCCGCGGGCTGGAAGACCGCCTCGGCATCCGCCTGTTCCATCGCCTGCCGCGTGGCGTGGCGCTCACCGACGAGGGCGCGGCGCTGTATCCGGTGCTCAATGAATCGTTCGAGCGCATCTCGGCCAGCATCGCGCGCTACACCGGCGGCCCGGCGCGCGAGGTGCTGACCCTGGGCGTGGTCGGTACCTTCGCTACCGGCTGGCTGCTGCCACGGTTGGCCGCATTCGAGGCCGCGCATCCGGATATCGAGCTGCGCCTGCAGACCCACAACAACCGCATCGACCTGGCCGGCGAAGGCCTGGATCTGGCGATCCGTTTCGGCAACGGCGACTGGCAGGGCCAGGCCTGCACGGCGATCCTCGATGCGCCGTTCGCACCGCTGTGCGCGCCGGCATTGGCGCGGCGGCTGAAGCAGCCACGCGACCTGGGCACGCTGCCGCTGCTGCGCTCCTACCGCAGCGACGAATGGCCGCGTTGGCTGCAGGCCGCCGGGATCAGTGGCCTGGAAGCACGCGGGCCGGTATTCGATTCGTCGTTGACCGTTGCCATGGCCGCGATCGGTGGCGCCGGCGTGGCACTGCTGCCGTTGCGCATGTTCGAGCAGGAACTGGCTGAAGGCCGGTTGCTGCAGCCATTCGGCACCACGCTGGATCTTGGCCGCTACTGGCTGACCCGGCTGCGCTCACGTACCGAACGCGAGCCAGCGAAGCGGTTCCGCGAATGGCTGCAGGCGCAAGGCACATAACAAAAAGGGGACGGAGGGGATTAAGTCGTTTGTGACACAAACGACTTAATCCCCTCCGTCCCCTTTTCTGCGTGATCAGGACTCCAGAAGCTCCATCCACGCCGCTTCGGCCTTCTCCAGCTGCGCGGCGGTGGTTTCGCGGTCGCGGCCGATCACCGCCATGCGGGTGGCATCGGCGTAGTTGGCCGGGTCAGCCAGCTGGCGGTCCAGCTCGGCCAGGGCGCCTTCCAGCTCGGCCACCTTGGATTCGGCCGCGGCCAGCTTGTGCGGATTCACCGGCTTCTTCTGCACCACCTGCGCCACCGGCGCGGTCTTGACCACCACCGGCTCTTCCACCTGCTCCATGCGCGCCTTGGTGCCCTGCGCCTGCGGACGAGTGCGCAGCCATGCGGCGTAGGCGTCAAGGTCGCCGTCGAACGGCTCGACCACGCCATCGGCCACGCGCCAGTAGGTATCGCAGACCAGGCCGATCAGATGGCGGTCATGCGAGACCATCACGATCGCGCCTTCGAAGGTGGCCAGTGCCTCAGCCAGCGCCTCGCGCATTTCCAGGTCAAGATGGTTGGTCGGTTCGTCCAGCAGCAGCACGTTCGGCTGCTGCCAGGCGATCAGCGCCAGCGCCAGGCGCGCGCGCTCGCCGCCGGAGAAACCATCGACCGGCTCGAACGCACGGTCGCCCGGGAAGTTCCACTTGCCGAGGAAATCGCGGAACGACTGGTTCGGTGCGTCCGGGGCGATCTCGCGGAAATGCTCCATCGGCGACTGGCCTTCGTGCAGCGACTCCACCGTGTGCTGGGCGAAGTAGCCGATTTTCAGGTCAGGGTGCGCCATGCGCTCGCCGACGATTGGTGCCAGCTCGCCCACCAGGGTCTTCACCAGGGTGGTCTTACCGGCGCCGTTCGGGCCGAGCAGGCCGATGCGCTGGCCCGCTTCCAGGCCGAAGCCGACGTTGTGCAGGATCACCGCGTCCTTGCCGTAGCCAGCCTCGACGTGGTTCAGGCGGATCAGCGAGAACGGCAGCTTGGCCGGCGGCGCGAACTCGATGCGGAACTCGCGTTCGGCGCGTACCGCCTCGGTGCCAGCCAGCTTGGCCAGGCGCTTCATGCGGCTCTGCGCCTGCGCGGCCTTGCTGGCCTGCGCCTTGAAGCGGTCAATGAAGCTCTGCAGATGGGCGCGCTCGGCCTGTTCCTTGTCGTGCGCGATCTGCTGCTGGCGCAGCTGTTCGGCGCGCTGGCGCTCGAAGTCGGTGTAGCCGCCCGGGTAGAGCTTGGCGCCACCACCGTGCAGGTGCAGGGTGTGGGTGGCCACGTTGTCGAGGAACTCGCGGTCATGCGAGATCAGCAGCAGCGTGCCCGGGTACTTCAGCAGCCACTGTTCCAGCCAGTACACCGCGTCCAGATCCAGGTGGTTGGTCGGTTCGTCCAGCAGCAGCAGGTCGCTGGGCATCATCAGCGCGCGGGCCAGGTTCAGGCGCACGCGCCAGCCGCCGGAGAACGAGGACACCGCGCGGTGATGGGTCTCGGCCGGGAAACCGAGGCCGTGCAGCAGCTTGCCGGCGCGCGCTTCGGCGTCGTAGGCATTGAGCTCGGCCATTCTGGTGTGTGCCTCGGCCACGGCCTCCCAGTCCTCGCGGGCGGTGGCATCGGCCTCGGCGGCCAGCACGGCAGCCACTTCGGTATCACCGCCCAGCACGAAGCTCAGCGCCGGGTCCGGCAGCGATGGGGTTTCCTGGGCAACGCTGGCGATGCGCACCTTGCCGGGCAGATCGACGTCGCCCTTGTCCGCCTCCAGCTCACCCTTCACTGCCGCGAACAGGCTGGACTTGCCGGCACCGTTGCGGCCGACCACACCCACCCGGTAACCGGCATGCAGGGTCAGGTCGACATTGGACAACAGCAGCCGCTCGCCGCGGCGCAAGGCGAAATTACGAAGGGAGATCATCGGGGGAGGGGTCCATATAACCGAATGGAATGTGCTGGTGAGCACTGTTCCTGCGACGCAATTCTAACGTTAACGAATACTTGACGGGCCCCGGGATGCGCAGCGGCCGACGTTCCTCTCTCCCACGTTCTCGCCGCGCGCCTCCCGGGTCCCCTCCCCCGTCAGTGCCGATCCGGGCTAAATGGTTGCTGCTGCAACGTTTTTTCTGATGACCGGCATTTGACAGGCGCTGAATATCCCGTTAATTCCTGTATTGCGCACCGCAACAACCGCCGTCCGCCTCACCCCCGTGATGTCGATTCCGGTGCCGCCCCCGCCAACCGGAGCCCCATCCCGATGACCCGCAAGACCAGCCTGATCGCCGCCGCCGTCGCTGTCGCACTCGGTGGTTCTCCGTTCGTTGCCGCTGCCCAGCAGGCCGGCACCGCCGCCAACACCCTGGACACGGTGATCGTCACCGGTACCCGCGTGGCCGACCGCACGGTGGCCGAGTCACAGTCACCGATCGACATCATCACCCCCGAAGCCCTGCAGTCCACCGGCACCAGCGAGCTGGCCACCGCACTGTCGCGCGCCCTGCCCTCGCTGAACTTCCCCCGCCCTGCCCTGACCGATGGCACCAGCGGCGTGCGCCCGGCGCAGCTGCGCGGCCTGTCGCCGGACCAGGTACTGGTGCTGGTCGACGGCAAGCGCCGCCACACCTCGGCGATGATCAACGTCAACGGCAGCATCGGCCGTGGCTCGTCGGCCGTGGACATCAATGCGATCCCGATCGCTGCGATCGAGCGCGTGGAAGTGCTGCGCGACGGTGCGTCGGCGCAGTACGGCTCTGACGCCATCGCCGGCGTCATCAACATCGTGCTCAAGGGCAGCGGCAGTGGTGGCAGCCTGGCGGTGGACTACGGCCAGTACTCGGCCGGCGACGGCAACAAGTACCAGCTCTCCGGCGATACCGGCGTCGAGTTCGGCAACGGCCGTGGCCGCGTGCACGTCGCCGGCCAGATCAGCCAGCAGGACGAGAGCAACCGCGCCGGCCCGTACCGTGGCACCACGCCGAACACCGGCAACTTCCCCAGCATCGGCCAGACCACCTTCATCGTCGGCGACCCGCGCGTGGACGCCACCGCCGCCTCGGTCAACGCCAGCTTCGATTTCAGCGACCACGTGACCGGCTACGCCAGCGCGCTGCTCAGCAACCGCGACATCACCTCGTTCGCGTTCTACCGCTCGCGCAACCACAACAGCCAGGGCGCACTGCTGGCGCAGACCTACCCGGACGGCTTCGTGCCGGAGATCAACCAGTATTCCAAGGACCGCTCGCTGGTGGCCGGGGTCAAGGGCAACACCGACAGCGGCTGGACCTGGGACCTGAGCCTGAACCACGGCGAGAACACCCTCGACTTCCACACCCGCAACAGCATCAACTACAGCCTGGGTGCGACCAGCCCGCGCTCGTTCTACGACGGCACGCTGAAGTACCAGCAGGACATCTTCAATGCCGACCTGACCAAGTCGCTGGACTGGGGCCTGGCCTACCCGGTCACGCTGTCCTTCGGCGGTGAGTACCGCAAGGAAAAGTGGGACCAGAAGCCGGGCGAGCTGAACTCGTACACCGGCAGCGGCGCGCAGGGCTTCGGCGGCTTCACCCCGACCAATGAAGTGCATGCCGACCGCCACAACTACGCGGTCTATGCGGGTCTGGAAGCGGACCTGACCGAGAAATTCTCGGCCGGCGTCACCGGCCGCTACGAGGACTACTCGGACTTCGGCGACCGCTTCTCCGGCAAGCTGTCGGCGCGTTATGCGTTCACCGACAAGGTCGCGCTGCGTGCCACCGCCTCCAGTGGCTTCCGTGCACCGTCGCTGGCCCAGCAGGGCTACCAGGCGGTGACCAGCCAGTTCACCAACGGCGTGTTCGTCGAACGCGGCACGTTCCCCACCACCAGCCAGGCCGCGCAGGCGCTGGGCGCTTCGCCGCTGAAGGCCGAGACCTCCACCTCCTACAGCGTGGGCCTGGTGCTGCAGCCGATCGACCGCCTGTACATCACCGTCGATGCCTACCAGATCGACATCGATGACCGTATCGCACTGTCCTCCAGCATCACCACCAATGCGGCAACCAGCGCGCTGCTGGGCACCCTGGGCCTGCCGCAGGTGACCGCGTTCTCGTACTTCACCAATGGCCTGGATACGCGTACCCGTGGCGTCGACTTCGTCTCCAGCTACACCGTGCCGTTCAGCGCCAGCAGCCTGGAACTGACCGCCGCCTACAGCTACAACGACACCGAAGTGCGCCGCGTTGGAGTCACCCCGGCGGTGTTCGGCACGCTGGGCCTGAACCAGTCGCTGATCGGCCGCGATGAAATCGGCCGCATCGAGGACAGCTTCCCGCGCGACAAGGCGATCCTGAGCGGCACCTGGCGTTCGGATCACTGGGAACTGGGCCTGGCGGCGACCCGTTACGGCAAGTTCACCGTGCGCAACTCGGCCACCGCGCTGCGCGACCAGACCTACGGCGACGCCTGGGTGGTGGATGCCTCGGCCAGCTACAAGCCGAGCAGCAACTGGACCCTGACCGTGGGCGCCGACAACCTGCTGGACAAGTACCCGGACCGCACCGAAGACCTGCAGAACTCGACCTTCGGCATGCTGCCGTACAGCAACTACTCGCCGTTCGGCTTCAACGGCGCGTACGTGTACGGCCGGGTCAAGTACACCTGGTAAGTGGTAGTGCCGGCCCCTGGTCGGCAACTCCGTGGCGGGGTCAGATCCCTTTTCCTGCGGGAAAAGGGATCTGACCCCATTCGCATTTAAGGTTTGCCGTATCTGGCGTCATCGGTGAAAATCGGGATACCCCCGTTTTTCTGCGAGAGCCGATGCACCATGACACCGACCTGATCAACATCGTTGCCGTTGGCCTGGGGCTCGCCTTCATCTTTGGCGCGCTGGCCAACAAGCTGCGTTTGTCTCCGCTGGTCGGTTACCTGGTTGCTGGCATCTGTGTAGGTCCGTTCACCCCCGGCTTCGTCGCCGACCAGGCGCTGGCCAACCAGCTGGCCGAACTGGGGGTGATGCTGCTGATGTTCGGCGTCGGCCTGCACTTCTCGCTGAAGGACCTGATGGCGGTCAAGGCCATCGCCATTCCCGGTGCGATCGGCCAGATCCTGGTCGCCACCCTGCTCGGCTGGGGCCTGGCAGCCTTGATGGGTTGGCCGGTCATCCACGGCATCGTGTTCGGTTTCGCGCTGGCCACCGCCAGTACCGTGGTGTTGCTGCGGGCGATGGAAGAGCGGCGCCTGCTGGAAACCCAGCGCGGCAAGATCGCGGTCGGCTGGCTGATCGTGGAAGACCTGGCCTGTGTGCTGGCGCTGGTGATGATGCCGGTGATGGCCGGCGTGTTCGGTCCCGATGCGGCCAACGAGCAGCACACCCTCGGCAGCGTGCTCGCAAGCATCGGCTGGACCTTCGTGCAGCTGGGCCTGTTCGTGGCGGTGATGCTGGTGGTCGGCCGCCGGGTCATTCCGTGGATCCTCGAACGCATTGCCGGTACCGGTTCGCGCGAGCTGTTCACACTGTCGGTGCTGGCGATCGCGCTGGGCGTGGCGTTCGGGTCGGCGATGCTGTTCGGCGTGTCCTTTGCGCTGGGCGCATTCTTTGCCGGCATGCTGCTCAACGAATCCGAACTGAGCCACAAGGCGGCCAGCGATTCGCTGCCGCTGCGCGATGCGTTCGCGGTGCTGTTCTTCGTCTCGGTGGGCATGCTGTTCAATCCCAGCATCCTGATCGAGCACCCGTGGCAGGTGCTGGCCACCGCCGCGATCATCATGTTCGGCAAGTCCGCCGCCGCGTTCTTCATCGTGCGAGCGTTCGGCCATCCCACCGGTACCGCACTGACCATCTCCGCCAGCCTGGCGCAGATCGGTGAGTTCGCCTTCATCATCGCCGGCCTCGGCGTGACCCTGAAGATCCTGCCGCCCACCGGGCAGGCTCTGGTGCTGGCCGGCGCGCTGATCTCGATCATGCTCAACCCGCTGGTGTTCGGCCTGCTCGACCGCTGGCTGCTGAAGCACCAGGAAACCACGCCGGCCGCGGTGGAAACCGAGTTGCCACCTGGGCCGTCGCTGGACCTGCACGACCACGCCATCGTCATCGGCTACGGTCGGGTCGGCAGTGCGCTGGCGCAGGTTCTGCGCGACCGTGGCGTGCCGGTGATGATCATCGACGACAACAAGGAGCATGTCGCCGAAGCGCATGCGGCGGGACTGCCCGGCATCCGCGGCAGTGCGGCCTCGGACAAGGTGCTGGCCGAAGCCCATCCCGAGCGCGCCAAGATCGCCGTGCTGGCAATCCCACAGCCGTTGGAAGCCGGCGAGACCCTGGCCAAACTGCGTGCACTGAACCCGAATCTGACCCTGCTGGCGCGAGCACACAGCGATGCCGAGGTGAAGCACCTGCTGGAGCATGGTGCCGACGGGACGGTGATGGCCGAGCGCGAGCTGGCCTATTCGCTGGCCGAGATGGTGATGGCCACGCCGCCGTATCGCAACCTGGGCCAGCACAGCATTCCGGTGGTGTGAGGGTTCTGCGGCAGGGCGGCGCCCTGCACCCGCAGAGGCGACAGCAAAAGCCAGAGCAACAACAAAAGCGGGCTTCCTGCGGCTGTTGGTAGGTGTCGACCTTGGTCGACACGGCGTCGCATGGGGTCAGATCCGTTTTCCGCAGGAAAACGGATCTGACCCCGGAAACAAAAAATCCCCGGTCGACCCGCATCGACCGGGGATCTGGATCGCCACGTTGCCATTGCCTTGGAGAGGCAGTTCCACCGTAGCGCATTGCACGGCCCATGGTGATCGCCTGTGGCGATGACGACCAAGCGCGTGGCTATCAGGCGCCAGCCAAAGCCTGCTCCAGGTCGGCACGCAGGTCGCCGATGTGCTCGATGCCGATCGACAGCCGCACGGTGTCTTCGCTGACACCGGCCTTGGCCAGCTCGACGGCGTCCAGCTGGCGGTGGGTGGTCGAGGCCGGGTGGGTAGCCAACGACTTCGCATCACCCAGATTGACCAGCCGGGTGAACAGTTTCAGGGCATCGAGGAAACGTGCACCTGCCTCGCGCCCGCCAGGCAGGCCGAAGGTCAGTACGCCCGAGCCGTGCCCACCCAGGTAGCGCTGTGCGGCGGCATGCTCGGGGTCGTCGGCCAGCCCGGCGTAGCGCACCCAGGCCACCTTTGCGTGCGCCTGCAGGAACTGTGCGACCGCCAGCGCGTTGGCGTTGATGCGCTCCATGCGCAGGGCCAGGGTTTCGATGCCCTGCAGGATCAGGAACGCATTGAACGGCGACAGCGCCGCGCCGGTATTGCGCAGCGGCACCACCCGCGCGCGGCCGATGTAGGCGGCCGGTCCGAGTGCTTCGGTATAGACCACGCCGTGGTAACTCGGGTCGGGCTGGTTGAGGCGGGCGAAGCGCTTGGGCTGAGCGGCCCAGTCAAAACGCCCCGAGTCGATGATCGCACCGCCCAGGCTGGTGCCGTGGCCGCCCAGGTACTTGGTCAGCGAATGCACCACGATGTCGGCGCCATGCTCGAACGGGCGCAGCAGGAATGGCGTGGCCACGGTGTTGTCGACGATCAGCGGCACGCCGGCGGCATGGGCGACCTCGGCGATGGCGGCGATCTCGGTGACGTTGCCGCGAGGATTGCCGATCGACTCGACGAACACCGCCTTGGTGCGTTCATCGATCAGCGCGGCGAACGCGGATGGATCGGCCGGATCGGCGAAGCGGGTCTGGATGCCGTACTGCGGCAACGTATGCGCCAGCAGATTAAGGCTACCGCCATACAGCGCGCTGGAGGCGACGATGTTGTCGCCGGCCTCGGCGATGGTCTGGATGGCGTAGGTGATCGCGGCCTGCCCCGAAGCCAGCGCCAGCGCACCGATGCCGCCTTCCAGCGCCGCCACGCGCTGCTCCAGCACATCGGTGGTGGGATTCATGATGCGCGTGTAGATGTTGCCGGCCACTTTCAGGTCGAACAGGTCGGCACCATGCTGGGTGTCATCGAAGGCGTATGCCACGGTCTGGTAGATCGGCACCGCCACCGCGCGGGTGGTCGGATCGGGACGATAGCCGCCATGCACGGCCAGGGTTTCCAGTTGCCACTGCGGGTCGCTCATTGCGCCAGGCTCCATCCGGGGAAACGGCCACGATAGGCCAGCCGGCAGAGACCGCTGAGAGCCACTGGCGATAACGCCCGTACCGGTGGTTATCAGGTTGGCCGCGATTCAGGCAGCCGTCATGGGCCGTTGCTAGGCTTCGCCGCCGGGCGCTCCTGCCCGGGCACGGAGGCCCAAGCGCATGCAGTCATCCCCCTGGACACCCGCCGCCAGCGGCACACCGACCCCGGTGCTGCTGGTGGAGGACGACCGCCGCTTGGCCGAACTGGTCAGCGACTACCTGCACGAACATGGCTTCGCCGTGCAGCACATCGCCCGCGGCGACCTGGCCGGCGCCGCCTGCCGCCAGCACGCACCGGAACTGGTGGTGCTGGACCTGATGCTGCCCGGCCTCGGCGGCATCGACGTGTGCCGGCAGATCCGCAGCTTCTCCGACGTGCCGATCCTGATGCTGACTGCCTGCGAGGACGACATCGAGCAGGTGCTCGGCCTGGAGTCCGGCGCCGACGACTACGTGCACAAGCCGGTCGAACCGCGCCTGCTGCTGGCCCGCCTGCGCGCCCTGCTGCGCCGCCGGCACGGCAGCGGCAGCACCGGTTCGCCTTGCCGGCTGATGCATGGCGGACTGCTGATCGATCGCATGCAGCGCGACGTTCACCTGCACGGCCTGGCAGTGGAGCTGGGTACCACCGAATTCGAGATCCTGTGGCTGCTGGCCAGCCAGCCGGGGCAGATCCTCTCGCGCGACCAGATCCTGCAGGCGGTGCGCGGCATCGGCTTCGATGGGCTGGACCGCAGCGTCGATGTCAGCATCGGCAAGCTGCGCCGCAAGCTGGGCGACGACGCGCGCGAACCTCGACGGATCAAGACCGTATGGGGCCGGGGGTACCAGTTCAATCCCTCGGCCTGGTCGGCGTGAAGCGCCTGTTCCTGTGGCTGTGGTTCGTCACCGGTGCCTGTTTCCTGGTTTCGGTGTTCTTCCTCAACCACATCCTGGATGGCATCTACACGCCCGTGCAGGACCGCGTGTTCGTGCAGCAGGTGCGCGGGCAGGTGTACGCCCTGCGCAGTGGCCTGGCTGGCCTGGATGCAGAACAGCAGCGTGAGCGCCTGCAGCAGTGGCAGCCGCACTACGGCATCGCCCTGACCCTGCTCGACAGGCCTCCCGCGCTCAACCCGCAGGAACTGGCGGCGGTGCGGGCCGATGGCTTCATCGTGCGCGACCTCTACCAGCAGGTACTGCTGCCCATCGACAGCGTGGACGGCCGCTGGCTGCACCTGCGCCTGCCCGGTGCGGTGTCGATGACAACGTATATGACCATCGCTGCCTACCTCGGCATCCTGCTGCTGGTCGGCGCCAGCCTGTATGCCTGGGTACGCCTGCTCTGGCGCGACCTGGAGGCACTGCGCATGCATGCCGATCGCATCGGTGCCGGCGACCTGCAGGCGCGCGCGCAGGTGTCGCCACGCTCGCAGATCCGGGTCATTGTCGATCATTCCAACCGCATGGCCGCGCGCGTGGCTGAGCTTGTGCAGCGCCAGCGTGACCTCACGCATGCCATCTCGCATGAACTGCGCACGCCGATCGCACGCGTGGCCTTCGGCCTGGACCTGATGCGGGACAGCGACGATCCGGCACGACGCGCGCGCTTGGCGCAGGGGCTTCACGGTGACCTGGCCGAGCTCAACGGACTGGTCAGCGAACTGCTGGCCTACGAGCGCCTGGAACATCCCAACGAAGCCGAGCCCCTGCAGCGCATCGAAGCCAATGACTGGTTGCAGGCCTGCCTGGCCGATGCGCGCCGCGATGCCGAACGCGCCGGCCTGGTACTGCGCGTGCAACCCAGCGCACTGCCGCGGGTGGACGCAGAACCACGCCTGCTGCAGCTGGCACTGAGCAACCTGGTCGGCAACGCGCTGCGCCATGCGCGCTCGCAGGTGGAGGTCTCTCTTGTCGGCGTCGGCGGTCGCGCCTGCCTGCGCGTGGATGACGACGGCCCAGGCATCGCCGAAGCCGACCGCGAGAAAGCAATCCGCCCGTTCACCCGCCTGGACGACAGCCGCAGTCGCGATACCGGTGGCTTCGGACTGGGCCTGGCCATCGTCAGCCGCATCGCGGCACGCCATGACGGGGAACTGCACATCAGCCGCGCCACGCTGGGCGGCGCACGCTTCGAAATGCACTGGCCGCTGGCTGCCAGCTGAACGCCCACGGGCGCGATTACAGTTGATTACAACTCCCGCACAACTGCGGAGGGAACGGCCGCTGGCGTATCGCCACGCTAGCGACCCTGCAGCACTCGCCGGATGCGCGTGCTGCATTCCTCCCTTCGTCGAGAGTGCCCATGTCCCTGCGTCACCGTACCCCCACCCTGCTCTGCCTCGCCCTGCTGCCGTTGTTCGCCGCGCCGATCGCCCACGCCAAGGATGACCACTGGACCTTCGAAGTCGCCGCCGGTGCCGGTGCGACACCGCGCTACAGCGGCAGCAAGGAGTACCAGGCGTCGCCCATGCTGTCCTTCGATGCCATGTCACCCGGTGGCTGGTTTCTGGGCACCAGTGGCCTCGGCTGGGGTACGGCCATCGGCGAACACACCCACCTGCGTGCCTACATCGGTGCCAGCGGCAGCCGCCGCGACGAGGACTCCGCGCTCGGCGGTTCGGACTTCCTGCGCGGCATGGGTGATATCCGTACCCGTCCCCTGGTCGGCCTCTCGGCTGGTTATACGCTGGGCGAAGCCGTGCTGAGCGGCAGCTGGCAGTTCACCCGCAAGGATGAAGACAAGGGTGACAACGGCCTGGCCACCCAGCAGATGCAGCTGAGCCTGTCGATGCCGCTGTTCGATTTTGCCGGTGGTGTGGTCAGTGGCAGTGTCGCCACCGAGTACGGCAATCGCGGCTACATGCAGACCTGGTACGGCGTGAGTCCGGAACAGGCAGCGCGCACCGGATTTGCCCAGCACAAGCCGAAAGCAGGCCTGGTCAGTGCCGGGCTTGGCCTGAAGTGGAGCCACCGCGTGGGCCGCAATGGCAACTGGTACATCTCGGCGGAAGGCACGCGCCTGCTCGGCGATGCGGCCGACAGCCCGATCGTGCAGAAGCCGAATCAGTTCGGCTTGATGAGCGGATACACGCACCGCTTCTGAGGGGACGCCGGGTGTGACCCGGTGCTACACGCAGGAAACGGGGCGCTGCGACCAAGCAGCGCCCCGTGTGAATCACGCCTTGGCGAACACCAGGTGGCCGCCGTCGTTGCCGACTTCGATGGTATCGCCGTTGACGAAGGCGCCGGACAGGATCTTCTGCGCCAGCGGGTTCTCCAGCTGCGCCTGGATCGCACGCTTCAACGGACGTGCGCCGTACACCGGATCGAAGCCGACGTTGCCGAGCAGATCGAACGCCGCATCGGATACCACCAGCTTCAGCCCACGCTCGGCCAGCCGCTTCTCCAGGCCACGCATCTGGATGCGCGCGATCTGCTTGATCTGCTGCTTGTCCAGCGGGTGGAACACCACGATGTCGTCCAGGCGGTTGATGAACTCCGGACGGAAGTGCGCCTGCACCACGCCCATCACCGCCGCCTTCATCTGCATGTAGGCCTCCGGGCTGTCATCACTGCTCATGTCCTGGATCTGGTGCGAGCCCAGGTTGGAGGTCATCACGATGACGGTGTTGCGGAAGTCCACGGTACGGCCCTGGCCATCGGTCAGGCGGCCATCGTCCAGCACCTGCAGCAGGATGTTGAACACATCCGGATGGGCCTTCTCCACTTCGTCGAGCAGGATCAGCGAGTACGGACGACGACGCACCGCCTCTGTCAGGTAACCACCCTCTTCGTAACCGACGTAGCCCGGGGGCGCACCGATCAGGCGGGCGACGCTGTGCTTCTCCATGAACTCGCTCATGTCGATGCGGATCATCGCGTCGGCACTGTCGAACAGGAACTCGGCCAGCGACTTGCACAGCTCGGTCTTGCCAACGCCGGTCGGGCCGAGGAACAGGAACGAACCGGCCGGACGATTCGGATCGGACAGGCCCGCACGCGAGCGGCGCACGGCGTCGGAGACGACCTTGATCGCTTCCTCCTGGCCGACCACGCGGTTGTGCAGCACCTCTTCCATCCGCAGCAGCTTGTCGCGCTCGCCTTCGAGCATCTTGTTGACCGGAATGCCGGTCCAGCGCGAGACAACCTCGGCGATCTCCTCATCGGTGACCCGGTCCTGCACCAGCTTGAAGTCCTTGTGCTCGGCTTCCTGCGCGGCGGCCAACTGCTTTTCCAGCTGCGGCAGCAGGCCGTACTGGATCTCGCTCATCTTGGCGAAATCCTGGCGGCGCTGCGCGGATTCCAGCTCCAGCTTGGCCTGCTCGACCTGCTCCTTGATCTTGGTTGCACCCTGCAGCGCGGCCTTCTCCGACTTCCAGATTTCATTGAGGTCGGAGAACTCGCGCTCCAATCCATCGATGTCGTTTTCCAGATCGGCCAGGCGCTGCCGCGAGGCCTCGTCCTTTTCCTTCTTCAGCATCTCGCGCTGGATCTTCAGCTGGATCACCCGGCGTTCCAGGCGGTCCAGTTCCTCTGGCTTGGAGTCGATCTCCATGCGCAGGCGCGAAGCAGCCTCGTCCATCAGGTCGATGGCCTTGTCCGGCAGCTGGCGGTCGGTGATGTAGCGGTTGGACAGGGTCGCCGCCGCCACGATGGCCGGATCGGTGATTTCCACGCCATGGTGCACCGCGTACTTTTCCTTCAGCCCGCGCAGGATGGCGATGGTGTCCTCCACCGACGGCTCGCCCACGAACACCTTCTGGAAACGACGCTCCAGCGCGGCATCCTTTTCGATGTACTTGCGATACTCGTCCAGCGTGGTGGCGCCTACACAGTGCAGCTCGCCGCGTGCGAGCGCAGGCTTCAGCATGTTGCCGGCATCCATCGCACCGTCGGCCTTGCCCGCGCCAACCATGGTGTGCAGCTCGTCGATGAACAGGATGATCTGCCCTTCGCTCTTGGCCAGATCGTTGAGCACGCCCTTCAGGCGCTCTTCGAATTCACCGCGGAACTTCGCACCGGCGATCAGCGCGCCCATGTCCAGCGACAGCACGCGCTTGCCGCGCAGGCCTTCGGGCACTTCGTCGTTGATGATGCGCTGGGCCAGGCCTTCGACGATCGCGGTCTTGCCCACGCCCGGCTCGCCGATCAGCACCGGGTTGTTCTTGGTCCGGCGCTGCAGCACCTGGATGGTGCGACGGATTTCTTCATCGCGGCCGATCACCGGATCGAGCTTGCCGCTCTCGGCACGTGCGGTCAGGTCAATGGTGTACTTCTCCAGCGCCTGCCGCTGTTCTTCAGCATTTTCCGACTGCACGTTCTCGCCGCCGCGCAGCTTGTCGATGGCGGCCTGCAGGCGGGTCTTGTCGGCACCGGCGGCGCGCAGCGCCATGCCCAGCGTGCCGCTGTCGTCCAGCGCGGCCAGCACGAACCACTCGCTGGCAATGAAGGCATCGCCGTTCTGCTGGGCCAGCTTGTCGGTCTGGTTGAGCAGGCGACCCAGGTCATTGCCCATCGAAACGTTGCCGGCCTGGCCGGACACCTTGGGCAGCGCATCCAGCGCCTCGGTCAGGCGCTCGCGCAGTACCGGCACGTTCACCCCGGCCTGGGCCAGCAGCGGGCGCGTGCTGCCGCCCTGCTGGTCCAGCAGCGCGCTGAACAGGTGAACCGGTTCGATGATGCTGTTGTCGCGGCCCACGGCCAGCGACTGTGCGTCTGCCAGCGCCTGCTGGAAACGCGAGGTGAGCTTGTCCATCCGCATTGCGAATCCTCATCGGTCATCAGGGCCGGCCCGCGCCGGCGATGCTGGAAAGATGCGGTTGCCCCACCCCGTTTCAAGGGTGGCTGCGACTGCACCCCGAGGCCAGTCAGCCTGCGGCCAGCATGCCGGAGCGGGTGTGGTCGGCGCGTTGATCCCGATCAGTTTCGCGCGGTGGACGAGCTCAGCCGCGTGTGATGGCAGTACGGATCGCCCGCAGCTGCTGCTTGATGGCCCTTGCCTGCGCCACATCCATGCGCAGCAGGGCTTTCTGCCCGATCGAGCGCGACTGCAGGGTGGCGTCGACGAAGCGGTAGCGGCCACGCTCGTCGCGTTCCACCAACGGTGGCTGAGCCGGCTCCGGAGTGTCCAGCAGGTGGTCGATCACCGCCACCAGGCGGTCGTTGAAGTAGCCGCCGGGCCGGCCAAGATCGACATAGGCCTGCTGGATCAACGGATAGAAACGCTTGTAGGCGGTGGCCGTCGCCGCCGGATCCAGCGCGGTGAACGTCTGCACATAGGGCGCATAGCGCGCCGCATTGGCTGCGGCGATGCGTTCGCCGCCCTCACCCGCCTCGACCTGCAGGTTGCCCGGCAGCGGCCGCGCGGCCAGTGCGGTCGGCGGCACGCTCGGCTTGTCCAGGTTATCGACCTGGGTGACCAGACGCTGGATCAGATGGTCGCGCAACAGCAGGGTCAGCGGGCCCTCGCCCTGGAAGAGCTGGCTCAGCGCGCCCCAGGCAGCGGCATCGCTGTCGGCCAGTTTCGGCAGTGCTGGATCAGCGGCCGCCTCTGTCTCCAGCGGGTGCCTGATCGGTGGAGGTGCCGGGGCCGGTTGCTCGGCCGTCATTGGCTGTGGAGGTGCAGCGCTGCTGGCGGGAGTGGATTGCACCGGCACCGAAACGCCGTCCGCCAGGCTCTTCAGCTGATCGCGGAACAACCACCCGCCCGCACCGCCGATCACCACCACGCCCAGCACCCAGGGCCATACCGCCTTTCCACTCTGCATGATGCAGCACCTCGTTTTCACACGCATGGAGATGGTGTGACCCCCCGTGTCGGCGAGGGTTCCCCCTTCGTTCGGCTGCGGTTTGGGTTGGGCAGGACCTGCAGCCACGCTCACGCCTGCTTTGCACGCCGCGCGCGAGGCTGTTGCTCTTGTCGTGTGGAGACGTTGCCATGCAATACGCGCTGTACTACTGGACCGGCATCCAGGGCCGCGGTGAATTCGTGCGGCTGGCGCTGGAAGATGCCGGCGCCGACTACATCGACATGGCACGGGTACACGGCGATGCAGTGATGCAACCTTTCCTTGATGGGAAAAGCGAGGGGACGCAGCCATTCGCACCGCCGTTCCTCAAGGCCGGCCGCCAGGTCATCGCACAGGTCGCGGCGATCCTGGATTTCCTTGGCCCGACGTTGGACCTGGTGCCACAGGCGGCCTCGCGGCGGATGCAGGCGCTGCAGTTGCAGCTGACCATCGCCGATCTGGTGGCCGAGGTGCATGACACCCACCATCCGATCGCCGTATCGAAGTACTACGAAGAGCAGAAGATCGAAGCCAAGGCACGCGCCGCCTCTCTGCGCAGCGAACGGCTGCCGAAGTTCCTCGGCTACTTCGAGCAGGTGCTGGCCGCCAATGGCGGCCGCCATGCGCTGCGCGAGCATTCCTACGTGGATCTGTCGCTGTTCCAGCTGCTGAGCGGGCTGGATTACATGTTCCCACGCCGCATGCAGGCACTGGGCCCAACCCTGCCCCTGCTGCGTGCGCTGCAGGAGCGGGTGGCGAAGCGGCCGGCCATTGCCGCCTACCTGGCCTCGGAACGGCGCTTGCCGTTCAACACCAACGGCATCTTCCGCCACTACCCGGAACTGGACGGAGAGCGGTAGTGCCGGCCGCTGGCCGGCAGCTGCACACTGCGTCCGAGGTCCATGAGGATGCCGGCCAGCGGCCGGCACTACCTTGGGGTCAGCTGTTTTCACCCAGCGGCTTCACCGCCTGCTTCTGCAGCGACAGCAGGCCCAGCAGCACTGCCAGTGCCACGTAGGCGCCGGCGAACTGCCAGCTGATGATCCGCGCCAGGCCGTCCAGATCCCACGGCAGGTAGATGCCGCCGCGCGGGTCCACCGAGTGGATCAGGCCGAACAGGGTCAGCACGGCGGCCACCAGCAGGAAACCGCAGGCGCGGCGCAGACGGCCATCGACCATTGCCGCCACCGCCGAGATCCACAGCATCGAGGTGATGATGAAGCCATTGCCGAGGGTGAAGATCACCGCCAGCTCCGGCAGGCCGTGGCCGTCGAGCTTGGTCAGCAGCTGAGGCAGCTGGTCCGGCGCGATCCAGCCCGGCGCCTTGATCGCCAGCAGGTAGGCCACCGACGGCAGGAAACCGAACACCATCGCGCTGGTATGGTGACGCGGCGTGGCCTGGAAGGCCTGGGTGGTGATGTCGATGGCCACGTACACGATGATCGGTGCCAGCACCGCCAACGGCAGCCACTGCACCAGCCCGGAGATGATGCCGAGCATGCCTCCGATGCCGACGAACAGGCCGGTCAGCAGCGTGTAGCCGCTGCGCGCACCCATGTGCTTGTAGGCCGGCTGGCCGATGTACGGCGTGGTCTGCGCGACGCCGCCGCAGACGCCAGCCACCAGCGTGGCCACCGCCTCCACCAGCAGGATGTCGCGGGTGCGGTAATCATCGCCGGCCGCGCGTGCGCTTTCGGAGACGTTGATGCCACCGACCACCATCAGCAGGCCGAACGGCAGCAGCAGCGGCAGGTAGGTCATCGCGGTGGGCAGGCCGTCGAGGAAGCCCAGCGTCGGCAGCGGCAGCACCACCTGCGGCGGCACCCACTCCGGTACGTGGAAGCCCGGTGCGCCGAGCCCGGCCAGGCCAAGGCCGTAATACAGCACGGTGCCGAACACGAAGGCCAACAGCACGCCCGGACCACGCACCGGCAGCTTGCCCTTGGCGATCAGCACATACAGCAGCAGGCCCAGCGTCGTGAAGCCGACCAGTGGCGAGCGCAGCGTTTCCAGCAGCGGCAGCAGGCCCATCAGCACCAGCGCGATGCCGGCGATGGAACCCAGCAGCGCAGCACGCGGCAGCGCGCGGGTAACCGCTTCGCCGAAGAATGACAGCACGAACTTGAGCACGCCCATGATGACCAGCGCGGCCATGCCCAGCTGCCAGGTCGCGATACCCGCGGCATGCGGGTCCATGCCCTGCTGCTTGAACGCAATGAAAGCAGGACCGAGCACCAGCAGGGCCATGCCGATGCTGGTCGGTGCATCCAGGCCGAGCGGCATGGCGGTGACATCGTCGCGGCCGGTGCGCGTGGCCAGGCGGCGCGCCATCAGGGTGTACAGCAGGTTGCCAACCAGCACGCCGAAGGCAGTGCCGGGGAACATGCGGCCGAACACTACGTCGGCGGGGAACTGGAAGATCCCGACCAGGGCCATGGCGATGAAGCCGAGGATGGAGAGGTTGTCGACGACCAGGCCGAAGAAGCCGTTGAAGTCGCCGGCGACGAACCAGCGACGCGGTGCGGCGGGAGCGGGAGCGGACATGGAAGGGGCGGTGGGGGTGGGGACCGCCGATGGTAGGCCCAGCGAGGCCAGCGCGCCAATTCCGTCGTGGAATGATGGGTTCCAGCCAACGGCGGAGCCCCTCGTGGTTGGTCGCGAACTACGATTTCCCGTGTTGGGCCGGGTGGGTAGGCTACGCGGGGGACGCCGTGAACCCATCCTTGGGGGCTTGGCCGCGGCATCCATGCCGCGGACACCCCCGCGCAGCCTACCCGCCCGGCCCCTGACAGTTTCCTGCGGGCGCCAGCCACGGAAGAGAATCAAAAGATCAAAAGCAGGAGCCGGTCGCTGCGCTCTCAAGCGCCGGATCGCAGGCATCTGCCTGGTTGCCGGCCAGCGGCCGGCACTACCGGGAAGCATCCACGCATGGCGTGGATCTACTGTGCCGACCAAGGTCGACCCCCACGAGCAACAGGCCATGCCATTCCAACAGATCGCGGAAATCTGTCGAAGGCGGGGTGGGTCCGGCTGCGGGGGTGTCCGCGGCATGGATGCCGCGGCCAAGCCCCCAAGGATGGGTTTACGGCGTCCCCCGCAACCGGACCCACCCCGCCATCCCACCGATACCCCGCTTTTGACGTTGACGTTGACGTTGATTCGGCGGGTGCAGGGCGCAGCCCTGCATCAGACCCCAACCCTCACTTCTTCAGGAAGTTGTCCACCAGCAGATGCTTCACGTCGTCGAAGCGGCCGTTCAACACCGCCTTGGCCGCGTACAACGCCGTGCCGGCCACCTGCTTGGCTTCGATCTGCGGCGGCATCACCAGCTCGGCGCGGCTGGTGTGCACGTCCAGCAGCGCCGGGCCACGCTGGGACAGGAAGTCCTGCACCGCTTCCTCCAGGTCCTCGCTGCGGGTCACGGTGCGGCCGTGGAAACCGATCACCTCGGCCAAGCGGCCGAAGTCCGGATTCTTCAGGTCGGTGTAGTTGTCCAGAAGGCCTTCCACCTTCTGCTCCAGCTCGACGAAATTCAGCGAGCCGTTGTTGAACACCACCACCTTGATCGGCAGGTTTTCCTGCACGGCCGTCAACAGATCGCCCAGCAGCATCGCCAGGCCACCATCGCCGGAAAGCGAGATCACCTGCCGGCCCGGGAACGCCTTCTGCAGGCCCAGTGCCTGTGGCATCGCATTGGCCATCGTGCCGTGCAGCAGGCTGGTCAGCGTGCGGCGGCGGCCGTTGACGCGGATGTGGCGCAACACCCACACCATCGGCGAGCCACCGTCGGCGGTGAACAGTGCATCATCGGTGGCATATTTCGACAGCAGCGCGGTCAGGTGCTGCGGATGGATCAGCTCGCCCTCACCGGGCTGCTCTTCCTTCTCGCGCTTTTTCAGTGCCTTGTCACGGCGCTCGATGCACTCGTCCAGGAAACTGCTGTCCTCGCGCGGCGGCAGCATCGGCAGCAAGGCGTCCAGCGTCGGCGCGATATCACCGACCACGCCAAGGTTCACCGGATGGCGGCGGCCGAGGTGGCTGCCATCGCGGTCGACCTGGATGATCGTCGCCCTGTCCGGATAGAACTGGCCCCAAGCGAAATCAGCGCCGAGCAGCAGCAGCGTGTCGCACTCCATCAGTGTGTGGAAACCGGATTCGATGCCGAAAATGCCGGTCATGCCCATGTTGTACGGGTTGTCCGGCTCGACGAAGTCCTTGGCGCGCGAGGTGTGCGCCACCGGCGCCTGCAACCTGCGCGCAAGTTCCAACAACTGGGCGTGCGCGCCCTGGCAACCGGCGCCGGCATAGATGCCGATGCGCTTGCCCTGCCCCAGCAGCTCGGCGATGTGCTGAAGTTCGGTGTCGGATGGACGCAGCACCGGCTGGGTGTAGTGCACCGAGAACGGCACATCGTGCTTCACCTCGGCCTCGCTGATGTCAGCCGGCAGGATCACTACGGCGACGCCGCGACGGCTGATCGCGGCCTGGCAGGCCAGCGCCACCACGCGTCGCGCCTGTTCGGCGCTGTGCACCTGTTCGCAGAACACCGTGCAGCTGCCATACACCGCCTTGAAGTCAACTTCCTGCGGGAACTCCATGCCCAGCTCGCTGGTGACGATCTGGCTGGCGATCAGCACCATCGGCGCCCGGTTGCGGTTGCTCTCGAAGATGCCATTGATGAAATGCAGGCCACCGGGCCCGCAGGAGCCAGCACACGCCGTCAACTGGCCGCTGACAAGCGAATCGGCGCCGGCAGCGAACGCTGCCACTTCTTCATGGCGTACGTGCACCCAAGCGATCTCGCTGCCATGCATCGCATCGGTAACATGATTGAGCGTATCGCCCACGATGCCGTAGCAACGACGGACACCGGCCTGCTGCAGGGCGTCCACCACGATTTCGGCCACGCGCTTGCTCATCGGATACATCCTCGAACGGGGGAACCTCCGAGGCTAGACCCGGTGAAGTGATGCCCCCGTGGGCAAGGCGCGCATCGCCTCGATGCGCAAACTTCAGACGGATGTCTCGTCAATCGTTGACGTTGATCCAGCCCACCACCGTGCCCTGCTTCGGGTTGTGGTAGCGCAGCTTCATCCAGCCATCCTGTTCATCCAGCATTTCCACACGGTCGCCCTGCACCAGGTAACGCTTGGTGCTGGATGCACCGGGCCGGTCGAACAGGAACAGGCGCGCCGCCAGCACGGAGGCCTGCTGGCCACGCAGCGGTCCGTCGGGCGGTGCGCCCAGGCCATCGGCAATGGCCGTCTCAAGCACGTTTCCGGCGGCATCATAGGTGCGCCAGACTGCCAACGGCCCCTGCTCGTCGGTCTGCACCCAATGCAGCGCGGCGTTCAGCGTATCGCCCAGCATCAACACGCTCTCGGAGCGGTACAGATAGAGCTTCGTACCTGCAAACCGGTACTGATCGGTGTACCACATCGGGCCGCTGCGGCAGCTGCTGGTCAGGGTGCGGCTCGAACGATCGACAGTCAGCCCCATCAAGTCACCGCAACTGTCCTTGCCGTGGGTGTCGGCCTGCAGCGCGCGGAACCCGGCACTGGCCGGATCGAAGCGGTACACCGCCACCGCTTCGTTGACCATGCCCACCGATGCACGTGCAATCAATTCCGGGTAGCCATCGAAATCGACGTCCTCCAGACCCCATCGCGAATTGCCGTCCGCATCCGCCGCGCCCGCCAGATTCTGGCGCTTGCCCGACGGCGACAACTGCACCGCGATGCTGCCGTCCTGCTGGGGATCGGCGTGTGCCTGCACGTGAGCGGCGACCTGGAAGCGTAGCGTTTCGCCGTCGCCCTCATTCGCCTCCGCCGTCGGCAGCCACAGGCCTGCCAGCAGCAGGCCCAGCACGTAGTCCCTGTGTTTCATCGTCCATCCCTGTGGCGCCACGATGGCCCCTTCAGGTCAGAACGATACCTCGACCGGCTGCCGCGACCACAGCACCGACTGATGCTTGGTCTGCTGCTTCCACGCCAGGCGGATCGCTTCGATATCGGCGCGGCGCTGCGGGGTGTCCTCGTGCAGCACCACCAGCACCTTGGTACGCAAGCGGTTGGGGCTGGCATCGCCGCGGAACAGCCACTGGCCGTAGGCATCGAACACGGTCAGGCCATCCGGGAAGCGCGGGGTCACTTCCTTGTCCAGGAAAGTGCGCCACTGCGCATCGCTGATGGTGTCGGCCTGCGGGCGGTTGCCGGCGCCCTGCTCCTCGCCCACGCCGAAGTACAGCTCGCTGCGCACCCAGCCGTGGCCGGCGGACGGGCGGGCGGCATCGCCCTTCAGTTCGGCGGTGGTGGCCGTGGCATAGGCGCTGGGCGCCTGCGAGGACAGGCTGGCGCAGCCGCTGGTGGCCAGCAGCACGGCGAAGACGAGGCCAAGGTGTTTCATCGGTACAGCTCCGGGGAAGGGGGACAGAGGCGAGCCGGCAGCGTACAGCGCCACTGGCCCGGCGTGCTGATGCCAGCAGGGCATCAGCTCATGCCGGGACGGCAGGGACTTGCATCGACACCGGCCATCACGCGAAGATAATATATCGCTTCATCCGGATGGATGTAAGTGAAACCATCTCCCCCTTCCCTGTCGTCGTTGTTGCTGGAGTCCCCATGTCCGTCCGCCTGCCTGCGTCGCCACTCGGCCTCGCCATCGCCCTCGCGCTTTCTGCCGCCGCCCCGGCCCTGGCCCAGGACGCCACCAACCTGGACACGGTGATCGTCACCGGCACCCGCGCCGCCGACCGCACCGTGCTCGAATCCACCTCGCCGGTGGATGTGCTCACCGCCGAGGACATCCGCAAGGCCGGCGTGGTCAACGGTGAACTGGGCAGTGCGCTGCAGGCGCTTCTGCCGTCGTTCAACTTCCCGCGCCAGTCCAACTCCGGCGGCGCCGACCACGTGCGCGCGGCACAGTTGCGTGGCCTGTCGCCGGACCAGGTGCTGGTGCTGATCAATGGCAAGCGCCGCCACCACACTGCGCTGGTCAACACCGACAGCAAGATCGGCAAGGGCACCACCCCGGTCGACTTCAATTCGATCCCCGTCAGCGCGATCAAGCGCATCGAAGTGCTTCGCGACGGCGCCGGTGCGCTGTACGGCTCCGATGCGGTGGCCGGCGTGATCAACGTGATCCTCGACAACGGCGGCGACGGTGGCGAGATCGAGGCCAGCTACGGTGCCAACCACACCGACCTCAAGCCGATCGGCCGTACCCTCACCGATGGCCAGACCGGCAACATCAGCGCCAAGGTCGGCACTTCGCTGGGCGAGGACGGCGGCTTCCTGCGCGTCGGCCTGGAGTACAAGCACCGCAACGGCACCAACCGTGCCGGCTTCGACCAGATTCCGCCGTGGGACCAGACGCCGGACAACCTGGCGCTGCAGGGCAAGCGCAACTACGTGCTGGGCGATGGCAAGAGCAAGGACATCAACCTGTGGCTGAACACCGAGATTCCGGTGGGCCAGACCTCCACGTTCTATGCGTTCGGCACCTTCAACCAGCGTGATACCGAAGGCGCGAACTACTTCCGCTATCCCGATGGCGATGCGAACTGGAAGCAGATCTATCCGAATGGTTACCGGCCGATCTCCGAAGGCGAGAACCGCGACGTGCAGGCCGTAGCCGGCGTGCGCGGCCAATGGGGTGAGTGGAGCTACGACGGCAGCCTGGATTACGGGCAGAACGATTTCACCTACCGCCTGCGTGATTCGCTCAACGCATCGCTGGGCCCGACCAGTCCGACCCGCTTCAAGACCGCCGACTACCAATACGCACAGACCGTGGGCAACCTCGATCTGAGCCGCGTGTTCACCCAGAGCGAGAGCATCAGCCACACCCTGGGCTTGGGCGTGGAAGCGCGCCACGAGCGCTACCAGACCCGTCCCGGTGATCCGGCCAGCTATGCGGCCGGCCCGTACACCGACCGTCCGACCGGTTCGCAGGCCGGTGGTGGCCTGACCCCGCAGGATGCGGCCTCCCTGTCGCGTGATGTGGCCAGCGCCTATGCCAGGCTCGCCAGCCAGTTCGGCGAGAAGTTCTCCACCGACCTGGCCGCGCGCTACGAGCACAACGACGACTTCGGCGGTGAACTGACCGGCAAGCTCGGCCTGCGCTACGAATTCACCCCGGCGTTCGCGCTGCGCGGTGCCATCTCCAACAACTTCCGCGCGCCGTCACTGGCGCAGATCGGCTACGAGTCCACCTCCACCGGCTACAACGCCGGCGGCCAGCTGGTGCAGGGCCGCCTGCTGTCGGTCAACAATCCGATCGCACGTGGCCTGGGTGCGCAGAATCTGAAGCCGGAGAAGTCGATCAACACCTCTCTGGGCTTCACCAGCCGCATCGGCGAGCACTTCGACCTGTCGCTGGACTTCTTCCAGATCGACATCGATGACCGCATCGCGCTGTCGGAAAGCATCACCGGCGATGCACTGACCGACTACGTGGCGGCCAACTACGGCGTCACCGGCCTGCAGAGCGCCAGTTTCTTCGTCAACGCCGCCGATACCCGCACCCGCGGTGCCGAGCTGGTGAGCAACTGGCGGCAATCGCTGGGCAACGGTCAGCTGCTGCTGACCGGCACCTATGCGTACACCAAGACCACACTGAAGAACGTGCTGGCCACGCCGGCACAGCTCCGTGCACTGAACCCGGACTACGTGCTGTTCGGTATCGAAGAGACCAACACCCTCACCGATGCCACGCCGCGCACCCGTGGCAGCTTCTCGGCCGCCTGGAGCAACGACCACTGGTCGCTGAGCACCCGCGTGAACCGCTATGGCAGCGCCACCCGCGTGTTCAACTTCGGTGACGGCTACATCCCGCGCCAGACCTACCAGGCCGAATGGCAGCTGGATGCCGAAGTCGAGTACCGCATCACTCCGCAGTGGAGCGTGGCCATCGGCGGCCAGAACCTGACCGACAACTACCCGGATCGATCCAACAGCGATATCCACTACTTCGGCAACCTGCCGTATGACGTGCTGTCACCGATCGGCAGCAACGGCGCGTACTACTACGGCCGCGTCCGCTATACGTTCTGATCGCATTGGGTGTGATTGCCTTCGGTGGGTGCGGACCGTTGGTCCGCACTACACGGTAGTGCCGGCCGCTGGCCGGCAACCGCAGGGTGCATCCATGGACCATGAAGTTGCCGGCCAGTGGCCGGCACTACCAGATCCGTAGCCTGCCCTCGACCCCACGTACACGCCCGCGCTGGCAAGCTGGGCGTCATGGCTGAACCGCTCCCCCTGCGTCCGCCACCTCCATTGCTGGACGATGCCTGCGCGTTGTTCCTCGATGTTGATGGCACCCTGATCGAATTCGCTGCACGCCCGGATGCCGTGCAGCTGCTGCCCGACGTGCGCGAAGCCATCGGCCGCATCAGCGACCGCCTGGAAGGTGCCGTGGCACTGGTCAGTGGTCGCCCGCTCGAGCAACTGGACCAGTTGTTCGCTCCCCTGCAGCTTCCCGCCGCCGGCCTGCATGGCCACGAACTGCGTGGCGAGGATGGTCGCGTGCTGCGCGACGCACATGATGACGACACCGCCGACTGGCTGCACGCGCTGCACCAGCAGGCCATGCGTTTCGCGCATGGGCACCCCGGCGTGCTGGTGGAGGACAAGGGCGTCGGTCTGGCCCTGCACTGGCGCGGCGCACCGAACGCAGCAGCCGATGTGCGCGCCTTTGCCGACCGCCACCTGCGCGGTCGCAGCAGCCATCGCCTGCAGCCCGGCGATCATGTGGTGGAATTCGTGCCGGTCGGCTCCGACAAGGGTCGCGCGGTGCGGCGGATGATGCAGTACCTGCCGTTCCGTGGCCGCCTGCCCGTGTTCATGGGTGACGACCTCACCGATGAGTTCGGCTTTGACGCCGCCAACGGCCAGCACGGCTGGAGTGTGCTGGTGGGTGAACGCGAACCCAGCGCGGCGGTGTTCGCACTGCCCGACATACGCAGCGTGCACGCCTGGCTGCGTGAGAATGCCTATTGACCCGGCCAACCCCCACGGCCGCAACCGAGATGTAGCACGTGATGACCCAACCCGATCTTGATCTGGGCGTGGTCGGCAACGGCAGCTTCGGCGCCCTGGTCGACAAACATGCCCGCGTAGTCTGGAGCTGCCTGCCCACCTTCGACGGCGACCCCACCTTCTGCGCCCTGCTCAGCCCCAACCAGCAGAACGGCGGCGACTTCGCCATCGAGCTGGAGGATTTCAGCAGCAGCGAACAGGAGTACCTGACCAACACCGCGATACTCCGCACCGTGCTGCACGACAGCCACGGCGGCTCGCTGGAAATTCTCGACTTCGCTCCGCGCTGGCGCCAGAACGATCGCTTCTACCGCCCGGTGAGCCTGATCCGCCAGGTGCGTCCACTGGCGGGCAGCCCGCGCATCACCGTACGCG
This sequence comes from Stenotrophomonas sp. 22DLJC03, assembly GCF_056861405.1. NCBI lineage: Bacteria > Pseudomonadati > Pseudomonadota > Gammaproteobacteria > Lysobacterales > Lysobacteraceae > Stenotrophomonas > Stenotrophomonas sp. 22DLJC03. Next base: position 185,267 of record NZ_JBSPUG010000006.1, read on the forward strand.
CGCGGCCGCTGGCCGACTGGGGCGCACGCGTGCCCGAGTCCACCTGGGGCAGCAACCACGTGCGCTGGATCCTGCCTGAGCACGTACTGCGGCTGACCACCGATGTGCCGGTGCGGCTGGTGCGCGATGGACTCCCCTTCGTGCTCAACCATCCGGTCCACCTGATCCTGGGCGTGGACGAATCGCTCGACCGCTCGATCAGCGGCTACGTGCAGGACGCCTTCCAGCGCACCCGCGACTACTGGCGCGAATGGGTGCGCTACCTGTCCATTCCGCTGGAATGGCAGGACGCAGTGATCCGCAGTGCGATCACCCTCAAGCTGTGCCAGTACGAGGACAGCGGCGCGATCATCGCGGCGATGACCACCTCCATTCCCGAAGCGCCCGGCAGCGTGCGCAACTGGGACTACCGTTACTGCTGGCTGCGCGATGCCGCGTTCGTGGTGCGTGCGCTGAACCGCCTCGGCGCGACGCGCACGATGGAACAGTTCCTCGGCTACATCTTCAACCTGGCCAGCAACGATGGCACGCTGCAGCCGCTGTATGGCATCGGCTTCGAAGCCAAGCTGGACGAGGACGAAGTACCCAGCCTGTCCGGTTACCGCGGCATGGGCCCGGTGCGCCGCGGCAACCTGGCCTGGGTGCAGCGCCAGCATGATGTCTATGGCAGCGTGGTACTCGCCTCCACGCAGCTGTTCTTCGATCGTCGCCTGCAGGATCCTGGCGATGCGCACACCTTCGCGCGGCTGGAACCCCTCGGCGAACAGGCCTTCGCCCTGCATGACGTGCCCGATGCCGGCCTGTGGGAGTTCCGCGGCCGCACCGAAGTGCACACCTATACCAGCGCAATGTGCTGGGCCGCCTGCGACCGCCTGTGCAAGATCGCCGTGCGCCTGAAGCGTGATGACCGCGCACGCTACTGGCGCGAGCGCGCCGACACCATCCACGCCCGTATCATGGCCGAAGCCTGGAGCGAAGAACGGGGCCACTTCACCGATACTTTCGGTGGTCATCGCCTGGATGCCTCGTTGCTGCTGCTGGCCGACATCGGCTTCATCGACGCAATGGACGCCCGCTTCGTCGCCACCGTCGAGGCCATCGGCCGTGACCTCAAGCATGGCAACTCGCTGTACCGCTATGTCGCCCCGGATGACTTCGGTGAACCGGAAACCAGCTTCACCATCTGCACGTTCTGGTACATCGATGCGCTGGCCGCGATTGGTCGCATGGAAGAAGCGCGCGAGATGTTCGAGCTGTTGTTGAAGCAGCGCAACCACCTGGGCCTGCTGTCGGAGGATCTGGCCTTCGACAGCGGCGAGGCCTGGGGCAATTTCCCGCAGACCTATTCGCACGTCGGCCTGATCACCGCCGCGATGCGCCTGTCGCGGTCCTGGCAGGAGGCATCGTGAGTCGTCTTGTCGTGGTTTCAAACCGTGTGGCCGTGCCGGGTGAAAACCGCGCCGGCGGCCTCGCGGTCGGCCTGCTGGCCGCACTGAAGGAACGCGGCGGCCTGTGGTTCGGCTGGAGCGGCAAGAGCGTGCGCGATGGCAGTGGCACGCTGCACACGCAGAAGGATGGCGACATCGAGTTCGTCACCCTGGACCTGAGCAAGCGCGAGGTCGATGGCTACTACAACGGCTTCGCCAACCGCACGTTGTGGCCACTGCTGCATTTCCGCCTGGACCTGGTCGATTACGATCGCGGCACCCGCGAGACCTACCACAAGGTCAACGCGCTGTTCGCCGACAAGCTCGCGCCGTTGCTGCGCGAGGACGACATCGTCTGGATCCACGACTACCACCTGATCCCGCTGGGCGCGATGCTGCGCGAACGGGGCATCGGCTGCCGCATCGGTTTCTTCCTGCACATCCCGATGCCCTCGGCCGACCTGCTGCAGGCGATGCCCGACCATCTGCGGTTGTTCTCGGCGCTGTATGCCTACGACCTGGTCGGCTTCCAGACCCAGCGAGACGCCGACCGTTTCCAGACCTACCTGCGCCTGTTCGGCGGTGGCAAGGTGCTCGAGAACGGTGAACTGGAAGCGCCGGGCGGCCGGCGCTTCCGTGCGGCCGCCTTCCCGATCGGCATCGATACCGAACTGATCGCCCGCCAGGCCGGTACCGCTGCCACCAAGGCCGCGGTGAAGAACCTGCGCGCCAGCCTGCGCGACCGCCAGCTGGCGATCGGCGTGGACCGCCTGGACTATTCCAAGGGCCTGCCCGAACGCTTCCTCGGCTTCGAGCGTTACCTGGAACGGCATCCGGACCAGCACGGCTCGCTGACCTACCTTCAGATCGCCCCGGTCTCGCGCGGCGATGTCACCGAGTACCGCCAGCTGCGCAGCCAGCTGGAACAGATCGCCGGGCATATCAATGGTGGCCACGCCGCACCCGACTGGACCCCGCTGCGCTACGTCAACCAGAACTTCACCCATGCCACTCTGACCGGCTTCTACCGCGCTGCGGCGGTGGGTCTGGTGACACCGCTGCGCGATGGCATGAACCTGGTGGCCAAGGAGTACGTGGCCTCGCAGGATCCGGAAGATCCCGGCGTACTGGTGCTGTCGCTGCTGGCCGGCGCCGCCGACGAACTCAAGCAGGCGCTGCTGGTGAACCCGCATGACCTGGACGGCGTCGCCGATGCCATCGCCACCGCGGCGACGATGTCACTGCACCGGCGCAAGGAGCGCTGGCACGCGATGATGGAGCACCTGCGCACCTACGACATCAACCACTGGCGACGCAGCTACCTCGACGCGCTGGAGGGCTGAGGGAAAAAGGGGACGGAGGGGATTAAGTCGTTTGTGCACAAACGACTTAATCCCCTCCGTCCCCTTT
>NZ_JBSPUG010000007.1:0-164188 GCF_056861405.1 Stenotrophomonas sp. 22DLJC03
GCCGAACGGTCGCCCGCGCCGGGCTCTCGGCACCTAAGGTGCCAGAGTCGCAAGAGATAAGAGTCGAGCCGTGCTCGACTCATGCCATGTCAGGGGCCCGCAGGTACCGGACCATATGCATTCTCCTGCGGCGTACCCGGCAGCAGCGCGAACACGAAGATCACCAGGCCGCCGAACGGAATGAAGGCCAGCAGGTACATCCAGCCCGACTGGTTGCAGTCATGCAGGCGGCGCACGGTGACCGCGATGACCGGCAGCAGGGTGGCCAGCCAGAACACGACAAACAGGATGATCGACGCGATGCCCAGGCCATCGGACTGCATCACCAATCCGGCGATGAGCGGCACCATCAGGACGGCTGAGACGATCAACAGGAACAGCTGGAACATCCAGTACTCGCGACGGTTGGCCCGACCATCGAATTGGGCGTAACGCTTCAACGGCAGAATCATTTCCTGCACGGCATCAATCCTTGAAAAAGTGGCCGCGCAGTGTGCCAAATGCAGGCGCGCAGAACAATGTGGCGTCGAGCCGGCTCAGCGGCCCTTCGCGGCCCGCGCCGCTTCGCGCTCGGCACGCAGCCGGTCCAGCTTTTCCTTCAGCTTGATTTCCAGGCCACGAGGAACCGGGTTGTAGTACACCCGTTCGCCCATCGCATCCGGGAAGCCGGTCTGGTCCAGTGCGATGCCGCCTTCGGCATCGTGGTCATACTGGTACTCGGCGCCATAGCCCAGCTCCTTCATCAGCTTGGTCGGCGCGTTGCGCAGGTGCAGCGGCACTTCTTCGGTGCCGCTCTCGCGCACATCGGCCTTGGCCTGGTTGAAGGCGGCATAGCCAGCATTCGACTTGGCGGTGCTGGCCAGATAGAGCACCAGCTGGGCAAACGCCAGCTCGCCTTCCGGGCTACCCAGACGCTCGTAGATGTCCCAGGCTTCCAGCGCCATGCTCTGCGCGCGCGGATCAGCCAGACCGATATCCTCGATCGCCATGCGGGTCAGCCGGCGCGCCAGGTAAGACGGATCGCAGCCGCCATCAAGCATGCGGGTCAGCCAGTACAACGCGGCATCAGGGTTGGAGCTGCGCACGGACTTGTGCAGCGCCGATATCTGGTCGTAGAACTGCTCGCCACCCTTGTCGAAGCGGCGGGTGCGATCGGCCAGCACCTGGGTCAGCGTCTGCGGGGTAATGCGGCCACCCTCCCCACCCGCCAGTTCGGCGGCGATCTCCAGCAGGGTCAGCGCACGACGCACATCACCATCGGCGGCGGTCGCGATTTCCAGCAGAAGCTCGGGGGCAACTTCGATGCCCTCCTCGCCCAGGCCGCGTTCGCGATCACCCAGCGCACGTTCCAGCGCCTCGACAATGTCGGTGGGCGAAACCCCCTCCAGCACATGCACGCGGCAGCGCGACAGCAGCGCCGAGTTCAGCTCGAACGACGGATTTTCGGTGGTGGCACCGACGAACAGGATCGTGCCGCGCTCGATGTGCGGCAGGAACGCATCCTGCTGCGCCTTGTTGAAGCGATGCACCTCGTCCACGAACAGCACCGTGCGGCGACCTTCAGCGAAACGCTGCGCGGCCTCGGCCAGCACCTGGCGCACTTCCGGCAGGCCCGACAGCACGGCGGAGATGGCGCGGAATTCGGCGTCGGAATATTCGGCCAGCAGCAGTGCCAGCGTGGTCTTGCCGCAGCCCGGCGGCCCCCACAGGATCATCGAATGCACGCGACCGGATTCGACCGCGCGGCGCAGCGCGCTGTCCGGCGCCAGCAGGCGCTTCTGCCCGACCATCTCGTCGAGGGTGCGCGGGCGCATGCGCTCGGCCAGCGGGCGCATGTGTTCCCGATCGACACTCAGCAGATCGGGGCCGGGGAAGGAGGTTGAACGATGTCTTGCCACGCGGTCATTGTACCGCGAGAGCGTGCCAACCAAGGTTGGCACCCAGCAGCGCCAGGCCGTGATCGGTAGCGGATCAGGCCACAGGGTTCAGTAGTGCCGGCCACTGACCGGCAGATCAAAAGCGTGTCAACCAAGGTTGACACCCACCAGGGCGGTGCCGCCCAGAGATCAGTTGCCGATGACGTCGGTGCCCTTCGGCGGGGTGAAGCTGAAGGTGCCGGCAGCGAAGCCCGGGTTGCGCTTCCAGCCACTGAAGCTGATCACGGTGCGCTGGCCGACGGCGTCGGTGATTTCCATCCTGGCCAGACCCTGGGCGTTGAAGCCCAGCGCGGCGTACTGGAAGCTGGCTTCGGTATCGCGCTTCGGCGACAGCGACAACCACTGCAGGCCGTCACGCTGCGCGGCTTCCTCGCTGAGGTCGTACTGCTGCTCCAGCAGCGCCGGGTTGATCAGCGCGGTCAGCGGGCTGTTCTGTTCTTCCTTGCCCTGCTCGCGCACGGTGGCCTGCTCCAGGTCCGGCTCGTACATCCAGACCTTCCTGCCGTCGGCCACGATCAACTGTTCGTGCGGGCGCACGTACTCCCAACGGAACAGGCGCGGCGCCGACAGCGCCACTCGGCCGCTGGTCGACTCCTTCACCTTGCCGCGGCTGTCGAACACCTGCTGGCTGAACTGGCCATCCAGGCCCTTCAGGCCGCTGGTGAAGGTCTTCAGGTCATCGCGGGCGCCAGCCCAGGCGCTGCCGGCGGCGGCGCAGGCCACGGCCAGGGTGGTGGTGGCAAGGAAACGGCGGAAGCGGAAGTTCATGCGGGAATCCTGTGGGCGCGGGCGCCAGGAAAGGTGGTTGCCAGTGTGCCCGGGCAAAGATGAATGGGCGATCAGGGCGACATTATGCCGCCCTGAACGTCCCTCGGCGATTCAGCCGCCAGTCGTCGGCAGCTTGCCGTACAGCACCTGGCCCCGGAAGCCGCGCCGCACTTCGCGATACAGCGCGCGGAACGCCGGATAGTCCTGCGGCTGGCACAACGCCTCCGGGCCACGCACCGCGTTCTGCTGCAGGCGGTGGCGCACGATCACGTCCTGGCCCTCGCGGCTCCAGTCCACCCGGTACTCGCCGGCAGCGTTGGCAAAACGCTGGCTGGCCGGGATGGCGATGATCGGTGCAGTGGCCGGGAACTGCAGGCGATAGGTTTCCTCGCGCAGGCTGGCGTTGCAGTAGAACGGCGTCTCGTTGGCCGGCGCCGAGGCGGTGGCGTACAGCCCGCGCACCGACTCGCCACCCGGCGGATCCGGCACAGCCATGCCGCCGGCCACGCTGAAGTCGGCGTAGTCCTCTGCCTGGAATGCCATGCGGTAGCCGAACGGCCGGGTCAGGTCGACCGGCACACCCTGGATCTGTAGCTGCCCTCGCCCGTCGAAACCGGACGCGGCCATGATCTGCTCTTCAGCGCGCGCACGGTTCTGCGCGTTGAGCTGGGAGAACTGGGCGCGCATTCCGATCTCGGCGTTCTCGCCGAGCTTGGGAATCGTCTCGCCGCGCAGGTTGCCGTTGGCGTCGAAGGTGAAACGCACTTCCATCGAAGTGGCATTACGCTGCGGCGTATTGGCCGGGGTACGCGCCAGGCTCGCATCGCGGGTACGCATCACCGGCGCCCCCAGGTCGCCTTCCGGCAACTGACCGAAGCGCGCCCAGGCGGTGGTCGAGTCCAGGTACAGATCAAACTCAGGGATGTAGGTGATGGCGTGGTTGAAGCGGCCCAGTACCGGGATCTTCGGTAGCGTCGGCCCACCACCGGCACCGATCAGCACCGGCGAACTGGCGATTCCCCTGGCGGCCAGCAGTGCCTCCAGGATCGTCACATGGTCCTTGCAGTCACCGTAGTGGTTGTCCAGGATGCTCTGCGCGCTGTTCGGCTCCAGGCCGCCGTTGCCCAGATACACCGCCACATAGCGGATGTTCTGCGCCACCCAACGGTAAAGCGCATCGGCTTGTTCGCGGCGATCGCTGATGCCGGCGGTGATCTGGTCGGCCAGCGCCTGCAGTTCCGGCGTGACCTGCGCCGCCGGACCAGCCTTGAGCTGGTAGGCACGGCCCATCTGCGACCAGTCACGATAGGTGCTGGCCATGATGTTCGGGCCGAACTCCCAGCCCGCCGCCGACCAGTTCTGTGCCGGCATGGCTTCGCGACGCTGGTAGCGCCAGCGCCACTGTGCCTGGCCGTTCTTCACCGTCGGGCGATCGCTGCCCTGCACGCCGCGGCTGTCGACGAACATCGGCAGGTTGGCCGGCGCACTGAGGGTGACCTCGGCGTCCTCGTACTCGGTGAAGACATTGAAGGTCTCCCACAGGCCGAAGTAGCCCGGGAAGTATGGCGTGGCCTGGGTACGGCGCACCTGGTAGTACAACCGCGTACCGGGGGCCAGGTTCGGGAACACGATCACCCGCACCTTGCGGTCGGCGTACATTGCCGCCGAGGCACTGGAATAGCTTTCCTGGGTATAGATGCGGTCGGCGGGCACGTCGCGGCGCTGGCCGTCTGCGGTGATGGTGTAGGCGCCGAGCACGTCCAGCGTCTCCATCTTCTCGCTGTAGCTCAGCCGCACCTGGCTGAACTGCTCGACGGAGGCCTTGGTCTTGAGCAGGACCTCGTAGGTTTCGGTCTGCACATTGCCCGCATCCGGCCGCACCTGGTAGTCGGCGCGGTAACGGACAATGCTGAAATTATTGCTGGCTTCGGTATCGCCGCTGGTGGAAGGCGGCGCCGTGGCGGGCGCGGAGGTGGCGGTGTCTGCCAGTGCCGGGCCGGCAGCCATCAGGGCTGCCAGCGCCAGTGCCAGCGCGCTTGGTACGGGTTGAAGCATGCGTCGGTTCCTTGGACGTCGTGGGGATACGTCGGGTCTTACTTCGGCGGCGGCGGTGCCAGCACCGTGCGGTCGCCATTGTGCTCGGGCGAACTGACCACGCCGGCCGCTTCCATGGCCTCGATCAGCCTCGCTGCACGGTTGTAGCCGATCTTCAACCGGCGCTGCACACCGGAAATCGATGCTCGACGGGTCTCGGTGACCACGCGCAGCGCCTCGTCATACAACGGGTCGGACTCGTCGCCGGAAGAACTGTTCTCGGGCAGGCCGGTAGCGCCGACGACCACGCCGTCACCCATCGTCTGCACTTCGTCCAGCACGCCGTCGACATAGTCGGCCGGGCCCATCGCCTTGAGGTGTTCGACCACGCGATGTACTTCCTCGTCGGAGACGAAGGCGCCATGCACGCGCTCGGGCATGGCGGTACCCGGCGGCAGGTACAGCATGTCGCCGTGGCCCAGCAGGGTTTCCGCGCCGGACTGGTCGAGGATGGTGCGCGAGTCGATCTTGGAACTGACCTGGAACGCGATACGGGTCGGGATGTTGGCCTTGATCAGGCCGGTGATCACGTCCACCGACGGGCGCTGCGTGGCCAGGATCAGGTGGATGCCGGCCGCACGCGCCTTCTGTGCCAGGCGCGCGATCAGCTCTTCCACCTTCTTGCCGACGATCATCATCATGTCGGCGAATTCGTCGATGAAGATGACGACGAACGGCAGCGTCTCCAACGGTCGCGGCGCCTCGCCCAGCTCCGGGTTCGGCTTGAACAGCGGGTCCATCAGCGGCTGGCCGGCGTCCTGGGCTTCCTTCACCTTCTTGTTGAAGCCGGCCAGGTTGCGCACGCCCACCGCGCTCATCAGCTTGTAGCGGCGCTCCATCTCGGCCACGCACCAGCGCAGGCCGTTGGCGGCCTCCTTCATGTCGGTGACCACCGGCGCCAGCAGGTGCGGGATGCCCTGGTAGACGCTCAGTTCGAGCATCTTCGGGTCGATCATCAGCATCCGCAGGTCTTTCGGCGAGGCCTTGAACAGCAGGCTCAGCACCATCGCGTTGACCGCCACCGACTTGCCCGAACCGGTGGTACCGGCCACCAGCAGGTGCGGCATGCGCGCCAGATCGGCCACGGTCGAGCGGCCGGCGATGTCCTTGCCCAGCGCCAGGGTCAGCACGCTGGCCGACTTGTCGTATTCCTTCGAGCGCAGCAGCTCGGACAGGTAGATCATCTCGCGGGTGACGTTGGGAATCTCCAGGCCGATCACCGACTTGCCCGGAATCACGTCGACTACGCGCACCGACTTCACCGACAGGCCGCGCGCGATGTCCTTGTCCAGCGAACTGATCTGGCTGACCTTGATGCCCGGCGCGGGCTCGATCTCGAAGCGGGTGATGACCGGGCCGGGGTTGGCGCCAACCACCTGGGCGTCGATGCGGAAATCCTTCAGCTTGAACTCGATCTGCCGCGACAGCGCGTCCAGGGTTTCCTTGTCGTAGCCCACCGGCTGCGGCTTGGGGTCGTCCAGCAGGGCGAGCGGCGGCAGGTCCGAGCCGTCGCCGTTGACGCCACGGAACATCGGGATCTGCGTGTCGCGCTTGGCCCGGTCACTCTTCTCGATCACTGGTTCCGGGCGTGGCTCGATCTTCACCGGCTCGCGCTTGGCACGCACTTCAGCGTCAGCCTTGCGCACTTCCTGGCGCTCCTCGCGCATCACCCGGGTCTGCTGCCATTCGGTGACTTCTTCCTTCTTGCGCTCCAGCAATGGCGCCAGCGACATCACGCCGCGGCCGATCTTCTCCATCACCACGAACCAGGACAGCCCGGTGGCCAGGGTGATCGAGGCCAGTAGCAGCACCAGCACGAACAGGTTCGCACCCAGTGCGCCGAAGCCCACCGTGAGCGAGTTGCCGACCAGTTTGCCGAGGATGCCGCCAGCATGGGCCACGTCGCCACTGAACAGGCGCACGTGCAGGAAGCCGGTGCCGGCAATCAGGAAGCCGACCAGCCCGACCAGGCGCAGTGCCGGATCCAGGTCGTTCTCGCCCTTGCTCTCGCGCTTGAGCCCGAACATGGCGATCCACGCCAGCGCGCCCAGCACCACCGGCAGCAGGAACGCGATGTAGCCGAACAGCTGCAGCAGCACGTCGGCGATCCATGCACCGGCGCGGCCGCCGAGGTTGTGTACCGGCGCGACCACGCTGCCGGTATGCGACCAGCCCGGATCAGTGGCTGAATACGTGAAAAGACTGGCCGCCAGGTAAAGCAGCGCCGGCGCGATGGCGATCAGGCCAAGGTCGCGCCAGAGACGCTGGCGGCGTGGATTGTCGGTCGTCGCCGCCGCGGCCGTGCGACGTGACGCCTTGCTGTCGTCGGACTTGGAGCGTTCGGGGACCTGCTTCGCCACCTTAGACCATACCTTTGGAATGCGCTGTTAGTGATTGATAATAAATGAGACGGCGTCAGTTTTCAGTTATGCGACATCGGACAGGGCATTTGACCGCCAGAACCACCGCTGGATGACGGCGTTCTGTTCATCGGCTTGAATCGCCCTGCCCCAGCCGCCACTCTATGACCAGCCACGGATGCTGCGCAAATATCGCCAGCGCCTTGTCCCATCTACCTTTTCGCGAGTTTACATGAGCACCAGCCTGCCCTCCCGTCACCAGCGCCTCGTCATCCTCGGTTCCGGCCCGGCCGGCTGGACCGCCGCCGTCTACGCCGCCCGCGCCAACCTGAAGCCGGTCGTCATCACCGGCCTGCAGCAGGGCGGCCAGCTGATGACCACCACCGAGGTGGACAACTGGCCGGGTGACGCCCACGGCCTGATGGGCCCGGACCTGATGGCGCGCATGCAGGCCCATGCCGAGCGCTTCGAGACCGAGGTCATCTTCGACCACATCCACACCGCCGATGTGTCGCAGCGCCCGTTCAAGCTGATCGGCGACAGCCACGAGTACACCTGCGACGCCCTGATCATCGCTACCGGCGCCACCGCCAAGTACCTGGGCATCCCGACAGAAGACGAGTTCAAGGGACGCGGCGTCTCCGCCTGTGCCACCTGCGACGGCTTCTTCTACCGCGACCAGGACGTGGTCGTGGTCGGCGGCGGCAACACCGCCGTGGAAGAGGCGCTGTACCTGTCCAACATCGCCCGCAAGGTGTACCTGGTCCACCGCCGCGACACCCTGAAGGCGGAGAAGATCATGCAGGACAAGCTGTTCGCCAAGGTGGCCGCCGGCAAGATCGAGACCGTCTGGCACCACCAGGTGGAGGAAGTGCTGGGCAACGACGCCGGCGTAACTGGTGTGCGCGTGAAGTCCACCCTGGACGGCAGCACCCGCGACATCGACGCCCACGGCTTCTTCGTGGCCATCGGCCACCACCCGAACACCCAGCTGTTCGACGGCCAGCTGGCAATGAACAACGGCTACCTGGAAATCCGTTCGGGCCTGGGCGGCAACGCCACCCAGACCTCGGTGGAAGGCGTGTTCGCCGCCGGCGACGTGGCCGACCAGCACTACCGCCAGGCGATCACCTCGGCCGGCTTCGGCTGCATGGCCGCACTGGACGCCGAGCGCTACCTGGACGCACAGGGCAAGGCGAGCTGAGAGGCGAACCTGCATCTGTAGCGTCGAGCCACGCTCGACTCATGCAAAAGGCCGACGCCCATGCGTCGGCCTTTCTGTTTCATCTACCCTATCCTTCCTCCATGCCCTCCCCCCGCTTCCTCGACTCCCTGCAGTCCATTCCCGCTACCGACTGGGATGCCCTGCACGACGGGCGGAACCCGTTCGTCAGCTACGCCTTCCTCTCAGGGCTTGAACAGCACGGTTGCCTGCGCGAGGACTGGGGCTGGCAGCCCCGGCACTTCACACTGTGGGAGGGCGACACTCTGGTCGGCGCCATTCCGGGCTACCTGAAGACCAACTCGCACGGCGAGTTCGTGTTCGACCACGCCTGGGCCAACGCCTATGCCCGCCACGGCCGCGACTACTACCCCAAGTGGCTGGGCGCGGTGCCGTACTCGCCGGTCACCGGCCCGCGGCTGCTGGCCCGTCACGATCCGGAGCGCGCCGCGTTATTGACGGCATTGCGTGATGCGCTGCCGGCACTGGGCGTGTCGTCGGCCCATATCAACTTCCACACCGCGGTGGACGAGGCGCTGTTCGGCGATGACTGGCTGCTGCGCGAGGACGTGCAGTTCCAATGGCAGAACCCGGGTGACTGGGCGACGTTCGAGCAGTTCCTCGGTGCGATGGACCACAAGCACCGCAAGAATATCCGTCAGGAACGGGCCAAGGTCACGCGCCAGGGCATCACCTTCCGCGTGGTGCACGGCGATGAAGCGAGTCGCGCGGATCTGCAGGCGATGTACCGCTTCTATCTGCAGACCTTCCTCGAGTACGGCAATGCCCCCGCGCTGACCGAGGCCTTCCTGCGCCACCTGGCCATTTCTTTGGGTCAGGGGCTGGTGCTGTTCCTGGCAGAACAGGACGGCGAGCCGATTGCCGGTGCGCTATGCCTGCGGGGTGGAGACACGCTGTATGGCCGTTACTGGGGTGGCGCCACCCTGCCCGGCCTGCACTTCGAAGCCTGCTACTACCAGGGCATCGAATACTGCCTGCGCGAAGGGCTGAGCCGTTTCGAGCCGGGCGCACAGGGCGAGCACAAGCTGGCGCGGGGCTTCCTGCCGACGCTGGTGCGCAGCCGGCACTGGATGGCCGATCCGGATTTCGCAGAAGCACTGCAGGACTGGTGCCGGCAGGAGCGGCGCGATGTGCGGCGTTACCAGCAGGAGCTGCAAGGGCATGGGCCGTTCCGCGCAGGAACGTAGAGTCGCGCTTGCTCGACCTGGGCTCCGCCAAAAAGCGTGCCAACCAAGGTGGGCACCTACCAGGGCAACAGCGAGAGCCGCGCGCATCCATCCGGCACCTGCCAGAGCGGTGGCGAGGACACTGTAATCAGGTGCACTGCCAGAAGTGCCCACTCACCCGGCACTTCGCACACCAGAACGTATAGAGCATGCCGCCGCTGCCCCACAGCAGCGCGCCCTCACCCGTGGTTGGCAGCGTTGAATCCAGTTGCATGACGAACGGCATCTCTTCGCCGCAATCGATGCACGCCGGGTACCACGCACTCTGCACCCAGCTTGGCGCGCCGCCCACGCGCGACAGGTTCTGCCGATGGTTGGACTGGCCCCAGTCCTGCTGCCGCCAACGCTCGCTGCCCAGGGCCGCAAGGCCCACCTCCGCCTGCATCAGGTCGCCGCTGTCGGTGGGGGTGTTCGGCACCTCGCGGTACTGGCTGGGGTGGCAGCCGGGCTGGCCTGCGGCATCGTGGCGATAGAAGCGCACGGGCGGCTCCTCCCATCCACAACAATCCAGGCACAAGCCGAGCGTGACCTCACCGGACGCGCCTGGCTGCAGCGCAGCAGCATCGGTCTGCAGCAGCCGCTGCAGCGGCGCGTGACAACCACCGCACAGCGCTTCCAGCGGTCCTCCCATGCGCCCGGCGTGATGCACCTGGCCACCATTCCAGGTTGGATGCAGGCGCCAGATGCGCTTGCGCCAGCTCGGCTCGTCCGCCTGCTGCGCGCGATGCTGCTCGCGGCCGAAGCGGATGTGCAGCGGCCGCTCCCCATGCAGGCGCCGCGGCTGCGGTCCGTCGGCGACGCCGGCCCAGTGCGCCCAGACCTCGGCATCCAACCGCCCCCAGTCGACCACGTAGCCGCGAGCAATGGCGTAGGTCTCGGGCTGGGCGGCGAGCAGCAGCGCCCGGGCCCGCGCCATTTCGCGATCGTCATCGGCTTCAGCCAGGATCTGCGCCCACTGCGCGGCAGTGGCAGAGGGCAGGCCCCGCCATACCTGCGAAGCCAGCTGCAGCTCATCCTCACTAACGATCGCCAGCAATGCCTCCCAGTCGTCCTGCAGCAGCTGCGGCGCCTGATAGCTGGCGAACTCCATCACGCTGGCCAGCAGCTCGCCGCGCTCGCCATCACGATAGCGACGCCATGCTTCGGCCACGACTGCGGGCACCGCATCATCCGGTAGCAGGTCCAGCGCCATGTCGAGGAAGGCTGAGCTCGGCGAGCGTCGCGCCAGTGCCTGCAGCATCAACGCACCGAGCTGGCGCGGCTGCTCAGTGGCCAGCATCAGCAGCATGCCCTGGCTGTCGTTGCGCGTGCGCGGGGTGTCGTGCACATCGAGGATGGCGGTGATCGCGTCGCTCATGCGTGGGCTCCTTGCCGTTGGACGCTGATGGTGCCAGACATCAGCGATCACCACGACGAATACAATGGCGGCATGACCCGCCAGCTGCCCTGGCGCCTGGCCGATGCGCCGGACGCCCCCTTCCCTCCGGCCGAGACCGCACTGCGCCAGCCCGACGGCCTGCTGGCGGTGGGCGGCGACCTGCACCCGATGCGCCTGCTCAATGCCTATGCCGGCGGCATCTTCCCGTGGTTCAGCGAGGGCGAGCCGATCCTGTGGTGGTCACCGGACCCGCGCATGGTATTCCGTACCGATGGCGTGCATCTGTCCAGTCGCTTCCGCCGCCAGTTGCGCAGCAGCACGTGGGAGATCACCGCCGACACCGCCTTCAGCCGGGTGATGCACGCCTGCGCCGCAGCGCCACGCCCCGGCCAGGACGGCACCTGGATCAGTCCGGCGATGGTCGAGGCTTACAGCCAACTGCACGACCTCGGCTTCGCCCATTCCTTCGAGGTCTGGGACCGGCAGACGCTGGTCGGCGGCATCTACGGCGTCGCGATCGGCGCCATGTTTTTTGGCGAGAGCATGTTCAGTGGCGCCAGTGGCGGCTCCAAGATCGCCCTGGCCGCATTGGCGACCACCCTGCGCGGCTGGGGCTGCCAACTGATTGATGCCCAGGTGGAAAATCCGCACCTGCTGCGGATGGGTGCCGAACACCTGCCGCGCGCAGAATTCCTCGATCACGTGCGCCAGGCCGTCCATCAGGATGGCCGTGAAGGCCCCTGGACCCAGGCGGTGGGACGTTTGCCAGCACGGCGTTTGGCCGGGGGTTAACACAAACTTTGCAAGCTGGGCGCATCACGCGTAAAATACCGCGCCTTAGGCCCAGCGTGGCCGTTTTCTGAACCGCACAGGACTACATGTCGAAAGACGATTCCATCGAGTTCGAGGGCACCGTCAGCGAGACGCTGCCGAACACCACTTTCCGCGTTCGTCTGGAAAATGGGCACGAAATCATCGCCCACATCTCCGGCCGCATGCGCAAGAACTACATCCGCATCCTCACCGGTGACCGGGTCAAGGTTGAAATGACCCCGTATGACCTGACCAAGGGTCGTATCACCTACCGCATGAAGTAAGCGGTCGGCGCTTGGCGCCACTCCGACAGGGCCGGCCTTGCTGCTGGCCCTTTGTCGTGCGCTTAACAAAGTGGCGATTATCGAGATCACTCACTTTTCGGCCTTGTCTGAGATCCAGCGCTGCACAGGCGATCCAGGCTCAATGCGTTCTTCACAGATGGCGTTGCGTGCATGACCTGCCTGATCGTCCTGGATCCACAGTCCGTCACCAGCGGCTGCTATGCCAGCAAGGGCCCGGACGGCACTTGGTTCGGCCAGCCCTGCCTGGTCTGCACCAGCATGGATGCCTCGCATCCGCTGTACCTGGCCGTACAGCGCGAGATCCCGCACATGGGCAGCACCCTGAAGCAGCGCCTGCACATGCCGCGCGAGGCAGTCGCCTTCGTCATCGAGGACGGCGGCGACCAGGCGCGCCAGCAAGGGTTCCGCTCGATCGCTGCGTGAGGCGCCAAAGGTCATCGTGACCGACCACACCGTGGCGTAGGTCAGCCCTGCTTGCGGCAGATTCGCACGGGTGCCGGCGGCGGCATCGTGGGATCCGATCCAGTCCGGATCGCCACCCCATGCTCCCCCATGAACATTCGCTCGCTGCTCATCCCCCTGACCCTGTCCGCCACCACCCTGCTGGCGTCGCCTGCACATGCAGCCGACACCCCGCCAGCCCAATGCACACCACTGTCTGGCGAGCAGCAGATCGTTCGCGCCGGCGCAGACAAGAACATCCTGTTCCGCTCCGGCGCAGACCACTATGTCGTGCATTTCCGCAACAGCTGCACCTCGGCCGTGCTGGCCCGCCGCCTGAGCTTCAAGACCGACGGCAAGGAGGCTGGGGAACTGTGCAGCGATGGACGCAGCGAACTGGATACCGGCCGCGGCAGCTGCGAAGTGTCGCGCATCGAGCCGATCGACGCCGAGCGGTTCAAGCGCGAAGCACGCCACCGCAGCCGCTGACGCCGGACATGACAAGGGCGGTCGAAGCCGCCCTTGTCGCGATGCATGTCAACGCGCTGCGGCAACCAGCGGCAACACCGTCGGCTGCTCGCGCTGCCGCGCCAGCCAGAGATCGTAGTTGGATTGCAGCCCCATCCAGAAAGCCGCGGTACTCACCCCTGCCATCTCCAGGCGGATGGCCAGGTCAGGACTGATGCCTGCTTTGCCATTAAGTACCCTCGAAAGCGCTACGCGCGACATTGCCAATCGTTCGGCCGCCTCGGTCACGGAAAGATCCATCGGATCAAAGACCATTGCCTTGATCGCCTGCCCCGGATGTGGATGGTGATGAATCATGCGCGGCCTCAGTGATAGTCCAGTTAATCCAGCAACTCCACGTCGCCACCGGTGAAACGGAAGGTAATCCGCCAGTTTCCATTGACCCAAACGGACCAATGCCCTTTCAGGCTGCCTCGCAGCTTGTGCAGGCGCAAACCAGGCATGGCGAGATCCCCAGGGCCCGATGCCACATCCAGGATCGACAGGATCATCAGCACCTTGCTGGTGTGGCTGTGCCGGATTCCACTGCTGCTACCTGAGCGGTAGAGCCGCTCGAGGCCCTTGTGGCGGAAATCGATGATCGTTACCGTATCCTGTATCGTTTCGCGATACAAGAGGGGCGACACTCCATCGCGATCACGAAACAGCATTGGCACTTCCATTCCCACCTGCAAGGCCGCAGGCGACAAGCCCGCTGAAAACAACAAGGGCGGCCGAAGCCGCCCTTGTTGTTTCAGGTCTATCGCGCCAAGCCTGGCGTCAGCTCACTCCACCGTCACCGGCAACAACCGCTCCGGCTCGGCCTGCGTCTCGACCACCAACTCGTCGTCGCGGACGTCGATGCTGACCCTGCCGCCATTGACCAGCTTGCCGAACAACAGCTCGTCGGCCAGCGGACGCTTGATCTTGTCCTGGATCACGCGGGCCATCGGGCGAGCACCCATCAGCGGGTCGAAACCGTGGTGGGCCAGCCAGTCGCGCGCGGTCGGGGTGGCCGACAGGCTGACGTGCTTGTCCTGCAACAGCATCTCCAGCTCGATCAGGAACTTGTCGACCACTCTCAGGATGTGCTCGAAGCCCAGCGCCTGGAACTGCACTACCGCATCGAGGCGGTTGCGGAATTCCGGGGTGAAGCTGCGGCGGATGGTTTCCATCGCGTCGGTGGCATGGTCCTGTTTGGTGAAGCCGATCGAGCGCCGCGAGGCCTGCGCCGCACCGGCATTGGTGGTCATCACCAGCACCACGTTCTTGAAGTTGGCCTCGCGACCGTTGGTATCGGTCAGCACGCCGCGGTCCATCACCTGCAACAGGATGTTGAAGATGTCCGGATGCGCCTTCTCGATCTCGTCCAGCAACAGCACGCAGTGCGGGGTCTTGACGATCTTCTCGGTCAGCAGGCCGCCCTGGTCGAAGCCGACGTAGCCCGGAGGCGCGCCGATCAGGCGGCTGATCGAGTGCGGCTCCATGTACTCGGACATGTCGAAACGGACCAGCTCGATGCCCAGCTGCAGCGCCAGCTGCTTGGTCACCTCGGTCTTGCCCACGCCGGTGGGGCCGGCGAACAGGAAGTTGCCGATCGGCTTTTCCGGATTGCCCAGCCCGGAACGGGCCAGTTTGATCGCCGAAGCCAGCGTATCGATGGCCGGATCCTGCCCGAAGATCACCATCTTCAGGTTGCGCTCCAGGTGCTGCAGCACATCCTTGTCGGTGGCGCTGACCTGCTTGGCCGGGATACGCGCCATCTTGGCGACGATGGCCTCCACTTCCTCGACGTCGATCAGCTCCTTGCGCTGGCCTTCCGGCAGCAGGCGCTGGCGGGCACCCGCCTCGTCGATCACGTCGATGGCCTTGTCAGGCAGCAGGCGGTCGCCGATGTGCTTGACCGACAGGTCCACCGCCGCCTGCAGCGCCTCGTCGGAATAGGTCACGCCGTGGTGCAGTTCGTACTTGGACTTGAGGCCCTGCAGGATCTCGTAGGTCTCGCCGACGGTCGGCTCGACGATGTCGATCTTCTGGAAGCGGCGCGCCAGCGCCCGGTCCTTCTCGAAGATGCCGCGGTACTCCTGGAAGGTGGTCGAGCCGATGCAGCGCAGCTCACCTGAAGCCAGTGCCGGCTTGATCAGGTTGGAGGCATCCATGGTGCCGCCCGAGGCCGAGCCGGCACCGATGATGGTGTGGATCTCGTCGATGAACAGCACCGCGTTGGGCACCTTCTTCAGCGCGGTCAGCACGCTCTTCAGGCGCTTCTCGAAATCACCGCGGTACTTGGTCCCGGCCACCAGCGCACCGAGGTCGAGCGAGTAGATCACCGCGTCCGACAGTACCTCCGGCACCGAACCTTCGATGATGCGGCGTGCCAGCCCCTCGGCGATGGCGGTCTTGCCCACGCCGGCCTCACCCACGTACAGCGGGTTGTTCTTGCGACGGCGGCACAGCACCTGGATGGTGCGTTCGATCTCATCGGCACGACCGACCAGCGGGTCGATGCGCCCGGCGCGGGCCTGTTCGTTGAGGTTGCTGGCGAACTCGGTAAGGGCATCGCCCTTCGGCTCGCCCTCCCCGCCTTCGATGCGGCTTTCGCCCTCCGAGGAAGAGGACGGCTGCTCGCCCTCCTCGCCCAGCTTGGCGATGCCGTGGGACAAATAATTGACCACATCCAGCCGGGTAACGTCCTGCTGGTTGAGGTAATAGACGGCGTGGGAGTCCTTTTCGCCGAAGATGGCGACCAGCACGTTCGCGCCGGTGACCTCCTTCTTGCCCGAAGACTGCACGTGGTACACGGCCCTCTGCAGCACGCGCTGGAAGCCCAGGGTCGGCTGGGTATCGCGGCCGTCATCTTCGGCCAGGCGGGACACGGAGGCCTCGATGGCCTGCTCCAGCTCCTGACGCAGGCGTTCGGCGTCGGCACCACAGGCCTTCAGCACGGCCTGGGCGGACGGGTTGTCGAGCAGTGCCAACAGCAGGTGTTCGACCGTCATGAACTCATGCCGGGCCTCACGGGCGCGCTTGTAGCACTGGCCGATGGTGTGTTCGAGGTCTTTGCTGAACATGGATTACTCCGGCGGCAGATAGGGACAATATGCGGCCTGACTACGCGATTTCCATCACCCTAGCGGATTGCTGCGTTCAGATGGCGTTAGCAGTACGGATCGCTTGATCTTCATTCGCTCCAGGACAGCCCACCCAGCATGAGCGAACCCTACCTGAGCCGCTGGCGATTGCGGCGTGATGGCGCGGCCATCCAGACGCCCCATGCCCAGCTCTGGCCGGTACTGACCACCGCCGGCGAGCCAGCGATGCTCAAGGTCAGCAGCGAAGCCGAGGAGCAGAACAGCCATCGCCTGCTGCGCTGGTGGAACGGCGACGGCGCCGCCCGGCTGCTGGCCCACGAGGGCCCGGCAATCCTGATCGAGCGCGCCCGCGGCAACTCGTTGCGGCAACGCTCGATCGACGGCGACGATGACGCCTGCACCACCATCCTGTGCCAGGTCCTGCAACGGCTGCACCGGCCACGGAGCGCACCGCCAGCGGAACTGGTCTGCCTGCGCACATGGTTCGCGGACCTGTTGCAGCCAAGGGCGATGCTGCCACCACTGCTGGAACAGTGCAGATCACTGGCGGCGGCATTGTTGCAGGAGGAGCAGGAGATCCGGCCACTGCACGGCGACCTGCACCACGACAACGTGCTCGATTTCGGTGCGCGCGGTTGGTTGGCGATCGATCCGAAGCGATTGATCGGCGACCGTGCGTTCGATTACACGACGTTGTTCAGCAATCCGGACCTGTGCGGGCCGGGCATCCACGTTGCGACACAGCCAGAGCGGTTTGCGGCGCGGCTGGAACAGGTCACCGCGCTGACAGGGATCGAGCGGCGCAGGCTGCTGCGCTGGATCGCATCCAGCGCAGGGCTGTCAGCGGTGTGGTTCCGCGATGACGGCGATCCCGCCGATATCGACGAAGCGGTGGCGCAGATGGCGTTGCAGGCGCTGGCGGAGGGGTGACCTCCGCGCCTGGTAGGTGCCCACCTTGGTGGGCACACTCCATCCGGGATCATTGCGCCGGGACGAACAGCAGCCGAGCATGGGCCCGGCTCTACAGGTTTCTGCTTTGGCAGGTACCCACCTTGGTGGGCACACCGGGTCCGGAATCGATGTGCCCGGACGAAAATCGGCAGCCGGTCAGGCCTTTTCCATCGTGCACAGCAGCGGGTGCTGGTTCATGCGCGAGTACTCGTTGACCTGGGCGACCTTGGTCTCGGCCACTTCGCGGGTGAACACCCCGCACACGCCGCGGCCGCGGGTATGGACGTGCAGCATCACCTGCGTGGCCTTGTCCAGGTCCATGGTGAAGAACTGCTGCAGCACGTCCACCACGAAATCCATCGGGGTGTAGTCGTCATTGAGCAGCATCACCTGGTAGAACGGCGGCGGCGCCACTTCCGGGCGCGCGGGTTCCACGGCAACGCCGTGCTCGTGATGGGAATCGGGGGAAGACTCGCGGGGCATCTGCTCATTATAGAGGCTCGAGCGGGCCTGCGTCGGCCCGCCGCAGATTGGACGGCACGCACGGCCGCCGTCACAATTGCATCCTCTCTCAATACTGCTTCACAGGATCTTCATGAAAAGGACCCTTCTCCCCGCCCTGCTGATCGCCCTGGCTGCCGCCGGCTCTGCCGCCGCCGCGCCGGAGGGCGACAAGGCCGTGGCCCGCAACCTGGACAAGCTGGGTTACACCTATGAGGTCGACGAAGACGGCGACTACCGCATGGTGTTCGACGTCGAAGGCGATCGTACCCAGATGGTCTACGTGCGTTCGTCGGTGGAGGACTTCGGCACCCACAACATCCGCGAGATCTGGTCGCCGGCCTACAGCGCCAAGACCAAGCAGTTCCCGGTGGCCGTGGCCAACCGTCTGCTGGAAGACTCGCAGGACGCCAAGATGGGTGGCTGGGTGAAGCAGGACACCACCGCCATGTTCGTGGTCAAGATCGACGCCGATGCCACTGCCGACCAGCTCAGCGACGCCATCGATGCGGCCATCCGCACCGCCGACGCCATGGAGCTGGAACTGACCAAGAAGGACGAGTTCTGAGTTGAACGCCACGCCGGACCCGCGCTGGGCACCGCACGCCACTGTCGCCACCGTGGTGGTCGACGGCGGCCGCGTGCTGCTGGTTGAAGAAACCATCGACGGCCGCGCGGTGCTGAACCAGCCGGCCGGCCACCTCGAGCCGGGCGAAAGCCTGGCCGAGGCGGCACTGCGCGAGACCCGCGAGGAAACCGGCTGGACCGTACAGCTGACCCACTTCATCGGCTGCTACCAGTGGACCGCAGGCGACGGCACCACCTTCCTGCGCTTCTGCTATGCGGCGCGCCCGGTCTCGCACGACCCGGCGCAGCCACTGGACACCGGCATCGACCGCGCGCTGTGGCTGAGCCCGGGCGAGCTGCAGGCCGCCGGCGAGCGCCTGCGCAGCCCGCTGGTCTGGCAGGTGGTGGCCGACTACCTGGGCGGCCAGCGCCATCCGCTTTCGTTGGTCAGGGAGGTCGCATGAGCACTCCGCGCGTAATGGTCGGCGTCTCCGGTGGCGTCGATTCCTCGGTGGCTGCCTGGCGGCTGGTGCAGCAGGGTGAGGCGGTGGCCGGCCTGTTCATGCAGAACTGGGCTGACGACGGCACCGGCGATTGCCGCGCCGAGGACGACCGCCGTGATGCGGTGGCCGTCTGCGGCCTGCTCGGCATCCCATTTCACTTCCGCGATTTCTCCAACGAGTACTGGCAGGGCGTGTTCGAGCACTTCCTGGCCGAGTATGCCGCCGGTCGCACCCCGAACCCGGACGTGCTGTGCAACCGCGAGGTGAAATTCAAGCACTTCCTGGATGCCGCCCGCGAGCTGGGCGCCGAGCGCATCGCCACCGGCCACTACGCGCGGGTGACCCAGCGCGACCACCAGTGGCTGCTGCTGCGTGGCGCCGACCGCTCCAAGGACCAGAGCTACTTCCTGCACCAGCTGGGCCAGGAACAGCTGGCGGCCACCCTGTTCCCGATCGGCGACCTGGAAAAGACCGACCTGCGCCGGATCGCGCGTGACGTCAGCCTGCCGACCCACGCCAAGAAGGACTCCACCGGCATCTGCTTCATCGGCGAGCGCGACTTCCGCGAGTTCCTCGGGCGCTACCTGCCGGCCAAGCCCGGGCAGATACTGGACCCCGCCGACGGCAGTGTGATCGCCGAGCACCCAGGCGTCTTCTATTTCACCCTGGGCCAGCGCGAGGGCCTGAACATCGGCGGCGTGCGTGGCCGCCCTGCGGCGCCGTGGTACGTGGTTGGCAAGGATGTTGCCAGCAACGTGCTGTACGTCGACCAGGACCGCGACAGCAAGTGGATGCTGTCCAACCGCCTGCGCTCGGAGGCCGCGCACTGGATTGCCGGCGCACCGCCGGCACGGCGCTTCGAGTGCACCGCGCAGACCCGCTACCGCCAGCCCGACGAGCCGTGTACGGTCGAGGTGCTGGACGATGGCAGCGTGCTGGTCACCTTCGCCCGCCCGCAGCGCGCCGTCACCCCTGGCCAGTCGCTGGTGCTGTATGACGGCGACGTGTGCCTGGGTGGCGCAGTGATCGCCGCCACCGATGCGCCGCTTGAGCAGCGCCTGCGCACCACCCCTTCCCCTTTTGAGGTAATCGCTGCATGAGTTTCACTGTCGACGACCGCGTTCTGGCTTTGGCCGGCATTGCCCAGGCCCTGCAGCAGGTACGCCGTATCGCCGATACCGGCCATTCCGACGCCGCCGCCGTTCGCACCGCCGTGGAGAGCGTGTTCCGCGTCGATGCGTCCTCGCCGCAGGAGGTGTTCGGTGACCGTCATGCACTGAAGGCCGGCCTGCGCCTGCTGCACAACTACTTCCGCAGCCAGGGCCAGGACCCGATCCTGCCCAAGCTGGCCTTGTCAGTGCTGCAGCTGGAGCGCCGCTTCGTGCAGGAAGGCGAGACCGTGAACAAGGTCGCTTCGGGGATCGAGCGCGCCCAGCGCCAGGCGGCCGAACTGGGCGACAGCGCTCACCCGGACGTGCTGGCCAACCTGGGCGGCTTGTACGCCGACACCATCAGCCACCTCAAGCCGCGGGTGATGGTCCAGGGCAATCCGCACTATCTGGGCCAGGCCGGCGTGGTCGCCGAGATCCGCGCCCTGCTGCTGGCCGCCGTGCGCTCTGCGGTGCTCTGGCGCCAGCTGGGTGGCAGCTACTGGGACTTCCTGTTCAGCCGCAAGGCGATGATCGAGGCCGTGGACCGCCAGCTGGCCTGAGCAATGGGGGCGGATCCCTTTCCGGCACGGAAAGGGCTCTGACCCCGAACACCCCGGCAGCGCCGGAAAACCGGCGCATTCAGAATGCACTTCGAGGCATATCGACGTTAAAGAGAAAGGGGGTACGGCCGATACATCCTCCGTGCACCTCCCGAGAACGTCCATGTACTCACGCATTTTCATCCGTCTGGCCGCCCCCCTGGCTCTGACCCTGCTGCTCCCCTTCGCCATCGGTTTCGAATGGCCGGCCGCCCTGCGCTGGGCGATCCTGACCACGATGACGCTGAGCTGGCTCGGCTTTGCGTGGTGGACCACCCGCGCCCAGGCGCACCGTTCCCCGGAACACGCCCGTGTCCTGCGTGAGCAGGACCAGCTGCTGACCGAGCTGCGCAACTTCGTCGGCAACGAGATCGACGGTTCACGTGGCGAAGTGGAACGCGCCCGTGACCTGATCCGCCAGGCGGTTTCCAGCCTGGGCGGCAGCTTCGATGCGATGAACCGCAAGTCGCGCCAGCAGAGCCAGGCCCTGTCGCGCATCGTCGACCGCGCCGGTGATGAAGGCAATGCCGGCCTCGACGTTGCCCGTTTTGCCCAGCACGCCAGCAACCGCATGGAACAGCTGGTGGAAGCGCTGGAACAGGTAAGCGGCCAGAGCAGTACCACCGTGCAGCACATCGATCAGATGGCGCAGCACCTGGATGGCATCTTCGCGCTGCTGGAAGACGTCAAGTCGATTGCCGACCAGACCAACCTGCTGGCGCTGAACGCCGCCATCGAAGCCGCGCGTGCCGGTGAAGCCGGTCGTGGTTTCGCCGTGGTGGCCGACGAAGTACGCAACCTGTCCGAGCGCTCGACGACCTTCAACGAGCAGATCCGCAAGCTGGCGCACAGCTCCAAGGACGCCATCGCCAAGGTGCGCGAGACGGTCTCGCACATGGCCTCGCGTGACATGGACCGCTCCCGTGAAGCCCGCCAGGAAGCGGCCGCGATGCTCGACAACGTGGCGCAGATCAATGCATCGCTGGGCGATGGCATGCGCGAAGTCTCCGACTGCGCCCGTTCGATCGATGGCAGCGTGGCTGAAGCCGTGCGCGCCCTGCAGTTCGAAGACATCGCCACCCAGGCGCTGGGCGGCGTACACACCCACCTGGACCGCCTGACCGCGATCAACCGCGAAGCAGTGGCCCTGCAGGAACTGCTGCACCGCAATGGCGGCGTGTTCGACGAAGAGATCGCCACCGCCCTGCAGCGCACCGGCAGCCGCCTGCGTGAACTGCGCAGCGAATGGGAACGCCCGCCGCACAAGCCGGTCGCCCAGCAGAGCATGGGCGCTGGCACCGTCGAGCTGTTCTGATCCTGATGTCCGCTGCCGCTGCCGGCAGCCCGCAAGGCCCCGGTTCGTCCGGGGCCTTTGCCTGTAATCCGCCGTTGGATGCATCCTGTACGCGCACCATGACCGCTATCCGCGCCCTGCCCTCCCTTGCCAACAACGACCGCCCGCGCAACGCGAGCGCACGTGAGCAGCTGCAGCAGCTGGAAGAGGTGGCACGTGAGGAGATCCGCGAGCTGCAGCAGCTGGCCGATGCCCGCCCTGCCCCGTCCCGCGCGGACGACGCGCTGCTGGGTCTGGCGTGGGATCTGGGGTTGGATGGGGAGGCGCTGAAGTAGATCCACGCCCTGCGTGGATGCAACTGCACACGTGGCATGATGCGCCGTTCCCGTTCATGGAAGACAGATGGCCATCGCCCTGATCGCATTGATGCTGATGGAACTGCTGATGCTGCTCTTCTGGGCACCGGTCTTCTTCCGCACCGGCATTGTTCTGTTCAACCAGCGTATCGCCGCTTCCCCCGCCGACCTGGCCCAGCTGTCGTTGATCGGACTGGAATACGATCTTCCGACCGACAAGTGGCCGAGCCTCGTGTTCCGAGTGCTGCCCGACGGCACCGTTGCGTTCCGCGAGAGCTTCGCGCCGGGCTTTGGTGGCCGCTACTTTCCGCTGATGCACGGCCAGCTGGTGGTCGACAAACGACGCCGCGAAGTGCGTGTGATCGGGCGATGCAGCAGCTTTGCGCTGGCCCTGACCTTGCTGGTGCTACCGATCATTCTGGTGCGCCCGGTGGCGTGGCCGATGCTGGGCTCTCTGCTGGTGTTCCATATAGGCCATCGCATCCAGCTGCGACGCTATGCCGAGGTCGTCGAAGCGGTGCGCGCGCGGGTGCGGTTGGAGTTCCCGAGGCGGTTTGTTGACCCAGGACGCTAGATCCACGCCATGCGTGGATGATCGCTATGCGGTGCTCGATGGGGTATCTGAGGCACCCTTGCCATGCCGACTGAGAACACCTGAGACTATTCCCGCACCGATCGCACCGAAGCCGAAAGCGATGACATTTCTGACGGTCGATACGAGCAGCACGAAATTCAGTTGCCATGCAGTGGGAGGCAACCAATTGGAAATGTCTTGCAGCCGATCAGACAGAAGCTCGAAGCTCAGATAGTTCACGCTTGCACTGAGCACCAGGAGGCTTCCAAACACACATTTTGAATGATCGCCATGTACGTTTCTTCTGCAGAAGAGGTAGAAGACCAAGCAGAAGTTGATCACCAGTGACGCAATGGCGCTAGCGAAACTCCCATCACCCGTGATGAAACGTGCCTCCGGCAGCCGCGTCTGAAGCTCACTGAGTCCACCCCAAGTGCCGAGTGCGATGACAACGAATATCTCGAACATGCGCATGTCGCTAGTTCGGGAAGGATCGTCGATCCATTCCCGGAGACGAACAGGGAACGTCTTCAGGCTGAAATCCTTGCTCGATCCGGTGCTGAAGTGATGCGCAATTGAGGAATCATCCGCTCAGCGCACCTGCGCCACTTCCCCACTGGCATCGGTACGCAAGGAAACCGGCAGTGGCTGCCGCAGCCACTGCGCCAGGTCACGGG
Source organism: Stenotrophomonas sp. 22DLJC03 (assembly GCF_056861405.1). Lineage (NCBI taxonomy): Bacteria > Pseudomonadati > Pseudomonadota > Gammaproteobacteria > Lysobacterales > Lysobacteraceae > Stenotrophomonas > Stenotrophomonas sp. 22DLJC03. Next base: position 23,338 of record NZ_JBSPUG010000007.1, read on the forward strand.
GGCTCAACGGTCGCGAATACAGATAGCCCTGGATCTCGTCGCAGCCCTGGCGCCGCAGCATGTCTTCTTCCTGGTGCGTTTCCACGCCTTCGGCCACCACCTTCATGCCCAATGCGTGGCCCAGGTGCACGATGGCCTGGGTCACCTCGGCTGTGCCCGAATCATGCAGCATGCCCTGCACGAAACTGCGGTCGATCTTCAGGCGCCCCACCGGGAAACGGTTGAGGTAGTTCAGATTGGAGAAGCCGGTTCCAAAGTCATCCACCGCCAGTGGCACGCCGTGCCGTTCCAGCACGTCGAAGCAGTGGCGCAGAATGTCGGTGTCACGGATCAACGCCGACTCGGTCAGCTCGAGCTCCAGCCGCTGCGGCGGCCAGCCGTGGGCGTGGCAGATCTCGATCACCCGCTCAGCAAAACCGCGATCACGCAGCTGCACTGCCGACACATTGACTGCGATGCGGTCAAAACACAGGCCAGCCCGGTCCCAGGCGATTGCCTGCCGACAGGCTTCGTTCAGCACCCAGTCGCCGATGCGCACGATCTCGCCGCACTTCTCTGCAATCGGAATGAATTCGGCCGGGCTGCAGTAGCCGATGCCGGGCCGATGCCAGCGCAACAGTGCCTCGATCGCCGGCGGTTCGCCATGATGCGCATGCAGCAGCGGCTGGTAGGCCAGGCTGAACTCTTCGCGTTCGATCGCGCCATGCAGCGCGTGCTCAAGCTCGAGCCGACGCTGGATACGCGCCAGCGCGTCCTGGCTGTAGTACTGGTAGGTATTCCGCCCTGCTTCCTTGGCCGCATACATCGCAGCATCAGCCGCCCGCAGCAGCGAATCGAAATCGGTCTGTGCCTCACCGAGCATGGCGATACCGACGCTGGCACCCACTTTCAGCGTGGTCTCGCCACGGCGAAGCGGCTCGGCCAGCGAAGCGATCAACTTGCGTGCCACGTGTCCGGCGTCTTCCGGCTCGGCCAGGTCGCGCAGCACCACGATGAACTCGTCGCCACTGAAGCGGCCGAACAGATCGTTGTTGCGCAGATTCTGGTGAAGCCGCGTGGCCGCCGCCTTCAGCAGTGCATCGCCGGTAGCGTGGCCAAAGCTGTCGTTGATGGTCTTGAAGCCGTCCAGATCGATGAACAGCATCGCCAGCGAGGTGCCGCGGTCGCGCGCTTCCTCGATGGCTTCAGCGGTCTGCTCGCCCAGCAGCACTCGATTGGGCAGGCCGGTCAGCAGATCGTAGTGGGCCAGCAGCTCGATGCGCTCGTTGGCTTCGCGCTCGCGGGTGATGTCACGGAACAGGACCACGAAGCGCGGCGGCAGGCCATCGCGGCGATCCAGCTCGATCAGCACCTGCACCCACACGCGCAAACCGGACTGGCGGTAGAAGCACAGATCCAGCTGTTCGGGGAGACCGCCGCCGGCAATCCGGACCAGTGCAGTCTCGAAGGCGCTGCGCGAATCTTCGGTGTACAGCGCCAGTGCCTGGTCCAGCGTGATCGGTTCCTTGCGCAGTCCGTGGATGCGGTAGCACTCCTCGGTCCACTGCATGTGCCGGGTCTGCACCTCGATCTCGCAACCACCGATGCGGCCCAGTGCGGAGACACGGTTGAGCAGTTCGGTACGCCAGCGGATCAGCGCGTCGGTCTGGTGCTGCTCGGTGATGTTCTGCACCTGGCCCAGCAGGCGCTTGGGCTGGCCATCGGTGTCCAGCAGCGGCTGCATCCACAGCCGCAGGTGCTGCGAGGGCTCGGTGCCCCGGGTCAGTTCCAGCTCGATGTTGGCTGCGCGGCCATCGCGCCATACACGCCGCCAGGCGGCACGCAGCGCACCGCGCGAGCGTGGATGCAGCTGTTTCAACCAGCGCCGCTGGCCGGGCACGCTGCCCTGCTCCAGTGCCAGCAGTGAACGCAGCTCCGGCGACCACCAGAACGCGCCGCTGCCGGGGTCGAACGACCAGCTGCCCATGCTGGCGATGCGCTGGGCCTCGCTCAGGTGCAGCTGCTGCTCCTGCAGCAGGCCTTCCAGCTGCTTCTGCTGCTCGATATCGGTATGGGTGCCGACCATCCGCAGTGGCTGGCCGTCGGCGGTGCGCGCGACCACACGACCGCGATCAAGTACCCAGCGCCATTGGCCATCGGCCTGGCGGAACCGGAACTGGGCGCTGTACTGCTCGCTCAGGCCGCGCAGGTGCTGGTCCAGCGCGACACGTACCTGGCCGATGTCTTCGCTGTGTACGCGGGTCAGTATTTCAGTGGCGGTTTCATCACTCAGCGCCGGCGTGCGGACTACGCGGTCGCTGGGAATGTCCCAGTCCCACAAGCTGTGGCCGGCACTGTCCAAGGCCAGTTCCCAGCGCCCGCCACCATCAACCGGCACCGGCTCCGGAATGCTCAGCGTGAAGGCCAGCAGATTGCCGGCGCCATCATGTACGGCGCGCAGGTGGCCATCGTAGTGACCACGCGGGCCGCCAGGCAGCGTGCAGGCCACGATGCCGCCATCGGCCGCCAACAGGCGCAGATCTTCCAGCATCGGTGCGTACGCAGCCACGGTCGCCGGCAGGCCATGCTCGCGCGCAGCCGGATTGGCCGCCAGCGGGCGGCCCGTGCGGTCGACAATGACCAGCGCCGACGCAAGCGGGTGCTGCAGCAGGCTGGCGATGATCCCTTGGTCCACGCGATCTTGCTCCGGATGACACGCCCGTCAGCGGGGCACGCAGTGGTTAACGGCGCCTGCGCCGGATAATTGAGTGGCCAGGGCACACCTGCGCGGTAAGATGACCGGCGCCCCTTTTCACCCACCCCGTCCATGCCCGCAGAACCGACCGGCAACGCCCCTGTTCCCGACCCGCGGATGGCGCAGGCGTTGAGCCGTGACCGCCGGCGGGTGGTTCTGAGCTACCTGGCGATGGCGCTGGCATGGATGATCGCCACCGACAGCGCGGTACAGGCACTGGTGCCCGACCCACACCAGGCGGCGTTGTGGCAGGGATTGAAGGGCTCGTTCTTCGCCCTGGCCAGCGCTGGCCTGCTGTACCTGCTGCTGCGCCCGCTGGCCGAGCACGTGCTGCATACCCACGCCCGCCAGCAGGCTTCCGAACTGCGCCTGCGGCAGATGTTCGAAGGCAACCCCGGCCCGATCCTGGTCTACGACCTGGATACGTTGGCGATCCTCGATGCCAACCCGGCCGCCTGCAGCACCTTCGGCTGGGAACGTGATGAACTGCTGGAGCAGACCATCGATGCGCTGTGGCCACCGGGCCAGGACCAGGCGCTGCAGACCAAGCTGGAGGCGATCCGCGAGGCGCCCGAGGAGCTGTGCATCCTGCGTACGCAGCTGCAGCTGCGCGACGGCAGCCTGCGGCAGATGGAACTGCGCTCGAACGCGATCAGCTACGACGGACACAATGCCCGCCTGTTGATCGCCATCGATCGCACCGCCGAGGACCTGGCGCAGCTGCGCCGCGACCAGGCGCTGGCACGGGTCGAGGAAGCGCATGAGCTGGCCCGCATCGGTGCCTGGGAGCTGGACCCGTCCAGCGGACAGGGCCGCTATTCCAACCAGGTCTATCGCCTGCTCGGCCGACGCCCGCCCGAAGCCCGTCGCTGGCACCGTTTCGATGAACTGCTGGTGCCGGCCGACCCGGCCACCGCGTCACAGACCGAGCAGCTGCTGGCCGAGCTGTGCTCAGGCGAGCCGGTACAGGTGGACGTGCTGCTGCCACTGCTGGCGATGGACGGTCATGCACTGATGGTGCACCTGCGCGCCGCCAGTGGCACCGATGAAGCCGGCCGCAACCGTGTGCTCGGCACCCTGCAGGACGTAACCGAGCGCGAACAGTCACGCCGCCTGCTGCGTGAGCGCGAAGAGCAGTTCCGCGAGCTGGTGCGGGTACTGCCCGATGGCGTGGTGATCCTTTCCGACGAGCATGTGCTGTATGCCAATGCCTGGGCAGCAGGCCTGTTCGGTTATGGCAGCCACACCCTGCTCGGCGAGCCGCTGTCGGCGCTGGTTGCCGCCACCGATCTGGTGCGCGTGCGCGCCCAGCTGCGCGCCGGCCAGCCTCACCTGGGCCCTGGCCACAGCAGCGTGGTGGCAATGCAGCGCGCGGACGGCCGCCGCTTCCATGCCGGATTGGCGGTGGGCGAAGTGCGCTATGGCGGCCGCGACTGCAAGCTGCTGATCGTGCGCGACCTGAGCGATTCGGAGCGCACCCGCGCCGCGCTGGAAACCAGCAACCGCGAGCTGCAGGCGATGGCCGGGCGCCTGTTCTCCCTGCAGGAGGATGAGCGCCGTGCGATCTCGCGCGACCTGCACGATGACATCGGCCAGGCCATCACCGCGATCAAGCTGTCCGCCCATGCTGCGCAGGACGAGCATGATCCGCAGCGCCGCGCCGAGGACCTGGCGCAGATCGTCAGCCTCGCCGACACCACCGTGTCCAAGCTGCGCGACATTTCCACCCTGCTGCGGCCGCCACAGCTGGACGCACTGGGCCTGGAGGCCGCGCTGAGCTGGCAGGCACGGGTGCTGTTCCGCTCCTCGCCAGTGGAATTGCTGGCCGAGATCGAGCCCCTGCCACAGCGTCCCGACAACAGCATCGAGCAGGCCTGCTTCCGCATCGCCCAGGAAAGCCTGACCAATGCCCTGCGCCATGCCCGCGCCAGCCAGGTCCTGCTGCAGCTGCGCGACGTCGGCCAGCGTAGCCTGCACCTGCAGATCCGCGATGATGGCGAGGGTTTCGACCCGGACGGTCCGCGCGGGCTCGGCCTGATCGTGATGCGCGAACGCGCACAGAGCGTCGGCGGGCATGTGCGGATCGAGTCCGCGCACGGTGAAGGCACCCTGATCGACGTCCACCTCCCCTACCAGGCGGCCAGCACGGCCGCCATCGAGTCACCGGAATACTGAGCCTATGTGGAATCCCAACCAGCCGCCGGTCAGCATCGATGATGCCCCCGACCGCCTCGGCGCCGGCAACCCCGAACTGCAGGTGATGGTCGCCGAAGCGGCCTCCGGCGGTACCCCGCTGATGTTGATGCACGTGGACATCGACCACTTCGCATCGGTCAACGAGAACATGAGCGCCGAGGTGGGTGACCAGGCACTGGTGCTGGTGGCACAACGGCTGCAGTCCTACCTGCGCGGTCGCGGCAAGCTGTGGCGCCACGGCAGCGACGAGTTGCTGATCGCCGTTCCGCGCACCGCCGAGGTGCCGCTGCCAGAGGACTTCGCCGAGGAAATCCGCCAGCAGATGGAGCTTCCGCTGTCGGTGCTGCCGTACACGCTGTTCATGACCGGCAAGCTGGGGGTGAGCCTGTGCCCGGAACATGCCAGCAGCACCTCGCGCCTGCTCGACCACGCCGAGGACGCCCTGTACCAGGCTGCCCGCGAAGGGGGCAACGCCGTGCGCATCCACGCCGTGGACACGCCGCCGAGCGCGCACAGTGAAAGCATCATCGCGCGGCAGATCGTCGATGCCATTCCCAACGGCGAGCTGAAGCTGCGCTACCAGCCACTGGTCAGTGCCCGCGACGGCCACGTGGTGGGCATGGAAGCGCTGCTGCGCTGGCAGTCGCCGACGCTGGGCATGCTGGTGCCGGAACGCTTCATGCGCACCGCTGAGCGGCTGGGTATCATCGTGCAGATCGGCACCTGGGTACTGGAAGGAGCACTGAAGCAGGCGCGTCTGTGGCGCGACCAGGGCTTCGACGACTTCACCATCGCGGTGAACGTATCGACCCTGCAGCTGCTGCGGCCGAACTTTTTTGCCGAAGTGATGGGGGTGATCCAGGCCTCGGGCGTGCCGGCGCAGATGCTGACGCTGGAAATCAACGAAAGCGCACTGACCAACAACGTCAACTTCGTCCACGAGACGCTGGCCAACCTGCGCAACGAAGGCATCAGCCTGAGCCTGGACAACTTCGGCACCGGCGACTCCAGCCTGAGCGCACTGGTGCGCTACCCGGTGGACAAGCTGAAGATCGATCGCAGCTTCATCAAGAGCGCACCGGCCGGCAACCGCGAGGCCGCCATCGCCCGCGCGATCATCGCGATGGGTCACCAGCTGGGCATGACGGTGATTGCCAACGGCGTGGAGTCGCAGGCGCAGCTGGGCTTCCTGCGGCGCAACGATTGCGATGTGTTCCAGGGCTATCTGTTCGGCGAGCCGATGTCGGCCGATGCCGCCGGCATGACCCTGCGCCGTCGCTACCTGCGCCCGGAAGCGTTCGCCGAAACGCGGCCAGACCGCACGCTGTTGCTGCTGGACGACGAAGAAAACGTGCTGCGCTCGCTGGTGCGCCTGTTCCGTCGTGATGGTTACCGCATCCTGGCGGCCGGCAACGTGCGCGATGCCTTCGACCTGCTGGCGATCAATGACGTGCAGGTGATCCTGTCCGACCAGCGCATGAGCGACATGAGCGGCACCGAGTTCCTGGGCCGGGTGAAGATGCTGTACCCGGACACGATCCGCCTGGTGCTGTCCGGCTACACCGATCTGAACACCGTGACCGATGCGATCAACCGCGGCGCGATCTACCGGTTCCTGACCAAGCCGTGGAACGACGACGAGCTGCGCAAGCACATCCACCAGGCGTTCCGCACCTACGAGGAGCAGCGCCGCAGCAATGCCGGGCCGGTGCCGGCCGAACCGGCCGATGGTGGCGAGGATCGCCCGTTGCGGTAACGACCCCCTCTGGTAGAGCCGGCCGCTGGCCGGCTGCTCTGGATGTCGGGTTCAATGAGGTTGCCGGCCAGCGGCCGGCACTACCATAAGCGGTCAGCGCGGCTGCTTGATCGGCAGCACCACGCGGAAACGCGAACCCACGCCCGGGGTACTGTCCAGGTCGATGCGTCCGTGGTGCTTGTTGATGATGCTGTAGGAAATCGACAGGCCCAGGCCGGTACCGCTGCCCACGGGTTTGGTGGTGAAGAACGGATCGAAGATGCGCTGGCGCAGTTCCGGCGAGATGCCGCCACCGGTGTCCTCGAACTCGACCCACACGTGGTCGCCATCGACGCCGGTGCGCACGGTGATGGTGCCGCGCTCGGCAATGGCGTGGCCCGCGTTGAGCAGCAGGTTCATGTAGACCTGGTTCAACTCCGACGGCAGGCACTCCACCAGCGGCAGCTGGCCGAACTCGCGCACCAGGTGCACCTTGTACTTGAGTTCGTTCCAGATGATGTTGATGGTCGATTCCAGGCCGGAATGCAGGTCGACCAGCTTCCACGATTCATCGCGGCCGGAGTACGAGAAGTCCTTCAGGTCGCGCACGATGCGGGTGACCCGCTCGATGCCCTCGCGTGATTCGGCCATCAGCTGCGGCAGGTCGCGGCTGATGAAATCGATGTCCAGGCGGTCACGGATATCGTCGATTTCCGGGATCAGCGCCTTCGGGTCCGGCGCACGCAATGCGCGCTCATAGGCTTCGATGACGGTGAACAGGCTGCGCAGGTACTCCTGCAGGCTGCCCAGGTTGGAGTGCACGTAACCGATCGGGTTGTTGATCTCGTGTGCAACGCCGGCGGCGAGCTGGCCGATCGAGGCCATCTTCTCCGACTGAAGCAACTTTTCCTGGGTGCCGTTCAGGCGCAGATAGGCCTGGCGCAGCTCGGCATGCCGCTGCTGCAGCTCGCGCTCGTAGTCTTCCTGCCCTTCAATGTGGCGGAACAGGGCCAGGAAATGCCCCTGGCCGACCGGGCCGTGATAGTAGAGGTGGGCAATGACCACGCCCTCGCCCAGCGGCAGGCTGCCATTCCAATGGCCGTGCTGGCGCGCCTGCTCCAGCGCATCGGGCGGCAGCAGTTCGCGCAGGCGCTGCGGCGGCGGCAAGGCGCCATCCTCACCACTGGCGAGCAGGTTCTGGGCGGCCGGGTTGGCCAGGGCCACCTGCCCGTCTTCGGTGAACAGCAGCAGGCCTTCGCGCAGGCGCTCAAGCAATGCCTGCAGCACCGGCTGCGGCGGAAGGGGGGCGGTAACCAGGGCGTTGGCAGCGGACACGGCGACTCGGCACGTTCGAACAGGCGCCCAATATACGCGGTCATGCAGCGGGCTTCAGCCCGCCGGAATGGGTTGTGCGACCGCCGTCGCGTCAGGCGACGGCGAGTGGGCGGCGCGCAGTGACCGTATGCGACTGGCCCTTGGCATCATAGGAGGAGGAGGCCTCGGTACGCCCGAGCTGGCGCAGCGCCCAATCGACCTCGCGGCGCCGGCGCGACAGCAGCACGCCATTGGCTCGGTTGCGTTCGGCCAGTTCCTGGAGGTGATCCCCCTCACCAAGCGGCGGCGTGCCTTCCAGTGCACGCAGCGCCTCCAGCTTGGCACCGGTCGCCCGGATCAGCGCGTGTACGTCATGATCGACCAGCGCCTGACGTTCAACGTCAAGCGCCTGGGCCAGCCGCTGCAGTTGTTCGCTCATCGGCGCGATCATCCGTGCAGCTGCTGATCCAGCTCAAGCATGCGCGATGCGATCGCGTCCGGATTGATCTTGTAGGTGCCGTTCTGCAGCGATTCGCGCACGGCCGCCACGCGCTGGGCGTCGATCGCCGGTGCGGTGGTCAGCTCACGCTCGATGGCCTGCAGATTGGTGGCCTCGCCGGTCAGGCGCAGGCTATCGGCCGCCTCGACCGGGCGGGTCGGCGCATCGCTGCTGACGCCGGGCTTGTTGGCCGGGGTCGTCACGCTGCGCAGTGCCTGGGGGACCTGCAGGTTGCCGTCGATTTTCTGGCTCATGGGGTGTCCTGGAGTTGCCGTACACAAGGGATAACGGCCGCAGGGCCGTGATCTTTAGGGATATTCTGCAGCAATTCAACGCGCCACGATTACGTCACCTGCGGCATCGACCGTGCCCTGCACGATCCGCCGCGAGGACAGGTTCTCTACCGAAACCCGTTCGTTCTCACCGGCATCACCCATCGCGCGGCCGGCAATGCGGACCTCGACCGAGCCGCGACGCGAAACCAGGGCCACATTGTCTCCACGCTTGATGAGACGCTGCACCACCAGATCGTTGTTCGACAGCAAGGCCCCGGCCTGCAACGGACGACGGGCAATGCGGCCGATCGCCGCATTGGGATCGGCCAGCACCGCACCGGCAATCCGGGCGGCATCACGCTGGGCAGTGGTGATATCGGCGGCAGTGAGGGTTTCTCCAGTGCCGATTCCACGGTTGAGCACCAGCACAGTCTGGTTGCGCCGCACCTTCACCGGTACGAACAGGCGCCAGCCTCCGGCGTCGGGGCAGCTGACCTCGACCGTGGTGTTGGCGGTCGGCTGCACCTGCAGCGCGCCACCACACCTGGGCAAGCGCAGCGCATCGGCCACCTGGGCCTCACCCTCGCTGCCGGCCGCCAGCGTCGACAACGCTGCCGCACGGATACTGGCCACCGGCTGCCAGTCGGCAGCGGCCGCCAACGGCGGGGCCAGCGCCAGCGCGATGGCCAATAGAGATGTGAGCCGGCGCATGGCGCCTCCTTATCGGTAAGACCTGGCCCAGGTGCGTGCAAGGGGTGTGCCAGAGCGGCGGGGCGTGTTGATCGGGACCGGGATGGGAATAGGGCCGGATGGGTAGAGTCGACTGTTAGTCGACTTTCGCGCGAAGCGCGGGGTTTCCCGCGATCGGCTCAAAGAGCAGTCGACCAACAGTCGACTCTACAAAAACGGTGCGGAGCGCGCGGTCGGCAGAGCGCCCTCAAGTTCTGCAGCCACCACGCCGATACAGCAGCCATGTCCCATGACCTGCTCAACCGGATCGACCAGCGGACCCGACTGGCCGGCCACAATCGCCTGGCGCTGCTGCTGTTCCGCCTCGGCGGACGTCAGCTTTTTGGCGTCAATGTCTTCAAGGTGCAGGAAGTCCTGCGCCGTCCGGAACTGTTCCAGGTGCCAGGCCTGCCCGGCCAGTTCGCTGGCGTGGCTGACGTGCGCGGCCGCTCGGTGCCGGTGCTGGACCTGGGCCTGGCGATCGGCCACCCCGAGCGCGAGCCGGATGCCGATACCGCGCCCGGCTACCTGGTCGTCACCGAATTCAACCGCTCGATCCAGGGCTTCCTGGTCAGCGGCGTGGAGCGCATCGTCAACATCGCGGTGGAAGACATCCACCCGCCGCCGGAACTGGGCGCCGAATCCAGCTACCTGACCGCGGTGACCCGCTTCCAGGGCGAGCTGATCCAGGTGATCGACGTCGAAAGCGTGCTGGCCGACATCGCCCAGGTGCGTGGTGAAGCCGTGCTCGACCCGGCGATGGCGATGCCGTCCGATGGCCCACAGTTGCAGGTACTGGTGGTGGACGACTCGCGCGTGGCCCGCCAGCAGATCCGCAGCGTACTGGACCAGCTGGGGGTGGGCGCCACCCTGCTCTCCGATGGCAAGCAGGCGCTCGACCACCTGCTTCAGATCCACGCCTCGGGCGAGAACCCTGCCGAGCGCTACGCCATGGTCATCTCGGACATCGAGATGCCGGCCATGGACGGCTACACGCTCACGACGGAAATCCGGCGCCACCCGGGCCTGGCCGGCCTGTACGTGCTGCTGCACACCTCGCTGTCGGGCGTATTCAACAATGCGATGGTCGAGCGCGTCGGTGCCAATGCCTTCGTCGCCAAGTACTCCCCGCACGAGCTCGCCGACTTCGTGCTGGATCGCCTGCGCAAGGTGGCGATGGCGGCGTAGGGCCGCCTCGATACGGTAGTGCCGGCCGCTGGCCGGCAACCCGTTGTGCCTGAGGTTGCCGGCCAGCGGCCGGCACTACCCCTCAGGTTTTGGCACACCGCTTGCAGCTTCCCGGGCAACGTTCCCGTGGGAGTGCACCGTGCGCAACCTGATTACCGACTACCTGGGCGTCCACGCCCAGGCCATGCCGTTGCGCGAACAGCGGATGAAGCTGATCGCCAGCAACCTCGGCAATGCCGACACTCCCGGCTACAAGGCCCAGGACCTGGACTTCGATGCCGCCCTGCGTCATGCCCAGGGGCAGGATGCCAACGGCCTGATGACCACCACCAACGAGCAGCACTACGAGATCAGTAGTGGCCTGAACCCGTTCCAGATCGCGCGCGAAGGCGTGCAGCCCAGCCTGGACGGCAACACCGTCGATCCCGATGCCGAGCGTGCCGCCTATGGCCGTGCCGCACTCGAGTACCGCGCTTCGCTCAGCTTCGTCGAGAGCAAGGTGCGTTCCATGCTGACCGCGATCACGGGGCAATAAGCGATGAGCAACCTGCCGATCTTCGACATCGCCGGCTCCGCGCTGCAGGCGCAGTCGGTGCGCATGAGCACCATCGCCTCCAACCTCTCCAACGCCGACACCGTGGCCGGTTCCGCCGACGCTGTGTACAAGCCGCTGGAGCCGATCTTCCAGGCCGTGACCAGCAAGAACGATCCGAACATCACGTCGGTGAAGGTCAAGGAAATCACCCAGAGCGAGGCGGCGCCGATCAAGCGCTATGAGCCGGGCCATCCGCTGGCCGACGGCGATGGCTACATCTACCAGCCCGACGTCGATCCGGTGGCACAGATGGTCAACCTGATCTCGACCTCGCGCAATTACCAGGCCGGCGTGGAGATGTTGACCACCGCCAAGGAACTGGCCCTGGCCACCCTGACCATGGGCCGCTGAGGCCCGCAGCACCGGATACCGCCATGACCACCGCCGTCAACAACCAGACCAACCAGGACGTCTACTCCGCGCTCGGCCTGAATGCCCCCAACAGCAACGCCACGAAAAAGAAGAACACGCTGGACCAGGCCGATTTCCTGCGCCTGATGACCGAGCAGCTGCAGCACCAGGATCCGCTGAAGCCGATGGACAACACGCAGATGGTCGCGCAGATGGCGCAGATGTCGACCGTACAGGGCATCACCGATCTGAACAAGACGGTCAAGGGCTTCCAGGAATCGATGGCCAGCGACCAGGTGCTGCGTGGCGCCGCGCTGGTCGGCCACCAGGTGCTGGTGCCTTCGGAAAAACTGGTGCTGGAAAAGGAAGGCACGGTGGAAGGCACCGTTGCAGCACCGGCGGCCGGCATCGTCACCGTGGACATCACCGACGCCAATGGCGCCAAGGTCACTTCGCTGAGCGTGGAAGCCAAGGCCGCCGGCGAAACCGCCTTCAAGTGGGATGGCAAGGATGCCAACGGCAAGCGCATGGAGCCGGGCAAATATTCCATCGTCGCCAACCACGTCGACACCGCCGGCAAGAGCACCAAGCTGTCCACCTTCGTGCAGGCGCCGGTGGAGAGCGTGACCGTCGGTTCCGACGGCCTGTACCTGAACCTCAAGGGCCTGGGCACGGCCCCGATCGACTACGTGCTCCGCGTCAGCTGAGCCACACACCCCGCACTTACCAGGAGCATCCCATGGGCTTCAATGTCTCGCTGTCCGGCATCAATGCCGCCAACTCCGACCTGAGCGTCACCGCCAACAACGTCGCCAACGTCAACACCACCGGCTTCAAGCAATCGCGCGCCGAGTTCGCTGACCTGTTCGCCTCCACCAGCTACGGCCTGTCGAAGAACCAGACCGGCTCGGGCGTGCGTGTTTCCAACGTGGCCCAACAATTCATCCAGGGCCACAACGAGCAGACCGGCCGCAGCCTGGACTTGGCGATCTCCGGTGAGGGCTTCTTCACCATGAACATGAACGGCTCGCGCGTGTACTCGCGTGCCGGCAACTTCCAGACCGATTCCGCCGGCTATGTGATCAACCCACAGGGCGCACGCCTGCAGGTGTTCGCGCCGAACGCCGATGGCACCAACTTCGATGCAGGCCGCCTGGTGGACCTGCAGCTGCTGACCACCGACAGCGCGCCGAAGCAGACCAGCGAAGTGAAGGTCGGTTTCACCCTGCCCGCCAACGCCAAGCAACCGACGGTCAATACCTTCGACCCAACCGACTCGAACAGCTACAACCACTCCAGCGGTGGCATCACCGTGTACGACTCGCTGGGCGTGAGCCACATCCAGGTGTCCTACTTCGTGAAGGGCGCCAACCCGAACGAATGGACGGTGCGCAACTACGTCGATGGCCAGCCGGCTGGCGCACCGACCCCGGTGACGTTCGACAACAGCGGCAAGCTGACCAATCCTGCCAACGGCAAGGTCAGCCTCGGCACCTTCACCCCGACCACCGGCGCGGGCCAGCTGAACATGACGCTGGATATCAGCGGCTCGACCCAGTACGGCGAGAAGTTCGCGCTGCGCAACACCCAGCAGGACGGCTATGCCGCTGGCAAGCTCAACGAGATCACCGTATCGGAAACCGGCGTGGTCTATGCCCGTTACTCCAACGGCGACGACAAGCCCCTCGGCCAGGTCGCACTGACCACGTTCAACAACACGCAGGGTCTGGAGCAGAAGGGCAACAACCTGTGGGTGGAGACGTTCGAGTCGGGCACTCCGCGCACCGGCATGCCGGACACCTCCAACCTCGGCAAGATCCAGGCCGGCTCGCTGGAAGCGTCAACCGTCGACCTCACCGAGCAGCTGGTCAACATGATCACCGCGCAGCGCAACTTCCAGGCCAACGCGCAGATGATCACCACCCAGGACCAGATCACCCAGACCGTCATCAACATCCGTTGATGACGCGCTGACCCTGCCACGGAACTCCCCGCATGGATAAAGCCCTTTACGTGGCGATGACCGGTGCCCGCGCCTCCCTGCAGGCGCAGGGTACGCTCAGCCACAATCTCGCCAACTCGGATACCCCTGGCTTCAAGGAAGCGCTGGCCAATACCGAAGCCTTCCCGATCCGTGGCCCGGGCTTTGCCTCGCGGGTGGATGCGCTGCATGTCGACGCCGGGTTCAACCGTACGCCCGGCTCGCAGCACATCACCGGCAAGCCGCTGGATCTGTCCCTGCAGACCGGCACCTGGCTGGCCGTGCAGTCCAGCGATGGCAGCGAAGCGTACACGCGCGGCGCGGCGCTGTCGGTGACACCCAACGGGCAGCTGGTGACCTCCAGCGGCCGCCCGGTGCTGGACGACAACAACAATCCGATCGCCATACCGCCCTACCAGGCGATGGAGATCGGTGCCGACGGCACAATCTCGATCATTCCGCAGGGCGAAGGCCCGCAGACCATGGCGCAGATCGGTCGCATCAAAGTGGTGCAGGCACCGGATGAGCGCCTCGAACGCGGCCTGGATGGCCTGTTCCGCAACACCGACCCGCTGCAGCCGTTCGCCCCGGCACAGGGCACGGCGGTGCACAGCGGCCAGCTGGAAGGCAGCAACGTCGATGCTGCCGGTGCACTGGTGCAGATGATCCAGCTGCAGCGCCAGTACGAAATGCAGGTGCAGGTGATCAAGCACGGCGACGAAAACGCACGCAGCGCCAACAGCCTGCTGCGCCTGGGCAGCTGACGGGATTCCGGCGCCGGTTGATGCCGGCGCTGGCACACCGCTTGCACACCCGATACCAAGGGCCGCACCACGCGGCCGGCTTCACCAGACAGGACAGCGAAGATGAACCAGGCATTGTGGATCGCAAAAACCGGACTGGATGCGCAGCAGATGCGCATGTCGGTGGTTTCCAACAACCTCGCCAACACCAACACCACCGGCTTCAAGCAGGACCGTGCCAGCTTCGAAGATCTGCTGTACCAGCAGGTGCGCCAGCCCGGCGGTTCCTCCTCGGCGCAGACCCAGCTGCCGACCGGTCTGCAGCTCGGCACCGGCGTGCGCGTGGTCGCCACCGCCAAGAACTTCGAACAGGGTGGCCAACAGCAGACCGGCCGCGCCCTGGACGTGATGGTCAACGGCCGCGGCTTCTTCGAAGTGCAGATGCCCGATGGCAGCTCGGCCTACACCCGTGACGGCTCGTTCAAGATCAACCAGGACAGCGAGCTGGTCACCAACAGCGGCTATCCGGTGCAGCCGGGCATCCAGATTCCCGAAGGCGCGCAGTCGGTCACCATCGGTACCGACGGCACCATCAGCGTGAAGATGGCCGATGGTGCCGCTTCGGTGGAAGTGGGCGCGCTGACGCTGACCGACTTCGTCAATCCGGCCGGCCTGCAGGCCCGCGGCGAGAACCTGTTCCTGGAGACCACCGCTTCTGGTCCGGCACAGAACGGCAATCCCGGCCTCAATGGCCTGGGCACCGTGGTGCAGGGTGCGCTGGAAGGCAGCAACGTCAATGTGGTGGAAGAGCTGGTGTCGATGATCGAAACCCAGCGCGCCTACGAAATGAACGCCAAGGCGATCTCCACCACCGATTCGATGCTCGGCTATCTCAACAACAAGCTCTGACCGGCCCAACCGGGAAACCGCCATGTCGCCCCTTTCCAACTTCGCCCGTACCGCCCTCGCCTGCGCCGTGGCCGCCCTGCTCGGTGGCTGCGTGATCGCGGGCGACGTGCGCCCCTACCCGACGATGGCACCGATCCAGCCGATCATGCCGCCGCAGGCCCAGCCGACCGCTGGCGCGATCTACGCCGCTGGCCCGACCCTGCAGCTGTACTCGGACCGTCGCGCACGCGACGTAGGTGACCTGCTGACGATCAGCCTGCTGGAAAACACCACCGCGCAGACCAGTGCCAACACCGCCACCAACAAGGAATCGAACCTGAGCCTGGGCACACCGTCCATCTTCGGCGCACCGGTCACCCTGGGCGGCAAGGACATTCTGAGCGCCTCGGCCAAGGGTGCACGTGACTTCACCGGCAAGGGCAACAGCGCGCAGAGCAACCGCCTGCAGGGCAACGTCACGGTCACCGTGATCCAGCGCCTGCCCAACGGCAACCTGGTGGTGCAGGGACAGAAGAACCTGCGCCTGAACCAGGGCGATGAACTGGTGCAGGTGCAGGGCATCGTCCGTCCCGGCGACATCAGCCAGGACAACACCATTCCTTCCAGCCGCGTGGCCGAAGCCCGCATCGTCTACGGCGGTCGCGGCCCGGTTGCGCAGTCCAACGCGATGGGCTGGCTGAGCCGCTTCTTCAACTCCGGCCTGACGCCGTTCTGAGTATGGCCATGAATTCCTTCTTCTCTTCTTCCTGGCAGCGCCGCGCGGCGTCGATCGTCGCGCTGATGCTGCTGATCGTGGCAGCCCCCGCCAGTGCCGAGCGCATCAAGGACCTGGCCCAGGTCGGCGGCGTGCGCGGCAATGCGCTGGTCGGCTACGGCCTGGTGGTCGGCCTGGATGGCAGCGGCGACCGCACCAGCCAGGCGCCCTTCACCGTGCAGAGCCTGAAGAACCTGCTCGGCGAGCTGGGTGTCAACGTGCCGGCCAATGTCAACCCGCAGCTGAAGAACGTGGCCGCCGTGGCGATCCATGCCGAACTGCCGCCGTTCGCCAAGCCGGGCCAGCCGATCGACATCACCGTGTCCTCGATCGGCAACGCGGTGTCGCTGCGCGGCGGCTCGCTGCTGATGGCGCCGTTGCGCGGCGCCGATGGCCAGATCTACGCCATCGCCCAGGGCAACCTGATCGTCGGCGGCTTCGGCGCACAGGGCAAGGACGGCTCCCGCGTCTCGGTGAACGTGCCGAGCGTCGGCCGCATTCCCAATGGCGCCACCGTTGAACGCGCCCTGCCCGATCCGCTGGCCAATGGCGGCGACATCACCCTGAACCTGCACAACAACGATTTCACTACGGTCTCGCGCATGGTTGCCGCGCTCAACAACGCCTTCGGCGAAGGTGCGGCGCGTGCGGTCGATGGCGTGACCGTGGCGGTCACCGCGCCGACCGACCCAGGCGCGCGCATCGGCCTGCTGGCACGCATCGAGAACCTGGAACTGACCCCCGGCAGCGCCCCGGCCAAGGTGGTGGTCAATTCGCGTACCGGCACCGTGGTCATCGGCCAGCAGGTGCGCGTGGGACCGGCTGCGATCTCGCATGGTTCGCTGACCGTGACCATCCAGGAAAACACCAACGTCAGCCAGCCCAATGCGCTGTCCGGCGGCCGCACCGTGGCCAGCCCGCAGTCGACCATCACCGCCACCAACGACGGCAGCCGCATGTTCAAGTTCAGCGGCGGCACCACCCTGGACGAGATCGTGCACGCGGTGAACGCCGTGGGCGCGGCACCGGGCGATCTCATCGCGATCCTGGAAGCCCTGAAGCAGGCCGGCGCACTGAGTGCCGAGCTCGAGGTGATCTGATATGCGTATCAATCCCGCATTCGATCTGCACCCGGCGCAACAGAACGATCCGGCCAAGATCGACAAGGTCGCGCGCCAGCTGGAAGGCCAGTTCGCGCAGATGCTGGTCAAGAGCATGCGTGACGCCAGCTTCGGCGACTCGCTGTTCCCCGGCGAAAACAAGATGTTCCGCGAGATGTACGACCAGAAGATTGCCGAGGCGATGACCCGCGGCAAGGGCCTGGGCCTGTCGGGCATGATCAGCCGGCAGCTGTCCGGCCAGGCCGCCGACGGCCCCGCGCTGGATACCCGCGTGGACCCGGCCAAGGCCAGTCGTGCCTACCAGCTCAATGCACCGGCCAAGCCGGCACCGTCGCTGCCACTGGAAGATGGCAGCCAGGCCGTGCGCCTGCTGCAGCAGATGGCCGCCGGTGCACAGCACGGTGCACAGGCGGCAGTCGCACCGATGGAACAGGCCCTGGACCTGATCGCCGGGCGCGAAAGCAGCAGCATGCATCGCTCGCTGGGCACCGACGATCCGTACATCGGCAGCCTGCAGGGCGAGGACTGGGCCGCCAACAGCGACCAGTGGTCGGCCACCGCCAGCAATCGCGGCACCGCCGTCAACCCGGCCGATGCGATGGCGACCCGCACCGCCGTCGCCCAGCTGGGCGAGCACACCCCGGAAGGCTTCGTTGCCAGCATCTGGCAGCACGCGCAGAGTGCAGCCAAGGAACTGGGCGTGGATGCCCGCGCCCTGGTCGCCCAGGCGGCGCTGGAAACCGGCTGGGGCAAGCGCCATATCAAGCACGCCGATGGCAGCACTTCGCACAACCTGTTCGGCATCAAGGCCAATGGCTGGAACGGCCAGCACGCCGTGGCCGGCACCCATGAATATGTGGATGGCGTGCGCCGCAACGAGACCGCCAGCTTCCGTGCCTACAGTTCGCCGGCCGAAAGCTTCGCCGACTACGTGCGCCTGCTGAAGACCAGCCCGCGTTACCAGCAGGCCCTGCAGGCCGGCACCGACGTGCAGGGCTTCGCCCGCGGCCTGCAGCGCGCCGGCTACGCCACCGATCCGCGCTATGCGGCCAAGATCGCCGCGATCGCCGGCGGACCGACCATCGAGCGCGCCGTCAGCGCCGTCGCCGATGCCGGCTCGCGCCTTGGCCAGACCTTCGCCAGCACCGCAACCGCGGCGCTGGGTATCACTCGTCGTTGAGGAACCCCATGTCCAGCGTACTTTCCACCGGTACTGGTGCCCTGCTCGCCTTCCAGCGTGCGTTGGCGACCACCAGCCACAACGTCGCCAACATCAACACCCCTGGCTACAGCCGGCAGAAGGTCGACTTCGCCACGTCTGATCCGCAGAACTACGGCTTTGGGGACGTTGGCAGCGGCACCCGCATCACCGATATCCGCCGTGCTGCCGACCAGCTGGCCATCTCGCGCCTGCTCGACAGCAGTGGCGAGCTGGCACGCCTGAAGCAGCTTTCGGGCATGGCCGACCGGGTGAATGCCCTTTTCTCGGACCCGGCCACGAATGTCGCCGGCTCCTGGTCCAACTTCTTCGACGCCGTCAGTGGCCTTTCGTCCAACGCGGCCGGCACGGCCGACCGGCAGAGCCTGCTCGATGGCGGCAAGGCCCTGGCGAGCCGCTTCGTGCAGCTCAACACGCAGATGAACAACCTGAGCAGCGAGGTCAACAACGGGCTCATTGCCGGCGCCACGGAAGTCAATCGCCTGGCGCAGGAGATTGCGCAGATCAACGGCGCCATTGGCAGCAACGTGGCCAACGCGGCGCCGGACCTGCTCGATCGTCGCGACCAGCTGATCTCGCAGCTGATCGGTTACACCGGTGGCACTGCCGTCGTCCAGGATGGCGGCGTGATGAACGTCTATACCGCAGGCGGCAATGCGCTGGTGGTGGGCACGACCGCGTCCAAGGTCACTACGGTGACCGATCCATACCAGCCCGAACGCCTGCAACTGGCGCTGGAAACCCAGGGCAACACGATCACGCTCGATCCCAAGGCAGTGGGCGGAAAGATCGGCGGCATGCTCGAGTTCCGCGATACCGTGCTGACACCGGCCCAGGCCGAACTGGGCAAGCTCGCCGTTGGCCTGGCCGAGAGCTTCAACCAGGCGCACCACCAGGGCGTGGACCTGTACGGCAAGATGGGCGGCGACTTCTTCACCATCGGCAACCCACGCGTCACGCCCAACGCGAGCAATACCGGTACCGGCAGCCTCACTGCGACCTACGGCGACCTGTCCAAGCTGGAGGCACAGAACATCGTCCTCAAGTTCGACGGCACCCAGTGGCAGGCCACCCGCGCCGACACTGGCGCCACCGTTGCATTGGCCGGTACCGGCACCGCCGCCGATCCGCTGGTGATCAATGGCGTCAGGCTGGTGGTCGGCGGCACCCCGGCCACCAACGACCGTTTCCTCCTGCAGCCGACCGCGGGCGTCGCCGGAAGCCTGGAAACCGCCATCACCGATCCCTCCCGCATCGCCGCAGCGGCAGCGGTCAAGGGTACGGCTGCACTGGCCAACACCGGCACCGGGAAGCTGACCGGCGTCACCGTCAACGACGTATCCAATCCGAACCTGCGCGACCCTGCCGCAATCGTGTTCACGTCGGCGACCACCTACACCATCAACGGTGGGCCGCCGCAGACCTACACGCCGGGCCAGACCGTCAGCGCCAATGGCTGGAGCTTCGTGCTGGACGGCGCACCGAAGGTCGGCGACACCTTCAATATCAGCCCTACTCCGGCAGGCTCGTCGGACAACAGCAACGCGGCAAAGCTGGCCAAGGTCGAGGACGCCAAGGCGTTCAACGGCGGCACCGTCACCCTCAACGGTGCGCTGGGGGGGTTGACCACGCAGGTCGGCGCGGCGGCACGTTCGGCCGAGTACTCGCTGGACGCGCAGCAGGTCATCACAGACAAGGCGCAGGCAGCCCGCGACGAGATCTCCGGCGTCAACCTGGATGAGGAAGCAGCCGACATGCTGCGGTTGCAGCAGGCCTATCAGGCCGCCTCACAGCTGATCTCCACCGCCGACAACATGTTCCAGACCATCCTGGGAGCCGTCCGTCGATGAGCAGCCGAATTTCCACCGGGATGATGTTCAACCAGTCCGTGTCGCTGATGCTCGCCAAGCAGTCGAAAATCAGCCACCTCGAGCAGCAGATCGCGACTGGCAGCAAGATCACCTCCGCCAAGGACGACCCGGTCGCTGCAGGTACGGCCGTTGGCCTGGACCGTGTCGTGGCCGGGCTCGAGCAGCTCGGCAAGAACGCCAACAGCGTGCAGAACCGCCTGGGCCTGCAGGAGAACGCCTTGGCTCAGGTCAATGAGCTCATGTCGCGCGCCGTGGAATTGAGTATCCAGGCCAACAGCCCGGTGCCCAAGGCCAGTGACCTCAAGGCCATCGTCAGCGAGCTGAAGACCATCCAGGAAAGCCTGCTGTCGCTGGCCAATTCCCGGGATGGCAGCGGACGCTATCTGTTCGGCGGCAGCAACGACGCTGACGCCCCGTTCCAGCGGAGCGGCGGCACCGTGACCTACAGCGGTGACCAGAACCAGCGGCAGGTGGAGGTGGCACCGGGCCAACTGGTCTCCGACGCCCTGCCCGGTAGCGAGATCTTCATGCGCATCCCCACCGGCGATGGCCGTGTGGATGCCAGCGCGGCCGCCGGCAATACCGGAAGTGGCCTGTTGACTTCTGTCAGCCGTGACGGCAGCGGCAGTTGGGCCGGCGGCACGCTCAATGTCCGCTTCACCGGCACTGCCGAAGGTGCCTATGAGGTGGTTGATGGCACCGGCACGGTGGTCGGCAGCGGAACCCACAAACCCGGCGAGGACATTGTCGTTGGCGGCGTGCGCATGCGCATCGAGGGCAAGCCAGCCGCCGGTGATCAGTTCAACGTCAGCGACGCGGGTAGCCGCGACATCTTCTCCACCCTGGACAAACTGGTCGCCGCACTGGAAACCGACCCGTCCACCGAAAGCCAGCGCACGGCGCTGCAGAACACGCTGCAGTCCAGCATCCGCGACCTCAACAGGGCCTCGGAAACGATGATCGACGCCCGCGCCAAGGGCGGCGCCCAGCTGGCCGCCATCGATACCGCGGCCAGCGCCCGCGAAGCCACAGCCGTCACCGTCAAGAGCACGCTCTCGACGATGCGCGACCTCGATTACGCCGATGCCATCGGCCAATACAAGCTGGAGACCGCCGCCCTTCAAGCCGCCCAGACGATCTTCAGCCAGATGCAGGCGATGTCCCTGTTCAACAAGATCCGCTAGTCCCTTTCCCCGTTCCATCCGTCTTCCAGCACGGCGCGTCCCGCGCCTTCCACACCGAAACAACCGAGCAACCACGGAGAAGCACCATGGCACAGATCATCAACACCAACACCATGTCGCTGAACGCTCAGCGCAACCTGTCCACCAGCAGCAGCTCGCTGGCCACCTCGATCCAGCGCCTGTCATCGGGCATGCGCATCAACAGTGCCAAGGACGACGCCGCCGGTCTGGCGATCTCCGAGCGTTTCACCACCCAGATCCGTGGCATCAACCAGGCCGCGCGCAACGCCAACGACGGCATCTCGCTGGCGCAGACCGCTGAAGGCGCACTGGGCGAAGTCGGCAACAACCTGCAGCGCATCCGCGAACTGGCCGTTCAGGCTCGCAGTGCAACCAACTCGGCCTCGGACCGCCAGGCGCTGAACGCCGAAGTGCAGCTGCTGAAGCAGGAAATCCAGCGTGTTGCCGAGCAGACCAACTTCAACGGCACCAGCCTGCTGGACGGCAGCTTCACCAACCAGGCCTTCCAGATCGGCGCCGACCAGGGCCAGACCATCAACATCTCGCAGATCACCAATGCGAATGTGCACAAGCTGGGCGACTGGACCAGTGCCTCGACCCCGGCAAGTGTGGCAGGCAAGACTGCGACCGGTGGCGCCGAGGCTGCGATTCCGACGACCTCGGGAACCTCCGGCATCTTCAATGATGTCGCGGCCGCTGCTCCTGCTTTCAGCTTCTCAGTAGGCGGCATTTCGATCCATACCGCTGCTGCTGGCGCCAATGTCACCGCCGCTGACATTACCGCAGCACTGGCCAGCAAGTCCGATGCATTGGCCGCCGCCGGCATCACCATGAGTGGCACCGTCGCTGCCGGCACCTTGGCGTTCTCGCGCGCCGACGGCAATGACCTGCCGATCACCGTCACCGGTGCCGGTGCCGGTGAGGGCTTCGCCACTGGCGCCTTTGTCGCCAACCATCAGAACGGCACGCCGGCAATTGCTGCTGATTTCCCCGCCATCACTGCCGGTCAGCTGACGCTGACCAAGGCCGATGGCAGTGGCGTGGTCGACATCAACGTGGGTGCGGCAAAGAACGCCTCGGAACGCAATACGTTGCTGGTGAACGCCATCAACGCCAAGACCCACGAAACCGGCGTCACCGCATCGCTGATCGACGGGAAGGTGCAGCTGGAAAACAAGGAAGGCAACTTCACCATTGGTGGCTCGCTGAGCGCCACCGCGCTGGCCAATGCCACTGGCCTGACGGCAGGCAGCAGCGCCACCAATGGCACGGCATTCACCGCAGGTACGGCCCAGACGGGCTTTGCAGAACTGGATATCTCCAACCAGGCCAACGCCGACAACGCCATCCTCGCCATGGATGCGGCGCTGCAGTCCGTCAATTCGGCCCGCGCCGACCTCGGCGCGATCCAGAACCGTTTCACCTCGACCATCGCCAATCTGAACACCAATTCGGAGAACCTGTCCGCCGCACGCAGCCGCATCCGCGACGTTGACTACGCACAGGAAACCGCCGAACTGACCCGCGGGCAGATCCTGCAGCAGGCCGGCACGGCCATGCTGGCCCAGGCCAACCAGGTGCCGCAGAACGTACTGCGCCTGCTGCAGTCGTAATTCCTGCACCACTCGAGCTGGAGCCGGGCCCCGCCATGCAGATGGCGGGGCCTTTTCGTTTGACCAGAGAAAAAAGGATCGAAACTCCGCTAAAGGCCGGAGGGGTAGTGCCGTTATTGATTTCAGCAGCGGTAGCACACCCCTTGGGGGGAAGCCAGCCACTGCCCCCCGAAACCGGTCAGGCTGCTCTGCCGGACACACTGCCTACAAGGAAACCGCACCATGGCACAAGTCATCAACACCAACACCATGTCGCTGAACGCCCAGCGCAACCTGGGCACCAGCGGCGCCAACCTGGCCACCACCATTCAGCGCCTGTCCTCGGGCATGCGCATCAACAGCGCCAAGGACGATGCCGCCGGCCTGGCGATCTCCGAGCGCTTCACCACCCAGATCCGCGGCGCCAACCAGGCCGCCCGCAACGCAAATGACGGCATCTCGCTGGCCCAGACCGCCGAAGGCGCACTGGGTGAGATCGGCAACAACCTGCAGCGCGTCCGCGAGCTGGCCGTGCAGTCGCGCAGCGCCACCAACTCCGATTCCGACCGTCAGGCCCTGAACGCCGAAGTGCAGCTCCTGAAGCAGGAAATCCAGCGCGTCGCCGAACAGACCAACTTCAACGGCACCAACCTGCTGGACGGCACCTTCACCAACCAGGCCTTCCAGATCGGCGCCAACCAGGGCCAGACGATCAACATCTCGCAGGTTGCCAACGCCAACATCAGCAAGCTGGGTAACTGGACCAGCGCAACGAATGACGCATCGTCCACGGGCGTCGTTGCAAACGGTGGCGCGAAGGGGCCGACGGCGACCAATACCACCGCTTCGGGTGCCTTCACGACCGTTGCCGCCGGCACTGCCTACTCGCTGAGCGTCAATGGCATTTCGATCGTCAATCAGGCAGCAGGTGGTGGCACCGCTGTAGACGCTGCGGCGATTGATACTGCTCTGAGCGACTCCACGCTCACCAAGAAGCTGGCAGATGCAGGCATCACGTTCACCGGCAAGGCTGCCGACTCCGACCTGGTCTTCACCAAGGCCGATGGCACGGATATCACGGTTGCCCAGAGCGCAACAGGCGGATTCGGCGCTGCCTTTGCCGCCACCCACAATGCAGGCACCGAAGCCGTTGCTGCCTCGTTTGGAAAGACCAGCTTCACCATCGCCGGTACCATTGATGGCAAGCTTGGTTCGGCTGTCACCATTGATCTGGAAAGCGCCAAGACCGCTGGCGACCGCGCAACGCAGCTGGTGAACGCCGTCAATGCGAAGACTCATGAGACTGGCGTGAGTGCAGCCCTGGTTGAGGGTAAGGTGCAGCTGACCGGCAAGGAAGGCAACTTCACTGTCGCGTCTTCTACCAATGATGCTGCAGGCAACACCGCGCTGCTTGAGGCAACCGGCCTGACCACTGGCACCACCGCAAACTACTCCGCTGGCGGCGCCAAGACCGGCTTTGCCGATCTGGACATCTCGTCGAAGGGCGGTGCCGACAACGCCATCCTGGCGATGGACGCGGCCCTGAACTCGATCAACTCCGCCCGCGCCGACCTGGGTGCGATCCAGAACCGCTTCACCTCGGTGGTTGCGAACCTGAACACCTCGTCGGAAAACATGTCGGCTGCCCGCAGCCGCATCCGCGACGTGGACTACGCTTCGGAAACCGCCGAGCTGACCCGCAACCAGATCCTGCAGCAGGCCGGTACCGCCATGCTGGCCCAGGCCAACCAGTCCAGCCAGAACGTGCTGAGCCTGCTGCGCTGATCCAGCGGTAGTACAAGGCAATAACGGGAAGGGGGCGCAAGCCCCCTTCTTCGTGCCCGGTGGCGGATTGGCATGGGCCTTGCAGAAGGCTGGAGAGCGTTTCCACGCTCAAGCTCGCCCCTCCCAGGCCGATAGCAGGTGCAGGACACCCGCCCGGCCCGTCCAAGATAAAGGATTCCCCTCATGGCCATCGGCACGATTGGTTCCGGCCTCGACATTCCCAGCCTGGTTGCACAGCTGACCGCCAAGGAACGCGAGCCCCGCGAAAAGCAGATCAACTCGGCGGGTGTTGCCGCCAGCGCCAAGCTTTCGGCGCTTGGCACCATCAAAAGCGGAATGACAGGTCTGCAGAGCGCGCTGAAGACCCTGGTCAAGGGTGTGGCCACCCCCGGCCTGAAAGTCAGCACGCCGACCGAGTCGAACTTCACTGCAACCCTGGACACCAGCACGACCGCCGGCAAGGCCGCTGCGGGCAGCCACCAGGTGGAAGTCAAATCCCTGGCACAGAACCAGAAGCTCAGCTCCAAGGCGTATACAAAGGACGCCGTGGTTGGCGACGGAACGCTGACGATCGCATACGGCGACAAGTCCATCAGCGTGAACATCGAACCCGGCGCGACGATGGAGAAGATCGCAGCCGAGATCAATTCCGCCGCCGAGAGCAAGGGCGTCACCGCGGCCGTGGTAACCGCAGACGATGGCATGCACCTGGTATTGACCGCCGTTGATTCCGGCAGCAAGGGCGCGTTGAAGGTCAGCGCCAGTGGCGGCAATGGCGGACTCTCCGAGCTGGCCTATGACGGCACATCCGCATCGAAGATGACCGAGATGGTGCCCGCCAAGGATGCGGTGGTGGTGGTGGATGGTTTCACCCGCACCAGCAGCTCCAACACGATCACCGACCTGGTACCCGGTATCAGCCTCACCCTGACCAAGGCGAAGGAAGGCGAGACGCAGACGCTGACCGTCACTCCGGACAACAGCACGCTGAAGACCAATCTCACGGCCTTCATCACCGCCTACAACGGCATCCAGACCACGTTGAAGAATTCCAGCGCTTACAACGCTGAGACGCGCACGGCCTCGACCATGACCGGCGATGCCATGGTCCGTGGCCTGCAGCAGCAGCTGCGCGCCCAGCTGAGCGCGAACGTCAACGACCTCAAGGATCTGGGCATCACCATTGCCGCCGACGGCAGCATGAGCCTTGATGGCGCCAAGCTCGACACCGCGCTGGCGAAGAACCCGGAGGCCGCCACCAAGCTGTTCGGTGCAGAGGGCGCGCTGGGAAAGCCGATGACCGAACTGCTGAAGAGCAGCCTGGACGCGACCACCGGCACGATCACCCAGCGTACGGCGACCTTGAACAAGCAGATCAAGGCACTGGAAAAGCAGCTGGACGAGCTGGACAAGAACATGGAAAAGGTGGCCGACCGCTACACCAAGCAGTTCACCGCGATGGAAAAGATGGTCACGCAGATGCAATCGGCCGGCGGCTCGCTCATCCAGCAGCTCGGCAACTGATTTCCAGGCATTTTTCCGGCGCAGTCGGTACTCAAGTAGAGCCCCGGCTGCGCCGATAACCCGTTAGACCCGTGCCGAACCCCTCAACCCACGCGGATGGGCAGGCATTCCAGGAGACTTCCCCTATGTACGGTTCCAATCGGCAGTTCGCCGAGCAGTACCGAAAAGTCGGCGTGACCACCTCGGTCGTCGATGCCGATCCACACAAGTTGGTAGCGCTGCTGCTGGCCGGTGCCTGCGAGCGCATCCGCACCGCTGAAGCCTCTTTGCAGCAGAATGACCAGGCGCGCAAGGGCAAGGCCATCGGCGAAGCCTGCGCCATCGTCGGCCACCTCAACGGCTCGCTCGATCACGAAGCCGGCGGCGAGATTGCCGGCAATCTGTCGGCACTGTACGACTTCGTCATCATGCGCCTGACTGAGGGCAACCTGCACAACGATCCGACCGCACTGAAGGAAGCCCTTGGCTTGATGGTGGAGATCGATTCGGCCTGGAACGCGATTCCGGCAGACCAGCGCCAGGTCACCAAAGCGGTGGCGCCATGAACCTTCAAACTATGCACGACGCCCTTGATACGCTGGAAACCAGCCTCCAGGGCGAGGACCACGACACCAGCGAACGCCTGATGGCCGAGCACCTGGAAGCCGTGGCTGCCCTGTCGCTGGTTGTCGAGCGCCCCAGTGATGCCGCCATCCTCGCGTTGCGCGACCACCAGCAACGCGTACTGGCGCGCATGATCTCCCTCCGCGATGAAGCCGCAGCTCACCTGAAGCACACCGGCCGCTCCCTGCGCGCGGCGCATGCCTACCTGCAGGCAGAATCACTCGCATGACCCAACTGCCGACCACGTCGCTGCACCACCCCGCCGAAAGCGAGCTGTTCGACGAAACGCTCAGCTGCGAGCTGGCCTTGCCAGCCGAGTTCCAGGCCGGCAGCGCCGCCGGCCGTACCAGCAGTGCCGAAGGACTGCTGCGCAGCCTGGCGCTGGTTGAGGACAGCCGGGTCGACGAACACGAAGAACGCAGTGAAGCCAGCCTGCAGCTGCAGCGGCTGGAGGCCAAGCTGGACTTGGCGATGGTGCTGCTTGGCCGCCTGGTACGCCAGCAGGGGCAGGAATTGACCCTGCGTCCGGTGCGTTGGTCACGCCGCGGCATCCGACTGCAACTGGGTCCGCGCAGCGGCGCCAGTCCCGGCCAGGCCGGGGTGGTACGCCTGCAGCCCAGCGACTGGCTGCCCGACCACATCGATCTGCCGGTGGAAGTGATTGCCGAAGCCGCCGATGGTGGCGGTGGTCACTACCTCTGGCTGCGCTTCCAGCGCCTCGGTGACGGCCTGGAAATGGCGATGGAACGGCATCTGTTCCGCCTGCATCGTCGCCAGGTGGCCGAAGCGCGTCGCGCACGCTGAAAGCTGTCACCATGAAGCAGTACCGGCGGCCCTTGGCGTGCCCGTTCAGCTAAGTTAAGGTGGACTCCCCTCACGGACCTCCAACGTGCCTGTGCGAGTTCTCATCGTCGACGATCACACCCTTGTCCGCGCCGGCCTGGCGCGGCTGTTGCAGGGGTTTGCCGACGTGCAGCTGGTTGCTGAGGCCAGCAATGCCGAGCAGGCGTTGCAGCTGGCCCTGCAGCACTCCCCTGACGTGGTCCTGATGGACCTTTCGCTACCCGGCCGCACCGGCCTGGAAGCCCTCAGCGACATCCGCCTGCGCGCCCCCGGCACCCGGGTGGTGATGATGACCATGCACGACGATGCGGCGCACGTACGCGATGCACTCGATCGCGGTGCGGTCGGGTTCCTGGTCAAGGATGCCGCACCGCAGGAGCTTGAACTGGCGCTGCGTGCCGCGCACGCCGGCCAGGTGTTCCTGAGCCCGCAGATCTCCGCCAAGATGCTGGCACCGATGCTCGGTCGCGAGAAACCCACCGGCATCGCCGCACTGTCGCCGCGCCAGCGCGAGATCCTGCGCCGCATCGGCAAGGGCGAGAGCAACAAGGAAATCGCCGCTGACCTCGGCATCAGCGTCAAAACGGTGGAAACCCACCGCGCACGCATGATGGAGTCGCTGGGCTGCCGCCGCGCCAACGACCTGCTGCTGCTCGCCGCGCGCCACCAGCACGAGCTGGAATGATCGCGAGCCTCGGCGGCGCGAAACGATGGCTGGGTAGAGTGGGCAATTGGTAGAGTCGACTGTTAGTCGACTTTCGCGCGGAGCGCGGGCCTTTTCCTTGGTCTGATCGGAGAGCAGTCGACTAACAGTCGACTCTACCGGCAATCGTCTCTATCGACAGCCGACGCAGCCAACCCACACCCAGCCCCTTCACTGACGACGACTTCCCGTCACCCCGACAATCCCTGACAGGATTCCGTACGCGCAGGTTGGCCGCCACTCTTCGTTACCCACGACGAATCAACAACTTGGCGACATTCATCGTCAACATTCCGCGCCAATGTAGGGAATACCCCTACATACTGTCAGGACATTCACGAAGGCCCTCAGGAACCCCCTGATTCCGCCCCCGCCGGATCAAAAGCAAGATGCGTTCCACAAGGCGCCGGGGAGCGGTGCCGGGGAACCACGATGAAGGCTGCACTCTCGACCCAGCTGGGCCAACAACTTCACCTCACACCGCAGTTGCTGCAGTCGATCCGGCTGCTGCAGCTCGACGGCCTGCACCTGGAGCAGGAAATCCAGCGGCTTCTGGATTCCAACCCGCTGCTGGAAATCGAAGAAGCTGAAGCCCCCACTGCCGAATCCACCGATGCCGGCGCCACCACCCTGGAAACGGCTGCCTTCGACGAGCTGCCCGAATCCTCGATGTGGGATGTGGCCGGCAGCAGCTGGCAGGATGGCGACGATGACCGCATGGCACGCATCGCGGCAGGCGAATCCAGCGACCCGCAGCTGCGGGTGCTGCAGAGGCTGTCGCTGGACATGGACGACCGTGAGCTCGCGGTAGCTGCGTTCTGGTTGGACCATTGCGACGAGGCCGGCTACCTGCAGGCGCCGCTGGCCCAGCTGCAGCTGCTGGCCAGCGCCCAGTTCGACATCGCCGCCGACGGCGTGGAAACCATTCGCCAGCAGCTGCTGCACGGCGAGCCGGCCGGCATGGCCGCACAGGACCTGCGCGAAGGCCTGCAGGCACAGCTGCGCAGCCTGCACGGCGTGGTACCTGCACGCCACCTGGCAGCACGCATTCTCGAGGGCGCGCTTGATGCACTGGCTGCGCACGACTATCCCGCCCTCGCCCGCCAGCACGACGCAGAAATCGACGACGTGCGCGAAGCGGTGCGCCTGATCCTGTCGCTGCAGCCGCGCCCAGGCGACAGCCTGCTGCCGGAGCGCAACGCCGTGGTGGTGCCGGACGTCGTCGCCTGGCACGCCGATGGCCAGTGGAAAGTCGCGCTGAACCCGGCCACCAGCCGCCGCGTCTCGATCAACAGCCAGTACGAGCAGGCCCTGGCCGAGACCAGCGATGCCGCCCCGGCGCTGCGCGAAATGCTGCAGGAGGCGCGCTGGTTCAGCCGCGGCCTGTCGATGCGCTATGACACCCTGCTGCGCACCGCACGGGTGATCGTCGAACGCCAGGCCGCATTCCTGGTGCGTGGCGAGGAAGCCATGGCACCGCTGACCCTGAAGGAAGTGGCCGAAGAGATCGGCATGCACGAGTCCACGGTCTCGCGCATCACCACCGGCAAGTTCCTGCAGACCCCGCGCGGTACCTTCGAACTGAAGCACTTCTTCGCCGTGCGCCTTGAGGGCGCCAGCGTCTCCGGCCAGGCCGTGAAGGCCATGGTCCGCCGTCTGATCGACGCCGAACCGGCCG
Source organism: Stenotrophomonas sp. 22DLJC03 (assembly GCF_056861405.1). Classification (NCBI taxonomy): domain Bacteria; kingdom Pseudomonadati; phylum Pseudomonadota; class Gammaproteobacteria; order Lysobacterales; family Lysobacteraceae; genus Stenotrophomonas; species Stenotrophomonas sp. 22DLJC03. Next base: position 53,485 of record NZ_JBSPUG010000007.1, read on the forward strand.
GCCGGCCGCTGGCCGACGAGGCCATCGCCGGCCTGCTGTCACGCCAGGGGGTCAACATTGCCCGCCGAACCGTCGCAAAATACCGAGAACAACTGGATATCGCCCCGGCCCGTGAACGGCGCCGGCTCAGCGCCAGGCAACCGCAGCTGGCCCGGGTGGGCTGAAAAGGATGTTGGACATGAACAAGCTCACGGTCCTGCTGGTCGATGACCACGAGGGCTTCATCAACGCGGCGATGCGCCATTTCCGCAAGATCGACTGGCTGCAGATCGTCGGCAGTGCCGGCAACGGCCTGGAAGCGATCGAGCGTTCGGAAACACTGCGCCCGCAGGTGGTGTTGATGGATCTGGCAATGCCGGAGATGGGCGGCCTGCAGGCCACCCGCCTGATCAAGTCGCAGGACGATGCCCCGTACATCGTGATCGCCAGCCACTTCGACGACGTCGAGCACCGCGAACACGCGCTGCGCGCCGGCGCCGACAACTTCGTCAGCAAGCTGTCCTACATCCAGGAAGTCATGCCGATCCTGGAAGGCCTCAGGGAGGATCAGTCGTGAGCGAATCGCGCATCCTGGTGCTGGACAACGACGCCGTGCGCGCAGAGCGCACCGTTGCCCTGCTCGAATTCATGGACTTCAACCCGCGCTGGGTCTCCGACGCGGCCGACTTCGACCTGGGCCGCCAGCGCCAGAACGACTGGATGGCAGTGATCGTCGGCAGCCTGGACGACAGCGCCGCCAGCACCGCGCTGTACAACTGGCTCGGCGGCAGCAGCCTGCCACCGCCGGTGCTGCTGGCCGATGGCGAAGCCACCGCGTTCGCGCAGCAGCACGGCTTGCATGAAGCCAACATCTGGCCGCTGGAAACCCCGCTGCGGCATACGCAGATGGAAGCCCTGCTGCGTCGCGCCAGCCTCAAGCGCCTGGATGCCGAGCACCAGGCCGGTGCCGTGCAGGAACAGGGCCCGACCGGCCATGGCCCGGCGGTTACCGAACTGCGCACCATGATCGAACAGGTAGCCGCCTTCGACACCACCGTGCTGGTGCTGGGCGAGTCGGGTACCGGCAAGGAAGTTGTATCGCGCTCGATCCACCAGCGCTCGCCGCGCCGCGATGGCCCGTTCGTGGCGATCAACTGCGGTGCCATTCCACCGGACCTGCTGGAAAGCGAGCTGTTCGGTCACGAAAAGGGCGCCTTCACCGGTGCACTGACCGCGCGCAAGGGCCGTTTCGAAATGGCCGAGGGCGGCACCCTGCTGCTCGACGAAATCGGCGACATGAGCCTGCCGATGCAGGTCAAGCTGCTGCGCGTGCTGCAGGAGCGCAGCTTCGAGCGCGTGGGTGGCAACCAGACCATCCGCTGCAATGTGCGGGTGATCGCTGCGACCCACCGCGACCTGGAAACCCGTATCGCCGAAGGCAAGTTCCGCGAGGATCTGTTCTACCGCCTCAACGTGTTCCCGATCGATGTGCCAGCCCTGCGCGAACGCCGCGAAGACCTGCCGGCGCTGGTGGAGACCATCGCCACGCAGCTGGCCCGCACCGGCCGCGGCGAAGTGCGCTTTACCGCCGAAGCGCTGCAGGCACTGGCCGGCTACGAGTGGCCGGGCAACGTGCGTGAGCTGACCAACCTGGTCGAGCGCCTCGCCGTGCTGCATCCGGGTGGCTCGGTACGCGTGCAGGATCTGCCGGCGCGCTACCGTGGCGATGCCGTCCTGGCAGCAGCGGCCGCACCGGCACCGGCGCAGCCCATCGCCAGCGAAGAACGCCTGGACCTGCGCAGCTTCTCGTTCCACACCCCGGGCAGTGGCAACCAACCGGCGCTGGAGCACGGCATCGCCGTCAATCGCCCGGCTGCACCGGTCGCACTGCCCGACGAGGGCATGGACCTGCGCAACCACATGGCCAACATCGAACTGGGCCTGATCAACGAAGCACTGGAACGCACCCAGGGCGTGGTCGCCCACGCCGCCCAGCTGCTCGGCCTGCGCCGCACCACCCTGGTGGAAAAGCTGCGCAAGTACGGCATCGAGCGTGAACAGGCCGAACTGGCCAGCTGAAGCGCGTCACCAGCATGAAGGGGGCACGAACGCCTGGGCTTGCCCGGGCGTTCGTGTTTCCAGTACTCGGGGTCGGATCCCTTTCCACAGGAAAGGGATCCGACCCCACTGCATTTGCACGTTTTCCTAAAGACAGCAGGGCCGCAGTGCGGTGCATTGCAAGGACATCCCAAGGAGGTCCTGCCATGCATCGCCTCACCCTGCTCGCCGCCCTGCTCTGCCCGGCCTTGGCCACCGCCGCCAACTGCAGCCTGCCCACCACGCTGGACCAGCGCCAGTTCACCAACCTCAGCGACCCGCTTTACGCACCGGACAACCCCAATGCCGGACGCATGGTGCAGGTCAGCTTTGCCGGCAGCCAGTACGTGCTGGACATCCTCGGCACCGACCTCCGCATCGGCGGCAGCTACCACTACCAGCGCCTGACCCTGCACACCGCGGAAATACAGATGACCGAAGCCCACCCGGCCGGCCCCACCCACTACACCCTGCTGCTGACCTGCCTGAGCGACCACCAGGGCCGTTTCATCTACACCCAGCACGACGGCCCTATCGCACCGCGCCAGCGTCAGAATTCCGGCCGTTGGACCCTGCAGCCCTAGGCCAGAAAACCGACGCCGGTTAAATGGCGCCGCCATTGGGGTCAGAGCCCGTTGCGTCGCAACGGGATCCGACTCCGTGCCGAACGTGTCGACCAAGGTCGACACCCACCCAGGGCATCCATGGCCGTCCGACAGATCGCGGGAAACTGTCGAAGGCGGGGTGGGTCCGGTTGCGGGGGTGTCCGCGGCATGGATGCCGCGGCCAAGCCCCAGGGACGGGTTTACGGCGTCCCCCGCAACCGGACCCACCCCGCCACCCCACGGATAGCCCGCCGTTGACGTTGCCGTTCACGTTGACGTTGATTCGGCGGGTGCAGGGCGCAGCCCTGCCAGAACACCCACACCCTCACTTCTCTGAATCGAAAACCGGTTTCGGCACGGCACTTGCACCTGCTCCAGCAGACAACCCCATCCCCTGTTTCTGGAACCGTTGCAGATGTCCCACTCCGTCACGTCGATCCTTTCGCAGATCCGCTCCTATCAGACCCAGATGGGACAGCCGGCGCTCAACCCGCTGGGCGAAACGCCGCGCAGCAACGCCCTGCCGGGCACGGTGCTGGATGCACCGCAGGCCCAGCCGGCCAGCTTCACCGAAACCCTGCGTGGTGCGATTGCCGGCGTCAACGACGCGCAACAGAAATCCGGCGCCCTCGCCAAAGCCTTCGAAATGGGCGACCCCAGCGCCGACCTCGCCAAGGTCATGGTCGCCTCGCAGCAGTCCCAGATCGCCTTCCGCGCCACCGTGGAAGTCCGCAACCGTCTCGTCCAGGCCTACCAGGACGTGATGAACATGCCGCTGTAAGGATAGAACCGCATGGCCCTGTCGCTCTCCAAGGAATCCCTGAACGCCGAAAAGGCGGGCCAGTGGTTCGATCGGCTGCAAAGCCTGCAGATCACCCGTCGGCTCGGACTGATGGCGATGATCGCCGTGGCCGTAGCCGCCGGGCTGTTCGTGTTCTTCTGGTCGCAGAAGCCCGGCATGGTCCCGCTGTATACCGGCCTGGACCAGAAGGCCACCGCTGAAGCGACCGACCTGCTGCGTGCCGCCCAGATTCCGTTCCAGCTGGACCCGGCCACCGGTGGCATCACCGTGCCGGAAAAGAACCTGCACGACGCCCGTCTGAAACTGGCCGGCTCCGGCCTGACCGACAGCGGCAAACTCGGCTTCGAGCTGATGGAACGCGACCCGGGCTTCGGCGTCAGCCAGTTCGTGGAAAGCGCGCGCTACCAGCATGCGCTGGAGACCGAGCTGTCGCGCACCATCAACACGCTGCGCCCGGTGCGCGATTCGCGCGTGCACCTGGCCATTCCCAAGCCCAGCGCCTTCACCCGCCAGCGCGACGTCGCCAGCGCCTCGGTGACGCTGGAACTGCGCGGTGGCCAGCAGCTGGAACGCAGCCAGGTCGACGCCATCGTGCACATGGTCGCAGCCAGCATCCCGGACCTGGCACCGGAACGCGTGACCGTGGTCGACCAGAGCGGCCGCATGCTCAGCGTCAGCGACCCGAACAGCGAGGCCGCAGTCAACGCCGCCCAGTTCGAGCAGGTGCGCCGCCAGGAAACCTCGTTCAACCAGCGCATCCGCGAACTGCTGGAGCCGATGACCGGCCCTGGCCGTGTCAACCCGGAAGTCAGCGTGGACATGGACTTCTCGGTGACCGAGGAGGCGCGCGAACTGTACAACGGCGAGCCGCAGAAGCTGCGCAGCGAGCAGATGAGCGAGAACAGCACCACCACGCCGGGTCCGCAGGGCGTGCCGGGCGCCACCAGCAACAGCCCCCCGGGCCAGGCCGCTGCGCCGGCAACCGCACAGACCCCGACCGAAAGCAGCAAGAACGCGACCCGCAACTACGAGCTGGACCGCACCCTGCAGCACACCCGCCAGCCGGCCGGCCGCATCAAGCGCGTGTCGGTGGCGGTGCTGGTGGACAACGTGCCGCGCGCCGGTGCCAACGGCAAGGTCGCACCGCAGCCGCTGTCGGCGGCCGAGCTGACCCGCGTCGAAGCCCTGGTCAAGCAGGCGGTCGGCTTCAATGCCGAGCGCGGCGACACCGTGTCGGTGATGAACGCCCCGTTCGTGCGGGATACCACGCCGGTGGAAGGTCCCGCCTGGTGGGAGCTGCCGTGGGTGCACGATGCCGGCCGCATGCTGCTGGGTGCCGTCGTGGTGCTGGCGCTGCTGTTCGGCGTGCTGCGCCCGGCGTTGCGCGCGATCACCGGCCAAAAGAAGAACGACGAGCAGGCACTGGAGCCGCATACCGCGGACGTGCAGCTGGTGGATGACGATGGCATGCCGCTGCCGGCGTTGGGCGCCGACCGCGCGAGCCTGGGCGGGCCGGATGCGCTGGCCCTGCCGGTGGATTCATATGAGGAACGACTGCGGATGGCGCGTGAAGCCGTGAAGACCGACTCCAAGCGCGTGGCCCAGGTGGTCAAGGGCTGGGTGGCCAATGACTGAGGCACAATTGACCGGCGTACAGCGCGCGGCCGTGCTGCTGCTGTCCCTGGGTGAGCTGGATGCAGCCGAAGTGCTGCGCCACATGGAACCCAAGGAAGTGCAGAAGATCGGCATCGCCATGGCCACCATGACCGACATCACCCGCGAGCAGGTGGAACGGGTGATGGACCAGTTCGGCCAGGAGCTGGGCTCGAAGACCTCGCTGGGCGTGGGCTCGGACGACTACATCCGCAACATGCTGGTGCAGGCGCTGGGCAGCGAAAAGGCCGGCAACCTGATCGATCGCATCCTGCTCGGCCGCAACACCACCGGCCTGGACGCGCTGAAGTGGATGGACCCGCGCGCGGTGGCCGATCTGGTGCGCAACGAGCACCCGCAGATCATCGCCATCGTCATGGCCCATCTGGAAACCGACCAGGCTGCTGACGCGCTGAAGCTGCTGCCCGACCGCACCCGCGTGGACGTGCTGCTGCGCATCGCCACCCTCGACGGCATCCCGCCGAACGCACTCAATGAGCTCAACGAGATCATGGAGCGCCAGTTCGCCGGCAACCAGAACCTGAAGTCGTCCAACATCGGCGGCGTGCAGTGCGCGGCCAACATCCTCAACTTCATGGACAGCGGCCAGGACCAGGCCATCCTGGGCGAGATCGCCCGCATCGACGCGCCGCTGAGCAACCGCATCCAGGACCTGATGTTCGTGTTCGACGACCTGGTCGACCTGGACGACCGCGAAATGCAGCTGGTGCTGCGCGAAGTGAGCGGCGAGCGCCTGGGCCTGGCCCTGCGTGGCGCCGATATCAAGGTGCGCGACAAGATCACCCGCAACATGTCGCAGCGTGCGGCCGAGATCCTGCTGGAAGACATGGAAGCACGCGGTCCGGTGCGCCTGTCCGACGTGGAAGGCGCGCAGCGCGAGATCCTGGCCATCGTCAAGCGCATGGCCGATGAAGGCACGGTCACCATCGGCGGCAGTGCGGAGGCCATGCTGTGAGCAACGTCGTGCGCTGGCTTGCCCCGGACCTGCTGGCCCCGCCCGAACCGGCGCTGGACCAGGAGGACGCGTTCGAACTCACCGAGCCGGATCCGGAGCACGAGCCGGAACCGCCGCTGCACCTGCCCACCCTGGAAGAAATCCAGGCGATCCAGGACAGTGCCGAGAAGGAAGGCTTCCAGCACGGCCATGCCGATGGCTACGGCCAGGGCCAAGCCGAGGTGCGTCGCCTCGCCGCGCAGATCGAGGGCATCCTCGACAACTTCAGCCGCCCGTTGGTGCGACTGGAAAACGAAGTGGTCGGTGCGCTGGGCGAGCTGGCGGTACGCATCGCCGGCGCGCTGGTCGGCCGTGCCTACGAGACCGATCCGGCACTGTTGGCGCAACTCGTTGGTGAGGCCATCGACGCGGTCGGTGGCAGCACCCGCGAAGTGGAAGTGCGCCTGCACCCGGACGACATCACCGCGCTCGCTCCCCTCCTGAACCTGTCGTCGCAGCAGCGCCTGGTACCCGATACCAGCCTCAGCCGTGGCGACCTGCGCGTGCATGCCGAAGCGGTGCGCATCGACGGCACCCTCGAAGCCCGCCTGCGCGGTGCGCTGGACGCTGTGATCCGCCAGACCGGAGCAGGTGCATGACGCCCGAAGCGCAACCGAACCCGCCGCCGGCCGATTGGGCCGTGGCCCGCAACCTGCGCCTGGCCCGTCGCCTGGACGGCCTGCGCGTGGACACCGGGCACGGGCGTGGCCTGATCCGCGAGGGCGTGCTGCGCCGCGCAGTCGGCCTGACCCTGGAAGCGGTCGGCTGCGAGGCCCCGCTCGGCGCCAGCTGCAAGGTGGAAGTGGTCGACGGTGGCTGGGTCGATGCCGAAGTGGTCGGCTTCGCCGGCGAGCGCACCTACCTGATGCCCAGCGCCGAACTGCATGGCCTGCTGCCCAACGCACGGGTGGTGCCGTCGGCTCGGCGTGGCGGCGTGGAAGTGGGCGAAGGCCTGCTCGGCCGCGTCATCGACAGCGATGGCGTGCCGCTGGACGGCAAGGGCCCGATCCGCGCCGAAGGCCATGTCGGCATGGCCGGCGTGTCGATCAATCCGCTGGCGCGCGAACCGATCACCCAACCGCTGGACGTGGGCGTGCGCGCGATCAACGCGCTGTTGCCAATCGGCCGAGGCCAGCGTGTCGGCCTGTTCGCCGGCTCCGGCGTCGGCAAGTCGACCCTGCTGGGCATGATGACCCGATACACCGCCGCCGACGTGATCGTGGTCGGCCTGATCGGTGAACGTGGCCGCGAAGTACGCGATTTCGTCGAAACCACCCTGGGCGAAGAAGGCCTGCGCCGCGCCGTGGTGGTCGCCAGCCCGGCTGACCGGCCGCCGTTGGCGCGCCTGCATGGTGCCTACCGCGCCACCGCCATCGCCGAGTGGTTCCGCGACCAGGGCCTGAATGTACTGCTGCTGATGGATTCGCTGACCCGCTTCGCGCAGGCGCAGCGCGAGATCGGCCTGTCGGTCGGTGAACCGCCGACCACCCGCGGCTATCCGCCGTCGGTGTTCGCCAAGCTGCCGGCGCTGGTCGAGCGCGCCGGCAACGGTGCCAAGGGCCGTGGCTCGATCACCGCGTTCTACACCGTGCTGACCGAAGGCGATGATCCGCAGGATCCAATCGCCGATGCGGCGCGCGCCATTCTTGACGGCCACATCCTGCTGTCCCGTCGCGTGGCAGACAGTGGCCTGTACCCGGCCATTGACGTCGAATCGTCGGTCAGCCGCGTGGTCACGGAAATCGCCGACGAGCCGTGGCGCCTGCGCATCCGGAAGTTGAAGCGACTGGTCTCGGCCTATTCGGCCAATCGTGACCTGATCGCCATCGGTGCCTACCAGCGCGGCAACGACGCGGCCACCGACGAAGCCCTGGAACGCTGGCCGGAAATCATGGAATTCCTCGGCCAGGACGTTGCCAAGGCCGCAGATCTCCCGCACAGCCAGGCGGCGCTGCAGCGCCTGGTGGAACAAGAGAGTTAAGCCATGAACCAGTCCAAGCGCATCGACCCCCTGCTCAAGCGGGCACAGGAACACGAGGATGCCGTCGCTCGCGACCTGGCCGAACGCCAGACCGTGCTCGACACGCATCTGTCGCGACTGGATGAACTGCGCCGCTATGCCGAAGAGTATGCGAACGCGCAGATGGCGGCGACCAGCCCGGCACAGCTGCTGAACCGTCGCGCCTTCCTCGATCGCCTGGACAGCGCGGTCGAACAGCAGCAGGCAACGGTCAATGGCAACCGCGAGAAGGTGGAAGCCGAGCGCGCCCGGTTGATCCTGGCCAGCCGGGACAAGGCCGTGCTGGAACAGCTGGCGGCCAGCTACCGCGCGCAGGAGAAGGTCGTGACCGACCGCCGCGACCAGCGCGAGATGGACGACATCGGCGCACGCCGTGCACGCCTGGTGCAGGCCGAGGACCAGGAAGACGGTGAGCAGGGAGGTCGCACGTGATGCCCGCACCGCTCGCCAGCAGCGCCAACGCGCAGGCACAGAACACCGGCAATGGCAGCACGCGCGCGCCGCGCAATGACAGCGGCAAGGGCTTCGGCCAGCTGTTGCAGGATGGGACGTCGGGCCCGGACACGTCCACGGCCGCCCGTACCTCATCGCCATCGTCGACCACGCCCATGCCGTCTGCGACCTCTGATGGCAACGGGCGGACACCCGCTGAACACAAGCCGGGCAGCGACGCTGCAACCGAAGACGCCACGGCATCGGCACCCGCAGGGACAACCGCTGCAGGCGCCGAAAAGGGCAAAGCAGCCGCGACCGAGGATGCGCCGTGGCCACCCCTTGGCCTGGCCGGGCTGGTGCTGGCGGTGCCGACGCTGGCCGATCCGGCTGGAGTGCTGCCAACAACGGCCACGCCTGTGCTCGCCGACGATGCTGGTGCCCTGCCCGCCGCTGCCGGCGCAGCGTTGCCGGCGGCTGCGGCGACGGCACCCACGGCCATCGCCACTGGATCGCCCGACGGCAAGCCTCTGGCGGCCAGCGCCGACGACGCCACCACTCTGCCGTTGCCGGAGATGATCCTGCCGGCGGGCAAGCGCGGCGACCGAGGCGAAGGCAGCGACGTGGCCGCCATCGGTGACCGTACCCCTGCCCCCCTGCTGCATGCACCGGCAACTGCAGCCGTGCAGGATCTGAAGGCCGCGCTGGCCACCGGCAACGCCATCTTCAACGGCGAACCGACGCCGAAGCCGGTGCTCGGTGACGATGGCTTCGACCAGGCCATCGGCGCCCGCCTGGGCTGGTTGGCCGACCAGAAGATCGGCCACGCCCACATCCGCCTGAGCCCGGATGACATGGGCCCGGTCGACGTGCGTCTGCAGTTGAACGGCGACAAGGTGCACGCCAGCTTCAGCAGCCCGCACGTGGATGTGCGCCAGGCGCTGGAAAGCAGCCTGCCGCGCCTGCGTGAACTGCTGGGCGAGCAGGGTTTCCAGCTGGCCCACGCCGATGTTGGTCATCAGGCCCCCGGCGGTGACGGCAATGCGTCGGGCCAGGCCGGAAGCGGTGGCATGGCGGGTGACGGAGAACCGTCGCCGGGCGACGCCAGCGTGTCGTCCGCCCAGTTGATCCGCCAGCGCGGGCTGCTGGACGCGTACGCCTGACAGGCGTGCCAACCAAGGTTTGCCCCACCAGAGCGGGCCGGTCAGCACCCACCAGAACACCGAGGCAATAGAGCCGCACCTGCCAGTATCGCGTTGGTGGGTGCGGAGCTTGCTCCGCACGGCCCCACCGGCACCCCGACGGAATTCCGTCGCCCCCTCTGCCCCAGCTACGGCACGCCCCTTGCATATCCCGGTGAAGCAACCCTCAGGAGCTTCACCCCGTGGCCGCAGCCGCTGACAAAACCAAGAAGACCGCCGAGAAGGACAAGGCCGCCAAGCCGCGTAGTCCGATCCTGATCACCGCACTGGTGGCCGTACTGGCCGCCGCTGCCGCCGGTGGCGGCGTGTGGTTCTTCACCCAGTCCAAGCACGAAGACAAGGCCGCACCGGCGCCGAAGAAGGCCGCTGCTCCGGCACCGGCGCAGTACTTCGCATTGGATCCGGCCTTCGTGGTCAATCTCAACGGCCCGGTCGACGGCCCGCGCTACCTGCAGCTGGAAGTGCAGCTGATGACCCGCGACCCGGCCGCGCTGGAAGCGATCAAGACCCACGCCCCTGCCATCCGCGCGCGCCTGCTGATGCTGTTCTCGCAGGTCAGCCCGGACCAGATCGCTGATATCGCCGGCAAGCAGAAGCTGCAGGCCGCCTCGCTGGCCGAAGTGCAGAAAGTGCTCAAGGCCGAGACCGGCAGCAACGGTGCCGACGATCTGCTGTTCACCAGCTTCGTGACCCAGTAAGGGCCCCCCGATGAATGATCTGCTGTCCCAGGACGAGATCGATGCCCTGCTCCACGGCGTGGACAGTGGCGCGGTCGAGACCGATGCGGAACCGCCTTCGGGCGAAGCACGTTCCTACGACTTCGCAAGCCAGGACCGGATCATCCGCGGTCGCATGCCGACCCTGGAAATGGTCCACGAGCGCTTCGCGCGCCTGTGGCGGATCGGCCTGTTCAACCTGATCCGTCGTTCGGCCGAACTGTCGGTGCGCGGCATCGAACTGATCAAGTTCAACGACTACATGCACTCGCTGTATGTGCCGACCAACCTGAACCTGATCCGCTTCAAGCCGCTGCGTGGCACCGGCCTGATCGTGTTCGAGCCGACCCTGGTGTTCGCCATCGTCGACAACTTCTTCGGCGGCGACGGGCGCTACCCGACCCGTATCGAAGGCCGCGAGTTCACCGCCACCGAAATGCGGGTGATCCACCTGCTGCTGAAGCAGACCTTCGCCGACCTGCGCGAGGCCTGGGCACCGGTGATGGATGTCGAGTTCGAATACATCAACTCGGAGATCAACCCGCACTTCGCCAACATCGTGACGCCGCGAGAGTACGTGGTGGTGTGCCGCCTGCATGTCGAGCTCGACGGCGGTGGCGGCGACATCCACGTGACCCTGCCGTATTCGATGCTGGAGCCGATCCGCGAGCTGCTCGACGCCGGCATCCAGAGTGACCGCAACGACCGCGACGAGAGCTGGGGCCAGACCCTGCGCGAGCAGCTCAACATCGCCGAGGTGACCCTGTCCAGCGTACTGGCCAGCAAGCGCATGACCCTGCGCGACCTGACCCGCCTGAAGGTCGGCGACATCCTGCCGATCGAGCTGAGCCCGCAGGTGCCGTTGTGCGTGGAGAACATCCCCGTGTTCACCGGCGAGTTCGGCGTCGCCAACGGCATGAACGCCGTGAAGATCACCGCTACCCATCCGCCCGGCACCCGTCCGCGCGTACCCGTCATCCAGGAAGACCCGCAATGAACGATATCGACGCCCTCGAACCGACCCCGGCCCAGTTCAGCAGCCTGCAGGCCGATGAAGCGAACGGTCCGGACCTGAACCTGGACGTGATCCTCGACGTGCCGGTGACCCTGTCGCTGGAAGTCGGTCGTGCCCGCCTGCCGATCCGCAATCTGCTGCAGCTCAACCAAGGCTCGGTGGTGGAACTTGAACGCGGCGCCGGCGAGTCACTGGACGTGTTCGTCAACGGCACCCTGATCGCCCACGGCGAGGTGGTGGTGATCAACGACCGCTTCGGCGTGCGCCTGACCGACGTGGTCAGCCCGAGCGAGCGGATCCGGAGACTGCGTTGAGCCTGCTGGCCTCCACCCTGTTGGCGGTCGGCAAGACCGCCGCACCGATCGGCCCGCAGGTCGGCCAGCACGCGGCCGCCGCACCGAGCCTGTTCGGTGCGGTGCTGGCGCTGCTGGCGGTACTGGCCCTGGTCATCGGCCTGGGCTGGCTGCTCAAGCGCCTGCCCGGCAGCGGCTTCCGCCCGGCCGAAGGCATGAAGCTGGTGGCCAGCCTCAGTGTCGGCGCCAAGGAGCGCGTGGTGGTGGTGGAGGTCAATGGCCAGCAGCTGCTGCTGGGCGTTACCGCCGGCGGCATCAACACCCTGCACACCCTGCCCGAACCGCTGCCACCGCCGGCACCGGTGCGCGTGCCGGACTTCAAGAACCTGCCGAATTTCGCCCAGCTGCTGCAGCAGCGGCTGCGCAAGGATCCCTGACATGCGTGTCACCCGTACCCGTCTTGCCACCCTGATGCCGTGGCTGCTGTTGCTCGCCCTGTGCCTGTTGCCGGCGCTGGCGTTCGCCGCACCTGGCGCGCCGACCACCCCGCTGCCCGACATCAACGTCGGCAAGATCGGCGGTGCACCGGTCAGCCTGCCGCTGCAGACCCTGCTGCTGATGACCGCGATCACCCTGATCCCGTCGATGCTGCTGGTACTGACCTCGTTCACCCGCATCATCATCGTGCTGGGCCTGCTGCGCCAGGCACTGGGCACCGGACAGACGCCGTCCAACCAGGTGCTGCTGGGCCTGGCCCTGTTCCTCACCGCGATGATCATGCTGCCAACCTGGGACAAGGCCTGGAGCACCGGCATGGCGCCCTACCTCAATGGCGAGATCGACTTCCAGACCGCCTGGACGCTGACCACCTCGCCGCTGCGCGCCTTCATGCTGGCGCAGATCCGCGAGACCGACCTGATGACCTTCGCCGGCATCGCCGGGCATGGCACCTACGCCAGCCCCGATGCGATCCCGTTCCCGGTGCTGGTCGCATCGTTCGTTACCAGTGAACTGAAGACCGCCTTCGAGATCGGCTTCCTGATCTTCATCCCGTTCGTGATCATCGATCTGGTCGTGGCCAGCGTGCTGATGTCGATGGGCATGATGATGCTGTCGCCGATGCTGGTGTCGGCACCGTTCAAGATCCTGTTGTTCGTGCTGGTGGATGGCTGGGTGCTGACCGTGGGTACGCTGGCGGCGAGCTTCAATCCGGCCTGACCGGGATGCAGTCGAGCATGGCTCGACTCTACATAAGCGTTGCCGGGCATGGCCCGGCGCTACCGATGGAAATACGATGTCTCCCGAACTTGCCTTGACCGAACTGCGTGGCGGCCTGATCACCGTGTTGTGGGTGGCCGGCCCGCTGCTGCTCACCGTGCTGGTGGTGGGCGTGGTGGTGGGCGTGGTGCAGGCTGCGACCCAGCTCAACGAACCGACCATCGCCTTCGTCGCCAAGGCAGCCGCGCTGACCGCAGTGCTGTTCGCACTGGGCAGCCTGCTGATCGGCCACCTGGTCGAATTCACCACGCTGCTGTTCCAGCGCATCCCGCACCTGATCGGCTAGGACACGCGCTTCGATGGACGCCGCCACCCAGATGGCCGCCGATGGGCTGAACGCCTTCGGCATGATCGGCACCGTGCTGTGGACCATGCTGCGCATCGGCGCGGTCGCCATGGCCATGCCGATGGTCGGCACCCGCGCCGTCCCGGCCCGGGTGCGCGTGGTGCTGGCCGGCACCCTGGCCATCGCATTGGCACCGTTGCTGCCGCCGGTACCGGACTGGACCGGTTTCGATGCCGCCACGGTACTGACCATCGCCCGCGAGCTGGCCATCGGCGTATCCATCGGCTTCCTGCTGCGGCTGGTGTTCGAGGCCGGCGCGATGGCCGGCGAACTGATTGCCCAGGGCACCGGCCTGGCCTTCGCACAGATGAGTGATCCGCTGCGTGGCGGCACCTCAGGCGTGATCGGGCAGTGGTTCTATCTGCTGTTCGGCCTGCTGTTCTTCACCGCCAATGGCCATCTGGCGCTGATCTCGCTGGTGGTGGACAGCTACCGGGCACTGCCGATCGGTGCGCCACTGCCCGATCCGCATGCCTTCTTCAGCATCGCGCCGACCTTCCTGCTGACCGTGCTGCGCGGTGCGCTGACTTTGGCGATCCCGCTGACCGTGGCAATGCTGGCGGTGAACCTGGCGTTCGGCGTGCTGGCGCGCGCCGCGCCGGCGCTGAACCCGATCCAGCTCGGCCTGCCGGTCTCACTGCTGCTGGGCCTGTTCCTGCTGGCCCTGCTGGCAGGCGAGATGGGCCCGCCGGTACAGCGCCTGTTCGACGCCGCCTTCCAGGCTGCGGACGCGGTCACACACTGACCCGATCATCACGTTTTACTGCTTGCCCTTCCCCCGGGTCTGCGCGTTAGAGTGAATGCGCGGCAACCGGGGGGATGCCGCACGTGGCCGGCGCCCTGCGTCGGCCGGCCTCATGCATGCCCCACCGTAGTTTCCGTCGACAGGCAGGTCCGGGAGACTGACGAATGCTGGTAGGCACGTACAACCCGTGGCTGGTAGTGATCTCGCTGCTGGTCGCCGTGATGGCCTCATACACCGCGCTGGCGATGGCCGGGCGCACGGTTACCGCACCCGGCAAGGGCGCGGCCTGGTGGTGGCGCATCGGTGGCGGCTTCGCCATGGGCCTGGGTATCTGGTCGATGCACTTCATCGGCATGCTTGCCTTCGACCTGCCCATTCCGCTCGGCTACGACCTGCCGATCACCCTGCTTTCCCTTGCACTGGCCATCGCTTCGTCGGTGTTCGCGCTGTGGCTGGTCTCGTTGCGCACGCTGCCGCACCCGCGGCTGGCCGGTGGCGCCCTGCTGATGGGCACCGGTATCGCCGGCATGCATTACGTTGGCATGGCCGCAATGCGCATGCAGCCGGGCATCGACTACGACCCGCGCTGGCTGCTGTTTTCGCTGATGGTGGCAGTCGCTGCTTCGTGGACGGCCCTGTATGTGGCGTTCCGCCTGCGTGCGCAGCGCACCCGTGTCGGCGACCGGCTGGCAGCGGCGGGCCTGCTCGGGCTGGCCATCGTCGGCATGCACTACACCGGCATGGCCGCCGCACGCTTTCCGGAAGGCAGCATCTGCGGCGCAGCCGTCGGCGATGGACTACAGAGCGAATGGCTGGCGATGCTGGTGGTGATGCTCACCGTGGCGATCCTGGCCGTGGTGCTGGTGGTGTCCTGGCTGGACCAGCGGGTGGAGGCGCAGCTGCTGCGCCTGCGCAATTCCCTGTTGAGCACCTCGCTGACCGACGCGCAGCAGGAACTGACCCAGGCCGCACTGCACGACCCACTCACCCGCCTGCCCAACCGCCTGCTGCTGCAGCGTCGCATCGTCCAGGCACTGGCCGAGGCCGAACAGGGCGGCAGCCGTTTCGCTGTGATGTTCATGGACCTGGATGGCTTCAAGCAGGTCAACGATGCCTATGGCCACCAGGCCGGTGATGCACTGCTGGTGGCGGTGGCCGAACGCACGCGCCAACTGCTTCGGCCCAACGACATGCTGGCCCGTCTGGGCGGCGACGAGTTCGTATTGGTGGTGCGCATCGAGCACGACGAGGATCTTCCGACCCTGGCCCGGCGCATCCTGCAGGCGGTCGGCAGCGGGCCCCTGCTGCCGGACAACGAACTGCAGGTGACCGCCAGCATCGGCGTGGCGATCTGCCCGGACCACGCCGCCAGCGAGCGGCAACTGATGGCCTTCGCCGATGCCGCGATGTACCAGGCCAAGGAATCGGGGCGCAACGCCTTCGTGCTGTTCGCCGACTGGATGAACGACAGCGCCGAGCAACAGTTCAGATTGCTTGCCGACCTGCGCCGGGCAATCGGCAGCGAACAGCTGTTCCTCAATTACCAACCCAAGATCCGCGTGGCCACACAGAAAGTGGCCGGCGCCGAGGCACTGATCCGTTGGCGGCACTCGGAACATGGCCTGATCCCGCCGGATCGGTTCATCCGCCTGGCCGAGCGCAGCGGCGCGATCAATGAAATCGGCCGCTGGGCGCTGGACCAGGCCTGCCAGCAGTTGCGCCGCTGGCACGACGCCGGCCATGAAGGCTGGTCGATGTCGGTGAACCTGTCGCCGGTGCAGTTCAGCTCACCGCACCTGCTGCATGACGTGCGCGACGTCCTTGAGCGCTACAGCATCACCCCACGCTACCTGGTGCTGGAGATCACCGAGAGCACCGTGATGCGCGATACCGATACCAGCCTGCGCCTGCTGCAGGCGCTGTCGGCACTGGGCGTGGGCATCTCCATCGATGACTTCGGCACCGGCTATTCCAGCCTGCTGTACCTGAAGCGGCTGCCAGCCACCGAGATCAAGATCGACCACGCCTTCGTGCGCGATCTGGAGCACAGCGCCGAGGATGTGGTGATCGTCTCGGCGATCGTGGCGCTGGGCCATGCGCTGGACATGGACATCGTGGCCGAAGGCGTGGAAACCGCCGCCCAGCGCGCCTACCTGGAACGGCTGGGCTGCGATTACCTGCAGGGCTACCTGCTCGGTCGCCCGGTCGATGCCGCCCGCTTCATGCAACTGCACGACCTGCCCCGGCCTCGTGTGGAACTGGCACAGAGCCCGCCGCCCAGCGGCAACGCGCCCCTGTAGCCGAGCCCGCGCCCGGCTCCCCCCCCGGGCATGACCCGGCGCTGCCGGTGCCTGCTCTGGTAGGTGCCAACCTTGGTTGGCGCATGAACCCGTCACGGCATGGTTCTTGCACGCACCCCGGCATCTCCTGCCGCAGTGCCCGTGATGTCCGAAGACGAATCCGCCGGCGAAAAGACCGAACAACCCACCGAAAAACGCCTGCGCGATGCCCGTGAACAGGGTAACCTGCCGCGCTCGCGCGAACTCGGCACCGCCGCCGTGTTCGGCGCCGGCGTACTGGCGGTGATGGCGATGAGCGGCTCGATCGGCCGTGGCGCCAGCGCCTGGATGAAGCATGCGCTCAGCCCCGAACAGAGCCTGCGGCAGAACCCGAAGGAACTGTTCGGCCACTTCGGCGACCTGCTGCTGCAGTTCATGCTGGTGATCGCGCCGCTGGTGCTGGTCTGCCTGCTGGCCAGCTTCGTCGCGCCACTGGTGATGGGTGGCCTGCGCTGGTCGCAGAAGGCGATGCTGCCGGACATCAACCGCATGAACCCGATGAGCGGGCTCAAGCGCCTGTACGGCCCGGAGGCCATCGCCGAGTTCACCAAGTCGCTGTTGCGCGTGGCTTTTGTCGGGGTCGCCGCTGGGCTGGTGGTATGGACCGGCTTCGACACCCTGCGCGGTCTGATCCACCACCCACTGGAGACCGCCATCACCGACGGCCTCGGCTTCACCCTGCGCCTGCTGCTGGCTACCGCCGGCGCCATGCTGGTGCTGGCGGCCATCGACGCCCCGTACCAGCGCTGGAACTGGATGCGCAAGTTGAAGATGACCCGCGAAGAGCTGCGCCGCGAAATGAAGGAAAGCGAGGGCAGCCCGGAGGTGAAGGGCCGCATCCGCCAGCTGCAGCAGCAGATGGCCAACCGCCGGATGATGGAGGCGGTCCCCACTGCTGACGTGGTGGTGGTCAACCCCACCCACTATGCGGTGGCCCTGAAGTACGAGGGCGGCGCCATGAACGCCCCCAAAGTGGTCGCCCTGGGCGTCGACGAGACCGCCCTGCGCATCCGTGAAGTGGCCGATGGCAACAAGGTCGCCATCGTCTCGGCGCCGCCTTTGGCACGCGCCTTGTATCGGGAAGGCCAACTCGGAAAGGAAATCCCCGTGAGACTGTATTCGGCCGTGGCCCAGGTCCTGTCCTACGTCTACCAGCTGCGCGCCTGGCGCACTGGCCCGATGCCGGACAGCCCGCACATCCAGGTGGATGAATTCGGCAAGGGAGGCCGCCCGTGAGCGCCCAGCCCTCCCCCGGCTTCAACACCCGCCGCGCCCTGGAGATGATCCGCCAGGGCCTTGGCGCGCCACTGATCGTGCTGGCACTGCTGGCCATGGTCGTGGTGCCGCTGGCCGCACCGGTGCTCGATGCGCTGTTCACCTTCAACATCGCCATCTCGCTGATGGTGCTGCTGGCGGTGGTCTATGTGAAGCGCCCGCTGGACTTCACCATCTTCCCGATCGTGCTGCTGGTCACCACCATGCTGCGGCTGGCCCTGAACGTGGCCTCCACCCGCGTGATCCTGCTCAACGGCCAGAACGGCCACGACGCGGCCGGCAAGGTCATTGCCGCCTTCGGCGAGTTCGTGATCGGTGGCAACTACGCAGTCGGCATCGTGGTGTTCGCGATCCTGACCATCATCAACTTCGTGGTCATCACCAAGGGTGCCGGCCGCGTCTCGGAAGTTACCGCGCGCTTCATCCTCGACGCCATGCCCGGCAAGCAGATGGCGATCGACGCCGACCTCAACGCCGGTTTGCTGACGCGTGAAGAAGCCAAACTGCGCCGCGAGGAAGTGCGCGAGGAAGCCGACTTCTACGGTGCGATGGACGGTGCCAGCAAGTTCATCCGTGGTGATGCCATCGCCGGCATCCTGATCCTGTTCATCAACATGCTGGGCGGCCTGGCCGTGGGCGTGCTGCAGCATGGCATGCCTTTCGGCGATGCCGCTGCCACCTATACCCTGCTGTCAATCGGCGACGGCCTGGTGGCGCAGCTGCCGGCCCTGCTGGTCTCCAGTGCGGTGGCGATGCTGGTCACCCGTGCTTCGCGCTCGCAGGACATGGCCCAGGCGATGAGCGGCCAGGTGTTCGGCCAGTACCGCGCGCTTGCGATCACCGCCGGCATCCTCGGTGTGGTCGGCCTGGTGCCGGGCATGCCCAACGTCGCTTTCCTGACGCTGGCCGCGATCCTGGGTTTCATCGCATGGAAGCTGTACCGCAAGAGCAAGCTGCCGGCTGCCGATGCCTCCGCCGGCAACAGTGACGCCGCCGCACTCACTGCGCTGGGCCGTCCGGCCGCACCCGCGCCCACCGCCGAACTGAGCTGGGACGAGCTGCGCCCGGTCGATCCGCTGGGCCTGGAGGTCGGCTACCGCCTGATCCCGCTGGTGGACAGCAACCAGGGCGGCGAACTGATGGCGCGGATCAAGGGCGTGCGCCGCAAGCTGACCCAGGATGTCGGCTTCCTGATTCCGTCGGTGCACATCCGCGACAACCTGGAACTGCCGGCCAATGGCTACCGCGTGCTGGTGCACGGCGTGCCGGTGGCCACCGCCGAGATCCATCCGGACCGCGAGCTGGCACTGGACCCGGGCAGCGCGCTCGGTGCGCTGGAAGGTATCGCCGGCAAGGACCCCGCCTTCGGCCTGGACGCGACCTGGATCCAGCCGCACCAGCGCGCCCAGGCCGAGACGCTCGGCTACACCGTGGTCGATCCGGCCACCGTGGTCGCTACCCACCTCTCGCACCTGATCCGCGAACACGCGCCGGAACTGCTCGGCCACGAAGAAGTGCAGCACCTGCTGGCCAACCTGGCCAAGAGTGCGCCCAAGCTCGTCGAAGATCTGACGCCGAAGGCACTGCCGCTGTCGGCGGTGGTACGGGTGCTGCAGAACCTGCTGGTCGAGCGCATTCCGATCCGCCAGCTGCGCAAGATCGCCGAAGCGCTGGTCGAACACGCGCCCAGCAGCCAGGACCCGGCCGTGCTGACTGCCGCCGTGCGCACCGCACTGGGCCGCTTCATCGTGCAGGAGATCGCCGGAATGTCGGCCGAGCTGCCGGTGTTCACGCTCAACCCACAATTGGAACGTGTCTTGCAGGAGTCCACGCAGGGCAACGGCGCCGCGCTGGAACCCGGACTCGCTGAGCGACTGCACCAGAGCCTGGCCGAATGTGTCAGCAAGCAGGAAGCCCGCAACGAGCCCGCGGTCGTGCTGGTACCCGGCCCGGTGCGCGCCGCGCTGGCCCGCCTGGTCCGCCACAGCGTTCCGTCGCTGTCGGTCCTGGCCTACAGCGAGGTGCCGGAGGACAAGCGCCTGAAGCTGGTCGGAACGATCAGCTGACGCCGCCCTCCGATGCGCCAGAAAACAGACACCACTTTCGAACCAACGCAACAGACAGATACCAAGGGGAACCCGCACCGTGCAGACCACCGACCACCCGAGTTCTCCGACCGCCACCCCGCCGTCTTCGTCCCGTGACCACAGCATGAAAATCAAACGATTCGTTGCCGCCGACATGCGCTCGGCCATGAACCTGGTGCGCAAGGAACATGGTCCTGACGCCGTGATCCTGTCCAACCGCCGGATCGAGGAAGGCATCGAGATCGTTGCCGCCGCCAACTACGACGAGAGCGCCGTGCAGCGTGCACTGGAAGCCTCGCGTCGTGACATCGCCCCGCCGCCGGCACCAAAGCCGCGCAATGCCGCCGACGCGGTGATCGCTGCAGTGACCCGTCGCCGCAGTGCCACCCCGGCACCGGAACCGGTGGCTGCGACCACCTCGGCCGTTGCCGCGCTGGCCCGCGCCGCCGTTGGTGCCACCGGCCGGACCCTGGACAGCGCCGACGAGATCGTGCCGACCCGCGGCAGCACCGGCTTCGCCGCCACCCTGGCGCGTGCTGCCGTCAACGAACCGGCGCGTGCGGAACAGGCCTTCGGCCCGTTCGCAGACGCCGTCGCCGGCGCTGTCGCTGCACCCGCCGTGATCATCCCGGCCAACCGTGCGCGCTTCCAGATCGATCCGCCGCATGCCGAGCATCAGCAAAGCCCGGCCCCGGCCGTGGCGGTGCAGCCGCCGCCGCTGCCGCTGCCGGCCAGCGTTGTGGCCGACGCGCAGTCGCAGACCTTCGCCGACGAACCGTCGATGGCGGACGCAACCATCGACACCGCCCCGGAACCGACCCTTGCACCAGCCCCGGTGCTGACCGTGGTCGCCCAGGACGATGCCGAGATCCGACAGCTGCGCCAGGAAGTGGCCGGCATGCGCCAGGTGATCGAGCGCGAGATGAACCGCTTCACCGACGAGCGCCTGCGTGGCTGCCCGGTGCGCGCCACTGCACTGGACCTGATGGACGAGTACGGCTTCGACGCCGGCCTGGCCCGCGACGTGGCCATGCAGATCCCGCTGGAGACCGATGCGCACCGCGGCCGCGGCCTGATGCTCGGGCTGATCTCGCGCAAGCTGCCGATCGCCCCGGTCGACCCGCTGGAGGAAGGCGGCGTGATCGCTCTCGTCGGCCCGACCGGCGCCGGCAAGACCACCACCATCGCCAAGCTGGCCTCGCGCTTCGCCGAGAAGCACGCCCCGCGCGATGTCGCCCTGGTCACCACCGACACCACCCGCATCGGTGCCCGCGAGCAGCTGTACGGTTACGGCCGCCAGCTCGGCATCGCGGTGCATGAGGCCAACAGCGGCACCGACCTGGACCAGCTGCTGGAACGCTTGAAGGACTACAAGCTGGTACTGATCGACACCGCCGGCCTGGGCCCGCGCGACCGCGCCCTGGCCGCCCAGCTGCAGTGGCTGCGTGCCGCCCGCCAGGTACGCACCCTGCTGGTGCTGCCGGCCAACACCAGCTTCGGCGACATGGACGAGGTGGTCCGCCGCTTCGGCGCGGCCAACCTGCAGGGCCTGGTGCTGAGCAAGCTGGACGAGACCGGCCGCTTCGGCAACGCCCTGTCGGTGGCCGTGGACCACGCCCTGCCGATCACCTGGGTGACCGACGGCCAGGACGTTCCGGAGGACCTGCACCGGGCCAGTGCAGCCAATCTCGTACTTCGCCTTGAAGATTTGCGCCGCGCGGCCGATATGCCCTGCAACCCGGAGTTGAACCATGCCGTCGCGTGAGTACGCCAAGCTGACCAAGACCTTCCCGCTGTCGGCCACCCGCAGCGAGCCGCTCGGCCCTGTGCGCACCATTGCGGTCACTGGCGGCAAGGGCGGCGTGGGCAAGACGAATGTGTCCGCCAACCTGGCCGTGGCGCTGGCCGGCATGGGCAAGCGCACGCTGCTGCTGGACGCCGACCTCGGCCTGGCCAACATCGACGTGATCCTGGGACTGAACCCCACCTTTACCCTGGCCGACTTGGTCGCCGGCCGCTGCTCGCTGGATGACGTCATCGTCGAAGGCCCGAACGGCGTGCTGGTGGTCCCGGCCGCGTCCGGCCGCCGCCACATGGCCGAGCTGGCCCCGGCCGAGCACGTCGGCCTGGTCAACGTGTTCTCCGAGCTGGAACGCGAGCTGGACATCATGGTGGTGGACACCGCCGCCGGCATCAACGATGGCGTACTGACCTTCTGCCAGGCCGCACAGGACACCGTGGTGGTGGTCTGTGACGAGCCGGCCTCGATCACCGACGCCTACGCACTGATCAAGGTGCTATCGCGCGAGCGTGGCGTGGACCGCATCCAGGTGGTGGCCAACATGGTGCGCGACCCCAACGAGGGCCGCGTGCTGTACGAAAAGCTGACCCGTGTCTGCGAGAAGTTCCTCGCCGATGTCTCGCTGAACTACCTCGGCTGCGTTCCGCAGGACGATTGGCTGCGCCTGTCGGTGCAGCGCCAGCAGCCGGTGGTGAAGGCCTATCCGTCCAGCCCGGCCGCGCTGGCGATCACCGAGATCGCGCGCCGTACCGCGCGCTGGCAGGCGCCGACCGAACCGCGTGGCGGCGTCGAATTCTTCCTCGAACGCATCCTCAAGCAGCGTGGGGTGACGGCATGAAAGGCGCAGCCCAGTACAGGGAAGTGCAGCGCTCGGCGGCGAACGAAGTCATCGCCCAGCATTCGGACCTGGTGCGGCGCATCGCCCACCACCTGGCCGCGCGCCTGCCAGCCAGCGTCGAGGTCGACGACCTGATCCAGGCCGGAATGATGGGCCTGATCGAAGCCTCGCGCAGCTACGACGCCGACCAGGGCGCCTCGTTCGAGACCTACGCGTCGATCCGCATCCGCGGCTCGATGATCGACGAGATCCGCCGTGGCGACTGGGTGCCCCGCTCGGTGCACCGCCGCGCTCGTGATGCCGCCGCCACCATCCGTCGCCTGGAGCAGAGCAGCGGCCGCGCCGCCAGTGCCACCGAAGTGGCCGCGGCGATGGAAATGCCGCTGCCCGAATACCTGAGGCTGATGGAAGACGCCGCACGTGGCCAGGTGCTGAGCCTGGAGTCGCGCATCGAAGACCAGGGCGAGCTGGACACCGTCACCCAGGGGGGCCCGACCCCGCAGCAGGTGCTGGAGCGCGGCGAGTTCGGCCGCGAGCTGGGCAAGGCGATCGGCCACCTGCCCGAGCGCGAGCAGCTGGTGCTGTCGCTCTACTACGAGCAGGAGCTGAACCTGAAGGAGATCGGCGCGGTGCTTGGCGTGAGTGAATCGCGGGTCTGCCAGATCCACGGCCAGGCAGTGCTGCGCCTGCGTGGTCGACTGAAGATTTTCGAGGCGGCGGACGCCGGCCTGGAAGAATGAACATGCCCGAGGCGGCTGCCCCCGGCCGCCCGGACTGAACAACAAAGGAACTCTGCTTTGAACAAGAACATGCGCATCCTGATCGTCGACGACTTCTCGACCATGCGTCGGATCGTCAAGAACCTGCTGGGCGATCTGGGCTTCACCAATACCGCCGAAGCCGAGGACGGGCATGCCGCGCTGTCGCTGCTGCAGAGCCAGCCGTTCGATTTCGTGGTCACCGACTGGAACATGCCGGTGATGACCGGCATCGAACTGCTCAAGGCGATCCGCGCCGATGCCAAGCTGAAGACACTGCCGGTGCTGATGGTGACGGCCGAAGCCAAGCGCGAGCAGATCATCGAAGCTGCCCAGAGCGGCGTGAACGGCTACATCATCAAGCCGTTCACCGCGCAGACCCTGGAAGAGAAGCTCGGCAAGATCTTCGAACGCCTGGCGGCCAGCGCCTGATGGATACCACGGTCGACAGGAACGCCCTCGCCCTGCGCCTGCAGGAAGCCCTGGACGCACTCGAGTCCGGTGACGAAGCCGCGTGGCGGCAACGCATCGACGGACTGGTCGCGCTGCGCACGCAGCCGATGATGAGCGGCCTTTCGCGGCTGGCCCGTGAGCTGGGACAGGCGCTGGGTGAGCTGCCGACCGTGCCTGACGAAGCAGGCGAACTGGACGACGCCTGCGCGCGCCTGGACCACGTGGTGGCGATGACCGAACAGGCCACCCATCGCACCCTGGACCTGGCCGAGGAATGCCGCAGCCTGACCGAACAGCTGCGCGCCGAAGGCCTGCAGCCTGGCCAGGACGCGCAGCTCGAGCGCATCCGCCACAACCTGACCGAGATCGCCCTGACCCAGAGCTACCAGGACCTGACCGGGCAGATCATCCGTCGCGTGGTCGGCATCGTGCGCCGCGTGCACGAAGGCTTCGGCGCACTCGGCCTGCCGCCGGAACAGCATCGCACCGACCCGGAACTGGCCGGGCCGGCACTGAAGGGACTGGACCGCCACGCGGTCTCGCAGAACGACGCCGACGACCTGTTGTCGGATCTGGGGCTGTAAGCATGAGCGCGGTATCCGACGACATCACTGCCGATTTCATCATCGAGGCGCAGGAAATCCTGGATCGCCTGGGCGAACAGCTGGTGTCGCTGGAGCAGGCACCCCAGGACGGCGACCAGCTCAATGCGGTGTTCCGCGGCTACCACACGCTGAAGGGTGGCGCCGGCTTCCTTGGCGTGACGGCCATGGTTGAACTGTGCCACGCCGCCGAAGAAGCCCTCGGCGCCGCACGCGCCGGCCAGGCGGTGCTGCAGGCCCACCATTTCGATGCCGCCCAGCAATCGCTGGATTACCTGCAGTCGATGCTGGATGCGGTGTCCTCGGGTACCGAACCGGGCTACGCGCCCCCCGAGCTGATCGCGCAGTTCGATGTACACGGTGGCGCCACCGCCCCGGCGGCCGCCGCTGCGCCCGCCGCCGGTGGCAGTGACCTGATCACCGACGATGAGTTCGAGGCCCTGCTCGACCAGCTGCACGGCGGCAATGCCCCGACCGCGGTCGCACCGGCGAAGAAGGCCGACGACGGCCTGATCAGCGAAGACGAGTTCGAAGCCCTGCTCGACCAGCTGCACGGTGGCGCCGCACCCGGCACCAAACCGGTCGCCGCAGTGCCGGCGGCACCGCCCGCGCCACGCCCAACCGCACCCGCACCGGCGGCCAAGCCGCCCGCCAAGCCACTGGCCGAAGCCGAGCACACCGTGCGCGTGGATACCAAGCGCCTGGATGCGATCGTCAACCTGATCGGCGAACTGGTGCTGTCACGCAATCGCTTGAAGACCCTGCGTGCGCGCCTGCGCGACGAGGAGCTGGACCGTGCGGTATCCACGCTGGACATCGCCACCGCACGCCTGCAGTCGGCGGTGATGCGTACCCGCATGCAGCCGGTGGGCAAGGTGTTCTCGCGCTTCCCCAAGGTCGCCCGCGACGTTGCCCGCTCGCTGAAGAAGGAAGTGGACCTTGAGCTGATCGGCGCCGAAACCGAGCTCGACCGCAACCTGGTCGAAGCCCTGGCCGACCCGCTGGTGCATCTGGTCCGCAACGCCATCGACCATGGCGTGGAAACGCCCGAGCTGCGTGAAGCCCAGGGCAAGCCTCGGATGGGCCACGTGCGCCTGTCGGCGCAGCAGGAAGGCGACTACGTCAGCATCGAAGTACAGGACGATGGCGCCGGCATCGATCCGGAAAAGCTGCGCGCGAAGGCACGCGAGAAGGGCCTGATCGATCCGGAAGCCGCGGCCCGCCTGAGCAGCGAGGAATGCCTGCACCTGGTGTTCCTGCCCGGCTTCTCGACCAAGCAGCAGGTCACGGATATCTCCGGCCGTGGTGTCGGCATGGACGTGGTGCAGTCGCGCATCCGCGAACTCAGCGGCCAGATCCAGATCCAGTCGGAACTGGGCCGCGGCAGTCGCTTCCTGATCCGCGTGCCGCTGACCCTGGCGATCCTGCCGACCCTGCTGGTGCAGGCCGGCGAGGACGTCTACGCCTTGCCGCTGGCACGCGTGATGGAAGTGCTGCACGCCCCGCGCACCTCGCTGGGCTGGTTCGATGGACGTGCCGTGCTCGACCGCCGCTCGCATACCCTGGCGCTGGTCGATCTTCGCCAATGGCTGGATGTGACGCCGGCCGCCTCGCCGCTGCTGACCATCGTCGTGCTGCAGGCCGGTGAAGCCCGGTTCGGCCTGGTCGTGGACCAGGTGCGAGGGCGCGAGGAAGTGGTCATCAAACCCTTGCCCAAGGCGCTGCGTGGCCTGGCTGGTTATGCCGGTGCAACCTTGATCGGCGATGGTCGCATGGCC
The DNA here is from genome assembly GCF_056861405.1 of Stenotrophomonas sp. 22DLJC03. Classification (NCBI taxonomy): domain Bacteria; kingdom Pseudomonadati; phylum Pseudomonadota; class Gammaproteobacteria; order Lysobacterales; family Lysobacteraceae; genus Stenotrophomonas; species Stenotrophomonas sp. 22DLJC03. Next base: position 79,614 of record NZ_JBSPUG010000007.1, read on the forward strand.
CTGATCCTGGACGTGGACGGACTGCGCTGAAGCCCGGCGAGCCATGCCCGGCGACCCGAAAACTGTGACTACCGTCTGTACACGACCTCCCGGTGTCTCAAGTCCCATTCACACAAGCCGATACCGGACCCATGGATAGACTCAGCCTCATTGGACTCTTTCTCGCCCTGGCCTCGCTGGTCGGCGGCAGCATCCTCAAGGGCGCCGGCCTGGCGTCGCTGTGGTCGCCTGCCGCGTTCGTGATCGTCATCGTCGGTACCGTCGCCGCGATCCTGCTGCACACCTCGCCGGCCGTGTTCAAGCACGCCTTCAAGATCGTGCGCTGGGTCGTGCGACCGCCGCACAGCGACCGCCGCGAACTGATCCAGCAGATCGTCGAATGGAGCAACATCGCACGCCGCCAGGGCCTGCTTGGCCTGGAAGCACAGGTGGAAGCACAGCAGGACCCGTTCCTTCGCAAGGGACTGCAGCTGCTGGTGGACGGCGTCGAGCCCGAATCAATCCGGCACATGCTGGAAATCGAACTGGGAAGCCAGGAGCACCAGGACCAGGCCGGCGCCAAGGTCTTCGAGGCGATGGGCATCTATGCGCCCACGCTGGGCATCATCGGTGCCGTGCTCGGCCTGATCGCGGTGATGAAGAACCTCGCCGACCCGAGCAAGCTCGGCCATGGCATCGCCGCCGCGTTCACCGCCACCATCTACGGCATCGCCTCGGCCAACCTGCTGTTCCTGCCGATCGCCGCCAAGCTCAAGAGTGTGATCTCGCACAACACCCGTGATCGCGAAATGGTCATCGAAGGCCTGATCTCGATCGCCCAGGGCGAGAACCCGCGCAACATCGAAACCAACCTCTCCGGCTTCCTGCACTGACATGGCCCGCCGCAAGCACCACGAAGAGCACGCCAACCATGAAGCATGGGCAATCCCCTATGCCGACCTGATGACGCTGCTGCTCGCCTTCTTCGTGGTCATGTACGCGATCTCCTCGGTCAACGAGGGCAAGTACCGGATCATGGCCGACGCGCTCACCGATGCCTTCGGTGGCGCGCCGCGCACCATCAATCCGGTGCAGGTCGGCAACAAGCAGGTGCAGGGCGGCGGCTGGGACAGTCCCTCAGTGATCAAGTCCGGCACCAAGATCGGGCCCTCGGCGCCTGCGCCGTCGCACGACCCGACGCTGCTGCCATCGATGGCCTCGCAGATGCGCATGCCCGTGTCGGTGCACAACCAGGAACAGATCGCGCGCGCCGAGCGCCAGCTCAGCAGCATCGCCGACCGCCTGACCGCCGCGCTGGCGCCCCTGATCGACCGCGGCATGATCAGCGTGCGTCGCACCGAGCTGTGGATCGAAGTCGAGATCAACAGCGACATCCTGTTCCCGACCGGCTCGGCCGCGCTGGACGTGCACGCGCGGCAGACCCTGGCCAGCCTGGCCGACGTACTGCGCGATGTACCCAACAGCGTGCGCGTGGAAGGCCATACCGACAACGTGCCGATCGCCACCGCCACCTTCCCCTCCAACTGGGAACTGTCGGCCGGTCGCGCTGCCAGCGTGGTGCACCTGTTCGCCGACCAGGGCGTGCAGCCCTCGCGGCTGGCGATGGTCGGCTACGGCCAGTTCCGCCCGCGCGAAGAAAACGACAGCGCGCAGGGTCGCAACCGCAACCGCCGGGTGATGGTCATCATCCTGGCCGATACCACCCACGCAATCGATCCGCTGGGCCAGCGCCTGAACGCCGCAACCGGCGGTGCCAACAGCACCGACACCGAACAAGCCGCCGCAACTCCGGCTACCGCCCCCACCTCCCCCATCGCACCGGTGAAGTTGCCGCCGGTGCCGGCTGGCAGCCGTGTCGGCGCCGCCGTTCCCCCGGCAATGAAGGAGTAAACCGATGCGCATCTGGGCAGTCGCCAACCAGAAGGGCGGAGTCGGCAAGACCACTACCACCCTCGCCCTCGGCCGTGGCCTGGCTGCAATGGGCCACCGCGTGCTGCTGATCGACCTCGATCCGCATGCCTCGCTCAGCCGTGCCTTCGGCGTACCGGTGGACCCGCCGCCGGCCGGCGTCCTGGAACTGTTCGGCGCACCGCCGGCCGATCTATCCGGCCTGTGCCACGCCAGCAGCATCCACGGCCTGGACTACGTCTGCGCGCAGTCGGCGCTGGCCACGCTGGAGCGGCGCAGCGCCAACCAGCCCGGCCTCGGCCTGGCTCTGCAGAACGCGCTTGCCCGCCATCAGGGACAGCACGACTACATCCTGCTGGACTGCGCACCGACCCTCGGCCTGCTGATGATCAATGCGCTGGCTGCGGCCGACCGCCTGATCATCCCGACCCAGGCCGAACCGCTGGCGCTGCATGGACTGGACGGCATGGTCCGCACCGGCGAGATGGTCGAGCGTTCGCGCCGCCGGCCGTTGCCGATCTCGATCCTGCCGACCCTGTTCGATCGCCGCACCCGCGCTGGCAACGAGTCGCTGCGCACCATGCAGGATCGTCATGGCACACGCGTATGGGAAGACGCGATTCCGATCGACACTCGCATCAGCAATGCCGCCGGCCTGACCCTGCCGAGCGTCGGCGAGGACTACCCGGGCCGCGGCCTGGCTGCGTACCGTCGCGCCCTCAACTGGATCCTCGGCGAGGATGCCCGCGCCCTGGAGCAGGCCGCATGAACAGCACCGGCGTACTGGACGACTATCTGGACGAGCTGTTGGGCGAGGCGATCGCTGTGGCGCCACCCGTCGCGCCGCCGGGTAATGCCGGGGCACGCCCGGCGAGCACAGCGGCACCGGAACGCGAACCGACCTGGGATGACCTGCCGGCCGAAGTGATCTACGAAACCGGAGCCGTCACCGCTGACCCTGCCGTGGACGACGCCGCGCTGGAAGCCGCCTTCGAGGCCGCCTCTGCACCGGGTAGCGCCGGGCCACGCCCGGTGAGCGCAGCAGAACCGGAACGCGAGCCCACCTGGGACGACCTGCCGGCCGAAGTGATCTACGAGACCGAAGCCGTCGCCGCTACCCCTGCAATGGACGACGCCGCACTGCAAGCCGCTTTCGAGGCGGCCGCTACACCGGCCTCCGCCACGCAACGCGAGCCGACCTGGGATGACCTGCCGGACGAAGTGATCCACGAGACCGCTCCTGCGCCGGCTGCGGCCAGCGCAAAGACCGGCCCGGAGCCGACCTGGGACGATCTGCCCGATGAAGTGATCTACGAGACCGATCCTGCCGACAGCCATCGCCTCGCCCACACCGACAGCCCCGGCCTGCAGGCCGCATTCGAGGCGGCCTCGGGTGGCGAGGACGTGGCCACGCCACCACCCGCCACGGTTGCAGCACTGGTGCCTGCACCACGCCCCACCCCTGCACCGGCTGCAGCAGCACCGCCACCGCGCGTGGCGGTAGACGCTCCCGCTGGCAATCGACCTGGCACCTGGCAGGAACTGCAGGCGCAGGCACACCGCCCGGCCAGCAGCCCGCATCCGCAGAACCGCCGCGCCGGCGAGCGCACCTCGCGCTGGCTGCGCCTGCGTTGTGGTGCCCAGGCCTATGCACTGGAACTGCTGAAGGTGCAGGAAGTGGTCCTGCCGGTACCGTTGCTGCCGTTGCGCGGTACCGCTCCGGCCATGCTGGGGATCATGAACCTGCGCGGCCAGGTGGTGCCGGTAATGGACCTGGGCCTGCACCTGGGTGCAACCGCTGCCGAGGACGACGCACAGACCCGCATCGTAGTGCTGGAGGAAAACGGCGAGACCATCGGCCTGCGCGTGTCGGCAGTGGAAGACGTCGCCAACCTCACCGATTCGCAGATCGAGCCGCCTGATACGGCGCGCATCTGCCAGATTTCCAATGATCTGTTCCGTGGCGTTGCCCGGGTCAGCCAGCGGCCGATGATCCTGCTCGATGCCACGCAGCTGTTGAGCTGAGTCGGCGTTCCGCGCCGATTCCTCTAAAGAACCCCGCCGGGGTGCCGTTATGGATCACGGAACCGTTTGTCCGGAGCAACCATGAGCATTGTCGAACTGGGTGAGGATCTCGGCATCGAGAGCAGCACCGAGCTCAAGAACCGCCTTTCGCCGTTGGTGGCAGAGGCAGGCGAGCTGACCCTGGATGCGAGCCAGGTCACCCGCATCCACACGGCCGCCGTGCAGGTGCTGTGTGCGTTCGTGCAGGCCCGCCGCGAGGCAGGCCTCGGCACCGGCTTCCACGACTGCACCGCAACCTTCCGTGACGCCGCACGCCTGCTTGGCGTCACCCAGGCCCTGGGCCTGGACGTAACCCATGACAACCTGAAATCTGTGGAGAACGCTGCATGAGCGCACGTATCTTGGTGGTGGACGATTCGGCGTCGATGCGCCAGATGGTTTCCTTCGCCCTCACCTCGGCCGGTTTTGCCGTCGAAGAAGCCGAAGACGGCGCGGTCGCGCTCGGTCGCGCAAAGGGCCAGCGCTTCAATGCGGTGGTCACCGACGTCAACATGCCGAACATGGACGGCATCGCGCTGATCCGCGAACTGCGCCAGCTGCCGGACTACAAGTTCACCCCGCTGCTGATGCTCACCACCGAATCGGCCGCGGACAAGAAGTCCGAAGGCAAGGCCGCCGGTGCCACCGGCTGGCTGGTCAAGCCGTTCAATCCCGAGCAGCTCGTCGCCACCGTGCAGAAAGTGCTGGGCTGATCGCCCCGCACTGCTCCCCCTCTTCGCTTCCGGATCGCCACTGCCATGAGCATGGACCTGCAACGCTTCCACGCCACCTTCTTCGAGGAGAGCCGCGAAGGCCTCGACGCGATGGAGGCTGGCCTGCTGGCCCTGGAATCGGGGCAACAGGACGCGGAGATCATCAATTCGGTGTTCCGCGCTGCCCACTCGATCAAGGGCGGCGCCGGCACCTTCGGCTTCGATGCGATTGCCGGCCTGACCCACGTGCTGGAAACGCTGCTCGATGAGCTGCGTGCAGGCAAGCGGGCGCTGGAAGGCCACGCTGTCGACGCCATGCTTTCTTCGGTGGACGTGCTGCGCGCCCTGCTGCGCGAAGCCGAACACGGCCAGGCCGCCGATCCCGCCGCTGTCGCCGCGGTGAAGGCGCGCCTGGAAGCAGTTCTTTCCGGACAAGCCGCAGCTGCCGCCCCGGCCGCCCCGGCTGCCAAGGTGGACGACACGCCGGAAGCCTGGCAGATCGGCTTCACCCCGGCACCGTCGCTGTTCATGAGCGGCAACGATCCACTGCGCATCATCCGCGAACTGGAACACCTCGGTTCGCTGCAGGTGGCTGCGCGCATGGAACGCCTGCCCGGCTTCGCCCAGCTCGACCCGCTCGAGGCTCATCTGGCGTGGGATCTCGGACTGGTCGGCAAAGTGCCGCGCAGCAAGATTGAAGACACCTTCGCCTGGGTACTGGACGACTGCGAGCTGGACATCCGTCCGGCCGCACCGCCGAGCCTGGCCACGCAGGCCCCGACCGCATCCGCTGCTACCCCTTCCACAGCTGTTGCTGCACCGGCCGCGGCCACCACTCCTGCCGCCAGCGGTGGTGGCAGCCAGGAAGCGGAAACCTCGATCCGCGTCAGCGTCGACAAGGTCGATGCGCTGATCAACCTGGTCGGCGAACTGGTCATCACCCAGGCCATGCTCAAGCAGGTCTCGCACGCACTGGACCCGGTCCACGCCGAGAGCCTGTTCGCCGGCCTGGACCAGCTTGAACGCAACACCCGCGACCTGCAGGAAGCGGTGATCGGCGTGCGCATGCTGCCGGTCGATGCAGTGTTCCGCCGCTTCCCGCGCCTGGTCCGCGACCTCTCCGGCCGCCTCGGCAAGCAGGTCCGCCTGCGCACCGTCGGCGAAGGCACCGAGCTGGACAAGGGCCTGATCGAGAAGATCGCCGATCCGCTGGTCCACCTGGTGCGCAACTCGATCGACCACGGCCTGGAAATGCCGGACGTGCGACGTGATGCGGGCAAGGACGAGACCGGCACGATCACCTTGGCGGCATCGCACCAGGGCGGCCACATCGTCATCGAAGTCAGCGACGACGGCCGCGGCCTGGACCGTGCCAAGATCCTCGCCAAGGCCAGCGAGCGCGGCCTGGCCGTACCGGACAACCCGACCGATTCGCAGGTCTGGGACCTGATCTTCCAGCCCGGCTTCTCAACTGCAGACGCGGTCACCGACCTGTCCGGCCGCGGCGTCGGCATGGATGTGGTCCGTCGCAACATCCAGGCGCTGGGTGGCGAAGTGCAGATCGAAAGCGGCCTCGGCACCGGTACTCGCACACTGATCCGCCTGCCGCTGACACTGGCCATCCTTGATGGCATGACCGTGGCGGTGGCCGGCGAAACCCTGATCCTGCCGCTGGCGTACGTGCTGGAGGCACTGCAGCCGCAGCCCGAGGACATCCGCAGCATGGCCGGCGAAGGCCGTGTGCTGCGCGTGCGTGGCGAATACCTGCCGATCCTGTCGCTGAGCGAGTACTACGGCTACGGCAACCGCGCTCCCGGCAGCGAATCGCTGGTGGTGGTGGTCGAAGGCGATGGCCAGAAGATCGCACTGGAAGTCGACGAGCTGGTCGGCCAGCAGCAGGTGGTGGTGAAGAACATCGAGAACAACTATCGCCGCATCGGCGGGGTGTCCGGTGCCACCATCCTCGGCGATGGCCGCGTGGCCCTGATCGTCGACATCGGTGGCCTCGTGCGCTCGCTGCGGATGCCGCAGGCCGCCTGATCCACACCGCATGCGTGCACTGAACCGCCGCCCTTCGGGGCGGCGGTTTTTCTTTGCGCGTGCGCCGACCATGTGTGGCTGGGGGTCAGATCCCTCTTCTTTGAAAAGGGATCTGACCCCAATCCGCCCCCGAACCCATTCCGTGAACTCCGTCGCCGCACTGGTTTCGTTCGCAACCACGCCACCGAAGCGCAAGCCGCGCCGCCGCAGCACTTTCGCGCCGTCATCCCTACGCAACCGAATGTGATCTGCGTCCATAAAGTCCGCCCGCAGCACGCCGCTATCTCGCTTTGACGGCCGTCACCGAACCCCCACCGGGCACCACCGTTCTCTCTGCAACCACCCCCAGCCGACGCAACGACGCCGGCATCCTGCCCACCTGGAGCACCCTGCATGAAGTGGTTCCAAGATCTGCCCATCGCCCGCAAGCTGGCCGTGGGGTTCACCCTCACCACCTTGATGACCCTCGTCCTCGGTGCATTCGCGCTGCTGCGGCTCAACGAGGCCAACAAGCAACTGGGCGAGATGGCCAGCAACGATATTCCCTCGGTGCAGCACCTCGGCGAGGCACGCTCGCAACTGGGCGAATTCCGCACCTACGAGCTGGCGCTGCTCAGCATGCTCGACCAGCCGGACAAGGTGGCCGACTACTACAAGCGCATGGACGACACCGCCAAGGCCGTGCACGACGAACTGGCCGCCTACTCGGCACTGCCTGCACTGGCCAAGGAGCGCGAGCTGTATGGCGCGGCCAACGTGCAGCTGGACCGCTACTTCGCCGCCAACAAGGCCATGCGCGAAGCGGTCGCCGCTGGCGATGGCGCTTTGGCGCGGCAGATCTCCGACGAACAGTCGCGGCCGGCACGCCGTGACCTGTTCGCTGCGATGAAGACCCTCGGCACCCACATCGCCGGCCTGATGGATGCCAAGATCGCCGATGCCAATGCCACCCACCACACCAGCATGATCGCCATCATCGGCTGCATCGTGCTGCTGTCGCTGGTGGCCGCCGCGCTGGCCATGGTCATCTCGCGCGCTGTCACAGGTCCGCTGGGCAAGGCCGTGCACGCGATCCAGGCCGTCGCCCGTGGTGATCTCAGTGTCAGCACCCAGGCCACCAGCAAGGACGAAGCAGGCAAGATGCTGGCCGCCACGGCCGAGATGACCGCGATGCTGCGCCGCTTCTCCGAACAGACCCAGCTGATGGCGCAGATGCATGCTGGCCCGGATATCAGCCACCGCATCCCGGAGGACTTCCCGGGCGTGTATGGCCAGCTGGCCGGCGGCATCAACACGGTGATCTTCGAACACCTGGATGCGATCCGCGATGCCATCGACGTGCTCAACCAGTACGCGATCGGCAATCTTGCACCGGACGCACGCCGCCTGCCGGGCAGCCGCGCGATCCTGCACGAGTCGATGGATGCCGCCAAGGCCAGCCTGCTCGCGATCAACACCCAGATCCAGCAGCTGGCCGCCGCTGCAGCAGCCGGCGATTTCAGCCAGCGCGGCGATGCCCAGCGCTTCCAGCATGACTTCAAGGTCATGATCGAGCAGCTGAACACCATGATGCAGGTGGCCGACGGCAATCTGGGCCAGTTGTCGCAGCTGCTGCAATCGATCGCTGCCGGCGACCTGACCGCACGCATGGATGGGCAGTTCAATGGTGTGTTCGCACGCATGCGTGACGACGCCAACACCACCGTCGCGCAGCTGACCCAGATCGTCGGCCAGATCCAGGCCAGTGCCTCCAGCATCACCCTCGCCGCCGGCGAGATCGCCTCGGGCAACAGCGACCTGTCGCGCCGCACCGAACAGCAGGCAGCCAATCTGGAAGAAACCGCCGCCTCGATGGAGGAGCTGACCTCGACCGTTCGCCAGAACGCCGAGCATGCCCGCCAGGCCAACCAGCTGGCGATCGGTGCGCACGGCGTGGCCTCGCAGGGCGGCGACGTGGTCGGCCAGGTGGTGACCACCATGTCGGCCATTGAAGCCTCCTCGAAGAAGATCGCCGAGATCATCTCGGTCATCGACGGCATTTCGTTCCAGACCAACATCCTGGCGCTGAACGCCGCGGTGGAAGCCGCACGCGCTGGTGAACAGGGCCGTGGCTTCGCCGTGGTCGCCAGCGAGGTGCGCACCCTCGCCCAGCGCTCCGCCGCCGCCGCGAAGGAAATCAAGGGCCTGATCGATGACTCGGTCGGCAAGGTCGCCGAAGGCTCCAGCCTGGTCCACCAGGCCGGCAGCACCATGGGCGAGATCGTCGCCTCGGTGCAGCGCGTGACCGACATCATGGCCGAGATCTCCGCTGCCTCGCAGGAACAGAGCGCCGGCATCGAACAGGTCAACCAGACCGTGGTGCAGATGGACGAAACCACCCAGCAGAACGCCGCACTGGTAGAGGAAGCCACCGCCGCAGCACGCGCGATGGAAGACCAGGCCGTGCAGCTGGGCGAAGCGGTTGCCCGCTTCCGCTTGGCCTCGCAAGGTTCGACGGCTTCGGCGGTGCGCCTGGCCACGGCACCGGTTCCGCGCCAGGTGGCGACCGCTGCGCCGGCTGCCAAGCGCGCATTGCGTGCGTCGGCGGCACAGCCGGCACTGGCCGCCGAGGGCGACTGGCAGGAGTTCTGAGGTAACGGGGTCGGATCCCTTTCCTGAGGGAAAGGGATCCGACCCCTCGCACGTGGAAAGTGATGCAATTCTCACTTCATAATCCTGCACAGTGGCCGATATCCCCATCGAGCCACGCGCCAACGCGTGCTGGCGCCCGCCCTTGACCGTAGATTCCATGTCCGACGGCAACGACACTGCAGTGCACGATGTCCACGCGGCCGATGCCGCTGACGAACGTTTCCTGGTCCGCAACCCGCGCCAGCTGCGGCAGTTGCTGCGATCGCTGATCGACCAGCGATCACTGATCAATGCGCATATCGACGGCCGCGACCGATCGTTCCCGACTGCGCTGCTTGAGCTCGATGAAGACGAGGACACCCTGCTGCTCGATGGCAGTCCGCAGGAAGCGTCCAACCGCGCCGCCGAGCAGGCCGACCACCTTCTGTGCTTCGCCCAGCTTGAACGCGTGCTGGTGCGCTTCCGGCTGCAGGCACTGCAGCGCGTGGACAATGACGGCCACGTGGCATTTCGCGCCCCGCTGCCGGACGAGCTGGTACACCTGCAACGGCGCGAACTGTACCGGCTGGAAACCCCGGTCACCGACTCTCCGCAGCTGCAGCTGCCCTGCGGAGAAGACCGCAGCGGTACACTGTCAATGCGGGTGGTTGATATCAGTGGCGGCGGCCTGGCCGTGGTCGTGCCCACCGACTGCGCGGTATTCAGCCTGCAGAAGCGCTACCCGGCCCTGCTCTCACTGCCGGACGGCCCGGACCTGGAGATCGAACTGGTGGTCTGCAACCTGCTGCCACAGCGCCAGCCCAACGGCATCGAGGTCAAGCGCGTGGGCATGCGTTTCGACGGCCTGCCGCGTGGCGGCGACAGCGCCATCCAGCGCTACATCTTCCGCATTGACCGCCAGCGCAAGGCGCGCCGCAACGGCGAGCTCTGAGGCCGTCCGACCGATAGTGCCGGCCGCTGGCCGGCAATGGCCGTATCCGCGTTGTTGCCAGGTTCCCGGCCAGCGGCCGGCACTACCGCTTACCGGTAGATCCACGCCATGTGTAGATGCCCCGGGCGCCACACCTAAAGTCCCCCACCGAGGGGCCGATATCGAGCCTGACACCGGGACTTCCGGCAGAACCAGGACCCCTCGATGAACGACAAGACCAGCACCACCGCCAGCGCCGGTGGCGAATTCCTCAGCTTCACCCTCGGTGCCGAGCACTACGGCGTGGACATCCTCAAGGTGCAGGAAATCCGCGGCTACGACGCGGTCACCCGCGTACCGGATGCACCGGACTACATCAAGGGCGTGATCAACCTGCGCGGCACCATCGTGCCGGTCATCGACCTGCGCCTGAAGCTGCGCCTGGACAATGCCCGCTACGACGCCTTCACCGTGATGATCGTGCTGAACGTCGAAGACCGTGTGGTCGGCATCGTCGTGGACAGCGTCTCCGACGTGATCCCGCTGTCTGCCGAGCAGATCCGCCCGACCCCGGAATTCGGCGCTGCCGTCGATACCCGCTTCATTTCCGGCATCGGCACCCAGGATGACCGCATGTTGATCCTACTGGACATCGAGACCCTTCTCGACAGTGCCGACATGGGCCAGGCCAGCCTGGTCGAAGACGCCGCCGCCTGAACCAGCGGACCTGCTTCACGTTCTGGTCACAAAGCCCTTCAGTTCCCCGCGGCAGTGCCGATAGGGGGACAGAAGCCGGCCGCGCAGGAGCGCGCAGGACCGGAACGACCATCACCATCCCCGGAGATACACCTCGATGAAGTCCCTGCTTGCGTTCGTTTCGGCCGCTGTCCTGGCCACCACTGCCGCCTCCGCTTTCGCCCAGTCGGCCGACATGATCCCGCCGGAAATGGCACCGCGTTCGGTCGGCAAGGACGGCATGGTCTGTGGCAAGGTCGAAAAGGCCCGCTACGCAGAAGGTTCCGAAGGCCAGCCGACCTTCCTGTACATGGGCGGCGCATTCCCGCGCCACACCTTCTCGGCGCGCATCGCCGGCGAGAACCGCGGCAAGTTCTCCTTCCCGCTGGAAACCCTGGAAGGCAAGACCGTGTGCGTGATCGGCAAGATCCAGCGCGATGCCTCGCGTGCTGAAATCGAAGTCAGCTCGCCGGCAAGCCTGAAGCTGGCCAACATCAAGTAATCCGCCGTTCGTCGAACCACGCCGGACCTGGTGCCGGCGTGGTTTCTGCTGCAACCGGGCCCGATGCCCGGACGCGTCTGCCTTAGGAGATCGCAACGCCCATGCCGTGGATCAACAACCTGAAACTGATGCCGAAGCTGATGCTGACCTTCGGCGTTCTCCTGCTGGTGATGCTGCTGCAGGGCATCGTCGCCTACCGTGGCCTGCACTCGCTGAACAACGTCACCACCGAGCTGGCCGGTTCGCGCATGGAGAGCATCCGCATGGCCGGCGAGATGCGCGGCATGCTCGGCGAGTACCGCAACGCCGCCTACCAGCAGCTGATCCGCGCAAGCGACGACGTCAAGGCAGATGCCCGCAAGCAGTCCACTGAACTGCGCGAAAGCATGGACAAGTCGATCAAGGGCTATCCGGCGCTGGTCGACAACCCGCAGCAGAAGAAGCTGTTCGATACCTTCGCCAAGGAATGGAAGGAGGCACTGACCTCCTATGACAGCGTCACCGAGATGCTGGAGCTGGACCTGCCCGACGATGCGATCGATACCTTCGTCGGTGAGACCCGCGCCAAGCACCGCAAGGCCGGCGCTGCACTGGAAGCATTGATTGCCGAAGACAACCGCCTCGCCCGCGCATCGCGCGATGAGGCCGAATCCACCTACGCCGCCTCGGCCGTGCTGACCGTGATCGCCCTGCTGGGCGGTGCTGCGCTTGGCCTGGTGCTGGTCTGGCTGTTCGCCCGCGCCCTGGTCGGCAGCGTGCGTGGCGCCGTCTCGGTTGCCAACGATGTGGCCGGAGGCAAGCTTGATGGCCATATCGATGTCAGCCGCAAGGACGAAGTCGGCGAGCTGATGCAGGCCATGCAGCGCATGCAGCGCGACCTGCGCGAGCGCACCGAAACCGACCAGGCCATCGCCCGCGAGAACCTGCGCATCCGCACCGCGCTGGACTACAGCTCGACCGGCGTGTACCTGACCGACACCAGCAACACCATCGTCTACAGCAATCGCGCCCTGCAGCAGACCCTGACCCAGTACCAGGACGAGGTCCGCCGCGACCTGCCGGACTTCGATGCGCAGGCCTCGCTGGTCGGCAAGCCGGTCACCGTGCTCGAGCACCGTGGCGAGATGGATCAGACCCTGCTGGGCAACCTGAAGGCGCACGGCGTTGCCCGTCGTCCGATGCAGTACGGCGACGCCCAGTTCGCCCAGGTGGTGTCGACCATCCGCAACGAAGGCGGCGATACCGTTGGCTACGTAGTGGAGTGGCGCGACCGCACCCAGGAAGCGCAGGTCGAAGCCGAAGTGGCGCGCGTGATTGCCCAGGCTGCGGCCGGCGACCTGTCCGGCCGCATCGACGCCAACGACAAGGAAGGCTTCTTCCTGCAGCTGGCCCAGCAGATCAACGGCCTGCTCGACGCCAATGCCGGCAGCATCGAACAGATCTCCGGCCTGCTCGCCGCGCTGTCGCAGGGTGATCTGACCGTGCGCATGCACGGCGATTACCAGGGCGTATTCGCCCGCATGCGCGATGATGCCAACGCCACCGCCGCGCAGCTGAGCGAGATCGTCACCCGCATCAAGCAGTCCAGCCGTGCGATCAGCTCGGCCGCCGGCGAAATCGCCTCGGGCAACAGCGATCTGTCGCGCCGCACCGAGCAGCAGGCCGCTAACCTGGAAGAAACCGCTGCCTCGATGGAGGAGCTGACCTCGACCGTTCGCCAGAACGCCGAGCATGCACGCCAGGCCAACCAGCTGGCCATCGGCGCACATGGCGTGGCCTCGCAGGGCGGCGACGTGGTCGGCCAGGTGGTCACCACGATGTCGGCCATCCAGGCCTCGTCGAAGAAGATTTCGGAGATCATCTCGGTGATCGACGGCATCGCCTTCCAGACCAACATCCTGGCACTGAATGCCGCTGTGGAAGCCGCACGTGCCGGCGAACAGGGTCGCGGCTTCGCCGTGGTCGCCAGCGAGGTGCGTACCCTCGCCCAGCGCTCGGCCGCTGCCGCAAAGGAGATCAAGGGCCTGATCGACGACTCTGTCGGCAAGGTCAACGACGGCTCGGCGCTGGTGCACAAGGCCGGCGCGACCATGGGCGAGATCGTCGCCTCGGTGCAGCGCGTGACCGACATCATGGCCGAGATCTCCGCCGCCTCGCAGGAGCAGTCGGCCGGCATCGAGCAGGTCAACCAGACCGTGGTGCAGATGGACGAGACCACCCAGCAGAACGCCGCGCTGGTGGAAGAAGCCACCGCCGCCGCACGTGCGATGGAAGAACAGGCTGGGCACCTCAGCGAGGCCGTGTCGATCTTCGTGGTCGACGAAGCCGAGGTCGTGGCCGCTCCGCGCAAGGCAGTTGCAGCGCCGGCACCACGTGCCGCCGCACCGGTCGCACCGGCTGCGGTCGCCCCACCGGCCCGACGCACTGCAGGCGGCCGCCCGATGGCCACCGAACTGGCTGATGGAGACTGGCAGGAATTCTGATGCCCGCCTGACCTGACGCACGAGAACGCCCTGGCCCTGTGCTGGGGCGTTTTCGTTTACGGGGTATCTGGATATCAGCCAACGGCGGAGCCCCTCGGGGTGGTCGCGGAGAGCGGCGGATTTCCTTCGTTTGGGCCGGGAGGATGGGTTGCGCAGGGGACGCCGTGAATACGTCCTTGTAGGCTCGGGCGCGCCATCCATGGCGCTTACGCCCCTGCGCAACCCACCCTCCCGGCCAGGGACACTTTCCGTGCGCGTCCACCCCGGATTGAAAAGAAAAGAGCAAAAAGCAAAAGCCAGGTCGCGTCCGGGGTCAGATCCGTTTTCCTGCGGAAAACGGATCTGCCCCCTCTTTCCACTTGGAAACCCAACGCTCTTGCCGTCCGCCGAAGTGAAGCCCTGGCGGGCCGGGTCGGGGTGGGCAGGCAGGACAGTTGGCGCCATGGATGGCGCCATCGAGCCCCCATGGATGGGTTCACGGCATGTCCTGCCCGCCCACCCCGACCCGGCCAACCCGTAGCAACCCCTCGCCATGACCTGCCGTTGCCGTTGCTGTTGCTGTTGCTGTTGCTTCAAAACCAGCCTGCCGCAGGCAGCGCCGCAGCCGCCGCTGCAAGGAAACCTGAATACGTTCGGACACTGCACCTCAATCCCCCGCCCCCGCGGCCGATAACGGGGTTGTCACGGCGTATCACGTCGCGACCGGCTCGGCGCCGCCCGCCTGCTTCAACCTGGTCCTGCTCGATGAATCTCCTGCATCGCTGGCAACACTACTTCAGCAACCTCTCCGTCCGGCGCAAGCTCAACCTGCTGACGCTGCTCATCGCGCTCGGCGTGATCGCGCTGTCGGTGATCGCCGCCCGCATGCAGTACCTGGACCTGACCGAGACCCGCAAGACTGCGCTGAAGACCCAGGTCGAACTGAGCGACGGCATCCTCCAGCACTACCATCGCCTAGCCGGTACCGGCGAGCTCAGCGAGGAAGCTGCCAAGGCCGCCGCCCTGCAGGCGCTGGAAGTGATGCGCGCCGAGAACGACACCTATTACTACAACGTCTACGACACCGGCTATCGCCTGCTGATGCACCCGTTCCGCAAGGACCTGGTCGGCAAGGACATGAAGGACTTCCGCACCGACGACGGCGTGCGCATCTACTACGACCAGGTCGAGGCGGCCAAGGCCGGCGGCGGCTTCGTCAACTACCGCTGGGCCAAGCCGGGCAGCAAGGGTGACGTCGAGAAGGTGGCCTACGCCAGCCTGTTCGCACCCTGGAACTGGGTGATCAGCAGCGGCGTCTACATGGATGACGTACAGAAGCAGGCGCTGGTGTTCACCGCCATCATGGCCCTCTCCGGCGGCGTGCTGGTGCTGATCGTGCTGGCCCTGAGCTGGGTCATCGGCAACCGCATCGCCGTGCCGTTGAAGCAGGCCACCGCCGTCGCCGAAGGCATCGCCGCCGGCAAGCTCGACAGCCATATCGGCCCGCAGCCGCATGATGAAACCGGCCGCCTGCTGGAAGCGATGGCCGGCATGCAGCAGCAGCTGCACGCGGTGATCGGCGGCCAGCGCGAAATGGCCCGGCGCCACGATGGTGGCGAGCTGAGCTACCGCATCGATGCAAGCGCCTTCCCCGGCGAGTACGGGCTGATGGTGCAGGAAACCAACGCCCTGGTCGGCGGCCATGTGCAGACCCTGCACGATGTACTGGAGGTGGTGCAGCAGTACGCTGTGGGCGATCTGAGCCGCGACATCGCGCGCTACCCCGGCGAGAAGGCCGCGATGACCACCACCGTCGACACGGTCAAGGCCAACCTCGGCCGCATCAACGCCGAGATCAAGCAACTGGCCAGTGCCGCTGCCGCAGGCGACTTCAGCCGTCGTGGCGACGCGCAGCGCTTCGATCACGATTTCCGCCTGATGCTGGAAAACCTCAACGCGATGATGGCGGTCAGCGATGACAACCTCGGCAAGCTCTCGCAGCTGCTGTCGGCCATCGCCGAAGGCGACCTGACCGCGCGTATGCATGGTGATTACCAGGGCGTGTTCGCGCGCATGCGTGACGACGCCAACACCACCGTCACCCAGCTGACCCAGATCGTCGGCCAGATCCAGGCCAGCACGTCCAGCATCACCCTCGCCGCTGGCGAGATCGCGTCGGGCAACAGCGACCTGTCGCGCCGTACCGAGCAGCAGGCCGCCAACCTGGAAGAAACCGCGGCCTCGATGGAAGAGCTGACCTCCACCGTGCGCCAGAACGCCGAGCATGCCCGCCAGGCCAACCAGCTCGCCATCGGCGCGCAGGGTGTAGCCTCGCAGGGTGGCAGCGTGGTCGGCCAGGTGGTCAACACCATGTCGGCCATCGAAGCCTCCTCGAAGAAGATCGCCGAGATCATCAGCGTCATCGACGGCATCGCCTTCCAGACCAACATCCTGGCCTTGAACGCCGCGGTGGAGGCTGCGCGTGCCGGTGAACAGGGCCGCGGCTTCGCCGTGGTCGCCAGCGAAGTGCGCACCCTCGCCCAGCGCTCGGCCGCTGCCGCCAAGGAGATCAAGGGCCTGATCGATGATTCTGTCGGCAAGGTCGCCGAAGGCTCCAGCCTGGTGCACCAGGCCGGCAGCACCATGGGCGAGATCGTCGCTTCGGTGCAGCGCGTGACCGACATCATGGCCGAGATCTCCGCAGCGTCGCAGGAGCAGTCGGCCGGCATCGAGCAGGTCAACCAGACCGTGGTGCAGATGGACGAAACCACCCAGCAGAACGCTGCGCTGGTGGAAGAAGCCACCGCTGCCGCGCGCGCGATGGAAGACCAGGCCGCGCAGCTGGCCGATGCAGTTGCGATCTTCCGCCTCGACAACCAGGTCTCGGCCGCAGTGAAGGCCGTGGCCGCCCGCATCGAGCCAGCCACCACTGCAGCGGTCGCGCCGCGTCCGCAGCCCGCACCGGCACCACTGCGTCGCAGCAGCAACGCCAGCACCTTCGTCGCCAGCGACAGCGACTGGCAGGAATTCTGAGACCCACCCGCGGCGGCTTCGGCCGCTGCCTCTGCCGATGGACACGTCCCCCGTGCAAAGTCCTACTCCCATCGTCACCGGCCCGCGCGAATTCGAGTTCGCCGACCGTGATTTCCGCCGCGTCTGCGACCTGATCTACCAGCGCGTGGGCATCGCCCTCGCCCCGGCCAAGCGCGACATGGTCTATGGCCGTCTGTCGCGCCGCCTGCGCACGCTGGGCATGCGCAGCTTCCAGCAGTACCTGGACCACCTGGAACAGGAGGACGGCGATGAGTGGCAAGCGTTCACCAACGCCCTGACCACCAACCTGACTTCATTCTTCCGTGAGCCGCACCACTTCGACAAGCTGCGCGAAGAACTGCAGCAGCGCGCCAGCCGTGCGCCGCTGCTGCTGTGGTCCTGCGCCGCCTCCACCGGCGAAGAACCCTACTCGATGGCGATTACCGCCTGCGAGGCCTTCGGTACGCTGAAGCCGCCGGTGCGCATCGTCGCTACCGATGTCGATACCCAGGTACTGGCCACCGCCGGCCGTGGCGTCTACAACATCGATCGCGTCAGCAGCCTAGATCCGGACCTGCGCCGCCGCTACTTCCAGCGCGGCAGCGGCCCCAACGAGGGCCAATGCCGGGTGCTGCCGGCGCTGCGCGATCTGATCGAGTTCCGTCCGCTGAACCTGCTCGCGCCGCGCTACGACGTCGGTGGCCCGTTCGATGCGCTGTTCTGCCGCAACGTGATGATCTACTTCGACAAGCCGACCCAGCGCGCGATCCTGGGCCGGCTGGTGCAGCACCTGTCCGACGATGGCCTGCTCTACACCGGGCACTCGGAGAACTACCTGCACGCCGCCGACCTGATCCAGCCTTGCGGACGCACCCTGTACCGCCGTGCGGCAAAGGCAGGCGCATGAACGCATCGCTGCGTACCGACGATGTGATGCGTTACCAGGACGCGCGCTTCAAGACCATTGCAGCCAAGCTGCTGCCGACCCAGTATCTGGTGGTCGACGACACCACCGCGCTGACCACTACGCTCGGCTCCTGCGTGGCCGCCTGCCTGCGCGACCCGGTGCTGAAGATCGGCGGCATGAACCATTTCCTGCTGCCCGAGGGCAATGCCGGCGACGGCGCGCCCGCGCGCTACGGCAGTTACGCGATGGAACTGCTGATCAACGACATGCTAAAGCGCGGCGCGCACCGCAAGCGCATCGAGGCCAAGGTGTTCGGTGGTGCCAACGTACTGAAGGGTTTCACCAGCAACCCGGTCGGCACCCGCAACGCCGAGTTCGTGCGCCAGTACCTGCAGGCCGAGCACATTCCGATCATCGCCGAGGACCTGTGCGGCATCCATCCGCGCAAGATCTGGTTCTTCGCCGATACCGGCCGCGTGGTGGTGCAGCGTCTGCCGCATGCCCATGAAGCCGAAGTGGCCGCGACCGAATCGGCCGTGCGTGCACGCCTGTCCAAGGCCCCGGTCACCGGCGGCGTGGAGCTGTTCGAATGACCCTGACCGGCAACGCCCCCTGCCGGGTCCTGATCGTCGACGACTCTGCCGTCGTGCGCCAGATGCTCACCGAGATACTGTCCAGCGATCCGTCCATCGACGTGGTCGGCACCGCCGCCGACCCGCTGCTGGCGCGCGAGAAGATCAAGCGCCTGGCCCCGGACGTGATCACCCTGGACGTGGAAATGCCGCGCATGGACGGGCTCGCGTTCCTGGAAAACCTGATGCGCCTGCACCCGCTACCGGTAGTGATGATCTCCTCGCTGACCGAACGCGGCGCCGACACCACACTGCAGGCGCTGGCACTGGGTGCGGTGGATTTCGTCTCCAAGCCGAAGCTGGACGTTGCGCGCGGCCTGCAGGCCTACGCCGACGAGATCATCGCCAAGGTCAAGATGGCGGCGCGCTCGCGGGTGCGTCCGCTGGTGCGCGCTGCCGCACCGAAGCTCCTGCTGGAAGCCGCGCCTGCGATGCGCCCCGCCGCGCCGCAGTTCCGTACCACCGACCGCCTGATCGCGATCGGCTCGTCAGCCGGTGGCACCGAAGCCCTGCGCGTGGTGTTGGAAGGAATGCCCGCCGATGGCCCGGCCGTGGTGATGACCCAGCACCTGCCGGCCAGCTTCAGCAGCGCCTTCGCCGAACGCCTGGACCGCCACTCGGCCATGGCCGTGCGCGAGGCCAGCGACGGCGAAGCGGTGCTGCCCGGCCACGCCTACCTTCCGCCCGGCGGCAAGCACCTGCGGATCATCCGCGACGGTGCACGCTGGCGCTGCCGCGTCGACGACGGCCCTGCGGTTAACCGGCACAAGCCCGCGGTGGACGTGCTGTTCCGCTCGGTCGCGCAGAACGCCGGCGGCAACGCCATCGGTGCCATTCTCACTGGCATGGGCGATGACGGTGCACGCGGCCTGCTGGAAATGCGCCAGGCCGGCGCACCGACGCTGGTGCAGGACGAGGCCACCAGTGTGGTCTGGGGCATGCCCGGTGCAGCGTTCAAGCTGGGCGCCGCCGAGGAACAGGTGCCGCTGGAACGGATTGCCGAGCGGCTTCTCGCCCTCGCCCGCGGCTGATTGCGCGCCCCGGCTCAAGGGCTCGCGCGCGCAGTAGATCCACGCCATGCGTGGATGCCTTTGTAGAGTCGAGCCGCGCTCGACTCATCGCGCATCGCACGAACAGCAGCCAAGCATGGACTCGGCGCTACAGGCCATCAGGCAACAAAAAAAGCGCCGGCTTTCACCGGGGTTCTTCGTTTCAACGCGCTACCCACATGTGTGCTTTGATAGCGGTATTGCACAAGGAATGCTGCACATGATCAAAGGCATATGGAAGGCCGCCCTGGCGGCCGTACTGCTTTCATTGCCACTGGCACCCGCCAGCGCCAGTGGCGATCTGTTCTACTTCGAGGCCAAGCAGGGTGATGTGTTCTTCATGCTGATGCTGGTGGGTCGCGAAGACCCCGGCGCGGTAAGCGTCAGCTGGAAAGGCGCGTCGATCCCGCCGTACCCCAACGTGCATCGCCGCTACTACATCGAATTCAACCGTGCAAAGCGCCAGGCCTACGTGCGTCCACTTGACCGTGATGGACTGCCCTGGTTCGAGATGGATGTCTCCGGTAAGCGCGGCAACGTGCTGATCGGCGGCCGTCGGTTGCAGGGCAACGCAGACTGGACCGTGCAATAGCGGATGCAGCAGACAAAAACCCCCGGCTCTCACCGGGGGTTCTTCGTTTCAACGGGATGCCGGCCAGCGGCCGGCACTACCCTCAGGCAGCGACCGTGTTGGCCACGTCCTGGTATTCCTCGATCTGGTCGAAGTTCATGTAGCGGTAGATCTCCGCGCCGCTGGCGGCGATCACGCCCACATCGGCCATGTACTCTTCCTTGGTCGGGATGCGACCCAGGCGCGAGCAGATCGCGGCCAGTTCGGCCGAACCCAGGTACACGTTGGTGTTGCGGCCCAGGCGGTTCGGGAAGTTGCGGGTCGAGGTCGACATCGCGGTGGAGCCTTCGCGGATCTGCGCCTGGTTGCCCATGCACAGCGAGCAGCCCGGCATTTCCATGCGTGCGCCGGTCGCGCCGAAGGTGCCGTACACGCCTTCCTTGGTCAGCTCGGACGCATCCATCTTGGTCGGCGGGGCCACCCACAGGCGGGTCGGCAGGTCACGCTTGCCTTCCAGCAGCTTCGCAGCCGCACGGAAGTGACCGATGTTGGTCATGCACGAACCGATGAACACTTCGTCGATCTTGGCGCCAGCGACTTCGGACAGGGTCTTCACGTCGTCCGGGTCGTTCGGGCAGGCCACGATCGGCTCGTGGATATCGGCCAGGTCGATCTCGATGACGGCGGCGTATTCGGCGTCCGCATCCGGCTCCAGCAGCTCCGGGTTGGCCAGCCACGCTTCCATCTTCTCGATACGGCGCTGCAGCGAACGCGGATCCTGGTAACCCTCGGCAATCATCCACTTCAGCAGGGTGATGTTGCTGGTCAGGTACTCGATGATCGGTTCCTTGTTCAGGCGCACCGAGCAACCGGCAGCCGAACGCTCGGCCGAAGCGTCGGACAGCTCGAACGCCTGCTCGACCTTCAGTTCCGGCAGGCCTTCGATTTCCAGGATGCGGCCGGAGAAGATGTTCTTCTTGCCAGCCTTGGCCACGGTCAGCAGGCCCGACTTGATCGCGTACAGCGGGATCGCGTTGACCAAATCACGCAGGGTCACGCCCGGCTGCATCTTGCCCTTGAAGCGCACCAGCACCGATTCCGGCATGTCCAGCGGCATCACGCCGGTGGCAGCGGCGAAGGCCACCAGGCCCGAACCGGCCGGGAACGAAATGCCCACCGGGAAACGGGTGTGCGAGTCACCACCGGTACCGACGGTATCCGGCAGCAGCATGCGGTTGAGCCAACTGTGGATCACGCCGTCGCCCGGACGCAGCGAGACGCCGCCACGGGTGGAGATGAACTCCGGCAGGGTGTGGTGGGTCTTCACGTCCACCGGCTTCGGGTACGCAGCGGTGTGGCAGAACGACTGCATCACCAGGTCGGCCGAGAAGCCCAGGCAGGCCAGGTCCTTCAGCTCGTCGCGGGTCATCGGGCCGGTGGTGTCCTGCGAACCGACCGAGGTCATCTTCGGTTCGCAGTAGGTGCCCGGGCGCATGCCCTGGCCTTCCGGCAGGCCACAGGCGCGGCCGACCATCTTCTGCGCCAGCGAGAAGCCCTTGCCGGTGTCGACCGGCTGCACCGGCAGGCGGAACAGGTCGGTCGGGGCCAGGCCCAGCGCCTCGCGCGCCTTACCGGTCAGGCCGCGACCGATGATCAGCGGAATGCGGCCACCGGCACGCACTTCGTCGAACAGCACTTCGGACTTGACCTGGAACTCGGCGATCACTTCACCGTTCTTCAGCGCCTTGCCTTCGTACGGACGCAGCTCGACCACATCGCCGTGCTCCATCTTCGACACGTCCAGCTCGATCGGCAGTGCGCCGGCATCTTCCATGGTGTTGTAGAAGATCGGAGCGATCTTCGAACCCAGGCAGACGCCACCGGCGCGCTTGTTCGGGATGAACGGAATGTCATCGCCGGTCCACCACAGCACACTGTTGGTAGCCGACTTGCGCGAGGAACCGGTGCCGACCACGTCGCCGACGTAGGCAACCAGGTGGCCCTTGTCCTTCAGCGACAGGATCTGCTGGATCGGGCCGCGCTTGCCGTCTTCTTCCGGGGTGAACGGCGCATCGTCGCGCTTGTTCTTCAGCATCGCCAGGGCGTGCATCGGAATGTCCGGGCGGGTGGTCGCGTCCGGTGCCGGCGACAGGTCGTCGGTGTTGGTCTCGCCCGGCACCTTGAACACGGTGACGGTCAGGCTCTGCGGCACTTCCGGGTTGCTGGTGAACCACTCGGCATCGGCCCAGCTCTGCAGCACGGACTGGGCGTTGGCATTGCCGGCCTTGGCCTTTTCCTGCACGTCATGGAACGCATCGAACACCAGCAGGGTCTTCTTCAGGCCGTTGGCGGCGATGGTGCCGACGCTGGCGTCGTCCAACAGCTGCACCAGCGGCGCGACGTTGTAGCCGCCGAGCATGGTGCCCAGCAGTTCGGTGGCGCGCTCACGGCTGATCAGCGGGTTCTGCTCGCTGCCCAGGGCGATCGCCGCCAGGTACGAGGCCTTGACCTTGGCCGCGTCATCGACGCCGGCCGGCACGCGGTGGGTCAGCAGGTCGAGCAGGAACTCGGCCTCGCCCTGCGGCGGGTTCTTCAGCAGTTCGATGACATCGGCCGTCTGCTGCGCGCTCAGCGGCAGCGGCGGGATGCCAAGCGCAGCGCGCTCGGCGACGTGGTGGCGGTAGGCTTCCAACATGACAACTCCCGGGTAATGCGTAGGTTGAAAAAAAGTGGGCTCAGGCTTGCGGCACGATCAGCTTCAGGCCCTTGAAGTAGTCGCGGTAAAACGTATCGTTCCAGGTGATCAGGCCGTCGCACTGCAACAGTGCGTGGGCGCCGACCATGAATTCATCCAGGCTGCGGCGGCTGCCGCTGCGCTGGCGGTGGCGACGGTGCATCTCGCCGGCGCGCAGCGCCGACTTGGCTTCCATCGGGTTGAAGTGCACGCCCATTTCTTCCAGCGCTTCGAGCACCTCGGCGCCGCCACGCAGCGATGCGCAGACCTCGGCCAGGGTCGCGCCGCAGACCACCACACGGCCGCCGACCAGGCTCTGCCTGAGGATGGCTTCCACGGCATCGGCCTGCGGACCATTGCTGAGCAGCTCGACCAGCACCGGTGAATCGACGGCGATCATCACGGCTTATTCCTCGTCACGCACCGCGCGTACGGCCGCGTCGGACGATTCGAAGCCGTCCAGCGCGAACTTGCCGCGCGCCCGTGAAATGGCATCGTCAACACTCTTGCGCAGGATGATGCGGCTGCCGTCCAGTTCGACCTTCAGCAGCGTGCCCTTGGTCAGGCCGAGGGCATCACGCACCGCCTTGGGAAGGGTGATCTGTCCGCGTTCTGCAACAGTGGCTTCCATCGGTAGGCCCTCCAGAGTATGCACAAATTATACATACTTCCCCGGGCATACTTCCACCCTGAACAGGACCGGCACCCCGCCAGCCCTTGCCTCGCAAAGGATCGGCCACAAACGTGACATACGCCATACACCTTCCCCTGTAGTCTGGAACCGATGCCGCAGGCCGGAACCCGGCCCGGATGAATCCATTCAGTCTGGGGTTCATACTGGGACCACCGGGGCCGTCAGGCCCACGGCGACCGCAAGCAGGTCCGCCCATGCGCGGGCCACTGCAAGCCATCCGCAAGAAGGAGTTACCCCGCATGAGCGATTCGTTCTCCACCCGCAGCCAGCTGAACGTCGGCGGCAAGACCTACGACTACTTCAGCCTGCCCACGCTGGGCCAGCGCTTCGATATCTCCCACCTGCCCTACTCGATGAAGATCCTGCTGGAGAACCTGCTCCGGCACGAGGACGGCGGCATCACCGTCGGCAAGGACCACATCGAAGCCGTGGCCCGCTGGAACCCGGCGGCCGAGCCAGACACCGAGATCGCCTTCATGCCGGCGCGCGTGGTCCTGCAGGACTTCACCGGCGTGCCCTGCGTGGTCGACCTGGCCGCGATGCGCGATGCGGTGGTCAAGCTCGGCGGCTCGCCTGAGCAGATCAATCCGCTGATTCCCTCCGAACTGGTCATCGACCACTCGGTGCAGGTCGATGTGTTCGGCAAGCCGGACGCGCTGGACCTCAACGGCAAGATCGAATTCCAGCGCAACCAGGAACGCTACGGCTTCCTGCGCTGGGGACAGAAGGCCTTCGACAACTTCAAGGTGGTGCCGCCCAACACTGGCATCGTCCACCAGGTGAACCTGGAGAACCTGGCCCGCGTGGTGATGACCGCGGACAAGGACGGCACGGCGATCGCCTACCCGGATACCGTGTTCGGCACCGACAGCCACACCACGATGATCAACGGCATCGGCGTGCTCGGCTGGGGCGTGGGCGGCATCGAAGCCGAGGCCGCGATGCTCGGCCAGCCTTCGTCGATGCTGATCCCGCAGGTGGTCGGCTTCAAGCTGACCGGCAAGCTGCCCGAGGGCGCCACCGCCACCGATCTGGTGCTGACCGTCACCCAGATGCTGCGCAAGCTCGGCGTGGTCGGGAAGTTCGTCGAGTTCTACGGTGATGGCCTGCAGCATCTGCCACTGGCCGACCGCGCGACCATCGGCAACATGGCCCCCGAATACGGCGCGACCTGCGGCATCTTCCCGATCGACAACGAATCGCTGACCTACCTGCGCCTGTCCGGCCGCGGTGAAGAGCAGATCGCCCTGGTCGAAGCCTATGCCAAGGCGCAGGGCCTGTGGCACGACGCCAACAGCCCGCATGCGCAGTACAGCACCACGCTGGAACTGGACATGGGCACGGTGAAGCCGTCGCTGGCCGGTCCCAAGCGTCCGCAGGACCGCGTGCTGCTGGAAGACGTGCAGAAGAACTACCGCGACGCGCTGGTCGGCATGACCGCCAACCGCGACAAGCGCAGCGAGGATGTCTCCACCTTCGTCAATGAAGGCGGCGGCGCGGCAGTGGGCAACGAGCAGCTGGCCAAGGGCTACGCCGACATCGAGATGGATGGCAGGAAAGTGCGGCTGAAGGATGGCGCGGTGGTCATCGCCGCCATCACCTCGTGCACCAACACCTCCAACCCGGCGGTGATGATCGGTGCCGGCCTGCTGGCCCGCAACGCGGCCGCCAAGGGGCTGGACCGCAAGCCGTGGGTGAAGACCTCGCTCGGCCCAGGCTCGCGCGTGGTCACCGACTATCTTGAAAAGGCCGGCGTTCTCACCGAGCTGGAGAAGATCGGCTTCTACGTGGTGGGCTATGGCTGCACCACCTGCATCGGCAACTCCGGCCCGCTGCCGACCGAAGTCAGCGCCGGCATCGCCAGTGGTGATCTGGTGGTGACCTCGGTGCTGTCGGGCAACCGCAACTTCGAGGGCCGCGTGCACCCCGAAGTGAAGATGAACTACCTGGCCAGCCCGCCGCTGGTGGTGGCCTATGCCATCGCAGGCACCACCGACATCGACCTGACCACCGAACCGCTGGGCACCGGCAGCGATGGCCAGCCGGTGTACCTGCGCGACATCTGGCCGAGCAACAAGGAGATCGGCGACGTCATCGCCGCCACCGTCGGCCCGGAGATGTTCAAGCAGAACTACGCCGACGTGTTCAAGGGCGATACCCGCTGGAACACCATCGCCTCGCCGGACGGTGATCTGTACGAATGGAGCGATGCATCTACCTACATCAAGAATCCGCCCTACTTCGACGGCATGACCATGCAGGTCGGCAGCATCGATGATGTGCACGGCGCACGGGTGATGGGCCTGTTCGGCGATTCGATCACCACCGACCACATCTCCCCGGCCGGCAACATCAAGAAGGATTCCCCCGCCGGACGCTTCCTGCAGGAGCGTGGCGTGCAGCCGGCCGACTTCAACAGCTACGGCAGCCGCCGCGGCAACGATGATGTGATGGTGCGCGGCACCTTCGCCAACATCCGGATCAAGAACCTGATGTTCGGCGGCGAAGAAGGCGGCAACACCCTGTACTACCCCGCCGGCGGTGGCCAGCCGGAGAAGCTGGCGATCTACGATGCGGCCATGAAGTACAAGGCCGACAAGGTGCCGCTGGTGGTGCTGGCCGGCAAGGAATACGGCACCGGCTCGTCGCGTGACTGGGCGGCCAAGGGCACCCTGCTGCTGGGAGTGAAGGCGGTCATCGCCGAGAGCTTCGAGCGCATCCACCGCTCCAACCTGGTCGGCATGGGCGTGCTGCCGCTGCAGTTCCGCAACGGTGAAAACGCACAGAGCCTGGGCCTGGACGGTTCGGAAGTGATCGACATCACCGGCCTGCAGGACGGTGCCAGCAAGCGTGCCACGGTCACCGCGACCAAGGCCGACGGCACCAAGAAGACCTTCGAAGTCTCGGTGATGCTGCTGACCCCGAAGGAAGTGGAGTACTTCCGCCATGGCGGCCTGCTGCAGTACGTGCTGCGCCAGTTGGCAGGTCGCTGAACCTTCCTGCCGTACCATCGGGCGGAAGCCCGGCCCCCGCGCCAGCGCGGGGGCGCTGCGGAGACGCGCGAACCAGTGGTTCGCAAGCGCGCCTCCTCGCCCACCATGGCGGCCTGCTGCAGTACGTGCTGTGCCAGTTGGCCAGCAAGTAACCGGTAGCGCCGGGCCATGCCCGGCGGATCCCGTAAGCAAACACAAAGGGCCGGATCCTCACAGATCCGGCCCTTTGCTTTGGCGTTCGCCGGGCAGCGCCCGGCGCTACCTACCGCCGCGGTGCGTCCGGGTCGGTGCGCAGCGCCTTCAGCAGGCCCCACATGTAGAACGCCAGGATGAACGAGAACGGCAGGCCACACAGCACCACCGCCGTCTGCATCGCGCTGAAGTTGCCGGCCAGCAGCAGGCCGACACTGGCCACGGTGATGCCCACCGCCCAGAACACGCGCAGCCAGATCGGCGCGTCGTGGCCGTCCTCCACGCCGTCATCGACACGGCGGGTGCACAGGTTGGCGATCATCAGCGTGCCCGAATCGACCGGGGTCAGGAACAGCACGAAGCCGATCACCACCGCGGCACCGGCCACGTACGGTGCACCAGGCAGGTACTCAAGCAGCTTGAACAGGGTCATCGCCGCATCGTGCTGGGCCACTTGGCCCAGCACCGCCTGGCCGTGGTTCAGCACCAGGTCGATCGCGGTGTTGCCGAAGATCGACAGCCAGGCCAGGGTGAAACCCAACGGGATCAGCAGCACGCCCATGATCACTTCACGGATGGTGCGGCCACGCGAGATGCGCGCCACGAAAAGGCCCACGAACGGCGCCCAGGCGATCCACCAGGCCCAGTAGAACAGCGTCCACGAGCCCATCCACTCACGGCCCTTGGGGTCGTTGAGGTACATGTCGAAGCTCTTGCGCACGAACGCGCCGAGGTAATCGCCGGTGTTCTGGATCAGGCCGTCGAACAGGTGCAGGGTCGGGCCGGTGACCAGCACGAACAGCAGCAGGCCGCACAGCAGGCGCACGTTGAGGTTGGAGAGCCAGGCAATGCCCTTCTCCACGCCCGCTACCACGCCGATGGTGGCAACGGCCATCATCACCAGCACGATCGCCACCAGCACCTGCGGCGTATCCGGAATGTGGAACAGGTAGACCAGGCCGGACTGCACCACCAGCGCGCCGATGCCAAGATTGGTCACCATCGAGATCAGCGTGGCAAGGATGCCGAAGCCATCGACCATGTCGCCGATGCGGCCATGGATGCGCTCGCCGAAGATCGGGTACAGCGCCGAGCGCAGCGCCAGCGGCAGGTCGCGGCGGTAGGCGAAATAGCCCAGTGCCACGCCGACCAGCGCGTACAGCGCCCAGCCGTGCAGGCCCCAGTGCAGGAAGGTCAGCACCATCGCCTCGCGGCCCGCTGCCACCGTTCCGCCGGGCTGCCCGGGCGGATTGAGGAAATGGTCCAGCGGCTCGTAGGCGCCGTAGTACAGCAGCGCGATGCCGATGCCGGCCGAGAACAACATCGACACCCAGGCCACGTAGCCGAAGGCCGGCGATTCCTCGTTGTGGCCGAGGCGGATGCGGCCATACGGCGAGAACGCCAGCCACAGCACGAAGCCCAGGCACAGCACGATCAGCAGCATGTACCACCAGCCGAACGCCGCCGAGACCTCGGCCTGCGCCCATTGCAGCCAGTGCTCGCTGCCTTCGGGATAGAGAACGGTGAGCAGCCCGAGGATGCCGATCGACACCGAGGAACTGAAGAAGACAAAACGGTTCAAGCGCAGGGGCGAACGCTTGGGATGAGCCAGGGAAGACATGGGGTCGTCTCATCAAGTCCGAGGGAGCACATGGGCGGGGCCGGACCGGTAAACCGGGCCCATGGCGTGGGGCGCGAGCGCATCCTAGGGTTTATTGATTGAACGTTCAATCAATAAAAAGCATAATGGTCGGCAGCCCGATCCTTCGGGTCGCAATCCGTGGAGAGACAATGCCGAAGAAAGGCGTGGAACCGGTACGGCGCGAGCAGCTGATCCGGGCCACTTTCCAGACCATCGACGAGATCGGCATGGCCGATGCGACCGTCGCCATCATCGCGAAGAAGGCCGGGCTGTCCAGCGGCATCGTCGCCCATTACTTCGGCGACAAGGACGGCCTGCTCAATGCTGCAATGCGGCAGATCCTGCGCGAACTGAAGGAGGCGGTCGCCCGCTACCGCGCCGACGTCGGCGACGACCCGCGCGACCAGCTGCGCGCCATCGTCGACGGCAACTTCGACGACAGCCAGATAAACGGCACCGCGATGCGCGTCTGGCTGACCTTCTGGGCCGCCAGCATGCACCAGCCGGAACTGGCCCGGCTGCAGCGCGCCAACGACCAGCGCCTGTTCTCCAACCTGTGCCACCAGTTCAACCGCCTGCTGCCCCACCCCCAGGCCCGCTTGGCCGCCCGTGGCCTGGCCGCGATGATCGACGGCCTGTGGCTGCGCGGCAGCCTGGTCGGCGGCCAGTTCAATGCCGAGAAGTCCCGGCGCATCGCTTACGGCTACATCGACTTCCAGTTGCAGGCTGCCGCGCTATAAGCGTTGCAGCACCCGCCCCCTTCCAAGGAGTACGCCCCATGACCACCCTGCCCGTCCAACAGCTCTACATCCACGGCCAGCGCGTCGATGCCACCAGCGGCAAGACCTTCAGGACCGTCAACCCGGCCACCGGTGAAGTGATCGCTGAAGTGCAGGTCGCCAGCCAGGCTGACGTCGAGCGCGCCGTGCAGAGCGCGGCCGAAGGCCAGAAGGTGTGGGCGGCGATGACCGCCATGGAGCGTTCGCGCATCCTGCGCCGCGCCGTCGAGATCCTGCGCGAGCGCAACGACGAGCTGGCCCATCTGGAAACCCTTGACACCGGCAAGGCGCTGGCCGAAACCACCACCGTGGACATCGTCACCGGTGCCGACGTGGTCGAGTACTACGCCGGCCTGGCCACCGCCATCGAAGGCATCCAGCTGCCGCTGCGCGAATCGAGCTTCTTCTACACCCGCCGCGAGCCGCTGGGCGTGGTCGCCGGCATCGGCGCCTGGAACTACCCGATCCAGATCGCCATGTGGAAGTCGGCACCGGCGCTGGCCGCCGGCAACGCGATGGTGTTCAAGCCGTCCGAAGTGACGCCGCTGACCGCGATCCGACTGGCCGAAATCTACACCGAAGCCGGTGTGCCGGCCGGCGTGTTCAACGTCGTGCAGGGCCCGGGCCGCGAGATCGGCCAGTGGCTGACCGAGCACCCGGTGATCGAGAAGATCTCCTTCACCGGCGGCGTCGCCACCGGCAAGAAGGTCATGGCCAGCGCCGCGTCCTCGTCGCTGAAGGAAGTGACCATGGAACTGGGCGGCAAGTCGCCGCTGGTGATCTGCGATGACGCCGACCTCGACCGCGCTGCCGACATCGCGGTGATGGCCAACTTCTTCAGCTCCGGCCAGGTCTGCACCAACGGCACCCGCGTGTTCGTGCCGCGCAGCATGCTGGCCGCGTTCGAAGCCGCCGTGGTCGAGCGCGTCAAGCGCATCCGCATCGGCGACCCGACGGCCGCCGAGACCAACTTCGGCCCGCTCACCAGCTTCCCGCACATGGAAAACGTGCTGCGCTACATCGAAAGCGGCAAGGCCGAAGGCGCCCGCCTGCTGACCGGCGGCGGCCGTGCTACCGAAGGCGCGCTGGCCAATGGCGCCTACGTGCTGCCGACCGTGTTCTCCGACTGCCGCGATGACATGACCATCGTCAAGGAAGAGATCTTCGGGCCGGTGATGAGCATCCTTGCCTACGACGACGAAGACGAAGTGGTGCGTCGTGCCAACGACACCACCTTCGGCCTCGCCGCCGGCGTGGTCAGCAAGGACGTCAGCCGCGCCCACCGCATCATCCACCGCCTGGAAGCCGGCATCTGCTGGATCAATACCTGGGGCGAATCGCCGGCCGAAATGCCGGTCGGTGGCTACAAGGAATCCGGCGTCGGCCGCGAGAACGGCCTCTCGACCCTCGGCCACTACACCCGCATCAAGTCGGTGCAGGTCGAGCTGGGCGACTACGCCAGCGTGTTCTGACCGGCGCGCCCCCGGGCGCGCCCCACGTCCGGCCATCGTGCCGATCCGACATTCCGCCGGGACGGCTGCATGCAGCGCCCCGGCCTGCAGGAGACACCCATGAGCACCCATAACGAGTACGACTACATCATCATCGGCGCCGGCTCGGCCGGCAACGTGCTGGCCACCCGCCTCACCGAAGATGCCGATGTCAGCGTGCTGCTGCTGGAAGCCGGTGGCCCGGACTACCGGCTCGACTTCCGTACCCAGATGCCGGCGGCGCTGGCCTTCCCGCTGCAGGGCAAGCGCTACAACTGGGCGTACAAGACCGATCCCGAGCCCTTCATGAACAACCGCCGCATGGACTGTGGCCGCGGCAAGGGCCTGGGCGGTTCGTCGCTGATCAACGGCATGTGCTACATCCGCGGCAACGCCATGGACTACGACAACTGGGCCAGCATGCCGGGTCTGGACGACTGGACCTACCTGGACTGCCTGCCGTACTTCCGCAAGGCCGAAACCCGCGACATCGGCCCCAATGATTACCACGGTGGCGAAGGCCCGCTGCGTGTGACCACGCCCAAGGCCGGCAACAACGAGCTGTTCGCTGCGATGGTCGAGGCCGGCGTGCAGGCCGGCTACCCGCGCACCGACGATCTCAACGGCTACCAGCAGGAAGGCTTCGGCCCGATGGACCGCACGGTGACCCCGAAGGGCCGTCGCTCCAGCACCGCCCGCGGCTACCTGGACCTGGCCAAGCCGCGCCCGAACCTGACCATCGTCACCCACGCGCTGACCGACCGCATCCTGTTCTCGGGCAAGCGTGCGGTGGGCGTGCAGTGGCTGCACAACGACCAGCCGCAGCGTGCCACCGCGCGCCGCGAAGTGCTGCTGTGCGGCGGCGCCATCGCTTCGCCGCAGATCCTGCAGCGCTCGGGCGTCGGCCCGGCCGATCTGCTGCGCAGCCTGGACATCGACCTGGTGCACCACCTGCCGGGCGTCGGCGCCAACCTGCAGGACCACCTTGAGATGTACCTGCAGTACGAGTGCAAGAAGCCGGTCTCGCTGGCCCCGGCACTGAAGCTCTACAACCAGCCGGCCATCGGCGCCGAGTGGCTGTTCCTTGGCACCGGCATCGGCGCCAGCAACCAGTTCGAGGCCGGTGGCTTCATCCGCAGCGACGCCGAGTTCGATTGGCCGAACCTGCAGTACCACTTCCTGCCAGTGGCAATCAATTACAACGGCTCCAACCCGATCAAGGCGCACAGCTTCCAGATGCACGTCGGCTCGATGCGTTCGCCCAGCCGCGGCCGCATCCATGTGCGTTCGAAGGACCCGCGCGAACATCCGAGCATCCTGTTCAACTACATGTCGCACGACCAGGACTGGCGCGAGTTCCGCGCGGCGATCCGGATCACCCGCGAGATCTTCGCGCAGCCGGCGCTGGCGCCGTACAGCGGCCGCGAGATTTCCCCGGGCAGTGCGCTGCAGACCGATGCGCAGATCGACGCGTTCGTCCGCGAACATGCCGAGACCGCCTACCACCCGTCGTGCTCGAACAAGATGGGCCATGCCGATGATCCGATGGCGGTGGTCGACGGCCAGGGCCGCGTGCACGGCCTGGAAGGCCTGCGCATTGTCGATGCTTCGATCATGCCGCAGGTGGTGACCGGCAACCTCAACGCACCGACCATCATGATCGCCGAGAAGCTGGCCGACGTGATCCGCGGCCGAACTCCGCTGGCCCGCAGCACCGCGCCGTACTACAAGGCCAATGGTGCACCGGTACGCAGCAAGGGCTGACGCGAATCGCCCGCAAACGGCGGACACCGATCTCCGGTAGATGCCCACCTTGGTGGGCGCTCATGCCCCCCCGGGGGCGCGTTCTTCGCGCCCCCTTCGCGTTTTCCCTACGGAACGGTATGCTGCGGTGAGCGGTTCTGGCGGATACTGTCCGCGCCGCACCCATCATCACGATTCCTGGAGGGGGAATATGAGTCTGGATCGTCCCTGGCTGCAGAGCTATCCGAAAGGCGTTCCCGCCGAAATCGACGTCAACGAATTCCATTCGGTAGCCTCGGTCTTCGACGCCTCCGTCGCGAAATTCCGCGACCGTCCCGCCTACTCCAGCTTCGGCAAGGTCATCACCTACGGCGAGACCGATACGCTGGTCAACCAGTTCGCGGCCTACCTGCTGGGTGAGCTCAAGCTCAAGAAGGGTGACCGCGTCGCCCTGATGATGCCCAACTGCCTGCAGTACCCGGTGGCCACCTTCGGCGTGCTGCGCGCGGGCCTGACCGTGGTCAACGTCAATCCGCTGTACACCGCGCGTGAACTCAGGCACCAGCTGGTGGACGCCGGCGTCAGCGCGCTGGT
This sequence comes from Stenotrophomonas sp. 22DLJC03, assembly GCF_056861405.1. Taxonomy (NCBI): domain Bacteria; kingdom Pseudomonadati; phylum Pseudomonadota; class Gammaproteobacteria; order Lysobacterales; family Lysobacteraceae; genus Stenotrophomonas; species Stenotrophomonas sp. 22DLJC03. The sequence goes on from NZ_JBSPUG010000007.1 coordinate 112,632, forward strand.
GGTGGTCGACAACTTCGGCGACACCGTCGAGCAGGTCATCGCCGACACACCGGTCAAGCACGTGATCACCACCGGCCTGGGCGACCTGCTCGGCGCCAAGGGCGCGATCGTCAACTTCGTGCTGAAGTACGTCAAGAAGATGGTGCCCAACTACCACATCAAGGGCGCGATCCGCTTCAGGCAGGCGCTCAAGCTGGGCAGCCGGCACACGCTTCCGGCGGTCGAGATCGACCACGACGACATCGCCTTCCTGCAGTACACCGGCGGCACCACCGGCGTTGCCAAGGGCGCGATGCTGACCAACCGCAACCTGATCGCCAACATGCAGCAGGCATCGGCGTGGCTGTCCACCTCGGGCATCGAGCCGGGCAAGGAAGTGATCATCACCGCCCTGCCGCTGTACCACATCTTTGCGTTGACCGCGAACGGCCTGGTCTTCATGAAGTTCGGTGGCTGCAACCACCTGATCACCAACCCGCGCGACATGAAGGGCTTCGTCAAGGAGCTCAAGGGCACCCGCTTCACTGCCATCACCGGCGTCAACACGCTGTTCAACGGCCTGCTCAACACCCCGGGCTTCGACGAGATCGACTTCTCCTCGGTCAAGTTCACCCTGGGTGGCGGCATGGCGGTGCAGCGCGCCGTGGCCGAACGCTGGAAGAAGACCACCGGGGTGACCCTGGTCGAGGCCTATGGCCTGACCGAAACCTCGCCGGCGGCCTGCATCAATCCGCTCACCCTGCCCGAATACAATGGCTCTATCGGCCTGCCGATCCCGTCCACCGATGCCTGCATCAAGGACGACAACGGCAACATCCTGCCGCTGGGTGAAGTGGGCGAACTGTGCATCAAGGGCCCGCAGGTGATGAAGGGTTACTGGCAGCGCCCGGAAGAAACCGCCACTGCCATCGATGCCGACGGCTGGCTGCACACCGGCGACATGGCCAGGATGGACGAACAGGGCTTCTTCTACATCGTCGACCGCAAGAAGGACATGATCCTGGTGTCCGGCTTCAACGTGTACCCGAACGAGGTCGAGGACGTCATCGCGATGATGCCGGGCGTGCTGGAAGTGGCCGCAGTCGGTGTCCCGGATGAAAAATCCGGCGAGGTGGTGAAGGTGGTGATCGTGAAGAAGGACCCGAACCTGACTGCGGAAATGGTCAAGGAACATGCGCGGGCAAACCTGACCGGTTACAAGCACCCCAGAATCGTAGAATTCCGAAAAGAGCTGCCGAAGACCAACGTCGGCAAGATTCTCCGTCGCGAGCTGCGTGATACGCCCGCCCCGTAAGGGTTTCCGGGCAAGCGAGCAGAACAGGGACCCCGCCGGCAACGGCGGGGTCTTTTTATTACCGGAACATGGCCGGCACAGCGCTTGCGGGCGGTTCACGACGGGTGCATAGAATCAGTCGCCGCCGCACGTTCAGCTCGCCTCCCCTCACTCCTCTCCGTCCGCTCTGCGGTTGGCCGGACGGTCACACGGAGAACTCCCATGTCCGCAGTACGCCCCATCATCACCCGCCCCTCGCTGCACCCTACCCTGCGCATTACCGAAGAGCCCGAGCGGGATGTCTACTGGATCCACATGCATGCCAACCTGGTCAACCAGCCGGGCCGGCCCTGCTTCGCCTCGCGCCTGGTCGATGACATCGTCGACTACCAGCGCGAACTGGGCGACCGCCTCAGCGCCTCGCACGTCCTGTCACCCCATGTCGTTCTGGCCTCAGACAGTGACGTGTTCAACCTGGGTGGCGACCTCGAGCTGTTCTGCCGGCTGATCCGCGAAGGCGACCGCGCCCGCCTGCTCGACTATGCCCAGCGCTGCGTACGCGGCGTGCACGCCTTCCATGCCGGGCTCGGTGCACGTGCGCACAGCATCGCCCTGGTCCAGGGCAATGCACTGGGCGGCGGCTTCGAAGCCGCGCTGAGCTGCCACACCATCGTCGCCGAGGAAGGCGTGCTGATGGGCCTGCCGGAGGTGCTGTTCGACCTGTTCCCCGGCATGGGCGCCTACTCCTTCCTGTGCCAGCGCATCAGCCCGCGCCTGGCCGAGAAGATCATGCTGGAGGGCAACCTCTACACCGCCAGCCAGCTCAAGGAAATGGGGCTGGTCGACATCGTGGTGCCGGTCGGCGAAGGCGTTGCCGCCGTTGAACAGGTGATCAAGGACAGCAAGCGGATTCCACATGCCTGGGCCGCGATGCGCGAGGTGAACGAAATCGCCAGCATGGTGCCACTGCACGAAATGATGCGGATCACCGAGATCTGGGTGGATACCGCCATGCAGCTCGGCGAGAAGTCCCTGCGTACCATGGACCGGCTGGTGCGGGCACAGGCCCGGCGCAATGGCGACCCGGCCTGACAGCGCGGCGGTTCAGGACGGGCTGCGCTCGCTGTCGTCACGGCGCGCGATGTCCGCGCTGCGGGCGGCCAGTGCATTCCTGCCGAGGCGCAGGGCGGTGGCAAGACTACCGAGGCGGGTCACCCACTCGCCCTTCAACTGCCAGTCCGCCATGCGCATGATCTCGCCACTGGAGGCGGCAACCTGGACCAGCCCCAGGTTGCTCGCCACCCCGCGCAGGGCGTGGGCGTGCTCGCGGAAGTCCTCCCAGGCCTGGCCTTCACCGCAGGCCTGCAGCTGGCCCATGCTCGCATCGACATCCACCAGGCACTGGTCGATGAATTTGCGCTCGAAGCCGTCGCCCATGCCCAGCGACGCCAGTTCATCCAGCACTGCCGTATCAAGCACGCCATCGCCCACCGGCAGCGCGGGAACCGACTGGATGCCGGATTCCGGGCGGGTGTTGGCAGCAACATCGGCCAATACTTCCAGCAACCGGGTTGCCACTACCGGCTTGGCCAGGAAGGCGCGTGCGCCGGCCTGTTCACAGCGCAGGATCGAATCGGGGGTGACATCGGCACTGAGGACCATCACCGGCACATAGGGCATGCCGCTGGCCTGCATCACCCGCAGCTGCTTGAGCAGGTCCAGTCCACTCATGCCGGGCATGTGCAGATCGACGATTGCTGCGTCGTAACTGGCCTGCTCCAGTGCATCGAGTACTTCGGCGCCGCCATTGACGCAGGTGACCTTGTGGCCGGCCTTCTCCAGCAACCGCTGCAGCACCATGCGGTTGGCTTCATGGTCGTCGGCCACCAGCACCCGCAGGCTGCGCACCCGTGCACGATGACGCAGGAAGGGATTGGAAAATGCGATGACATTGCCGGCTTCAGCCACCTCGGACGGAACCGCCGGGGCTGATGAGGTCTCTGCCACGTCCAGCGTGATCTCCACCCAGAACACGCTGCCACGCGGGCTGTTCGGCGCATAACCGACCTGCCCGCCCATCGATTCGACCAGGCCCTTGGCAATGGCGGTGCCCAGTCCGGTTCCCTCATGGCGACGGGCCAGGCCGACATCGCCCTGCTCGAAGGCATTGAACAGCCGGCCGCGCAGCGCCACCGGCACGCCGATGCCGCTGTCGACAATCTCGAAACGCAGGCGCGCCCGCTCGCTGCCCGCTGCGTCCAGGCTGGAAACACGCAGATGCACGTAGCCGCTGTCGGTGAACTTGACCGCATTGCCCATCAGATTGAGCAGGATCTGCTGCAGATGACCGGCATCGCCAAGCAGGCGCGGCGGCACGTTGTCGTCCACATGCACGCGGTAGTCCAGCGACTTGGAGCGGGTCTGCGGGGTCAGGATCAGGTTGATCGCCTGCAGCACATCGGCCAGCGCGAACTCGTGCCACTCCACCCGCACCTTGCCCGCCTCGATCGCGGAGATGTCCAGCACCTCCTCCACCAGCGCCAGCAGGCTGCGGGTGGAGGCCTGGATGGTGTTCAGGCACTCGCGCTGCTCATCGTCCAGGCGGGTGGTGGCCAGCACTTCGGTCATGCCGGCCAGCCCGTTCAACGGCGTGCGGAACTCATGGCTCATGTTGGCCAGGAAGCGGCTCTTGGCTTCGTTGGCCTGGCGCGCCTCGGCCACTGCACGGGTGAGCGCATGCAGCAGCGAATCGAAGTACAGCGGGATCGCGCCCAGGCCCAGCAGCAGGCCCCAGCCGAGATAGTCGTGCCCACGCCAGTAGGGCGACAGCATCACCGTACACAGGAACGCCAGGCAGCCCATGGCGGTGGCCACGCGCAGATAGGTGCTGCCGTAGCGCATGCCGTTGCCGATGGTCACCCACAGCATCACCGCATACAGCGGCGCGGCCGGCTCGCCCTGGATGGTCATGATCCAGGCCATGCAGGTGTAGTCGGTCAGCATGCCGATCACCCGGCGCACATGCGACACACCCGGATTGACCAGGATCGCGGTCAGCAGGCCGGCGGAGATGGTCAGCTCGAAGGCGAGGATCAACCAGGTCGCGGTCAGCGCCTCACCGCCGCCGCTCAGCGAGCGCCAGCCGAGGTAGCTGATGAACAGCGCCGTGATGATGATGCGGATCAGGTTCTGCGCGTGCTCGCTGTCCTCGCGCCCGGACAGGCGCTGCTTGAAGCGGGCCAGCAACGAACGGTTGGGAGAGGCAGCGGCGGGGGTCGTATCCATGGTCGGATGTCGCATCCTTCTGCGCAGCAGGGAGGAGCAGCACAACGGTACTGCCAGCAACCCCAACCACAGGGAAATGGCCAGGCCCAGGTTGGCCTGCCAGTAAGGGGTCAACAGCACGGTGGTGCCGAAACTGACCATCGCCAGCACGATGGCAGCGGCCAGGTAACGCGGCCCGAAGCGCAGGCCGTTGCCCACCGTGACCCACATCACCACCGCGTACACCCAGGCCAGCGGTTCGCCCATCTGGATCATGCCGATGGCGATCAAGCCGTAATCGGCCAGCATCCCGGCCACCCGGCGCGGATCGGAGCGCTCAGGCTTCCACAGCAGCCAACCGAACAGCAGCAGCGATAGCCCCAACCCGGTCAGTACCGTCGCCAGCACGCCCTGGTACTGCTCCAGACGGTGCAGGCGCGCACCGGACAGCAGCACATAGACCAGGATCAGCGAGATCAGCGCCACCCGCACGATCGCCTGGCCATGCTCCGAATCCGGACGCTGCGCCAATCGGCGCTTCACGCGTGCGAACAGGTCCTGCATGTCACCCACCCGGTCGCGTCGATGCCGTCGAGTGCTGGGCGCAGATATCCATCAACTGCTGGTGACCGCGCATCAGCGCATCCACGCAGCGCGGGTCGAACAGTCGGCCACGCTGGGCGTACAGATAGGCCAGTGTGGCTTCCATGGTCCATGCTTCCTTGTACGGACGGGGCGAAATCAGGGCATCAAAAACGTCGGCAACGGCGACGATGCGCGCTTCCAGCGGAATCGCCTCGCCGACCAGGCCATCAGGATAGCCGCTGCCGTCATACCGCTCGTGGTGACGCAGCGCGATCAGCGCACCAACCTGGATGAAGCGGTTCTGGCTGCCGCTGAGCAGCTCATGGCCGATGCGCGGGTGCCGCCGCATGATCGCCAGTTCTTCGTCGTTGAGCTTGCCCTGCTTGAGAAGCACCGCATCGGGAATAGCGATCTTGCCCATGTCATGCAGGGGCGCGGCCATCTCGATCAGGCGCACGTCGTCTTCGGGCAGGCCCAGCTGCTCGGCAATCAGCCCGGCCACGCGCGCCATGCGCTCCAGGTAGGCACTGGTGCCGGCATCACGGAACTCGATCGCCCGAGCCAATCGCGACAGGGTCTCGCGTTCGCGCTCCTCGACCTCATGCATACTCGCCAGCAGGCGTTGCTCCAGCGACAACGCCCGCTGCTTCACGTTCTCGGTCTGCTGGCGCAGCTGCAGCAGGTTGTAGCAGCGCGCACGCAGTTCGCGCGGGCGGATCGGCTTGACCAGGAAATCAATGACGCCCGCTTCCAGCGCGGCCTGCCGGATCGGCTCGTCGCCGACCACGGTAATCAGGATCACCGGAATGTCGCGGTGCTTGGGCAGGCGGCGGAAACGACGGGCGAATTCCAGCCCGTCCATCTCCGGCATGCGGTAATCGAGCAGCAGCAGGTCGACCGGATGCGCCTCGCACCAGGCCAATGCGGTCAACGGATCACCGAAGTCATACACGCTCAGTTCCGGCGCGATATCTTCGATGACGTGACGCAGCATCGTCCGCGCGGACGTCTGGTCGTCAACAATGACGATGTTCAACGCGTACTCTGCCTGGTTTCTCGACCATGCTGGATCATCAGCAGGCGAGGATACCCTGCCGCTGCGAACGCTCGCACCCTGCATCGGCCTGACTCCCGTGTCATGCGTCCCGGTTCATGATCGTCATCACATTGTGAAGCGGACTCTCCACAGTGCGCACTCCCCCTGGCGCCGATCAAGCCACAACAGACGTCAAGGTAGTGCATTAACGATACGCCGAGTGCGGGAGGCGTCAATCGCGCCGTCTCATTTCGCGACGGCGCGCACAAACAGGAGTCAAAAAGACGACTTACTGCTCCGGACGCATGTACGGGAACAGCAGCACGTCACGGATCGAGCTGCTGCCGGTCAGCAGCATCACCAGGCGATCGACACCGATGCCGAGGCCGCCGGTCGGGGCCATGCCGTACTCCAACGCACGGATGTAGTCGGCGTCGTAGTGCATGGCCTCGTCATCGCCACCTTCCTTCGCCGCCACCTGGGCCTGGAAGCGCTGGGCCTGGTCTTCCGGGTCGTTCAGCTCGGAGAAGCCGTTGGCCAGCTCCTTGCCGTTGACGAACAGCTCGAAGCGGTCGGTGTAGCCCGGATCGTTGTCGTTGGCGCGGGCCAGCGGCGAGACTTCCACCGGATGATCGGTGATGAAGGTCGGCTGGATCAGCGTGTGCTCGACAGTGGCTTCGAAGATCTCCAGCAGCAGCTTGCCCCAGCCGTAGGACGGCTTGACGCGGATCTTCAAACGCTCGCAATGGCGCAGCAGCGCATCGCGGTCGGTGCAATCGGCGGCCGAGATTTCCGGATTGTGGTGGCGCACCGCCTCGTCCATGCGCCAGCGGCGGAACGCCGGGCCCAGGTCGATCTTCGCGCCGTCCCACTCAACCTCGGTGCCACCGTTGACGGCCTTGGCCACGTCGCGGATCACGCCTTCGGTCAGGTCCATGATCTCGTTGTACGTGGCGTAGGCCTCGTACAGTTCCATCATGGTGAATTCCGGGTTGTGGCGGGTGCTGACGCCTTCGTTGCGGAAGTTGCGGTTGATCTCGTAGACGCGCTCCAGGCCGCCCACGGTCAGGCGCTTGAGGTACAGCTCCGGCGCCACGCGCAGGTACAGGTCCAGGTCCAGCGCGTTGTGGTGGGTGGTGAACGGCTTGGCCGCCGCGCCGCCGGGGATGTAATGCATCATCGGCGTTTCGACTTCCAGGAAGTCGCGGTTGTCCAGCCACGCGCGCATGGCGCGGATGATCTTCGAGCGCTTGATGAACACCGCGCGCGACTCCGGGGTCACGATCAGGTCGACATAGCGCTGGCGGTAGCGCTGCTCGACGTCGGCCAGGCCATGCCACTTGTCCGGCAGCGGGCGCAGCGACTTGGTCAGCAGGCGGATCGATTCGGCCTTGACCGACAGCTCGCCGGTCTTGGTACGGGTCAGGCCGCCTTCGACAGCAATGATGTCGCCCACGTCCCAGCCCTTGAAGGCGGTATAGGCATCGCCCAGCACCGTGCCCTGCAGGAAAAGCTGGATGCGGCCGGACTCGTCCTGGATCTGCGCGAAACTGGCCTTGCCCATGATGCGCTTGGCCATCAGGCGGCCGGCCATCTTCACCTGGCGGCCGTTGCCTTCCAGGGCCTCGGCGGTCCACTGTTCGGCGTCGGCGAATTCTTCCTGCAGGCGGCCGGCGAAGTCCTCGCGACGGAAGTCGTTCGGGTACGCGATACCCTGCCCACGCAGCGTTTTGAGTTTCTCGCGGCGCTCGGCGATCAACTTGTTTTCGTCAACGGGGGGGGTATCGGTAGCTTCGCTCATGGATCTGCGGGAATCGTGTAGTGAGGGGGGATGTTGCGCCCGGCACAGCCGGTTGCCCAGCATACCAAAACCGCCCAGCCCCGGCCTCCGCACGCGCCCAGGCCCGGCCTCGGGCCGCCCCTGCTCCGGTAGCCGCCAACCTTGGTTGGCGCCCACCGTGTCGACCAAGGTCGACACCTACCGGGCCATGCCCCGGATTCACCCGTTCCCGGGGAATGCCTGCCGCAGCTCATCCACCAGCACCCGCTGGTTCTCCGAATAGTCCACCGGCACCGACACCAGGTGCACCCCACCCTCGCTGAACGCCGCCTCCAGCGTCGGGATGAACTGCTCGATGGCCGTCACTTCATGGCCCTTGCAGCCATAGGCTTCCGCATACTTCACGAAATCCGGGTTACTGAAGGTCATGCCGTAGTCGGTGAAGCCATCCACCGCCTGCTTCCAGCGGATCATCCCGTAGGCGCCATCGTTGAGGATCAGCACCACCAGGTTCAGGCCCAGCCGTCGCGCGGTCTCCAGCTCCTGGCTGTTCATCATGAAACCGCCATCGCCACACACCGCCAGCACCCGCCGCTGCGGGTACAGGATCGAGGCCATGATCGCCGACGGCAGGCCCGCGCCCATCGTCGCCAGCGCGTTGTCCAGCAGCAGCGTATTGGCCACCTGGGTGCGGTAGTTGCGCGCAAACCAGATCTTGTACATGCCGTTGTCCAGCGCCACGATGCCGTCCGGCGGCATCACCTGGCGCACGTCGTGCACCAGTCGCTGCGGGGTGAACCCGGCTTCTTCGGCACGGTCGGCCAGATGTTCGAGGATGGTTGCGCGCAGTGGCAGCAGCGCGTCGGCGTTCGGCACCGCGCCTTCGATGCGGTCGGCCAGCTGGGTCAGCGAGCGACCGATATCGCCGATCACTTCCACCTGCGGGAAGTACACCTGCTCCACCGCCGCCTGCGAGTAGCCGATATGGATCACAGTCGGTCCGCCCGGGCGCATCACGAACGGCGGCTTCTCGGTGACCTCATGACCGATGGTCACGATCACGTCAGCCTGGTCGATCGCCATGTGCACGTAGTCGCGCTCGGTCAGCGCGGCGGTGCCCATGTACAGCCCCGAACCACCGGCCACCGCCCCTTTACCCATCTGCGTGGTGAAGAACGGAATACCAGCGCGCAGCACGAAGGCCGACAACGCTTCGCTGGACTGCGGCCGCGACGCCGCCGAGGCGATCATCAGCAGCGGGCGCCTGGCGTTGCGGATGATGTCCGCCGCGCGGTCCAGTGCTTCCGGACTGGCAATCGGACGATCCACCGCGTGCGGCGGAATCAGCGCTACGTCCCCGACCTCATCGGCCGCGATGTCTTCGGGCAGCTCCAGCAGCACCGGGCCCGGGCGCTCTTCCAGCGCAGTACGGAATGCCTCGCGGACGATCGTCGGGATGGTGCGCGCGGAGACGATCTGCCGCGCCTGCTTGGTCAGCGGCTTCATGGTGCTGACGATATCGACGATCTGAAAACGCGCCTGCTTGCTGGCGACGATGCCCTTCTGGCCGGTAATCATGATCACCGGCCACGCACCCAGCAGCGCGTAGGCGGCGCCGGTGGTGAAGTTGAGCGCGCCCGGGCCGAGCGTGGCCAGGCACACACCCGGCTTGCCGGTCAGGCGGCCATAGGTGGCTGCCATGAACACGGCTGCCTGTTCGTGGCGGGTGATGACCAGCTCGATGCTGGAATGGCGGAGTGATTCGACCACGTCGAGGTTCTCCTCGCCGGGGATGCCGAAAATACGCTCGACGCCTTCGTTCTCAAGCGCGGCGACAAGCAGATCTGAACCCTTGGACATTGGAATGCCGTCCTTTTCGCTGGACTGATGATGGATCGTTGCAGGAAGGATGGAAGCTGCGCGTCAACGCTTGTCGAACCACACCGTCTGCGCGTTGACGAATTCGCGGATGCCGAAGTGCGAGAGCTCGCGGCCGAAGCCGCTCTTCTTCACGCCGCCGATCGGTACGCGCGGGTCCGAAGCGGAGAAGCCGTTGACGAACACACCGCCGGTCTGAAGCCGGCGCGCCAGCTGCATGGCCCGCGCGCGGTCGCCGCTCCACAGGTTGCCGCTGAGGCCGAACTCGCTCTGGTTGGCCAGCTCCACTGCATGGTCGGCATCACGGGCGCGGCTGATCGAGGCCACCGGACCGAAGGTCTCGGTATCGAAGGCCTGCATGCCCGGCTCCACGTCGGCCAGCACGGTGGGGGCGTAGAACGCGCCCGGGCGATCCAGCTGATGGCCGCCGACCAGCAGCTTCGCGCCCGCGTCCACCGAGGCACGGACTTGCGCGTCGAGCTGTTCCAGCAGGTCCTGCCGGGCCATCGGGCCGATGCGGTTGCCGGCCTCGCGGCCATCGCCGACGGTCAGCGCCTGCACCTTCTGGCAGAACTGCGCCACGAAACGGTCGTAGACCGCGTCTTCAACGATGATGCGCTTGCCGGCGATGCAGACCTGCCCGGTGTTCTGGAAGCGTGAAGCCACCGCCGCTTCGACGGCAGCGTCCAGATCGGCGTCGGCCAGCACGATGAACGGGTCCGATCCACCCAGTTCCAGCACCACCTTCTTCAGCGCCTGCCCGGCCTGGGCGGCGATGCTGCGGCCAGCGGCCACACTGCCAGTCAGGGTCACCGCCGCGATGCGGTCATCGGCAATCGCACGGCTGGTGCCGTCGCGGCTGATGTTGGCGGCGATGAAGGTGCCTTCCGGCAGCCCGGCATCACGCCACGCCGCGTCGAGCAGCTGCGCGGTACCGACGATGTTCTCGGCCGGCTTCAGCAGGAAGCCGTTGCCGCCCATCAGGATCGGCACCGCCGCACGCATCACCTGCCAGTACGGGAAGTTCCACGGCATGATGCCCAGCACCACGCCCAGCGGCAGGTAGGACACGTAAGCCTTGTCGTCGGGCACCTGGGTCGGTTCGTCGCGCAGGAACTGCGCACCGTTGTCGGCGTACCAGTCGCACAGCACGGCGCATTTCTCGATTTCGGCCAGGGATTCGGCCTGGACCTTGCCCATTTCGGCGGTGGCCAGTGCAGCCAGCTTCTCGCGGTCACGACGCAGTACGGCAGCCATCGCGCGCAGCACCTCGGCCCGCTGTTCGAGGCTCCTGGCGCTCCAGGCCGCGAAGCCGGTCTGACCGCGATCGAGGATGGTCTCCAGTTCGGCGTCGGTGGCGAAGGGATGGCTGGCGATCTGCTGGCCGGTGGCCGGATCGCGGGAAATGGCAGTGGTGGGGGCAGCGGACATGCAGGTCTCCTGGTGTCTCGACAACGGGCGACAGCCCGTCTCCTGCACAGGAATGTGGACCCGATGGACGGGCACAACAAGGCGTCTGCTTATCCTGTGACCTGCACTTACCTGCCTGAATGGGGTCATCGGCAGGGCGCAGCCCTGCCGACCAACCTACCTACGCGGCAGGTAAGTAACCAAGGAAAGATCGTGCCGGCTCTCCGGCACCAGCGCTACGTACTGCAGGTCCAGCAACCCGCGCGTGGGATGGTTCAATTTCTTCGCACCTTCATCGAACCGCCGCACATCGTGCTCCGGCCACCACTGGCGGAACTCCTCGCTGTGCGCGGCGATGTCCTCGGCCAGCGCCAGGAACGGAGCCTTGTCCGGCGCCTGCGCCATCGCCGCGCGGAAGCCCGCCAGCAGCCCGCGGGTCATTTCTTCCCAGTTGAGGATCAGCGTGCGGTACGGCGGATACAGGAACATCAGCCGCAGCGTGTTGCGCTCGTGCGGCGCCAGCTGGCTGTAATCCACGAACAGGTCGGCGATGGCCGGGTTCCAGGCCAGGATGTCGTAGCGGGTATTGCGCACGTAGGCCGGGATCGGCTGCATGGCTTCCACCAGCTGCCGCAGGCCATCGGTGACCGTCTCGTCCGGTGACTCCAGCGGCACGCCGTAGCCGGACAGCGCGAACGCATAGGCGCGCTCGTCGTCGCTCATGCGCAGCACCTGCGCCAAGCGTTCAAGCACCTCCGGCGAGGCGCGCACTTCGCGGCCCTGCTCGATCCAGGTGTACCAGCTGACACTGACCCCGATCGCCAGTGCCACTTCCTCGCGCTTCAGGCCCGGGGTACGCCGGCGCCCGGCCGGCAGGCCGAGCGTGGCGGGGTCGACACGGGCGCGGCAGGCTTTGAGGAAGCCGCCGAGTTCCTTGCGTTCACTTTCGCTGCGCATCATCTCCCTCCATCACGGAGGGCGATGATATCCGCGCAGGCGCGTCGATCAGGCATCGACGCGCTTGGAGCCCACGGCCAGGCCGGCCTTCAGGCTGGCCTCGACGAACTCGTCCAGGTCGCCGTCGAGCACCTTCTGCGTATCCGAACGCTCGATGCCGGTGCGCAGGTCCTTGATACGGCTCTGATCGAGCACGTAGTTGCGGATCTGGCTGCCCCAGCCGATGTCGGACTTGGTGGCTTCCACGGCGTCCTTCTCGGCGTTGCGCTTCTGGATCTCCAGCTCGTACAACTTGGCGGCCAGCATCTTCATCGCGTTGTCGCGGTTCTGGTGCTGGCTGCGGCCGGTCTGGCAGGCCACGACGATGTTGGTCGGGATGTGGGTGATACGCACCGCCGACTCGGTCTTGTTCACGTGCTGGCCACCGGCACCGGACGAACGATACACGTCGGTACGCAGGTCGGCCGGGTTGATGGTGATATCGATGTTGTCGTCGATTTCCGGCGACACGAACACCGAGGTGAAACTGGTGTGGCGGCGGTTGTCCGAATCGAACGGCGACTTGCGCACCAGGCGGTGCACGCCGGTCTCGGTCTTCAGCCAGCCGTAGGCGTAGTCGCCTTCCACGCGCAGCGTGGCCGACTTGATGCCGGCGACGTCGCCACCGGAGACTTCCATCAGCTCGGTCTTCCAGCCGCGCGATTCACACCAGCGCAGGTACATGCGCAGCAGGATCTCGGCCCAGTCCTGGGCTTCGGTGCCGCCGGCACCGGCCTGGATGTCGACGAATGCGGCAGCATTGTCCATCTCGCCGGAGAACATGCGCTGGAATTCCAGCTTCTCGACGTGCGACTGGTGCTTGTCCAGGTCGGCGACCACGGCCAGCGCGGTGTCCTCATCCTGCTCGGATTCGGCCAGCTCAAGCAGTTCGGTGGCATCAGCCAGGCCGTCGAGCACCGAGGCGATGCCGCCCACGGTCTTTTCCAGGCTGGAGCGCTCGCGGCCCAGGTTCTGGGCGTATTCGGCGTTGTTCCAGACGTCGGGGCTTTCCAGCTCCCGCGTTACTTCTTCAAGACGCTCTTTCTTGGCGTCGTAGTCAAAGATACCCCCGAAGCGACAGCACGCGATCGGTCAGATCGGTGATGCGCTGGCGGACAGGATTCAGTTCGATCATGTCGGCGGTTATGCATTCAAAAGATGACTGTTCAGGATAGCGCCAAGCCCTTGATCCAGCAAGCGTTACCTGGCCGCGTCAAGCATTTCCCCCACAACGGCCCCCAATGGGAGTGCCCGCTGCAAGGCGGCTCCCTATCCCACCATCGGAGCCACATCCAGCAAAGCCCATCCTAGCGGAACAAACCAAGCCGCAACGACCGGGGTGCACCCAGCCCATGCCCGGCCATGCCCCCCCCAACGTCGCCCTCCGTTCACACTCTCCTATGGAGACCGCCGGATCCAACCTCCCGGAGTATCCCGGCAGACTCCATCGCTCCCGACGCTGCCAGCCCAGATGGCGCTGGGGATCAGCTCCGCCGTTGACACCCCCTTGGATGCAACCGCGGGCAACCTGCAGCGAAGAACAGACCCAGCCCTTCTCCCGGGAAAGGCCATCTCACCTAGACGGCGATCACGCCTGAGCTACCCGCGCCGCAACAAATGCGCCGAACCATATGACCTAGCCAGCCATCGACCAGAATGAGATCGACACAGACTCCCCGCGTTCAGCATCCGCGTCACTCGGCTCTTGCTGGCATCAAGAAAGTCGGCAGGCTCCTACCCCAGCTCCGCAAGCGATGACCAGATCTGACCACGGGGATGATCTACATGCAGCAGCGCTACTATGATCCCGAGATAGGACGGTTTCTTTCCTCTGATCCGGTGGCAACGCGCGCGCTCGGAGACAACTTCAATCGCTACTGGTACGCCAACAACAATCCGTATACCAACACCGACCCTGATGGACGCGAGTGTGACGGACGTGGATGCTGGGTAACGCCCCAAGAGCGAGCCGCGGCGCTCACGGGAGACTGGCGGACATACTATCGTCTGGCTGGCTCCGGAGGCGACAGATATGCTCAGCGCGCAGGTGAAGTTGCTGGAAACACAGGTGCCACGCTGTTGAATGCACGACTTTCGGCGATTACAAACAAGATCCTGTCAGACAGCATCGCCTTCAACATGGGCGCCAATCCCCAGGCAATGACCAACAGCCAGCGCATCGCCGTTGCCTTCAAGATGGAATCGATTCGGGTTGATCTGGCAAAGGCTCACGTTCAAGCCCTGGAAGATGCAGGCGCTAGGCCTGACAACCCTGTCATGCTGGATAGAGGTGTAATCGGCGATTTCCACGAAAGAGTTTTTGAGAATAACGGTGCCGACCCGAAAGCCTTTGGCGGCTACAAAACGGACGCCGCAGAGCGCGCAGCTAACCTTTTTGGTGGAACGACTCGAGACATTTATGACTACTGCCCAGCCCCTAGCTGTGGAAATTAAGGTACTTGGACTTGTCTGCGCCCTGCTTCTCTGTGGATGCGGGAGCAAGGCGACTACGTATCATCCGGACGGAGCAGCGACTAACTTCTGTGTGCCGAATGATATCGATGTGACCCCCTCCCGCTTTCAAAAGGGGAAAACTATCACCGGTGGATTCACACTCGATGGCTGCTACTCCCCGGCCGGAAGCACGTGCATTGGGCCAAAGAATCTCATTTCGGTGGCGGTGGTCGCTAAGCCTTACTTCCCTGGTCGGCGGCTTGAGGATCTCCACCCAACCTCACCGCTACTTCAAGCAGCTACAGAGGGATGGGGCCAAGCTCGACATCTCGGGCGCGGAGTTCTGGCTATTCCTGACCGTCTGGACCCGACAACGGTTTACCTATGGGGTGCCAGCGAACCGGTGGCGACAACCCCACTCGCTGGTAGTGAGCTGATGGCAACCTGCGATGAGAAGGGCGCCATAACCTGCAGTCGTGTGATTCACGGGAAGGACTATGGCATCACGTATTCGTTCTTTTCTGGAAAAGAACTACCTACGTCCTTTGAGTCGTTGGACAAGCACGTTATTGATGGCGTGGAAGCACTTCGATGCCAGTGATTCATACGCGAATCAGGACGATTGGCGGCGCTCACCTATCGATTTCTACATGCCTTGGATCAAGTACCTCATCAAACGAGTGCAGGCTTCGATACCGTTTTATAGATCACCACCGCGCAAGAGCATGAAAGGCAGATTCCCGCTCGAATCGGGCCAGATTCTATAAAAGCCACAACAACGTTCCGGTCGGTGAAGCCGGTCGACTGCTCGCACTGGGTCTGCTGGTGGCGTGGCTGCAATGGCGTGGCTGGCCGAAGGACCCGCAGGGTATCGTGCAGCGGATATTACGCGTGTTGGGCATGGTGCTGATCTACCTGCTGGCGCGACCGTTGATCGACTGGCCGGAACTGCGGCACTGCCGGAGGTACCGGCGACCGAGCTGCTGTGGCAAACCGTCGGCACGCTGTTGATCCTTGGCGGCGGCGTAGCGCTGGCGCTGTGGATTCCGCGCCAGCGCCTGCCGGCAGTCGAAGACGTGCGGTAGATCCACGCCATGCGTGGATAGGCCATCCCGACCCCAACCAACAGCCACGCATGGCGTGGCTCTACTTCAACCTTCCAGCGGCACCGGGCATGGCCCGGCGCTACCGCACCTCGAACTCGCCCACCAGCACGGTTTCAGCGCGATCCTTCAATCGCATCGTGACCACCTGGTCCTTCTGCTTCGGCGTGCCCCAGTGCGTGGTCAGCCGCAGCATCAGGGTCGTCGCACCGGTCACCAGCTGCTGGCGGCTGCCGAAGTAATTGGCCTCCACCTTGTACTTGCCCGGCTTGGCGTCACGCAGCGAGAACTGCTCGGGGCCATAGCCGCCGGTGAAATCCTGCGACATCTGCCCGCCCTGGTAGGTCAGGCGGTTGCCGTAGTACGCGCGCTCGCCGTTCGGGTCGGTCACCCACAGGTCCATGTCGCTGTTGTCGGCATCCCACGACAGCACCACGCGCAGGTCCAGCGGCATCGCCTGCAGCAGGCGTGGGTCGATGCTGCGGGTATCCAGCCGTGGCGTGCTGCGTGCCACCAGGTTGGTCAGCTCGTCCAATGCGATCAGGGCGATGCCGTCGAAGCGGTTGTCCCACGGCCGCACCACCACCTGGTACAGCGGCGCCAACGCCTGCTGCGGCTTGCCCGCAGCCGCCAGTGCCAGGCCAAGATCGCGGAAGCTCTGCGGTTCTTCCTGGCCCATCGCCAGCACCTGCTCGAACACCGGCACCGCCAGCGCCGGGGCATCCGCCTGCATCAGGCGGTAGCCGAGCACGCGCAGCAGGTGCCTGTTGTCCAGGTCCATCTCGGCCAGGTTGGACAGCACACGCAGTGCCAGTTCGCGCTGGCCCTGCTCCAGCAGCAGATCGGCCACGTCGAGGAAGAACGCGCTGCTGTCGGCATGCGCATCGCGCTCGGCCAGGTAGCGGTCATACAATTGCGACGCCGGGCCCTGGCGCAGGCGTCTGGCGATGGCCGAGTCCGGCTGCCAGGCCGCCAGCTGGATGCCGAGCTCGCCCTCGTTGGCGGCAGCGGGCGCAGCGACACGGCCACCAGTGACCGTGATTGAATCCAGGGCCTTGTTCGATGCAGGCGCTGAGCGACGTGCACGCGCACTGCTGGCTTCCATGCGCTGCTCGACGGCGGCGGCCATCGGTGCCGGCGCGGGCGGTGCCGCGGGGGCCGGCGCAGCGAGCATCGCCACCGGCGCCGAGTCCATCGCGTAGTCCGCGGATGCAACTTCCAGCGCCTCGGCCTTCAACTGCGGAGGCGCTCCCTTCGGCCAGCTTCGGTTCCACCACTGCTGGCGCTCCTTCCAACGTGCGGCAACCTGGTCCAGGCGCTGGCGATCGGCAGCGGCGCGATCGCTCACCTGCCGTGCGAAGCGGGCATCGTACTCGGAGCGCAGTTTGCCGGACGGGCGGATCGCATAGCGCAGGTAGTCCTCCAGCGTTTCCAGCACGATCAGCGAGGTGTCCGGACCGACCAGGCCGAACTGCTGCGACAGCAGTTGCATAGCCTCGCGGTTGCCTCGACGGTCGGCGCCGAGTTGCTGCAGACGGGCCTGCGCCCACAAGCCGGCCAGTAGTTCACCATCGTCACTCTTCTGCGTTGCCGGCAGTGCCTGCCATTCACCGCCGCCCACGCGCACCCGCATCGGCACACCGTCGGCCGCCAGTCGTGCGTGCAGCCACAACCAGCCCTGGGCCTCACTGCGTCGATCGATCACCACGTCCTGCACGCCGCGCCCTGCATCGACCTGCACATCCAACGGCGACGACAGCAGCTCATGGGCGGCCAATTCGACATCCTTGCCCAGCGAGACGAAGCGGCCACCATGCGCTTCGCTCCAACCACGCAGTCGCACGGCATCGGTACGCGCACCGGCGCTGCTGATCGCAAACAGGCGCTGATCCGCCGCCATCGCCGGCAGCTGTTCCAGCCCATAGGTCAGCAGGCCATCGCTGACCAGCAGGTATTCCTTCACTCCCGGCTGCGGCTGCCACTGCGCCAGCGCGCTGGCACCGTCCGGGCGTACGGCCTGCAGCGCTGCGCGCAGCTCGTTCCAGTTGCCGGCTCGGATACGGAAGCGACGCACCGGTTCGGCACGGTCGCGCAGCACGGTCAATGCCACCGTACCGTCACCCATCGCGGCGAAGTAGCGATCCAACAGCGCGAACTCACGTGTGCGATCGCGCTGGCCCGCCGAACCGGAGCCGTCCCACAGCAGGCCGACTTCGCTGGGCAACGTGCGGGGCGTGCTGCTGGCCGCCACCGGCAGCTGCGCCAGCAGGTAATGGCCATCCTCCCAGGGCGCCACCTGCACCTGTGCCTGGCGGGCTGCCGGCAGGCTCCACTGCAGCTGCTTCGGCAACTGTGCGCCGTTGCCCTGCCACTGCAGTTGGCCCGCATTGATGCGGAACGGAGCCGTACCTGCGGTGGCCGCGCCCGACGCCTCCAGCTTCAGCTCAACCGATGAAGCACCGGCAGCGAACTGTAGCGGTAGCGTCCATTGCCAGCCCTGTCCGGCGAAGGCCAACGGCTCACGAATCACCAGCTGCACGCGCCGACTGCCACCGGCCGGCAGCGGGTAGACGCGCAGGCGGAACTGGTTGCCGGCGGTCTGTTCCAGCAGGCCCGGGTCCACACCACGGCGGGCGATCTCCTCGAATACCTGGCGGCCACGGTCCTTGGGCACCGGCACCGCGTCACGCAGTTCACCGTTGATATCCAGTGCGAAGCCCGTGATCTGCTGGCCATCGGCCAGCGGGAACTGCAGCTCGCCCTCCAGCACGCGCCGGTTCGGGTTGTGGAACTCCAGGGTGATCCGGGTCTGGGCGATGCCGGCCTGGACCTCGCCTTCGATGCGGGCACGCTGCAGTTGCACCGGCTGTTCGGCGGCGGGCGCAATCAACAGCGGGGTGGTGGCTTGCGGCCTGGCAATACGTGGCGACTGAGCGCCGACAGGCCCGGCCGCGAGGGCCAGCAACAACACAGCGCAGCAACGGACGAAGACCATGACAGGGCTCCAGTGGGATCGTGGACGTCTGAACGCACGGACAGCCGGAATGGGGTTGGACCGTGCGCGGCTTTTCTTTGGCCCCACCCACAGGCACCATGCCCCACTCTCCCACACGCGCAAGGATGCCGATGCGATTGCCCCTGCTGGCCACTCTGTTGGCCCTTCCCTGCCCCCTGACCGCCCTTGCGACAGCTCCGGCCAAGAGCCTGTATTTCCAGCACCACGACTGGGTCGTAGCCTGTGATAACACCTTGACCTGCCGCGCCGCCGGCTACGCCGCCGACGATGACAGCACCCTTAGCGTGCTGCTCACCCGCATGGGCGGCCCCGGCCAGGTCATCCAGGGGCGCCTGTCGCTGCAGCCGGAAGAAGGCCAAACCCAGCCCAAGGGCGCGCTGCATCTGCGCATCCAGCAACAGGACCTGGGCGTGCTGACCCCGGCAAAGGGCGAAGGCACGCACAGCTTGAATGCCGCGCAGACCAGCGCGTTGTTATCCGCACTTGTACGCGATGGAGGGATCAGCGTGACCGATGGCGCTGGCCATCGCTGGCCGCTGTCGGACAAGGGTGCCGCAGCGGTACTGCTGAAGATCGATGAGTACCAGGGCCGCCTCGGCACGCCCGGCGCCGTGATGCGCAAGGGCAGCACGCCTGAATCCAGCGTCCCCGCCGCACTGCCGGTGCCGGTTGTGCGCAAGGCCGCTACCCTGGACTCGACTCCGGATGATCCCGCGTTTGCTCGGCTGGCCGCCTCACCCGCCCTGCGCGCAGCACTGCGTGCCACGCTGGAGGACGACAGCTGCGAAGGCCTGCAGGAAACTGATGCCGACGTTCCGCTCAGCAACTCCCCGCTGCAGGTCCGGCGCCTGGACGCGCAGCATGTGCTGGTCACGGTCCCGTGTTGGCGCGGGGCCTACAACATCGGCGATGGCTATTGGGTCGCGCGCCCGCAGGCGCCGTTCCGGGCGCAATGGGTGACCAGCGATGCGATCGACTACGCCGACGGCCAGATCATTGCCGCGCAGAAGGGCCGCGGCCTCGCTGACTGCATGTCGCACGCAGCCTGGACGTGGGACGGGACGCACTTCATCGCGACGTCCGAGGTGGCACCTGGGCTATGCCGGGGCGTGCCCGGCGGCACCTGGGAACTGCCGATGCTGGTCAGCGAGGTCCGCTGACGCCACAGAAAAAGGGGACGGAGGGGATTAAGTCGCAAGTGGCAAACAAGGCACAAGCGACTTAATCCCCTCCGTCCCCTTTTTTCATGCAGGGAGGCAGTGCTCCACGATCAGCTGGATGGCGCTGCCGCCACGATAGTCATCGCAGGCCAGTCGATAGGCCAGATGCACATGACGGCCGGGTGCATTGCCGTGCCAGCCACCGAAGTGGATCGCGTTGATCGTGCCGGGTACGCCCGGCAGGCGGAGTTCCAGCTTGAGGTGGCGCTCCTTCAGTACGCGCCAGTTGGCCACTTCGAAGTGGCCGTCGAACAGCGGCTCGGGGAAGCCCTGGCCCCACGGTCCGGCAAGGCGCAACGCATCGGCGTGGCGATGGTCCAGCTCGTCCGCGGCCAGTTCGCCGTCGCTGAGGACCTGCTGCTGCAGTGCCGCCGGGTCGAGCATTTCCAGCACCACCGAAACAAAGGCGGTCTTGAATTCATCGACGTGATCCAGCCGCATGCTCAGGCCAGCCGCCATGGCATGCCCACCGAAGCGTTCGATCAGGCCCGGATGCCGCGCATCGACCAATGCCAGTGCGTCACGGATGTGCAGGCCGGGAATTGAGCGGGCGGAGCCACGCAGGGTGTCGGCGCCGGGTTCTGCAGGCGCGAAGGCGATCACCGGGCGATGCAGGCGATCCTTCATCTTCGACGCGACCAGGCCGACCACGCCCGGATGCCAATCGGCATCGAACAGGCAGGCGGCCACCGGACGCTGGCCGGCCATGTCCAGCACCACGCGGGTCAACGCCTGCTCGGCGTCGTCAGTCATCGACTGCTGCACGGCGCGCCGTTCCGAATTGATCTGCTCCAGCGTCTGCGCGATCTCGCGCGCCTGGCGCGGGTCTTCGGTCAGCAGCAGCGCGATGCCCAGCGCCATGTCTTCCAGCCGGCCCGCGGCGTTCAGGCGCGGGCCGAGCGCGAAGCCGATATCGGTGGCGGTCAGTCGCGCGGCGTCACGGCCGCTGGCTTCGATCAGCGCACGCAGGCCGACACAGCCCTGCCCTGCGCGCAGGCGGCGCAGGCCCGCGCTGACCAGCGCACGGTTGTTCGAATCCAGCGCCACCAGGTCGGCGACGGTACCGACTGCCACCAGGTCCAGCAGTGTGGTCAGGTCCGGGCCCTTGCCATCGGCGAAGACCCCGGCCTCGCGCATCTGCCGGCGCAGCGCCATCAGCACGTAGAAGATCACGCCGACGCCGGCCAGCGATTTGCTGGGGAACGCATCGCCATCCAGATTCGGATCAACGATCACGTCGGCCGGTGGCAGCTGCGGGCCGGGCAGATGGTGGTCGGTGACCAGCACCTGCCAACCACGCGCCTTGGCTGCAGTCACACCCGCGTGGCAGGCAATGCCGTGGTCAACCGTGACCAGCAGGTCCGGCTGCAGCTCGGCCAGCTCCTCCACCAGCGACGGCGACAGGCCGTAGCCGTGCACCATGCGGTTCGGCACCGCGTGCAAGACGTGCTGTGCGCCGAGCATGCGCAGGCCACGCACGCCGACCGCACAGGCGGTGGCGCCATCGCAGTCGAAATCGCCGACCACCAGGATGCGCTTGTCGTTGGCGATGGCCTCGACCAGCAGGCCCACCGCAGCCTCGATGCCGGTCAGCAGCTCGGGCGCATGCAGGCTGCCCAGCTTCGGCAGCGCCAGCTCCGGGGTACCGGCACCGCGACTGGCGTAGAGCCGCGCCAGCAGTGGCAGCGTGCCCTCCGGCCAGTTGGCGGGCGCGACCGCATCGCGGCGGCGGATCGTCGGCGTATCAGAGGAGGGCTGCACGGCATCGGCGGCAAGGGACATCGGCATCGCCGGGTTACGGAAGACCCGCGCATGATACCCCGCCCGGCTTGCCAGGCTCTTCCCGGGCTTGGCGCAGGCGCGGTGATCACCCATGCTTGTCCGCTTCTGAAATGGAATTCGCCATGTACCGCCTGCTGTCCGCACTGAATGTCGGCCTGTTGCTGCCGCTCGCCGGCCATGCCGGAAATACGCCACTGGAACCCGGCATCGAGTTCGTGCATCACGACTGGTTCCTGGCCTGCGACAACACCGGCACCTGGCGCGCCGCCGGTTATGGCCCGGAGAGCGCAGACAGCTCGCTGGGCCTGATGCTGGAACGAGCCGGCGGCCCCGGCACAACCGTGAAGGCGCGGCTGCGCGTGGGCGAGGATGGCGAAAGTGCCATGCCCGAAGGCGCGATGCGCCTGCAGGTGAACGGCCGTGATCTGGGGCCCGTGCAGGACACCGGTGCCGACGAATCCGTGACGCTGCGGCCGGCGCAGGTTGTTGCGCTGCTGGCCGCCCTGCCCGGCAAGGCGCGCATCGAGGTGATCGACAGCAGGGCCACGCGCTGGCCGATTTCCGATCGTGGTGCCGCCGCCGTGCTGTTGAAGATGGACGAAGTACAAGGGCGCCTTGGTACGCCCGGCGCCCTGGTACGGCGTGGCACGCGTGCTGAAGCGAGTGTGCCGGCTGCGCAGACCAGGCCCGTGATCATGCGCGCCGCGCTGTTGGCCACTCGCCCCGGAGACAGCAAACTGGGTAGCAGCGAAGCGCTGCGCGACGCGCTGATTGCCACGCTCGACGACGGTGACGACTGTCCGCGTCTGATCGAGTACAAGGGCACCCCGGAAATGGTGATCGAGCGGCTGGACGACAGCCATGTACTGGTGCAGGCGCTGTGCCAGATGGGTGCATACAACTACAGCAATGGTTTCTGGATCGCGCGTGATCGTCCTCCGTTCGCCCCGCAGACGGTCACGCTCGAAGCGGAGGGTTTTTCGCACTTCGAGCGCACGCTGTACGCACGCTCCAAAGGCAGAGGCATCGGCGACTGCGTCTCCGGCTCGGACTGGACATGGGATGGCCGCCGATTCCAGCCAAGCAGTGCTTTCAGCACCGGGCTATGCCGTGGCATGCCGGGCGGACACTGGATGCTGCCGACCCTGGTCAGCGAGGTTCGTTGAATGCGCTGCCCAGCTCTGCCGCAATTGCCGATGTTCCTGCTGGGATTGCTGGCGATGTCTTCGCCTGCCTGGGCCACGGTTCCGGTTGGCGCATCTGGACGGAAAACGCGTGGGCAGCATCGGGGCACTTGAGTCAGCCACGGAGCATGCAAAGCTCACCCCGGCTATGGCCCGGCGCTACCACAATCACCGGATTCCGCCAGGCATGGCCTGCGTGCGCAGATTGCCTCAGGCGTCGTGAAGCTGCCGCGGCTTCTTCCAGAACTGCCAGCGCTGTCCGCGGTCCAGCTGGAACTGCATGCCATCCTCGAAATCCAGCACCAGCCGCTGCAGCTCGCCACGCTTCAGCGCGACCAGCAGTGGCCGGATCGCGTCGTTACCCAGTTGCTGCAGTGATCGCAGCTGGCGCAGATCGACCAGCGCATCCACGGACTGATCGCCATCCACCGCCACACCCGCTGCCAGCGCAAGACCCTGCAGCAATGCATCGCGGCTGCGCACCTGCGCGTGCGGTGTGTTGACCGACACCGGCATCACGCCGCCGCCCCAGAACCACAGTGAATTGATCGGCTGTTGCCCCTGGGCCGCACGTTGCTGGTTCCAGGAATGGTTGTGCAGCAGCACCTGCGCCTCGGTCATCAATGCACGCCAGCGGCGGCCGACCTCGCCTTCGGGCAGGTGCGCGAACAGGTCATCGCCGAGCACCTCGTCCGGACTGTCGAAGTCCGGCAGCTCGCTGTCGATGGGAAGCCGCAGGTACCAGCGCGAAGGGTCCGGTGCATCCAGCGCGAACCCGGCGTCGGCGAACAACGGCTGCAGCACCGGCAGCAGTGCCAGGCAGTCTGCCAGCGTCGGCCGCAGCGTTTCGCCATATGCCATCATCCGCGCACCGTGCATGTCCGGCACCATGCAGGCCGGATCGGCACGCAGCCAGCTGGCGCCAGCGGCATCACCGACGTCACGCTGGCGGGTCAATGCGGCCACCGGCCAATGCGACGCGGCGACCATGAAATGGCGCGTCAGCTGCGCGCGCTCGCCCGCCTCATGCTGCGAGGCGTTGGCGCGACCCAGGGCACGGGCCACGTCATCGGGCAGCGCAGCCGCCGCAAAGCGGCTGCGCGCGGGCAACAGCAGGGTCGCCGTCGCCACCTGGTCAGTCCAGGTAGCTGACGCTGACGATCTCGTACTCGCGCTGGCCTGCCGGGGCGTCGATCACGATCGAATCGCCTTCCAGCTTGCCGATCATCGCGCGCGCCACCGGCGAGGAAATCGCGATCAGGCCCTGCTTGATGTCCGCCTCGAGGTCGCCAACGATCTGGTACTTCCGTTCTTCGTCGGTTTCCACGTCAGCCAGCGTCACGCTGGCGCCGAACACCACCTTGGAGCCGGCATTGAGCTTGCTCACGTCGATGATCTCGGCATGCGACAGCTCGCCTTCCAGCTGCTTGATGCGGCCTTCGATGAAGCCCTGTTCCTCGCGCGCGGCGTGGTACTCGGCGTTCTCCTTCAGGTCGCCATGCTCACGGGCTTCGGCGATCGCGGCGATCACCTTCGGGCGCTTGACCGACTTCAGGTGATCCAGTTCGTCGCGCAGCTTCTGCGCGCCCTTCATGGTGATGGGGGCTCTCATGCATTCAACTCCTTGTGCAGCTCCTGCAGCGACCAGACGGGGCCGGTGCCGCGGAATTCCAGTGAATCCACCAGCGCCTTGGCGCCGGCAATGGTGGTCGAGTAGGTGACGCGATGCTGCAGCGCCTCGCGACGGATCGAGAACGAATCGTTGATCGCCGAGCGACCTTCGGTCGTGTTGACGATGTAGACGATCTCGCCGTTCTTGATCGAGTCGACGATGTGCGGACGGCCTTCGACCACCTTGTTGATGATCTCGCAGTCCATGCCATGCTGCTGCAGCCACGCGGCGGTGCCACGGGTAGCGACCAGGCTGTAGCCACGCGCCAGCAGTGCCTTGGCCACCGGCAGCACGCGCTTCTTGTCCGGGTCGCGAACCGAAACGAAGGCCTTGCCGATCGGCGGGGCCTTGATGCCGCCCGCCTCCTGGGCACGCGCGAAGGCGGCGTTGAAGGTGCGGCCCACGCCCATCACCTCACCGGTGGAACGCATCTCCGGCCCGAGGATCGGGTCGACGCCCTGGAACTTGGCGAACGGGAAGATCGCTTCCTTCACCGAGTAGTAGTCCGGCACGATTTCCTTGGTTGCGCCCTGCTCTTCCAGGGTCTTGCCGGCCATGCAGCGGGCGGCGATCTTGGCCAGCGGCATGCCGGTGGCCTTGGACACGAACGGCACGGTGCGCGAGGCACGCGGATTCACTTCCAGCAGGTAGATGGTGTCATCACCCTCATCGCTGGTCTGGATCGCAAACTGGGTGTTCATCAGGCCGACCACGTTCAGGGCCTTGGCCAGCTCCACCACCTGGCGGCGCAGTTCAGCCTGGGTACCAGCCGACAGCGAGTACGGCGGCAGCGAGCACGAGGAATCGCCCGAATGCACGCCAGCCTCTTCGATGTGCTCCATCACGCCACCGATCAGGACGTTGCCATCCTTGTCAGCAATGATGTCCACGTCGCACTCGACGGCGTTGTCGAGGAAGCGGTCCAGCAGCACCGGCGAATCGTTGGACACCTTCACCGCGTCGCGCACGTAGCGGGCCAGGTCGGATTCGCCGTAGACGATTTCCATGGCGCGGCCGCCCAGCACGTAGCTCGGGCGCACCACCAGCGGGTAGCCGATCTCGCGGGCCAGCAGCAGGGCTTCCTGGTCGTTGCGTGCGATGCGGTTCGGCGGCTGCTTCAGGCCCAGGGTGTCGACCAGCTGCTGGAAGCGCTCGCGGTCTTCGGCCAGGTCGATGGAGTCCGGGCTGGTGCCGATCACTGGCACGCCATTGGCTTCCAGCGCGCGCGCCAGCTTCAGCGGGGTCTGGCCGCCGTACTGCACGATCACGCCCTTGGGCTGTTCCAGTTCGACGATTTCCAGCACGTCTTCCAGGGTCAGCGGTTCGAAGTACAGGCGGTCGGAGGTGTCGTAGTCGGTCGACACGGTTTCCGGGTTGCAGTTGACCATGATGGTTTCATAACCATCCTCGCGCAGCGCCAGTGCCGCGTGCACGCAGCAGTAGTCGAACTCGATGCCCTGGCCGATGCGGTTCGGGCCACCGCCCAGGATCATGATCTTGTCGCGGTTGCTCGGCGCGGCCTCGCACTCGTCCTCGTAGGTCGAGTACAGGTAGGCGGTACCGGTGGAGAACTCACCGGCGCAGGAGTCAACGCGCTTGTAGACCGGGCGCACCTTGTGCGCACGGCGCAGCGCGCGGATGGCCGCTTCGTTGGTGCCGGTCAGCTGGGCCAGGCGCGCATCGGAGAAGCCGGCGCGCTTGAGCTTGCGCAGGCGCGCCGCATCCAGTGCGTCGATGCCATCGGCTGCGACCTGGGTCTCGGCGGCGATGATTTCTTCGATCTGGTCCAGGAACCACGGATCGATGTAGGACAGCTTGAAGATGTCCTCCACGCTCATGCCGGCACGGAATGCGTCGGCGACGAAGAACAGGCGCTCCGGGCCCGGTGCCTTCAGCTCGCGGCGCAGGGTCTGCAGATCGTCTTCATTGGTCAGGTCCAGGCCGGTCGGGTCGAAGCCGACCTTGCCGGTTTCCAGGCCGCGCAGTGCCTTCTGCATCGATTCCTGGAAGGTGCGGCCCATCGCCATCACCTCACCCACCGACTTCATCTGGGTGGTCAGGCGCGCATCGGCGGCGGGGAACTTCTCGAAGGCGAAGCGCGGGATCTTGGTGACGACGTAGTCGATGGACGGTTCGAAGGAGGCCGGGGTCAGGCCGCCGGTGATCTCGTTCTTCAGTTCGTCCAGGGTGTAGCCGACGGCCAGCTTGGCGGCGACCTTGGCAATCGGGAAGCCGGTGGCCTTCGAAGCCAGCGCCGAGGAACGCGACACGCGCGGGTTCATCTCGATCACCACGACGCGGCCGGTGTCCGGGTTGATGCCGAACTGCACGTTCGAGCCACCGGTATCCACGCCTATCTTGCGCAGCACGGCGATGGAGGCATCGCGCAGGCGCTGGTATTCCTTGTCGGTCAAGGTCTGCGCCGGGGCCACGGTGATCGAGTCACCGGTGTGCACGCCCATCGGGTCCAGGTTCTCGATCGAGCAGACGATGATGCAGTTGTCCGCCGTATCGCGGACCACTTCCATCTCGAATTCCTTCCAGCCCAGCACCGACTCTTCCACCAGCACTTCGGTGGTCGGCGACAGCTCCAGGCCACGGCTGACGATGTCGACCAGTTCTTCGCGGTTGTAGGCGATGCCGCCACCGCTGCCGCCCAGGGTGAAGCTGGGGCGGATGATGGTCGGGTAGCCGACGCGGGTCTGGATCTCCAGCGCTTCGTCCAGGGTGTGGGCGACAGCGGCGGTCGGGCATTCCAGGCCGATCTCACCCATGGCCACGCGGAACAGCTCGCGGTCTTCGGCCATGCGGATCGCTTCGCGCTTGGCGCCGATCAGTTCAACGTTGTACTTCTCCAGTACGCCGTTGTCGGCCAGGTCCAGCGCGCAGTTCAGCGCGGTCTGCCCACCCATGGTCGGCAGCAGCGCATCGGGCTTTTCCTTGGCGATGATCTTCTCGACCGTCTGCCAGTTGATCGGCTCGATGTAGACGGCGTCGGCCATCTCCGGGTCGGTCATGATCGTGGCCGGGTTGCTGTTGACCAGCACCACGCGGTAACCCTCGTCACGCAGGGCCTTGCAGGCCTGCGCGCCGGAGTAGTCGAACTCGCAGGCCTGGCCGATGACGATCGGGCCAGCACCGATGATGAGGATGGTCTTGAGGTCAGTGCGCTTGGGCATTTTCTTCTCTAAGTCAGTACAGCGTGACAAGGGGGGTGATCGCACGCTGTCGATCAGGAATCTTGATCCGCAGCGCCGCGCCAGGGGCAGCAGCGATGCGGGGGCTTACGGTCCATCGCGACGCCACCGGGGGGCCGGCGGCGTACTGATCACGCCTTGGCCTGCTCCATCAGCACCACGAAACGGTCGAACAACGGGCCGACATCGTGCGGGCCCGGCGACGCTTCCGGGTGGCCCTGGAACGAGAACGCCGGCACGTCGGTGCGGGCGATGCCCTGGTTGGTGCCATCGAACAGCGAACGGTGGGTCACGCGCAGGGTCGCCGGCAGGGTCGCTTCGTCGACCGCAAAGCCGTGGTTCTGCGAGGTGATCATCACGCGGCCGCTGTCCAGGTCCTGCACCGGGTGGTTGGCGCCATGGTGGCCGTGGCCCATCTTGATGGTCTTCGCGCCCGAGGCCAGGCCCAGCAGCTGATGGCCCAGGCAGATGCCGAAGGTCGGGATCTTCTGCTCGATGAAGGTCTTGATCGCTTCGATGGCGTAGTCGCACGGTTCCGGGTCACCCGGGCCGTTGGACAGGAACACGCCGTCCGGCTTCAGCGCCAGCACTTCGGCGGCCGGGGTCTGCGCTGGCACCACGGTGACCTCGCAGCCGCGCTCGGCCAGCATGCGCAGGATATTGGTCTTCACGCCGAAGTCGTAGGCCACCACCTTGTGCTTGGCCGGCACGCTGACAAAGGCGTTGGCATCCAGGTCCAGCTGGCCCTCGGTCCAGACGTAGGTCTTCTCGGTAGTGACGACCTTGGCCAGATCCATACCCTTCAGCCCCGGGAACTTGCGGGCGGCTTCCAGTGCCTTTTCCACGTCGATGTCACCGGCCATCAGCGCACCGTTCTGCGCGCCCTTCTCGCGCAGGATGCGGGTCAGCTTGCGGGTGTCGATGCCGGCGATGGCGACCACGCCACGCTGGATCAGCCAGTCCTGCAGCGACACCTGGCTGCGCCAGTTGCTGGGGCGGCGCGGCACATCGCGCACGATCAGGCCGGCCGACCACACCTTGGACGCTTCATCGTCCTGGTCGGTCATGCCGGTGTTACCGATGTGCGGATAGGTCAGCGTGACCATCTGCCGGGCGTAGGACGGGTCGGTCAACACTTCCTGGTAGCCGGTCATGGCGGTGTTGAACACCACCTCACCGACGGACAGGCCGGGCGCGCCTACGGATTCGCCCTCGAATACGGTGCCGTCTTCGAGGACGAGGATTGCGGCTTGGGTCACGGGAATCTCACTTTGGCTACCGAGGGGGCTGCCGAAGTCACGCCTGCGCTTCACGGAAATCCGGTTGCAAAAAAGCGCGGACGTACGGTCTGGGACCGGTCCGGCTTTCGTGATTCGGCGAGTGCGAATTGTAGCGGTGCCGGGGCCCGCGCGCCAGCGGTTATCGCGCTTCATGAACAGGCGATTGCGTATTCATTTCAATCCGGCGGCGTATGCGGGCCGGAGGCGGGGTCGGATCCTTTCCCGGATGGGAAAGGCTCTGACCCCAGGCGCCCCCGGGTGGGGGCAGAGCCCTTTCCACTGGAAAGGGATCCGACCCCCGGAATCAGCCCGCCTTACTGCAGCAGGTCCCGCACCCGATAGCTGCCCGGGGCCCGCCCCTGCAGCTGGCGGGCGGCGAACAGCGCGCCGCGGGCAAAGATGTCGCGGTTGGTGGCCCGGTGCACCAGCTCGATGCGCTCGCCCAGCCCGGTGAACTGCACCAGATGCTCGCCCACGATGTCGCCGGCACGCAGGCTGGCGTAATGCGGCTCCGCCCCACCCCGCTGCGCGGCCGCCCCCAGGGTCAGCGCGGTGCCCGACGGCGCGTCCTTCTTCTGGGTGTGGTGCGATTCGACCACATCGCAGTCCCAGCCAGCCAGCGCCTGCGCGGCGCGCTCGACCAGCTCGTCCAGCACCGCCACGCCCAGGCTGAAGTTGGAGGCCCAGACCAGCGGGATGGTCGTTGCCGCGGCTTCCAGCGCCTGGCGCTGACTGCTGGAGATGCCGGTGGTGCCTGAAACCAGGCCCGCACCCCGCTCCACGCACAGCGCCAGCAGCGGGTCGAAGCCCTCCGGCAGGCTGAAGTCGATCGCTACGTCGAACGCCGGCGCACCGGGCAGCTCGCTGGCAGCAAAGAACGGGACGCCGTCGACCACGCGCTGGGCCGGTGCACGGCCGGTCACCGCGGCCACGATCTGCAGGGTTTCGGGATGTTCGGCGGCCAGTCGCAGCAGGGCCTGGCCCATGCGCCCGGAAGCGCCATGAATGAGCAATCGCAGGGGAGTCTGGTTCATGCCCGCAGGCTAGCGGCAGCACACCCGCTCCGGCAAGCGCCATCGCTGCTACGCTGCATGCCCTTTCATGCAATGGATGGCAGTTCCACCATGCAGATCAGCGAACAGCTGGTGCTGGTCACCGGCGCCGGCCGCGGCCTTGGCCAGCACATCGCCCGCGCCTTCGCCGCACAGGGCGCCCGCGTCATCATCAACTATCACCGCAGCGAGGCCGTCGCACGTGCGCTGGCCAGCGAGCTGGGTGGCCAGGCGATCGCGCTGCCGGCCGATGTCACCGACCGCACCCAGGTCGATGCAATGCTGCAGCACGCGCTGGCACATTTCGGCCAGGGCGTCACCACCGTGGTCAATAACGCGCTGGCCGCCTTCTCGTTCAATGGCGACGCCCGCGACAACGCTGCCGACATCGGCTGGCCGGCCTTCCAGGCACAGTTCGAAGGCAGTGTGCGCGGTGCGCTGAACACCGTGCAGGCCGCCCTGCCCGGGATGCAGGCGCGCCGTTTCGGTCGCGTCATCAACATCGGCACCAACCTGTTCCAGAATCCGGTGGTGCCCTATCACGACTACACTGCCGCCAAGGCCGCGCTGCTGTCGCTGACCCGCACTCTGGCAGGCGACCTCGGCCCGCACGGCATCACCGTCAACATGCTGTCCGGCGGCCTGCTGCGCACCACCGATGCCAGCGCCGCCACGCCCGAAGCGGTATTCGACTACATCGCCGCCAATACACCACTGCGCAGCGTCACGACCCCGGCCGAGTTCGCCGATGCGGCGCTGTTCTTCGCCAGCCCCTGGTCGCGCGCGGTGACCGGCCAGAACCTGGTGGTGGACGGCGGGCTGGTGCGGGACTGAGCCGATGCGCATCTCCGAGGTCAGCCGCCTGACCGGGGCCAGCGCCAAGGCCATCCGCCTGTACGAGGCACGCGGACTGCTGCCACCGGTGCCACGACTGAACCGCTATCGCGACTACAGCGAACAGGACGTGGCCTGGGTGCAACTGATCCGCCAGGCGTTGGGGCTGGGCATCACCCTGGCCGCGATATCCGGCCTGCAGGGTCGCGATGGACGGCTCGACTGGCCTGCGGTACTGGCCTTGCTGGAACAGCAGCGCACCCGCATTGCCAGTGAGCGGGCGCGGCTGGAACAGGTCGACCTTGCCCTGCGGCAGGTCCGCGATGAACTGCAGCGATGGCTGCACTCCGGCGGCACTGATTGCGTCCTGCAACCCAGCGGCTGCCCCACCGGTGTTTGACTCTGCCCCTGGGGCAGACCGCACCCTCGCGCACTTTCCATTGCCCAAGGTTGCCGTGTCCCGCTCCATCCTGATCCTGCTGGGCCATCCCGACCGCGACAGCCTGTGCGGCGCCCTCGCCCAGCGCTACGCCACCGCCGCCGAGAACGCCGGCCATCGGGTGCGACTGATCGCACTTGGTGACCTTGAGTTCGATCCCGTGCTGCGCCATGGCTATCGCCAGATCCAGCCACTGGAAGCCGATCTGCAGGACGCCGCCGATGCGATCGAGGCCTGCGATCACCTGGTGCTGGTCTATCCCACCTGGTGGGGTGCGATGCCGGCGCTGCTGAAGGGCTTTTTCGATCGTGTGCTGTTGCCGGGGTACGCCTTCCGCTACCGGCGCGATTCGGTGTGGTGGGACCGATTGCTGGCCGGGCGCAGCGCGCGCGTGATCACCACGCTGGACACGCCGCCCTGGTACTACCGCTGGATCTACCGCGACCCGGGCATCACCCAGATCCGCGCCACCATCCTGGAGTTCTGCGGCATCCGCCCGGTGCGGGCCAGCCGGCTGGGGGCGGTGCGCAGCAGCAGCCCGGCGCAACGCAACAAATGGCTGGCACTGGCAGCGGAGCTGGGAGCGCGGGCCGGGTAGATCCGCAGCCATGGGTAAAGCGTGCGAACCAAGGTTCGCACCTACCTGGAAAGTTCGCACCTACCTGCGGCGCTCGTTGCGCGTGTCGCGTTTGCCAATTGACCCCAAGGCGCTGCACCTAAAGGCTGAGAGCCCTCTTCCGGCCCAGGCAAAGCCCATGAAATCCTCGACTGTCTTCAGCAAGTGCGCAAGGAAGACCGGCTTTGCCGGCACGTCGACGACCCGCTACCGCTTGCTGGATGCCGCCCTGCTTGTCGTGAATCACCAACGCGCCAGTGAAAGCCGGGGCTTCTATGTGAATGCCGGGCTCTACTTTCCAGAGCTGCTCGAGTATCCCCTTGCACCTGACGACCTTGAAACGGCTTTCAGGTACCGCTCCAGCATTCCCACGCCCCATGTCGACTGGCGGATCGAAGCGACGCCAGGCCTGCGCCGGGCCTTCATCCAGCAGGATCTTGATGATCTGCTGGAGGCCGGCAATCGCGATGCGATGAAAGGCCTGCTGCTCGGCGCCCTTGCCGACGTGGCGAGCTTCGCGACAACCCATGGAGACCGGGAGTCGGTGCGGCGATTGAATCAGGATGGAAGCTTCCGGGCAATCATCCGCAGGGAGGTCTGAACCCCGGAAAGCGTGCGAACCAAGGTTCGCACCCACCGGGCGAAGGCCTGCACCTACCGGCCGAAGGCTCGCACCTACCAAGGCAGAGTCAGTGCTGTTTGGGCGGCGGCGGTCCGCAGCTGTCGCAACCGCCACAGGCGCCACTGCCTCCGCTCGCTGGTGGCGCGATCTTTCGCCCCAGCGCCTGCATCCAGGCGGCGCGGCCCGGCTTCAGCAGGGCCAGCGCCAGCGCGCCACGCAGCTTGCGCACGGTGCCGGGGAACTGCTTCTTCAACACCACCCAGGCACTGACCAGCACGGCCACCGCAATGATCAGGTACTGCAGCAGCAGTCCGCCGTCCATCAGCCGCCCCCCAGCGCCTTGGTCACCTGGTAGGTGATCAGCGCCGCCACGTAGGCCGCAGCAAACAGGTAGAACGCCGAGAAGGCCATCGTCTTCCACGAATTGGTCTCGCGCTTGATGGTGGCCAGCGTCGAGATGCACATCGGGGCGTAGATGTACCAGACCAGCAGCGACAGCGCGGTGGCCAGCGACCAGCCGTCGCTGATCAGCGGGGTCAGTGCCTGGCTGGCGGCATCGTCATCGGCCGCCGACAGCGCGTACACGGTGGCCAGCGAAGACACCGCCACTTCGCGCGCGGCCAGGCCCGGAATCAGCGCGATGCAGATCTGCCAGTTGAAGCCCAGCGGCGCAAAGAACACCGCCATCGCATGGCCGATCTGGCCGGCGTAGCTGTAATCGATGGCCGGCATGGTGGCGCCGACCGGGGCCGCCGGGAACGACAGCAGCACCCACAGCAGGATGGTCAGCGCCAGGATGATGCCGCCGACGCGCTTGAGGAAGATCATGCCGCGCTCGTACAGGCCCACCGCCAGATCGCGCACATGCGGCAGGCGGTACGACGGCAGCTCCAGCATCAGCGGGTGCTCGCTCTTGTCGCGGCGCCACTTCTTCATGATCCACGACATCGCCAGCGCACTGAGGATGCCGGCCGCATACAGGCCGAACAGCACCAGGCCCTGCTGGTTGAACACGCCCCACACCGTCTTCTGCGGAATGAACGCGCCAATCAGCAGCGCATACACCGGCAGGCGCGCCGAGCAGGTCATCAGCGGCGCGACCAGGATCGTGGCCAGGCGGTCACGCGGGTCCTGGATGCTGCGCGTGGACATGATGCCCGGCACCGCGCAGGCGAAACTGGACAGCAGCGGGATGAACGAGCGACCGGACAGGCCTGCGGCCGCCATCATGCGGTCGAGCAGGAACGCCGCACGCGGCAGGTAGCCGGATTCCTCCAGCACCAGGATGAAGAAGAACAGGATCAGGATCTGCGGAAGGAACACCACCACGCCACCGACGCCGGCGATGATGCCATCGGTCAGCAGGCTGGCCAGCGGACCTTCGGGCAGCACGCTGCCGACAAAGGCACCAAGCCAGGCGAAACCGGCCTCGATACCGTCCATCAACGGTGTTGCCCAGGCGTACACCGCCTGGAAGATCAGGAACATCACCACCGCCAGGCTGATCAGGCCGAACACCGGGTGCAGCAGCCAGCGGTCCAGCGCGTCGTCGATCTTCGCAGTGCGCGCCGGCATGCGCACGGCCACCGACAGGATCTCGCGCACCTTGGCGTGGTAGTCGATGCCGCCCTCCGGGCCGGGCACCGGTGCGTCCAGGTGCGGCACCATCGCGTCGAGGCGCTCGACCAGGGCCTTGGCACCCTGCCTGCGTACCGCCACGGTCTCCACCACCGGCACGCCCAACTCGCGCTCCAGCGCGGCCACATCCACCTGGATGCCGCGGCGCTGGGCCGCATCGACCATGTTCAGCGCCACCACCATCGGCTTGCCCAGCTCGCGCAGTTCCAGCGCGAAACGCAGGTGCAGGCGAAGGTTGGTGGCATCGATCACGCACAGCAGCACGTCCGGTGCGGCTTCGCCCGGGTAGAAGCCCCGGCACAGATCACGGGTGATCGCCTCGTCCAGGCTGGCCGGATGCAGGCTGTAGGCGCCCGGCAGGTCAAGTACTGCGAATTCACGGCCAGACGGCGCGCGCAGGCGGCCTTCCTTGCGCTCGACGGTGACACCGGTGTAGTTGGCGACCTTCTGGCGGCTGCCGGTCAGCTGGTTGAACAGCGCGGTCTTGCCGCTGTTGGGGTTACCGACCAGCGCAATGCGCAGCGGTGCGGTAGAGGCTGCAGCGGTCATGCGCGACGCTCCTGGCGGTTGGCGTCGACCACGACGCGCTTGGCTTCACTGATCCGCAGCGCGAAGCGAGTGAACCCGACCTGCACCAGCAGCGGCTCGCCACCGACCGGGCCCTTGGCCACCAGGCGCACTTCCTCGCCCTTCACGAAACCCAGCTCGCGCAGGCGACGGGCGATGGCATCGTTGGCATGGAGGTCCTGCACGGACTCGACCACGGCCGAGGTGTGCAGCGGCAGTTCGGACAGCGTCATCTAGCGTATTCTCTGCTGGATGTAAATGGTTCTCGATTCTAACATTCCCGCGTCGCGTCATGGCCCATGACCAATGGCCCGCTATGATCCATACAGGTATGGAGTGACCCTGGAATCCCATGAACGATGCTTTGCAGATCGAGCGCAGTGGCGCCGTCCTCACCCTCTGGCTGAACCGGCCGGAGCTGCACAACGCCTTTGACGCCGGCCTGATAGCGCGGCTGACCGCCGCACTCGAAGCCGCCGGACGCGACAGCACGGTACGCGCGGTGGTGGTGGCCGGGCACGGTGCTTCATTCTCGGCCGGTGCCGACATGCAGTGGATGCGCGGTATGGCTGCCGCCAGCGAGGCCGACAACCGCGAGGACTCGCTGGCGCTGGCACGGCTGATGCGTACCCTGGACGAACTGCCCAAGCCGACCCTGGCCCGGGTCCACGGCGCGGCCTTTGGCGGTGGCGTCGGCCTGGTCGCCTGCTGCGACATCGCCATCGCCAGCAGCTCGGCCCGCTTCGGCCTGACTGAAAGCCGTCTCGGCCTGCTGCCGGCGGTGATCTCGCCCTATGTGATCGAGGCCATCGGCCCGCGCCAGGCCCGTCGCTGGTTCGCCACCGGCGAGCATTTCGACGCCGAGACCGCGCTGCGCATCGGCCTGGTCCACCAGCTGGTCGAGCCGGAACGCCTGGACGAGGCTGTGCAGCGCCAGCTGGCCCTGCTCGACAAGGCCGGCCCGATCGCCTCGTCGTCAGCGAAACAGCTGGTGCGGCAGGTCCGCGACAGCCATGACCGCGATGCCCTGGATCGCGATAATGCCGCCCTGATCGCGCGCCTGCGGGTGTCCGCCGAGGGCCAGGAGGGCCTGGGCGCCTTCCTCGACAAGCGCGCCCCCCATTGGGTCACGGAAGCCTGAACATGCTCGATCATCTTGGTTTGACCAGCGCCGACCTGGCGCGCAGCAAGACCTTCTTCCTGCAGGCACTGGCACCGCTGCAGATCGGCGTGGTGATGGAAGTCACCGCCGAACAGACCGGCGCCCACGACCACATCGGCTTCGGCAGCGACGGCAAGCCGTTCTTCTGGCTTGGCAATGGCGGCACCGCCAGCCACGGCGTGCACGTGGCCTTCGCCTGCGCCAGCCGCGCGCAGGTGGACGCCTTCCATGCCGCCGCGCTCGCCGCCGGTGGCCGCGATAACGGTGCCCCGGGCCTGCGCCCGTGGTACCACCCGGATTACTACGGCGCCTTCGTGCTCGACCCTGATGGCAACAACATCGAAGCGGTCTGCCATCGCCCCGTCAGCGAGGTGGCCGCATGAGCGACCACGTCCGCATCGTCGAGGTCGGCCCGCGTGACGGCCTGCAGAACGAAAAGCAGTCGGTCTCCACCGCCGACAAGATCGAACTGATCAACCGCCTGTCGGCCACTGGCCTGCGCAGCATCGAGGCGACCAGCTTCGTCAGCCCAAAGTGGGTCCCGCAGCTGGCCGACGCCGCCGAGGTCTATGCCGGCATCCAGCGCCGGCCGGGCATCCACTACCCGGTGCTGGTCCCGAACGAACAGGGTTACGACCGCGCCCGTGCGGTGGGCGTGGAGGAAGTGGCGGTGTTCACCGCCGCGTCCGAAGCCTTCAACCGCACCAACACCAATGCCGGCATCGACGAGTCGCTGGCCCGCTTCGAGCCGATCCTGCGCCGCGCCGCCGCCGATGGCGTGCGCGTACGTGGCTACGTCTCCACCGTGCTCGGCTGCCCTTATCAGGGCGAGGTACCGCTGGCCGACGTGGTGCGCGTGGCACGCGCCCTGCACCAGATGGGCTGTTACGAAATCTCGCTGGGCGACACCATCGGCGTCGGCACCCCGCGCAAGGCACGGGCGATGCTGCAGGCGGTCGCTGCCGAGATCCCGATGGAGGCGCTGGCCGTGCATTTCCACGACACCTACGGCCAGGCCATCGCCAACATCGCCACCTGCCTGGAAGAAGGCGTGCGCGTGGTCGACAGCGCCGTGTCCGGCGCCGGTGGCTGCCCGTATGCGAAGGGCGCCAGCGGCAATGTCGCCAGCGAAGACGTGGTCTACCTGCTGCAGGGCCTGGGCCTGGACAGCGGCGTGGACCTGCCGGCACTGGCCGAGACCGGCCGCTGGCTGGCCGGCCTGCTCGGCCGCGCCACTGCCAGCCGCACCGGGCAGGCGCTGGCAACGGCCGGTTGACCACCGCACTGCGCCGCCCCGCAAAGGCGGCGCAGTGCACAACAGCGGCGGTCGCGGCTTCCGTTAGAATCGGCGGTTCTCGAACCTGCAGGACCGTTCAATGCAGCTGTCTTCCGTACGTGCCGTGATCACTGGCGGCGTCTCCGGCCTCGGCCTGGCCGTGGCCCAGCACCTCGTCGCCCAGGGCGGCAAGGTGGCCCTGTTCGACCTCAACGACGACAAGGGTGCTGCCGCCGTTGCCGGGCTGGGTGCCGACAAGGCCCGCTATTTCAACGTCAACGTCAGCGATGAGGCAGCCGTGGCTGCGGCCATCGACCAGGCCCACGACTTCCTGGGTGGCCTGAACGTCGCGATGAACTGCGCCGGCATCCTCGGTGCCGGCCGCGTACTCGGCAAGGAGGGCCCGATGCCGCTTGCCGGCTTCCAGGGCACAGTGATGGTGAACCTGGTCGGCAGCTTCAACATCGCCAAGGCTGCGGCCAACCGCATGCAGCACAACGAAGCCGGCGTGGACGGCGAGCGCGGCGTGATCATCAACACCGCCAGCATCGCTGCCTACGAAGGCCAGATCGGCCAGGCCGCGTATGCCGCCAGCAAGGGCGGCGTGGTGTCGATGACGCTGCCGATGGCGCGCGAACTGTCGCGCTTCGGCATCCGCGTCAATACTATCGCCCCGGGCGTGTTCTGGACACCGATGGTCGACGGCATGCCCGAAGCCGTGCAGCAATCGCTGGCCGCCTCGATCCCGTTCCCGTCGCGCCTGGGCAAGCCGGAAGACTTCGCCGGCCTGGTCGGCTTCATCCTCGGCAACACCTACCTCAACGGCGAGACCATCCGCCTGGACGGCGCTACCCGGCTCGCTCCGAAGTGATTCCCCCCGGGCGCCGGGACGGCGCCCTCCCCCAACGACCTAGATCACCATGAAAGCCAACGACATCAAGAAGGGCAACGTCGTCGAGTACAACAACGGCGTGTACCAGATCCGCGACATCGAGCGCAGCTCGCCGCAGGGTCGCGGCGGCAACGTCCGCTTCCGCTTCATCATGTACAGCGTGCCGGGCGGCAACAAGCTCGACGCCAGCTTCGATGCCGACGACAACCTGGTCGAGGTCGAACTGCTGCGCCGCCAGTCCACCTATTCGTACAAGGACGGCGATGCGTTCGTGTTCCTCGATGACGAGGACTACACCCCCTACACCCTGGACGCGGACGTGATCGGCGACGACGCCGGCTACATCACCGACGGCCTGACCGGCATCTACGTGCAGGTGATCGACGAGCAGCCGGTGGCGATCCAGCTGCCGGCCTCGGTGGTGCTGGAAGTGATCGAGACGCCGCCGGAATTGAAGGGTGGCACTGCCACCAAGCGCCCGAAGCCGGCCAAGCTCAACACCGGCATCGAAATCATGGTGCCGGAGTACATCGTCAACGGCGAGCGCGTGCTGGTGAACACCGCCACCGGCGAATTCGCTGGCCGTGCCGACTAAGCGCCTTGCGCTGATCGGTTGCCTGTCCCTGCTTGCGGCGTGTTCGCCGCAGGCAACGGACAGCACGGCCGATGCACTGCGAGGGCCGCGAGAAGATCTTCGCCGGCTTGGTCGCGCGCCATCGCGGTGACTGTGCGATCCGCAAAGCGCTGATCGGGATCAACAGCCGCTATGACCTGGACTTCGATCTCGACCTGAAGCCCTGCGGGGCTGACCCCTCGTGATGTAGAGCCGAGCGTGGGCTCGGCTCTACAGATGCCTTACAGCTGCTTCGCGCCGAAGTTGCCGCAACCGTGATACTGGCGGGTGCCGATGGTCAGGTTCACCTTGGCATCGAACGCCTCGCCACTCATGTCGTCCTGGCAGGTAGTACGCTGGAAGCTGAGCTTGACGTCGGTGCCATCGGACGCCTTGCCGCTCCAGCCGTCAGCACCTTCGGTGGGCTTGGCGACGTCGAAGCGACGCTCGCCATAGTCGACTTCCACTTGAAGACCGGGCGTGTCGCCGTCAACGATGGCCAGCCAGCCCGGCTCGTTGCCGGTGGCACGGAACGCGGCATTGCCGGCGCTGCCATCGCCCTCGGTGGCTTCCACCGCATGGCACTCGCGGTCGGCCTCACCCTTCAGGCTCAGCAGGCCGTCATCGCTGCCCTTGGTCCAGAAGGTGTTGCCCTGGCCATCACCGTACTTGGCGCCGGAAGCCGCACGCTCGGAGGTCATGGCGAAGGTACGGTCGCCGATCACCACCGTGGCCGCATCCTCGCCATTGAAGGTCGCGCGCACGTCCAGATCGCCACAGCGATAGGTGGTCTCGCTACCGACACTGGCGCCGGTACTGGCACCTGGCTGAGGAGCAGCCGGTTCGGGGTTGCTGCTGCCCGCGACGGGCGGCTGGGCCGGCTGGCACGCGGCCAGCACCAACCCCAGGGAGGCTGCCAACAGACTGGGAACTACACGCATGGCTCGACTCCTTGTCGACACTACATAGATGTTCGACCCTACCACCTGCCGGTGAGCGGGGCCTGAAAGCGGCCTGACCGCGTTCATGCGGCCAGCACCGCCATCGACAGCAACTGTGCGCCGCTGCCGCCGGAACTGCAGGTCCAGACCCGCAGCAGGCGCAGTTTCAGCTCGCGCTCCTGGCCCTGCTCACGCACCGACAAGCGCACGTCGCTGGACAGCAGCGCCAAGCGGCCACACAGCAGCGTTTCCGTCGCGCAGGACTGCAGGCCATGCACCTGCAGGCGGCCGCCCAGCCACTCGCGCAACCACGGCAGGTCGAGCATGCGCCCACCCTGCCCGTCCATCATGAACAAGGCCGGCGATACCAGCGCGGTCAGCGCATCGTGATCATCGCCCAACAGCGCTTCGCACAGGCGCTGCTCCAGCGCCCTCAATTGCAGTTCATGCAGATCGTCAACGATGTTCCGTTCCATCCACGGATCCTTCCGGCGTCGGCCGGCGTCTGTGCAGGCGCTGCGCGATCCACTGCCGCGCGCCCTGCACCACTACATAGAAGACCGGCACGAAGAACACCGCCAGCACGGTCGCGCTGACCATGCCGCCGAACACGCCGGTCCCGATCGCCTGCTGGGTTTCCTTCGATGCGCCCTGCGCCAGCATCAGCGGCACCACGCCCAGCGCGAACGCCAGCGAGGTCATCACGATCGGCCGCAGGCGCAGCCGTGCCGCCTCCAGCGCCGCTTCCACCAGGCCCCGGCCCTGCTGCTGCAGCTGGCGTGCGAACTCGACGATGAGGATCGCGTTCTTCGCCGACAGCCCGATCACCGTGATCATGCCGACCTTGAAGAACACGTCGTTGGGCATGTCGCGCAGCAACACCGCCACGACCGCACCAAGCAGGCCCAGCGGTACCACCAGCATCACCGCCAGCGGAATCGACCAGCTCTCGTACAGCGCCGCCAGCACCAGGAACACCACCAGCATCGACAGCAGCAACAGCCACGGCGCCTGTGCGCCGGATTCGCGTTCCTGCAGCGACTGGCTGGTCCATTGCAGGGCGAAGCCGGACGGCAGCTGCCTGGCCAGGCGCTCCATTTCCGCCATCGCCTGGCCGGTGGAAACACCGGATGCCGGTGCACCGGACAGGTTCAGCGCCGGGAAACCGAGATAGCGCTGCAGCTGCAGCGGTGCCTCGGTCCAGTGCGGGGTCACCAGCTCGGACAACGCCACCATGCCGCCTTCGCTGTTGCGCACATAGAGCTTCAGCACGTCCTCCAGTTCCATCCGGTGCGAGGCGTCGGCCTGCAGGATCACCTGCTGCAGCCGTCCCTTGTTGGGGAAGTCGTTGACGTACTGCGAGCCCATCGCTGCCGACAGCGTGCTGCTGATATCGGCGAAACCCACGCCCATCGCCTCGGCCTTGGCCCGATCGATGTCCAGCCGCACGCTGGTGCCGGCCGGCAGGCCATCGGCATGCAC
Source organism: Stenotrophomonas sp. 22DLJC03 (assembly GCF_056861405.1). NCBI lineage: Bacteria > Pseudomonadati > Pseudomonadota > Gammaproteobacteria > Lysobacterales > Lysobacteraceae > Stenotrophomonas > Stenotrophomonas sp. 22DLJC03. Next base: position 153,896 of record NZ_JBSPUG010000007.1, read on the forward strand.
CTCCGACAGCAGCGGGCTGGCCTCGGCCAGTTTCAGCAGCCGCTGCAGGGCCGCGCGCAGCTCTGCCTGGCCCTGCCCGGTGCGCGCCTGCAGCGCCAGCGAGAAGCCGGACGAACGCCCCAGGCTGTCGATGGCCGGCGGCATCACGCTCATCACCTCGCCCTCGGCAATCGTCGCCATCGCCTTCTGCGCGGCCTCCACTTCGCCGGCTGCGGTGGCCCCTGCACGCTCGCCCCAGTCCTTCAGCATGGTATAGGTCAGTGCCGCGCTCGGGCCGGAACCGGAGAAGCTGTAGCCGAGGATCGACTGGTTGGAGCCAATGCCCGGGCGTGACGCCACATGCTGTTCGTAGGCTTCGACCACGGCCAGCGTGCGCTCGGCGGTGGCTTCGGCCGGCAGCTGGATCGAGGTCATGAAATAGCCCTGGTCTTCTTCTGGCAGGAACGCACCCGGCAACCAGTGCAGGCCCAGCAGCAGTGCCACCACCAGTGCGGCGAACACGCCCATCACCCGCCCACTGCGCTGCAGCACCGAAGCCACGCCACGCTGGTAGCGCCCGGTCATTCTCTCGAAGCCACGATTGAAGGCACCAAACAGCCCGCCACGACCATGGTGGCCATGGGTGTTCGGGCGCAGCAGCGTCGCGCACAACGCCGGCGTCAGGCTCAACGCGAGCAGCGCCGAGAACAGGATCGACACCGCCATCGCCACGGTGAACTGACGGTAGATCGCGCCCACCGAGCCACTGGCCAAGGCCATCGGGATGAACACGGCGGTCAGCACCAGGGTGATGCCGATCACCGCACCGGTCAGCTCGCGCATCGCCTTGATGGTCGCCTCGCGCGGCGGCAGGCCTTCCTCGGCCATGATCCGCTCCACGCCCTCGACCACCACGATCGCGTCGTCGACGATGATGCCGATCGCCAGCACCATGCCGAACATGGTCAGCACGTTGATCGAGAAGCCCAGCGCCAGCATCACCGCGAAGGTGCCGAGCAGCGCGATCGGCGCGACCAGCGCCGGGATCAGCGTGTAGCGCCAGTTCTGCAGGAACAGGTACATCACCGCGAACACCAGCAGCATCGCTTCCAGCAGCGTCTGCACCACCTTCTGGATCGAGATCTTGACGAACGGCGCGGTGTCGAACGGAATGCTCGACTGCACGCCACGCGGCAGCAGCGGCGCCAGCTCGGCCATGCGCTCGCGCACCGCCGAGGCGGTCCGTACTGCGTTGGCTCCGGGGCGCAGCTGCACGCCGACCGCCGTCGCCGGATGGCCGTCCTCGCGGGTGCCCCAGGCGTAGCTCTGCGCACCCAGCTCGATGCGGGCGACGTCACCCAGCAGCACTCGCGAACCATCGGCGCCGGCACGCAGCACGATCGCCGCGAACTGTTCCGGCGTGGACAGCTGGCCGTCGGCGCTGAGCGGCACGGTGATGCGCTGGCCTGGCACGCCCGGCGAATCACCGATGCGCCCTGGCGAGATCTCCAGGTTCTGCTGCTCGATGGCGCTGGCCACATCACCCATGGTCAGCCCGTAGCCGGTCAACCGGGTCGGGTCCAGCCACACCCGCATCGCCTGCTCGGCACCGAACAGCTGCACACGGCCGACGCCATCGATGCGCCGCAGCTCTTCGATGATGTTGCGCGCCATGAAGTCACCCAGCGCTGCCTCACTCACGCTGGCATCCGGCGAACGCAGGCCGACCAGCATCAGGAAGCCGGAATCGGCAGCCTCCACGAACAGGCCGTTCTGTCGCACGCTGCGCGGCAGGCGCGGCTCGATCGCCTTGATCCGGTTCTGCACGTCCACCTGCGCCAGCTCCGGATTGGTGCCGGGCTTGAACGTGGCGGTGATCGAGGCCTCACCGGAGGTATCCACCGACGATTCGAAGTACAGCAGGTGCTTGACGCTGGACAGCTCGCGCTCGATCAGGCCGACCACCGCGTCATTCAGCGTCTGCGGGCTCGCACCCGGGTAGCTGGCGTAGATGCTGACGCTGGGCGGCGCAACCGCCGGATAGCGTTCCACCGCCAGCCGCGGGATCGCCAGCACACCGGCCAGGATGATGAAGATCGCCAGTACCCAGGCGAACACCGGGCGATCGATGAAGAAACGTGCCATGTTGGATTTTTCCTGGAGGGGCTGGCCCGGGACAGGCTCAGCCCTTGCTGCCGGCCTGCACCGCACCGGCGCCGGCGACCGGCATCCGCCAGTCGCGCGCATCGACCACCACGCCTTCCTGCAGGCGCTCCTGGCCCTCGACCACCACCTTCTCGCCGGCCTTCAGGCCATGCCTCACCAGCCACTGGCGATCAACGCTACCGTCGACCTCCAGCGTGCGGATCACTGCCTTGCCATCGCCACCGATCACCCAGGCGTACGCCTGGCCGCCAGCACTGCGCAACACCGCCTGCTGCGGCACGGTCAATGCACTGGCCGGCGCGCCACGCGGCACCCGGGCACGCACATACATCCCGGGCAGCAACTGACGATCCGGGTTGTCGACCAGGATGCGGAGGATCACGTCACCGGTGCGCGCGTCGACGTTTATGCCGGAGAACAGCAGCTGTCCGCGCTCAGGCATCGGCTTGCCGGCGGCGCCGATGATGGTCACCGGCAACTCGCCGCCACCGGCGGCGCTGCGCTGCAGCGATTCAAGCTGGGCCGCCGGCTGGCGCACATCGACGTAGACCTGGTCGATCTGCTGTACCACCGCCATCGGCTCGGCATCGGCCACGCCGACCAGCGCACCTTCGGTCACCAGCGCCTGGTCGATGCGGCCGGCAATCGGCGCGCTGACCGTCGCATAGCGCAGGTCCAGCTGCCGGCGGGAGAGGATCGCGCGCGCTTCGTTGACGGCGGCACGGGCCTGTTCGTACTCGGCACTGGCATCGTCGCGGTGCTGCTGGCTGACGGCCTGTGCGGCGGCCAGTGCCTGCAGGCGCTGCGACTGCACGCGGCTGCGGCCCAGTGCCGCCTCGCTGCGCTGCAGCGCGGCCAATGCCGAATCGACGTCGGCCTTGAACGCGGCCGGATCGATCTGGAACAGCGCCTCGCCGGCGCTGACTTCCGCGCCCTGGTCGAACAGCCGGCGTTGCACGATGCCGCCCACCTGGGCGCGGATCTGCGCGGTACGTACCGCGGCCACGCGGCCGGGCAGCTCGTCGTCACGCTGCACCACCTGCGGGCCGACAGTGACCACGCTGACGCGCGGTGCGGCTTCGGGCGTGGCGTCGGGAGAGGAACAGGCCGTCATGGCCAGGGCGAGGGCCGCGATCAACGCGACCGGAGTCCTGAAGGTTCTCATTGTTGTGCACAATGCCGCGCAGGCGGCTGATAGGTTCTGAAGCGTGCAGTCTGCGTGGCGATGATGGGGTTTCGATGGAGGAACTGTGGAGATACGATGGAGGCAAGCACCTTAAGGCCCCGCCCCCCGCATGCAAGCCTCCCCTGCCCTCGCCGCCCTCGTCCTGATCGTTGAGGATGAGGGCGAGATCGCCGACATTCTCACCGCCTACCTCGAACGCGAAGGACTGCGCACGCTCCGTGCCGCCGATGGCCACAGTGCGCTGGACCTGCATCGCAGCGCCCGCCCCGACCTGGTCCTGCTCGATGTGCAGCTGCCGCGCCTGGATGGATGGAGCGTGTTGACCCAGCTGCGCCAGCGCGGCGAGACGCCAGTGATAATGCTGACTGCACTGGACCAGGACCTGGACAAGCTGACCGCGCTGCGCATGGGCGCCGACGACTATGTGGTCAAGCCGTTCAATCCCGCCGAAGTGGCGGCGCGCGTGCGTGCCGTGCTGCGGCGTACGCTGCGCACCTCGCGCGTGGACGCGCCCACCGCACTGCGCGTGGGCCCGCTGCTGATCGATTCGGCCACCCATGCCGTGCACGTCGAGGGCGAAGGCTACAGCCACGAGGTGCTGCTCACGCTCACCGAGTTCAAGCTGCTGCACTGCATGGCGCTGGCGCCGACCCGCATTTTCAGCCGCAGCGAATTGATGCACGAATGCCTGCCGGAAAGCGAGGCGCTGGAGCGCACGGTCGACAGCCATGTCAGCAAGCTGCGCCGCAAGCTGGATGAAGTTGGCATGGTCAACGTTCCTGCCAGCGTGCGCGGTGTCGGCTACCGGTTGATGGCCGACCGCTGATGGCCCGACTGCGCCGCTCCGGGCTCAGCCGCCACATCATCGTTTCGATGTCGCTGATGGTGATCGGCGTCATCGTGATGATGATCCTGTCGTCTTGGCTGCTGTATGCAGTGCTGGTCGAATTCTTCCCCGGCACTACCGATGAGCCGGAAAGCTGGCTGCCGACCGGCCCCGAACTGGCATGGATGGTCGGCGTGATCCTGACTGGCCTTGCACTGGCCATCGCCGCCTCGTTCCGTCTTGCCCACCGCATCCTGTCACCGTTGAATTCACTGGTCGACAGCGTGCGCGCGCTCGCGGGCGGCGACCTCGGCGCGCGCGCCAGCGTCGAGGAAAACTCGCCGGGCGAAGTGGCCACCCTGGTCGAGGATTTCAATGCGATGGCGCGCCGCCTGCAGCACATGGAGAGCGAACGTTCGATGTGGCATGCGGCCATCGCCCATGAGCTGCGGACACCAGTGACGATCCTGCGCGGCCGCCTGCAAGGGTTGGCCGAAGGAGTCTTCCAGCCAGACGAATCCCAGTTCCGCAGCCTGCTTGCCCAGGTCGAAGGCCTGTCGCGCCTGATCGAAGATCTGCGCGTGCTGAGCCTGTCCGACAATGCACGGCTGGATGTACGCCGCGCGCGCACCGACGTAGTGGCCGAGGTGCATTCGGTGATGACCCTGGTCGACCCCCAGTTCCGCGCTGCCGGCTTCGTGCTGGAACTGGAAACCAGCCGCGAGGAGCACACCGCCCATTGCGATCCGACCCGGCTGCGCCAGGCATTGCTGGCACTGCTGGAGAACGCGCGCCGCTACGCCAGCCCGGGCAAGGTGCGGATTGCTGTGCACGACACGCCCGGCCATGTGCAGGTGGCGATCGAGGACGAGGGCCCGGGCATCGACCCGGCCTTGCACGCCGATATCTTCACCCCGTTCATGCGCGCCGATGGCTCGCGCTCACGCCAGGGCGGCGGCAGCGGGCTGGGTCTGGCGGTGGTCAAGGCCATCGCAGACGCGCACGGCGGCCGCGTCTACTGCTCGCCGGGCAGTGCCGGCGGCAGCCGTTTCGTCATCGAACTGCCGCGCCAGTAGCCGGTGCAGCGGCCTGTTCGCGCAGATGCGCGCCAAGCCTGGCCAGGTTGGCATCGATCGCATCCATCTCATCGCGTTGCTTCACCGGCAGCTGCTGACGCAGCTGCACGCGCAGCGCCTGCCACGCCGGTACCGCCTGTGCGCTGGCGGTGGACACGGCCTCGGTCAGCACCGCCTGTTCGTCGGCCAGCGGCAGCCCGTAGCCGGCATCCCGCAGCAGCGTTCCTGGGCGCAACCATTGCCCGCTCTGCTCCAGCAACCCACGCAGGCTGCGGGTTTCTGCGCTGTCGGGCGCGGCCAGCAACCGGCGCTTGAGCACGTCACGTGCGCGCAGCTCGGCACGCCGCCGTGCGGCCTGTTCCAGCAGCAGCAGGCCGGCGCTGGCGCGCAGGTCGCCCTTCAGCAACCACGGTGCCCGTTGCTGTGCAGGCAGCTTCAACCAGCCGCGTACATCACGTGCGGGCAATGCCAGCCGGGCTGCCGCCACGCCGAACAACTGCTGGTAGTGGTCGCGTGCCGAGGCGAAGTAGTAACCCTGCGCCTGTGCTGAATCGCGATCAGCCAGCACCTGCTCATCCAGTACCTGCAGCCGCGACAGCCGCCGCTTCAACCCACGCGGGCTGAGCTGGGCCAGGCCTGCCTCGCCCAACCTCGGCACGCCGGCCTGCAACAGCTTTGCGGTTTCCACCGCGCAGTTGTTGCTGACGAAGTAGTAGCGCCCGTCGTAGCTCCAGTGCACCTGTGCTGTGCGCTCAAGCAGGCTGGCGATCTCGCTGCGCTCCAACTGCAACGGCAGCGATTGCAACCCGCGCAGCTCGACCTTGGTGTACTCGTCCACAACCTGCTGCAGCGGAAGCACGAACAGCCGCGAGGGATAACCGCCGGTCAGCCCACGCCAGTTGGAAATCTGCACGTCACCGACGAACGCACGGAACGACAGTACCCGGTGGTACTCCAGGTCCAGGCGACAGTCCGGCCCCGGCGCACGGTCAGGCCGGCAGATCACCAACCGAAGCATGCTGTGGCCCCAGCGGCTCATCGGCTGGGCACTGCCTTCGGCAAACAGGTAATCCACCGCGTAGACGCGCGCCGGGTCAAGTTGCAGCAGCGATGCAGCGCCCTCTTCCGGTTCGGCCTGCAGCAACGGCATTGTCGTAGAGCAGTGCGGCTGAGGCAGCGAAGGCGGCGCTCCAAAATGCGCCTGGTACCACTGCGCCAGCGCCGGTCGCCGGCAGGCGAACTCACTGTCGAGCACGAAATGCTCGGCGTTCACCGCCAGATACTCGGCCGGACTTTTCAGTTCATAGACATCCGGACTACGGTCACGGAAGTCGTTGTCGCCACGGCCGAGGTGCCACGGCTTGCGCTGCCACCCCGCCAGGTCCCGCCAACGCGCACTGCGCGACCAGTTCGCGCCACTGCGGTCGGCAACATGGGTCAGCTCGTGTACCAGCGCACTGCGGCGCGCACGGCGGGCGCCGGGCATGCCGTCATCCAGCAACTCGCGGCGCAGCGCGATGTGACCGGCGAAGGTTCGGCCGTGCACGTCATCCGGCAGGTCATCGCGCCAGGCCACCCGTACCTGCGCAGGCAAGGCGTGCAGCAGGCCTTGCGGCAACAGCGACTGCACGTCGGCCAGGGTCTGGAGGGCGAGCTGCTGCTGCGCCGGGTCGAGACCGGCAGGGTCCAGCTGCAGGCGGTCAGCGGCATATGCCGCGGGAATGCCCAGCCACGCCAATGCGACAAGCCACCCGCGTTTCGGTGGCGCCGGGCGATGCCCGGCGGCATTCAACACGGGTGTCATGCGGCCCGGATCAACGCGCCAGCAGGGTGCGGGCCAGTTCCAGGTCGCTCTGCTGCTGTGCGGCGGTGCTCTGCTCGCGCAGGTGGACCAGCGCCGCCTGCAGGCGGGCGCCACGGATCTGGCCGTCGCTGGCGACGAACGCAGCCGCATCGTCGCGCGCAGCCAGTACCACCTTGTCATCGCCCGAGCTGCTGCCCGACGAACCGGAGGACGCACCGGTGGCCGAGCCGGCCGAAGTGCCAGCGAAGCTGGAAGCGAAGCCGGCCAGCGGCAGGGACAGCAGGGCAAGCAGCAGAAGCGGACGGGTCATCGGTTCGAAGCCGGTTGTGAGAATGCGTGGAGCGTAACGGGTACGTGAAGGATTTGCCCGTCTCAGGCGCCGAACAGCTTGCCGGGATTCAGCCGCGCTTGGGGATCGAACGCGCGTTTGACCGCCTTCATCAGCGCGATCTCAGCCGGCCCGCGGGTGCTGTCCAGGTAGCCCTTCTTGACCAGACCGATACCGTGCTCGGCCGAGATGCTGCCATCGAAGCGGGCCAGCACCTGTGCCAGCAGCTTGGTTACGTGCTCGCATTGCGCCACGAAATCAGCGTCACTGGTGTCGTCGGGTTTGAGCACATTGATGTGCAGATTGCCGTCACCGATATGGCCGAACCAGACCACGTCGAAATGCGGATAGGCCTGCCCGATCAGCGCCTGGGTCTCGGCCAGGAACGCCGGCATCGCCGAGATCCGCACTGAAACGTCGTTCTTGTAGGGTTTGTAGCGCGCCAGCGATTCGGTGATGCCCTCGCGCAGGCGCCACAGCTGCGCGGCCTGGGCGTCGCTGGCACTGATCACGCCGTCGCTGACCCAGCCATTACCCATGCAGTCCTCGAAGGCCGCCATCGCCGCCGCTTCCTGAGCCTCGTCGCCGGCCGCGAACTCGGTCACCACGTAATACGGGTGCACTTGGTCGAACGGCGCCTGTGCGCCATGTGCCAGCACGTGCTCCAGTGCCCGGTCGGTGAAGAACTCGAAGGCCTGCAGCTGCAGGCGCGCGCGGAACGCGGCAAATACCTGCATCAGCACGTCGAAGCTGGGCAGTGCCAACAGCATCACGTTGCTGGCCGGCGGAGGGTCGGTCAGCTTCACCGTCGCCTCGACGATCACGCCCAGCGTGCCTTCCGAGCCGATCAGCAGCTGGCGGAAGTCATAGCCGCTGGAGTTCTTGATCAGGCCCTTGTTGAGCTCCAGCAACTCGCCATCAGCCGTGACCACCTTCAGCCCGGCGATCCACTCGCGGGTGTTGCCGTAGCGGATCACGCGGATGCCGCCGGCATTGGTGGCGATGTTGCCGCCGATCGTGCAGGACCCGCGCGCGGCAAAATCCACCGGGTAGATCAGGCCGTGGTCCAGCGCGGCGTTGTGCACGGCTTCCAGCGGCATGCCGGCCTGCACTACCAGGGTGCGATCGACCGCGTCGTAGGCCAGCGCCTTGTTCATCCGTTCCAGGCTGAGCACCAGCTCGCCGTTGGCGGCCACCGCGCCGCCCGACAGGCCGGTGCGGCCACCCGACGGCACCACCGCCACGTCTTCGGCTGCACTCCAACGCATCACCGCCCGCACTTCCTCGACCGTGGCCGGCAGCGCGATAGCCAGCGGCGCCGGCGTCCAGCGCCGTGTCCAGTCGCGCCCGTAATGTTCCAGGTCGGCCGGGTCGGTCTTCAGCTTCAGGCCGGGACAGGCCTGCTGCAGCGAGGCAATGCGGGAATCGGTCATGACGGTCCAGCGCGGTGCGTGAAGAACGGGCAAGCGTGCCAGTGGCACGCGCCAGCGTCCAGCCCCCGCAGCCGTGCAGATAGCTACGGATGCAACCAATTGCGCACTGCACCATGGGCGACACGATCTGGCATAGTGGTCAGCCCCTGTCCCACTGGCCGTGTTGCCCCATGTCGCCGAAGAAGACCTCGTTCCCGAAGCAGGATATCCGTGTGCTGTTGCTGGAGGGGGTCAGCCAGACCGCCGTGGAGGTGTTCAGCGCCGCCGGCTACAGCCAGATCGAAGCGCACACCAAGGCGCTGCCCGAGGACGAACTGAAGGCACGCATCGCCGAGGCGCACATCGTCGGCATCCGCTCGCGCACCCAGCTCAGCGCCGAAGTGCTGGCCGAGGCCAAGCGTCTGATCGCGGTGGGCTGCTTCTGCATCGGCACCAACCAGGTCGACCTGGACGCGGCCGAACTGGCCGGCATCCCGGTGTTCAACGCACCCTACTCCAACACCCGCAGCGTGGCCGAACTGGTGATCGCCGAGGCGATCATGCTGACCCGCGGCATTCCGCAGAAGAACGCCGAATGCCATCGCGGCGGCTGGTCGAAGTCGGCCAGCGGCAGCCATGAGGTGCGCGGCAAGACACTGGGCATCATCGGCTATGGCCACATCGGCACCCAGGTGGGTGTGCTGGCCGAATCGCTGGGCATGCAGGTGATCTTCCACGACGTGGAAACCAAGCTGTCACTGGGCAATGCCCGTGCGGCCGCCAGCCTGGACGACCTGCTGGCACGCGCCGACATCGTCACCCTGCATGTGCCGGAAACCCCGTCCACACAGTGGATGATCGGCAGCACCGAGCTGGCGAAGATGCGCAAGGGCACGCACCTGATCAACGCCGCGCGCGGCACCGTGGTCGACATCGATGCGCTGGATGCAGCCCTGGCCAGCGGCCACCTCGGCGGCGCAGCGCTGGACGTGTTCCCGGTCGAGCCGAAGGGCAATGGCGATATCTTCGAATCGTCACTGACCCGCCACGACAACGTGATCCTGACTCCGCACGTGGGTGGCAGCACGCTGGAAGCACAGGACAACATCGGCATTGAAGTAGCGGCCAAGCTGGTGCGCTACAGCGACAACGGCAGCACCCTGTCGGCGGTCAACTTCCCGGAAGTGACCCTGCCCGAGCACGCCGATAGCCTGCGCCTGCTGCACATCCACCAGAACGTGCCGGGCGTGCTGTCCAAGGTCAACGAGATCTTCTCGCGCCACAACGTCAACATCGACGGCCAGTTCCTGCGCACCGACCCGAAGGTGGGCTACGTGGTGATCGATATCACCGCCAGCGAGGAACAGGCTGCTGCGGTGCGCGACGAGCTGGCCGCGATTCCGGGTACGCTGCGCACGCGCATCCTGTATTGACGCGGATCCCGCCGTGCACTTGTAGCAACTGTCTTGTCAGGCGGAGGCCATCTGGGCCTCCGCATCCCTTTTGCGGGCGTTGA
>NZ_JBSPUG010000008.1:0-79959 GCF_056861405.1 Stenotrophomonas sp. 22DLJC03
AGTTGGTAGAGCGCAACCTTGCCAAGGTTGAGGTCGCGAGTTCGAGTCTCGTTTCCCGCTCCATGTTCGGACAGGCCCCATCACGGGGTTTTGTCATGTCAGGGCTCAGTTCCTGACGCGCAGTACGTTGGCCTCATGGCAGAGTGGCTATGCACCGGATTGCAAATCCGTTTACAGCGGTTCGATTCCGCTTGAGGCCTCCATATTGAAAAGCCCTGACTCCGGTCAGGGCTTTTTCTTTGGCGGACGGATTGCCCGTGAATGTTCAAGGTTGATCACAGCTACCGCCGGGCCAACGCCTGAATCGTGGCCTGCGTCAGCGGCTGCGGCAAGGCATCCAGCGCGAACGCCCAGCTCAAGTGCCGGCTCGAATCGTGGCAGCATGGTTGCCGCATTGGGGGCGAGGCTATGGATCACGCGCGTGCTCGACCTACAGGGTGAAACCGTCCTGGTCGCTAGGCGGGATCGCGCATCGGCGTCTCCGCGCGGAAGTTGCGCCCGATCACTTCGCTCACGCCCAGGTAGTGACGGAACAGATAGATCAACGGCTTCCAGCGCGCCACGTCGATGTGCTGGGTGCCGGCCACGGTGATGTCCTCGTGGGCATGCACGCAGCGGATACGACCTTCGACGATCACAAAGCCCTGGCCATCGTCCCCGCCAGGCGGGTGCATTGCCATTACGCTGACTTCTACCTGCAATGGGCACTCGGCAATCGCCATCGGCGCGACCTGCGTCGATGCGACTTCACTGAACCTGCCCAAGGCGAACTTGTCGCGCACGTGCACGTAGCCCATCGCCTGCTTGGCGGCCGGCACCGGGTCACAGCCGGTCGCCCTTGCAATGGCCTCGACCTGCGCGGCCTGCGCGGACGAAGGAAAATTCAGCACGCACTCGTTGCGCAGCTGCAGATTGCGGTAGCCCTGGCCCTGCACGCCGAGGCCCAGCACCACGCGATTGCCCAGTGCCCAGAACGAAGAAAGCGGGCTGATGTTGCTGCTGCCGTCGTCGTTCAGCGTGGTCATCAACAGCACCGGTGTGCCTGGATACAGGACCGAAGGGGTGATGCAGCGACGATGGATCGAAGCATTCTTCACGACAGGTCTCACGGTGTTGGGGCGGCAACTTTGACGTGGCAGTGGCCGCCGACGCTTCGGCCTGCATCGAACTATCGGTATACGGGGGCGTGCCACAATGCGGGCATGGTCCACACCTCCGGTTCCCTTGTCAGCGTTGGTGCCCTGGTCGGTGACCAAGCGCGCGCCGCCATGCTGCTGCAATTGATGGATGGGCGTGCCTACACCGCGATGGAACTGGCGCGCGTGGCAGGGGTGACGCCGCAGACGGCAAGCTCGCACCTGCGCAGGCTGGTCGAGGGCGACCTTCTCGTTGCCGTCGCGCAAGGGCGCCATCGCTACCATCGGCTGGCCTCAAGCGAGGTGGCCGACATGCTCGAAGGCATCCTGCGCGTGGCCGATCGTACGCCCTCGTGCACGGCTGCAGCATCGCGCACCCTGCCGGCGCTGCGCCAGGCACGTTCCTGCTATCGACACCTGGCCGGCGTGCACGCGGTGGCCATCACCGAGCATCTGCTGAGGGCGGGTCATGTGCTGCCGGGTGACGGACATTGGCGGGTGAGTGAGCACGGCGCTGACTTCCTGCGAGGACTGGGCCAGCCACTGGCCGATGTACTTCGGCAGCCGGTCACGGCCAAGCCCGCGCGCTACTGCCGGGGGTGCCTGGACTGCACCGAGCGGCGTCCACATCTGGCGGGCCTGGTCGGCGAGGCGATGCTGGACAGCTTCGTGAGCAACGACTGGCTCCGACGCGTCGAGGGCCGGCGCGAACTACGCCTGACTCCGCCGGGGCGCGAGGCATTGTGGCGACTGTTCACCCTGGCGACCTGAGCCGCGGGGTCAGTCTCAGCCACCTGCGACATGGAAAGGCGTTATGGTCGAGTTCCACGTCTTAGGGAGCTGCAATGGCGAGCAAGGACACCTCGGATCGCTTCGGGCACGGAGCGAATCGGAAATGAGCAAAATCATGGCAGATGTGCGCTGGTTGACCTTCCGTTTGAAGAACGGGCAATCCATCGGGCCGGATCGGCTGAAAGACGGATGGGTGATTGCCTCGGAAACCGCCCGCTGCGAGGTCCGCCGCGAGCATATCGAAGGATCGGGCCTGGTCTATGCCCTGTACGCCCCGGCAAACCTGGCCTCACCGCGGCGCGCGGAGATGCGCATGCGCGAGTTCCTGATGACTTCCGGTTACACCTTCACCATGGGAACGCTGGGCGGTTGACGACGCCCCGATCGGGCCGCGCGCATCATGCAGCGCCGTGCGGGTCAGGCCCAGGCCCTTGTGGCCGAAGTACATCGAGGTGTCGAAGCCCAGCCACTCGCCTTCGTGCATGCCGGACAGGTACGCGGTCAGTCGAGATTGGGAAACCCACCAGTTCCTACAACGTAAGTGATTGGTATCGCTGTGGGCTGAGCCGGCTCCCGCAGGAGCCGGCTGGACGCCAATCAGGGAGACGGGCAGTCCATTTCACGGCACATCCTGTACTCGGCCAGGCACTGCTCCGCGGTCTTGCCCAACGGTCCGTGCGAAGTGCGCAGGCACTGCTCGTACTTCAGCGTGCAGAACTCGCAGGTTCCGGCGGCGAAGGCCAGGCCGGTCACGGCCATGCCAAGGAGCATCACGGTCTTCAAGGTCGTCTTGATCATCACGTCAGTCCTTTGTCTGCCCTTCAATGGGCCGGGCTACCATAGCAGCCCGACCGGCACGGTCCTGATGCGCTGCGGCATGCGCCGGCCTCAGCGCTGCACCGCCTTTAATGCTTCGACCACCTGCGCTTCAGAGAAGCCACAATGCCCTTCGCCCACGGCCGGCAGCACCTGCGGCAGCGGATGGGCACCAGCCTGTGCGGCCAGTTGCGGATACACCGCCTGCATGTGCGGCACGATGGTCGGGTCGTTGTGGTTGAACTGGATCACCAGCGGTCGCTTCAACGCACCGGTCAGTGCAGGATTTCCGCGCGCATGGGCCTGTGCGGAAAGCACGGCATCGATGCGCTGCACGCCGGCATTGAATGCGGCGTCATCACCGAAGCCGCTGTAGACAATGCCGACATTGCCGGTCGGCATTCCGCCGCTGCGGGTGGCCAGCTCATGCAGGACCAGTGCGTGCAGGCTGATCGTGCCGGCCAGGTCTTCAGTGGAGACCTGCAGCCGCCGCGCCAGCAACGCCGCATGTGACGGTGCGCGCTGCAGCGCGTTGGCGATACCCTGGTACAACTCGCCCTGCGGCAGTGTGGCGGTTTCGCGCGAGACAAGGCCGGTCCTTGGCAGGCCTTCGGCCTTTGGGAAGAAATAGTCGAACGCGACCAGCGTGGTCAGCAGGTCGGCCGCGATCCGTTCACCACTGAGATTGGCGCCGCACAACGAGACCCCACCCGCGTAATGCTGCGGGAAGCGCTCGAGGCTGCCGATCGTCACGGCGCCACCCATCGAGAATCCCAGCATCCATGTCTGGCGCACGTGCCCGAGTTCAGCCAGCACGTGCTGGCGCAGCCGTTCCATATCGCTGATCGCATCGGACACTGCCCAGCCCTGGCTGGCATAGGCACTCTGTGCGACGGCGTAGCCAGCGGCCAGCAATGGTGCGGTGCTGTCATTGGCGGTCATCGGCGTAGTGCGTGGCATGCCTACCGGCTCATAGCCGTGGGCCAGCATCACCAGGTCGCCATTCCAGCTCGCTGGCACATCCAGCCGCCACGGTGCCCTCTGCAGCTCTCCGCTCAGGGTGCGCGGTGCAGTGGGTAGTGCGGCCAGCAATGGTGTCGAAGACAGCAGTAGGCCGAGGGCGAGGGTGCATCGAAGCAAGGGACGCATCACGGTCATTCCATCCGGGAATCGCGCCGAGCATAGAACCCGGCGAAATCCTGCGCGCGCTGCACTGCCGCAGGGGATTGCCTGGCAGCCGTGGACCCGGCACCCGTGCACGGGGCCGCGAACTGTTCGCGTCGGCCGGCGTTGCCCATCAGCTCCATTTTCTCGACGTTCCCGCCCCCATCTGCAAGGCGCGGCTGCGTGCCCGCAACGCACGCGGTGAGCACCCGTTCCAGGCCAGCGATGAAGCGTTCGAGCAGATCACCCGCCACTTTGTGGCGCCTGCGGCGGCGGAGGGCTTCGGGGCGATCCGCCATTTGCAGGATGGGTGAGGGTCCGGGGCGGACAGCGTTCAATCGTCCATCACAGTGGCGATTCCGATACGATCTGACGTATTGAACCATTTCCGCTTGATCCGGAGTCTCGTTATGGTCGACCGTCTCGCCATTCTGCTTGAGCGCTTTTCGGTCACCGCCTCGGTGTTCCATGCGGGTGCGCTGTGCGGTATCAACACCCTGGAGAGTGAAGATGAGGCCGGCCAGCTGCACCTGGTGCGGCGCGGGCCGGTGCAGGTCAGGCACGGCCAACAGGCCGTCCAGGTCGAGGTGCCCAGCCTGTTGTTGTATCCGCGACCGATGCCGCACCGCTTCAGCACCGACCCGCAGCTCGGCGCCGACATGGCCTGCGCCAACCTGTATTTCGAAGGGGGCCGGCTCAATCCGATCAGCGCGGCACTGCCGGATTTCATCTGCCTGCCGCTGGCGGATCTGTATGGCGGCCACGCGGCGCTGGAACTACTGTTCGAAGAGGCCTTCGAGCAGCGTTGTGGCCGTGCGGCCATGGTCAACCGCTTGTTCGAGGTGGTGATGATCCAGGTGCTGCGCCAGCTGATGGAAGGTGGCGAGATGCGCGGTGGCCTGTTTGCCGGGCTCGGTCATCCGCGACTGCGGCTGGCGCTGGTGGCCATGCACGAATCACCGGCACAGGCGTGGACGCTGGAAGATCTGGCCGATGTCGCCGGCATGTCGCGCAGTGTGTTCGCGGCCAGCTTCCGCGAGGCCATGGGAACCACTCCGGGCCAGTACCTGCAGGGCTGGCGGGTGGGCCTGGCGCAGCAGGCACTACGCCAGGGTAGGCCGCTGAAGCGGATTGCCGACGACGTGGGCTATGGCAGCGAAGCGGCGTTGTCGCGCGCCTTCAAGGCGCACACCGGGCAGTCGCCACGGCAGTGGCGCGGGCAGGCCCGTGCCACTGCAGCCTGAGCCTCAGCCCAGCACCAGCCGGGCCAGCTTCATCCCGCCGAACAGGCCGGCCAGGCCCAGTGCCACCGAGCCGCCGGCATACAACGCCGCCAGTCCGTGCTGGCCGCGCTGCAGCAGCAGGCCGATTTCCAGCGCGTAGGTGGAAAACGTGGTGTAGCCGCCGAGGATGCCGGTGGCCAGCAGCAGGCGAAGCTGCGGCGAGGCGCCATTGCGCATCGCGAAGACCTCGACCACCACGCCCATCAGCAGTGCGCCGCTGATGTTGATGAGGAAGGTCGACCACGGCCAGGGGCTGCCGACCGCCACCCGCGCGCCGATCAGGTTGCAGGCATGGCGCAGGCAGGCGCCGAGACCGCCGCCAATGAAGACCAGGAAGTAATTGTTCAGAGCTTGCATGGCGTGCCTCGCGTGCGGATTCGCTGGTTCGACGGCGAACGGCGAGGGCAGGCACGACCTGCCGTCGACGAACGCCGGGTTCGTCCTGGCAGGAGCCATCAGCCTTCTCAGGCGGTTATCGGGGGAGCCCCATCCCCATCGCCGCCTATGCTACCAGCGGCGGTGCGCTCACGTCATCGAGGTCATCAGCACGCGGGCGACCTTGCTGCGGCTGAAGCCGTCCATCAACAGCTCGAACGCGAGCAGGTCCAGCGCCGCGTGACGGCGGTGATCGATCTCCAGCCCGTTCTCGGCAACCAGGTGACTGACCAGTTCGTAGGCGTCCTGCCAGACGTCCAGGTGGGCCTGGCTGGGGATGTAGGCATTGCCGGGCTCACCGACGCCGAGCCCGCTGATGCCGTACAGCAGTTCACGCGCGTCCAGCTTGGCCGCATCGGCGATGCGGAACAGCTGTTCGGCCTTCACATGCGAGGGGCTGACATGGTCGTTGAGCCAGTTGCTGATGGTTGCCGTCGTCGAGTGCGCGGCACGGGCCAGGTCGGCCGGGCGTGGATGCCCGGCTTTCTTCATGGCGGTGGCGAGTCGTTGGCCGAGAGTATTCATCTATGCAAGCCAGCTTAACGCGTGGAATGCGAAGAATCCTTGCCGCAAGAATAAGGCTGGTTAACAGAAGGGCCGGCCATGACCGAATTCTGGAGCAAGAGACAGGTGCGTAACCGGTTGGGCTTCCGGACCGATGCCGAACTGGCGCGCTTCTTCGGCATAAGCCGATCCGCAGTGTCGCAATGGCCCAGGGACTTTCCAATTCCGGCGTTGAGGCAATACATCCTGCACCAGCGCTATCCGAATCTGTTCCCCGTAACTGAGGCGGCGGAAGGTAAATCCATCTGATCTGCGCCGCATTCTGTCGCATCTAGCACTCTAAGCACTTTTTGTTAAGTATGCTTAGCAACATAGGCAAATTCGATCAATTTGGGATTGCCGATCAGTGACGTCTACTGGCGGGCGGGGCGGTCAAGACAGGTCGCGTGTCGGCTTCGGACCATCCGGCGACCCCGTGGGCCCGTATGCAGTTTCGTGAACGATTAATAATTTCGATCACGAATGTCGCTGCATGTAATTGACCTGTCGTGAAATCTATGACTAATTGGCATCAACTGGGCGTGAAGCCCGGGAGTCTTTCAGTAGCACGCAAGTGAGTCGGTAGACCGTCAACAATGCAGAACAAGTCCAACGGAGGTCGTATGGAATACGGCATGCATGGCTTGGCTGAACGGGTACGCCGCGAACTGGAAGCCAGCTATCACAAACACGGATGCGGTCCGGCGTTCTGGGATACCTACCAGCAGGTGCTGGACCGCCTGGTCCCGCAGGGGACCGAGCGTACCGAAGTCACCAATGAAATGGCGCTGATCATCGAGCAGCTGGGCATCGTCCGACGTGCACAGCTGGTCCCGCCTAACGCCAGCGGGCCGCGTTGATTCAGAGCAGGCGCCAGGCGCCGCAGGCAAGCAGCGCCAGCAGCATTGAAATCAGGCCCAGGGTCCGCGGTCGCCACCAGCGCCGCGGTTGCCCGACCATCGCCTGTGGACTGCAGTAACGCACCAGCCCCGGACCGAAGCCGGCCTGGTGCTGTTGCTGTGCGCAGGCTTCCAGGCAGGCGCCGCAGGCCAGGCAATCGGCCTGCGGCCCGTGGCGTATGTCCAGTTGCATCGGACAGGCGCTGACACAGGCGGCGCAGTCGGTGCAGTCGCCCAGGCGGTCGGCACTGAAGACGGGCATGGGCCCGGCCAGCAACGGATGCGCAGCACGGAACACGTAGTCCTGCGCAGTTGTTGGATCGAGCAGGCCACGACCGCGGCCGAGAACGCCGCCCAGGCCGGATGGACGCGGCCCACGTGGTTCACCCCGACGCGCGTCGTACAGCATGCGCGGCGTGTGTGGATCGGTCAGCAGCGGCTGCATGCGTGCGAACGGGCACAGCGAGCGGCAGACCTGCTCGCGCAGGAAGCCGGCATTGCCCCAGGTAGCGGCCGCATAGAACAGCACCCAAAAGGTTTCCCAACGGCTCCAGTCGGCGTGGGGCGCAGCGGCCACCAGTTCGGCCATGGGGCTGAACAGGCCGACGAAGGTGATCCCGGTCCATAGCGACAACAGTCCCCAGGCCACCTGCGTGGCGGGGCGCGCCATTGATGCTGGCAGCACGCGGGCCACGGCGCGTGCGATCCAGTCGAAGGCACGGCGCCACAGCGTCTGCGGACAGGCGTGGCCGCACCAGATGCGCCCGGCGAGATGGGTGAGCAGCGCAAAGCCCACCGCCAGCGCCGACAATAGTCCGATCAATACGCCGGCGTCGCCAGGCCACAGCGTCCAGCCGAACAGGTCGAAGCGTCGAGTGTTGATGTCCAGCAGCAGGGCTTGGCGGCCGTCCCAGCGCAGCCACGGCAGCGCATAGAACAGCACCAGCAGGGCGGCGCTGAGCGGGCCGCGCCAGTGCCACGGTCTGGGTGTTGTGGTGCAGGTCGTGCTCATCCCAGCGGCAGCTCGTCGTCGTCGTCGCTCGGCATCGGTCGTTGCAGGTACCAGGTGACTGCACTGGACAGTGCTGTCACTGCCCAGAACATGAAGAAGCCAGCGCTATAGCCCAGCTCGCGGCTGATCGCCGTGTCCGGAAAGCTGATCGCCTGCAGGCGCAATGGATCGACGAAGGCGAAGAACACCACGCTGGCCACGCCGGCGGCAATGAAGCTGGGCCAGAGGATGGCGCCCCAATGCTGGATCAGCCGCTGGCGGCGGCTGGGAGAAGGTCTGTTCATGCTGTCCCGGTTCGAAAAGTGGGCGGCGCGTATACTCCGCCGGCTGGCGCAGCATCCGCAGGGCATGCTTCCTGCAAGCGTGCCAGCCTAGGTGCAGCGGACTGCGCCGACATTGATCTGGATCAACGGTGGTGATGGCCGGCTGCGGCACACTGCCGGCAAGCTTTGGGTGCCCCGATGACCGCAATACCTCCGCCAGTCCTTCCCGTCGCCTCGCCGGAGCTGTGTACCGAGCAGGAAGTGACCCGCCTGGTCCACGACTTCTATGCCCGCGTGCGCGAGGAAGAACGGCTGGGGCCGGTGTTCGGCGCGCACGTCCACGATTGGTCGGAGCATCTTGCGCAGCTGGTCGACTTCTGGTCGGCGATGCTGCGCGGCACGCGCCGCTTCAAAGGCTCGCCGATGTCCAAGCACATGGCCATTGAACTGGACAAGGATCTGTTCGACCGCTGGCTGGTGCTGTTCCGGATCACCACTGCCGAATGCAACAACCCGCCGATGCAGGAACTGGCCAACGATGTGGCCGCACGCATCGGTGACACTTTCTGGAAGCGCTACCAGATGCTGCGCTGGCCTCAGGTCGGCCTGCCGGTGCTGGGGATCCCCGCCAAGGATTGATTTGGGTCAAGGCGGCGCAGGCCGCCCGGCGCGATGCTGGCGCCATGGACACGTTCTCTCCCGCCGCTGGCGGCCTGGCCTGGAACTTCGACCCCGACCTGCTGCGTCGGCACGACCGTCCGGGGCCGCGCTACACCTCGTATCCGACCGCGCCGCATTTCCATGATGGCTTCGACGCGCCGGCGTTGCGCCAGGCAATTGCCGACAGCAACCAACTGGCCCGCGCGCTGTCGCTGTACGTGCACGTGCCGTTCTGTTCCAGCCCTTGCTTCTACTGCGGCTGCAACCGGGTGATCAGCCGTGATCGCGGCCGTGGCCACAGCTACGTCTCGCGCGTGCTGGCCGAGGCCGACCTGCTGGCGCCGCAGTTCGAGGATGGTCGCGAAGTCATCCAGCTGCACCTGGGCGGCGGCACGCCGAATTTCCTCGATGCCGAGGCGATGACCACACTGATCGAAGGGCTGCGCCGACGTTTCGACTTCAGCGATTCATCACAGCGCGATTTCTCCATCGAGCTCGATCCGCGCTTCATCGATACCCGAGACGTAGCGATGCTGGCCCGGCTGGGGTTCAACCGCGCAAGCCTGGGCGTGCAGGATTTCGACCCGCAGGTGCAGGAATCGATCAACCGCGTGCAGGGCGTGCAGCAGACGCTGGACATCCTGCGCGCCTGCCGCGACAGCGGCATGCGCTCGGTCAACGTCGACCTGATCTATGGCCTGCCGGGGCAGAGTCTGGAGGGCTTCGGGCGCACACTGGAACTGGTGCTGGCGCTGCGCCCGGACCGCTTGGCGGTCTACGGATATGCGCACCTGCCGCATCTTTTCCGCGCGCAGAAGCAGATCGACGAAAGCCGGTTGCCGTCGCCGGAAGACAAGCTGGCGCTGCTGGGGCTGGCGGTGGAGAGGCTGTCGGCCGCCGGTTACCAGTACATCGGCATGGATCACTTCGCGTTGCCGGAAGAGGACCTGTCGCGTGCGCAGCGTGCCGGCCAGCTGCATCGCAACTTCATGGGCTACACCACCCACGCCGATACCGATCTGCTCGGCCTGGGCGTGAGTGCGATCAGCCACATCGGCGCGACCTACAGCCAGAATCCGCGTGACCTGCCGTCCTGGGAGGATGCGGTGGACCACGGCCAACTGCCAGTCTGGCGTGGCGTGGCACTGAGTAACGACGACCAGCTGCGCGCGGAACTGATCCAGCAGCTGATGTGCCAGGGCGAGGTGGATGGTGCCGTGCTGGGCCAGCGCCATGGTGTCGACTTCGAGCAGTACTTCGCCGAAGACCTGCGTTCGGTGCAACGTCTGCAGGACGACGGTCTGGCCGAATACCGTGAGGGTGTGGTGCGCGCCAGTGAACCGGGACGACCGCTGCTGCGGCTGCTGGCGATGTGCTTCGATCCGTACCTGCGTGCGGCGCATGAGCAGCCGCGTTATTCGCGGGCGATCTGACGGCTTGCTGCGCTGTGCGCGTGTGGTGCCCGGAGCCGGAATCGAACCGGCATGGGGTTGCCCCCGGCGGATTTTAAGTCCGATGCGTCTACCAGTTTCGCCATCCGGGCCTGCAGCGCGGCGCCGATTGTAGCCCACCTGCCGCACGACGGCTGGATTGCACCGGAGCAGTGACCTGCGGGGACGTGCTTAACTGTTGTGCCTGTTCATGTCATAGTCCCAACCATCGTTCCCAGGGGGGGAGCCACCTGATGTCGCTGCACGCGATTGCCTATGCCAGTGAGGCCCGCGCCGATCTGCAGACAACCGATCTTGACCGCCTGCTGGCCGATGCCTCGGCATTCAATCGTGTAGCCGGCGTCACCGGCGTGCTGATGTTCGACGGCACGCGCTTCCTGCAATACCTGGAAGGTCCGGAAGATGGCATCGATTCGGTGTTCCCGCGCATCCTCAACGCGCGCAGCCATGGGCAGCTGAAGGTGTTGTGCCGTGCGCCGGTAGCGCAGCGTGCATTCCCGCGCTGGTCGATGGGCACGCGACGGATCGAAGCGGACCTGCTGGCGCAGATCGTCGATGCCGCCTGGCCAGGCTTCCTGCAGGGCAGCGGTGGCTTCGAACGCCTGCGCCAGGCCTGGACCGGTGCCGATGGCGAACTCGAACCGGCAGCGGTCGCACTGGGGTCCTGAACTGCCTTGGCGGCGGGGGGCGAGGCCGTTACGCTGTAGCCTTTCCGGCGTGGGTTCCTCCGAGTGGTACAGCGAATGAGCGTATTGGCCGAAGCGATGGATGCGAACGTGAAGCCTTGCCTGTTGCACTGGGCGTGCCGATGAATGTGCCTGTTGCAGCGGCCGACGCACCCCGTTTTGCGGTGATCGGCCTGGGCTATGTCGGGCTGCCGCTGGCGGTGGCCTTCGGCCGGCACTGGCCGACGCTGGGTTTCGACATTGATGCCGGGCGCATCGCCGAGCTGCGCAACGACGTGGATCACACGCTGGAAATGGAAGCCGACGAGCTGGCCAGTGCGCAGCTGCTGGAGTACGGCAGCGATCCGGATCTGCTTGACGCGTGCAACGTCTATATCGTGACCGTGCCGACGCCGATCGATGCCTACGAGCAGCCCGACCTGGAGCCGCTGCGCTCGGCCACGCGGCTGATCGCCAGCCACCTGCGTGCTGGCGACCTGGTGATCTACGAATCCACGGTGTATCCCGGCACCACCGAAGAAGTGTGCGTGCCGCTGCTGGAGCAGGGCTCCGGCCTGCGCTTCAACGAAGACTTCTACTGCGGCTACAGCCCGGAGCGGGTCAGCCCCGGTGATCGCCATCGACGCCTGGCTGACATCCGCAAGATCACCTCCGGCTCGACACCGGAAGTTGCTGCGGTGATCGACGGCCTGTACCAGCGCATCATTGCTGCCGGTACGTTCCCGGCGCCGTCGATGCGCGTGGCCGAAGCGGCCAAGGTGGTCGAGAACATCCAGCGTGATGTCAACATCGCGCTGGTCAACGAGCTGGCACTGATCTTCGACCGGCTCGGCATCGATACCCAGGACGTGCTCGACGCGGCGGGCAGCAAGTGGAACTTCCTACCGTTCCGGCCGGGTCTGGTTGGCGGCCACTGCATCGGCGTGGATCCGTATTACCTGCTGCACAAGTCAGAGAGCGTGGGTTTCCACCCGGACCTGATCCATACCGCGCGGCAGGTCAACAACCGCGTGGGTGAGCATGTGGCGACGCGGGTGCTGGCAATGCTGGCCGAACGCGGCCGCGCACCGGCGCAGGCGCGCATCCTGGTACTGGGCGTGACCTTCAAGGAAGACTGCCCGGACCTGCGCAACAGCCGCGCGCTGGAACTGGCGCAACGCCTGCGCGATGCCGGTGCCCAGGTCGAGGTCAGCGATCCATGGGTCGGCCCCGCTACATTGGCCGACGAAGGTGTGCAGTGGCTTGCCGAGCCAGCGGCAGGCTGCTACGACGCGGTGGTGCTGGCCGTGGCACACGCCCACTTCAAGGCGATGGATGAAACACGGATCCGCAGCCTGCTGGCGCCCGGTGGCCTGGTCTACGACGTGAAGTCGGCCTGGCCGCGCAACGTGGTTGACGATCGACTGTAAACCCCGGCGGCAGTCGGCGCGGTAGACTCGGGGGCAGTTGCAACCGAGGAAAGCCATGCACCGGTATATCGTCTACCTGCTCGCCATCCTGATGTTCCCGATCTGCCTGTGGCTGGCCGTGATATGGCCGGCCTGGTACTGGGGCGTCGGCCTGACTGCCGCGATGGTGGCGCTGGGGACCTGGGACCTGCTGCAGAAGCGCAGCACGCTGCGCCGCAATTATCCGGTGATGGCGCACTTCCGATACGGCCTGGAATCGATCGGCCCGGAGATCCGCCAGTACTTCGTGCAGAGCGACCTGGAGGACGTGCCGTTCTCGCGCCAGCAGCGCGCGCTGATCTACCAGCGCGCCAAGAACGAAATGGACACGGTGCCGTTCGGCACCCTGCGCAGTACGTACGCTGTGGACTACGAGTGGATCAACCATTCGCTGGCGCCGACGGCCATCGCCAAGCATGACTTCCGCGTGCTGATCGGTGCCAACTGCGCCAAGCCCTATTCGGCCAGCGTGTTCAATATCTCGGCGATGAGCTTTGGCTCGCTGTCGGCCAATGCGATCCGTGCGCTGAACGAAGGCGCGCGGCGCGGCGGCTTCTACCACGACACCGGCGAAGGCTCGATTTCACCCTATCACCGCGAAATGGGGGGTGACCTGGTGTGGGAGATCGGCTCGGGCTACTTCGGGTGCCGCGACGAGAAGGGCGGTTTCAGCGAGGAGCGCTTCGTTGCCAATGCCACCCATGACCAGGTCAAGATGATCGAGATCAAGCTGTCGCAGGGTGCCAAGCCCGGCCACGGCGGCGTGCTGCCGGCGCCGAAGGTGACCGCCGAGATTTCGGTGACCCGTGGCGTGCCGATGGGCGTGGACTGCGTGTCGCCCTCGCGTCACTCGGCGTTCTCCACGCCGGTGGAGCTGCTGCAGTTCGTGGGCCGCCTGCGCGAGCTGTCCGGTGGCAAGCCGGTCGGATTCAAGCTGGCGATCGGTCACCCCTGGGAGTGGTTCGGTATCGCCAAGGCCATGCAGGAGACTGGCCTGTTGCCAGATTTCATCGTGGTCGATGGTGCCGAGGGCGGCACCGGTGCAGCCCCGGCCGAGTTCGTCGACCATGTTGGCGTGCCGATGCACGAGGCGCTGCTGCTGGTACACAACACGCTGGTCGGCCTGGACCTGCGTGACCGCATCCGTATCGGTGCGGCGGGCAAGATCACCAGTGCGTTCGACATCGCGCGGACCGTCGCGCTGGGGGCCGACTGGTGCAATGCCGGCCGTGGCTTCATGTTCGCGCTGGGCTGCATCCAGTCGCTGAGCTGCCACACCGACAAGTGCCCGACCGGCATCGCCACCCAGGACCCGGCACGCTGGAAGCACCTCGATGCGCCGGACAAGGCAACGCGTGTGTACAGCTACCACGAGCACACGCTGCACGCCTTGAAGGAGCTGCTCTGCGCTGCAGGTTTGAATGACCCGGCGGAGCTGGGTCCGGAGCACATCCTGCGTCGTGTTTCGCCGGTTGAGATCCGTTCGCTGGCGTCGCTGTACCGTTATCTGGAACCGGGCGAGCTGCTGCACAAAGTGCCGGACCACGCGGTGTTCCATGCGTTCTGGGCCGATGCACGCAGCGACTCGTTCCAGCCACCGCCGAAGATCCAGGCGTTGCGCGCCAGCAAATCGCGATGACGCTTCTGTAGAGTCGAGCCATGCCCGACTGCCTTTCAATCAGGCATGGCGACGTTGGAACGAAGAACAGCCGAGCATGGGCTCGGCTCTACAAGGAGGTGTCATGCAGTTCAGGACCGGCACCATGGCCGATGTGGCCACGCTGTGGGCGCTGCGTACGCGCTGCGTGCGCGAAACCTGCAGCAGCCACTACCCGCCGGAGGTGATCGCCCCCTGGTCGGCTTCACCACCGCCGGTGCAGTACACGCGGTTGCTGGGGCAGGGCGGTTGCGTGGTGGCCGAGGACACGCAGGGAGACCTGCTGGGTTTCGGCGTGTTTGATCTAGAGGCCAACGAAGTGGATGCATTGTTCGTCGACCCGGATCAGGGTGGCAGGGGCATCGGCCAGGCCCTGATGCAGCGCCTGTTGGCGATGGCCGACCAGGAGCGCGAGGTCGTGCTGTCGGCCTCGCTCAATGCCGTGCCGTTCTACCAGCGGCAGGGCTTCGTCAGCGTGCGCGAAGAGGCTTACCCGCATCCCAGTGGTGTTTCGCTGGCCTCGGTGAGCATGCGCAGGCCGTGGTGACCAGCGTGTAGAGCCGAGCCCAAGCTCGGCTCTACAACGCAACGCAGCCGAGCAAGCTTGACTCTACGTGGTAGGCCTCAACGCTCGGCCAACCACCCGATCACGCCTTCCGCAGCACGCAGGCCACTGGCGTAGCACGCGGTCAGCAGATAGCCCCCGGTGGGGGCTTCCCAGTCCAGCATCTCGCCAGCACAGAACACGCCGGGCAGCGCCTGTAGCATCAAGCCCTCATCCATCGCATCCAGGCGCACGCCACCGGCGGTGCTGATCACTTCGGCCATCGGCCGCGGGCGCAGCAGCCGAAGCGGCAGGCGCTTGAGCGTGGCCACCACGGCGCTCAGATCGTTGCCCGCTTCCTTGCCGAGGAGCTCGAACACCAGCGCGGCCTTCACTGCATCCAGGCCGGCCTGGCGGCGCAGATGCTCGCCAAAACTACGGCCCTTGCGCGGGCGCGACAGGTCGGCAAGCAGGCGTGCCTCGTCGCGGCCCGGCACCAGGTCCAACCACAGCATGGCGTGGCCATCGCGGTTGATGGTCTCGCGCAGATCGGCCGCCAGCGCATAGACCAAGCTGCCTTCGATGCCGTACTCGCTGGCCACGCATTCGCCCTGCAGCGACCGCGGCTGGCCGTCCAGGTCGATCCAGTGAGCAACCACCGGCTTCAGCGGCGCGCCGGCGTTGCGCTGGGCAAAGAACGGCGTCCAGTCGACGTCGAAGCCGCAGTTGGCTGATTGCAGAGGGGCAATGTCCACGCCATGTGCCTGCAATGGTGTGACCCAGGCGCCGTCACTGCCGAGCTGCGGCCAGCTGCCACCACCTACTGCCAGCACGGTGGCATCGGCGTGGACCGCGATCTCACCCTCTTCCGTGGTGAAGCGCAGGGCGCCGTCGTCACTCCATCCGATCCAGCGATGGTTGGCATGCAGGCGCACGCCCTGTTCCCTCAATCGGCGCACCCAGCCGCGCAGCAGCGGTGCCGCCTTGCGGTCGACCGGGAACACGCGGCCGGAGCTGCCGACGTAGGTTTCCACGCCGAAACCGGCGGCCCAATCGCGCAGCGCCTGCGCGTCGAAGCCATCCAGCCATCGGCCGACCGTGGCGACCTGCTCGCGGTAGCGGCTGTCGAACAACGGGCGCGGCTCGGAGTGGGTGAGGTTGAGCCCACCCTTGCCGGCGATCAGGAACTTGCGGCCGGGCGAACCCTTGGCCTCGTACAGGTCGACCTCCAGCCCGGCCGCGCGCAGGCGCTCCGCGGCGAACAGGCCGGCCGGACCACCGCCGACGACGGCGACCCGGTGTGGCGTTGCGGTATTACGGTTTGACATCGAGCAGCTCGACATCGAACACCAGCGACGAGCCAGCCGGGATCGGGCCGACGCGACGGTCGCCGTAGCCGTAGTCCGGCGGAATCATCAGGGTGCGCTTGCCACCGACCTTCATGCCGGCCACGCCTTCATCCCAGCCGCGGATGACCTGGCCGGCGCCGAGCGCGAAGGTGAACGGTTCGCCACGGCTGACCGAGCTGTCGAAGGTCTTGCCGTGCTTGGTTTCGGTGCGGTTGTCGTAGATCCAGCCGGTGTAGTGCACGGTGACCTTGTTGCCGGCAACGGCTTCGGTGCCGGTGCCAGGCACGGTATCGATGCGCTCGAAGGTGGTCAGGGTGCCGCCCGGCGGCGGGCCGGCGGGTTCGCTCGAACAGCCAACGGCGGCGAGGGACAGCAGCAGGGGAAGCAGCAGGCGGCGCATCGGGCGTCTCCGGAAGGGCGCAGGGCGAGGGCGGCAAGGGTAGCGCATCGGCGCCGGGTATCATGGGCGCATGGCAAAACTCCTGCTCAATCTGCGCAATGTCGGCAACGACGAATATGCCGATGTCTGCACGCTGCTCGACCAGCACGGCATCGCCTGGTATCGCACCGAACCCAGCCCGTGGGGCATCTCCAATGGCGGCCTGTGGCTGCGCGAGGATGCCGATCATCCGCGCGCCAAGGCGTTGATGGCCGAATACCAGGCCGAACGCGGGCCGCGCATCCGTGCCGAGCGCGAGCAGGCGTTGCGCGAGGGCACGGCGGAGACCTTCGGCAGCCTGTTCCGGCGCCGACCGGCATATGTGGTGCTGGTGCTGCTGGCGATGGCCGGTGCGGCGGCGCTGGTGCTGCTGCCGTTCGTGCTGTTGCGGGGGTAAGGGGGACTTCCGGTCGGGTTGCACCCGGCACCCGCAACGGCAACGGCAACGTCAAAAGCCGGGCTTAAGTGGGAGGGCGGGGCGGTGTAGACAGGCGGGGGACGGCAAAAATTGCTCCTGCCTGCCTCGTAGAGCGCCTTGCTCGTGTGCGCTGTCCTGCGCACACGGCAAGACCGGGGTTGGGCGTCCTGCCCAACCCGCCCGGCGCATGCCCCGGGCCCATGGTGCTCTGCGCCCCCGCCTGCCCACACCGCCCCACCCCTGACAGATTCCGGGTGTCTGCCGGGCTTGGGGTCGGATCCCTCTGCTGCGCAGAGGGCTCTGACCCCTGAATCTGTCCGTGCTGGCGGGAGGCGCTAAAATGGCGGGATGATCGCCAATACCGCCGCCTACCATTTCGCCGTCATCGACGCCCCCCAGGCCCTGTGCGACCAGCTGCTGGCGCGTGCCGAGGCGGCTGGGCTGCGGGGCACGATCCTGGTGGCAGGCGAGGGGCTGAACCTGTTCCTGGCCGGTGCGCCTGGGGCCGTCGAGGGTTTCTATGTGGCGCTGCGTGCCGATGCGCGCTTTGCACATATGCGGGTCAAGACCAGTCTCAGTGAGCACCAGCCGTTCGCGCGGCTGAAGGCCAAGGTGAAGGACGAGATCATCAGCTTCCGTCGCGACGACGGCCAGCCGCTGGATTACCCGCGCGCGCCGGCGATCGATCCGGCCACCGTGCAGCGCTGGTTGCGGCAGGGGCATGACGACGTCGGCAAGCCGGTGGTGATGCTCGATACGCGCAACCTGCAGGAAGTGGAGTACGGCACCTTCAAGGATGCGCTGGTGCTGCCCATCCACAAGTTCACCGACCTGCCCGAGGCGCTGGCGCCGCACCGCGAGGCGCTGAAGGACAGCACCGTGGTCAGCTTCTGCACCGGTGGCATCCGTTGCGAGAAGGCTGCGCTGTGGATGGTCAACGACGGCATGGACAACGTGCTGCAGCTCGACGGCGGCATCCTCGGTTACTTCGAGGAGGTGGGGGGCGAGGGCTACGAAGGGCGCTGTTTCGTGTTCGACGAGCGCGTGGCGCTGGATGCCGAGTTGAAGCCGATGGTCGACCAGCCGATGCCGGAGCCGCGCCCCAGCGCGTTCTGACAGGGCGCCGGTAGAGCCGGCCGCTGGCCGGCTGCAAGGGCTCTCCGCCTGTCGGCCAGCGACCGGCACTATCCAACACGCATGGCACCCCGGGCCATGCCCGGCGGCCCTGAACCCGCCCCACGGGAATCAGCATCCCGCTACCGTCACTGGCCGCCGCGCCTCGCCGTCCCCATGCATGGGGAATCCTGTGACGGAAAACCGCCTGATGATTCCATTGTCGATTCTCGACCTGGCCCCGGTCTGCGAGGGCAGTGACACCACCGCCGCCTTCGCCAATATGCTGGAGCTGGCCCAGCATGCTGATGGGCTGGGCTACCGCCGCTACTGGCTGGCCGAACACCACAACATGCCCGGCATCGCCAGCGCCGCCACTGCGGTGTTGATCGGCCATGTCGCCGGCGGCACCAAGCGCATCCGCGTCGGTGCAGGGGGCATCATGCTGCCCAACCATGCGCCGCTGCAGGTGGCCGAGCAGTTCGGCACGCTCGCCTCGCTGTATCCGGACCGCATCGATCTCGGCCTGGGCCGTGCGCCGGGCACCGATCAGCCGACCGCGCGTGCACTGCGCCGCTACTTCGACAGCGCCGACCAGTTCCCCCAGGACGTTCGCGAGCTGCTGCACTACTTCGAGCCGGTGCAGCCCGGGCAAGCGGTGCAGGCCGTTCCGGGTGGTGGCCTGCGGGTGCCGACCTGGATCCTCGGTTCCAGCCTGTTCGGTGCGCGCATGGCCGCCTCGATGGGCCTGCCGTACGCGTTCGCCTCGCACTTCGCACCGGACGTGATGGACGAAGCGCTGGCCGTGTACCGCCGTGAGTTCCGCCCTTCGGCGACGTTGAAGCAACCGCACGCCATGCTGGCCTTGAACGTTGTCGCCAGCGACAGCGAAGCCGAGTCGCGTCGATTGTTCACCAGCCAGCAGCAGAGTTTCGTGAACCTGCGTCGCGGCCGCCCGGGCAAGATTCCGGCACCCATCGACGACATCGAGTCGTTCTGGGAGCCGCATGAGAAGCTGGGCGTGGAGCGGGCACTGGCCTGCACCGTCCTCGGCGATCCGCAGCAGGTGGCCGAGGGCATCGCCGCTTTCGTTGAGCGGCACAAGCCCGACGAGCTGATGCTCACCGCGAACCTGTACGACCACCGCGCGCGCCTGCGCTCGTTCGAACTGGCGATGCAGGCCTGGCACGCCCGCCACGCGGGCTGAACAATTGCGTCACGAGCTGTTGCAGCGATGCACGGTCTGATGGGGCTCCCACTCATGGAGCCCCCACATGTCCAACGCCCGCACTGAACACATTGCCCAGCTGGCTGAACTGATCAGGGACGTGGAGGTGGCGATGTTCACCACCACCGGTGTCGATGGCCGCCTCTACAGCCGGCCGCTGGCCACCCAGCAGGTCGCCTTCGACGGCGACCTGTGGTTCGTCATCACTGCCGACAGTCCGAAGGTGGCTGAAATCGCGCTCGATCCGCACGTCAACGTGGCCTATGCCTCGCCGTCGAAGAATACTTACGTGTCGGTCGCGGGGCGTGCGCGCGTCGTCGATGACCGCGCAAAGATCGAGGAATTGTGGTCGCCGGCGATGAAACTGTTCTTCCCCGGTGGCAAGGATGATCCCAACCTTCGCCTGATCCATGTGCGCGCCGATTCGGCCGAGTACTGGGATGGCCCGGGCACGTTGCTGGGCAAGGCGCTGACGTTCGTGTTGTCAGCAGTGCAGGACGAGCCCGGGCAGTTGGCCGACAACGGGTTCATTGACCTTCGGTGATGGCCGATGTCCGGTATTGGTAGT
Source organism: Stenotrophomonas sp. 22DLJC03 (assembly GCF_056861405.1). Lineage (NCBI taxonomy): Bacteria > Pseudomonadati > Pseudomonadota > Gammaproteobacteria > Lysobacterales > Lysobacteraceae > Stenotrophomonas > Stenotrophomonas sp. 22DLJC03. The sequence continues at coordinate 19,905 of NZ_JBSPUG010000008.1, forward strand.
GCCGGCCGCTGGCCGGCAATCCTGGAAACGTGGCGGCCGGCCAGCGGCCGGCTGTAACGGGTTCCGGCTCAGAACCAGCGCTGGAACAACTCCACCGTATAGCCCACCAGCTGCCCGGAACTGATACCGAAGAACGCGATCGCTGCCAGCGCTGCGATCCAGTTGAACAGCATAAGCGCGCCATCGCGTTCCAGCAGTGCCAGCGAGAACAGCAGCAGCTGGAAACCGAACAGGAAGTTGGTGAACGGGATCGGCAGCGACAGCAGCAGGCCCAGCAGCACCAGCAGCAGGCCGGTGAAGGCATGCGCCGGCAGTGGCGTGAGAAGTTGCGGCAGCCGTGGCTTCAACATCCGGTCCAGCCGCCGCAGCGGGCGATCGATGCGGTCGAGGAAGCGGTGCATGGTGCTGCGTCTGGGGCCGCGGCGGGCAATGAAGCCCGGGAGCCAGGGCCGGCGCAGGCAGCACAGCATCTGCACTCCGATCAGAATTACCAGTGGGCCGCTGACCGCGCCTCCCATGCCCGGAATCGGGATGAACGATGGCAGGATCGCCACGAACAGGAACACGCCGAAGGCGCTCTGCTGCAGGTTGCACAGGATCTGGCCGAGCGGCATGTGCTCGGCCGGGTCGCCGGAGGCGAACATCTCCAGCAGGGTGCGGATGCCCTCGTTGCGGTAGGCCGGGCGCTCAACGCCCGGACCCTGGCCGGCCTCAGGCGGTGAGCTCATCGGCCTGCTCGTCCGACAGCGTGCGCAGCAGCAGCTTGTCCACGCGGGCACCGTCCAGGTCGACCACCTCGAAGCGCCAGCCGGCCCAGTCAAAGTACTCGCCCGCGTGCGGGATACGGCCGAAGTAGTGGATGCACATGCCGGCCAGCGTGTAGTAGTCGCCATCCTCGGCATCGGGCAGGTCGTTGCTGCCGATCAGCTCGCGCAGGTCCTCGATCGGCAGCGAGCCGTCCACCAGCAGCGAGCCGTCCTCGCGGGTCACCACCAGCGCATCTTCGTCGGCATTTTCGGTGGCCTGCAGACGGCCAACCACCGCGCCCATCAGATCGCTGATGGTCACCAGGCCCTGGATCTCGCCGTACTCGTCCACCACCAGCGCCATCGACTGCTGTTCCTCGCGGAAGATCTCCAGCAGCTTCATCGCGTGGGTGGATTCAGACACGTACAGCGGCTCGCGCAGGGTCTGGAACAGCGCGTTGTCACCGCGCGCCATACGTGTGGCCAACGACTTCAGTTCAAGCACGCCGACCACGTCCATGTCGTTGTCGCGGTACACCGGGTACCGCGAGAACTCATGCTCGGCCATGATCTCCAGGTTCTTGTCCAGACCGCCCTGCGTGTCCAGCCAGGCAATCCGGTTGCGCGGGGTCATCAGGCTGTCGGCGGTACGATCGCCCAGGCGCATGACGCGGTTCATCATGTCGCGCTCGTGGGCGTCGATCACGCCGGCCTCGTGGCTTTCGGCCACCAGCATGCGGATCTCTTCTTCGGTCACCGAGGCGACTTCATCCTTGCCCAGGCCGAACAGGCGCAGCACCAGCTGGGTGGTCTTGGACAGCAGCCAGACGAAGGGCAGGGCCAGCTTGGCCAGCCAGCTCATCGGCATCGCCACCAGGCTGGCAATGGCCTCCGAACGGGTCAGCGCCAAGCGCTTGGGCACCAGTTCGCCGAAGATCAGCGTAATGAAAGTGATCAGGCTGACCGCCAGCGCGGTACCGACGTTGCCGGCGTAGGCAAAGCCGGGCATCAGGCCCTGGATCCAGCCGGCGAAGGCTTCACCCAGCGCTTCACCGCCGAGGTAGCCGGTCAGCACGCCGATCACGGTGATACCGATCTGCACGGTGGACAGGAAGCTCTCCGGCTTCTCCGACAGCTCCAGTGCCTTGGCAGCGCGCTTGGAGGTGCCGGCCATCTGCTTCAGGCGGCTCTTGCGCGAGGTCATGACCGACATCTCGGACATGGCGAAGAAGCCGTTCAACAGAACCAGCGCGAAGACAATCAGGATCATTTCAAACACGGGCATCGTCCCCGGTTGGTGGCAGGGAGGGCGGGTGCTTGCGATGGCGGCAGGCGCTCAGGAACAGGGTCCGGCGCGGCGCAGGGGGATAAGGGTCGTCGTCCATAAGGTGCGCCCGAGGGCGCGCTGGCATCTTAGCAAAGGGCCGTGGCAGGGTGGCAACCGCCTGTTCAGGTTGAGGGTCCCCAGCCCCCGAAAGGAGGCGGGGATACCCGAGATGGTCATCTAGCCGTCATAATTCCGTCTGGTGCCGTCCTTCCCGCGACGGCTGACAGGTTTCTCAATGTTCTCTCTGCAGACCATTTTCGGTTCCGGCAAACAGTTCTACACCCTGCTCGATGAGGCTGCCGTCGCGGCGTCCGATGCCGCCAAGGCGCTGCACTCCATGCTGCGCGAGGCCGACCGCCAGCCCGCGCTGGACGCTTTCAAGCTGGCCCGCCTGCGCGAACGCGCGGCCTCGGACAAGATCAGCCAGGCGCTGGTGGACAGCTTCATGACCCCGATCGAGCGCGAGGACATCGAAGCGCTGGGCTCGGCGCTGTACAAGATTCCCAAGCAGATCGAGAAGTTCGCCGATCGCTATTCGCTGGCCACGACCCACCTGGAGCACATCGACTTCGCGCCGCGCGCGGCGATGCTGGAGCAGGCTGCCGGCGTGGTGGTGGAGATGGTGGCCGACCTGCGCCACATGAACCTGGACCGGATGACCGCGCTCAACGAGAAGCTGCGCTCGCTGGAGAACGAGGCCGACCGCCTGATGCTCGAGCTGTACCGCGACATCTATTCGGGCCGCCTGGACAACCTGCAGATGTTCCTGCTGAAGGAATTCTTCGAGATCCTGGAAAAGGCCATCGACCGCTGCCGCGAGGCCGGCGTGGTGGCATACCAGATCGTGTTGAAGAACAGCTGACGGACGCCGCCGCATGTTGACCCTTGTCCTGGTGGTGATCCTGGCCGCACTCGTCTTCGAGTTCATCAACGGCTTCCACGACACCGCCAACTCCATTGCCACTGTGGTGGCGACCAAAGTGCTCTCGCCCGGCTGGGCGGTGATGCTGGCCGCCTTCATGAACCTCATCGGTGCACTGACCGGTACAGCGGTGGCGCTGACCATCGCTTCGGGCCTGCTCAACACCAACGTGGTCGACGTGACCCCGCAGGTGATCCTGTGCGCGCTGCTGGGCGGCATCATCTGGAACCTGATCACCTGGTGGAAGGGCCTGCCGTCTTCGTCTTCGCACGCCCTGATCGGTGGCCTCTGCGGCGCCGGCCTGGCTGCGGCCCACAACAACTGGGACGCGCTGATCTGGTCCGAGCGCCTGGGCAGCTGGGCGCAGAACAAGGGCCTGCTGTGGAAGGTGTTCGTGCCGATGATCACCTCGCCGATCGCCGGCTTCCTGCTGGGCATCGTGGTGATGGTGCTGCTGTGGGGCTTGATCGCCGGCCTGGCCAAGATCGGTGGTGCCATCGGCCGCCTGGCCCGTCCGCGCATCGTCAACGCCTTCTTCGGCAAGGCACAGATCGCCTCGGCGGCCTACATGGGCTTCGCACACGGTCATAACGACGCGCAGAAGACCATGGGCATCATTGCGATGACCCTGATCGGTGCCGAAGCAACCGGTGCACTGAATGACCTGCCGTCGTGGCTGGCCTTCATGCATCCGGACGCGCATGCCGGCGATGGCATCGCCATGTGGATCGTGCTGACCTGCGCGGTGGTGATGGCTGCCGGTACCGCTTCGGGCGGCTGGAAGATCATCAAGACCCTGGGTCACAAGATGGTCAAGCTGCACCCGATCCATGGCTTCGCCGCAGAGACCAGCTCGGCCACCATCCTGACCCTGGCGGCCCACTTCGGCATGCCGGTCTCGACCACGCACAGCATCTCCACCGCGATCATGGGCGTCGGCTTCGCCAAGAACCCGCGTTCGCTGAAGTTCGGCGTGATCGAACGCATCGTCTGGGCCTGGATCCTGACCATTCCGGCAGCAGGTGGTTGTGCGTACCTGATCCTGAAGCTGTTCGAGCTGTTCGGCTGGACCTGAGGCCAGCAGCCCGGTAAACGAAAAAGCCCGCCGGATTCCGGCGGGCTTTTTTCATTGGAGGAACATTTTTTCTGCACCCATCGTGTCGACCAAGGTCGACGCCTACCAGAGCAGAACCGGGGTCAGAGCCCGTTGCCAGGCAACGGGATCCGACCCCGCGCCGTTCCGACAGATCGCAGGAAACTGTCGAAGGCGGGGTGGGTCCGGTTGCGGGGGTGTGAGCGGCATGGATGCCGCGACCAAGCCCCCATGGACGGGTTTACGGCGTCCCCCGCAATCGGACCCACCCCGCCAACCCACGAAATCCCGGCTGTTGCAGTTGCAGTTGATCCGGCGGGTGCCGGGCCGCAGGCGCGGCCGAACCCCTCAGTTACGCTGGAACAACGCCTGCACATCCTTCCGGAATGCCGCCTGGCTGTCCGCCCGGCTGTAGAACATGTGCCCGCCCGGATAGCTGCGTACCTGTACCCGGTCCGGATTGCTGCCCATCGCCGGCATCTGGTCCACCGTCAGGATCGACCCCATGAACGGGCACGACAGGTCGTTCCAGCCATGCACGATCAAGACCTGAAGGTGCGGATCGATCGCCACCGCCTGGCGCAGCTGGGTCACCGCGCCCTGGCGCAGATCACCGTTGCGGTCCCACAACCGGTTCACCTCGTAGTTCAGCGCCTGGTAGCGGGAATCCACCTTCCAGCCGACCACGCGCGTGACGAAGTCGACCATCGCCGTGGTGGTCGGCGCGATGATGCTGTCCAGCAGCGGATCGTTGGCACGCTGCTCCGGATCGTTCGGGAACGGATCGAACGCGGTCACGTTGGAATCGTAGCGGCTGCCCAGCGTGCCCTTGTCGCGGAACACCTCGCGCAGGTACGCCTGGGTTTCCAGACGGCCACCGGCACGACGCACGAACTGCGGATCCAGGCCGGTCAGCTCGGTCACCCGGCGCAGCATCGCCTCGGTGGCCTGCGGATCGCTGCGGCCCCTCATCAGCGCGGTGGCGTAGTCGCCGCGGGTGTACTCGACCACGTCACGCATCGCCGCGTCGGTCAGCTTGCCCTGGCGCTCGAGGTGCGCGGCGGCGATCGACGGCAGCGTCTGCATCCACGCCATCGGCGAGACATCGGCGTTGTCTTCCAGGGTCGGGCTCAGGTACGGCGACACCAGCACCAGGCCGTTCATCGCCACGCCCAACCGGGTCTGCAGGTAGTGGGTGATGCGCGGGCCGCGGTAGCCACCGTAGCTTTCGCCGGTCAGGTACTTGCGCGAGGCCATGCGCTGGTTGCGCAGCAGCCAGTCGTAGATCGAGCGCGACAGGTACTCGATGTCGGCGTTGGGGTTGTACAACTGCTCCTTGGCCTCGTCATCGCCGATGCGTGCGCGGCTGAAGCCGGTGCCGACCGGATCGATGAATACCAGGTCGGTGAAGTCCAGCCAGGTGCCCGGGTTGTCGTGCAGGGTGGCCGGCGCCGAGGCGCTGTCGCCTTCCGAACCGAAGGTCACCACCTTGGGACCGATCGCGCCCATGTTGAGGTAGACCGACGAAGCGCCGGGGCCGCCATTGAGCGCGAAGGTCACCGGCCGGTCCTTGCCCGGCATCGTGTAGGCGGTGAACACCACATCGGCGATCACCTTGCCCTTCTCATCGCGCACCGGCAGGGTGCCAACGGTGGCGGTGTAGTCGAGGGCGCGACCGGCCAGGCGGATGCTCTGGCGAGCGGACGCATCGGCCGGCAGCGCAGGTACCTCGGTCTTGTCGTCCTTGGCATCGGACTTGGTTTCGGCGGCGGGCGCGGCCAGCACGCTGGCGGGAGCAATGAGCAGGCCGACGCAGAGCGCGGCAGTGTGCAGCAGGGACTTCATGGCACCGGATCGGCAGCGGAAGGGGTTCCGATGCTAGGCCGCTACGGTGCCGCGCCGTATGTGTCCAAAGCCATGGCCAGGCGTTGTCGCCTGTTGCGGCCAGATTGGGTCAAGTGGGCAGGGCGGCGGCCGCTTCGTCGTCGGCCAGCAGCCCGTACACCGCCGAATCGGCCAGTTCACCCTGGATGCGCCAGCGCTGGCGCAGCAGGCCCTCACGGTGGAAACCGAGGCGTTCAAGCACGTGCGCGGAGGCCGCGTTGCGCGGATCGATTTCGGCTTCCACGCGATGCAGGCGCAGGGTGTGGAACAGGTAGGCCAGCACCTGCTGCAACGCTTCGTGCATGTAACCCTGACCCTGCAGGCCAGGCGCCAGCAGGTAGCCGATCTCGGCGCGGGCAGCGTCACGGTCGACGGCAAATACCACGCAGATGCCCAGCAGTGGCCCCTCCAGCGATTCGCGTACGGCCAGCTTGAGCTGGGTGCCGGTGGCGTGTGCCGCGAGGTCGTCGTCGATCTGCTCGCGGGCTTCGGCAGGTCGTTTCCAGGCCGGATGGTTCCACCAGCGCATCACCGCCGGGTCGGATTGCAGCGTGAACAGCGCAGCCGCGTCATCACGGCGGATCGGGCTCAGGATCAGGCGCGCGCTGTGCAGCGGCAGGCCGGGGAACAGCAGCGAGTTGGCGGGCAATTCAGTCGTCCACGCAGATGAGCGCGCATTATGGACCCGCAGGGTTTGCCGATGGGGGTGTAATGGCACCGTGGCGCATGAACCGGTGGTGCCGGCCGCTGGCTGGCACCACCGGTTAACGGGGTCAGAGCCGTTCACCGGTGGGAAACGGCTCTGACCCCGCTCAGCGATCAGGCTTCCAGCGAAGCGAGGTCGCCCTTGCTTTCCAGCCAACCCTTGCGGTCGGACGCACGCTTCTTGGCCAGCAGCATGTCCATCAGCGAACTGGTCTGCTCGCGATCGTCCACGGTCAGCTGCACCAGCCGGCGGGTATCCGGATGGATGGTGGACTCACGCAGCTGCGGCGGATTCATTTCACCCAGGCCCTTGAAGCGGGTCACGTTGACCGCGCCCTTGATCTTCTCGCGTTCGATCTTGTCCAGCATCGAGCGCTTTTCTTCCTCGTCCAGGGCGTAGAACACCTGCTTGCCCACGTCGATGCGGAACAGCGGCGGCATTGCCACGAACACGTGGCCGGCATCGACCAGCGCCGGGAAATGCTTCAGGAACAGTGCGGTCAGCAGGGTCGCGATGTGCAGGCCGTCGGAGTCGGCGTCGGCCAGGATCACCACCTTGCCGTAGCGCAGGCCGCTGATGTCATCCTTGCCCGGATCGCAGCCGATGGCGATGGCCAGGTTGTGTACTTCTTCCGAGGCCAGCACGCTGTTGGACGAGACTTCCCAGGTGTTCAGGATCTTGCCGCGCAGCGGCATGATCGCCTGGAAATCCTTGTCGCGGGCCTGCTTGGCGCTGCCGCCTGCCGAATCACCTTCGACCAGGAACAGTTCGGTGCGCGACAGGTCCTGGCTGATGCAGTCGGCCAGTTTGCCGGGCAGGGCTGGGCCTTGGGTGACCTTTTTGCGGACGACCAGCTTTTCGGTCTTCAGGCGCGCACTGGCGCGCTCGATGGCGATCTGCGCGATCTTCTCGCCCAGTTCCACGTTCTGGTTCAACAGCAGGCTGAACGCATCATGCGCGGCGCCTTCGACGAAGCCGGCGGCCTGGCGCGAGGACAGGCGTTCCTTGGTCTGGCCGCTGAACTGCGGGTCGGTCATCTTCAGCGACAGCACGAACGACACACGGTCCCAGACGTCTTCCGGGGCCAGCTTGACGCCGCGTGGCAGCAGGTTGCGGAAATCGCAGAACTCGCGCAGCGCTTCGGTCAGGCCGGTGCGCAGGCCATTGGCATGGGTGCCGTGCTGCGCGGTCGGGATCAGGTTGACGTAGCTTTCCTGCACCAGCTCGCCTTCCGGCAGCCAGGCCACGGCCCAATCAACGATCTCCGTGTCCTTCTTCAGGTTGCCGACGAACAGATCGGCCGGCAGCGATTCGCGGTCGCCCAGCTCCATCTTCAGATAATCGCGCAGGCCGTCCTCGTAGTACCAGGTATCGACTTCGCCGGTGGCTTCGTCGGTCAGCTTCACGGTCAGGCCCGGGCACAGCACGGCCTTGGCGCGCAGCAGGTGCTTGAGCGCACGCACGGCGAACTTGGGCGTATCGAAGTACTTCGGATCCGGCCAGAAGCGCAGGCGGGTACCGGTGTTCTTCTTGCCGACGGTGCCGACCACTTCCAGCGGCGAGGCGCGGTCGCCGTTGCGGAAGGTGATGCGGTGTTCGGCACCTTCGCGCTTGATGTGGATTTCCACCAGGGTCGACAGCGCATTGACCACGCTGACGCCGACGCCATGCAGGCCGCCGGAGAAGGTGTAGTTGTTGTTGTTGAACTTGCCGCCGGCATGCAGGCGGGTGAGGATCAGCTCGACGCCCGGGATCTTCTCTTCCGGATGGATGTCCACCGGCATGCCGCGGCCGTCATCGCTGACCTCTACGCTGCCGTCCTTGAACAGGGTGATCTCGATCGAACGGGCGTGGCCGGCGAGGGCTTCGTCCACCGAGTTGTCGATCACTTCCTGCGCCAGGTGGTTCGGGCGCGCGGTGTCGGTATACATGCCGGGGCGGCGCTTGACCGGGTCAAGGCCGGACAGGACTTCAATATCGGCGGCGTTATAGCGGGCGTTCATCTGTCTTCGAAAGCTTGGAGCGACGCGCAAGTGTGCGGTCTGGCCCGTGATTTTGCACGCCTGCGGTTCAGCCTTGGAGCGCGCAAGGGGGTAAAATGGCACCCGCTGGAATCTGAACGCCGGCGCCCCTAGTTGGACCGATATGTCCAAGCCATACCGCGAGGAGGACTCCATGAAGAAGTTGCTGACCATTGCGATCCTGGCCGCCGCTGCCGTTGCAGTGCCGCTGGTGCTGGCGCAGAACGCCGGCCAGCCGGCCCCGCAGCAGGGCGACCAGGCCGACAAGGCGCAGTCCGAGGCGGACGCCAAGGCCAAGCGCCGCGCCCAGGCCAATGCCGAAATGAAGGCCAAGGGCCAGCCGGTCCCGCAGCAGGAAGAAGAGGAAGAAGCGCGCAAGAAGCGCTGATCCCACAACCTGCCAGGCGCCCTTGCGACAAGGGTTGCGCTCCGGAACGCCCCGCCCAGCGGGGCGTTTTTTGTTGGATGGGACGCACAAGCCCCTTGGGTTGGCGGCCATCAATCTGTAAACTATGGCTTTCCGGGAGTAAGTGCGTGTCCACCATTTGCGAATGGGCTGGAGCGGCCAAGCGTGGCTTCCAGCATGGCGGGTCGCAGGTGACGGTCGATTTGACCGGCACGGCCACCCCGACCTCGCACGGTGGTCCCCGTCCGGCGCCTGCCGCCGCATGGAACGGCACCTCCCTCGCTGTCCCAGCGAACCGGAAAACCCCCTCTGAGCACCATGCCCGCCCTCCGGGTGCGCGTGGTGCTGCCGTTTTCCATTTCCAGACAGGATGCTTGCAGCCATGACTCCCTTGATTTTCGTAACCGGCGGCGTGGTGTCCTCGCTCGGCAAAGGCATTGCCGCCGCGTCGCTGGCCGCCATTCTCGAAGCCCGTGGCCTCAAGGTCACGATGATGAAGCTCGACCCGTACATCAACGTCGACCCGGGCACCATGAGCCCGTTCCAGCACGGTGAGGTCTATGTCACCGACGACGGCGCCGAGACCGACCTCGATCTGGGCCACTACGAGCGTTTCGTGCGCACCCGCCTGAGCCGCAAGAACTCGGTCACCACCGGTCGCATCTACGAGAACGTGATCCGCAAGGAGCGCCGCGGCGACTACCTGGGCGCAACCGTGCAGGTCATCCCGCACATCACCGACGAGATCCGTCGCTGCATCGATGAAGCCACCGAAGGCTACGACGTGGCCCTGGTCGAGATCGGCGGCACTGTCGGCGACATTGAATCGCTGCCGTTCCTGGAAGCGATCCGCCAGGTGCGCACCGAGCGTGGCCCGGAGAAGGCACTCTTCATGCACCTCACCCTGGTGCCGTACATCGGCGCCGCCGGCGAGCTGAAGACCAAGCCGACCCAGCACTCGGTGAAGGAGCTGCGCTCGATCGGCATCCAGCCGGACGTGCTGCTGTGCCGCTCCGAACAGGCCGTGCCGGATTCGGAGCGCCGCAAGATCGCCCAGTTCACCAACGTTTCCGAGCGCGCGGTGATCAGCGTGCCGGACGTGGACGTGCTGTACCGCATTCCGTCGGGCCTGCATGCCCAGGGCCTGGACGAGATCGTCGTCAACCAGCTGAAGCTGGCCGACAAGGTCGGTCCGGTCGACCTGTCGATGTGGGAAGACGCGGTCGACGCGACCCTGCACCCGCTGGACGAAGTGACCATCGCCGTGGTCGGCAAGTACGTCGACCACCAGGACGCCTACAAGTCGGTCGGCGAGGCACTCAAGCACGGCGGCCTGCGCCAGCGCACCAAGGTCAACCTGAAGTGGCTGGAAGCGCAGGATCTGGAAGGCACCGATATGGCCGCGCTGGCCGATGTCGATGGCATCCTGGTGCCGGGTGGTTTCGGCGACCGTGGTTTCGAAGGCAAGGTGCTGACCTCGAAGTTCGCCCGCGAGCAGCAGGTGCCGTACTTCGGCATCTGCTATGGCATGCAGGCCGCGGTGGTCGATTACGCGCGCAACGTGGTCGGCCTGGAGGGTGCCAACAGCACCGAGAACGACCGCCAGTCGCCGAACCCGGTGATCGGCCTGATCACCGAATGGCGCACTGCCACCGGCGACGTCGAGAAGCGTGACGACAAGAGTGACCTGGGCGGCACCATGCGCCTGGGCCTGCAGGAACAGCGCCTGAAGCCGGGCACGCTGGCTCGTGAGCTGTATGGCAAGGACGTGGTGGCCGAGCGTCACCGCCATCGCTACGAGTTCAACAACCGCTACCGTACCCAGCTGGAAGATGCGGGCCTGGTGATCGCCGGCAAGTCGATGGACGACACCCTGGTGGAAGTGGTCGAGCTGCCGCGCGATGCGCACCCGTGGTTCCTGGCCTGCCAGGCACATCCGGAATTCCTGTCCACGCCGCGTGATGGCCACCCGCTGTTCATCGGCTTCATCCGTGCCGCGCGCGAGCGCAAGGCCGGCGGCAAGCTGCTGCAGGAAGTCCGCGCCTGACTTGTGATGGGGGCCCTGAGCCCCCATCTTGCTCGCTTCAACCCCAGTGCATCGGCCCGGCCGCTGCCGTGGACAACCAAGGAAATGCCATGAAACTGTGTGGATTCGAGGTCGGGCTGGATCAGCCCCTGTTCCTGATCGCCGGCCCCTGCGTGATCGAGTCGATGCAGCTGCAGCTCGATACCGCCGGCAAGTTGAAGGAAGTCACCGACCGGCTCGGTGTCAACTTCATCTTCAAGTCCAGCTTCGACAAGGCCAACCGCACCTCGGGCACCGCGTTCCGCGGCCCGGGCATGGAAGAGGGCCTGAAGGTCCTGGCCGAGGTCAAGAAGCAGATCGGCGTGCCGGTGCTGACCGACGTCCACGAATACACCCCGATGGATGAAGTGGCCTCGGTGGTGGACGTGCTGCAGACCCCGGCGTTCCTGGTCCGCCAGACCGACTTCATCCGCAAGGTGTGCTCGGCCGGCAAGCCGGTCAACATCAAGAAGGGCCAGTTCCTGGCGCCGTGGGACATGAAGCCGGTCGTGGAAAAGGCCAAGGCCACCGGCAACGAGCAGATCATGGTCTGCGAGCGCGGTGCCAGCTTCGGCTACAACAACCTGGTCAGCGACATGCGCTCGCTGGCGGTGATGCGCGATACCGGTTGCCCGGTGGTGTTCGACGCTACCCATTCGGTGCAGTTGCCGGGCGGGCAGGGCACCAGTTCCGGTGGCCAGCGCGAGCATGTGCCGGTACTGGCGCGTGCCGCGGTTGCCGTGGGCATCTCCGGCCTGTTTGCCGAAACCCATCCGGACCCGTCCAAGGCGCTGTCCGATGGCCCCAATGCATGGCCGCTGGACCAGATGGAAGCGCTGCTCGAGACCCTGATGGAGCTGGATGCAGTGACCAAGAAGCACGGCTTCTCGCGCTTCGCGTGAGTCGTGACCCGTGGGCGGCGCTGGCAACCCAGCGTCGTCGCTGGCACTGGAAGCAGTGGCCGTGGGGCCTGATCGCACTTGGCCTGGCATTGCTGTCGCTGTCGGGTGCGTTCTTCATCTTCATGCTGGTGGGAGCGGCGATGCGCCCGCCCGGTGACGGCGCGGGCCTCAACCTGAAGCCCTATGTCATCACCCTCGCCGTGGCCGAACTGTTCACTGTTTCCGCCGGCATCGTTGCGTCGGTGCTGGGTTGGCGACTGAACCGGGGCAGGGCGGCCGCCGCGCTTGCCATGGTCCTGCTCTCGCTGTGGCTTGGCGTGCTGCTGCACGACCTGTTCTGATGAATACGACGACACCGCCACGAGGCTGGCCCTGGGGCCTGGTCGCCCTGGGATTGTCGGTGCTCGCTTGGAGCAGCCTGTTGACCGCCGTAGTGGCCTTTGCAGCCAGCTTCCGTCCCCCGGGGGACGGCGACAACGGCGTGCAGGCCATGCAGTGGTGGGTGCTGGGCGCGCTGGTCACGCTGGTGCTGTCCTTTCTGGGCAGTCTGGTGGCGATGGTGCTGGCCTGGCGGCGGCAGCGAGGACCCATCTGGGCGGCGATTGCCGGTGCCCTGCTGGTGATGCTGGTGTCGCTGGTGCTGATCGTGATCGGGTCCAGCTGGGGCTGATGCCGATCAGGCCATTTGGCAAGCGGCGGGTAGCCGGGGATAATCACGCGGCATTCGTTTTTGTCGCCCCCTCTCCATACAGGTAACCGGCCCGACCATGAGTACGATCCGCAGCATCCATGCCCGTGAAATCCTCGACAGCCGTGGCAACCCCACGCTGGAAGCCGAAGTCACCCTGGAGGACGGTTCGTTCGGTCGCGCCGCAGTTCCCTCCGGTGCCTCCACCGGCACCAAGGAAGCGGTGGAGCTGCGCGACGGCGACAAGACCCGTTACCTGGGCAAGGGCGTGCGCAAGGCGGTCGACAACGTCAACACCACCATCGCCAACGCGTTGAAGGGCTTTGAAGCCTCCGACCAGGAAGGCCTCGACCGTCGCCTGATCGACCTTGACGGCACCGAGAACAAGGGCCGCCTCGGCGCCAACGCGCTGCTGGGTGTTTCGATGGCCGCCGCGCATGCCGCCGCTGCATCGAGCAAGCAGGCGCTGTGGCAGTACCTGGCCGCCAGGACTGGCGTGACCCCGTCGCTGCCGGTGCCGATGATGAACATCATCAACGGCGGCGCACATGCCGACAACAACGTCGACTTCCAGGAATTCATGGTGCTGCCGGTCGGCTTCACCTCGTTCTCCGAAGCCCTGCGCGCCGGCACCGAAATCTTCCATTCACTGAAGTCGGTGCTGAAGGGCCACGGCCTGAGCACGGCGGTTGGCGACGAAGGCGGCTTCGCGCCGGACTTCCGCAGCAACGTCGAGGCGCTGGACACCATCCTCGAAGCGATCGGCAAGGCCGGCTACACCGCCGGTGAAGATGTGCTGCTGGGCCTGGACGTGGCCTCCAGCGAATTCTTCGAGAACGGCAAGTACAACCTGGTCGGCGAGAACAAGCGCCTGACCTCCGAGCAGTTCGTCGACTTCCTCGCCGACTGGGCCGCGCAGTACCCGATCATCACCATCGAAGACGGCCTGGCCGAGAACGACTGGGCCGGCTGGAAGCTGCTGACCGATCGCATCGGCAAGAAGGTGCAGCTGGTGGGTGACGACCTGTTCGTGACCAACCCGAAGATCTTCCAGGAAGGCATCGACTCGGGCACCGCCAACGCGATCCTGATCAAGGTCAACCAGATCGGTACGCTCAGCGAGACCCTGGAAGCGATCGCGATGGCCGACCGCGCCGGCTATGCCGCCGTCGTCTCTCACCGCTCGGGCGAAACCGAAGACACCACCATTGCCGATATCTCGGTGGCCACCACCGCCACCCAGATCAAGACCGGCTCGCTGTGCCGCAGCGATCGCGTGGCCAAGTACAACCAGCTGCTGCGCATCGAGGAAGCTCTCGGCGCCGGCGCGCGTTACGCCGGTCGTGACGCGTTCGTTTCGCTGAAGCGCTGATCCGATGCGCGACTGGCGCTGGATGCTGCTGTTGCTGGCCCTGTTGCTGGGCTGGCTGCAGTATCGCTTCTGGTTTGGTCCGGGCAATTCGGGTGAAGTCATGATGCTCGAAGCCCAAGTCACCAACCAAGAGCGTGACAATGAGGGCCTGCAGCAGCGCAATGACGCGCTGGCTGCCGAAGTGAAGGACCTCAAGGAAGGCCAGTCCGCCATCGAAGAGCGCGCGCGCAGCGAACTGGGCATGATCAAGCCTGGCGAGAAGTTCTACCGCGTGGTCGAGGATGCACCGGTCCATCCGGTACAGCCCGCGACGGGTGTCAGCGCGCAGGCGGGCGATCATCCGGCGGACGTGCCATGAGCGCGGCGATCTGGGTGGTGGTTCCGGCCGCCGGTCGTGGCGCCCGTTTCGGTGCGCCCTTGCCCAAGCAGTACCTGCAGGCGGGTGGGCAGATCCTGCTCGCCCACACCCTGGATGCACTGCTGGCGCATCCGGCGGTGGCCGGAGCGATGGTGGTGATCGGCCCGGACGATGCCGACTGGCCGGGCTGGAGCGAATGGGCCGGCAAGCCGGTGCTGACCTGTATCGGTGGCGCTACCCGTGCGGCCTCTGTGCTGGCCGGATTGCAGGCGCTGCCGGAGACGGTGCGCGCCGATGAATTCGTGCTGGTCCACGATGCGGCGCGCCCGAACCTGTCGCCGGCCGATCTCGGCCGCCTGCTCGAAGTCGGTCGTGCCGACCCGGTCGGGGCGATTCTCGCGGCACCGGTGCGTGACACCCTCAAGCGCGCTGGCGACGATGGTGGCATCGATGGTACCGAGCCGCGCGAGCGTCTGTGGCGCGCATTGACGCCGCAGCTGTTCCGCCGCCACCAGCTCAGTCGCGCGCTGTCCGAAGCCGCTGCCGCCGGTGTGGAAGTCACCGACGAGGCCATGGCCATGGAACGCCAGGGCCAGCGCCCGCTGTTGGTCGAAGGCAGCGAGGACAACTTCAAGGTCACCACCCCGGCCGATCTGGACCGGTTTGAATTCGTACTTTCCCGCCGCGCCGGCTGATCGCCCGCGCGGCCCTGCTGCAAGGGCTGTATCCATGAGCACCGCACCGTTCCCGCCCGTCCGTATCGGCCAGGGCTACGACGTCCATGCCTTCGGTGAAGGCGACCACATCATGCTCGGCGGAGTGAACGTGCCGCACAGCTGCGGAGTGCTCGCACACAGCGATGGCGACGTGATCCTGCATGCGCTGTGCGATGCCATGCTGGGTGCGATCGCGCTGGGCGACATCGGCCAGCATTTCCCGCCCAGCGACGACCGCTGGAAGGGTGCCGACAGCAGCGATTTCGTGCGCCACTGCGACAGCCTGCTGCGCGAGCGCGGCTGGCGCGTCGGCAACACCGACATCACCGTGATCTGCGAGCGGCCGAAGGTCGGCCCGCACGCGTTGGCCATGCGCGAACGCATCGGCGAACTGCTGCAGCTGCCGCTGGACGCGGTCAGCGTCAAGGCCACCACCTCGGAGAAGCTGGGCTTCACCGGCCGTGGCGAAGGCATCGCCGCGCAGGCGGTGGTGCTGCTGGTGGCGGCATGATTCCGCTGCCGCTCGCGTTCGGCGCGCCGCTGCTGAGCGCACGCATCCGCACTACGCCGGAAGATTTCCAGGTTGATGAACTGCCGGCCTTCGAGGCCACCGGCGAAGGTGAGCACCTGCTGCTGCACATCCGCAAGCGCGGTGCCAACACCGTGCACGTGGCCAAGCTGCTGGCCGCATGGGCTGGCCTGCCGGAAATGGCGGTGAGCTACGCCGGCATGAAGGATCGGCACGCGGTCACCACCCAGCGCTTCAGCGTGCACCTGCCCAAGCGCGTGGCGCCTGACCTGGCATCGCTGGCCAGTGATGAAATCGAAGTGATCGAATCCACCTGGCACAACCGCAAGCTGCAGCGCGGTGCGCTGGCCGGCAACCGTTTCAAGCTGGTGCTGCGCGACGTGCAGGGTGATGCCGCCGCGATCAGTGAGCGCCTGCAGCAGATCGCAGAGCGGGGCCTGCCGAACTGGTTCGGCGAGCAGCGTTTTGGCCGCGACGGTGGCAACGTGCCGGCGGCGCTGGCGATGTTCGGTGGCCGCCGCATGCGAAAGGACCAGCGTTCACTGCTGCTGTCGGCGGCCCGCTCGGCGCTGTTCAACCGCGTGCTGGCCGCGCGCGTGGAGCAGGGCAACTGGGACCAGCCGCTGGATGGCGAAGTGTGGATGCTCGATGGCAGCCGCAGCGTGTTCGGCCCCGAGCCGTACACCGATGTACTGGCCGAGCGCCTGGCGCGCTTCGACATCCACCCCAGCGCACCGCTGTGGGGCGAGGGTGAACTGCGCAGCACCGAAGCGGCACGCGCGCTGGAGCTGGCGACGCTGGATGACGACGAATCCAAGGCGCTGCGTGCCGGCCTGGAAGACGCGCGCCTGAAGCAGGAGCGCCGCGCACTGCGCCTGCGTCCAGCGTTGCTGCAGCACCAGTGGCTGGCGGATGACGTGCTGGAACTATCGTTCGCACTGCCGCCGGGCTGTTATGCCACTGCCGTGCTGCACGAGCTCGGCCCGGTCGAAGACGCCTCGCAGGCCTGACAGAAAAAGGGGACGGAGGGAATTAAGTCGTTTGTGGCACAAACGACTTAATTCCCTCCGTCCCCTTTTTCATCTGCGTGCCAGCAGCACCAGCATCGCGCCGGTGCCGCCTTGTCCGGTCGGCGCCGAATGAAACGCCAGCACGTCGTTGCGCAGCCGCAGCAGGCGATCGACCAGGTTTTTCAGTACCGGCGCACCGCCATCGGACTGCAGGCCCTTGCCGTGGATGATGCGCACGCAGCCGTATTCTTGCGCATGCGCTTCCAGCAGGAACTGGCGCAGCAACGCCTCTGCCTGCGCTGCGGTTGCACCATGCAGGTCCAGCTCGTCCTGCACCGAGTACTGGCCACGCTTGAGGCGCTGGAACACCCGCGGCGGCAGGTTGTCGCGTCGATAGCTGGCCACGTCGCCGGCTTCGAGCGGCGTACTGTCGCGCAACAGCCGGGCGAACTCGCCAGCGGCTTCCGCCTCGTCACGCTCGGCCATGCGCGCGCGCGGTTTCGGCCGCGGCGCGGCGGGCGCC
Source organism: Stenotrophomonas sp. 22DLJC03 (assembly GCF_056861405.1). Lineage (NCBI taxonomy): Bacteria > Pseudomonadati > Pseudomonadota > Gammaproteobacteria > Lysobacterales > Lysobacteraceae > Stenotrophomonas > Stenotrophomonas sp. 22DLJC03. Next base: position 37,173 of record NZ_JBSPUG010000008.1, read on the forward strand.
GGCTCGGCATCCTTACGCAGCGGCGTCACTTCGCCGATGGCTGCACGGAACAACGCGGCCGGATCTTCATCTTCAGGGTGCGACATGCGCACAGGGTAAACCGCTGGCGTGAGCCTGCCTATGACGATTCGAAGTCGGCCGTGACCGCCGGCAGGGTAGGACCGGCGGCTCGCATGCGGCACAATAGACGATGCCCTTGCAGGGTCGACGGCTTCCGCAGGGAAGCGCGACGGTCCCGCCCACACTGCACGGTGATGGAATCGAATTCTTGGAAAATCAAGCGGTTAAATCGAAGATGCGAATCCTGGTCAGCAATGACGATGGTGTCGACGCCGCAGGCATCCGGATGCTTGCCTCGGTCCTGCGCGAAGCCGGTCACGAAGTGACGGTGGTCGCACCTGACCGCGACCGCTCCGGCGCCAGCAACTCCCTGACCCTGGACCTGCCGATCCGCCTCAAGCGCATCGACCACTACACCGTCTCTGTAGCCGGCACGCCGACCGATTGCGTGCATCTGGCGCTGACCGGCCTGCTTGAATTCGAACCTGACATTGTCGTGTCCGGCATCAACAACGCTGCCAACCTCGGCGACGACGTGATCTATTCCGGAACCGTCTCGGCGGCGATGGAAGGTCGCTTCCTCGGCTTGCCGGCAGTAGCGGTCTCGCTGGTCAGCCGCAATCACGATCCGAAGCACTTCGAGACCGCCGCGCGTGCCGCAGTCGAGATCGTTGCCCGCCTCAAGGCCGACCCGCTGCCCGCCGACACCATCCTCAACGTCAACGTGCCGGATCTGCCGTGGAACGAGGTCAAGGGCTTCGAGGTCACCCGCCTCGGCAACCGCCATCGCGCCGAAGGCTGCATCGCGCAGAAAGACCCGCGCGGCAATGATGTGTACTGGATCGGGCCAGCTGGCCGCGAGCAGGACTCCGGCCCCGGCACCGATTTCCATGCGGTGCGCACCGGCCACATCTCGATCACGCCGATCCAGGTCGACCTGACCCGCTACCAGGCACTGGAGAAGGTGGCCAGCTGGGTCGGCGGCCTCAGTGCTGCGCTGGACCAGCCGGCATGAGCCCGCGCCTGCGCCTGCAACCGGAAGCTGTCGGCATCGGCATGACCTCGCAACGTGTGCGTGACCGCCTGGTCGATCGCCTGCGTGAAGCGGGCATCGCCGACGAATCAACCTTGAATGCGATCCGGGTGGTGCCGCGCCATCTTTTCATCGATGAGGCGCTGGCGTCACGGGCCTACGAAGACACCGCACTGCCTATCGGCCATGGCCAGACCATTTCGCAACCCTGGGTGGTCGCTCGGATGACCGAGGCTGTCCTGCAGGTGGCACCGAAGCGGGTGCTGGAAGTGGGTACCGGTTCGGGCTACCAGGCCGCGGTGCTCGGTGCACTGGGTCTGGAGGTGTACACCGTCGAGCGCATCGGAGACCTGCTGCGCCAGGCGCGCAAGCGTTTTCGTGCGTTGGGCATGAACATCCGTACCAAGCATGATGACGGCCGCGTCGGTTGGGCCGAGCACGGTCCGTTCGATGCCATCGTGGTCACCGCAGCGGCGCCGGCGCTGGTCGATGTACTGATCGAGCAGCTCGCCGAAGGCGGCCGCCTGGTGGCCCCGGTCGGCGGCCCCAGTGCGCAGTCGCTGGTGCAGTTGGACCGCAAGGCCGACGGCAGCATCGAACAACACGTGCTGGCGCCGGTCACCTTCGTACCGCTGCTGTCTGGCATGCTGGACTAATCCACGGAGCAGGGTTGCATGAAGATTTTCGGGCCGCTGTACGAGCGGGCGATGAAGTGGGCGGCGCACGAACGCGCGCCGACCTACCTCACGGTATTGAGTTTCTTCGAGGCGATCATTTTCCCGGTGATGCCGGAAGTGATGCTGGCGCCGATGTGCGTGGCCCAGCCCAAGCGCGGCTGGTGGTTCGCGACTCTCAGCCTGGCCGGTTCAATGGTCGGTGCGGTGGTCGGCTACGCGTTGGGTCATTTCGCCTTCGAGGCGATCAAGCCACTGTTCGAGGCACTGGGCATGCTGCCGGCGATCGAGCAGGGCATCACCACCGTGCAGGCCAAGATGGCCGAGTCGCCGTGGGCGGTGTTCACCTTCCTGGTGCTGGGCGGCTTCATGCCGATCCCGATGAAGGTCTTCACGTGGGCATCGGGTATCGTCGGCGTACCGATGCCGCAGTACCTGTTGAGCATGCTGATCGGTCGTGGCAAGCGCGTGTTCGTGCTGGCTGCGGTCATCCGTATCGGTGGTGCGCGTGCCGAAGCGGCGCTGCGTCGCTGGATTGAACCGCTGGGCTGGATCGCCACCGCGTTGGTGGTGGTGCTGATCGCCTGGCTTGTATGGAGGTCGAAGTTCGCATGAATCCTGATCGTCTGAGCAAGGGAGTGCGCATCGGCGCGCTGGCGTTGCTGGTTTCCACCCTGGCCGCCTGCGGCACCGCTACCGTGGTTCGTCCTGGTGGGGGCAGCACCGGTGGCGGCGTGACCACGCCGAAGACCTCGGTGCCCAAGCCGGGCCAGACCGTGGTCGTTCGCAAGGGTGACACCATCTATGCGCTGGCCCGCATCCACGACATCACCCCGGCTGACCTGATTGCCTGGAACAGCCTGGACAATCCCTCATCGATCCATCCGGGGCAGGTGATCCGCCTGTATCCGGCCGGTGCCAGCGGTGGCCGCGCACCGACCACGGTGGTGACCCCGCCGCGCTCCGGCGGCAGCACCGCAGGCAGTACCGCGCCGACCACGGCGCCGGCCGGTCCGGTGAAGAGCAACATCGCTTGGCGCTGGCCGGCCGATGGCGCCGTCGTGGGCCGCTACGTTGCGGGTGATGCGACCAAGCAGGGCGTGGACATCGCGGGCACCAGCGGCCAGGCAGTCAAGGCTACCGCCAATGGCGTGGTGGTGTATTCCGGTGCCGGCCTGGTCGGCTACGGCGAGCTGATCATCATCAAGCACAGCGACCAGTGGCTTTCGGCGTACGGTCATAATCGCAAGCGCCTGGTGAATGAAGGACAGAGCGTGAAGGCTGGCGAGCAGATCGCGGAGATGGGCCGTACCGGCGCGAACCGCGACATGGTCCACTTCGAGATCCGCTACAACGGCAAGCCGGTCGACCCGCAGCAGTACCTGCCGGCGCGTTGATCGTCGATTCGCCATCTGGGCGGATCCCCGGCCCGGCGTAGCACGCCGGGCGTTTGCCGTCGGCGCGGCCCATGGGCCGCAAACGCCGTCGGCGCACCCGCTACAACGGCAAGCCGGTCGACCCGCAGCAGTACCTGCCGGCGCGTTGATCGTCGATTCGCCATCTGGGCGGATCCCCGGCCCGGCGTAGCACGCCGGGCGTTTGCCGTCGGCGCGGCCCATGGGCCGCAAACGCCGTCGGCGCACCCGCTACAACGGCAAGCCGGTCGACCCGCAGCAGTACCTGCCGGCGCGTTGATCGTCGATTCGCCATCTGGGCGGATCCCCGGCCCGGCGTAGCACGCCGGGCGTTTGCCGTCGGCGCGGCCCATGGGCCGCAAACGCCGTCGGCGCACCCGCTACAACGGCAAGCCGGTCGACCCGCAGCAGTACCTGCCGGCGCGTTGACGTTGATGGCGCCGGGCCATGCCCGGCGTCTTTCCGCCGCGAAGCGGCGCCGCCCGAGTATGGGCTCGGGCGCTACAGGTGCCGGAGCTGCGTTGTGTGTGTAGAGCCGAGCCATGCTCGGCTGCTCTTCGCCGGTAAACAACGCCGCCAGAGCATCGGCTCGGGCGCTACAGGCTACGTGTGATCCAAGGTAGCGCCGGGCCATGCCTGGCGGCTCTGTTCCTCAGCCTTCCAGAATGAAGGCGGCAGCGACCTTACGGCCTTCGCCGGCCAGGATGTTGAAGGTGCGCGCGGCGGCCGGGTTGTTCATCACTTCCAGACCGATGCCACGGCTCAGGCATGCAGCCATCACCACCGCCGGCGGGAACACCTGGCGGTCGCCGGTGCCCAGCACGATCAGCACCGGATTCAGTGCCAGGATCGGCTCCAGGTCGGCCAGCTGCAGCTCGGCGGCACGTGTCACCGGCCACTGCGCGACCAGCTGGTCCGGAGTCAGGAAGAAGCTGCTGCCCAGCACCTGGTCGTTGACCCTGGCCGAGCGCCCGTCGGCAGCGCGCAGGCTGTAGGCGTAATCGGGCGGTTCGTGGTTCAGCTGCATGGGAGTCGGGCGATCAGCCGCGCGGCAGCACGATCTGGCGCTGTTCCTTGCTCGGGCGATACAGCACGGCGACGTGGCCGATGCGCTGCACCAACGCGCTCTCGGTGGCTTCGACGATCTCGCCGATCATCACGTCCCGGGCGTCGCGGTCTTCGGCAGCGACCTTCACCTTGACCAGCTCGTGGCGCTCCAGCACTTCATTCAGCTCAGCGATGAAGGCCGGGGTCACGCCCTTGCCGCCGGTCTGCAGCAGCGCCTTCAGGTCGTGGGCTTGGCCGCGCAGGAAACGGGTCTGGGAAGCGGTCAGGGCGATGGACATGCAGGAAAACACGGTTGAATGGGGCGATCAGGGTATCATGAGGACCCCATCAGCCCCTATTTTCAATGGCTACCCGCAGCAAAAGCAGCCAGCGCTGGCTCAAGGAACATTTCTCCGACCCCTTCGTGAAGAAGGCGCAGGCCGAAGGCATGCGCTCGCGCGCCGCCTACAAGCTTGAAGAGCTGCTCGAACGTGACCGGCTGCTGAAGCCGCACATGGTCGTGGTCGACCTTGGCGCGGCCCCGGGCGGTTGGTCTCAGCAGGTTCGGAGACAGATCGGCGATACTGGCCGTGTGCTGGCCCTGGACATCCTGGACATGCCGCCGCTGGCCGGCGTGGAGTTCCTTCACGGTGACTTCAGGGAAGAAACCGTCCTATCGCAGTTTGAAGCCATGCTCGGTGATCAGCCGGTAGACCTTGTGCTGTCGGACATGGCCCCCAATAAGAGTGGTGTAGGCGCGGTCGACCAGCCGCGGATGATGCACCTGGCGGAGCTGGCCCTGGATTTTGCCGACAACCACCTGAAGACCGGTGGGGCGTTCCTGATCAAGCTGTTCCAGGGCGAAGGCTTTGACGACTACGTGCGTGACATGCGCCGCCGGTACGACAAGGTCTCCATCCGCAAGCCGGAAGCGTCGCGCAAGCGCTCTCCCGAGGTGTATGCCTTGGGTCAGGGAAAACGCGCCCACATGAAGTAAGCTCGCAACGTACGCAAGTTCGACCCCAACGCAACGCCAGCACTAAGAGGAACACCGGAGCCAATGAGGATGAACGACTTGACCAAGAACCTCCTGCTATGGGTGGTCGTCGCCGTCGTGCTGATGGTGGTCTTCCAGAGCTTCTCGCCCAAGACCTCCGGGGCTGGGGCGCAGGGCGCGTCGTATTCGCAGTTCCTGGACCAGGTGGACAGCGGCAACGTGCAGAAGGTCGCCTTCGGCGGCGACATGCGCGGCGGCACCAGCCAGCTGACCTACACCACCCGTGGCGGCCAGTCGGCCACCATCACCGCACCGTTCGATCGTGACCTGATCAACGTGCTGCGTACCAAGAACGTGGAAATCGTGCAGGAAGAGCCGTCCAGCGGCATCTCCCTCGGCGCGATCCTGATGAATTTCCTGCCGGTCATCCTGATCATCGGCTTCTGGTTGTTCATCATGCGCCAGATGCAGGGCGGTGGCGGCGGTGCCAAGGGCGCGATGTCCTTCGGCAAGTCGCGCGCCAAGCTGCAGGGCGAAGACCAGATCAAGGTCACCTTCGCCGACGTCGCTGGCTGCGACGAGGCCAAGGAAGAAGTGGGCGAGCTGGTCGACTTCCTGCGCGACCCGTCCAAGTTCACCAAGCTGGGCGGCAAGATTCCGCGTGGCGTGCTGATGGTGGGCCCGCCGGGTACCGGCAAGACGCTGCTGGCCAAGGCCATCGCCGGCGAAGCCAAGGTGCCGTTCTTCTCGATCTCCGGTTCGGACTTCGTGGAAATGTTCGTCGGCGTCGGCGCCAGCCGTGTGCGCGACATGTTCGAGCAGGCCAAGAAGCACGCGCCGTGCATCATCTTCATCGATGAAATCGACGCCGTCGGCCGTCACCGTGGTGCCGGCCTGGGCGGCGGTCATGACGAGCGCGAGCAGACCCTGAACCAGCTGCTGGTCGAAATGGACGGTTTTGAAGGCGGCGAAGGCGTGATCGTGATCGCCGCGACCAACCGTCCGGACGTGCTGGACCCGGCGCTGCTGCGTCCGGGCCGTTTCGACCGCCAGGTGGTGGTCGGTCTGCCGGACGTGAAGGGCCGCGAGCACATCCTCAAGGTGCACATGCGCAAGCTGCCGCTGGCTGACGACGTCGTGCCCATGGTGATCGCGCGTGGTACCCCGGGTTTCTCCGGTGCCGACCTGGCCAACCTCTGCAACGAGGCCGCCCTGTTCGCCGCCCGTGGCAACGAGAAGGAGGTCCGCATGGACCACTTCGATCGTGCCCGCGACAAGATCCTGATGGGTGCCGAGCGTCGTTCGATGGCCATGAGCGAGGAGGAGAAGACCCTCACCGCGTACCACGAAGCCGGTCACGCCATCGTCGGTCGTCTGGTGCCCGAGCACGATCCGGTCTACAAGGTCACCATCATCCCGCGCGGCCGTGCGCTGGGTGTGACCATGTACCTGCCGGAAGGCGACAAGTACTCGATGAACCGCGTGGCGATCAAGTCGCAGCTGTGCTCGCTGTACGGTGGCCGCGTGGCCGAGGAGCTGATCTTCGGTGCCGACAAAGTCACCACGGGTGCCTCCAACGACATCGAACGTGCCACCAAGATGGCCCGCAACATGGTCACCAAGTGGGGCCTGTCCGACCAGCTCGGCCCGATCGCCTATGGCGAAGAGGACGATGAGGTGTTCCTGGGCCGTTCGGTCACCCAGCACAAGAGCGTGTCCAACGACACCGCGCGCCGCATCGACGAGGAAGTGCGCAACATCCTCGACGAGGCTTACGCACGCACCACCGAGCTGATGACGGCCAATCTGGACAAGCTGCACGCGATGTCCCAGCTGCTGCTGCAGTACGAGACCATCGACGCGCCGCAGATCGACGCCATCATGGAAGGCCGCGATCCGCCGCCGCCGGCCGGCTGGAACAAGTCGAACAAGGATGGTGGCAACGACAAGGGTGGCGACGCCCGTCCGCTGCCGCCGATCGCAGGCCCGGCCGAGTCGCACTGACGGCCCGCTGCAGGTAATACCAGACGAGGCCGGGGCAACCCGGCCTCGTTGTTTCCGGGCCACTGGCCCATCCCGAAGAACCGTTCTGATGCTGGAGCCCGCATGTCCACCCCGAAGCCCGAACCGATTTCCCACACCGTCGAGATGGTCATCGCCACCGTGGTCGGCGTGGGTGTAGGCCTTGGTGCCGACAACCTGTTGCTGGGCTGTGTGGTGGGTATCGGTGTCGGCATCGTGCTGAGCATCGCCAAGACCCTGTACGTGGACCGCAAGCGCCGCCGCCGTTGATGGGTATCGGCAGGGCTGCGCCCTGCACCTGCTACGAGCCAGAGCAACGGCAACGGCAACGGCAACAGCGTGCATTCCGTGGTTTGGCGGGGCGGTGTCGGAGTGCGGGGACGCCGCGAGTACGTCCCTGTAGGCTTGGCAGCCGCATCCATGCGGCTGACACCCCGCACTCCGACACCGCCCCACCTCTGACAGATTTCGGGAGCTGTTGGTAGGTGTCGACCTTGGTCGACACATCTGTCAGATATCGATGTACAAGAATGGGGTCAGATCCGTTTTCCGCAGGAAAACGGATCTGACCCCAAGAGCTGCTCCGAAAGATCGCAGAAATCTGTCGAAGGCGGGGTGGGTCCGGTTGCGGGAGTGTCCGCGGCATGGATGCCGCGGCCAAGCCCCCATGGATGGGTTTACGGCGTCTCCCGCAACCGGACCCACCCCGGCTACCCTCAGGAAACCAGCTTCTGCTGTTGCTTGGGCTCTTGCTGTGGCCGTTGCCTCTGCGGGTGCAGGGCGCCGCCCTGCCGAACTAAACTACCCGCCGTTGTCCCTGCAGGATTGCCCATGTTCGATACCTCGCCCCAGCTCGATTGCGCCGGCCGCATCCTGCGTCTCGACCGTGCCCGGGTCATGGGCATCGTCAACGTCACCCCGGACTCGTTCTCCGATGGCGGCGCGCACGACACCACCGAGGCCGCGGTCGCACATGGCCTCAAGCTGGTCGAGGAGGGCGCGGACCTGCTGGACATCGGCGGCGAATCGACCCGGCCGGGCGCTGCGCCGGTATCGGTGGAGGAGGAGCTGCGCCGGGTGATTCCGGTGATCGAGCAGTTGGCTGCCCGAACCCAGGTGCCGATCAGCATCGACACCTTCAAGCCCGACGTGATGCGGGCGGCAGTGCCGGCCGGCGCCGGCATGATCAACGACATCTTCGGCCTGCGCCAGGAAGGCGCATTGGACGCGGCTGCCGAGGCCGGCGTGCCGGTGGTGCTGATGCACATGCAGGGCGAGCCGGGCCACATGCAGGCCGATCCGCATTACGACGATGTGGTCGCCGAGGTGCACGGTTTCCTGGTGCAGCGCCTGTTCGCTGCCGAGATGGCGGGCATCGAGAAGAAAAACCTGCTGATCGACCTCGGCTTCGGCTTTGGCAAGACCACCGCCCACAACATGACCCTGCTGGCGCGTTCGGAGCGCTTCCTGGAACTGGGCGTGCCGATGCTGGCTGGCCTGTCGCGCAAGCGCAGCCTGGGTGAACTGACCGGTCGCGACACGCCGTCTGAGCGAGTGGCTGCTTCGGTTGCCGCGCACCTGATCGCAGTTCAGCGAGGTGCGGGCATCGTGCGCGTGCATGACGTGGCCGCCACGGTCGACGCACTGAAGATCTGGCAGGCAGTGGAGGCCGTACCGACGCCGCGCGCCGACGCCACGCCGACGATCCGCTGGCCGGACGAAGACTGATGGGGATCGACCAGCGGCCGCTGGCGATCGCCGTGATGGGACCGACCGCCAGTGGCAAGACCGCGACTGCGATCGCCCTGGCCCGGCAGCTGGATGGCGAGATCGTGAGCGTCGATTCGGCATTGGTCTATCGCCACCTGGACATCGGCTCGGCCAAGCCCGATGCGGCCGAGCGTGCGCAGGCGCCGCACCACCTGCTGGATCTGCGCGATCCCTGGCAGACCTATTCGGCGGCCGAGTTCGCGGCCGATGCCGGTCGCGTCGTGGCCGACATCCTGGCGCGCGGCAAGATGCCGATCCTGGCCGGCGGCACCGGGTTGTACTTCCGCGCCTTGTTGCAGGGCCTGTCGCCGATGCCGGAGGCCGATCCGGCGACGCGCGAAGCGCTCAGCGCCGAAGCCGCCGAACGCGGCTGGGCGGCACTGCATGCGGAACTGGCCAAGGTTGATCCGGCGGCCGCCGCACGCATCCATGCCACCGACCCGCAGCGCATCCAGCGGGCGCTGGAGGTCTATCGCCTGACCGGTACCCCCATCACGGAGTGGCAGCGCCGGCCGGGCGTGGCGCCGTTGCCGGTGCGCACGCTCAAGCTGGTCCTGGCCCCGCGTGACCGCGCGGTACTGCACCAGCGCATCGAGGCGCGCTTCGACGCCATGCTGGCGCAGGGTTTCCTTGACGAGGTGCGGGCGCTGCGCGCGATGCCGGAATTGGCCGCCGCGGAGGCGCCACTGGACCTGCCGGCTGTGCGCGCGGTCGGCTATCGCCAGGCTTGGGAGTACCTGGACGGGCAGGGCGATGCCGCCCGCTTCCGTGACAAGGCGATCTTCGCCACCCGGCAGCTGGCCAAGCGCCAGCTGACCTGGCTGCGCGGTGAACTTGATGCGCGCTGGTTCGACCCCCATATCGACCAGGAGCGCCTTGCCGGCGCGGTGTCGGCCTTCGTCGCACGCTGAACCCCCGCCAGCCGTGTAACATCATCGGTCGGTGGGCGGCTCGGGGGCCGCGGCAACCGTCGGCAACCCAATAAGAACAATAATCAGGAGTGTGCAATGTCCAAGGGACAATCGCTGCAGGATCCTTTCTTGAACGCACTGCGGCGCGAGCGCGTGCCGGTTTCGGTGTACCTGGTCAACGGTATCAAGCTGCAGGGCACGATCGAGTCGTTCGACCAGTTCGTGGTCCTGCTGCGCAACACGGTCAGCCAGATGGTCTACAAGCACGCCATTTCCACGGTGGTACCGGCACGCAACGTGAAGGTCGGACCGGGTGGTGGCTATGTGCAGTCGGGTGAAGGTGGTCAGGCGGGTGATGAAGCAGACGAGTAAGACTGGAGCGGTGAATGTTTGACCGCTCGAAAAAGGGCGAACACGCCCTCTTGATCCAGCCGCATTTCGGCAAGCTGGAAGACGATGTGCTGGAAGAGTTCGGTGATCTGGCCCGCTCGGCTGGGGCCAGCATCGCCGCCACGATCACCGCGCGCCTGGATCGGCCCAATCCGTCGACCCTGATCGGCAGCGGCAAGCTTGACGAGATCAAGGCTGCGGCAGATGCCTCTGGCGCCGACCTGATCCTGGTCAACCATGCGTTGAGCCCGGGCCAGGAGCGCAACCTGGAACGGTTTCTGGAGCGCCGGGTGATCGACCGTACCGGTCTGATCCTGGACATCTTCGCCCAGCGTGCGCACAGCCACGAAGGCAAGCTGCAGGTCGAGCTGGCACAGCTGCGTCACCTGGCCACGCGGCTGGTGCGCGGCTGGACCCACCTGGAGCGCCAGCGCGGCGGTTCCATCGGCCTGCGCGGCCCGGGTGAAACCCAGCTGGAAACCGACCGCCGCCTGCTGCAGAAGAGGGTGGAACAGCTGCAGAAGCGGCTGGAAAAGGTGGAAGTGCAGCGCACCCAGATGCGCCGTGCGCGTGTGCGCAGCGAGCTGCCGCGCGTGGCCCTGGTGGGTTACACCAACGCCGGCAAGTCGACCCTGTTCAACGCCATGACCGGCGCTGAGGCCTATGCCGCCGACCAGCTGTTCGCCACGCTGGACCCGACCGTGCGCCGCATCGCGGTGCCGGGCGGCAACGTGGTGCTGGCCGACACCGTCGGCTTCGTCCGTGATCTGCCGCATGATCTGGTCGCCGCGTTCCGCTCGACTCTGTCCGAGGCGCGCGAGGCCGATTTCCTGCTGCACGTGGTTGATGCCGCCGATCCGCACCGCGAGGAGCGCATCGCCCAGGTGGACGAGGTGCTGACCGCGGTTGGTGCCGGCGATCTGCCGCAGCTGCTGGTGTTCAACAAGATTGACCGCATCGACGGTGCTGACGTCCGCCACGATGGCCAGGACGGCGTTCCCGACGAGTCACGCCGCGAGCGGGTGTGGATTTCCGCACGCGATGGACACGGCCTGGACCTGCTGCAGAGCGTGCTGGGCAAGCGCCTTGGCCTGCAGCACGTGACCGGTGAACTGCGGCTGCCGCCGGATGCCGGCCGTCTGCGCGCGCGCCTGCACCAGTTGGAAGTGATCCGCAGCGAGCAGGCCGATGAAGACGGCTGGCTGCTGCAGGTCGACCTGCCTATCGCCGAAGCCGAAAAGCTGGCCGCCAGTGCCGACGGCGCGCCGATCCGGGCGCTGCTGCCTGAGAAACTGCCGGAGTGGTGAGGTAGCGCCGGGCCCTGCCCGGCGACTGCCGTCACGGAGGCCCGCGACACGCGGCCGTCATCTGCGGTACAACGTGCAGGTTCTTCACCCCACCGTCATGCCGATGCCCATTCCCACCGACGCTGAACTCAATGCCCTGTCCGCCGCGCTCGGGCAGCGCCTGCAGCAGGCCTCGCTGCAGCTGGTGACCGCCGAGAGCTGCAGTGGCGGCTGGATCGCCAAGTGCATGACCGACATCGCCGGTTCCTCGGCGTTCTTCGACTGTGGCATGGTGGTCTACAGCTACGAGGCCAAGCAGCGTCTGCTCGGCGTGCGCGCGCAGACCCTGGAGCAGTTTGGTGCGGTCAGCCGCGAAACCGTGTTGGAGATGGTGTCCGGTGCGCTGGTCAATTCCGGCGCCGGCATCGCCGTGGCGGTGACGGGTATCGCTGGCCCTGGTGGCGGTAGCCCTGACAAGCCGGTCGGCAGCGTCTGGATCGGCTGGAAGCGCCGTGGAGGTTACGCCCGCGCCGAGTTGTTCCAGTTCGATGGCGACCGCGAAGCCATCCGCCGGCAAACCGTGTCCGCGGCATTGCGCGGTATCGACGCCCAGCTGTGACATGCTGCTCCGGTAATCGTCCGGAGCACGCATGATGTGGGAAACGCTGGGCACGGTCCGTGACCTGGGCCGACTGCAGGAAATTGCCGTCGTCCTGATCCGCTATGGCTTCGGCGATGTGGTGCGGCGCATCGGCCTGGCCACGGTGCTGGAGCGGGCAGGGCGCCTGCTGCACTGGAACGAAGAGCGCCAGGAACTGCTGCGGATGACCGCACCGGTGCGCGTGCGCAGCGCCATGCAGGATCTCGGCCCAACCTTCGTCAAGCTTGGCCAGGTGCTGGCGACGCGCGTCGACCTGCTGCCGCCGGAATGGATCGCCGAGCTTTCCGAACTGCAGAACGCAGTGCCGGCCTTGCCGTACGCGGACATCCGCGAGCAGCTCGAGTCCGACCTCGGTGCGTCGCCGCAGGAGGTGTTCGCCTTCCTTGATGAAACGCCCATGGCTGCGGCTTCACTGGCGCAGGCCCATCGCGCGCGCCTGCAGGACGGTCGGGAGGTGGTGCTGAAGGTACGTCGCCCCGGCATCCGCGATGTGGTCGAGGCCGATCTGCGGCTGCTGGCGCGCCTGGCCGAGATCGTCGAGGCGCGCCTTCCGGATCTGCATCGTTACCGTCCGGCCGAGGTCGTGCAGCAGTTCACCGTGTCGCTGCGCCGCGAGCTGGATTTCGCCGCCGAATGCCGCAACGCCGAGCGCATCGCGCGCAACTTCAAAGGCCGCGACGATATCCTGATTCCCAGCGTGCATTGGCAGTGGACCTGCGAAAGCCTGAATGTGCAGGACTACGTTGATGGCATTCCCGGCCGCCACTTGGCCGGCGTCGACGCCGCAGGGCTGGACCGGCGCGAACTGGCGCGGCGTGGTGCCGACATCGTGCTGAAGATGGTGCTGGAGGACGGCAGCTTCCACGCCGATCCGCATCCGGGAAACATCATCTACCTGCGCGACGGCCGCATCGGCGTGATCGATTTCGGCATGGTCGGTGCGCTGTCCGAAGTGCGTCGTTTCCAGGTCGCGCAGCTGCTGCACGGGCTGGTCGAGCAGGACCCGCAGGGCGTGGCCGACGTGCTGCTGGACTGGGCCGGCGGCGTGGAAGTGGACGAAAACCGGCTGCAGCACGACATCAGCCAGTTCGTCGACCAGTACCGGGGCGTGCCACTGAAGGACCTGCGCATCGGCCTGATGCTGGGCGACATCACCCAGCTGCTGCGCAGCTACAGCCTGACCCTGCCGGCCGACCTGGCGCTGATGATCAAGGCGTTCCTGACCCTGGAAGGCATGGGCCGGCAGCTGGACCCGGATTTCGACATGGCCAGCGCCGCGCGACCGTTCCTGGAGCGGGTGGTGCTGCAGCGCTATGCGCCCAAGGCGCTGCTCAAGCGTGGCCGGCGCAGCCTGCTGGGCCTGGTTGATTTCGCCGGCGAACTGCCCCGTGACCTGCGCAAGCTGGTCCAGGCCGCACGCCGTGGGCGCCTGCAGCTGAAGGTGGAAACCACGGCGTTGCAGGGCTTCGGCGAACAGGTCAACCGCGCCGCCAACCGGCTGGTGATGGGCATCGTCACCGCCGCCCTGATCATCGGCTCATCCATCGTGATGCACAGCGTCGGCGGGGTTTCCAGCCGCTGGCTGCTGGCGCTGGGCGTATGCGGTTTCATCGGCGCCGGCTTCTGCGGCGTGTGGATCCTGTTTTCGATATGGAGAAGCGGCAAGCACACCTAGTGTGCTTGCCGCAGCGGTTCCCAACGGGAACTGCGGAATCGCTGCGCGATTCCTGTAGAGCCGACCGCTGGTCGGCTGCTCTTGCTTTTGCCCCTACCAGCTGGGCCATGCCCGGCGACGGCGACGGCGCCGAGCATGGCTCGGCGCAATAGGTCGTTCCCCGTCAGTCCTGCATCCCGCCGTGTCGCAACCAGCACTTGCAGTCCCGTTCGTTAGTAGTAATACTACTAATCATGGACCTGACCGACACCCAGCAGGCGATCCTGCAGTTGATCGCCGAGCGTATCGAGAGCGAAGGCGCACCGCCGTCGCAGACTGAAATCGCGCGTGCATTCGGCTTCAAGGGCGTCCGCGCGGCCCAGTACCACCTGGAAGCCCTGGAGCAGGCCGGTGCGATCCGTCGCATTCCGGGCCAGGCCCGAGGCATCCGCCTGGTGCAGGCGCCACCGCTGGAGAAGCTGGCCGAGCCGGGCCTGCCCGACAACGTTCTGCGCCTGCCGGTGCTCGGCCGGGTCGCAGCAGGTCTGCCGATCGGTGCCGACATCGGCTCGGATGATTTCGTGGTGCTGGACCGGGTGTTCTTCTCGCCGGCGCCGGATTACCTGCTCAAGGTGCAGGGCGATTCGATGATCGACGAGGGCATCTTCGACGGTGACCTGATCGGCGTGCACCGCACCCGCGATGCCCATTCCGGGCAGATCGTGGTGGCCCGCATCGATGACGAGATCACCGTCAAGCTGCTGAAGATCGCCAAGGACCGTATCCGCCTGCTGCCACGCAACCCCGACTACAAGCCGATCGAGGTGCTGCCGGACCAGGACTTCTCGATCGAAGGCCTCTATTGCGGCCTGTTACGACCCAACCGTTGACCTGTTCCATAGCGCATTACCCCGCGGTCTTTTGTGGCGATTCTCTGGTTCCACTGAGGTTGGTACGGATGTCCGATAATTCTTTTCAGAGCGCCGGGCAGAATCTCAGCCTGTGCGATACGTCCGACTTAAAGTGAACCCATGGCAAAGAAGACCCCCAAAGACAGCACCTCCAACGACACGACCTCTGCAAGGACCAATCCGATGGACGAGAACAAGAAGCGCGCCCTCGCTGCAGCTCTGGGCCAGATCGAAAAGCAGTTCGGCAAGGGCTCGGTGATGCGCATGGGCGACCGCGTGGTCGAACCCGTCGAAGCCATTCCGACCGGTTCGCTGATGCTCGACATCGCGCTGGGTATTGGTGGCCTGCCGAAGGGCCGTGTCGTTGAGATCTATGGTCCGGAGTCGTCGGGCAAGACCACCTTGACCCTGCAGGCCATCGCCGAGTGCCAGAAGCTGGGCGGCACTGCAGCCTTCATCGACGCCGAGCATGCGCTGGATCCGATCTACGCCGCCAAGCTGGGCGTCAACGTGGACGACCTGCTGCTGTCGCAGCCGGACACCGGCGAGCAGGCGCTGGAAATCGCCGACATGCTGGTCCGTTCGGGCTCGGTGGACATCCTGGTGGTCGATTCGGTTGCCGCGCTGACCCCGAAGGCCGAAATCGAAGGCGAGATGGGCGACCAGCTGCCGGGTCTGCAGGCCCGCCTGATGAGCCAGGCGCTGCGCAAGCTGACCGGCAACATCAAGCGCTCCAACACCCTGGTGGTCTTCATCAACCAGCTGCGCATGAAGATCGGCGTGATGATGCCGGGCCAGAGCCCGGAAGTGACCACTGGCGGCAACGCGCTGAAGTTCTATGCCTCGGTGCGTCTGGATATCCGCCGTATCGGCGCGATCAAGAAGGGCGACGAGATCATCGGCAACCAGACCAAGATCAAGGTCGTCAAGAACAAGCTGGCGCCGCCGTTCAAGCAGGTCATCACCGAGATCCTGTATGGCGAAGGCATCAGCCGCGAAGGCGAACTGATCGACATGGGCGTGGATGCCAAGCTGGTCGAGAAGGCCGGCGCTTGGTACAGCTACGGCGAAGAGCGTATCGGCCAGGGCAAGGACAATGCCCGTGGCTACCTGCGCGACAACCCGACCGTCGCCGCCAAGCTCGAAGCCGAGCTGCGCGAGAAGTTCCAGCCGTCTGAAGCTGCCCGCGAAGAAGGCGACGACGAAGGCGACGACGAATAAGGCTTGCTGTGGGGCAGGGTGGCGCCGTCAGTGACGTCGCCCTGCTCCGCAGGTTCGAATCGCCCATGGACGGGCAGGGCGCCACGGATGGCGCCACCCCTGGAGCACCGATGTCCGACGCCGAAGACATTCCCGCCGGCCGCAAGCGACGGCCGCGTGAGCAGACCCCCGTACAACGGGCGCTGGGCCTGCTGGTCCGCCGCGAACACTCGCGCAAAGAGCTGACCCGCAAACTGACCGCCCGTGGCATCGAGGATGAGGCCGCGCAAGCCGCTGTTGCCAAGCTGACCGAGGCGGGCTGGCAGGATGACACCCGCTTTGCCGAGAACCTGGTGCGGATGCGTGCCAATACCGGCTACGGGCCGATCCACGTGCGCGCCGAGCTCGGCACCCATGGCCTGGACAGCGAGGCGATCGCCGCGGCAATGGACAGTTATGAAGGCGACTGGCAGGAGAACGCCCGCGACCTGGTCCGCCGCCGCTTCGGCGAAACCGGCCCGCAGGACCTGGCGCAGCGTCGCAAGGCTGCGGACCTGCTGGCCCGACGGGGCTTCGACGGGGACAGCATCCGCCGCGCGACCCGCTACGACCCGGATGACTGAGACTGGCGGCGCCGGGCCTGATACCCTTTAGGTTTTCGGCGGTCCCGCGCGACCCTGGCCATTGCGGCCGGTGGTCCGGGTCCGCCGGCCCGCCGACTGCCAGCCCCCAATGAACGCATCCGCCAAATTCACGACTTCCCAGATCCGCAGCGACTTCCTTGAATTCTTCAAGGGCAAAGGCCACACCATCGTGCCGTCGGCGCCGCTGGTGCCGGGCAATGATCCGACCCTGCTGTTCACCAATTCCGGCATGGTGCAGTTCAAGGACGTGTTCCTTGGCGCGGAGAAGCGCAGCTACGTGCGCGCGGCCGACGTCCAGCGCTGCCTGCGCGCCGGCGGCAAGCACAACGACCTTGACCAGGTCGGCTACACCGCACGTCACCATACTTTCTTCGAAATGCTGGGCAACTGGTCCTTCGGCGACTACTTCAAGAAGGACGCGATCGCCTGGGCATGGGAGCTGCTGACCCAGGTCTGGAAACTGCCGGCCGAACGCCTGCTGGTCACCGTCTACCAGACCGACGACGAAGCGTATGCGCTGTGGCGCGACATGGTCGGCATCCCGGAAGAGCGCATCGTGCGCATCGGTGACAACAAGGGTGCGCCGTTTGCCTCGGACAATTTCTGGCAGATGGCCGATACCGGCCCGTGCGGCCCGTGCACCGAGATCTTCTACGACCACGGCGACCACATCGCCGGTGGCCCCCCGGGTTCCCCGGATGAAGACGGCGACCGCTTCATCGAAATCTGGAACCTGGTGTTCATGCAGTTCGATCGCCAGCCCGACGGCACCCTGGTGCCGCTGCCGGCACCGTGCGTGGATACCGGCATGGGCCTGGAACGCCTGGCGGCGATCCTGCAGCACGTGCACACCAATTACGAGATCGACCTGTTCCAGGCGCTGATCCGCAAGGCGTCCGAGCTGACCGGCACCGCCGATCTGGAGAACAAGTCGCTGCGGGTGATCGCCGATCACATCCGTGCCTGCTCGTTCCTGATCGTCGACGGCGTGCTGCCGTCCAACGAAGGCCGCGGCTACGTGCTGCGCCGTATCATCCGCCGCGCCCTGCGCCACGGCTGGATGCTGGGTGTGCGCCAGCCGTTCTTCAGCAAGCTGGTGCCGACTCTGGTCGAGCAGATGGGCGAGGCCTATCCGGAACTGCCGGCGGCGGTCGATACCGTCACCCGTGCGCTGCAGGCCGAAGAAGAGCGTTTCGCTGAAACCCTCGACGCAGGCATGAAGATCTTCGAAGACGTTGCCGGCAAGGCCAGCAATGGCGTGATCCCCGGCGTTGATGCGTTCCGCCTGTACGACACCTATGGCTTCCCGCTCGACCTGACCCAGGACATCGCCCGCGAGCGCGACCTGACCGTCGACATCGCCGGCTTCGATGCGGCGATGGAGCAGCAGCGCGAAACCGCGCGCGCGGCCGGCAAGTTCGGCGGTGGCGTTACCCTGCCGGCCGAGCTGGTGGCAACCCTCAGCCCGACCCGCTTCCTCGGCTACGACCGCCTGCAGGCCGATGACCTGACCGTGCTGGCCGTGCTCAAGGACGGCCGTCCGGTGCAGTCGGCCAATGCCGGTGATGCGGTCATCGTGATCACCAACCAGACCCCGTTCTACGCCGAGTCCGGCGGCCAGGTCGGCGACACCGGCGTGCTGACCGGCAACGGCGTGCGCCTGGCGGTGGACGACACCCAGAAGTTCGCCGGCCAGTTCCATGGCCACGTCGGCACCCTGTCCGAAGGCGGCCTGAAGGTTGGTGACGTGCTGTCCGGCCAGGTCGATGGCGAGCGTCGCGGCGCCACCATCCTCAACCACTCCGCCACCCACCTGCTGCATGCCGCCCTGCGCGAAGTGCTGGGCACCCACGTGCAGCAGAAGGGCTCGCTGGTGGCGCCGGACCGCCTGCGCTTTGACTTCTCGCACTTCCAGCCGATCAGCGCGGAAGAGCTGGCGGTGATCGAGCGCAAGGTCAACCAGCAGGTGCGTGCCAACAACGCTGCCGAAGTGCACAACATGGGCATGCAGGAAGCGCTGGACTTCGGCGCGATGGCCCTGTTCGGCGAGAAGTACGGTGAGCACGTGCGCGTGCTGAAGATGGGTGACTACTCCACCGAGCTGTGCGGCGGTACCCACGTCAACCGTACCGGCGACATCGGCCTGTTCAAGATCACCTCCGAGGGCGGCGTCTCCGCCGGCGTGCGCCGCATCGAGGCGGTCACCGGCCAGGGTGCGCTGGACTACGTGGATGCCGAAGAGGCCCGCCTGGCCGAGGCCGCCGAACTGCTTGGCGGCAGCGCTGCCGACGTGGTCGAGAAGATCCGCGCCCTTGGCCAGCGCCAGAAGCAGCTGGAACGCGAGCTGGAGTCCGTGAAGGCCAAGGTTGCCGCTGGCGCCACCGCTGACCTGTCCGGCCAGGCCGTCGAGGTCGCCGGTGTGAAGGTGCTGGCGGCTCGCCTGGAAGGTTTCGACGCCAAGGCCCTGCGTGACGCCATGGACCGCCTGAAGCAGCAGCTGGGCGACGCGGTGATCGTGCTGGCCGGTGCCCAGGACGGCAAGGCCGCCCTGGTCGCGGGTGTGAACGGCAGCGCAATGGGCAAGGTCAAGGCCGGGGAACTGTTGTCCCATATCGCCAGTCAGATCGGGGGCAAGGGCGGCGGACGCCCGGACCTCGCCCAGGGTGGTGGCGAGGACGGGCCCGCCCTTGCCACTGCGCTGGCTGCCGTCGTCGAATGGGTCAGCCCCCGCCTGTGATGAACCGCGCCGTCCCCCTCCTTGTAGGAGCGGGACGGCTGACGGTACCATTGCGAATCTTTTCCCTTTGTCGTGGTAGCGCTTCTTGACGGAGCGTCAAGCCGGTGGGGGATACCCTTCCACACGGTTCCATGGAGACTTACAAAAATGTTGATCCTGACTCGCCGCGTCGGCGAAACCCTGATGATCGGTGACTCGGTGAGCGTCACCGTGCTTGGCGTCAAGGGTAACCAGGTGCGTATCGGCATCACTGCGCCGAAGGACGTCGCTGTGCATCGCGAAGAGATCTACCAGCGCATCCAGCGTGGTGACGAAGCCGGTGGCACCGGCAGTGAAAATTCTGCCGAATAACGCTTTACCTTCGCACTCGATTAACGTTATGATTCACGCCCCGCTGAGGTGCAACGCACCAGACGCGGAGAAAACCCCGGAGTGATGCCCGAGCGGCTGAAGGGGCTCCCCTGCTAAGGGAGTATAGGGTCAAAAGCTCTATCGAGGGTTCGAATCCCTCTCACTCCGCCAGATACAAAGAAGCGCCTGCAGATCGTCGATCTGCAGGCGTTTTTCTTTATCTGATGTTCGAAAAGGCAGATCGGCGCAGAGCTGCGTATGCCTAATCCACTGTCCCGATCCTGGGCTGCGATCGGGGCGTTGGTGTTGGCGTTGCCGCAGGCGCGGGGGCTGGTGCGCCAGGGAGCACTGGCGGTTCAAGCTCGGGAGTTGGCGTTTCCCGCCACAGCATCGAAAGGGTGCAGTCGTTGGCACGTTCCCTGCACATCTTTTCTGCCTTCCTCTGCGCGGCTTCCGGGGTCTTCTCACCCAGAGCAAAACCCAACGCAATCGTGCCTGTGGCAATGGCCGAATAGCCTTCGCTGGACGTACTGGCGGACTGACCGCAATTGCGGGATCGCGCTGCGCAGTAGTGCAGCGACTGCTGCATCGCGCTGGTCAGGGAGCGCTGGTTCATCGAATAGCCGAAGCGACCATCCTTGTCGTAGGTGATCGCAGAGGCGGCGTTTGCGCCTGATGAGACGGACAGCAACAGCCCAAGTGAAACCATCTGCATCCAGTTCATTGCACTCTCCCTTTTTGCCGATGGTGGATCAAGCGGGGTTCGAGGCGCAACCAGATGGGATTCTGATGCAGAGTGCCTGCAGGCTGTTCACCTGCAGGCGTGTTCTCATTCAATCTCTACTCAAAGCCTCACCGTCACACCCACCTGGAAACCACGCCCCGGCAGCGGCGCAATGTACTTCAGCGGCGAGTTGTGCGGCCGTGCTTCCTCATTGAGCAGATTGCTGCCGTTGACGAACACTTCCATGCTGGCAATGTAGGCATTGCGCACAGGCAGTTCGCGGCTGACCTGCAGGTCGACCATGTTGAACGCATCCAGCGGCACCTCCTCGCTGACATTGCGGCCGAGGTACTTCTGCCTGTCGTAGTAGGTGCTGGACAGCTGCGCCTTCCAGCCTTCGCGCTGCCACTGCAGGTTGGCGCCGTAGCGGTTGGTTGGCATGTTCGGCAGATACTCGCCGTCATTGTGGGCGCGCAGCGAATCGGGGTGATCGGCCTTGTTCTTTACCAGGTCGGCGAAGGCGGAGACATTCAACGAACCATAGCGGCCCAGGTCCACGGCCTGCGACACGTCGATCTCGAAGCCCTTCACCGTGGTATCGGTCTGCTTCCAGTACTTCAGCGGCAGGCGGTTGGCGGTCTGCAGGCCGGAGTAGCCGAGGTAGAGATAGTTCTCGTACTTCATCCGGTAGGCCGTGGCTGACAGCTCGAAACCGCCGAGATGGAACAGGCCGGTCAGCTCCAGGTTCTTCGCGCGTTCCGGTTCCAGGTCCTGGTTGCCTTCTTCCTGGGTCATCACCGAGTAGTGCGCGTTGCTGGCATACAGCTCGTTGATCTCCGGGGCACGCTGCGAAGACGAGTAACGCACCTTGGCCGCGAACATCGGCCCCAGCTCGACATATGAGCCCAGGCTGTAGCTGTTGAGCCGGTAGTCGCGGTCCTGCAGTTTCGTGTTGGAAGCATTGCGCGCGGTCTTGAAGCGGCTGGGCTGCAGCTCGTGATCCACGCGTTCGTGGCGCACGCCTGCGTCGAAGCTCGCCCAGCCGAAGTCCAGCGCTTCCTTCAGGAACACCGCGTTGCTGCGGCTGTCGACGTCGGGCAGGTAGCGCAGCGAGCCGCTGCCGGTGACATCACGCGACTGATGGCTGAAACCGAGCAGGCCGCTCAGCGGGCCGACCCGCTGATGGCTCAGCAGCAGCTCGGCCTGGGTGCTCTCGAAGTCGTAGTCGTTGGCTTTTTTTGTGCCCAGCCGCTCGCCGGAGGTGTTGTCCAGCTTCGAGACCCGCAGCTCAGCGCGTTCAACGTAGGGCAGCGGATCGCGCAGCAGGGCTTCCAGCGCGTAGCGTTGCTGCTTGATCACCACGCCCACCGGCAGGCCATCGGCGTAGTTGGAGCCGAACGACAGGTTCTGCATCGAAAAGCCCGGCACGCCGTACTCGCTGTCCTTGGCATCGATGCTGACACCGACGTAGCCGCGGTCGAAGAACAGCGTCGAACCGAGGGCCACCTGCGAATTGCGCGCATAGCTGTTGCCCAGCCGGTGATGGTAGTCGGGCGTCACATCGTTGTTTATCTGCTTCTGCACGTATGAGGGCGTGCCCGCGACGTAGGCCGGGTTGACCGGATTGACGTAGGTACGGCGCTGCCAGACCGAGGTCGGACTGTTGGTATAGAAGGAGAAATCACCGTCGGCCCAGTCCGGGTTCTCGGTCATGAACTGGTCGATGTAGGGTTGCGAGGCCTTGTTGTAGATCTGCTGGACGCGCGCCTCTTTCTGGCAGGCGTCGGCCAGGGCCGAGTTGACGCCCCCAGCGGCCGGGAACAGACCGGTGTTGCAGACGCTGGCCTTGCTGTTGCCGGGGATGTCGTAGTGCGAGATCCGCTGTCGCGACACCTGCAGGTTGGTGGACACGTTGCGCTGGTTGTTGAAGTTCATGCGCAAGCCCTGCGCGTCGGCCGCGTTGAACCCCTTGCGCAGGACCAGTTCCATCGACTGGTCCTTGTCTTCCATGCTGCGCGAGATCAGGCCCGAGTCGATCTCCACGCTGCCACCGATCGCATTGCCGCCATAGCGCACGGTGTCGGAAGACTTGTTGACGGTGACGCTGCGTACGAACAGCGGATCGAACGGGATGTTGATGTCACCGCTGATCGCGTTCATGCCCAGGATGGACTGGCCGTCCTGCAGGATCTGCACGCGGTTGCCGCTGAGGCTGCGGATGACCGGAGCGCCCGCGTTCGGCCCGAAGGCGGTGCTCTGCACACCGGAGACGTGTTCGAGCAGGCCGCCGAGGGTGCGGTTCTGCGCCTGCGGATTGTCGACGGTGACCCGGCTGTCGATGCGGGAGGGCTGGGAGGCCTGGACCTGGAGGGTGGGGAGGGTGGGGTCGTCCGCGGCCTGGGCGTTGTGGACGACGAACAGAATGGCAGCAGCAAGGAGATGGCGGCGCATGACACGATCCGTGAAGTTGATGTGAAATGTTATAACGTAACTATTTGTATCGACAAGGGCAGATTGGGCCTTGCCATGAAGGTTGGAGATGAGAGCGGTTCTCATATGACAATGGCGTTGGATCTCCCGTAGGCGCCCCATGCACACCCTTACCCTTGCCGACCTGGACCGCTTGGGCCGCAGCAGCGGTTTCCGCTATCGGCTGCCTGCACTTGCGTCCGCCGCGGATTCGGGCGCGCTGTGCGTGGTCGAGGGCAGGGTGGAACAGCGCTGCTTGCGCCCTGGCATCAGCCTGGCGCTGTCGGACGTGGTCGCGCATCAGCCGTTCGAGGCGACTTCGGAGGCACCCCCGCCGTTCGCTGCGATCGTGATGCTGGAAGGCCGTGCCGGAGCACGCCTGGAAGGGCAGGCTGTGATCGGCATGAACCGCGGCGCCGGCGTGATGGTGTTGGCCGATGCCGCGCCGATGACTGCGATTCATCCGGCCGGTCAACGGATGCGCAGTCTGAATGTCTCGCTGGATGCACCGGCCGAGATGGATGATCCGGTGATCAGCGAACTGCTGTTGCAGGCTCGTCGCCATGGTCGCCGGCGGCTGCACAGCTGGCAGGTACCCGCGCATCTTGAACATGCCGCCGAACAGTTGCTGTCGGGGACCTGGCAAGGCGCGATGCATGCGCTGCTCTGCGAGGGTGTGGGACTGCAGATGCTGGCGATGGCGTTGGGTACGTCTGCACAGGACGCGCTGCCGGATCTGCGTGTTTCACCGCGCGACCGCCGCATGCTGCAACGGGTGATCGACTGCCTGCAGGCATCGCCTGCGGCTGACCACCGGCTGGAGGACCTGGCCCGCGTGGCCTGCATGAGCCCGAGCAGCCTGCGCCTGAAATTCCAGCAGGTGCACCGCTGTTCGGTGTTCGCGTGGTTGCGCGAGCGACGCCTGCAGTTGGCCTGCGAGCAACTGCGGCAGGGCTGCAGCGTGCAGCAGGCCGCGCATTTCGTCGGCTATCGGCATGCCACCAATTTCGCAACCGCGTTCCGAACGCGCTACGGCATAGCCCCCAGCCAGATCCGCTGAGTCCGGATCGCGGCTGGCGGTGCGCATACGCGTGCTGCGTGCGCGCATACGTGCGCTCACGCTTAAATGACAATAATTCTCATCCAGCCTTTCCCTTCTGCTGGATCTCCCATGCCTGCCTGTTTCCGCCCATGTGCCCTGGCCACCGCCATCGGCACGACCTTGGCGCTGTTCAACGCTGCCCACGCCGCCGAACGCGCTCCTTCCGTAACGCCTTCCCAGCTCCCAACCGTGCAGGTCACGGCCGACCTCGATGGCAGCACCGAAAGCTCGCGCTCCTACACCACCGATTCCATGGGCACGGCGACGGGGCTGTCGCTGACCTCGCGACAGACGCCGCAGTCGGTCAGCGTGGTTACCCGCCAGCAGATCGAGGACCGCGGGCTGCTGAGCACCGCCGACGCCTTGTCGACCGCCCCCGGCATCTCGGTCACGCGCAGCGACGCCAACCGCTACTCGTTCTCCGCACGCGGCTTCGATATCGACAACTACCAGTTCGACGGCGTGGTGATGCCGGTGCTGTCGCCGTGGAATTTCGGCGAGAACAATCTGGACATGGTGGTGTACGACCGCATCGAGATCGTGCGCGGTGCCAACGGCCTGATGACCGGCGCCGGCAATCCCTCGGCGGCGGTGAACTATGTGCGCAAGCGCCCGCTGCGCGAGTTCGCTGCCAGTGGTGGCATCAGCCTCGGCAGCTGGGACGCGCGCCGCGCGTGGGCGGATGTGTCCAGCCCGCTGAGCCGGGAAGGGCGTGTGCGTGGTCGCGTGGTCGCTGCGCAGGCAGAGGGCGACAGCTACACCGCCGGCCTGGACAGCACCGCAAAGACACTCTACGGCGTGGTCAGTGTGGATCTGGGCGAGGACACTGGATTGATCGCCGGCATCTCCTACCAGGGCAACGACAACCGAGGCTTCGGCAGCGGTTTCGCACTGTTCAACGCCGACGGCACGCGCACCCGATTCGACCGCTCGGTATCGGCCACCGCGCCGTGGGCACGGATGACCACCGATACCCGCAACGGCTTCTTCGATTTCAATCATCGCTTCGGCAACGACTGGCAAGCCCGCGTGTCCTACAGCCGCTCGCATACCGATATGGAGATGAAGCATCTCTACCGGGGCGGCTATCCCGATCCGGTTACCGGCGCCATGCCTACAGGCAACAGCTTCACTCGTTACGACGGCCCGGTGCGCCGCGAGGCGGTCAGTGTCAGCCTGTCCGGGCCGTTCGAGCTGTTCGGCCGCCAGCACACCGCATCGATCGGTTGGTCGCGCTCGCGTGATGAAATCACGCTGGGGCAGTACCGCGCACTGGCGCCGCTGCCGCCGTTGGCCAGCTATCTGGACTGGCACGGGCCGGGCACGCCTGAGCCGACGTGGGCCAGCAGCAAGACCCAGGCCGATGACCTGCACAACCAGCAGAGCGGTGCCTATGCCGTCGCGCGGCTGTCGTTGGCCGATCCGCTGCACGTGATCGTCGGTGGCCGCCTGAGCAACTGGGAGACCGACCAGGTCTACTTCGGCGCCAAGCGGAAGTACCGCTACCGCAACGAGTTCGTACCCTATGCCGGCGTGGTCTGGGACCTCAACGGCTACAGCAGCGTGTACGCCAGCTACACCGGCATCTTCAAGCCGCAGAACAACCGCAATGAATCCGGGCAGATCCTCGACCCGGTCAGTGGCCGCAGTTATGAGCTGGGCCTCAAGGGCAGCTGGTTGCAGGAGCGCTTGAATGCGTCGGCGGCGCTGTTCCGCACCCAGCAGGACAACCTGGCCGAGGCCACTGGTGGTCTGGTCGAAGGCAGCACGCAGGCGGCCTACCGCGCGGTGAAGGGCGCAACGGTGGACGGCCTGGAGCTGGAGCTGGCCGGTGAACCTCTGCCGGGCTGGAGCCTGGGTACCAGCTTCACCACCTTCATCGCGCAGGATGCACAGGGACGGGCGATCAACACCGCCAAACCGCGCAGCCTGTTCAAGCTGTTCACCACCTGGCGCCTGCCCGGTACCTGGGATCGGCTGACGCTCGGTGGCGGTGTGGACTGGCAGAACCGCATGTACCAGACCGCCACCGCCCCCGGGAATCGCCGCGTGCCGGTGGAGCAGCCCAGCTACGCACTGGTGAACCTGATGGCGCGCTACCAGTTCAGTTCCCACGTCTCTGCGGCGGTCAACATCAACAACCTGTTCGACCGCCACCACTACTCGCAGATCGGCTTCTACAACCAGGGCTGGTACGGGGCGCCGCGAAACGTGATGTTCACGCTGAAGGTCGGCTACTGAGGGTAACGTCGCGCCCTTCAGGGATCCAATGGATCCATCGGATCGATGCGCAGCGATTCGGGCGCTGGCACGAAGGTGATCGCGTACGGCGAAATGCGTGAACCGACCTTGCCTGGAACGTAGCCAAGCTCACGACGGTTGCGCTCGCTGAATCCGCTGCTGGCGACCGAATCGATATGCGATGGACTGCTGACCACCAGTGCCGGTTGCCGTGGCGGTGCCTGCAGGGCCGCCAGTAACCGGGCTGCGTTGCGCAGGTTGGTGGTGGTGTGGCGGGCATAGGGCTCGATGATGATCGCCTCTGCGGGAATGCCGAAGCGCGCAATCAGCGCTTCGCGCATCTGCACGGCTTCGACGCTGCGGGTGCCGCGCGGATGCACGGCGCCGCCAGAGACGATGACGAAAGGCGCATCGCCCGCTGCATAGCGCTGCGCAGCGGCTTTCAGGCGCAGCTTGCTGCCGGCGCTGAGCGGGGTGGTCAGCTCGTCCGGGCCCTGCCCAAGCACGATGATCGATGTGTATGGATGCGCGGTCCAATCCAGCTGCCGCGCGCGTGCGAATGGCGCGGCGTTCATTCCCGCGCTGATGGGCTCGAAGCGGATCGCATCGAGACGATCATTGGCATCGAGCAGGCCCACTGCCACCGCGATGCTGTGATCGAATGCGGTGTAGGCCGCGGTGGCGTCCACCTCGCTCATCTGCATGGCAATGGCAGCATCGCCAGCCAGGCGCGTGCTGCCCGCCGCGCCGACCGGGCCGTCGATGGCGTCGTAGCGGGGCGGCTGGCCGTGGCCGTAGACGGAGAGGATGTTGTTGAGGCCCGCCAGCTCCCTTTCGATGGCCATGGCGTGCGCCGGAACTGCGGCGCTCAACAGGCCAGCCTGCGCGGGCGTCCAGCGTGCTGCCTCGAGTGTGCAGGCAGTGGTCCGGCAGCCCACCAGCTGCTGCATGCGTTCGGCCAGGGCGGCGCGCGCACGATCGGGCAACGTATCGTGCTTCAGCTGCACGAGGGTCGGAAACAGGCGCGAGGCGAGGGCCGCGCTGTCGCGGTCGCCGGCGGCTGCCGCAAGCGGCAGCACAGCCGTGGCCAGCAGGGCGAGGGACAAGCTCAATCGTTGGTGCATCACCAGCTCCTGCTCACCATCAGGCGGACGTTGCGGCCGAACAGTGGCCGTCCATAGATTGCCTCGGCCGAACCCTGGCCAGCCAGTGCATCGGTACGGGTGTTGCCCTCGGTGAGCCCCTTTTCATTGGTCAGGTTGTCGCCCACCAGCTGTGCGCCCCAGTTGCCGCGCTTCCATGAAATGCCCAGGCCCAGGGTCTGGTAGGCCGGCAACGCGGTCTGGTTGAACAGATCGACATAGGACTTGCCAACCACGTCATAGCGCAGCCAGGTCTCGAACTGGTCCTGGCCGTGCTGGAAACTGAAGGTCGGCCGCAGGTTGCCGTAGAGCTTGGGTTCGCGGACGATCTGCTTGCCGTTGACCGCGGCCGGATCGGCGCCGGAATCGTTCTGCAGGCTGTCGTACTGCGGATCGCTGACCGTGATCGAGCCGGCGATGCTGAACCAGTCCAGCGGCCGGAACATGCCATCCAGCTCGATGCCCTTCGAGACGGCGGTGCCGATGAAGGGCACCGACTGGTCATTGCGGCCGGTCGTCGGATTGAAGGCGACGAAGGACGCATTGAGTGGATCGAACTTGGTGTAGAACGCGGTCAGGTAGAGATAGGACCGGCCGAACCCTGCCTTCAGGCCCAGCTCGTACTGGTCCAGCTGGGTCTGCACGATGGTGGGGTCGATCGAGCGCGCCACCGACGAATTGGGAAC
Organism: Stenotrophomonas sp. 22DLJC03; assembly: GCF_056861405.1. Taxonomy (NCBI): domain Bacteria; kingdom Pseudomonadati; phylum Pseudomonadota; class Gammaproteobacteria; order Lysobacterales; family Lysobacteraceae; genus Stenotrophomonas; species Stenotrophomonas sp. 22DLJC03. The sequence continues at coordinate 65,300 of NZ_JBSPUG010000008.1, forward strand.
GATCTCCATGTGCGACACGCGGGCATAGGCGCCTATGGTGGCAGTGAAATCGTAGTTGGCACCCACGGTCCAGTTGGTGGCGGTCGGGTTCAGGCGATGGTTCTGGACGACGCCGGTGAACCGGCGCGTGGTGTTGTCAGCCAGTGTATTGCGGTCGCCGAGGTCGACCTGGGCGGTCTGCTCGGCATAGCCTTCATAGCGGTAGCGCTCATGGCGGATACCGGCGTCGAGCTTGAAGCGGTCCGTCAGTGCCCACGTGTCATTGGCATACACCGCGAACATGCGGGCATCGACCTTGCCGCGATTGAGGGTGGTGGTGTAACGCAGCGTGCCCTTGTCGGTGACATAGCCCAGTGGGGCGCCATCGTTACCGTAGGCCACCAGATCCAGCAGGCGTGGCTTGCCGCGCATCTCCATCAGCATGTCCTGGTACAGGCTGAAAGCGGTGGTTCCGAAGAAGGCCGTGTATGCACCGATGTTCAGATCGTGGCTGCCCCAGGCCGTTTCAAACAGCCGCGTCGCACTGAAATCGGCCTGGCCGGAGTAGAAGTCCGAATCAGCAGCACGGTACTGGGCCGAGATCACCAGGCCGGAGTCGGCGTAGGGATCGTAGGCACTGGCGCCGTTGCTGCCGGCCAGCGCGTAGCCCATCCGCGCGACGCCGGCACCGAAGGTGCTGCGGGCCGCGCCCAGATAGCCGTTGGCGAAGCTGCGTGCGTCGACCGGGTTGGTGGTCGAGTACAGCGCGTCGAAGGTATTGCGGCCCTTGGTGTAGCCGGTTTTCAGCGAGATCGTCCAATCGCTGGCGGTGTTCTCGTACTGGAAGCCGATGTTGCCGAAGCGCATGTGCCGGCCGTCGGCCAGGTCGCGGTTCATGCCCCGCAGGGCACCGCCGCCATCGAGGTACTTCAGGTTGACACTGCGCAGCGAGGGCGAGTTCATCGTACCGTCGAAGTAGTCGATGTACGGGTCCAGTGGAACGCTGGGATTGCGCGGATCGGCAACCGGGATCGGCAGGTAGAACGTATTGTGGTCATCGACGAAGGTGCCGCTGATCTTGAACCAGCTGGTGTCGTCGAAGTAGTGCTTGATGTTGCCGCGGATCTGCCCGCCCTTGTCATTCGGGAAGCCGTTGTCGCGGTAGCCATCGTGCTGGCGCAGGAAGCCACCGACGGCATAGAAGGTGTCCTTGCCGAGCGCGCCCGACTGGTACATCTCGCCGCGGTACAGGCCGGTATCGCCGATGGTCAACTGCGCCTTGCCGTGGGTGTCTTCGGAACCCTCGGCGAGGATGTTGTTGACGATGGCGCCGCCGCTGCTCGCATAGATCGGTGCCGGGCCACCGCGTACGATCTCCACGCGCTGGTTCATCACGTCGAAACGGTTCATGCCGTCGCCGGAGTTGAAGAAGTGGCCATCCAGCTCCTGGTAGAGCGGCAGGCCGTCCTGCTGGAAGGCGATGAAGCCACGATCGGTTGGAATGCCGCGCAGCCGGGTGATGTTCTGTACTTCACCACCGGTGGCCTCGACATGGATGCCGGGCACCGAACCGAGCAGGTCGGCGTAGCTTTTCGGTGCGAGCTTCTGCACGTCTTCGCGGCTGAGTGAATTGACCGCGAAGGACGCATCGAAGCGACGCTGGGTGCGTGCCGCACCGGTAACCACCACTGCATCCAGTGTTGCTGCGTCGGCCGTGTCTTGCTTCTGCACCGGCGCGTCCTGCGCAGATGCAGTGCCGTGCAGGGATATCAGGACCAGGGAGATTCCCAGGACCAGGGGGCTGATGTTCATCGGAGGGCGGCCATGCAGGGAAGGGGGACCGCTGCACGGTAGGTCCGGCCGATGACGGAATTGTTTACTTCGGCGGAAATAAACAATTAAGCGGCGGCATCGGCACCCAACTGGTGGATTGGCAGCAGGGCCGCACCCACCGATACCGCAGACCCTCCCAGCCGCGACACATGCACCTGTGGCAGGCGCAGGCTGTCCAGCGCACTACTCCAGCGTGCTGGCTGCTGCAGATGCTGTCCCAATGCTTGCAGCACCTGCCGGGGCAGTGAACCGGACAGGATCACGGCGCCGGGATCGAGCCACGCCACACCGGTATTGGCCGCCACGCCCAGCTGGTTGCCCGCACGTTCTGCCCAGGCATTGATGATGCCGGCATGGGTTTCCAGGCAGGACTCAAGTTCGAACAGTGAAGGAATGCCGGCACCGGCGTCGCGCAACGTGGCCAGCAGGTCGATGCCCGAGGGGCGCGGTGCGTCCATGCGGAACAAGCGACCGATATCCCCGGCATTGCCGAACTCACCGCGCATCACGTCGCGCCGATGGATCACGCCGCCGCCCACGCCGTGGCCTACATACAGCAGCAGCGCCGAGGCGCAGTCGCGGATCAGCCCGCTGTCGTAGTACTCCGCCAGCGCCGCCAGGGTCGCATCGTTCTCCACCCAGACCGGGAAACCGAAGTAATCTTCGAAGAACTGGTCGTTGTCGATATCGCGCCAACCGTGCAACCAGTCCACCGCGTGCCTGCGCGCAGGCCCGGTTTCGACCACGGGCCCGGGAACCGCCACGCCGAGGCCCAGGAAGCGCGCGCGCATGAGCCCGGTGCGGCTGGTAAGGCTGCGCAGGCGCTGGTCCACCGCGTGCACGAAGTCGTAGGGATCTGCGCTGTCGAATGCGGTTGCATCGCGGGCGATGACCTGGCCGGCAAAATCCACCAGCGCGATCTCCAGCCAACCGGGATGTACCGTGGCACCGGCGGCATAGCCGCCCCGCCCGGAAAGCGCCAGTGGCACCGAGGGTCGGCCGCGCTGGCCATCGGACAGCTGTCCCTGTTCCTCGATCACTTCCAGCATCAGCAGTTCACGCGCCAGGCGGGTCAACGCACCGTTGTGCATGCCCAAGTGGTTGGCAATGGTGATGCGGGGAACGGCTCCCATCGTGCGCAACAGCCAGATGATGCGCTTGTGGTCGGCATCCAGCGCGATCAGCGGTTTGCGGCGCAGTCGCGATGTGGGAGCCAGGTTCATGGGCGCAGGCCTTCGGTACGCGGCAGCGCGACTGGCCAGGCCAATGCGGCCAGCGACAGCAGGCTGCCGACGGCAACCAGCGAGACCAGTGCGGCAGAGGTGACCGGATCACCTGCCTGTATGCCGGGCAGCAGCTGGCCCAGCAGCAATGAGGAGGCGGCAATGGACAGTTTCATGGTTCCAGTGAGCAGGGCAAAACAGCTCAGGTCATCCTCACGTCCGCTGCGGGCGGCATGGCGACGGGCGATCAGCGCGGTGCGCCGCCACAGCACCAGGCCGACACTGGCCACCGCCGCCCCATGGACAGCGGCACACGCAATCGCTACAGGCAGGGAGGGCTTGGCCTGGTAAACGCAGACGGCAGCGATGGCCAGCACCGACATCAGCGCAATCAGGCCTGTCTCGCTGCACAGCGGGGGGCGCAGGCGCAGATGGAGCCAAGGCGCGACCACCATGCCCGCGACCATGGCGAAGGTCAGCGCTGCGCCCTGGTCGGCAAAGGGAAACAGGCGCCCGGCCAGGCCCACCAGCGCCGTTTCTGCCGCTGCAGCCAGCAGAACCGGCAGCAGTGCCGGCAGCGGCAGGGCGCCGGCAACGGGCCTGATGGCTGTGGCGGGCTGTGCGGGCGTGGCGACGCAGGCCAGGGGAAGCGCGGCGGCCGCGATCAGGATGCCGATGATCATGCAGATCAGCAGCGCGCTGCCACCTCCTGCGGATTCAGGTGCACCGACCACGCCGAACAGTGCTGCAGCGATGCACAGCTTGGAGATCGGTACGACTACCGCGCGGGCGGAAACGTAGCGCATGGCCTCGTTCTCGTCGCGGGGCAACAGCGAAGTCAGTGCATTCTGGGCCACGTCGTAAACCGCGTAGCAGGTACGGAACAACAGCGAGGCGGCCAGCAGCGGCAGGAAGGCCGGCTCGGTCGCGGTGCTCGGGCTGAACAGCAGGCAGGCGCTGGCCGCGGTACCGAGGCCGCCGACCAGCTGCAGGCGCAAGGCGAGGCGACGCTGGTCGTGCAGGCGCGTGAACACGGCGGCCAAGAGCAGATCGAGCACGCTGCTGTAGGCCAGTGAGATGGCCAGCAGCTGGCCGGTGTGGTCAGCCGACAGTCCCAGCCGGACGTGCAGGTAGTAGCCCAGCGCCAGGTCCACGAACGACCAGGACAGAGTGCGGGCGAAGTGGCCGGCGGCATAGAGCTGCCGCAGCGATGGCTGCGCGTTCAACGCTGTTTTTGGGGGAGGAGGCCGGAGATCCGGGATCGTTCTACTAGCCCTGTGTGACAGCGGCCTGACATGGCGTGAGGTCGGCCATTCAGCGAGTGGCTTGCAGCACACGCTGTGGGCGAGCAGCATTGACCGTGCTGCGCCCCACAACGCCTCACGCAGAGCCTTCTTCGTCGAATGGAGCAACGTATGAAGCTGTTGTCCGCTGTGTTGTTGTCTGCGCTTTCACTCCCCGCCGTTCCGGCGCTGGCAATGGAGGCATCTCCTTCGCCGCTGTTGGGGCGCTGGTCGCTGGATATCGCCACCTCGGCGCTGCCGCAGGCGCAGCGTCCAAAGCAGGTAGTACTCGAATTCAAGGATGCCGGTGGCGGCCGCTGGAGTTCGCACGTGGACATCGTGCTGCACGATGGCAATACCATGAAGTCCGATGGCACGCTGGCGCTGGATGGCACGCCAGGTCCCCTGTCCGGCACCTACGGTGCGGACAAGGCCAACCTGAAGCTGCCAGCGCCGAACACGCTGGTGATGCAGCTGGTGGACCACGGTACGCCGGCCTCCACACGCATCTACACCGTGGCGGCCGATCGCTCGACGATGACCGAGACCAAGGCGTTCTACGGCCACGACGGTACGCCGATACTGCAGACCAATCTGTTCAAGCGGATGCCCTAGCATTGCCGCCGGCACCACGCCCGCAGAACGGGCGTGGTGAATGCAGCAGCCTTACACCGCCGCCGGATCGCGCTTGCCGGTGTCGATGCCGTACTTGTCGATGGCCTCCTGCATCCGCGAACGTTCGATGCGGCCCTCATCGGCCAGTGACTTCAGGGCCGCCAGCACGATGAAGTGGCGATCCACCTCGAAGAACGTGCGCAGCGATTCACGCGTGTCGGAGCGGCCGAAACCATCGGTGCCCAAGGCGGTGAAGCGGCGGTCGTTGATGAAGGGACGGATCTGGTCGCCGACGATCTTCATGTAGTCGGTGGCCACCACCACCGGGCCTTCGTGGCCCTGCAGGCACTGCTGCACGTAGGGTACGCGCGGCTCCTCGGCCGGATGCAGCAGGTTCCAGCGTTCGGCAGCCAGGCCGTCACGGCGCAGTTCGGTCAGGCTGGTCGCGCTCCACACATCGCTGGCGACGCCGAAGTCCTGCTGCAGCAGTTCGGCTGCTGCTTCCACTTCGCGCAGGATCGAGCCGCTGCCCATCAGCTGCGCGCGTGGCTGCGAAGTGCTGCCTGCGGCTGCCGGGCGCAGCAGGTAGAGGCCCTGCAGGATCCCAGCCTCGGCGCCCTCGGGCAGTGCCGGCTGCGGATAGTTCTCGTTGAGCACGGTGATGTAGTAGTAGATGTCTTCCTGCTCGACGTACATGCGGCGCAGGCCGTCGTGGATGATCACCGCGAGCTCGTAGTTGTAGGTCGGGTCGTAGGACACGCAGCTCGGAATCACCGACGACAGCACGTGGCTGTGGCCGTCATCGTGCTGCAGGCCTTCGCCCATCAGCGTGGTACGGCCGGAGGTGGCGCCGAGCAGGAAGCCGCGGGTGCGCGCATCGGCGGCGGCCCAGGCCAGGTCACCGACGCGTTGCAGGCCGAACATCGAATAGAAGATGTAGAACGGAATCGTCGCCAGCCCGTGGTTGCTGTAGGCGGTACCCGCGGCGATCCACGAACAGATCGCACCGGATTCGTTGATGCCTTCCTGCAGGATCTGGCCGTCCTTGGCTTCCTTGTAGTAGCTCAGCTGGCCGGCATCCTGCGGGGTGTACAGCTGGCCCAGGTACGAATGGATGCCGATCTGGCGGAACAGGCCTTCCATGCCGAAGGTGCGCGATTCATCGGGCACGATCGGAATCACCAGCTTGCCCAGTTCAGGGTCCTTCAGCAGGCTGGTGAGGATGCGCACGAAGCCCATGGTGGTGGACTGGCCGCGATCGCCGCTGCCCTGCAGCTGGGTGTTGAAGATCGACAGCGGCGGCAGCGGCAGCGGATCGACCTTGGCCAGGCGCGCCGGCAGCTGCCCGCCCTGGATGCGGCGGCGTTCGGCGAAGTAGGCCGCCTCGGCGCTGCCCGGCTCCGGACGCAGGTACGGCATCTCCTCCAGCTGCTCATTGCTGACCGGAAGGTTGAAACGGTCGCGGAAGGCGCGCACCGCGTCGGCGCTCATCTTCTTCAGCTGGTGGTTGATGTTCTGGCCTTCGCCGGCTTCGCCCATGCCGAAACCCTTGACCGTCTTGGCCAGGATCACGGTCGGCCGGCCGCTGGTGTTCACTGCCTGCTGGTAGGCGGCGAACACCTTCTGCGGATCATGGCCGCCACGCGCCAGCGCCCAGATGTCGTCGTCGCTCATGTGCGCGACCAGCTCCAGCAGCTCGGGATAACGGCCGAAGAAATGCTCGCGCACGTAGGCACCGTTCTGCGACTTGAAGGTCTGGTAGTCGCCGTCCACGCATTCCATCATGCGCTGGCGCAGCAGGCCGCTGTGGTCGCGGGCGAGCAGGTCGTCCCAGCCGCTGCCCCAGATCAGCTTGATCACGTTCCAGCCGGCCGCGCGGAAGGTGCCTTCCAGTTCCTGGATGACCTTGGCGTTGCCGCGCACCGGACCGTCCAGGCGCTGCAGGTTGCAGTTGACCACGAACACGATGTTGTCCAGCCGCTCGCGACCGGCCAGGGAAATTGCCGCCAGCGATTCGGGCTGATCCATCTCGCCGTCGCCGAGGAAGGCCCAGACCTTGCGGCCCTGGTGTTCTTTCAGACCGCGGTATTCCAGGTAACGCATGTAGCGCGCCTGGTAGGCGGCGGTCAGCGGGCCCAGGCCCATCGACACGGTGGGAAACTGCCAGAACTCCGGCATCAGGCGAGGGTGCGGATACGAGGACAGGCCCTCGCGGCCCGCTTCGCGGCGGAAGTTGTCCATCCGCGCCGGATCGATGCGGCCTTCCACATAGGCGCGGCCGTAGATGCCTGGCGCTGAATGACCCTGGATGTAGATCATGTCGCCGTCGAAGGTGTCGGTACGGCCCCGGAAGAAATGATCAAAACCCACGTCGTACAGCACTGCCGCCGACTGGTAGGTGGCGATGTGGCCGCCGACGTTGGAATGCTTGCCGGCACGCAGCACCATCACCATCGCATTCCAGCGGATCATCGCGTTCAGGCGGCGCTCGATGGCCAGGTCACCCGGGTAGGCCGGCTGGCGCTCGGGCGGGATGGTGTTGACGTACGCGGTCCAGGCACGGGTATGCAGGTCGCCATGCTGGTGGGCGTCCAGCTCGCTCAGCTGGTCGATCAGGTAGTGCGCGCGCGGCCGGCCGCCGGCCTGCATCACCGCCTCCAGCGATTCACGCCACTCCCGCGTTTCCAGCGGGTCGGTATCGAAGGGGATCTGGGCTTGATTCATGGCTGTCTCCAGAGGGCGCCGGTCGGACTTCTGCCTGGGCGACAACACCGGCAGGGCGCACAGCACTGGAGCGGGGTCGCAACGGCGGGGCCGTGACGCGAAGGGCGACCGTGGCGGTCACCGAGAAGACAAGCGTAGGCCTGGCCCCCCGGCTTCGATAGGCGGGCAGGGCTTGGGTCTCTGGCAAGCAAGGGTTGGCGCGGCGCGGCGTATCATGGGCGGATGCGCTGGGCACGGCCGCTGATCAGGCCGGGGACAACCCAGGCAGGAACATCGGGATGATCACCACGCCGACGCCCAACAGGCACCAGGCGACGATGGGCAGCCAGCGCGCCAGTCGTTGGGCGGGTTCCGGTGTACGACGGCCGCCGGTCCACAGCAGCAGCGTGAGCACACCCAGTGCATAGGCGAGGGCGACGATCACCGGATGCACATGGATGACCCGGCTGGGCGGCCACATCTGCTGCTGGTAGGCCGTGGTGTGCGCGACCAGCAGCAGGAACAGCAGGCTGCTGAGTGTGTTGATGGCGGTGCGTGCGTTCATTGCGGGGCACTCCTTGTGCCGGCTGCCGGGATATTGCAGGGGCGGAATTCTAGCGGCTGCCTGCCGGCAGTTGAAACGTCACTGTCATCGATGGCCGTCACCCTGCGGGGCTTTCCAGCCTCGGGGTGGTTGGCCGGCCGTGAACAGCGTGAGGATCTGGGAGAAGAGCTACGCGCTGCGGCGACGGCTGCTGCGTGGCTTTTTCCTGCGCCGCGGTTCTGCCAGCGAAGATGCCGAGGACCTGGCGCAGGAAGTGTACCTGCGGCTGCTGCGGACCACCGGCGAGAATGCCGCAGCGATCGAGAACCCGGAAGCCTACCTGTTCACCGTCGCGGCCAACCTGGCGCGCGAGCATGCACGCTCACGTTCGTCGCTGCCGCCGCTGGAAGACGTTGATTTACTGGCGGAAGTGCTGAAAAGCGAAGAAGACATCGAAGGCGAATTCGAGCGCGCGCAGCGCTGGAACGGTATCCGCAGCACCATCGCACGACTGCCGGCGACCACGCGGCGGGTGATGGAGCTGCACTACCGCGACGGGTTGGACTGCCCGGGAATCAGCCAGCAGCTGCAGGTGTCGGTGCACATGGTGCGCAAGCACATCGGCAAGGGGCTGGAGGCCTGCAGGAAGGCGCTGGGCGCCAGGGAGCACACATGAACCGGAACACATCGCCCGCAGCCGACGACACGATCGCCTGCGAGGCCATGGACTGGTTCCAGCGCAATCGCGAGGGGAGTCTGGGCGAGGCCGAGCGCGCTGCATTCCTGCACTGGATGAAGCGTTCGCCCGAACACGTGCGCGCCTACATGCACGCCCTCGCGCTGCACCGGCAGGTCGGTGAGGCACTGCAATCGCCATTGCCTGAAGAGGCGCAGGCGCCGCCACGGCAGGCTGCCGCCAAGGTGGTGCCGCTGTTCGGTAGCGCACCGGCCGCGCCGCGCGCTGCGCCGCGGCGCGGCCGCGCGCGCTGGTGGGCGCTGGCTGCCGCAGCCTGTGTCGCCCTGCTCGGCGTGGGCCTGGTTCCGCAGTTGATGCCCACCGAACAGCTGTACAGCGCCGACCATGGTGAACTGCGCGACCTGGTGCTGCCTGACCAGACCCAGGTGCAGCTCAACGCGGACAGCCGCCTGCGGGTACGCATGAGCTGGTTCAGCCGCAAGGTGGAGCTGCTGCAGGGCGAGGCCACGTTCGACATCGCCCGCGACCGCCGTCCGTTCGAAGTGCAGGTGAACGGCCTGAAGATCCGAGACATCGGCACCGTGTTCGATGTATCGCGGCGGCTGCAGAGCACGCGCATCGGCGTGGTCTCCGGCGAAGTGGAGGTGTGGAGCCAGGGCAGGGATGCAACGCGTCTTGCGCAGCTGGGCGAAGGCCGGGTAGTGCAGGTCGACACGCGCAGTCATGCTGTGGAGTCCTTGGACATGCCGTTGTCGATGCTGCTGGATTGGCAGCATCGCAAGGTGTCCTTCCTTGATGAGCGGCTGGATGAAGTGGCCGCCGCCTTCAACCGACACAACCAGGTACAGGTGCGGATACTGGATGAAGGCGCGGCATCGGCGCGGCTGTCCGGCAGCCTCGATGCGCATCGCATCGGTGCATTGCAGGTGTTCCTCGAACGCGATCCGCGCTTTGTCGTACGCCGCGAGGGCGACACGGTGCGGGTCGGCAGCCGCTGAGGCCGGCGTGGCCGTGCACTGTCAGAAAAGATTCATCGAATCCGCGTTCTCCACTTCGGTGGAAGCGGGCTCTTACTTGGGAGAAGCCGCTGTCGAATCGCTCAGCGGCACCTGCTGCCTTCTCTCTTCCAAGGACCCGTGATGCGTAACACGCTCTACCTGTCGATCATCCTCGCTCTGTCTCCCTGCAGCGTGCCGGTGGCGGCTGCGGCCACTGCAGATGGCCTTGAGGCCCGTGTGTCGGCGCCGATCGCGGCGCAGCCGCTGGCGCGTGCGCTGGAGCAGTTGTCGCGCAGTTCGGGCGTGCAGTTCCTGTATTCGGGCAGCGGTGAAGCGCGTATGGCCGGGGCGGTGCCGCGTGGTGCGACCGTCAAGCAGGCACTGGACGCGCTGCTGGCAGGGACCGGCCTGGGCTACACCGTGGTGGACGGCAACGTCATCGCCATTGATCCGGCGCCCGCACGCAACGAGCCGAAGCCGGCCGCGCCGAAGCCGCGCGAGGCCGAGGCGGCGGTGGCGCCGACCCTGGATACGGTGAAGGTGATTGCCGCGCACGAGGTGATCGACCAGAAGAAGACCTCGCCGGTGATCAAGGATTCGGTGGTCTACGACGAGATGGACAGCTACGGCGACGAAACCCTGGCCGAGAGCCTGATGGCCGCGCCGGGGCTGAGCGCGGTGGAAGACGCTGGCGAGCCGCGTTACGTCACGGTACGTGGCGTGCAGGCCAACCTCAACTACACCACCATCGATGGCATCGCGATTGCCAGCGTGGGTGGCAGTGGCTCGGGTGAGCGCATGAACAACCTGCAGCTGATTCCCAGCGACATCGGTACCCGCACCGATATCTACAAGAGCTTCAGTGCCGAGCAGGCGCCGGATGCCATCGGCGGCGTGATCGACATCATCAGCCGCAGTGCGTTCGACCGGTCCGGCAAGTATGTGTTCGCCGATGTGGCCGGTATCTACTCCACTGCCGAGACCAACGTCGAGCGCAGCGCCGGTGGCAACCACCAGACCCTGGGTCACTTCGGAAAAAGCGCCAAGGTGGTGTTCTCCAACCAGTTCGGTGCCGACCAGGAATTCGGCATCGTTGCGGTGGCCCGCTATGAGCAGCGTTCGCGCAACAGCGTCAAGCGCTGGGTGGAGTCGAACTACTACTACAACGACGCCGGCAAGTACCTCGCCGACGGCACCACTGGGCCGGACGAGGCCAAGGGCTGGAACGGGCTGCGTGCGCCCGGCAATTTCAGTACCGGTACCTACACCAACTTCATCACCAATTTCGGTGGCTCGGCCAAGCTGGAATGGAAACCGTCGGACGATCCGTTCTACGCATCGCTGCTGCTGTACTCGTACCGGTTCTACGAGAACTCGACGATGAACAAGACCGATCTGTATGGCAACGCCAAGTTTCCGATCCGCAATCAGACCGATGACAGCGGCACCACCCAGATCAACAGCATCTACATCAAGAACCGGCATGATCGTTGGGATCGCAGCAATCGCGGCGCCATCGCCAGCTTCAACTGGGACTTGGGTGACCGTTCGCGGTTGACCCTGCGTGGCGGCCACACCGAAGAAACCTTCCACAACAGCCAGGTCTACTGGGGGGTACGCGCCTACCCGAGCAACCTGTTCGTCGATTACGAGAACGACAGCCACGGCTTTCCCAATGCGGTGGCGGTTTCCGATTCCAGCCTGCTGACCAGCTCGGCGTTCAAGCTCAACCCGGCACAGGCCTATGTCTCGCCGCGTGATGCCAAGGAGAGCATCGACAACCTGCGTGCCGACTTCAGCTACAACATCGACGCCGATGCGCGTGGCTTTGGCCTGGCCGCCGGTGCCGAGTACCGTCACCTGAAGATCTGGCAGGACATCGACTTCGACTACTACAAGAGCAGTGCCACGCTCAACGATTACCTGTACCCGGGTTCGACCCTGCTGGGCAGCGTGCCGGGCTTCCCGCTGATCGACAACCGCAAGTGGAACGAGGAGCTGGCGCCGACGCTGGGCAGCAACAACGCCGCCTATCCGAATGCCGATTTCACCAGTGACTACAAGTACGTTGAGGACATCACCAATGCCTATGTCTCCGCGCACTATGCCTGGGATCGGCTGTTGCTGATCGGTGGCCTGCGCTACGACCACACCACCTTCGATGCATTCAGCCCGTTCAGTGATGATGGCGGTACCACCTATACCTCCGCGTTCCGCAGGACCAGTGGTGGCTACAACAACCTGCTACCGTCGTTGAATGCAACCTTCAAGCTGACCGACGACCAGCGCCTGCGCTTCTCCGCCAGCCGCACCCTGGGCCGGCCGACGCCAAGCAACATCGCCCAGGCCACCAGCACCAGCTGTGGCGATGACGAGGAGGGCAGGGGCTTCTGCACGATCAAGCAGGGCAACGCCAACCTGCAGCCGCGCCGCTCCACCAACATCGACCTGGCCTGGGACCTGTATTTCAACGACAACAACGGCCTGGTCTCGGTCGCGCTGTTCGACAAAGTGATCAAGGACGACATCTACACCCTGACCACGTTCGAGAACGTGGGTGATACCCGCTACCGGGTCACCCAGCCGATGAACACCGACGCGTCCAAGCTGCGCGGCGTCGAGTTCGCGGTGGCCAACCGCAACCTGCAGTGGGGCGGCCAGCGCTTTGATATGTATTTCAACGCCACGCGGCTGGAAGGCCAGACCAACTACCGCATCAGTGATGGCAGCGAGCGCCGCCTGGACCGCCTGCTGTACCAGCCGGACTGGTCGCTCAATGGGTCGGTGATCTGGCGCATGCCGTGGAAGAGCGCACAGCTGCGCATGTCCGGCACCTACCGCAGCCGGATGCTGGTCGACTTCGGTGATACCCAGTGGCTGGACTCGTACTACGACCCGTACATGACCTTCAACTTGGCCTTCAGCCACAAGGTCAGCAAACACGTGACGCTGAAGTACGAGGCCAAGAACCTGTTCAACACGCAGCCGACCTACAGCACTGGACCCAATGGTCGCTTCCGCACCGAGATCGACGACTACGGCCGCTTCTTCTACTTCCACATCATCTACAACTGAGGGCGCACCCGTGGATACGATCAATCGCAGGCGATTCCTGGCCCTGGCCGGCCTGTCCGCCGCCGGCGCCTGGATGGGCACGGCACGGGCGCTGGCCGCGCAGACCGATGCCACCGCGCTGAACCCGCGCAACCTGCTGGCATCGCCGCGGTTCGCCAGTACACCGTTCACCCTGGGCGTGGCCTCGGGTGATCCCTCGGCCGATGGCATGGTGCTGTGGACACGCCTGGCAACGGAGCCGCTGGTGTTCGGTGGTGGCATGCCGACGCAGCCGATGGCGGTCCAGTGGCAGCTGGCGGCCGACGATGGCATGCGCAACGTGGTGCGCCAAGGTTCGGCGATGGCCCACCCCGAGCTTGGCCATGCGGTGCACGTGGAGCTGGAAGGGCTGGCACCGGGCCGTCCGTACTGGTATCGCTTCAGCGTGGGCGGCCACGCCAGTGCCGTGGGCCACACCCGCACGCTGCCGGCAGCCAACGCTGCGGTTGATCGTGTCCGTTTCGCCGTGGCCGGTTGCCAGCACTATGAAGAGGGCCATTACACCGCATGGCGGCGCATCGCCGAGGAGCCGCTGGACTTCGTCTTCCACTATGGCGACTACATCTACGAGGGCGCAAGCCAACCGGGCGTGCGCAGGATGAACGGCCGGCCATTCACCAACCTGCGCAACCATGTTGGACCGCAGATCTACACGCTGGACGATTACCGCCGCCGCTACGCCCAGTACAAGAGCGATTCCGACCTGCAGGCCGCGCATGCGTCGGCGCCGTGGTTCGTCACCTTCGATGACCATGAAGTGGACAACAACTGGGCCGGTGCGGAGGACCAGGACGATACCCCCAGCGAGGTGTTCCTGCTGCGCCGCGCACAGGCCTTCCAGGCTTACTACGAGAACATGCCGCTGCGCCGATCGGCGCTTCCCCGCAACGGCCACATGCAGATGTATCGGCGTGCCCGCTATGGCACGCTGATGGACCTGCACCTGCTCGACACCCGCCAGTACCGCAGCAAGCAGGTAGACATGGCGCTGCATGAGGAAGTGGAATCACCGGCGCGCAGCATCGTCGGTGCGAAGCAGGAGCGCTGGCTGTTCGACGGACTGGCCGATGCCACGCCACGTTGGCACACCATCGCCCACCAGGTGGCACTGGGCAACTACATGCGCGAGAAGGATGGTGTGGTGCAGTCGTCCGACGACCAATGGTCGGGCTATCTGGACAGCCGCCGGCGCCTGCTTGACCACATCCAGAAGGTTGGCTTCGGCAATGTAGTGACCGCCTGCGGCGACGCGCATCGGCACTACGCCAGTGACCTGGTGCAGGACCATCGTGACTCGGGCGTGATCTCCAGTGAATTCCTCGCCACCTCGATCACCTCCGGCGCCGATGGCCAGGGCGTGGACGCGTATGCCGAGAACCAGCTGCGGCACAGTCCGCAATTGAAGGCGACCACCGACAAGCGCGGCTATGTGCTGTGCGATGTCATCCGTGATGCCTGGATCGGCGACATGAAGACGCTGGATACCGTGATGCAGCCGAACGGAACGGTGCAGAGCTGGAAACGCTATGCGGTGGAGCACGGCCGGCCGGGGTTGCAGGAGGCCTGAATCTACCGGTCTACCCTGTAGCAACTGTCTTGTCAGGCGGGGGCCATCTGGGCCTCCGCATCCCTTTTGCGGGCGTTGAGGATCACCAGCATCTTGCGCATCAC
>NZ_JBSPUG010000009.1:0-75179 GCF_056861405.1 Stenotrophomonas sp. 22DLJC03
GCAGGCGCCTTCACAAGATACCTGCGCATACTTTCAAAGATCTTGGGAAGTGGCCTCAGCGCCATTCCCGTGTGCTGCGAAGTTTCCTTCGTAGCGAGCCGCCCATTATAGCCGGCTTTTCCGCTTCGTCAACACCTTTTTTCAAGGCCGTCTCACCGGAGTGGACGTTGTTGCCGATGCCGCTTCGGCGTTGGACCCGAGGGTCTTTCGTCGTTGCGAGCCGCCTATTATGCCGGACTTTTCGAGTCCGTCAACACCTTCGTTCGATCAACTCGTTCGTCGGTGGTGGCGTCGCTGTTCGCGTGCCGTTTCCGAAGAAGCGGTGTGCTGCAGCAAGGGAGCGAATTCTAGAGATCCTGCAGATTTCGTCAAGCCTTTTTTTGCAGGGTGATGACAGAACCGCCATGACATCACGCATGACGTACGCTCGAAGATCGCTGCGGTGTTGACCGCGCGTTGCGCGGTCAACACCGCAGCGGCTATCAATGCACGGATGCACAGTAGAGGGACAGTAATGAACATGCAGGTGCGGCGGGTGTGGTGGCGCGATCTTTCGATGCCGGCGATCGTCGCTGGCTTCATTACTGTATTGGTCGGCTTCGCCAGTTCGGCCGTGATCGTGTTCCAGGCTGCACAGGCCGTCGGTGCCGACCAGGCGCAGATCGCCTCATGGATGTGGGCACTGGGGCTGGGCATGGGCGTGACCTGCATCGGCCTGTCGCTGCGCTACCGCGTGCCGGTGGTGACCGCATGGTCGACCCCGGGCGCGGCGATGCTGGTGGTCGGTGCCGGTGGCGCCTCACTGTCTGAAGCGACCGGCGCCTTCCTGCTTGCCGCGGTGCTGGGCATGCTGGCCGGCTTCTCCGGCATCTTCGCCCGCCTGATGCAACGGGTGCCGATGGCGCTGGCCGCCGGCATGCTGGCCGGCGTGCTGCTGCGCTTCGGCCTGGATGTGTTCGTGGCGATGAACACCCAACTGGTGCTGGCGCTGGCGATGTTCGCCACCTGGCTGGCCGGGCGCCGCCTGTTCCCACGCTATGCAGTGATCGCCACCCTGGCGGTAGGTATCGCGGTCGCGGCCAGCCGCGGCCTGCTGCACGCACAACAGGTACAACTGCAACTGGCAGTACCTCAGTGGGTCACGCCGTCACTATCGTGGACGGCGGTGGCAGGCATCGCCCTGCCCCTGTTCGTGGTCACCATGGCTTCGCAGAACATTCCCGGCGTCGCGGTGATGCGCGCATCCGGCTACGAAGCACCGGTGTCGCCACTGATCGGCTGGATCGGTGTGGTCAACACGCTGCTGGCCCCCTTCGGTGCCTATGCGCTCAACCTCGCTGCAATCACCGCCGCGATCTGCATGGGCCGCGATGCGCATGAAGATCCGGCGCGACGCTATACCGCGGCCATGGCAGCGGGCGCCTTCTACATCGTGATCGGACTGTTCGGTGCCACCGTGGCGGCACTGTTCGCCGCGTTCCCGAAGGAACTGGTGGCCTGCGTGGCCGGTATTGCGCTGTTCGGCACCATCGCCAACAGCCTGGCCAGTGCGCTGGCGATAGAGCGGGACCGCGAGGCGGCACTGGTCACCTTCCTGGTCACCGCCTCCGGGGTCAGCCTGGCCGGCATCGGCTCGGCGTTCTGGGGGCTGGTGGCCGGAGCCCTGTGCCTGCTGGTACTGCGGCCACGCCAAGCCGGCTGATCCGGCCTACCCCGCCAACGCAGCGCCGACCGTACTCAGCACCACCGCGATGACGATGGCGATCAGTGTGGCGACCACGCTGGTGCCGCCGCGTGCAGTCAGCTCGCTGCGCAGCCGTGCGTCATCGCCGCCGGCCACGGTACGGGCCTGGGCGATCAGGCGCTGGCAGTGCGCCAGGTACCAGCTGTTGCCAAAGATGCCGGTGGTGATGCTGAGCGCGAAGGTGATGACCAGCGACAGGCCATCAGGCACATCCAGCAAGGTCTCGACCACGCTGATCAGCAGCAGCAGGCCAGCCCACATCGCCGCCAGACGGTACATCCTGCGGTACATCATCCACACCAGGCCGAGCAGGAAGGCCGGCCAGTGCCAGGTGCCAGTGCCCGTGGCGATGCCTTGATCCAGCCGCCAGCGCTGGCGATAGATCGGGAAGTTGCCTCCCACCACACTGGCGTACAGCGCCAATTCGCCTTCCAGCCCAGCCGCCGCTGTCGTATCCGGTGCAGTGGCCGGCGCACGATACGGATCGGAGGGATCGCCGACGCTCGGCGCGATGCCCTCCACGACAGGGGCTGCGTCGATATCCGGGGCCGGAACCACTTCGATGGGCGTTGGAACCTGATCCAGCTCGGCCAATGGACGCCACGACGGCATCCCTTCGCACCACAGCAGCGTGCGTGCCGTTACCGTCCCGTCCTGCTGCAGCTTGCGAAGACCGGCCGGGTCGACCGGCCCACTGCTCTGCCTGCCATTGGCATACCACCACTGTGCTTCCTGCATGTTCTCCATCCTTCCTGCGTACATCATCAAACTGGAACTGCTGCCACCACCTATAGCGGGGCACTGGCCAGGGTCTGCGCCAACCGGTGGCGCTCCCCCGGTGCGAGGGTGATCTGCTCGGGGCCGGCATTGGCCACCTCCAGGCAGACATAATCGTGCCAGCCATCGCCGACGTCCGCCATCTTCGCCGCCGCGTCCGCACCCGGGTTCCATGCCACCAGCGTCTGGCTGCCTTCGCTGCGGATCTCGATCCGCCGCTGCAGTACGGGATCACGCAGCGCGTAATGGCCGCCAGCACCGGTATAGATGCGATCGCTGCGGCCGGGATCACGCGGATCGCGCAATGACCACGGTCCCTGCTGCAGGCGCGCCTGCGCGTAATCCTCGTACTTGTCGAGATACTGCAGTCCATCGAGGCCATCGACCTCGACGCGACCGGCATCGCCAACACGGAAATAGCTGTGCAGGGCCTGGGTGAAAGTGACCGGGGCGCTGCCGATGTTCTCACTGGTCAACTGCTGATGCAGCTGGTGGCCGATACGCAGCTGCATCTGCAGACGCAGGCCGAGGTCTGCAGGCAATGGCGGCGCCAGCTGCAGCTCCAGCTCTCCCGTGTCGTTCTGGCGCACCTGCTGCAGTTCCCAGCGCACGGTACGCACCAACCCGTGTGCGGGAACATCAGTGTCCTGGCCCTGGCGTCCGAACCACGGCCAGCACACCGGCACACCTCCGCGGATCGGCGTGGGCAGTTCGGCGCGCGTGGGCGACAGCCACAACAGGTCGTGCTGCCCTTCCGGAATGAACGACAGCAGCTGTCCACCGAAC
Source organism: Stenotrophomonas sp. 22DLJC03 (assembly GCF_056861405.1). Lineage (NCBI taxonomy): Bacteria > Pseudomonadati > Pseudomonadota > Gammaproteobacteria > Lysobacterales > Lysobacteraceae > Stenotrophomonas > Stenotrophomonas sp. 22DLJC03. The sequence continues at coordinate 3,308 of NZ_JBSPUG010000009.1, forward strand.
ACGCTGATGACCGCCGTGGCATTGGCGGTTCGCACCTGCCAGGCCTCCAGCCCGTGATACAGGCCGCTGCTGATGTCCGGATTCGACTGCATGCGATGACGCTCCTTGAAGACCGCGGCGATGATGTCGCGGTCAGCGTGCCTGGGGCAAGGCCTTCTGCACGCCGGGCGCTGCCGCTGCGGCCTCTTCCTGCAGCGTGCGCAGGATGCGCTGCCCAGCACGCCCATCGGCATTGGTCCAGCCGAGGCGCTGCTGCTCGGACTGGATCGCGCGACGCGTGGCCGTACCGATCATGCCATCGGCGCTGCCGATATCGTGGCCGCGGGCCAGCAGCAGGGTCTGCAGTTGGCGGCGCTCATCGCGGCCCAGGCCCGGGTCGTCGGTCGGCCAGGCGGTGGCCAACCCGTTGCCGCCACGCAATTGGTCAGCCAGCGTCGCGATCGCCAGCGCATAGCTTTCGGCGGCGTTGTAGCTGTAGATCGCGTCGTAGTTGCGGAACACCAGCAATGCCGGGCCCTTGTTGCCGGCCGGCAGCAGCAGGGCGGCGCGCGCGTCGGCCGGGAGGTTGGCCGGTGCCAGCGCGCTGCCATCCAGCGCGGTCACGCCCTGCGCGCGCCAGTCGGCCAGCGCGCGGCGTTGGGTACGACCTGCCTGGCTGGCGTTGAAGCCGGCCGGGATACGGACCTCCATGCCCCATGGCTCGCCACTGCGCCAGCCGGCACGCTTGAGGTAGTTGGCGGTGGACGCCAGCGCGTCGGGAATGCTGCCGACCAGATCACGACGACCGTCGCCGTCACCGTCGACCGCGATGCGTGCATAGGTGCTGGGCATGAACTGGGTATGGCCGAACGCGCCGGCCCAGGAACCAGTCAGCCCCTGCGCCTGCAGGTCACCCCGGTCGATCAGCTTGAGCAGGGCCAGCAGTTCGCCACGGAAGAAGGCCTGGCGACGGCCGGCGCAGGACAGCGTGGCCAGGGACTGCAGCAGCGGGCGCTTGCCGAACACGCGGCCATAGTCGCTCTCCACGCCCCATACGGCGACGATGGTGGTCGGATCGACGCCGTACTGTGCGGACACACGATCGAGCAGGTCACGATGCTGCTGCAGCATCGCGCGCCCATCATCAACGCGCTGGCGATCGACCAGGGCTGCCAGGTAATCCCAGATCGGCGTGGTGAATTCCGGCTGCGCATCGAGCAGGCCGAGCACGCTGGGGTCCGGGGTGAGGCCGGCGGTGATTTCGTTGAAGCGGTCGGCACTGATGCCCTGGCTGGCGGCCGCGGCCTGCAGGCCCGCCAGGCAGCGGCTGAAGGCCGGATCGAGGCCGGGATCGGGTGCCGTCGGCTGCGCCGGCGTCGAGGCGAGGGCGGCGGCCAGGCCGAGCGTGATCAGAATGGGCATGGCGTCCTCCGTGTTGCCGGTGCAGGGCCATCTTAGGGCCAGCGGTGCAGCCGAACCTGAAGCGGCACCGGCGGGTGATCGGTCCTACAGAGCGCGCAGCAGGCGCAGGCCATAGGCCGGGGCGTCGGCATCCCAGCGCTGCACCACCTGCAGCCCGGCCTGCTGCAGCAGCTGTTCAAAGCTGTCGTCGGTGTACTTGTGGCTGTACTCCACGCGGATCGGTTCATCGGCGGCAAAGTGGAAAGTGCGGCCGTCCAGATGCACATCCTGCGCCCAGCGGCTGACCAGATCAGTCTCGATGCGCAGCCGCGCGGTGCTGTAGCAGGCGCGGTGGCGGAAGCCGTCGAGGTCGAAGTCGCTGCCGATCTCGCGGTTGAGCCGGGCCAGCAGGTTGAGAGTGAACGCGGCGGTGACACCCTGCGCATCGTTGTAGGCCGCTTCGATCAGCGCCGGGTCCTTGTGCAGGTCGATGCCGACCAGGGCCAGCCCGTCACGGCCCATGGTCTGGCGCATCGCGCGCAGCAGTGCGACCGCGTCTTCGCCTTCAAAGTTGCCCAGTGTGGAACCGGGGAAGAACAACAGGCGTCGCGCGGGTTCGCGCTCGGGCATGGGCACGGTCACAGGGCTGGTGAAGTCGGCACAGACCGGCAGCATCTCGACCTGGGGCAGCGCCGGGGCCAGATGGTCGATGCTGGACAGCAGTGCGGCGCGTGAGATTTCGATCGGTGTGTAGGCCACCGGGTCGTGCAGGGCGGCCAGCAGCAGCGCGGTCTTGCGGCCGCTGCCGCTGCCCAGTTCCACCACGTGCAGGCGCGCGCCGACGCTGCGGGCAATGTCCGGCAGCACGCGCTTCAGCAGGGCCAGCTCGGTGCGCGTGGGGTAGTACTCAGGGGTCTGGGTGATCTGCTCGAACAGGCGCGAGCCACGTGCGTCGTAGAAGTACTTGGACGGCAGTTGCCGCGGCGAACGTGAGAGCCCGGTCACCGCGTCGGCCAGGATCTGTTGGCGGCCGGGAGTGAGATCGGTCAGTGCCTGCAGCGCGTCATGCACGGTGCTCATGTAAGGTCCCTGGCCAGGCGCAGCCCAGAGAACTGCCAGCGCGCCGGTGGCATGAAGAAGTTGCGGTAGCTGGCGCGCACATGTCCGCGCGGCGTGGCGCAGCTCCCGCCGCGCAGCACCCACTGCCCGCACATGAACTTGCCGTTGTACTCACCCAGGTTTCCAGCAAATGGGCGGAAGCCGGGGTAGGCGCCATAGGCCGATTGGGTCCATTCCCATACATCGCCGAACAGCTGCCGCAGTCCACTGCCCTGCCCCGCCTGCGGGTGCAGGTGGTCATCCTCTGCGAAGTGGCCGCTGACCGGTTGCGACGTCGCAGCCGCTTCCCATTCGAACTCGCTGGGCAGGCGCGCGCCGGCCCAGCGGGCGCAGGCATCAGCCTCGTAGTAGCTGAGGTGGCAGACCGGCGCGTGCGGATCCAGCTCACGCCAACCGCCGAGGGTGTATTCGCGCTGCAGAGCGTCATCCCAGTACAGCGGGTGCTGCCAGCCCTCGGCTTCGCGCAGCGCCCAGCCTTCGCTGAGCCACCAGCGCGGCTCCCGGTAACCACCGGCCTCGACGAAGGCGAGGTATTCGGCATTGCTGAGCGGGCGCTCGGCCAGGGCGTGGGCGGGCAGCAGCACGCGGTGCGCTGGCGATTCGTTGTCGTACGCGAACGCGGCCTGCTGCGGCCAGGCTGCGGCGCCGACGGTGACGATGCGCTCGGGTGACTCGATCCAACCCTGAGCGCTGGCGCTGCTTGCGGTGGGTTGCAGGTCTTCGCGATACGGCGGCTGCAGCGGATTGCACCAGAACGCGTGCTTGATGTCGGTGAGCAGCAGCTCCTGATGCTGCTGCTCATGCTGCAGTCCCAGCTGCAGGTGCTGCAGCGCCTGCTCATCAAGGTCGCCTGCCATCAGGCGTGCCTGTACCTGCGCATCGACCTGCTGCCGGTAGTCGCGCACCTGCTGCAGCGAGGGTCGCGACAGCAGCCCACGCTGCGGCCGCGCATGCGCCGGGCCGATGCTCTTGTAGTAGCTGTTGAACAGATAGTCCCAGGCCGGGTCATGCGCCGGTGTGGTGGCGAGTCCCGCCAACACGAAGCGCTCGAAGAACCAGGTGGTATGGGCCAGATGCCACTTGCTCGGGCTGGCGTCGGCCATGCTCTGCAGCATGGCGTCCTCGGCACTGAGCGGTGCGGCCAGCTGCAGGCTGCGCGCCCGGATGCGGGCGAACTGGTGGGTGAGATCGTGCTGCGGGGCAGCGACGGCGGCGGGTACGCTGTCCATGCGGGCAGCATCGGCGCAGAACGGTGAGTGCGATGTCATGGTTCGGCGTCACTTTGTTCACATGGGTAAGCCACCCGCATTCAAGATGCAGGCACGAACGCCGCTAACGGCAATGCTGCGGCCGCGTCGTCACCGCGCTGGAATTCCTGCTTGCCCCTGCATCCGCTCCGCCAGCCTGCGCATTACCTGTTCGTGCTGCCCGCCATGCTGGTCGCCGTGGTGCTGTGCACCGCATTGGGTGCTGAAGACGTGGCCAGTCCCGCCCAGCGCATCCTGCCCTGGCTGCTGGCCTGCCTCGGCGCGGGGCTGGCCCTGCTCTACCATCAGATGCGCGCGCTGTGCCTGCTACTGCTGGTGGCGGTGGTATTTGCGCTACTGCACCACGATGTCGCTGGCTACCTGCGCAGTGGCCATGTCACCGCACTGACGCCGCTTCGCTTCCACGCCATCTCAACCTGGTTGCCGCTGTTGTTCGCCGGACTGGCGTTGTGGCCGGAGCGCGGGCGCCGACGCCACGACCTGTTGCTGCGTGGTATTGCCAGTGGCACCGCGCTTCTGATCTTCCTCCTGCTGGCGGCACAACAACCGCGTGGCATGCACGACCTGCTGTCGAACCGCCATTGGAGCTGGATTCCGGCCGACTGGAACGCGCTGGCACAACTGCCGGCGCTGCTGTTCCTGCTGGCCACCGCTGCGCTGGGCTGGCAGGCCTGGCGGCACCCGCGCCCGCTGCATACGTCGATGCTGCTTGCGATGCTGTGCCTGTGGTGGATGCTGCCGCGGGTGTTCCTGCAGCCGGTGCTGCTGCCGGCGCTGAGCTGCGCCGCCCTGCTGCTGGTGCTGGGTGCGATGCTGCAGGAATCCTTCCACATGGCGTTCCGCGACGAACTGACCGGCCTGCCGGGGCGCCGCGCGTTCAACGAGACCCTGCAACGGGCACGCGGCACCTACAGCATCGCGATGGTGGACGTAGACCACTTCAAAACGTTCAACGATACCCATGGCCACGACACCGGCGACGACGTGCTGCGCCTGGTAGCCTCGCGGCTGGCGCGGGTGGGTGACGGCGGCCGCGCGTTCCGCTATGGCGGCGAGGAGTTCGCGGTGGTGTTCCTGGACCGCCCTGCGGCGGCCTGCATGGATGCCGTGGAGGCGCTGCGGCAGAGCATCGAGGACACCCGCATGCAGCTGCGCGACCGCAGCACCCGCAGCCGCGATGACGAAGCCGGCCGCCAGCAGCGCGGACGCGGTGGCAGCGGCCAGGTCGTGCAGGTGACGGTGAGCATCGGCCTGGCCGACAGTCGTGTGGACCGGCGACCGATGGCGGTGGTCAAGGCCGCCGACCAGGCGCTGTACGCGGCCAAGGACGGGGGCCGCAACCAGGTGCACGCGCAGGCCGGCCAGCGCGTGCTGGCCATGCGTGGCGGCTGAGGCTCAGACCGCGTCGAGGTAGTACCAGCGGCCGTCGATGCGCAGGAAGCGGCTGTGTTCGGTCATCTTCACCGCGCTGCCGCCGCCGATGCGGTAGCGCGCGGTGAAGCGGACGTCGGCGCTGTCGGCACCGGTAACGGTGTGCTCGTGCACGGTCAGGCCCAGCCAATGCGTGCGCTGGCCCGGCGCATCGTCCAGCGTCAGCTCGGCCGGACGCGTGTCCGGGTGCCAGGTCTGGCGCAGGTAGTCGGCCAGACCCCGCGCGTAGGCGCTGTAACGCGAACGCATCAGGCGCTCGGCATCGGGCGCGGCCTCGCCGGCGTGAAGACGGCCGCAGCAGGCGGTGTAGTCGGCGGCCAGGCCGCAGGGACAGGGATCGGCGGGTTTTCGGCTCATGCCGGCATTGTCGCCGGGTTGCATGGATTGATCCACGCGCGGCACGGGTCAGCTGATGCAGGACAGGCGTATGCTGTCGCGCCCCCCACCTTGATTGATCGCCGTGCTGGAACTGGTTCCCCCTGAGTTGTGGTGGCTGGTGGTGATCGCCTTCATCGCCGGCCTTGTGGATGCCGCCGTCGGTGGCGGTGGCCTGGTGCAGCTGCCCGGCCTGTTCACGGTGCTGCCGCAGCAGACGCCGGCGATGCTGTTCGGTACCAACAAGTTCAGCTCGATGTTCGGCACGGGTGCAGCGGCCTGGCGCTATGCACGCAATGTGCGCTTCCCGTGGAAGCCGGTGCTGTTCGCGGCTGGCACGGCCTTCATCTTCTCCTTCGCCGGGGCCACCGCGGTTAGCCTGCTGCCCAAGGATGCGGTGCGCCCGCTGGTACTGGTGCTGCTGATCGCGATGCTGGCTTACACGCTTTGGAAGAAGGATTTCGGTGCACTGCACCGGCCGCAGGAGATCGGCCGCCGCGAGCTGGCCATCGCACTGGCCATTGGTGCGGCGATCGGCTTCTACGATGGCTTTTTCGGGCCGGGTACGGGCAGCTTCCTGATCTTCCTGTTCGTGCGCTTCTTCGGCCTGGATTTCCTGCGCGCATCGGCCGCGTCGAAGGTGGTGAACCTGGCGACCAATGTGGCGGCGATCTCGTTCTTCGTGCCGACCGGCAACATCCTGTGGCTGTTCGCGCTGCCGATGGCGGCGGCCAACATCATTGGATCGGTGGTGGGCACGCGGTTGGCGCTGAAGGGTGGTACGCCGTTCATCCGCAAGCTGTTCGTGGGGCTGGTGGTGGTGCTGATCGCGCGGATGGCGTGGGATACGTTGCGCGGAGCGTGAATGCGGTTGCCGGCCAGCGGCCGGCACTACCGGGCCATGAACCCCGCCATGGGTAGTGCCGGCCGCTGGCCGGCATTCCCATTCAATCGGCCAGGTCAGGCCTCCGCTTCTTCCGGTTCGTTGGCCTGCTGGCGGCTGCGCTCGGGCAGCTTCAGGCGCTTGCCCTCTTCGTCGTACTCGATCAGCAGCACGCCGGAATCGTGGCGGCCGCTGATTTCGACGAAGCAGGCGCCACCGATGAACGGTTCCAGCGTCATCACCGACTTCAACGGGGTGGCCACCACCATCTGGAAGCCGAAGTTGTCGAAGATGTTCATCGCCAGTGCGGTGAACTCGTTGTCGGCCTTGTCGAAGGCTTCGTCGAGCACGACCGCGGCATAGCTGGGCAGCTGGCTGTCGGCGCCGCCGAGCTGGTAGCGCAGGGCAGCCGCCAGGCAGGTGGTGGCCAGCTTCTGGCGCTGGCCACCGGACTTGCCGGCACCGCTGCGGTAGATCTCGACCTGCTGGCGCGTCTCCGCATCCAGCTCGACGCCGATGAACTCCACGTGCATGCGCACGTCCAGCACCAGCTCGCGCCAGCGCTTGTCTTCGCCTTCCTGTGAACCCAGGCGGTTGACCAGCTGGCGCAGCACGGTGAACTGCGATTCGGCCAGCTCGCGCTGCTCGGTCTGCTGCTGCGACAACACTTCGCGCAGCTGCAGATGGAACTCGCCGACTTCCGGCAGGCGGCGGTCGCTCAGTTCGATGGTCAGCAGCGTGCCGCGGTTGAACGGCACCTGTTCCAGGCTGGCATTCACTTCGTCCAGGCGCTGGCCGATCGACTTGCGGGCCTCGGCGCTGTGGCGCTGCAGGGCCAGCAGGTTGTTCTTGCTCTGGTTCTGCAGCAGGTCGAAGAAACGCTCTTCGTGCTGCGGCAGGCCATCGCGCTCCAGGCGTTCGAGGCGTGCAAGGAAGTCCTCGGCCGAGGCCACCGACACGGTGAAGTCGCCCGATTCCTCCGGCCACTGCTGGATGAAGCGGCGGAAGCAACCGATCAGCTGGTTCTCGATGCGGTTGAGGTCCTGCTGCGAGGACGACAGCTGCTCGTTCAGCGCGTTGCTGACCTGGCGCATGTGCGCTTCCAGCGTTTCCAGGCTGAGCGGGCCCTGCTCCTGCAGGCGCTCGGCAAGTCCAGCCTCGTGCTCCTGGGCCAGGCTCGGCAGCACCAGTGCACGGCTCTGCTGGCGTGCACGGTCCAGGCGATCACGTTCCTTGACCAGCTGCCCACGTTCGACGCGGACGTCTTCATAGGTACGGCGCGCCTGCTCGATGTCGGCACGCACCGCGTCGATCTGCTTGGCCAGCTTGGCGAGATCGGCGTTGCCTTCGCGCAGATCGCGCAGGGTGGCCTCGATATCGCTCAGACGCTGCTGTGGGGCGGCGATATCGATCTCGTTCCAGCTGATGCTGACCAGCTCGTGGCAGGCCAGGCGACGTTCATTGTCGCGGTCACGCTGGCCGCGCAGGCGCGCGATGTCGGTCTCGCAGCTGGCGATGCGCTTGGCCAGTTCCTGTGCTTCGCGCTCGAAGGCGCCCACCTTGTCGTGGTTGTTGAAGCCGAGGATCCAGCGACGGCGGTCGCCCACGGCACTGCGGTCGTCCTTCTCGAAGCGGTCGCCCGGATGCTTGACCTGGCCTTCGCGGGTGATGCCGCGGTCGACATTGCGCAGCTGCTTGGCATCAACGCATTCGTAGTCGAAGCGCTTGCCGAGCTCGCGGCGCAGCCAGCTTTCGAACACGTGCTCGCGCAGTTCCAGCTTGTGCAGCAGCGACTTCGCCGACGGCTCACGCGCGAACGCATCGTCATTGCGGCGCACACGGTAATAGGTGAAACGCATGCCCAGGTGGGTACGGTTTACCCACTCGGCGACGTCGTTGTAATGCTTGTCATCGACCAGCAGTGACAGCGCGAAACCGCCCAGCACGCGCTCGATGGCGCCCTGCCAGCCCTGCTCTTCCGAGCGGACCTGGATCAGCTCGCCGACGAACGGCAGCGCCGCTTCAGCGATGCCGGTTTCCTCGGCCAGGCGCGCGCGCAGCTTCTGCATCGGCGCCGGGATGTTGGAGGGCGTGCGCTGCATCGCTTCGAGTTCGCTGCGCACTTCACCGAAGCGGCGCTCGTCATCGCGCTTGCCGCCGAGGCGATCGCTGATCGCATCGTCCAGTGCTGCCGAGGCACGCTGGCGGTCCTGCAGTTCATTCTGCGCACGCTCGACCAGCTCGGCGAAGCCATGGGCATCGTCGGGCAGTTCGGCCTGCAGCTGCTGTGCGGCTTCCTGGGCCTGGTCACGCTTGGCCTTGCGGCGGTCGCGCTCGGCTTCGGCGCGGCCCTGTTCGCGTTCCAGTTCCTCGATGCGCTCACCGCCCTGCTGGCGGCGCTGCAGTTCCAGTTCGGCCAGACGCTCGGTGTGGTTGTCCAGCGCGGCACGGCGCTGGGCTTCTTCGCCGAGCAGGCCACGGTCACGCACATCCATCTCGCGCAGGCGCGCTTCGATCAGCGCCTGGCGGCGGCTTTCGCGGAAGCTGTCGACGCCGAGCTTCAGTGCTTCGTCGTCGCCGCGCTGGCGGTGCATTTCCTTCAGGTCGTTGTAGTAGGCGCGTGCCGGCAGCAGGGTTTCCACCTGGCGACGGGCGGTGACCACGGCCTGATGTGCGCCATCGAGTTCGGCGAAGTCGCTGACCAGGCGCTCGGCGGCGTCGAAGGTCTTCGGCGTGTCGAGCATGAAGTCGCGCAGGAAGACGTTGAGGTCGCCCAGGTTCTTCGCCGACTGCGTCTTGTGCAGCAGGCGCAGCGCCATCTCGTTGTCGATGCCGAGCAGGTCGCGGAAGCGTTCGGCGTAGCCGGAGAAGGTGTCGAAGTGATGCAGGTCGGACAGCTTCTGCTTGAGCTTGCGCAGGTCCAGGTCGAAGCCGCCGAGATCCTTGGCGATGTCGAACGGTCGCTCGGCGATCATGTAGTGCTTGCGCACGTCACCGGCCGAGGTGCCGTTGCCGGAGATCCACAGCAGGCGCACCAGGCTGACCACGCGGCCGTCGCCGGCGCGGTATTCCAGCACCAGTGCGGTCCAGGTCGCGCCCTTGCGCAGGTACTGGGTGGCGATTTCACCGGTGCCGCTGTCCTGCTGGTCGGCCCAGGCGCCACGCACATAGGACACCAGGTTGCGGTCGCGGCCACTGCGCTCGGCTTCACGCGCGGCGGCGTTGAAGTCGACGATGGCCGGCGGCGTCAGCAGCGCGGACATGGCATCGAGCAGGGTCGACTTGCCCGAGCCGGAACGGCCGACGAACAGGAAGCCGCGCTCGGCGATCGGCACTTCGGTCAGGCCATTGAAGGTGCCCCAGTTGTGCACCTGCAGGCGGCGCATGCGGAACTGCTGCAGGCGCGGGTCCGGCAGGCCTTCGTTGAACAGGGCGGGAGTGTGCTTGGAGATAGCCATGCGATGGTCGGGTCTCTCAGGCCTCGGCGGCCGGGGTTTCGCGCAGCTGGCGGTATACCGCCGAAAGCTGGGACACGTCTTCGGCGGAGAACAACAGCTTCAGCGCCGGCGAGACTTCGTGGCGGTCTTCCTGGCCGCTGAGGCGGGTCAGGATGTGGTTGTCCTTCATTTTCTGCACCGCCGAGGCGACACGGCGGTTGAAGCCGGCGCGGTCGGTGGACAGGTTTTTCTCGTAGATGGCCAGTGCTTCGGCCATCTCGGCGTCTGCAACCACCGCGCGATTGCCGCGCGCATCGGCCTCGGCCAGCTGCTGGCGCAGGTACAGCAGCAGCACCGAATCGATGAAGGTCAGCGGCGAGGTGCGCAGCAGCACCGGCGCATCAACGTCTTCGGTATCGGCCTGGCGGGTGAAGGCCACACCGCTGTCACGGTCGAGCACCAGTTCCAGGAACAGGTCGGCCAGCGACGAGCGGATGGCGGCTTCGCTGCGGATCAGCGCCGGCCACAGTTTGGCGTGACGCAGCTGGTCGATGCTGGGGCCGATCAGCAGCTGGCACAGCGCGCGGCGCGCATCCAGCGGCAGGCGCCCGGTATCGCCGAGGTAGTACACGTCGTTGCCACGGCGGGGCTGCGCCACGGTCGCCACCGGTTCGGCTTCGTAGGCGTCTTCCGCCACGTCGGCCTGCGCTGCGTCGATGGGATCTTCATGCCAGCTCATGGCGTCTCTCCTGGGTGAACCAAACCAGCGGGATGCGGGCGCGACGGATCTGGCCGTCGCCACCACGCCATTCGGCAAGCTCCTGCTCGCCGGCGATCACGTTGCCGAAGCGCGTGCCCAGCGACAGGTAGCCGATGACGCTGCCCAGGCCCTGCGGCGCTTCACGCTGCGACAGCGCCTGGGCAATGCTGAGCCGCGGCTGTGCATCGAGCAGGTCGTGCAGGTCGCGGCGCAGGGTGCGGAAGTCGATTTCGGACGAGGCGACCAGGTCGCCGACGCTTTCCAGGCTGATCGCGGCCGCGTCGTTGTATTCGACGTTGCCATCGACCTGGGCACTGCGCGGATCATGCAGCTTCCACTGCGACCACGAACGCAGGCGGCTGGTGGTCAGCTGCAGGTCGCGGCCGATGCCACGCTGTGCGGGGAACTCGTCGCGCAGCGCCAGCGCTTCAGACTGCGCCTGTTTCAGCAACTGGTTGAGACGGCGTTGTTCCAGGTAGCCACGGCTCTGCACGAAGCCGCGCAGGCTGCGCGCGAAGTTCTGCAGCACGTCGTGCACCTGGCCACCGCGTTCAAGCATGGTGCTGGTGAAGCCACGCAGGAAGTTGCGTTCGTTGCGGTCCAGGCGACGGGCAAAGCCACGCGCCAGCACCGCTTCCAGCGCTGCATCGAGCTGAGCGCTCTGTTCGGCGTCGTTGAGCAAGCGCCAGAAAGCCTGGAAGCTGCGTCCTGCATCGCTTTCGCCGATCACATCCACGCCTTCGAACAGCTGCGACAGCACATCGCCGCGCTCGCCCTCATCGTCAATGATGCGTTCGCGGAAATCGCGGTTGAGCTGCTCGAAGTCGTCGCGTACGCGGCGGAAGTCCTCGGTCAGTTCGTCGGCAAGGCCGATGATCTGGCGCGCACGTTCCAGCGCGCGCTTGCCGTCCAGCGCGATCACACGACCGGCACCGACACGGGCGATCTCGGCGTCGATGCGGTCACGCTCGTCGCGCAGCGCCGACAGGCGCGCGTCCGGATCGGACTCGGTCTGTGCGGCCAGCTGCGAGAGCTGTTCGATGACCAGCGCCAGGCGGCTTTCGGTGGCGGCCACGCGGGCCTGCTCGAGGCCGTCGGCGAAGCGGATGGCCTGCAGCGCCGCGGTCGACAGTTCGTACTGCTCCTGGTCGGCGCCCTCGGGCAGGCGGCGTTCCAGCCAACCCTGGGCCAGCCAGTGCGCGATGTAGGCCTGCGCGGTGCGCGGCAGGTCGCGCGACAGTTCGTCGCCGTTGAGCTGGTCCAGCGCACGTTGCAGGCGCTCGTTGAGTACCGACGACGACAGCGTGCGCTCGCCGTCCATCAGCAGCCCTTGCAGCAGGCCGATGATTTCCGGAGCGTGGTCGGCGGCGAGCAGCTTCCACTGGGGCTGTTCGCGCAGATGGCGGTAACGGGAGATGCGTTCGCGGTGCTTCATGCAGCGAAAGGAGTCATGAGGGCTGGCGGGGACGAGCAGCCACGCACGGCTGCCGTGCAGGCAGCCGTGGGCATGCCGGCCACGCGGGGCCAGCGGGGTGCGGGCAAGCGGCTCAGCGCTTGCCGCCCACTTCGATGAAACGCAGGAACTCGGCGCGGGTACGCGCGTCGTCGCGGAAGCTGCCCAGCATCTTCGAGGTGACCATGCTGACGCCGCGCTTGTGGATGCCGCGGGTGGTCATACATTCGTGGGCGCCTTCGACGACCACGCCGACACCGATCGGCTGCAGCACATCCTGGATGCACTGGGCGATCTGCGCGGTCATCTTCTCCTGCACCTGGAAACGGCGGGCGTAGGCTTCGACGACGCGGGCCAGCTTGCTGATGCCCACCACCTTGCCGGCCGGCAGGTAGCCGACGTGCACGCGGCCGATGATCGGCGCCATGTGGTGCTCGCAGTGGCTTTCGTACTCGATGTCGCGCAGGACGATCAGTTCGTCATAGCCGGCCACTTCCTCGAAGGTCCGCTCCATGTAGGCGCGCGGGTCGTCGCGGTAACCGCTGAACCAGTCGCCATAGGCTTCGGCAACACGGCGGGGGGTATCCAGCAGGCCTTCACGGGACGGGTCCTCACCGGCCCAGCGCAGCAGGGTGCGCACGGCATCCTCGGCCTGGTCCTGGGTCACGTCGCCCTGCGGGGCGGCCTTTTCGTTGTTCTTGCTCATTGCGTACAGCGTCCCGATCGGGGGGCGAGCATCGTACCCGACCGGGGGGTGGGTCGTCCTGTTGGGACGGTTCATCGGGGGGTACTTCCGGCGCGTGCTTGCTATCGGTCTGGAGTGGGAGAGGGGGCTGCGCAGGACACGCCGTAAACCCGTCCATGGGGGCTCGTTGGCGCCATCCATGGCGCCAACGGTCCTGCGCAGCCCCCCCTCCCCCTCCTTGACGGTTTCCTGCGGGCGCGGCCGGACCGCCCGAAAGCGGGGTCAAAAGCTGGGGTTCATGGCTTCGGAAGCACCGCGCGCGACTGCGCGACTGCTGTGGTGGGTGCGGACCGTTGGTCCGCACAGCTTTGGCTTCTGCTCCTGCCTTTAAAGAGCCAACCCACCGCGCTCGCGGGGTGATGGGCGGGCAGCGGGGGGCAGGCGGTGCAGGACCGTCCGCGGCATGGATGCCGCGGCCGAGCCCCCAAGGATGGGTTCACGGCGTGTCCTGCACCGCCTGCCCCCCGCTGCCCCATCCCACACCAGGTAAGCGCAACGCTTTCCTCACTGCACCCCGCCCATTCAGAAAAACCCATTGATAGGAATGAAATTAGTAGTATCCTATCTATCTCTTATGGACCGCCCCCTCGACGAGCGCACCGTGCTGCAGATGCAGCTCAGCTCCGGCCTGCTGTACGCAGGGCGGCAGTGGCAGCGCCTGGCCGACAGCCGGCTCGGCAGCTATGGCATCTCCACCGCCTGCACCATGCCGCTGCTGATGATCGGCCGCTCGGGGGGTGGCATCCGCCAAGTGGCACTGGCCCAGCAGCTGGGCATGGAGGGGCCTTCCCTGGTCCGCCTGCTGGACAAGCTGTGCGCCAGCGACCTGGTCCGCCGCGAGAGCGACGCCAGCGACCGCCGCGCCAACCTGTTGTGGCTGACCGACGCCGGCCACGCGCTGGTCAGCGAGCTGGAAGACCAGTTGATCGGCCTGCGCCAGGACGTGTTCGGCGAGCTTTCCATGGATGAACTGCACGCCGTGCTGAAGGCATGGCGCCTGCTGGCCGAGGCCGCCGACCGCATCACGTAAGACCGCTGCTCCCGAGCACCGCCGCTGCCGTTCACACGTCAGCGGCTTTTACCCGTTGCCGTTGTTTCGTTGTTCCTCCCCTCCCCCACCTCGCCCCCGCCCCTACCGATGCCCGGTGAATTCAGTCTCCACGGAGTGTTCGTCCCGACCCTGCTCGGGTTGATGTTGTTGGCCTATCTGGTCAACAGCGGCCTGCACGCGCTGCTGCAGCGTGCCGGCGCCTATCGCCATGTATGGCACCCGGCGCTGTTCAACCTGGCCCTGTACGGGATCGTGCTTGGCCTGCTGTTCCACCTTCTGCGTTGGATGCAATCGTGAACAAGATCGTGAAGAAGACCCTGCCGGTGCTGCTCACCAGCGCAGCCGTGATCGTCGCCCTGCTGGTGCTGCGCCAGCTGTGGGTCTACTACATGGATGAGCCATGGACCCGCGACGCCCATGTCGGCGCCGACGTGGTGCAGGTCGCACCGGATGTGTCCGGCTTGGTGGAAACAGTGCAGGTGGCCGACAACCAGGCGGTGAAGAAGGGCGATCTGCTGTTCGTGATTGATCGGGCGCGCTACCGCATCGCGCTGGAACAGAGCCGCGCCAGCCTGGCCGAACGCCAGGCATCGGTAACGCAGCTGCGCCGCGAGATCGGGCGTGATCGCAGCCTGCAGGACCTGGTCGCCGCCGAGGATGCCGAAGTACGCCGCGCCAAGCTGCAGGCCGCCCAGGCCGCGCTGGCCACCGCGCAGGCGGCGGTCGACCTGGCCGAACTCAACCTGGCCCGTACGGAAGTGCGTGCGCCGGCCAATGGCCGCGTCAACGACCGCACCATGCGCGTGGGCGACTACGTGGTGGCCGGCAAGCCGGTGCTGGCGCTGCTGGATACCGGCTCGTTCCGCATTGACGGCTACTTCGAGGAAACCCGCCTGCGTGGCGTGGCCCCGGGACAAGCCGTGGACATCCGCCTGATGGGCGAATCGACCCCGCTGCGTGGCCATGTCGAAAGCATCGCCGCCGGCATCGAGGACCGTTATCGCAGCAATGGCAGCACCCTGCTGCCGAACGTGACCCCGGCCTTCGACTGGGTGCGGCTGGCGCAGCGCATTCCGGTGCGCATCGCCATTGATGAAGTACCCAAGGGCGTGGAACTGATCGCCGGCCGCACCGCCACCGTAACCGTGGACACCGGCCGCCACCCGCACAACGACAAGGCCGGCACCGCGCCGACACAGGCGGGCCTGTGAACGCCGCCCTGCCCCGTCTCGGCCTGATCGTCGCGCTGGCCAGCCTGGCCGCGTGCAGGACCGTCGGTCCCGACTACGCATTGCCGGAAGGTTCGGCGTTCAAGCGTCCGCAGGCCAATGCCGCCTTCATCGACACGCAGAACCCGCAGATTGCCGCCAACCAGGCGCTGCCCGACCGCTGGTGGTCGCTGTACAACGACCCGGTACTGGAAGGCCTGATCACCCAGGCGCTGCGAGACAACGTTGAACTGAAGGCCGCCAATGCGCATCTGCGTCGCGCTGCGGCGGTGTACGAGCAGGCGCTGGACGCTGGCGGCTTCGAGTACGAGGCCGAGGCCGGGGTCAGCCGCGCACAGCTGTCGGCCGAATCGTTCCTGCAGGAGCACGAGCTGCCGGTGATCAACCTGGCCGATGGCAAGTTCGCGGTCAGCTACCAGTTCGACCTGTTCGGCAAGCTCAAGCGCGGCGCCGAAGCGGCGCGTGCCGACGAGCAGTCGGTCGCCGCAGCACGCGATCTGGCCCAGGTCAGCGTGGTCGCGCAGGTGGCGGACAGCTATCTGGAAATCTGCCACGCCAACCACGAGCTGCACGTGGCCGAGCATTCCCTGCAATTGCAGCAGCGCAGCCGTACGGTCACCGAGCGCCTGATCGCGGCTGGTCGCGGCACACCGCCGGAACTGGCCCGCGCCAATGCGCAGGTGGCGCTGCTGGAAGCCGCACTGCCACCGCTGCATGCGCAGCGCTCGGCCGCCGCCTATTCGCTGGCCGCCCTGCTCGGGCAGACCCCGGGTCAGCTGCCGGCCGGCGTGATCGACTGTGCACATGCCCCCAGCCTGGCGCAGCCGCTGCCGGTCGGTGATGGCCGTGCGCTGCTGCAGCGTCGCCCGGACGTG
Source organism: Stenotrophomonas sp. 22DLJC03 (assembly GCF_056861405.1). Classification (NCBI taxonomy): domain Bacteria; kingdom Pseudomonadati; phylum Pseudomonadota; class Gammaproteobacteria; order Lysobacterales; family Lysobacteraceae; genus Stenotrophomonas; species Stenotrophomonas sp. 22DLJC03. The sequence continues at coordinate 19,314 of NZ_JBSPUG010000009.1, forward strand.
CGCCAGGCCGAGCGCAAGCTGGCCTCGGCCACGGCGCGGATTGGTGTCGCCACTGCCGAACTGTACCCGGACATCCGCCTGGGTGCCTCGCTCGGTGCCGCCGGCCTGCTGGAAGACTTCGGCACGCCGATGACCCAGCAGTGGTCGATCGGCCCGTTGATCTCGTGGACGCTGCCGTCCTCGGGCACGCATGCGCGCATCCACGCCGCCGAGGCGGGTGCCGATGCAGCCCTGGCCGAGTTCGACCACACCGTGCTGCAGGCGCTGCGCGAGACCCAGACCGCGCTGGATCGCTATGCGCAGGACCTGCGCCGGTTGCAGTCGCTGCGCATCGCGCAGGAGCAGGCCGCGCTGGCCGCCGAGCAGAACCGCCGGCTGTACCGGGGCGGCCGCACGCCGTACCTGTCCAGTCTGGATGCCGACCGCAGCCTGGCCACCAGCGACGCCACCCTGGCCGCCGCCGAAGCGCAGGTCTCGCGCGACCAGATACACCTGTTCCTGGTGCTGGGTGGTGGCTGGCAGGCCAGCGCCGCCGCGCCCAACGCCCCGACCGCAGCGAAGTAAGCCATGAACGCGCTGACCGACCGCCAGGCCTGGCTGTTCTCGATCAAGACCTACCTGGCCGCGGTAGCCGCGCTGTACATCGCCATGGCCGGCAACCTGTCGCGCCCGTACTGGGCGATGGGCACGGTGTACATCGTCAGCCAACCGCTGCTCGGCCCCACCCGGGCCAAGGGCGTGTACCGCATCGTCGGCACGCTGGTAGCGGGCCTGGCCACCCTGCTGGTGCTGCCGGCGCTGGTGGAAACGCCGCTGGTGCTGAGCGCGGCGATGTCGATCTGGCTGGCCGGCTGCCTGTTCATGGCCCTGCTCAACCGTGGCCCGCGCGGTTACGCATTCCTGCTGGCCGGCTACACCACCGCCTTCATCGGCTTCCCGGCAGTGACCTCGCCGGAAACCATCTTCGACACGGTGGTGGCACGCAGCGAGGAGATCATCCTCGGCACGGTGGTGGCAGTGCTGTTTGCTTCGCTGCTGTTCCCGGCCTCGGTACGCCCGATGCTGCGCGCGCGCATCGGCAACTGGATGGAGGACGCCGCGCAGTGGTGCCGGCAGATCCTTGAACGTGGCCGCGCGCATGCGCCACGCAACCGGCTGGCCGCCGACCTGGTGCAGTTCGAGGCGCTGATCGAATTCCTGCGCCGTGATGATCCGCGCCATGCCGGTTCGGCGGTGTCAATGGAGCGCCTGCGCGAGCGCATGCTGCTGCTGTTGCCGGTGCTGTCCTCGATTGCCGACCGCCTGAGCGCGCTGCGCAGCGATGGCCACGCCCTGCCCGAAGGCCTGCCGGCGCTGGTCGATGACATCCACGACTGGCTGGACGGGCCGACCAACGCCAGCGAGTACGCCCGCCTGCGCGCGCGCATCAGCGCACTGAAGCCGCAGGTGGACCGCGACCTGCAGCATCTGCAGCTGGCCAGCCTGCTGCTGCGCCTGGAGGAGCTGGTGGACCTGTGGCAGGACTGCCGTACCCTGCAGCATGCGATCGACCACGGCACTGCGCCGCTGGACCGCGCGCACTACCGCATCCGCACCGAACGCGTGCCCGCCGACAAGCACGTCGACTACGGCATGGCGCTGTTTTCCGCGCTCAGTGCGGGCGTGGCGCTGATGAGCTACTGCGTGCTGTGGATCGCACTGGGTTGGGAAGGCGGTGGCAACGGCGCAATGATGGCCGCGGTGACTGCCGCATTCTTCGCCGCACAGGACGACCCGGCACCGAGCATGGTGTCGTTCCTGGTGTGGGCGATGGTCGCCTCCGTGGTGGCCGGTGTGTACCTGTTCGGCGTGTTCCCGGCGGTGCACGACTTCGGCCTGCTAGCGCTGGTGCTGGCGGTTGCGTTCCTGCCGCTGGGGCTGATGCTGCACCATCCGAAGAGCGCGCTGTTCGCACTGCCGCTGACGGTGAACCTGGCCGCGCTGCTGAGCCTGCAGAACACCTACAGCGCCAACATCCAGACCTTCCTCAACTCGTCGATCGCGATGTTCATCGGCATTGGTTTTGCGGTGGTGATGACCCGCCTGTTCCGTTCGGTGGGTGCCGAGTGGACCGCACGCCGACTGGTGCGGCAGGGCTGGACCACGCTGGCCGAAGCCGCCGAGGGGCGGGGCCAGCAGGATCGGCAGCGCTTCGCCGCACGCATGCTCGACCTGCTGGGCCTGCTCGCCCCACGACTGGCGGCGACGCCGGAGGGCAGCGACATCGCCTCGGTTGATATGCTCAACGAAGCGCGCATCGGCCTGAACATCCTGCAGCTGCGCCGCGCGCGACTGGAACTGCCCGAGCGCAGCCGCGAAGCGGTCGAGCACATCCTGGAAGAAGTGGCCGTGCACTACCGGCGACAGATTGCCGCGCGCAAGCCGATTGTGGCGGCCGAAGCGCTGCGCGAGCGGCTGGATACCTCGCTGGGCCGGGTCGGCAGCGTGGCTGCCTGCAAGGCCCGCGATGAAGCCCTGATGGGCCTGATCGGCCTGCGCTTCGCGCTGTTCCCGGAGGCCAAGGCATTGGCGCCGGGGCTGGCGATGAGTGCGGACGCACAGCCGTAGCGCGATACCCTGTGCGACCACAGACTCCGCGCAGGGGTCAGAGCCCTCTCCTGCAGAGAGGGATCCGACCCTGCCGCTGCAACAGGACGGTTCAATGAGTTACGACATGATGGTGTTCGAGGCCAGTGCCGCCCCACGCGAGGCCGCGGCCTTCATCGCTTGGTTCGAGAAGCAGACGCAGTGGAACGAGCGCCACGAGTACGACGACCCAGTGGTCAGCAGTCCCGCGTTGCAGGCGTGGTTCGCGGAGATGGCGCAGGAGTTCCCGCCAATGAACGGGCCGTTGAGCAATGACGACGATGATCGTGCCGAGGTGACCGAGTACAGCATCGGTAGTCAGGTGATCTACGGTGCATTCGCCTATTCGGTGGCCGAGCGCGCGCATGGCCGCGTGCAGGACCTGGCCGAGAAGCACGGCGTGGGGTTCTTCGATGTCAGTGCGGACGAAGCGGCGATCGTGTTCCCCGATGGGCTGGTACTGATCGCGGAATGACGCAGGGTCGGCCCCCTCCCGGAGGGAGGGCTCTGACCCGGAGCACGCGTGCCTCGGCGACGAGGGTCAGAGCCCGTTCCCATTGGGAACGGGATCCGACCCCGATTCAGAACAATGTGCCCTGCACCGTAGGCTGTTCAGTACGCGCCGATTTTTCGACCACCGCTTCCGCACCCAGTCGCCAGGCCAGGCCACCCAACCGGCTGGCGTGGCGCTTCAGCGCGGCCTGCAGCACGTCGGCACTGCCGGCCACATGCAGGACCTGACGGGCGCGGGTCAGGCCGGTGTAGACCAGTTCGCGCGACAGCACGCGGCTGTCCTGGCGCGGCAGCTGCAACCACACTTCGTCGAACTCCGAGCCCTGCGCCTTGTGCACGGTCATCGCGAAGGCGCTTTCGTGCGCGGGCAGTGCGGCCGGGTGGAAGGCGCGCGGCTGATCGACGCTGTCGCCGGGGAACCAGGCCACCATCGCGCCGCTGCCATCACGCAGGCAGATGCCGATATCGCCGTTGAACAGGCGATGCCGGTAGCTGTTCTCGGTGACCAGCAGCAGGCGGCCCTGGAAGTAGCCGGGGGTGTTGCCGGCCAGCAGCTGTTCGATACGGCTGTTGAGCCCGCGCGCGCCCTGCGGGCCTTCGCGCAAGGCGGTCAGCACGCGCAGGCGACCCGCCTGCTGCAGGGCCCGTACCGGATCGGCGGTGTCGGCCAGCGCGCGCCAATGGCCCAGCAGGTGCTCACGCTGGCCACGCAGCGGATCGGCTTCGCCTTCGTGGAAATGCACGCCGGCCAGTTCACCACTGCGCAGCAGCTGCAGCGCGGTGCTGCTGTCGCCCTCGCGCACGGCATGTGCCAGCGGTGCCAGGTCCAGCGCATCGCTCTGCCGGTAACCGCGCTGCAGCTGCACGCGGCGGCCGGCGAAGGCGCGTGGCGAGGCCTGCGGCTGCAAGGTGGCCGGCGCCAGCAGGCCGTGCAACGCCTGCGCGTCGTCGGCACGGGTGCCGATGCCGTCGCCGCTGGCACGCAGGATCGCGCTGAGCACGTCGCCGGCTTCGACCGACGGCAGCTGGTCGGGATCGCCGAGCAGGATCAGCCGGGTGCCGCTGTCGATCGCATCGACCAGCTTGGCCATCATCGGCAGATCGATCATCGAGGCTTCGTCGACCACGACCACGTCCACCGGCAGCGGGTTATCGGCGTGATGGCGGAAGCGCGGTGAATCGGGAATCACGCCGAGCAGGCGATGCAGGGTGGTGCCGGTACTGGGCAGCGCCGTGCACAACGCCGGGTCCAGTCCTTGTTCCTGCAGCCTTTGCACGGCCACGCGCAGGCTCTCGGCCATGCGCTCGGCGGCGCGCCCGGTAGGCGCAGCCAGCGCCACCTCGGGAAGCGGCTGGCCGGCCTGCCGGGCCTGCGCGGCCAGCAGCAGCAACAGGCGCGCGATGGTGGTGGTTTTGCCGGTGCCGGGGCCGCCGGTGACCAGCGCCAGCGGATGGCGCAGGGTCACGCCGGCGGCGCGTGCCTGGTGATCCTCGCCGCCCAGTGCCTGTGGGAACAGCTGCGCGAACAACGGCGCCAACGCTGCCATGTCCGGCGCCGGCAGCGGATGCCGGCCGATGCGCTGCAGCCCAGCCGCCAGCTGACGCTCGTACTCACGGTAGCGGCGCAGGTAGAGCAACCCGTTTTCCAGCACCAGCGGTGCATCCTCGGCGATGGCGTCGGCCTGCTCCGGCGTCGCGATCCAGGGCGATGCGCGCAACTGTGCCAGCCAGTCCTGCGCGGCAGGCCACTCGGGAACGCCTTCCAGCAACCGCTGCGGATGTGCCGGATCGAACGCTGCGTGTCCCTGCGATACCGCCAAAGAAGCCAGGGCGGCCGCCAGTGCCACACTCTCGGGCGTGTCGTCGCGCAGCCGCTGCAGGCTGGTCGCCAATGCATGGTCGAGGGTGCGTAGCAAGCCTTTCTTGTGCAGCTCCTTCAACAGGCTCATGCGCCGGCTCCACGGGCACGCGCGGCCAGTTCGGCCTGGGCCTGTTCGCCACCGGCGAACAACGCATCCAGGGCATCCACCAGCGCCAACGGGAAGCGGTCCACATGCACACCGTTGCCGGCGGCATCCAGGCCGCGGCAGAACAGATAGCGGATGCCGCCCATGTCGCGCTCGTAGTCGTAGGCCGCACCCAGGCGGAAACGCAGCCAGCGATGCAGGGCCACGGTGTAGATCAGCGCCTGCAGGTCGTACTCGCTGTGGCGCATGGCAATGGCCAGCAGGTCCGGGCTGTAACCAGGCAGGCGGTTGGACTTGTAGTCGAGCACGTACCAGCGCCCGTCGCGCACATAGGTCAGGTCGATCATGCCGGTCATCAGCCCTTCCAACCGGCGGCGCTGGCCGAAGCCGCGTCGCGTGCTGGAAACACCGTGCGCATGCAGCACCTGCAGCAGCGCCGGCACCGTCGTCGGTTCGATGGCGAAATGGAAGTCGATTTCCGCGCGGCGCTCGCCTTCGCCCAGACTGTGCAGCGCGCCGCCTTCGGGCAGCGGTACGGTCAGCGTGTGGCCGACCAGCGGCACCAGCACCGCCACGCCATCGTCCAGATCGGCATCGGCATAGCCCTCATCGTGCAGCGCCTTGCGCAGCACCTCGGCCTGGCCTTCTGGCGCTTGTTGGCCGGGCTGCCAATCGCCCCAGGCAGCGAAATCGACGTTCTCCATGGCTTCGTGCAGCACGTTGCCGAAACGACTGCCCATGAAGCGCGGGTCGATCGGTGTGCTGTCCTCGGCCGCCGCCGCGGCTTCCGGCAACGCCGGTTCCAGTGGCAGTTCCGGGCCAGCGGGTTCGTCAGCAGCGGGCGCCGGCAGCTCGGTCGCGGCGGCTTCGATATCACTGCCCGCGCCGGCATCGGCATGGGCGAGCTGGGTGAAGCTGTACACCCACCAATCGTGCGGTACGCGCCGGGTCAGGGCACGCACCGCCGGAAGGTCACCTTCCACTTCGGCCGCCAGCGGTGGCAGCGAGGACGGTGCCTCACTGTCATCGATGTACACATCGGCGTGCGAGCGCAGCGCCTGCAGGTCACCCAGCAGCGGCGCCAGACGCGTCTTGCCGAGCCCCGCCAGATCGCCCACTGCGATCCACAGCGCATGCTCGGCACGGGTCAGTCCCACATACAGCAGGCGCGCATCCTCGGCACGCTGCTCACGCTCGCGCTGGGCACTCGCCGCTTCCCAGGCCTCGTCCCTGTCCAGCTTCCAGTGCAGCTGGCGCTGGCCGCCCACATGCACCGTGCAGTGCGAGGCAGTGTTCGGTGCGCCACCGTCGATGCCGACAAACGGCAGGAACACCAGCGGATACTCCAAGCCCTTGCTCTTGTGCAGGGTTATGATCTGCACGCGGCGCGCGTCCGATTCCAAGCGCAGCAGCTGTTGCTCGTCATCCTGGTCGGCGCTGGCCATCTGCCCCTGCAGCCAGTCCAGCAGGCCGTGCATGCCCAGCGCCTGCGCCGAGGCTTCCTGCAGCAGTTCACCCAGTTGCAGGTAATTGGTCAGACGGCGCTCGCCGTCGATCAGCGCCAGCAGGCGTTCGCCCTGTGCGGCGCAGACATCGGCAATCACCGCGAACGGCCCGCCGCGTTGCCAGCGCTCGCGCCAATGCAGCAGCCGCGCCTGGAACTCGCGTTGCAGGTCGCCCTCGCGTTCCATCGCGGCGATCGCACTTGCCCGCTGGCCAAGCAGCACGGTGGCCAGCACCGCACGCAGGCGGCCTTCGTCGGCGGGTTGCAGCAGTGCCAGCAGCAGCGCACGAAGATCGCGCGCTTCAGTGGTGGCGAACAGGCTCTGCTTGCCGGCTGCCACCGCGGGAATGCCGACCGCGGCCAGCGCGCGCTGTACCAGGGTGGCCTCGCGATGCGAGCGCACCAGCACCGCGATGTCACCAGGCTGCACCGGGCGCCCACGCAACACGGCATTGCCGGCCCGCGCAGCGACCAGGGTCTGATGGATCGCGGCCACGCAGGCCTGGGTGGCCGCATCGCGCGAGGCATCGGCACTCATTACCTTGTCACCGCCACTGCGCAGCACGCGCAGGGTCAGCGCCACGGCGGCATCACCGTTGCGCAGATAGTCCGTATCGATACGCACGCCACCGGGCCGCACCGGCTCGAACTGGATGTCGCGTTCGAGGAAGGCGTCCTCACCACCGTTGTCGTACAGCGCCTGCAGCGCACGCAGCACAGCCGGGCGCGAGCGGAAGTTCTGGTCCAGCACAGGCGCCTGCTGCGCCACCTGCCTGGCCTTCAGGTAAGTATGGATATCGCCGCCGCGGAAACCATAGATCGCCTGCTTGGGGTCGCCGATCAGGAACAGCGCCGGTGCCAGGCCGAGCTCGCGTACCTCCGGCGAATCGCCGAACACGGTGTGGAAGATGCCCCACTGGCGGTCGTCGGTGTCCTGGAACTCATCGACCAGCGCGATGCGGTACTGCGCGCGCAGTTGTTTCACCAGTGGCAGCCGTTGCGGGCCTTCCAGCGCCACCGCCACGCCATCGATCAGATCGTCGTAGGTCTGCACCCGGCGCGTGCGCTTCAGCGCCTGCAGCCGCTGCGTGGCTTCGGCGCGAAGCACGTGCAGGAAATTCAATGCAGTGGCACGCAACCAGGCATCGCGTTCGGCCAACAGCGCGACATAGCGCACCAACGGCGCCTGCAATGGCGACGACGGCGTGCGATCGGGGAATTTCTTGTTGGTCTTTTCGGCCAGTACATCCGGCAGCAGTGCTGGCAGGCGTTCGCTGGCCAGAAGTTCGCGCGGGTCGGCACGCTCGGCCCAGGCCAGCAGCTGCCGGCCCAGCGGGTGCAGCCAGCCCAGCTTGTAGGACACCCCGTTGATCCACTTGTTGTCGACGGCATCGCAGAGGTCGATGAAGAACTGCTCGCCATGCTCGCGCACGCTTGCCGACAGTGCTTCCGCCGCGCACTGCAATGCCGGGTGTGGATCGGCCAGCGCCACCGCCTGTGGCAACGGGTGCAGTGGCGGCGCAGCCAGCAGCGCGCGCAGATCGGCGGCCAGCGCATCCGGGTTGGACCACAGCCAGGTCAGCGGCTCCAGCGTGGCCGGGTCGTTGGCATGCACGCGCCACAGGTCAGCGGCCAGCTCCTCCAGCAGTTCACGATCGCTGGCCAGCAGTTCCGGCGGATCAAAGGTATGGCCGCTTTCCAGCGCATGCTCACGCAGCACGCGGGTGCAGAAGCCGTGGATGGTGAAGATCGAAGCCAGGTCGATCTCATCGGCGGCCACCTGCAGGCGTCGCTTCAATGCGGCCGCGCTCTCGGTTCCGACCTGTAGATGGCGCTGCAGTACCTCGCGGGTCAATCGCACGTCCGGTGCTTCACCCTCGGCCGCTTCCAGATCGACCAGGCGCGCGGCCAGCGCCAGGCGCTCGCGGATGCGCTTGCGCAGTTCCTGGGTGGCGGCATCGGTGAAGGTCACTGCCAGGATCTGGCCGATACGCAGGCCCTGCTCCACCACCAGCCGGGTGAACAGCGTGGCCAGGGTGAAGGTCTTGCCGGTGCCGGCGCTGGCTTCGATGAGGCGGATGCCGTCCAGCGGCAGGGCCAGATAGGGATCGCGGTTGAGGGATTCGATGCCGTCTTCGGCGATGGCGGTGTTCATGCGCCGCCCTCCTGGCGTGCTTCGGCGCCGAGGGTGCGGCCTTCGCGCACCGCGCTGAAGACCACTTGGCTGTTGCGCAGCAGGTCGGCATAGCTGGCATCGGTGGCGAACGGGTCGGCGCCACGCAGCAGCAGCTGCCAGGCGTCGCTGCTGGCTTCACCCCAGCTGCGGTCGCTGCCGTGCCACTGCTTCCAGCCTTCGCTGCGCTGTTTTTCTGCCGGCGCGTTGTACAGCACCCAGCCGGTATACGGGGCAAAGCGCAGCGGTTCACGCAGGCCACGCTGGCGCAGCTGCAGCAGTGCACGCAGCGCCGCCCGTGCAGCGGGAACGCTCAGTGCCGGCAGCACATGCGGGCCCGGACCGGCATCGCCGCCATCGTGGAACTGCACGAGGGGCAATGCGTCGCCGGCGGCGTTGGCCAGCAGCCAGTCCAGGCCCTGACGGATCACTGCGTTGCCATTGAGCGTGCCGGCGCGCAGGCGTACCAGCCCTTCGGGATGCCGATCGGCCACGCGGCCATGCAGGCGCACGCCATCGATCTCCACCTCATAGCGACGGCTTTCCAGTGGTTCGCCCTGCATCCAGCCCAGCAATGCACTGGCATACGGGCGCGTCTTCAACTGCTCCACCTCGAACTGGCGCTCGCCCAATGGACCCGAGGGCAGCAGGCCGCGTGCGCGCAAGCGCGGGTACAACGGCTCGATATCGCCACTGAGCGCAGCGCGCACCACCGCCGCCTGCACACTGCGCTTTTCCGGGCCACGCGAAGACAGCACCAGCGGTTCCAGGTCATCGACCTCCTCGACCTCGTCAGCCAGGCGCAGGCCCAGCGACTGCGCCAGGAACTGCCCGGCCGGATCGCACAGGAAACGGCGCAGGGTATCGAGCGCGACCTCGTCTTCCACCGCATCGTCGAGCGGCGGTGGCAACGGTGCATCGAACCACGGCTGCAGTCCACCACGCTGGCCGGTGAGGCGACCGGCCGCCGGATGCCACTGGCGGCGATAGCTGAAGCGGCGTGGATCGCCATCACCAAACGCGGCTGGCGAGAACGGCTGCAGTGCGTGGCGCACGGTGAAGTCGCGGACCGCCAGAGGCGGATCGAGGTGATACGCAGCGGCGGCATCGATCAGTTCGCTGACCAGCACCGAGGGCTCGCGCACGCTTCCATCGCGCGGATCGGCGCCGAGATAGCTGAGATAGAACACCTCCTGCGCGGCGGCGAACAGCTGCAGGAACAGGAAGCGGTCGTCCTCGCGCGTGGAGCGGTCGCCCGGACGGCGGCGCGGCGTATCCAGCTCGGCGGTGAGCTGGTTGAGACCGGCAGCCGGGTCACGGCGCGGGAAATCACCGTCATTGAGGCCCAGCACGCAGATCACCCGGAATGGCAGCAGGCGCATCGGCACCATGCGGCCGAAACTGATGCCACCGGTCAGCAGCGGTGCGCGCGTATCGGCCTCGCCCAGCGCACCGGCGAAGTGCGAACGCACCACCTCCGGTGGCACGCCGTCTTCGAAACCGGCCTTGGCGGCATCGTCGGCAAACTGGTTGAGCAGCTTGCGCAGGCGCTCCAGCGCGCGCTGGCTGTTGGGCGAGCTGGGCGCGGTGGGCAACAGTGCATCGAGCAGCGACAGCAGCCGCTGCCGCCACTGCGCCGGGGTCAGCAGCTCGCCGAGGCGACGCTGGTAGATCGCCAGCACGCGCAGCAGGCGCAGCAGCCGGTCCAGCGCTTCCAGCGCACCCCCTTCCAGCTCGATCCACGGCGCCACGCCGGCCAGGTCGGTCTCGCTGCCGGTGGCGTGACCGAGTACCAGGCGGTCCAGCGCGAACTGCCAGGTGTAGGCGTCGTCGGCCGGCGCCTGGTGCTGGTGGCGGTGCTTCGCATCCAGGCCCCAGCGTGCACCGGCCTGCTGCAGCCAGCCATGCAGGCGGTCGAAGTCCACCGCTTCCAGCCCAGCCGCTTCGGCCAGCGGTGCACTGGCCAGCAGGTCCAGCACTTCATTGAGCCCGAATCGCGATACCGGCAGCCCCAGCAGGTGCACGAACACATCGGCAAGTGGTTCACCTGCAAGCGGGCTGCTGTCGGCCAGCGCATAGGGGATGTGCTCCTCCTCGCCACCACGGCCGCCGAACACCGCTTCCAGGTACGGCACGTAGGGATCGATGTCCGGCGCCAGCACCGCGATCTCGCGCGCCTGCAGCGGCGGGTCGAAGCGCGGGTCCTGCAGCAGGCTGCGCAGCTGGTCGTGCAGCACCTGCAGCTCACGCAGGCGGGTGTGGCAGGCGTGCACCTGCAGGCTGGGGTCGTCGCTGCGCAGCCCGTCGCGCAGCTCGCCCGAGGGCAGCGCGCGGCGGTGGAACAGATCGCGCTGCAGGCGATGCAGCAGGCTATCGGACAGGCCGCCCTGGTCCAGGCTCGGGCGTGTGTCCTCCTCCGGATCGGAATAGGCCGCAATCTCGCCGGCCGGGTGCACCACCTCGTAGCTGCCCAGCACCGCCATGAAGTCGCGGCCCGCCGCACCCCAGGCTTCCAGCAGGCGGTTCTCGCCTGCGGCCTCGCCGAACGGGTCCGGCGCGCCGCTGCGCAGGCGCTCGGCCAGGGTCTGCAGATCGCCCCAGTACGACTGCACCGGGGTGGGCATATAGAAGTGCAGCTCGCCGACACGCGCCTGGGTGGCCATCACCCGCAGCACGTCGGGCGAGATGTTGAGCGTCGCAAACGCGGACATGCGCAGCGGCAAGCCCTGCGGCAGCGGCTTACCGGCACCCTCGAAGCGGCCCAGGTATTCCTGGATGCGGCGCGCGCGATAGTCGTGGCCGTGGGTGATGGTGCGCCACAGGATCGCCTGCGGGTCGGCCGGATCGGCACCGGCGGCCCAGCGCAGCAGCCAGTCACGACGCCAGGCCTGGTACTTCTCGAACACCGAGGCCAGCTCGCCGGCCAGCGCCCACGGTTTCAACGCGTCGCCACCGGCAAGATAGGACTGCAGCGCGCGCATCGGGGGCTGCGCCAGCAGTACCGGGTCACGCAGTGCCTGGTACAGCTTCCAGTGCAGGCCGGCCGCGTCCAGGTCGTCCTGCTCGCCGCTGACATTGGCCTTCAGCGCACGGGCCACGAACTCGCCCGGGGTCAGGAATTCAAGATTGGCGGCAACGCCAAACTCAGCCGCCAGTGTCGCTTGCAGCCAACGCCGCATCGCCACCTGCGGGATCAGCACCACTTCCGGTGCCAGCAACGGCTGGCCAGATACCGGCGCACGCACGTTGCGCGCCAGCAGCGCGGCCAGCACGTCCAGGGAGTTGGAATGGTAGAGGCGGAAATCGCTGCCCGGGTCACTCATCGTGCACAGTGTGCAGCACGGCACGCAGTATTCAATGATCCGGGCCATCGCCGGTACGGATTGTTCCGGGACCCCTGTCGATTGTCCCGGCCTGCGCGAGGGCTTGCCGTGCAACAATACTGGACCGTCCAGTCTGCTTATGTTCAGCAGACGGGCCCGATCCTTCGATGTCTAAAAAACGTTAATGGTGCCCATGTCGGCTTCCGCCTCCAGTCTGGTGCAGTTATCCAACGTCCGCATCGACCGGAGCGGGCGCACGATCCTGCGCGACGTGTCGCTGCAGGTGCCCAAGGGCAGCATCACTGCGGTGCTCGGTCCGTCCGGCAGTGGCAAGTCGACCCTGCTGGCGGCGCTGACCGGCGAACTGCGCCCGGTCGCCGGCGAGGTCACCCTGTTCGGCAAGCCGATTCCGCACAACAGCGGCGCGCTGCTGGAAATGCGCAAGAGCGTGGGCGTGCTGCTGCAGGGCAATGGCCTGCTGACCGACCTCACCGTGGCCGAGAACGTGGCGCTGCCGCTGCGCACCCACACCCGCCTGCCCGCTGCGGTACTGCGCCGGCTGGTGCAGATGAAGCTGCATGCGGTGGGCCTGCTGGCCGCCGCCGATGCCTGGCCGCGTGAGCTGTCCGGCGGCATGGCCCGGCGCGTAGCGCTGGCCCGCGCGCTGGCACTGGACCCACCACTGATGATCTACGACGAGCCGCTGACCGGGCTGGACCCGATCGCCTCGGGGGTGATCATGAGCCTGATCCAGCGCCTCAACCACAGCCTGGGCCTGACCAGCATCATCGTCAGCCACCACGTGCACGAGACGCTGCCGATCTGCGACCAGGTGATCGCGATCGCCAATGGCGGCGTCGTGTTCCAGGGGTCTCCCGAAGCGCTGCAGTCCAGCCAGGACCCGCTGCTGCGGCAGTTCCTGCATGGCCAGCCCGATGGCCCCATTCCGTTCGATGCCGCGCCGCGCGCGAGGGTCGCCTGATGCCGTTCGTCCAAGCCACCCGCTCGCTGGGCCGTGCCGGCCTGTTCTCGCTGACCGTGCTGCGTGGTTCGCTGCCGACCCGTGATTTCCTGGGCGAGCTGACCCGCGAGATCTACAAGATCGGTGCGCGCTCGCTGCCGATCATCGCCGTCGGTGGTGCCTTCGTCGGCCTGGTGCTGACCCTGCAGGGCTACCGCACGCTGACCACCTTCGGTGCGGCCGACGCACTATCGACCCTGCTCGGCCTGTCGCTGTACCGCGAACTGGCACCGGTGCTGACCGCGTTGCTGTTCATCGGCCGCGCCGGCAGCTCGATCGCCGCCGAACTGGGCCTGATGCGTGCCACCGACCAGATCAAGGCACTGGAGCTGATGGCCATCGATCCAGTGGCCAAGGCCGTGGCGCCGCGCTTCTGGGCGGCGGTGCTGACCGTGCCGCTGCTGACCGGCGTGTTCTGTTCGCTGGCGATCAGCGCCAGCTACTTTGAAGCAGTACACGTGCTGGGCCTGGACAATGGCGTGTTCTGGTCGGCGCTGCGCAACAGCGTGGACTTCTGGGACGACTTCGGCGTGGCGATGCTGAAGTCGGCGATCTTCGGCGGCACCGCGGCACTGGTCGCGTCCTACGTCGGCTTCCATGCCGAACCGACCATCGAAGGCACCTCTGTCGCCACTACCCGTGCGGTGGTCAACGCCTCGCTGCTGGTGCTGATGTTCAACTTCGTGCTGTCGGCAATGTTGTTCACCTAACCCCTCCACCGGCGGTGCGCATCGGCGCGCAGCCACAACGACTCGATCAGGTAATCCACATGGCCATCCGCGGTCCCAGACTCGAATTCTCCGTCGGCGCCTTCCTGCTGCTGGCCCTGGCCTCGCTGATGGTGCTGGCCGTGGCCTCGACCAACCAGCGCTGGAGCTGGGGCAGCGAAGGCTACGACCTGAAGGCACGCTTCTCCCAGGTTGGGCAGCTGCGCAAGCAGGCGCCGGTGAAGATCGGCGGCGTCACCGTCGGCCAGGTCGCTTCGATCGACCTGGACCCGGTGAAGTTCGAATCGATCGTGACCCTGCGCATGGACAGCAAGGTCAAGGACCTGCCGGCGGACACCTCGGCCGGCATCTTCACCAGCGGTTTGCTGGGCGAGAGCTATATCGGTCTGCAGCCGGGCGGTGATCCGGACGTGCTCAAGGCCGGCGACGAGATCGTCTTCACCCAGCCCGCCGTGGACCTGATCCAGCTGGTCGGCAAGTACATGTTCAGTGGCGGCGCCGGTGGCGGCGCTGCTCAGAAGCCCAACGATGGCGCGCAGGCGCCTGCAACGGAACCGCAACCATGAAGATGAAACTGATCCCGGCCCTGCTCGCCTCGGCGCTGCTGGCAGCCACTCCGTTCCTCGCCCAGGCGCAGGCCGCCGCTCCCGCCGCAGCCGCGGCGCAGGGGCAGGCGGGCAAGGTGGTGATCGATGCCAGCAGCCGCATCCTGAGCACCCTGCAGCAGCGCAAGAGCGAATTCACCAGCAACCCGGCCAGCCTGCGCAGCTACATCGACAGCGAGCTGACCCGCACCTTCGACCGCGACTATGCCGCGCGCCTGGTGCTGGGCCCGCACGCCCGCGGTGCTTCCGATGCTGACATCAAGCTGTTCGCCGATGCGATGGCTGACAGCCTGATGCAGCGCTACGGTTCGACCCTGCTGAACATCCAGGGCAAGCCGAGCTTCCGCCTGAAGGGTGAAAGCCCGCTGCCGGGCAATCGTGGCGTGCGCGTGAGCACCGAACTGGTGCGCGCCGGCAACGAGCCGACCCCGGTCGAGTACTGGATGCGCAACGTGAACGGCCAGTGGAAGATCTTCGACGTCAACATCGAAGGCATCTCCTACGTGCAGACCTTCCGCAACCAGTTTGACACCCCGCTGCGCCAGAAGGGCATCAAGCAGGTGGCCACCGAACTGCACAGCGGCAGCATGCAGGCCGGGCCCGCGGGCAATGGCAAGTAACGCGCTGGCGCTGCTGGAAGGCGACACCCTGCGCCTGCGCGGGGTGCTCGACCGTGCCGCGGTGATCGCACTGTGGCCGCAACTTCAGGCACTGCCGGCGAAACTGGCACGGCTGGAGCTGGGCGAGGTCGAGCGCGTGGACAGCGCCGGCCTGGCCCTGCTGGCTGAGCTGGCCGCGCGTGCACGCACGAGCGGCCATCCGCTGGCGATCTCCGGCGCGCCGGCCGGCTACAACGAATTGAGCGCGGCCTACCGGCTGTCGCCCGACCTGGATTTCAACGCTACTTCTGCTGCGAGCTGACATGAACGTCGTACGCACTCTCCCCCTGATCGTCCTGGCCACCGCCCTCACCGCCTGCGCCGGCAAACCCGCGCGCAGCGATGCACCGGTGGCCAGCACCGTGGTCCCGGCCAGCACCACCGCCGAGGCCCCTGCCGTCGATACCGCAGCGGCCGAAGCCGGCTCGGCCGCACCCGTCGCAAGCCCGCCGGCTGCGGCCAGTCTGCCTCAGGCAGCGGCCGCGTCCAGCGCCGACACCGACGCTGCGAAGGCTGCAGCCGCCACCGCACCGGGCGGTGACGACGACTTCGATGCCCTCTACGGTGGTGCCGGCAACACCGGCAGTGCAGCGGCCTACGACCCGTGGGAACCGTTCAACCGCAAGGTGCACAAGTTCAACAACGCGGTTGACCGCGGCATCGCCCGCCCGCTGGCCACCGCCTATACCCACGTGGTGCCGCGCTTCGCGCGTACCGGTGTCAGCAATTTCTTCAGCAACCTGCGTGCGCCGGTGACCATCACCAACCAGCTGCTGCAGGGCCGCGGTGGCGATGCCTGGGACAGCCTGGGCCGCTTCCTGATGAACAGCACGCTGGGTATCGGTGGCCTGTTCGATCCGGCCAGCAAGGCGATGGTGCCGCGTCGCAATGAAGACTTCGGGCAGACCCTGGGTGCCTGGGGCTGGCGTCGTTCGCGCTACGTGGAACTGCCGTTCTTCGGCCCGCGCACCGTGCGCGATGTGTTCGGCCTGGCCGGTGACATTCCGCTGTCGCCGATCCGCCGCATCGAAGAGGACAAGCTGCGCATCGGCCTGCAGGGCCTGCAGCTGGTCGATACCCGCGCCCAGCTGCTGGCGATCGACGACCTTCGCGACACCGCCGTGGACGAGTACTCTCTGGTCCGCGACGCGTGGATGCAGCGCCGCAACTACCAGATCGAGAACGATCTGCGCAGCAAGCGCGACCGTGGTCACGACGACGCCAATTCGCCGATCCCGGTCGATGCGATGCCGATGCCGCAGTGGACGCATTGAGTCCTTCCATCGACGCATGAAAAACCCCGCCTCGGCGGGGTTTTTCTTTTCCAGCGAGATTCTTTTCCGGTAGGTGCCAACCTTGGTTGGCACGCTTTCCTCAGGCGGCCAGCGCTGCCTCGATGGCCTCGCGCACGCGCGCATCGTCAGCGGCCACGTCCGGGGCAAAGCGGGCGATGACCTTGCCGTCGCGGCCGATCAGGAACTTCTCGAAGTTCCACAGCACCGCCGGTGCCGGATGGATCGGGATCTCCTTGCTGGCCAGGCGCTCACGCAGCGGGCCTTCGCCGATCGACTGCGGCTGTGCGGCGGTCAGCTGCTGGTACAGCGGGTGGGTGTCGTCACCGGCCACGCTGATCTTGGAGAACATCGGGAAGCTGACGTCGTAGGTGAGCTGGCAGAACTGCTGGATTTCCGCCTCGCTGCCCGGCTCCTGGCCGAGAAAGTTGTTGGCGGGGAAGCCCAGCACTTCCAGGCCCTGCGCGTGCTTTTCCGCATACAGCGCCTGCAGGCCTTCGTACTGCGGGGTCAGGCCACACTTGGAGGCGACGTTGACCAGCAGCAGCACCTTGCCCTGGTAGTCGGCAAGCGAGGACGGCTGGCCGTCAATGGTGGTGAGGGAAATGTCCTGGATCGGGGTGCTCACGCGGGGGCTCCGGCAACAGCGGGGAATGGCCCACCAGCATAGCGCCGCGCGATGCCGGTAGTGCCGGCCGCTGGCCGGCAATCGTGCGACCGTTCGCAAGGGTTCATGCGGTTGCCGGCCTGCGACCGGCGCTACGATCAATCCACGCAGATCGTGCCCAGCGCCTTTCCATCCTCGATGCGCTGGCGGCAACCGAAGTTCTGGCTGGCATCGCGCTGGCATGTACCGGTGGCGGCACTGCCGGCGGCCACTTCGCCCGTGGCCAGGCACTGGCCGGTGCAGTCGCTCTTGCGGCTGCAGGCCTTGCCGGCATCAGCATGGGGAATCACGCATTGCTCGCGCTGCAGCCGGCCGAGCCGCTGCAGGGTGCCACCCGCTGCCTGGCAGTCGACGTCACGCGCTTCGCGGTACGCCTCGGCTGCTTCAGGGCTGGTGGCTGCGGCAGGTGTCCCCGCCGTATCGGCAGCCGGTGGTGCGCTGCTGCAGGCGGCAAGCAACGCGGTCAGGACGAGGCTGGTACAGAGGCACAGGCGCATGGCGGTACCTGATCGAGACGGACAGGCCGCCAGCATACGCATCGACGATGCAGGCGGCGTATCCGCGTGACTCAGGCCTCGTCGGTGTCGCCGTCGCTGCCTTCGTCCTCGCCCGCCGCATCACTCTCGGCCAGATCGCCCAGCAGCGACTGCGCCTGTTCGGATGCCAGCGACTCCACGCCACGCAGGCGCCGTTCGATCGTACGCGTCTTGCGGCTGGCCTCGCCGATGCTGCGACCAACCGTGGTGATCTGCTTCTCGGCCTTTTCCAGGATGCCGGCGAACTTGCCGAACTCGCTCTTCACCGCGCCCAGCAGGCTCCACACCTCGCTGGAACGCTGCTCGATGGCCAGCGTGCGGAAGCCCATCTGCAGGCTGTTGAGCAGGGCGGTGACCGTGGTTGGCCCGGCCACCACCACGCGGTGCTCGCGCTGAAGCAGATCAACCAGGCCCGGGCGCCGGATCACTTCGGCATACAGGCCTTCGGTGGGCAGGAACATCACCGCGAAGTCGGTGGTGTGCGGCGGCGCGATGTATTTGTCGCAGATCGACTTCGCCTGCACGCGTACCGCGCGCTCCAGCTGGATGCCTTGCAGGCGCACACCCTCGGCGTCGCCCTGCTCCTGCGCGTCCAGCAACCGCTCGTAGTCCTCACGCGGGAACTTGGAGTCGATCGGCAACCACACCGGCGTGTCGTCGCCGCTGCGACCCGGCAGGCGCACCGCGATATCAACCATCTCGCCGCTGTCCGGGCGCACCTTCACCGCACGCGCGTACTGCTCCTGGGTCAGCGTCTGCTCGAGAATGTTCTCCAACTGCACTTCGCCCCAGCTGCCGCGGTTTTTGACGTTGGTCAGCACGCGCTTGAGGTCGCCGACGCCGGTGGCCAGCTGCTGCATCTCGCCGAGGCCGCGCTGCACCTGCTCCAGGCGTTCGGAGACCAGCTTGAAGGAATTGCCCAGGCGGGTTTCCAACGTCGACTGCAGCTTCTCATCCACGGTGTGGCGCATCTGCTCCAGCTTCTGCGCATTGTCGTTCTGCAGCGCGCGCAGCTGTTCTTCGAGGGTCGTACGCATCTCGGCGATGCGCTGTTCGTTGCGCTGGGTCAGTTCCTGCAGGCGCAGGCCCAGGCTTTCAGTCAGGCGCTGCTGCGACTGCGCACCTTCCTCGCGCCCCTTGCGCGCATCGTCCACCAGGGTCTGGCGCAGCGCGCCGAGCTGGGTATCGGTGCGCCCGGTGAGTTCCTGCAGCTGCTGGCCAAAGGCATGGATGCGGGCCTCCTGCTGCTGGCCGAACACTTCCAGCTGCGCGCGCAGTTCCTGCAGGCGCTGTCCCATCAACGCCGCGCCCCGCTGTTGGCTCTCGGCCGCTTCGGCACGCGCCTTGCGCGCGTCTTCGCCCAGCGCTTCGCGCAGCAGGTCCAGGCGCTGGTCGGTGCGGGTGGACAGATCGGTCAGCGCGCGGGCGAAGCCATCGAGCTGTTCACGCAGTTCACTGCGCCCGGAGCGCGCTTCCTCACGCACCGCCTGTTCCAGGCGATCGTGCGGCGGGCGGCGCAGCAGGGCGACCAGCTGCAGGATGAGCACGGCCAATAGAAGGGCGCCAATAAGCAGATATTCGGTTTGCATGGGGCAAGTGTAGGCTGGCCGAGTCTCAACTGCTGCGTCAGGACCATGCTCACCCTGTACGGAAAGACGACCTCGATCAACGTCCGCAAGGTACTGTGGCTGGGCGCCGTGCTGGATCTCCCGCTCCACCACGAACCGACGCCATCGTCGGCGCTGCTGGCCACGCTGAACCCGAACCGGCAGGTCCCGGTGCTGCGCGATGGCGACTTCGTGCTGTGGGAATCCAACAGCATCTGCCGCTACCTGGCCACGCGCGGCGGACGCGAGGACCTGCTGCCCGCCGCGGCGCAGGCCCGTGCACGGGTGGAGCAATGGATGGACTGGCAGGCCAGCGACCTCAACAGTGCCTGGCGACTGGTGTTCATGGCGCGCGTGCGCCAGCATCCGGACTATCCGGATGACGCCCGCGCCGAGGCCAGCCTGGTGCAGTGGAACCGGCTGATGGCAGTGCTTGATGCACAGCTGGGCGCTACCGACGGCTACGTGGCAGGCAACACCTTTACTCTCGCTGACATCGTGCTCGGGCTGTCGACCCAACGCTGGCGCAGCACGCCTGGCAACAAGCCCGTGCTGCCACACCTCGCGGCGTGGTTCGAACGCCTGCGCCAGCAGCCGGGTTTCGCCGCCCACGTCGACAACGGTGTGGCCTGAGCAGTGGCTTCCGCAGCTGTTGGTAGGTGTCGACCTTGGTCGACACGGCTGATCCACGCCATGCGTGGATGAAGCGCTGTAGAGCCGAGCGCAGGCTCGGTTCTACAGGAGAAACCGGGCCTTACCAGCCTTCCAGCACGATCTTGCCCTTGGCGCGATGGCTTTCCAGCAGCGCGTGGGCACGCCGCAGGTTGGCGGCATCGATGCGGCCGAAGTGCTCGCCCAGGGTGGTCTGCAGCACACCGCCGTCGATCAGCTCGGCCACCCGATTCAACAGGTCATGCTGGCGCTGCATGTCGGCGGTGCGGTACAGCGGCCGGGTGAACATCGATTCCCAGTGCAGTGACAACGCCTTGCGCTTGAGCGCGATCACGTCGACCTGGCCGGGATCATCGATCAGCCCCAACTGGCCCTGCGGCGCCAGCAGTTCCACGATCTGCGCGTAGTGCTGGTCGGAGTGGGTCAGGCTGGCCACGTGCTGCACCTCGCTGATGCCCAACCGCGCCAGTCCCTCGGCCAGCGGCAGGCTATGGTCGATCACGTGGTGTGCGCCCATTGCGTACGCCCAGTCCTGGGTATCCGGACGCGAGGCGGTGCCGATCACGGTCAGCTTGGTCAGCTTCCGCGCCAGCTGCACCAGGATCGAACCAACGCCACCGGCAGCACCGATCACCAGCAGGGTCTGGCCTTCACCGCCGCCCTCGGGAATGCGCAGGCGGTCGAACAGCAGCTCCCAGGCGGTGATTGCGGTCAGTGGCAACGCGGCGGCGGCCGCATCGTCGAGGCTGGCCGGCTTGCGGCCGACGCTGCGCTCGTCCACCAGCTGGTACTCGGCATTGCTGCCCGGGCGGTCGATGACGCCGGCGTAGTAGACCGCATCGCCAGGCTGGAACAGGGTGACCTCGCTGCCCACTGCGTCGACGATGCCGACCGCATCCCAGCCCAGCACGCGCGGGCCATCGGTGGCCACGCCGCGGCGGACCTTGGTGTCGACCGGGTTCACTGCCACCGCGCGCACCGCCACCCGCAGATCACGCGGGCCGGGCTGCGGCAGCTCCAGTTCGATGTCGATCAGGGCCTGGGCATCATCGATCGGCAGGCCGGCTTGGGTGTAGGCAATGGCGCGCATGGCAGCGGTCCAGTGGGGAAGGAGGCGACAGGTTGCGCCGCGCGCGCTCCCGCAGAAAGGCGCAGAATCGGTCAGCACTTTCACTCTGGCAATGAAGATGATCCGCTTCGACGATCTGCAGCTGTTCGTCCGCACTGCCGCGCTGGGCAGCTTCTCGCAGGCCGCGCGCGAGGCCGACCTGCTGCCCGGCCAGGTGGCTGCAGCTGTGGCGCGGCTGGAACGCGAGCTGGACCTGCGCCTGTTCGTGCGCACCACCCGCAGCCTGCGCCTGACCGGCGAGGGCGCGCTGTACCTGCCGTACGCGCAGGAGGTGCTGGCCACCCTGCGCGAGGGCCAGGCGCGCGTGCAGGGCGAGGACACCGAGCTGCACGGCACCCTGCAGCTGTCGGCTCCCTCGGACCTCGGCCGCAACCTGCTGCTGCCCTGGCTGAGCGCCTTCCGCGCTGCGCACCCGCGGCTGCGCCTGCACCTGCGCCTGTCCGACGAAGTGGCCGATGTGTTCCGCGACCCGGTCGACGTGGCCATCCGCATCGGCCACTTCGACGACGCCAGCTACGTGGCGTTGCCCCTGCTGGAAGGCAATCGGCGCGTACTCGCGGCCTCGCCCGACTACCTGCAGCGGCGTGGCACGCCCACCCGCCTGGAGGATCTGCGTGAGCACGATTGCCTGGTCTACCAGCTCAGTGGCCGCGCCTACGATCGCTGGTCGTTCGACGTGGATGGACGCCGCGTGGTGATGCCGGTGCGCGGCCCATTGGTCTGCGACGACGCCGATGTAGTGCGACGCTGGGCGGTGGCCGGCGAAGGCATCACTTACAAGTCCTGGCTGGACCTGCGCGAGGACGTGCTGGCCGGGCGCCTGCAGCTGCTGCTGGACGGTGTTGGCAGCAGCATCCCGCTGCAGCTGGTATGCCCGCACCGCAAGCAGTTCTCGCCGGCCGTGCGACAACTGCACGCGCAGCTGCGCCAGCACCTGCAACCGCTGCTGTCTGGCATGCCTGGTGGGTCCACCGGCCCCCTGTCGCCAATCCCGGCGCTGACCGACAATGGCGGCCCCCCGTAACAAGAGAACGCCGCCATGCCGTGGATGGGCATCCAGGACCTGTGGACGTTTCTGGTCGCTGTGCTGGTGTTTCTCGCCCTGCCCGGCCCTGGCACCTTCACCCTGCTGACCGCCACCGGCCGTGGCGGCGTGCGTGGCGGCTACACCGCGCTGGCCGGCCTGCTGGTCGGCGATCAGATCCTGATGTGGCTGGCGCTGGCCGGCGTTGCCGCATTGCTCAAGGCCAACCCGCTGGTGTTCCACGCGGTGCAGTACCTGGGTGCGGCCTACCTGGTGTGGGTGGGCATCAGCCTGCTGCGCACGCCCAAGCATGACGGCGGTGACGCCGGCCCGATCCGCATGCAGCCGGGCCGCTACTTCCAGCAGGCGATCCTGGTCAGCCTGCTCAATCCGAAGGCAATCCTGTTCTACATGGCCTTCCTGCCGTTGTTCATCGATCCCAAGGCGCACCAGGGCATCGCTACCTTCGCAGCGCTGGCGGGCATCATCCTGGTGGTCAGCATCGCCTACTGCTCGATGTTGATCGGGGTCGGCAACCTGGCCCGTCGCCGCCTGATCCAGCACCCACGGATCAGCGATGCGCTGCGCCGCGTGGCTGGCCTGTTCCTGGTGGGGTTCGGCATCCGGCTGGGGCTGAACGGCTGATACCGCAAGCGAGCAGGCTCGACGCTACGTCTGCCAACCAAGGTTGGCCTCTACCAGAGCGCGGGATCCGGTAGTCGCCGACCTTGGTCGGCGCTGGCGCCATCGGCGTTCATGAGGCTGGCCTCTACCCGCCGAGCATTTCCGCGCGCAGGTGGTCGATGAACACCCGCAGCTTTGGCGCCATGTGCTCGCGGGCGGGGTAATACAGGTGGAAGCCGGGGAACAGCGGCTGCCAGTCCTGCAGCACTGCCTGCAGCCGCCCTGCCGCCAGATCATCGGCCACCAGTGACGCGAACCCCTGCGCCATGCCGAGCCCGGCCAGCACTGCGGCATAAGCCAGTTCGGCATCGTTGAACACCAGCCGCCCATCAACCTCCACTTCCATGTCGTGGCCATCGCGACTGAACTCCCAGGGCATCAGCCGGCCATTGGCACGGCGATGGACGATGCACGGATGGCCCTGCAGGTCGTGCGGGCTCGCCGGTATGCCGTGCTGCACGAAGTAGTCGGGCGTGGCCACCACCACTTGCCGTTCCGGCGGCCCGATCGGCACCGCGATCATGCCGCGTGCCAGCGACTCGCCAAGGCGGATGCCCGCATCGAAGCCCTCGGCCACCAGATCGGTCAGCGCCGGCTCCACGCACAGTTCCACATCCACCTGCGGGTAGCGCGCCAGGAACGAAGGCAGGGCCGGTAGCACCCGGCGCTCGGCAACGATGCGTGGCAGGGTGACGCGCAGCTTGCCGGCCGGCACCGCACGCGCGCTGTCGAGATCAGCAAACGCCGATTCGATCTGTGCCAGTCCGCCGCGCACGCGCTCGAGGAAGCGCGCGCCGTGCTCGGTCAGGCCGACCCGGCGGGTGGTCCGCTGCAGCAGGCGCACGCCCATCCGCGCTTCCAGCGCGCGCACGCTCTGCGACAGCGCGGAAGTGGAGACGCCCAGCGCATCAGCGGCACGGGTAAAGCTGGCATGGTCGGCAACGTGGACGAAGGCGACCACTGCCGACAAGGGGGCGGAGGGATCCATTGTGAAGCCACTCTTCATGGTGAGTCCGGTTCCATCCAGTTTATCCACAGGATCGGGCGGCGGATGCTGTGCCTCCCGGCGGCACGCCCGCCTTCCTGTAATGGAGACCTCCCATGTCGCTGGACCACTATCGCCTGCTCGGCCGCTCCGGCCTGCGAATCAGCCCGATGGCGCTCGGTACGATGACCTTCGGCGCCGATTGGGGCTGGGGCGCGGACGAAGCCGAGGCCCGCCGCATCTTCGACAGTTACGTCGATCGGGGCGGCAATTTCATCGATACCGCGAACAACTACACCAATGGCAGCGCCGAGACCCTGCTCGGCCGCTTCGTCCAAGGGCAGCGCGACCGGCTGGTGATCGCCAGCAAGTACACCCTGGCCACCGTGCCCGGCGACCCGAACAACGCCGGCAACCATCGCAAGAGCATGCTGCGCTCGGTGGAGGACAGCCTGCGCCGGCTGGGTACCGACTATCTGGATCTGCTGTACCTGCACGCCTGGGATGACACCACCGGCGTGGACGAGGTAATGCGTGGCTTCGACGACCTGGTCCGCAGCGGCAAGGTGCTGTACGCCGGCATCTCCGATACGCCGGCCTGGCAGATCGCGCGCATGCAGACCCTGGCCGACCTGCGCGGCTGGTCGCCGTTGGTGGCGCTGCAGATCGAGTACAGCCTGATCCAGCGCAGCGTCGAACACGAACTGCTGCCGATGGCCGACGCGCTGGGATTGGGCGTGGTGGCGTGGTCGCCGCTGGGCAGCGGCGTGCTGACCGGCAAGTACAGCACGGCCGATCTGGCCAGCGCCGACGCGCTGCAGGCCACGCCGGGCGGATCGCGCCGCAGCGTGGCCCTGATCAATGGCGCGTTGACATCCCGTTCGCTGCAGATTGCCGATGAAGTTCAAAAGATCGCCGCCGATCTTTCGCATTCCCCTGCGCAGGTAGCATTGGCCTGGTTGTTGCGACGACCCGGTGCGGATGCGCTGCCGATCATCGGCGCCCGCACTCTGGAACAGTTCGAGCACAATCTGATCGCGCTGGATCTGGAGCTGCCGACCGAGGCATTGACCCGCCTCGATGCAATCAGTGCGGTCGCGCCGGCATTCCCGCACGATTTCCTGCAGATGCCTTTGCCGCGAATGCTGATGAGCGGGGGCACCCGCCTGCGCCCACGCGCGCGCTGAGGTCGCGGCAGCGGCGCTATGCTGGCAGCCCGTGCTGGAAGGATGCGAGAGGATGGCCCGCCTGGCCTGCTTCACCCTGCCGTTGCTGCTGCTGGCTGGTGCCGTCATTGCGGCCACCGCGCAGGACCATCGCTGCCTGAGCGGCGGCCGCAATGACGGCATCCATCTGGAATGGCGTTGGCTGGATGACGGCCAGGCCGACGTTCGCTATGCCGGGCAGCGTGAACGCCTGTTGCTGCGCCGGGTTTCGATGGAGACCACGGTGCTGGCCGAAGACCGCCCCTACCAGTTCGACAGCGTCTGGGAAGAGCACGTCGACGGCCGCCTCAACGGTCGCTACACGATCAGCACGCAGGGGGCGCTGGTGCTGGATCTGCGCTACGAACGCGCCCGCGATGGCCGTCGCACCTCCTTCCACGATGACATCGAGGCCTGGCAGGAAGACGGCTGCCACTGGCCCGGAGCCTCCTGAGCCAGGATCGGACTGGCCTCCCTTTATGCCGATTCCGGCACCCTGATCGCGGTGCAGCGCGCGTCTTGCCGGGTATGACCCCCGTCAGTGGTAATGCTGCGCTGCGTTCGGTCACACTCGGGAACTTGTCGTTCTCAGTCACCCCTTCCGAGGCCTGCATGTCCCTGTTCCGGCGCAAGTCCCTAGATTCCGTCACCGTCCACGAAGCCGGCAGGCGCCTGGTCCCGACCCTCAGCTGGCCGCACCTGATCGCGCTGGGTATCGGCGCCATCGTCGGTACCGGCATCTACACGCTGATCGGCGTCGGCGCCAACCTGGCCGGCCCGGCGGTGCTGATCTCCTTTGCCATCGCCGGTGCGGTGTGCGCCTGCGCGGCGCTGTCCTACGCCGAACTGTCGACGATGATGCCGGCCGCAGGCAGCGCCTACACCTACAGCTACAGCGCGCTGGGCGAAGTGTTCGCCTGGGTGGTGGGCTGGAGCCTGATCCTGGAGTACTCGCTGGTGGTGAGTACGGTGGCGGTCGGCTGGTCGGGCTACTTCGTCGGCTTCCTCGAATGGGTCCACACCCAGTTCGGCTGGAACGTGCAGCTGCCTGCCTGGCTGGCTGCCGGCCCGCACGTGGAAGGCGGCATGATCAACCTGCCGGCGATCGTCATCACCTGGCTGGTGGCACTGATGCTGATGGCAGGCACCAAGGAAAGCGCCACCCTCAACGCCATCCTGGTGGTGTTCAAGCTGATCGCGCTGGCCATCTTCGTGGCCGTGGCCCTTCCCGCCTTCGACAGCAACAACCTGCAGCCGTTCATGCCGTATGGCTTTGCCAAGTCGATGGGCCCTGACGGCGTCGAGCACGGTGTGATGGCAGCAGCGGCGATCATCTTCTTCGCCTTCTACGGCTTCGATGCGATCTCCACCGCAGCCGAGGAAACCAAGAACCCCAGCCGCGACCTGTCGATCGGCATCATCGGATCGATGATCGGCTGCACCATCGTCTACGTGCTGGTCGCGCTGGCGGCCGTGGGTGCGATGAGCTACGCCGTGTTCGGCCACAGCGCCGAGCCGCTGGCGCTGATCATGCGCCAGCTCGGCCACCCGACTGCAGCAATGGTGATCGGTGTGATCGCGATCATCGCCCTGCCGACCGTACTGCTGGCCTTCCTGTATGGCCAGAGCCGCATCTTCTTCGTGATGAGCCGCGATGGCCTGCTGCCGCGCGGCCTGTCCAAGGTCAACGCACGCACCGGCACGCCGGTGGCAACCACGCTGTTCACCGCCGTGGTGGTGTCGGCGCTGGCCGGCGTGGCGCGCCTGGACGAGATCGCCGCACTCGCCAACGCCGGTACCCTGGCCGCGTTCACTGCGGTGGGTATCTGCCTGGTGGTGCTGCGCCTGCGCGAACCGGACCGTGAGCGCAGCTTCCGCACGCCGTTGGCCTTCGTGGTCGGTCCGCTGGCCGCGCTGGGCTGCATCTACCTGTTCATCAGCCTGCCGCACCGCACCCAGCTGTACTTCCTGCTGTGGAACGTGGCCGGCCTGGTGCTGTACTTCCTGTACAGCCGCCGCCACGCGTTGATCGCGAAATAAACGGATCACCGGTAGCGCCGGGCCATGCCCGGCGGAATTCCGGATGCACGCAGGGCGCTCAGCCGCCCTGCTTTGCCGCGTAATCCTGCGCCTGACGCATCACCCGCAGCAGGTTGCCGCCCCAGATGCCGGCAATCTGCTTCTCGGTATAGCCTTTGCGCAGCAGCCACGCGGTGATCTTCGGCAGCTGGCTGACATCGGGCAGGTCGCTCAGGCCGCCGCCGCCATCCCAGTCCAGGCCGATGCCCACGTGCTCGGGACCGACCACCTTGAGGATGTGCTCGAAGTGGGCGAAGAAGTCATCCAAGCTGGCGTGGCGCACCGGATGCTCGTGATCCAGCGCCTGCTCGGCCTTGAGCAGCTGCACGCCCTGCTCGATGCCCATCCCTTCCCAGCCGCCCAGCTGCTTGCTCAGCGCTTCCTCGGCCTGCTTGCGCTCCGGCGTCTTCGCGGTGTCGATCAGGTAACCGCCATAGGCATTCACCTGGATCACGCCGCCTGCCTTGGCCAGCTTGCGCAGACGCGCGTCATCCAGGTTGCGCGGATGGTCGTAGACCGCCTTGGCCGAACTGTGCGACAGCACGAACGGCACCGGCATCATCGCCAACAGGTCATCGAACACGGCGTCGGAGGCGTGCGACTGGTCGATCACGATGCCCAGTTTCACTGCCTGACGCACCAGATCCTTGCCGGTCGGGCTCAGCCCCTTCCACTCCGCGCCCTTGGGGTCGGTGGCCGAATCGGCGAACTCGTTGTTGGCGAAGTGCACGGTGCTGAGCAGGCGCAGGCCGGCGCGATGGTAGAAGGACAGCAGGCTGGGATCGGCCACCAGCGGGCTGGCGTTTTCCATGCTGATGTAGACCACGCGCTTGCCGGCGCCCTTGATCCGCGCGGCGTCATCGGCGGTCAGTGCCAGCGCGAAGCGCTCGGGGTTGGCCGCCAGCATCTCGCGGATCTGCAGCAGCCGCTGCAGGCCGTGGTCGCGCTCGGCCAGGTGCGCAGCGGCACTACGGTCACCCTGATCGGTGTAGATCGCCCAGAAACCGCCGTCCAGCGCACCTTCGACCATGCGCGGATAGTCGACCTGCGACAGCGCGTTGCGGTCGTGGCGCTGCTCGATGTCGAAGCCGGTTCGGCCGAAATTGGCCGGCGTGTCCAAGTGGCTGTCGAGAGTGACCAGGCGCTGCTGCAGGGCCTTGGCGCGGGCCAGTTCCTGCGCACTGAACTCGATGGCGTGGGCGGACAGCGGCGCGCACAGCGCCAGAGCAAGCACGACGGACAGATGGCGCAACGAAGGCATGGGCTCTCACCGCGAATGGGAAGAGCCCGACCATAGCGCTGCGGCCACGCATTGGGTAGCGCCGGGCCGCGCCCGGCGCTACGGCATCACGCGATCAGTCGACCACGCGGCAGAACACGGCCTTCAGGTAACGCGATTCCTGGACGTGGGCCATGAACGGATGGTCCGGGCCGGCGCCGGCCACCTTCAGGATCTGGATCGTACGGCCGGAGAAGTACGCCGCACGACGCAGCATGTCGAGGAACTGGTCCTCGGCCACCAGGCCGGTGCAGGAGAACGTGGCGAACAGGCCACCGGGCTTCACCACGCCCAGCGCCAGCTTGTTCATGTCCAGGTACTTCTTCAGCGCGGTGATGACCTGGTCGCGGTCGCGGGTCATCTTCGCCGGGTCCAGGATCACCACGTCGTACTGTTCGCCGCGGTTGGCAGCATCGCGCAGCCACGGGAAGATGTCGGACTGGACGAACTTCGGGCGCACGTTGTTCAGGCGCGAATTGCCCTTGGCGATCTGGATGACGTCTTCATCGATGTCGATGCCGACCACTTCCGAAGCGCCACGCGCCGCCGCATACACCGCGAAACCGCCAGTGTTGCAGCACAGGTCCAGTACGCTCTTGCCTTCCACCTGCTGGCTCAGCCACTCGCGGTTCTCACGCTGGTCGGCGAAGAAACCGGTCTTGTGGGCACCAGCCGGGTCGGCGCGGAACTTGATGCCGTACTCGGTGATCACCGACGCTTCGGTGGTGGTGTTGCCGTGGAAGTCGAAGCTCTCCTGCTTCTGCACGTGCTCGTCGGCGAAGCTGTGGAAGCGGCAACCCGGGAACTGCTCGCGCAGCGCTTCGTAGATCCATTCGCGATGGCGGAACATGCCGGCGGCGAAGAACTCGACCACCACCAGATCGTTGTAACGGTCCACCACCAGGCCGGACAGGCCGTCGCCTTCGCTGTGCACCACGCGCCAGGCGTCGGACACCGCATCGAGCTTCAGCACCTCACGGCGCAGCGACACGGCCTGGGCGATCTTGCGCGAGAACCAGCCGGCATCCACCGGCACGTTCTGATCGGTTTCGAGGATGCGCACGGCGATGCGCGAGTGCCCGTTGTAGAACCCGCGGCCGATGAACTCCCCGTCCACGCCGACCACGTCGACGATGGAACCGGGCTTGGGCCGGACGGTCGGCTTCTCGACCAGTTTCTGGAAGATCCACGGGTGGCTGGAACGCCACGCATTCTTGAGGCGGACAATCGGAAGGGGGGTATTCATCCACCTATTGTAAACCGGGCGCCGGGGTCAGATCCCCGCAGGGGCGCTGACCCCGGCGGGTATGCCAACCAAGGTTGGCACCTATCAGAGCGGGGACCCCGGTCACCCGCCATTTGACTGCGGCCCGGCCAGGCCGCAGAATCGGCGCCAGAAGGGGAGTAGCTCCCAGACGTTGTCGCCGTCATTTCGAGCCCGCAGGCTCCGGTGCAACGGCAGTTCCAGCCGACTGGAACTGCGAGCGAGACCTTCGCCGTACTGGCGAAGCTCTGTCCCTGGATCCCCCTCCCGATCCTCCGTTGCAGATCCTCGCCGTCCGGCCTGGCATTCATCTTTCCAACGGACATTCCCAATGCAGACGATCGGTAACGTGTGGTTGTGGGGCGGCTTCGGAGCAGTGGTGATCATCGCCCTGCTGGTCGACCTCGTATTGATGCGCCATGGTGGACCACACAAGGTCACCTTCAAGGAGGCCTTGTGGTGGTCCATTGGCTGGGTCGCGCTGGCCCTGCTGTTCAACGCCGGCCTCTGGTACTACCTCAATGAGACCGCCGGCCAGGTCGTGGCCAACAAGGTCGGCCTCGAGTTCCTGACCGGCTACCTGGTCGAGAAGGCGCTGGCCGTCGACAACATTTTCGTCTTCCTGATGATCATGAGCTACTTCGCGGTGCCGGAGGAGCAGCGCCAGAAGGTGCTGATCATCGGCATCCTGGGCGCGATCGTGCTGCGTACGGTCATGATCTTCGCCGGCAGCGTGCTGATCACCCAGTTCCATTGGCTGCTCTACGTGTTCGGTGCCTTCCTGCTGTTCACCGGCTGGAAGATGTGGTTCGCCGCCGGCCAGGAGCCGGATCTGGAGGCAAACCCCGCCCTGCGCTGGATGCGCAAGCACCTGCGCCTGCTCCCGGATTACGCCGGCAACGCAATGAGCGTGAAGCGCGACGGCGTGCGTTGGTTCACCCCGCTGTTCGCGGTGCTGATCCTGATCGCGGTGACCGACGTGATCTTCGCGGTGGACAGCATCCCGGCGATCTTCGCCATCACCACCGACCCGTTCATCGTGCTCACCTCCAACGTGTTCGCGGTGCTGGGCCTGCGCGCGATGTTCTTCCTGCTGGCTGGCATGGCCGACCGCTTCCACCTGCTGCCGTACGGTCTGGCGCTGGTGCTGGGCTTCATCGGCATCAAGATGATGATCATCGACCTGTTCAAGATCCCGACCCCGGTGTCGCTGGGCGTGGTGGCGGTGATCATCGCCGCGACCGTGGTGCTGAGCCTGAAATACCCGCCGAAGGAAGGCTCCGGCCACGCCTGATCACGGCCGGCCGGCGGGATTGTCCCGCCGGCCGCACCCCACTCTCCCGCGGCGGTGGCCTTGGTTTCGCGCCAGTCACCGCCATTGCTGAGGTATGAACAGCAACGCGCCCCTGCCCGCTGGCGACGCGCCAGCCCCCCGCAATGACCGCATGCGTATCCTGCGGGCGTTCAACGTCAGCCTGGCCGCGGTGCTGGTACTGATCGCCGTGTTCGCACTGCAGGGCACGTTCGACTGGCGGCCATGGGCGGTCGCACCACTGGAAGCGAAGGGCCTGCTTGGCCTGATCGGCGGCCCGCTGCTGCATGCCTCGGTCGAGCACATCGCCGCCAACAGCATCGCCATCCTGATCCTCGGTACCCTGGCCGGCAGCGTCTACCCCAGGGCTACTCTTCGCGCGCTGCCGCTGTTGTGGCTGGGCTCGGGGATCGGCGCGTGGATGCTCGGCAATCCGGGCAGCGTGCACCTGGGTGCCAGCGGCGTGACCCATGGCCTGATGTTCCTGCTGGCCAGCCTCGGCCTGCTGCGCCGCGACCGCGCAGCAATCGCCACCGGACTGATCGGCATGCTGTTCTACGGCGGCATGCTGATGACCATCCTGCCGCACGCCGACGGCGTGTCCTGGCAGTCGCACATGGGCGGCGCCTTCGCCGGCATCATCGCCGCGCTGCTGTTCCGCAACGCCGATCCGCTGCCGCCACGCCAGCGCTACAGCTGGGAAGACGAAGAGGACGCGGTCGAGCCGTTGTCCGACGACGAACTCGAGCCGCCGTCGCCGCAGCGAGTGCCGGTGCTGTGGCAGCCGCGCGAGGGGCAGGACTACGTGGTGATCCCGTTCCGCCGGCCGGAAGACCCGCGCGGTTGAAACGGTGACGGGGTCGGATCCCCGTAGGGGCTCCGACCCCACCCGGCATTTTCATGACCCGGTAGTGGCCGACCTTGGTCGGCACTCCTGCCGTGTGCCAACCAAGGTTGGCATCTACCAGAGCGGGTCAGTTCGCCGCGTTCCCCGCCGCGCCCACCCCATCCACCGCCTGCCGGCCCAATGCCGGATCATCGGTGAAGAAGGCATCGATGCCGGTTGCCAGATAGGCACGCATCTCGGCGATCGAGCCTTCCGCGTTGCGCGCGTTGTCGGCGCCCCTGCGCAGGTTGCTGGCCTGGAAATGATTCTCCGGGCGGAAGGTGTACGGGATCACCATCAGGCCCACCGCATGTGCATCCTGTACCAGCGTGGTTGGCGTCCCCAGTGCGCCCTTGGCGTCCAGCGGAATGATCGAGCGCAGTTCCGGGCCGATGCTGTCGGCGTAGACGGCGATGTCCTTCAGCCCAGACGGGGTCATCATCTGCGCGTAGGTCAGCTTGCCGCCTGCATTGACGATGTCGGCCGGCTGGGTGTCTCCCTTCCACAGCAGCTGCAGCAGGCGGATGTTGCTGCCGCGCGGGATCTTGCCGCGCAGGTAGCGCAGGTTGGCGGTCTCGAACGACTGGATGGTGACCGGGCCAACGTTGGTATAGGCATTGCCGCGCAGCGCGGCGAGCAGCTTGTCTTCCATCGGCAGGCCGACCGACTGGAAGTAGGTCGGGTGCTTGATCTCCGGCACCAGGCCGATGCCGCGGTTGGCACGACCGGCCTGCTGCACCAGGAAGGCCAGGATCTCGTCCAGGCTGGCAATGCGGAACTGGCCGTCGTAAGCGGTGCTGCGCAATTCCGGCAGGCGCTCACGCGCGTACAGTGTCTTCAGCTCGGCCAGGGTGAAGTCTTCGGTGAACCAGCCCTCGACCTTCTGCCCGTCGATGACCTTGCTTGTCCGGCGGCTGGCGAATTCGGGATGCGAGGCGACATCGGTGGTGCCGCTGATCTCGTTCTCGTGGCGGGCCACCATCACCCCGTCCTTGGTCATCACCAGGTCCGGTTCGATGTAGTCGGCGCCATCGGCAATGGCCTGCGCATAGGCCGCCAGGGTGTGCTCGGGCAGCAGCGCGCTTGCGCCGCGATGGCCATAGACCGACACCTTGTGCGCGGCCGGGGTGGAGGATTCAGCACTCATGGCCACCGATGGTGACACGGCCAGCGACAACAGCAATGCACAACCCCACGACTTCACTGCGACTTCCCCAAGCGGTATGTGATGGGCGTCAGTATGCGGCGGCAATGTGACAGGTTGGGGGAGCTGGGGTCGGATCCCCGAAGGGGGCCCGGCCTCATGTATCCGGTAGTCGCCGACCTTGGTCGGCGCTCTGCCAGCGGGCGTTCACGACCCCAGACGGCCTGTGCCAACCAAGGTTGGCACCTACCAGAGCGTGAGCCGCGCGATTGAGCGATGACGGGGTCAGAGATCCCTTCGGGGATCTGACCCCGAGGTGCTGCCCCAGCCGAGCATGGGCTCGGCTCTACAGTTACTTGCCGATGCAGAAGCTGGAGAAAATCCTGCCCAGCAGATCATCGGCACTCATCTGCCCGGTGATTTCGCCCAGCGCGTCGTGCGCCAGACGCAGCTCCTCGGCCGCCAGCTCCAGGTGCTCGTGCACCAGCTCGCCATCCGCGCGCTGCGCGTGTTCCTGC
The DNA here is from genome assembly GCF_056861405.1 of Stenotrophomonas sp. 22DLJC03. Lineage (NCBI taxonomy): Bacteria > Pseudomonadati > Pseudomonadota > Gammaproteobacteria > Lysobacterales > Lysobacteraceae > Stenotrophomonas > Stenotrophomonas sp. 22DLJC03. The sequence goes on from NZ_JBSPUG010000009.1 coordinate 52,715, forward strand.
GAACGCTCGATCGCATCCACATGGCGGGTACGCGCGGAGAATTCGCCATCCACCTGCTCCCCTGCCCCGGCACTGGCGATGCTGCGCAGGCGCGCATGCAGGTCTTCCAGCCCGGCGCCGGTCGCAGCAGAGACGAACACGCGATCAGGATCGTCCAGTCCCGGCAACGCATCCAAGAGATCCGACTTGTTGTGGATGTAGACCTTGTGCGGCACCGCGGCCACGGCTTCGCCCAGCGCGGCTTCACCTGCAACGGGGTCGCGCGCGTCCAGCACGATCAGCGCCAGGTCGGTGCGCTCGATTTCCACGTGGGCGCGGCGCATGCCTTCGCGTTCGATGGCGTCGCCGCCATCGCGCAGGCCGGCGGTGTCGACCAGGGTCAGTTCCAGGCCATCCAGCCGGATGGTCTCGCGCAGCGTGTCGCGGGTGGTACCGGCAATGTCGGTGACGATGGCACGCTCGCTGCCGGCCAAGGCGTTCAGCAGCGAACTCTTGCCCGCGTTCGGCGGGCCGATCAGCACCGCGTGCAGGCCATCGCGCAGGCGACGACCGCGTTCTGCATCGCGGCGCAGCAAGGCCAGGTCGCTGCGCGCCTGCTCCAGCCCACGCCGTACCTGTGCCCCACCAAGCGTATCAAGTGGTTCGTCGGCGAAGTCGATGGCTGCTTCTACATGGATGCGCAGCAGTACCAACTGCTCGATCACCGCGTCGATGCGGCGCGAGAACACGCCGTCCAGCGAACGGCGTGCAGCGCGCGCGGCGCGGCTGTCACCGGCGGCAATCAGGTCGGCGATGGCCTCGGCCTGGGCCAGGTCGAGCTTGCCGTTGAGGAACGCCCGTTCGCTGAACTCACCCGGTCGCGCCTGGCGCGCGCCGAGCGCGATGCAGCGCGCGACCAGTTGCTGCAGCAGCACCGGGCTGCCATGGCCCTGCAGTTCCACCACTTCTTCGCCAGTGAAGCTGTTCGGTGCCGGGAACCACAGCACGATGCCATCATCAATGACCTCGCCGTCGGCATCGCGGAGGCGTGCGTAATGCGCGTGGCGCGGGCGCAGTGCAGGCGCGCCCAGCGCGTTGGCGATGGCCGCGGCGCGCGGACCGGACAGGCGCAGCAGGCCGACACCACCAGCGCCCGGTGCGCTGGCGATGGCCACGATGGTGTCGGTGCGGATCGCTTCGTTCATGGCTCAGAGTTTCTCCAGCTGCGCGCGCGCCTGTGCTGCGCCGCTGCCCTGCGGCTGCAGCGCAAGGTAGGTGGTGTAAGCCTGCTTCGCCTTGGCCTTGTCGCCGGCGTTGAAGTAGGCATCGCCCAGGTTGAGATAGGCCACCGCACGCGAGGGGTCGATCTTCAGCGTGTTCTCCAGCCAGCGCGCGGCTTCGGCGTAGCGCTGCTGACGGTAGTAGACAAAGCCCAGGTTGTTGGCAGCCTGGGCGAAGTCCGGGCGCAGCTTCAGCGCTTCGGTGAACTGCGCCACTGCTTCATCGTACTGCTTCTCGCGGTACAGCTGCAGGCCACGGTCATTGGCCTGCTGCGCGCGCTGGCGGTCGGAGGCAGGTCCGGCAGTGGGCACCACCAGCTTGGCCTTGCCGCCCTGCAGGTCGGCCACGGTCACCGGTGCCTGGCTGCCCTTGGCTTCGCTGGCGGCATCCACCTTGCTGTTCAGCGCGATCGCATCGGCAGTCAGCTGGCGCGTGTCGGCATTGAGGAATTCCTGGCTGTCCGGCACCTGGAACACGAACTCGCCGCCCTGCGAACCGGGCAGGCTGCCGAAGGCCGGTGTCTGGTGTGAAACCGCGGACACCGCCGGCGCCACGTAGGCGGCCAGTTCGGTGCCGGTGATCAGGCCATCGCCATTGAGGTCCCCCTTGCCGGCCAGCGCCTGCAGCAGCACCCAGGTGAACACCGAATGGCCGTTCGGGCCGGCATCGGCCACCTGCTGGTCCGCACCACCGGCGGTCAGCATCTGCCGCGCGCTGCGACGCGCATTTTCGCGCAGGAACGACGACGACGATGGGCCGCCGCGGGTCAGGCCGAGGCCGCTGTAGCAGGCATCCATCACGAACATCACGTGCTTGGCCTGCATGCTTTCGGCGATGTTCTGGATGTCGGTCATCGCGATGGCGTCGGTGGCGAATTCCTTCGGGTCCGAGTCCACCGGGATGATGTAGCCGAGGTCGCGCCCGGAGGCGAGCTGGCGGGTAGCGCCATGGCCGGCGAAGAACACGAACACGCGGTCGTTCTTTCCGGTGCGGTCGTCGGCGAGGCGGTCGTGGAAGGCGGCCAGGATGTTGTTGCGGGTGGCCTGCTCGTTCTTCAGCACGATCACCTGCGAGGACGGGAAGCCGAACTGCCCGGTCAGGGTATCGGCCACCGCCTGTGCGTCATGGCTGGCGTATTCCAGCTTCGGCCACTTGGCGTAGGTGTCGATGCCGACCACGATCGCCCACGACTTCTCGTAGCCGGTGGTGACGGTGGCGGCACTGGCCTCGCCCTTGCGCGCGCGGGCGACAGTGAACTCACGGCCATTCCAGCCGGCGAACTGGTAGCCCTCGGCAATCAGCCGGTCGAGAATCTGCGGCAACGCCTTCACCGCACGATCGTGGATGTCGTGGAACAGGATGATGCCGCGCTGTTCCTTGTTCACCTGGTCGAGCACGCGTTGCACGATCGACTCCGGCACCGGGTCGGCCCAGTCCATCGAGTCGATGTTCCACATGATCGACTTCAGCCCGGCCTCGTTGAGCAGCTGCAGGCCTTCGGCATTGCGCGCGCCGTACGGGAAGCGGAACAGCGGTGCGCGCTTGCTGTCGACATCCTTAAGCAGCGTATCGGTGTCGAGCACCTGCTGGCGCAGTGCGTCGCCGGTGGTACGCGACAGCTGGGCGTGGGTCAGGCTGTGGTTGCCCACGGCGTACCCATCTTCCATCAGGCTGCGGCTGATCTTCGCCATCGGCCCAAGGCTGACTTTGCCATCACTCTCGACCTTGCCGAGGTTGCGGCCGACTTCGAAGAACACACCCGGCACGTCGTAGCGCTTCAGGATCGCCACCACTTCATCGGTGTAGGCCTTGTGCGGGCCATCGTCGAAGGTCAGCACCACTGTCTTGGTTGGCAGGTCGCGGCCGAAGATCTCGCGGTCGCTGTCCTTCATTGACATCGGGTACGGCTCGATCACCCCGTAGTCGCGCAGGATCGCTTCGCGGCTGTAGTCCTTGTGCAGGTGGGCGATGTAGTCATCCCACTTCTCGCGCTTCAGCTCGATGGCGCGGGTGCGCTCGAAGCGGCTGAAGATGCGGGTCAGTTCCTGGTTGTAGTTGCGTTCGATTTCGTCGAGCGCCTCCAGGTCCTCGCCGATGCGCTGGTGCAGCTTCACCGCCGGCAGCGACGAATCGGTACCGACCCGCTCGTGCAGATCACGCAGTACTTCGCGGAAGGCCAGGCGATCGGCATCGAACAGTTCCGGTGCGGATTCGATGTAATCCAGCACCGTGCCGAGGGTGGCGAAGCGCTGCGGGCTGGAACCGCGCAGCAGGCTGTCGAACTGCGCGGCGATGGCCGCGCGTTGCTCCAGCCCATCGTGGAACAGTTGCTGGCCAATCTGGGTGGAGGTGCTGCGGTCGGCGGCCGACTGCCTTTCTTCGTCGGCCAGCAGCACGATGATCCGGCGGTAGCCATCCAGCTGCTTCTGCAACACAGCCAGCAACGGCGCAGCGGCGGGATCGGCGGCGGCCGCGGCCTGCGCGCTGGGCGGGGTGACCGTGGTCGCCGGCGCCTTCGCGTCCTTGTCGCCACAGCCGGCAACGACCAGGGTCAACAACAGCGAGGGCAGGAACAGGCGGAACGACGACGCACGCGGCATGGCGGACTCGATGGATGCAGGAACGGTGTGTGTGCCGGCGATTCTAACGCCGGATGCGAAAAGCCCGCCTTGCGGCGGGCTTTTGCTGAGGTCAGCCGGCCAGCGGCCGGCTCTACCGATTACTTCTTTTTGACCGGGGCCGGTGCGGTGGTGGCCGGAACCGGCTCGCCACCGTGGCGCTTGGTCATCCACCACTGCTGCAGCAGGCCCAGGCCGCCGTTGACCACCCAGTACAGGACCAGGCCGGACGGCATGAAGGCCATCATGACGCCGAACACCAGCGGCATGAACTGCATCATCTTCTGCTGCATCGGGTCCATGCCCGGTGCCGGGGTCAACTTCTGGGTGAACCACATCACCGCCACGTTGATCACCGGCAGGATGAAGTACGGGTCGCGTGCGGTCAGGTCCTGGATCCAGCCGAACCAGGGCGCCTGGCGCAGTTCGACCGATTCCACCAGCACCCAGTACAGCGCGAAGAAGATCGGCATCTGGATGAGGATCGGCAGGCAGCCGCCCATCGGATTGATCTTTTCCTTCTTGTACAGCTCCATCATCGCGGTCTGGAACTTCTGGCGGTCATCGCCATAGCGTTCCTTCAGCTGCGCGATGCGCGGCTGGAAGCGACGCATCTTGGCGCCACTCTTGTACTGGGTCGCCGACAGCGGGTACAGCACCAGCTTCAGCAGTACCACCAGGCCGACGATCGCCCAGCCCCAGTTGCCAACCAGCTTGTGCACCTGGTTCAGCACCCAGAACAGGCCCTGGCCGATCACCGCCATCATCGAGAAGCGGCTGTAGTCGACCACGCGGTCCAGGCCCGGCACGTCTTCCTTGGCGATCAGGTTGACCAGCTTCGGGCCGACCCACAGGCGGGCTTCGGTGCTGGTGGACTGGCCCGGGGCCACGGTGAAGGCCGGGCCACGCGCTTCGATCAGGTCACGACCGGCCACCTGCGACAGCACGTAGTGTGCGGTCTGGTCCTTCTGCGGGATCCAGGCGGTGAAGAAGTGGTGCTGCAGCATCGCCAGCCAGCCGCCGGTGATGTTCTGGTTCAGCGTGCCGTCTTCCAGGTAGTCCTTGAACGCACGACGCTGGTACTTCTTGTCGTTGTCGTACCAGGTGGCACCGTTGAAGCTGAAGGAGTCCGGGTTGGTCATGCTCCGCGACAGGATGGTCGGGCTGCGGTCCAGGGTGCGGTAGACGTAGCCGTTCCACGGCGCGGCGCCGGTGTTGCTGACCTCGTCCTTGAAGCGAACGGCGTATTCGTTGCGGGAGACGGTCAGGGTGCGCTTGATCGTCACGCCGTTGTCGGCGGTCCACACGAACGGGATCTGCAGTTCGTTCTGGCCCTTGGCCAACACGAAGTCCTTGGTGTCGCCGACCAGCTTGAAGCCGTCAGCGCCGGGGACGGGGGTGTTCTTGTCTTCACTGGCCCATCCGCTGATCGCGCTGTACGGATGCGCGGGATCTTCGGTCAGCAGGCGCACCGGCGGGCTGCCTTCGTCCTTGCTCTGCGGGAACTGCAGCAGTTCGGCGTCGAGCACGCGGCCGCCATCGAGCTTCAGGCGCAGCACGTCGGTGGTGACGGTCACGGTCTGTGCGGACGGGGTGGCGCTGGCCTGGGCCTGTACTGCGGCCTGACCCGGGGCACCGGGAACCTGCGCGCTGGGTACGCTGCCCGGGGTCGCGCCCGGAACATTCTGTGCAGCGGCCGGAGCCGACGTGGTCGCCGGTGCCGGGGTCGGGGCAGCCTTTTCGCGGCTCCACTCCATCCACAGCAGCACGGCCACCATCAGCCAGGCAAAAATAAGGAATACGCGGGTCTGGTTCATCAGCGGGCAGGCTCAGCGGTGCCGGAACGCGGTGCCGGCTCGGTCAAAGAGGGAGTTGCGATGCCATCAGGCGGCGGCATTGTGCCGTCCACGCCCGGCGTGGGCAATGCACGCAGGCGCCGCAACAGGCGCAGGAAGGCCTGGCGGATATCGTCGTTGCTGGCGTTACGCGCAGCACTACGAGCCACGACGACGAAGTCGCCTGGCTGCATATCGGTTCGTGTCTGACGCAAGGCGTCGCGCAGGACGCGCTTGATCCGGTTACGCCCAACGGCGTGCGGATCGACCTTGCGGGAAACCGCCAGACCCAGCCTGGCCGGCCGGTCAGCCGGCAGCCAGTGCAGGGTCATCAGCGGATCGGACACACGGCGGGCGCCGTTGAAGACCGTTGAATATTCGGCACGCGTGCGAACCCGCGCAGAGCGAGGGAATCGCTTGCGCGGGTCTGCAGTATTCACTGTCGAATGGATTGCGTCTGCCGCTGGATGCGGCATGGCAATCAGGCGCTCAGGACTTTGCGGCCCTTGGCGCGGCGACGCGACAGGATCTTGCGGCCGTCAGCGGTCTTCATACGGGCACGGAAGCCGTGGTCGCGCTTACGCTTGAGGTTGCTGGGCTGGAAGGTGCGCTTGGTGGCCATGTGGGCCTCTCGTATGAATGGGACGGAAAGAACCGGAAATTTTAGAGAGGTACCCCACCCCGCGTCAACCCCTTGGAGCTACGCGAATTCACCGGCCTGTGCAATAGCTGTGGATGTTTTTGTGAATAAGTAGGGGACAAGCATTCCGAAGCCCTGCGCTCGGTGGTAGTCTGAGCCATCCATTTCCCCCCCTTTCCGGCCTGTGTTTGGGCGCCTTGTCGCGTCCATGCCCCGGCCACCGGACGATTATTGCTGATGGATGCCTGGTCCCGTAGTCTCGAGCGCCTCGAAGCGGAGTTCCCGCCGGAAGACGTTCACACCTGGTTGAAGCCACTGCAGGCCGATCTGCGCGTGGACAGCCTGGTGCTGTATGCACCGAATGCCTTCATCGTCGACCAGGTACGCGAACTGTACCTGGCCCGGATCCGCGAACTGCTGGCCCACTTCGCCGGTTTCAGCGACGTTTTTCTTGAAATCGGCTCGCGCCCGCGGCCGGTGGAGGCGCAGAACGCGCCGGTTTCCACGCCGTCGGGACATGCTTCCAGCGAACCGCAGGTGCCGTTCGCCGGCAACCTGGACAATCACTACACCTTCGCCAACTTCGTCGAAGGCCGCAGCAACCAGCTGGGCCTGGCCGCTGCCTTCCAGGCGGCGCAGAAGCCGGGCGACCGTGCGCACAATCCGCTGCTGCTGTACGGAGGCACCGGCCTGGGCAAGACCCACCTGATGTTCGCCGCCGGCAACGCCATGCGCCAGGCCAACCCGGGGGCGAAGGTGCTGTACCTGCGCTCGGAACAGTTCTTCAGCGCGATGATCCGGGCCCTGCAGGAAAAGACCATGGATCAGTTCAAGCGGCAGTTCCAGCAGGTGGACGCGCTGCTGATCGATGACATCCAGTTCTTCGCCGGCAAGGACCGCACCCAGGAAGAGTTCTTCCACACCTTCAACGCGTTGTTCGATGGCAAGCAGCAGATCATCCTCACCTGCGACCGCTATCCGCGCGAAGTCGAAGGCCTGGAAGCGCGCCTGAAGTCGCGGCTTGCCTGGGGCCTGTCGGTCGCGATCGAACCGCCGGACTTCGAGACCCGCGCCGCGATCGTGCTGGCCAAGGCGCGCGAACGCGGTGCCGAGATTCCCGATGATGTTGCGTTCCTGATCGCCAAGAAGATGCGCTCCAACGTGCGCGACCTCGAGGGCGCGCTGAATACCCTGACTGCCCGTGCCAATTTCACCGGCCGTGCGATCACCACCGAATTCGCCCAGGAAACCCTGCGCGATCTGCTGCGCGCCCAGCAGCAGGCGATCAGCATTCCCAACATCCAGAAAACGGTTGCCGACTACTACGGCCTGCAGATCAAGGATCTGCTGTCCAAGCGCCGGACCCGTTCGCTGGCTCGTCCGCGCCAGGTCGCCATGGCCCTGACCAAGGAGCTGACCGAGCACAGCTTGCCCGAGATCGGCGACGCCTTCGCCGGTCGCGACCACACCACGGTGCTGCATGCCTGCCGGCAGATCCGCACCCTGATGGAGGCCGACGGCAAGCTCCGCGAGGACTGGGACAAGCTGATCCGGAAGCTGAGCGAATGATGCACGTCCGCCGATAAGGCGTCATCGCATAAAACGGTGCAAAATCCGGTAGCAAGCGCGGGACAGGGTGTGGATAAAAAAGCCGTTCGATTTCGCGGTAAATTTATCCACAGCTTTCCCCACCCCTTGGGGGCTGGTAGTGCAGAGGGTTTCGAGGCCTGAAACTTCTTTTATTACAAAGACTTAGCTGTGTTTTCCAGCGATTCTGGCTCTACCATCACCACCAAGCTTTTGATTTATTCCACATCTTTTTAAAGCATAGGGGCACGGAACCACATGCGTTTCACACTGCAGCGCGAAGCCTTTCTCAAGCCGTTGGCACAGGTCGTCAACGTGGTCGAACGCCGCCAGACCCTTCCGGTTCTGGCCAATTTCCTGGTCCAGGTGCAGAACGGCCAGCTGTCGCTGACCGGTACCGATCTGGAAGTCGAAATGGTGTCGCGGATCGCGGTTGAAGATGCGCAGGACGGCGAAACCACGATCCCAGCCCGCAAGCTGTTTGAGATCATCCGCGCCCTGCCCGATGGCAGCCGGATCACCGTCTCGCAGACCGGTGACAAGATCACCGTGCAGGCAGGCCGCAGCCGCTTCACGCTCGCTACCCTGCCCTCCAACGACTTCCCGTCGGTGGATGAAGTGGAAGCGACCGAGCGCGTTGCGATCGGCGAAGCGACCCTGAAGGAGCTGATCGAACGCACTGCGTTCGCGATGGCCCAGCAGGACGTGCGCTACTACCTCAATGGCCTGCTGTTCGACCTGCGTGGCGATGCGCTGCGTACGGTTGCCACTGACGGTCATCGCCTGGCCCTGTGCGAAACCGATCTGGCCAAGCCCAGCGGTTCCAAGCGCCAGATCATCGTGCCGCGCAAGGGCGTGACCGAATTGCAACGCCTGCTGGAAAGCGGCGACCGTGAGATCGAGCTGGAAGTCGGTCGCAGCCACGTGCGCGTCAAGCGCGACGATGTCACCTTTACCTCAAAGTTGATCGATGGCCGCTTCCCGGACTACGAAGCAGTGATCCCGATCGGCGCCGATCGCGAGGTCAAGGTGAACCGTGAGTCGCTGCGTGCGTCGTTGCAGCGTGCGGCGATCCTGTCCAACGAAAAGTACCGCGGTATTCGCGTGGAAGTCTCGCCGGGCAACCTCAAGATCAGCGCGCACAACCCGGAGCAGGAAGAGGCCCAGGAAGAGATCGAAGCGGACACCACCGTCAGCGACCTGGCCATCGGCTTCAACGTGAACTACTTGCTGGATGCCCTGTCCGCCCTGCGCGACGAGGAAGTCATCATCCAGCTGCGCGATTCCAACTCCTCGGCGCTGGTGCGTGAATCCAGCAGCGAGAAGTCGCGCCACGTGGTGATGCCGCTGCGTCTCTGACATCAGCGCTGTTTCACGTGGAACCGAACGACGCCCGGGATCTTCCCGGGCGTTTTTTTTGTTCCACGTGGAGCATCGTCACCTGGATCTTTGCGGAGCTGAGTCATGCCCGTTGGTTCTTTCAGATGCTCCGCTTCTCTTCGATCACTCGTGGCGTGAAGTGCTGCCTGCATTGACGAAGAGCTTCACTCACCTCGAGGCCTGCTTCCAACGCAATTACGATCATGTCGAGGGCGAGTTGTGCGGGTGAATCCGCAGATCGAGGGAGCGCTTCCAGGAAAGCGGAAGTCGCGACGATTTGGGTATGGCTCAACGATCGATCTGCAGTGCCTGCTGACGCGACTGTCCACAGGGTTGATTCCGGGGGATTCGGGCCCTGCCAAGCTTCTAAATCTGGGTATAAATCTAAAGCATGGTGGTGATGGTAAGGCCAGATTTCGTGGAGAAACAGCCTATCTTTATGATTTAAAAGAGATTTATTGGCCTGAAACCCCCTGTATAGCGGGCCCTGGGGCTGGGGGGGAACCTGTGGATAGTTTCGAACTGAGCGCGGAAGGCCTTTTTTATCCACAGATTGCCCATACCTTGTGTATAAGTCATACAGTCCTGCTGTGGATAGCGTGAAACGGCAATGCGAATTTCTTTGAAATCTGTGGAACCTCGCGGGCCAGGGCTTCCCGGATTTCAAGGAATCTGCAGGTGTAGATCCGTTGGCGGCTGGTGCCGGCTGCTGAAGATCCTGTAAGTGGCACTGAAATCGTTGAAATCTGCGGGTCAACCCCCTGCCACGGCGCACAGATTTGAAGGATTTTTCGCTGGGTGCGGGCCTTGGCATCGCCGCTACGGCAACCGTTGTCCACGTGGAACCCAGCATTGGGTCAGCGCCAACGGTGTCCTGTGTGCCAAGCATCCAGCTGCAGCCGCTGGGCTTGACCGATGCAGTAAGCTGATGGATTCCCCGCTCCTCTACCGCCCTGTGCGGATGGTCCTTCGCGCCCCATGCAGATCCGCCGCCTCGCCCTGCACCAACTGCGTCGCTTCAATGCGGTGGACCTCTCTCCGCAGCCGGGCTTGAACCTGCTGACCGGAGACAATGGCGCCGGCAAGACCAGCATTCTTGAGGCCCTGCACCTGATGGCCTATGGGCGCAGTTTCCGCGGCCGGGTACGTGATGGCCTGGTCCGCCAGGGGCAGGAAGCGTTGGAGATCTTCGTGGAATGGGATGAACAGCGCGCCAGCCACCCTCCTCATCGGCGAAAGGCCGGTCTGCGCCACAGTGGCCAGGACTGGAAGGGACGATTGGATGGCGAAGACGTTGCCCAGCTCGGCAACCTCTGTGCTGCCTTGGCGGTGGTGACCTTTGAACCAGGCAGCCACGCACTGGTCAGCGGGGGCGGCGAACCCCGCCGCCGGTTCCTCGATTGGGGCTTGTTCCACGTGGAACCGGATTTTCTATCCCTGTGGCGCCGCTACTCCCGGGCGCTCAAGCAACGCAATGCACTGCTCAAACAGGGCGGGCCTTCGCGGATGCTGGATACCTGGGACCACGAGCTGGCCGAGGCAGGCGAACCGCTGACCAGCCGCCGCCAGCACTATCTGGAACGGCTGCAGCAACGAACCGTGGCACTTGCGGCGGAACTGGCTCCCCAGCTGGGTATCCAAGCGATGGAACTGAGTCCGGGCTGGCGTCGCCACGAGTTGCCGTTGGCCGATGCGCTGCTGCTGGCCCGCGAACGCGACCGCCAAGCGGGCTATACCTCGGTCGGGCCGCACCGGGCGGACTGGAGCGTGGACTTCCACAGTATTCCTGGCCGTGATGCGCTGTCCCGTGGCCAGGCCAAGCTGACAGCCCTGGCCTGCCTGCTGGCCCAGGCCGAAGACTATGCGGAACAGCGCGGGGAGTGGCCGGTCATCGCCCTGGATGATCTGGCCTCGGAGCTGGATCGTACCCACCAGGCACGGGTACTGGAGCGGCTGCTTGGCGGGCCGGCCCAGATTTTCGTCACCGCTACCGAAACCCCGGTGGCGCTGCAGGAACTGACCCACATCGCCCGGTTCCACGTGGAACATGCACAGATCGTGGCTGTGCCATAGTGGGCACAACAGGGCCGCTCGACCCCGGCTGGTATAATTCGGGTTGGAATCCTTTCATTCTCGGCGCATCGCCCAAAGCGGTGCCCGACCTGCGGAGCCTACGGCAAGCGCAATGAGCGACGAACAGAACACCCCGGCAAACAACGGCAACTACGACGCCAACAGCATTACGGCCTTGGAAGGCCTGGAGGCTGTCCGCAAGCGCCCAGGCATGTACATCGGTGACGTCCATGACGGCACCGGCCTGCACCACATGGTGTTCGAGGTGGTCGACAACTCAATCGACGAAGCCCTCGCCGGCCATGCCGACCACGTGGCGGTGACGATCCACGCCGACGGCTCGGTTTCGGTGTCCGACAACGGTCGCGGCATTCCGACGGGCAAGCACGAGCAGATGAGCGCCAAGCTTGGCCGGGAAGTGTCCGCTGCCGAAGTGGTGATGACCGTCCTGCACGCAGGCGGCAAGTTCGACGACAACAGCTACAAGGTTTCCGGCGGCCTGCATGGCGTCGGCGTCAGCGTGGTCAACGCGCTGTCGCAGAAGCTGCTGGTGGACGTGTTCCAGGGCGGTTTCCACTACCAGCAGGAATTCAGCAACGGCGCCGCGGTCACCCCGCTGGCAAAGCTGGAGAGCACCACCAAGCGCGGCACCACCGTGCGCTTCTGGCCCTCGACCGTGGCGTTCCACGACAACGTGGAATACCACTACGACATCCTGGCCCGTCGCCTGCGTGAGCTGTCGTTCCTGAATTCCGGCGTCAAGATCGTGCTGGCCGACGAGCGTGGTGATGGCCGTCGCGATGACTTCCACTACGAAGGCGGCATCCGCAGCTTCGTCGAGCATCTGGCCCAGCTGAAGACCCCGCTGCACCCGAACGTCATCTCGGTCACCGGCGAGCACAACAACATCGTGGTGGATGTGGCGCTGCAGTGGACAGACTCCTACCAGGAGACGATGTACTGCTTCACCAACAACATCCCGCAGAAGGACGGTGGTACCCACCTGGCCGGCTTCCGTGGCGCGCTGACCCGTGTGCTCAACAACTACATCGAGCAGAACGGCATCGCCAAGCAGGCCAAGATCAACCTGACCGGCGATGACATGCGCGAAGGCATGATCGCGGTGCTGTCGGTGAAGGTGCCCGATCCCAGTTTCTCCAGCCAGACCAAGGAAAAGCTGGTCAGCTCCGACGTGCGCCCCGCCGTGGAAAACGCCTTCGGCGCGCGGCTGGAAGAGTTCCTGCAGGAAAACCCGAACGAAGCCAAGGCGATCGCGGGCAAGATCGTCGACGCCGCGCGTGCCCGTGAAGCCGCGCGCAAGGCCCGCGACCTGACCCGCCGCAAGGGCGCGCTGGACATCGCCGGCCTGCCGGGCAAGCTGGCCGACTGCCAGGAAAAGGATCCGGCACTGTCCGAACTGTTCATCGTCGAGGGTGACTCGGCAGGTGGCTCGGCCAAGCAGGGCCGCAACCGCAAGAACCAGGCGGTGCTGCCGTTGCGCGGCAAGATCCTCAACGTGGAACGCGCGCGCTTCGACCGCATGCTGGCCTCGGACCAGGTCGGTACGCTGATCACCGCGCTGGGTACCGGCATTGGCCGTGACGAGTACAACCCGGACAAGCTGCGCTACCACAAGATCATCATCATGACCGACGCCGACGTTGACGGCGCCCATATCCGCACGCTGCTGCTGACGTTCTTCTACCGTCAGATGCCGGAGCTGATCGAGCGTGGTTACGTCTACATCGGCCTGCCGCCGCTGTACAAGATCAAGCAGGGCAAGCAGGAGCTGTACCTGAAGGATGACCCGGCGCTGGACAGCTACCTGGCCAGCAGTGCGGTGGAAAACGCTGCGCTGGTTCCGGCTACCGGTGAACCGGGCATCGAAGGCCTGGCGCTGGAAAAGCTGCTGCTGACCTACGCCGCCGCGCAGGATTCGATCGAGCGCAACGCGCACCGCTACGACCGCAACGTGCTCGAAGCACTGGTCGACTTCGTGCCGATGGATATGGACAGCCTGCGCAATGCTGGCGAAGGCGAAGGCCTGGATGCACTGGCCAAGCGCCTCAACCAGGGCAGCCTGGGCAGCCCGCGCTTCACCCTGGAGCTGCAGGAAGCCAACGAGCAGCACCCGGCAGCCGTGCTGGTGACCCGCCGTCACATGGGCGAAGAGCTCATCCAGGTGCTGCCGCTGTCGGCCTTCGAAAGCGGTGAACTGCGTGCGATCCACCAGGCGTCGACGCTGCTGCATGGCCTGGTCCGCGAAGGCGCGATCATTTCCCGTGGCGCCAAGTCCATCGAAGTGGACACGTTCGCCAAGGCACAGAACTGGCTGCTCGAGGAGGCCAAGCGCGGCCGTCAGATCCAGCGATTCAAGGGTCTGGGTGAAATGAATCCGGAGCAGTTGTGGGACACCACGGTGAATCCGGAGACCCGCCGACTGCTGCAGGTGCGTATCGAAGATGCCGTCGCAGCTGACCAGATATTCAGCACCCTGATGGGTGATGTCGTCGAACCGCGTCGCGATTTCATCGAAGACAACGCGCTGAAGGTCGCAAACCTGGATATCTGACACAATCGGATCATGGCCGGTGCGCGGGGAGGTGCACCGGCTTTCGACCCTTGAACGCAGGTACCTGATGTCCGCTTCCGCCCCGGTTTCCGCCCCGCCCCCGGTTCCGCCGGCCTCAGTCGCGCCGCGCGCGGGTTCCCCGTTGGCGGGCTTCTTCATCGATCTGGGCATTGCCGCGGTCACCCTGTTCGGCCTGAGCATGGTCACCGGCCTGCTCTGGGGCTTCTATCGCGCCATCGTGGTTGGTTATGCCAATGCACAGGCAAATGGCGGCGCCCTGTCGCCGGCAGAAACAACAGCGGCCGTCGGCCAGCCCGGGGCCCTGGCGCAGATCCTGATGGCCCTGATCGCCACCGGTGGAGCCGCCCTGCTCCTGTACTTCTGGCGACGCCCGGCCAATGCGGCCGAACGCCAGGCTTCACGACAGGCGCTGCGGCGGCCCTCGACCTGGGGCTGGACCGTGCTGGTGGCCCTGTTGATCGTGCTGGGCAGCAACGGCATCGCCTTTCTGGCCAAACAGTTTGGCATCGCGCCGGTGCCCACCAACGTGGAACTGATGCAGAACGCGATCGCGCGTTTCCCGCTGTTCCTGGTGCTGTTCGCAGTCGTGCTGGCGCCTGCCTACGAGGAGCTGCTGTTCCGCCGCGTGCTGTTCGGCCGCCTGTGGCAGGCTGGCCGTCCCTGGCTGGGTGTCATCCTCAGCAGCCTGGCCTTCGCGCTGGTCCACGAAGTACCAGGGGTGAGCAGGAATTCACTGCTGGGCATGGCCCAGCTGTGGCTGGTCTACGGCGGCATGGGCGCCGCGTTCTGCTGGCTGTACCAGCGCACCGGCACGCTGTGGGCGGCGATCACAGCCCATGCACTGAACAACGCTGTCGCACTTGCCGCTATGGTGTTCCTGGGATCAACGTAACGCCGTGTCCGCTTGACGAAAGATTAAGCCGTTACGCTACACACTGCGCATATGAACACGGGGGTGCACCCATGAAACACCTGCTGCTGGCCCTTGTCATCACCACGTTGGTCAGTGCTTGTGCGACCACGACGTCACCCACTGGCCGTCGGCAGATGGTCGGTGGCGTGTCACAGGCGCAGCTGGACCAGCTCGGTGCGCAGGCATTCGCCGAGACCAAGCAGAAGGAAAAGATCAGCACCGATGGCCGCCAGAACGGCTATGTGCAGTGCGTGGTCAACGCCCTTGTCGCGCAGCTGCCGCCTCAATACCGTGGCGTACGGTGGGAGACGGCGGTGTTCGTCGACAAGGAGCCCAACGCCTTCGCCCTGCCCGGTGGCAAGGTTGGTGTGAACACCGGCATCTTCACCGTGGCCAAGAACCAGGATCAGTTGGCTGCCGTAATCGGCCATGAAATCGGCCACGTCATCGCCCGCCATCACGAAGAACGCATCACCCGCCAGATGGGCGCACAGACCGGCCTGGCCGTGCTCGGTGCGCTGGCCGGTGCCGCCTACGGGGAAGGCGCCGCCAGTACGGTCAACCAGCTCGGTGGCATGGGTGCGCAGACCGCTTTCCTGCTGCCAGGTTCGCGCACCCAGGAAAGCGAAGCCGACGTGATCGGCCAGCGGCTGATGGCGCAGGCGGGGTTCAACCCGGCGCAGGCCGTCGATCTGTGGCAGAACATGATGGCCGCCAGTGGCGGTCGTAGCCCACAATGGCTGTCCACCCACCCTGATCCGGCCAACCGGATCCAGGAACTGCGACGCGATGCACCGGGCCTGACCCCGGTCTATCAGCAAGCGCAGGCGGGTGGGCTGCGGCCAAAGTGCGGATGAGTGCGCAGTTTCATGCTGTATTGCAGCACATAAAACGATTTCTCACGCCATCTGTTTCTGATACGTTTGGCGGCTCAGATTTTTCTGACAGTCCGACTTTGCCGCTAACCGGCGGTTCGATCGAGGTGAACGATGATTTTCCGTAACCACAAAGCAGTGCTTTCCGTCCTCGTCGCGACCGCCCTGACCGGCGCCGTGGTCACCGATGCCTTCGCGCAGTCCTCGCGTTCCTCCGAGCGCGGCAACCGCGGTGGCAGCAGCAAGCAGGCCAAGGCCGAGGCGCTGTACCCGAACGCGACCCGCCAGGAGCCGTCGGTCAAGGCCTCGGCCAAGATGGGCAGCAAGCTGCAGAAAATGATCGACAGCTACAACAAGGAAAAGTTCCCGGAGACCCGTACCCAGGCCGACGCAATCCTGGCTGACAGCGCCGCGAACGAGTACGACAAGTCGCTGGCCGCGCAGCTGGCCTCGCAGGCCGCCTACCAGACCGACGACACCCCGGCTGCCGTCGCCTACCTGAAGCAGGTCCTGCAGTTCAACGGCCTGGACAACAACGGCCACTTCCAGTCGATGCTGATGCTCGGCCAGCTGGAGCTGCAGGAAGACAAGACCGCCGAAGGGCTGGCGACCCTGGACAAGTACTTCGCCGAGAGCAAGTCGACCAAGCCGGAAGAACTGATTGCCAAGGGCCAGGCGCTGTACCAGCTGGAGCGCTACCAGGAAGCGATCCCGGTGCTGAAGCAGGCCATCGCCGGCTCCGCCGAGCCGAAGGACAACTGGAACCAGCTGCTGATGGCGGCCCTGTCCGAAGCCGGCCAGTCCGGTGAAGCGGTCAAGGAAGCCGAGGCGCTGGCCGCCAAGAATCCGAATGACAAGAAGGCCCAGCTGAACCTGGCCAACATGTACATGCAGGCCGATCAGATGGACAAGGCTGCCACGGTGATGGACAAGCTGCGCAGCAGCGGCCAGCTCACCGAAGAGCGCGAGTACAAGCAGCTGTACTCGATCTATGCCAATACCGAGCACAAGGAAAAGGACGTCATCGCGGTCATCAACGAAGGGTTGCAGAAGGGCATCCTGAAGCCGGACTACCAGGTCTACCTGGCGCTGGCCCAGTCCTACTACTACTCCGACCAGGTGCCGCAGGCGATCGATGCGTGGCAGAAGGCCGCCCCGCTTTCCAAGGACGGTGAGACCTACCTGAACCTGGCACGCGTCCTGCATGCCGAAGGTCGCGTCCCCGAGGCCAGGCAGGCCGCCCAGCAGGCGCTGGCGAAGGGCGTGAAGAACCAGGCTGATGCCAAGAAAATCATCAACCTGAAGTAAGTAGGAATAACGCCTGAATGCCTGCACAGTTGATGCGCAGGCGCTCAGGATTGGTATAAGCTTGGAGGTTCCTGCGGTGTCATGCACCGCTGATCAGGGATTCCGCCCCCGGCATCCCGGCCCCACTATTGAGCTCTTGGCGCATGACGGAACAACTAGTCGTTCACCGGTACGAACAACCCGATGACAAGGGGCTGAGCTGGCCTCGCATCGTCGGCATCGCGTTTGTAATTGCCCTGCATCTGGCCGCCTTCATGATGCTCCTCATCCCCGCCGTGGCTCCCAAGGCCGTGGCTGAGAAGGAGCGTAACGTCATGGTGACCATCGTAGACGCGCCGCCGCCGCCACCCCCGCCGCCGCCGCCGCCGCCGCCGACGGATACTCCGCCGCCGCCGGTGAAGAACCTGTCGCCGCCGAAGCCGTCGCCGGTCCCGCCGCCGCCGCAGGCACCGGTCGTGGACGTGCCGGAGCCGCGCCCAAGCGACATCGTCACCCCGCCGTCGCCGCCGTCGCCGCCGGCTCCGCCGACCTCGATCGAGGCCAGCGTGGACATCTCGTCGAAGGCCATGAACCCGCCGCGCTACCCGCCGGCAGCCTTCCGCGCTGGTATCCAGGGCGAAGTGATCCTGATCATTGATGTCGATGCCAGCGGCAACGTCACCAATGTCACGGTGGAAAAGTCCAGCCGTAACCGCGACCTGGACCGTGCTGCGATGGAAGCTGCCCGGAAGTGGCGTTTCAACGCCGCCGAAGCTGGCGGTAAGAAGGCTGCTGGCCGCGTCCGCGTCCCGGTCAACTTTGCACTGAACTGATGCGGCCCGGGTGGCCAGCTGGCCACCCTCGCCCCTGGTTCGATTGTTTAGCTTAGCTACACCCTTTATCACCACACACAACAAAGGTAAGCGTCATGCTGCAGGAAATTTTCATCGCCGCTGCTGCCGGGGGCAATCCGTCCAACGCCCTGTCGCAGATGGGCTTCGAGCATCTGATCCACGAAATGACCACCAAGCCGGGTGATTTCGCGGTCTCCTGGGTCGTGCTGCTGACCCTGGTCGTGATGTCGGCCATGTCCTGGTACTGGACCGTCATCAACATCTTCCGTGCTACCCGCCTGAAGAGCGCCGCTGATCGCGTCGTCAGCCTGTTCTGGGATACCCCGAACGCGCAGGACGCCATCCGTGCGATGGAAGAGCAGCCGGCTTCGGAGCCGTTCTCGAAGATCGCTCTGGACGCTGCCCAGGCAGCTGCCCACCACCAGCGCGCTGAAGGCGGCGCCACCGGTGGCGTGGGTGAGAACCTGAGCCGCTCGGAGTTCGTCGACCGCGCCCTGCGCCAGGCCGTGACCCGCGAAAGCAACAAGCTGCAGTCGGGCATGACCCTGCTGGCCACCGTCGGTGCGACCGCTCCGTTCGTCGGTCTGCTGGGTACCGTGTGGGGCATCTACGGCGCGCTGATCAAGATCGGTGCCACCGGCTCCGCTTCGATCGACGCCGTTGCCGGCCCGGTGGGTGAAGCGCTGATCATGACCGCGATCGGTCTGTTCGTCGCGATCCCGGCCGTGTTCGCCTTCAACTTCTTCAGCAAGATCAACAGCGCGACCATCAGCAAGTTCGATACCTTCGCGCACGACCTGCACGACTTCTTCGCCACCGGTTCGCGCGTCCGCTAATTGCGACGCGCTGTACCTGCGACGAAGTAAGTAGTCACCAAGATCTAGACGGAGCCCGTTATGGCTTTCAGTAGTGGTAACAGCGGCGGCCCCATGGCCGACATCAACGTTACGCCCCTCGTGGACGTGATGCTGGTGCTGCTGATCATCTTCATCATCACGGCGCCCCTGATGTCCCACAAGGTCAAGGTGGATCTGCCGGAGGCCAACCTGGTCCAGAAGCCGGACGACACCAACGATCGCAAGGGTCCCATCACCCTGGCAGTCAAGGAAGATGGCTCGATCTACTGGAACGACGAAGAAATCAACAAGCAGACTCTCGAGTCGCGCTTGGCGACCGCCGCCCAGCAGACCCCGCAGCCGCCGCTGAACCTGCGTGGTGACCGCACCACCAAGATGCGCGTCATCAACGAGATGACCAAGATCGCGCAGGAACAGGGCATGCTGGACGTCGGCTTCGTTGCGACCAAAGAAAAGGGGCAATAAGCCATGGCATTCAGTAGTGGTGGTGGCAAGGGCCCCATGGCAGACATCAACGTCACGCCCCTCGTGGACGTGATGCTGGTGCTGCTGATCATCTTCATCGTGACCGCGCCGATCATGACGTACCCGATCGCCGTGGACCTGCCGCAGCGCGTGCTCAACCCACCGCCGCAGCTGGTCGAACCGCCGCCGCCGATCGAGTTGAAGATCGACGCCAGCAACCAGGTCTCGTGGAACAACAGCCCGATCAATGCGAGCGAGCTGCAGCAGCGGATGGAGCAGGAGGTCCAGCGTGACCCGACCAACCAGCCGGAACTGCGCATCGACGCCAGCCCGGATTCCGAGTACGACGTGATGGCCAAGGTCCTGGCCGCCGCGAAGAACGCTCAGATGAAGAAGATCGGTTTTGTGCAGCAGTAAACGCAATACCGCAATACAACAGTCATGACGCGACTGCAGACGCCCCTGGAAACAGGGGCGTCTTTTTTTTTGTCCGTCGGGGTCAGATCCCTTTTCCACAGAAAAGGGATCTGACCCCATCAGGCTGCACGCGCCCGTTATGATCGGCGGATGCTCGCCCTCTTCGACTCCCTGCGCCACTGGCTGGATGGCATCGCCCACCTCGGCACGATCCTGGCGGTGGCCTATCTGCTGTACCTGTTCGCGCTGGCGGGCTGGATCATGCTGCAGAAGCGCGAGCCGGTCGCCACGCTGAGCTGGATCCTGTCGCTGGCGCTGCTGCCGTACCTCGGCCTCTTCATCTACTACCTGCTGGGCCCGCAGAAGGTGAAGCGGCAGCGCCTGCGTCGTGGGCGTGCGCGCTCGGGCATGGAGCATTACAGCGACGTCTGCCCGCCCGATGCCGACTGCACCGAGCTGGCCAAGATCGCGCAGGCCACCACCGGACTGGCACCGAGCAGTGCCACCGAAGTGACCTGGCTGGTGGACGGCGCAGCCACCTACGCCGCGCTGCTTGAAGCTGTCGCGCAGGCACGCGATCACGTGCATCTGGAGTACTACATCTTCAACCCGGACCATGCCGGCACCGCGCTGCGCGACGCGCTGGTGGAACGTGCGCGGGCCGGCGTGCAGGTGCGCCTGCTGCTCGATGCGGTGGGCTCATCCGCCCTGCCGCGGCGCTTCCTGCAACCCCTGCTCGATGCCGGTGGCGAAGCGATCTGGTTCCACCCACGGCAGCTGTTGAAGCCGTTCAAGCGCCCATGGTTGAACCTGCGTACCCATCGCAAGCTGGTGATCGTCGATGGCCGCCTGGCCTTCACCGGTGGCATCAACATCACCGACGACGAGGACGAAAGCCGCAGGACCGATGCATACCGTGATCTGCACATGCGCATCCGTGGCCACGTGGTGCGAAGCCTGCAGCTGGTGTTCGCCGAGGACTGGCTGTATGCCAGTGGACAGGATCCATCGCGGATGGATATCGCGCGCCTGTGGCCAGCCGACATGCCCCTGCGGGGCGATGGCCCGATCAACGCCCAGGTACTGGTGTCCGGCCCGGATTCGGGCTGGGAGACCATCCATCGCCTGCACGTGGCGGCCATCCAGGAAGCGCACGAACGGGTATGGCTGGTCACGCCCTACTTCGTCCCGGGCGAAGCGGCGCGGATGGCGTTGACCTCGGCCGCGCTGGGCGGGCTGGACGTGCGCCTGCTGGTGCCGAAGATGAGCGACTCCTGGTTCGTCACCCAGGCCGCGCGCTCCTACTTTGACGAACTGCTGCATGCTGGCGTGAAGATCTACGAGTACGGCCCGCGCATGCTGCATACCAAGGCCTTCATCGCCGATGACGACGTCTGCATCGTCGGCAGCGCCAATTTCGACCACCGCAGCTTTCGGCTGAACTTCGAACTATCGATGATGATCAGCGATCGAGGTCGTGTTGCCGCACTGGCCGAGCTGCTGCAGGGCGAATTCGACCGTGCCACCCGGGTGAATGACCAGGCCGGCCGTTCGCTGTGGCTGCATCGCCTGCCGGAGGCGTTCGCACGGCTGGCCTCGCCGCTGCTCTGACGCAGCGCTACACTGCGGCGATCATCCGGGGAGCCCGACTATGTACTGGTTGTACCTGCTGCTGGCGCTGGGCTGTTTCGCCTTCGCCCTGAAGACGCCCAATGCCGGGTTGATGACCCTGTGCCTGCTGGCCGCACTCGCCTTCCTGCTGGCCTGGGTACGCGGCCGCTACGTGGCCCGCTTTGGCGATCTGCAGCGCGACCCCGCTACCCTGGTCGATGCCGAGGAACTGCGCCGCCTGCGCGAACAGGCCCAGGCCCGTCGCAATGCCGCCCCCGAAGAACACGATCCGTCCCCTCTTTCCAAGTAGTTCCGTTCCATGACCCAGCTCAGCGTCAACGTCAACAAGATCGCCGTCCTGCGCAACTCGCGCGGCGGTGCCGAACCGGACGTGGTGCGTGCCGCCCAGGCCTGCCTGGATGCCGGCGCGCATGGCATCACTGTGCACCCGCGGCCGGACCGTCGCCACATCACCGCCGAGGATGTGCTGGCCCTGTCCACGCTGACCCGTGCCCGTGGCGTCGAATTCAACATCGAAGGCAACCCGTTTGCACCGCCGCGCGAGGGCTACCCTGGGCTGCTGCCCATGTGCGCGCAGACCCGCCCGGCGCAGGCCACCCTGGTACCGGATGGCGACGGCCAGATCACCTCCGATCATGGCTTCGACTTCGAGCGCGATGCCGAGCGCCTGCGCCCGCTGATCGCGGAACTGAAGGCGATGGGCTGCCGGGTCAGCCTGTTCGTCGATGCCGGCAACCCGTTGCTGGAGCAGGCGGCGGAGGTCGGTGCCGACCGCATCGAGCTGTACACCGGGCCCTACGCCGAAGCGCATGCGGCCGGCGATGCCGATGCGGTGCTGGCGCTGTTCGCCACCGCTGCCCGTCGAGCGCAGGCCGTCGGCCTGGGCGTCAATGCTGGGCACGATCTGTCGCAGGACAACCTGCGCGATTTTCTGGCCAACGTGCCGGACGTGCTGGAGGTGTCGATCGGCCACGCGCTGATCGGTGAGGCCCTGTACGACGGGCTGGATGCCACCGTGCGTGGGTATCTGGCACTGCTTTGATGCATTGCAGCCGAGCGTAGGCTCGGCTCTACAAGGTCCCAGCATTAACTGTAGCAACTGTCTTGTCAGGCGGGGGCCATCTGGGCCTCCGCATCCCTTTTGCGGGCGTTGAGGATCACCAGCATCTTGCGCATCAC
>NZ_JBSPUG010000010.1:0-48536 GCF_056861405.1 Stenotrophomonas sp. 22DLJC03
CGAAGGCGGGGTGGGTCCGGTTGCGGGAGTGTCCGCGGCATGGATGCCGCGGCCAAGCCCCCAGGGATGGGTTTACGGCGTCTCCCGCAACCGGACCCACCCCGCCTACCCACAGGAAGCCCGCTTCTGCTTCGGCTGTTGCTGTTGCTGTTGCTCCAGCTCGCAGCGGGTGCAGGGCGCAGCCCTGCCGATAAACCCCCTCCTGCGACGGTTCGTCGCACGGGTAACCCTGGACCCCGCTCTACACTAGCGGGGTGACCCGCCTGTCCCGCCCGCAGCGCCTTCTGCTCCAGCTCGCCATCCTGGCGACGCTGCTGATGGTGCTTGCGCCACTGGTCAGCCGCGCGCTGCAGGCACAGCCGATGGAGCACGCCGCGATGGCAGGCATGGACCACGCCGCCATGGGCCATGACATGCACGCCATGGCCATGGCCGGGCAAGATCGGCACGGCGCGGCGCCTGCAGCGCCCAGCCGTCCGGCCGACCCCCACGCCATGCATGGCGAAGCCTGCGAATACTGCGTGCTGGCGATGCGCCTGCTGCCGTGGCTGGCCGTGCTGGTGCTGCTGTTGCCGCTGTTGTGGCGGCCGCAGCTGGCGTTCCCATGGTCGCAGCAGGTGCTGCCGGCACTGCGGTGGCCGGCACATGCCGCGCGTGGGCCGCCGCGCTTCTCCATCGTTCGCTGATGTCCCTATCGAATCCGCCGCACGACGCCTGACCGGGCGCCGTGCGCGCGTGCGTACTTTGGAGCTGTTCCGATGAAAATGACTTCCCGCCCTGCGGGCGCCTGCGCGCGCCTGCCGGTTGCCCTTGGCCTGGCCGTGGCCGCATCACTGGCACACGCCGCGCCTGCCGACGAGGCGCGCACTCTCGACACCCTGGTGGTGACCGCCGCTGCACCGTCCTCGCCGCTGCACTGGGTGACCGATCCGCGCCTGCCTCGGCAGCCGGTGCCCGCCAGCGACGGTGCCGATTACCTGAAAACCGTCCCCGGCTTCTCCGCCATCCGCAACGGCGGCACCAATGGCGACCCGGTGCTGCGCGGCATGTTCGGTTCGCGCCTGAACATCCTCAGCAACGATGGCAACCTGATCGGTGCCTGCCCGTCGCGCATGGACAATCCGCTGTCCTACATCGCGCCGGAAAGCTTCGACCGGCTGACCATCATCAAGGGCCCGCAGAGCGTGCGCTGGGGCGCAGGTGCCTCGGCCGGCACCGTGCGTTTCGAGCGCGATACGCCGCGTTTCGACGAGCCGGGCCTGCGTGCCGATGCCAGTGCGCTGGTCGGTTCGCGCAACCGCAACGACCAGGTGCTGGACCTGACCCTGGGCAATCCGACCGGTTACGTGCGTGCGAGCGGCAACCGTTCCGAAGCCGATGACTACAAGGATGGCAATGGCGACGTGGTGCCGTCGAAGTGGCGCAAGTGGAACGGCGACGTGGCCATCGGCTGGACGCCGGATGCCGACACGCTGCTGGAAATCTCCGCCGGTGCCGGTGATGCGATCGCGCGCTACGCGGGCCGTGGCATGGACGGTGCCGCGTTCGAGCGCACCAGCTACGCGGCGCGCTTCGAGAAGCGCAACCTGCCGGGTGCGTGGGACACGCTGCAGGCCAACGTGTACTACAACAATGCCGACCACGTGATGGACAACTACACGCTGCGCACGCCGAACCCGCACAGCATGATGCCGATGCCGATGCCGATGGCCTCGAACGTGGACCGCCGTACCCAGGGCGGGCGGGTCAGTTCCGAATGGCGCTGGCAGGATGTGCAGCTGGTGGCCGGTGTGGATGGCGAGGACAGTCGTCACCGCGGCCGCATGGGCATGGGCCGCGACACCTACCGGCAGGCAGCCTGGGAGACCGATGCCAACTTCCGCCGCTATGGCGTGTTCACCGAACTCACCCTCGGCGCCGGCACCGACCAGCGCTGGATCAGCGGGCTGCGCATCGATCGCGCGAGCGTCCGCGATGAGCGGCAGTCGGTGCGCGGGATGATGGGCAACCGGCCGAACCCGACCGCTGGCCTGCAGCGCAAGGAATGGCTGGGCAGTGGCTTCCTGCGCTACGAGCAGGATCTGGCCGACGGCTTGACCTGGTACGCAGGCCTCGGCCACAGCGAGCGCATGCCTGACTACTGGGAGCTCTTCTCGCCCAACCAGGGACCGGCCGGCACGGTGAATGCATTCAGCGGCGTGCAGCCCGAGCGCACCACCCAGCTTGATGTGGGCATGCAGTACAAGGGCCCGCGCGTGCAGGCCTGGCTCTCGGCGTACGCCGGTCAGATCCAGGACTACATCCTGTTCACCTACCACGGCAGCGGGATGATGGGCATGAGCCAGGCCCGCAACGTCGATGCCCGCATTGCCGGGGCCGAGGCGGGCGTGGAAGTGGCGCTGGCCGAACAGTGGAAGCTGGGCGGCACGCTGGCCTATGCCTGGGGCGAGAACCGCGACCAGCAGCGACCGCTGCCGCAGATGCCGCCGCTGGAGGCGCGCCTGAGTGCGAACTGGGAAGGCCAGCGCTGGAGTGCTGGTGCGCTGCTGCGTGCGGTGACCCACCAGCACCGTGTCGCCGATGGCCAGGGCAACGTGGTCGCCCAGGACCTGGGGCCGAGCGCCGGCTTCGCCACCTTCGCGCTCAATGCGGCTTACCGCTTCAGCTCGCAGCTGCAGCTCAGCGCGGGTGTCGACAACCTGTTTGATCGCACCTACAGCGAGCACCTGAACCTGGCCGGCAGCGCCGACTTCGGCTTCCCGGCCGACCCGGTACGCATCAACGAGCCGGGCCGCAGCGTGTGGATGAAGGTGAACTACCGGTATTGATCCGCCGGGCATGGCCCGGCGCTACCGTCACGCGCCGGGCAAAAAAAACGGGGCCGGATCCCCGCCAGGATCCGTCCCCGCCCGACGCCCTCTGTCGGGCAGCTTCGACTCTACGATGGCAACGTCGGTAATGGGTCGCTGGATACACCCCGACACAAGCCGACACCGCCAGCACCAGCCTTGCACGGAACCGGTTGAAGGCGCTAGCGCGGTGCCGGTTCCACGCCGGTAAACGCTTGGCACATACCGCTTTTGCGGGCCCTTGCCTACACTCGGCGGCCGTGGATCAATCAGGACCGTTCATGTTGGCTCGTATCGCTTCGACCCTGGCCTTCGGCCTCAGCCTGGCCGTGCTGGCCGGGTGCGCAGGCAAACAGGAGGCTGCCGCACGTCGGCAGGGCGAAGCAGTGCCGGTCACCGCGCAGGTCGTGCAGCCCACGCAGTGGAACGACACCCTGCAGGCGCTGGGCACGGCCAAGGCGCGCGAATCGATCAGCGTCACCGCCAAGGTCAGCGAAATCGTCGAGAAGGTGCACTTCGAGAGCGGCCAGCACATCGCCGCCGGTGCGCCGATCGTGACCCTGCGCGGGCAGGCCCAGGAAGCGGCACTGGTGCAGGCCCAGGCCACCTTCCACGAGGCCGACCAGCTGTACAGGCGCCAGCGCGAGCTGGCCACGCAGCGGCTGGTATCCAGTGCCACGCTGGATACGCAGAAGTCGATCCGCGATGCCGCCGAAGCGCGCGTGGCGCAGATGCAGTCGGACATCGGTGACCGCCGTGTGCGTGCGCCGTTTGCCGGCGTGCTCGGCATCCGCCAGGTCAGCCCGGGCACGCTGCTGACGCCGACCACGGTGATCGCCACGCTCGACGACATCGAACACATGCACATCGATTTCCAGGTGCCGGAAGTGGAACTGGCCGCACTCGGCGTCGGCGACAAGGTCAGCGCATCCAGCGTGGCCTGGCCGGGCCGCACCTTCGAAGGCGTGGTCAGTACCATCGATGCACGCATCGATCCGGCGACCCGTGCAGTGACCGTGCGCGCCGACTTCGCCAACAGCGACCACGCGCTACGTCCGGGCATGCTGCTGGACGTACGCCTGTTCCATCCCGAACGGCCGGCGCTGGTGGTTCCGGAAATCGCGGTGGTGCAGGTCGGCCGCGATACCTTCGTGTATCGCATCAAAAGCGACGACAGCGTCGAGCGCGTGGATGTGGTCACCGGTGCGCGCCGTGCCGGCGTGGTCGAGATCAAGCAGGGCCTGGAAGCGGGCCAGCGAATCGTGGTCGATGGCACCGGCAAGCTGCGCCCGGGACTGAAGGTAGCCGCCAAGGACGCAGCACCGGCGAGCGGCGCCAAGCCGGCTGACGCGCCGGCGGCGGTGGTCGCCGAGGGCCACGGCGGATGAAGCTGTCCGACACCTCCATCCAGCGGCCGGTGTTCGCCGTGGTGATGAGCCTGCTGCTGCTGGTGCTGGGCGTGATGTCCTTCACCCGCCTGACCCTGCGTGAGCTGCCTGCCATCGATCCGCCGATCGTTTCGGTGTCGGTGGATTACACCGGTGCCTCGGCGGCGGTCATCGAAAGCCGCATCACCCAGGTGCTGGAAGACGCGCTGGCCGGTATCGAAGGCATCGATACGATCAACGCGCGCAGCACCAATGGCCGCTCGCAGGTCAGCATCGAATTCACCTCCAACCGCGATATCGAGGCCGCAGCCAACGACGTGCGTGATGCGGTCAGCCGCGTTGCCGACCGCATGCCGGAAGAAGCGCGTCCGCCGGAAATCGCCAAGGTCGAAAGCGATGCCGACCCGATCATCTGGTTCAACATGGTCTCCTCGACCATGGACACGCTGGAACTGAGCGACTACGCCGACCGCTACGTGGTCGACCGTTTCTCCAGCCTCGACGGCGTGGCCCAGGTCCGCATCGGCGGGCGCCAGCGCTATGCGATGCGCATCTGGCTGGACCGTGACCAGCTGGCCGCGCGCGGGCTGACCACCGGCGACGTGGAAACCGCGCTGCGCAACGAGAACGTGGAACTGCCGGCCGGCCGCATCGAATCGACCGACCGCGACTTCACCCTGCGCGTGGAGCGCAACTACATCAAGCCCGAAGACTTCGCGACCATCCCGCTGGGCAAGGGCCGCGACGGCTACGTGGTGCGCATGGGCGACGTGGCGAAGATCGAGCTGGCTTCGGCCGAGCGTCGCGCCTACTACCGCAGCAACGGTGAACCGGGCATCGGCCTGGGCATCGTCAAGACCTCCACCGCCAACTCGCTGGATGTGGCACGCACCGCGCGCGCTGAGGCGGAGCGGGTCGCGCTGACGCTGCCCAAGGGCACGCAGATTTTCGTTGCCTTCGACAACACCACCTTCATCGAAGCCGCAGTGGACCGTGTTTACGCCACGCTGGTGGAAGCGATGATCCTGGTGCTGGCGGTGATCTGGCTGTTCCTCGGCAGCTTCCGTGCTGCACTGATTCCGGCAGTGACGGTGCCGGTGTGCCTGGTCGCCGCCTTCATCGCGCTATATGCGTTCGACTTCTCGATCAACCTGCTGACCCTGCTGGCGCTGGTGCTGTGCATCGGCCTGGTGGTGGACGACGCGATCGTGGTGGTGGAGAACGTGCAGCGCCGCATCGATCTGGGTGAACCGCCGTTGGTGGCGTCCAAACGCGGTACCGCGCAGGTGGCGTTCGCGGTGATCGCCACCACGGCCGTGCTGGTGGCGGTGTTCCTGCCGGTCGGTTTCCTTGAGGGCAACACGGGACGGCTGTTCCGTGAACTGGCAGTGGCGCTGGCTGCGGCAGTGGCATTGTCCGCGTTCGTGGCGCTGACGCTGACGCCGATGATGGCCTCCAAGCTGCTCAAGCCCCATACCGGGCAGGCGCCGCGTGGCCTGCATGGTTTCATCAACCGCAACCTGGAGCGCCTGGCCGGGGCCTATGGGCGGGTGCTCGACCACCACGTCGATCGCACCTGGATCTACCTGCTGGTGATGGTGGCTGCCCTGGCCGCCAGCTGGGGCCTGCTCAAGCTGCTGCCATCGGAACTGGCACCGGCCGAAGACCGCGGTTCGTTCCAGATCATGATCGACGGCCCGGAAGGTGCCGGCTACGACTACACCGTGCAGCAGGTGCAGCAGGTGGAAGCGATGCTGGCACCGCATGTCGGCCCTGACAAACCGATCGTGCGCGCCAACCCGCGCGTGCCGGGTGGATGGGGCGCCAGCGAGGAAATGCACACCGGCCGCGTCAGCATCTTCCTGCAGCCGTGGCGCCAGCGCAGCGAGGGCACGCCGGAAGTGGCCAATGAGCTGCAGAAGGAACTGGACACCATCCGCGGCGTGCGCGTACGTACGCAGGTGGGCGGTGGCCTGGTGCGCAGCGGCGGCCAGCCGTTCCAGATCGTGCTGGGCGGCCCGGAATACGCCGAGATCGCGCAGTGGCGCGACCGCATCCTGCTGCGCATGGCCGACAACCCCGGCCTGGTCGGCCCAGACTCGGACTACAAGGAAACCCGCCCGCAGATGCGGGTCAACATCGACCGTCAGCGTGCGGCCGATCTGGGCGTGCCGGTCACCGCGATCGGTTCGGCACTGGAAACCATGATGGGCTCGCGCCGCGTCACCACCTTCGTCGACAACGGCGAAGAGTACGACGTGCTGGTCCAGGCCGGCCGCGATGGTCGCGCCAGCCCGGCCGACCTCGCCGCGATCCGTGTGCGCGCCACCTCCGGCGAACTGGTGCCGCTGTCCAACCTGGTCACGCTGAGCGAAGTGGCCGAGGCCGGCACCCTGAACCGCTTCAACCGGCTGCGTTCGATCACCATCAATGCCGGCCTGGCGCCGGGCTATCCGCTGGGCGAGGCGATTGCCTGGGCGCAGCAGGTCACGCGCGAGGAGCTGCCGCAGTATGCGCAGGTGAACTGGAAGGGCGAATCGCGCGAATACCAGAGTGCCGGCGGCGCGGTGCTGCTGACCTTCGCCATGGCGCTGCTGGTGGTGTACCTGGTGCTGGCCGCGCAGTTCGAGAGCTTCATCCACCCGCTGACCATCATGCTGACCGTGCCGCTGGGCGTGCTCGGTGCGCTGGTCGGTCTGTGGGTCAGCGGTGGCACGGTGAACCTGTTCAGCCAGATCGGCATCGTCATGCTGGTCGGCCTGGCCGCGAAGAACGGCATCCTGATCGTCGAATTCGCCAACCAGCTGCGCGACGACGGGAGAACCGTGCGCGAGGCGATCATCGAATCGGCGATGGTGCGCCTGCGTCCGATCCTGATGACCTCGATCGCCACCGTGGTCGGTGCGGTCCCGCTGGTGGTGGCCGGTGGCCCCGGTTCGGCCAGCCGTGGCACCATCGGCATCGTGATCATCTTCGGCGTGACCCTCTCGACGTTCCTGTCGCTGTTCGTGGTGCCGGCGTTCTACGCGCGGCTGGCGCCATACACGCGCTCGCCGGAAGCGGTGAAGCGCGAGCTGGAGAAGCAGGAGGCGGAGTCGCCGTCGGTGGGTGGGCATGCCTGACCTGACCGCCAGCGGGGTCGGATCCCTTTCCCAAGAGGAAAGGGCTCTGACCCCACACCTGCAGGGCGACGGCTTCCTCCTGCGTCCCTGGCGCAATGAAGACCTCGAATCGCTGCTGCGCCATGCCAACGACGCCGAGGTGTCGCGCGGCCTGCGCGATCGCTTCCCGTACCCGTACACGCGCGAGGATGGCGAGGCCTTTCTGGCTGGCCGCGTGCTGGCGCCGGGCACGCTCAACCTGGCCATCGAGATCGACGGCCAGGCCTGCGGCAGCGTCGGGGCCCAGCAGGGCCATGCCGAGCGCGGGCACATGGCGGAACTGGGCTACTGGCTGGGCCAGTCCTACTGGGGCCAAGGCCTGATGACCCGGGTGGTCGGCCTGTTCGCACCGTGGGTGATGGACGAACTGCGCCTGTTCAGGCTGCAGGCCGGGGTGGTCGACTTCAACCTCGGTTCGGCCCGGGTGCTGGAAAAGAACGGCTTCCAGGAAGAGGGCGTGGACCGCTGCGCGGTCTACAAGCGCGGCGTGCTGCACGACCTGCGCCGCTTCGCCCGGGTGCGCACGCAGCTTCCGTAACCGGCCGCCGGGCACGGTCCGGCGCTAACGTGGGGGGCACGGTCATTGCCGGTAGCGCCGGGCCATGCCCGGCGGAGAACACGCCCCCACATCCGGCGCTATCGCAGCGACCTTCGATCAGGGAGAATCGACCGGTCCCTTCCAGCCGACGGGACGTCCTCACAACCCGCCGACTGGAGAGAGCGCGCGTGGAAGCTACCGTACATTTCATCAACAGCATCATCTGGAGCAAGGCGCTGATCTTCATGTGCCTGGCCGCCGGCCTGTTCTTCAGCCTGCGCACCCGCTTCATGCAGATCCGTGGTTTCGTCGAGATGTGCCGCCTGACCGTGTCCGGCGAGAAGTCCGAGGCCGGCGTGTCTTCCTTCCAGGCGCTGGCCATGTCGATGGCCGGGCGCATGGGCATCGGCAACATCGCCGGCGTGGCCACCGCCATCGCCTTTGGCGGACCCGGCGCCATCTTCTGGATGTGGGTCATGGGCTTCCTCGGCGCCTCCACCTCGTACGTGGAATGCACGCTGGCGCAGATCTACAAGACCAAGGACGCCGAAGGCCGCTACCGCGGTGGCCCGGCCTACTACATTGAAAAGGCCATGGGCCTGAAGTGGTATGCCATGGCCTTCGCCATCGCCACGATCATCGCCGCCGGTTTCCTGATGCCGGGCGTGCAGGCCAATGCCATCGCCGACAGCGTCATCAATGCCTGCCGTGGTACCGCGCTGTGCGGCCCGCTCGATGGCCAGGCCTTCGGCATGGAATCGGCGCAGGCGCTGAAGCTGGGCATCGGCATCGTGGTCGCCCTGTTGCTGGGCGTGGTGATCTTCGGCGGCGTCAAGCGCATCGCCAACTTCGCCGAAGTGGTGGTGCCGTTCATGGCCGCCGGCTTCATCCTGATGGCCATCGTCATCATGATCATCAACTACGACCGCGTGCCGGAAATGTTCGGCATCATCTTCAAGAGTGCTTTCGGTACCCATGCTGCATTCGGCGCGATGATGGGCCTGGCGGTGGAGTGGGGCATCAAGCGTGGTATCTACGCCAACGAGGCCGGCCAGGGCTCGGGCCCGCATGCGGCCGCTGCGTCCGAGGTCTCGCACCCGGCCAAGCAGGGCTACGTGCAGGCGTTCGCCATCTACTTCGACACCATGATGGTGTGCACCGCCACCGCATTCCTGATCCTGGCCAGCGGCACCTACAACGTGTACTCGCCGGTGCCGGGTGGCGCGCCGATCTTCCAGGGCCTGGCCGGCATTCCGGAAGGCGCGGGCTATGCGCAGGCCGGTGTTGAAGCGGTGCTGCCGGGCTGGGGCTCGGCCTTCGTGTCGGTGGCGATCTTCTTCTTCGCCTTCACCACCATCATGGCCTATTACTACATGGCCGAAACCAACCTGACCTACGTCAACCACAACAAGAAGCGCCCGCTGACCGTGCTGCTGCTGCGCCTGGGCATCATCGGCATGGTGGTGTTCGGTGCCTTCCACAACGCCACCCTGGCCTGGGCGCTGGGTGACATCGGCGTGGGCCTGATGGCCTGGCTGAACATCATCGCCATCCTCATCATCCAGAAGCCGGCCATGCTTGCCCTGCGCGATTACGAGCGGCAGAAGAAGCTGGGCCTGGATCCGATTTTCGACCCCGATGCCCTGGGCATCAAGAACGCCGATTTCTGGCGTCAACGCAAGCTGGAGTTGTCCCGTAGTGAATGATCCCTGGAAGAATGCCCGCCGCCCGTCGTCGCGACCGCCGCGGGCCACCCCGCTGCCACCGCGTGAGGGCGGCACCCCGCCACCGCCGGGGCGTGGCAATGACGAACTGCGCCTGTATGGCTGGAACGCCGTGCAGGCCCTGTTCGACAAGCGCCCGCAGGCACTGCGCAAGCTGTACCTGGTGGAATCGCTGATTCCGCGCATGCAGCCGGTGCTGAAGTGGTGCGTGGCCAACCGCGTGGGCTATCGCGTGGTGGAGGAGGGCGACCTCAACAAGCTGGCTGCCACCACCCATCACGAAGGCCTGGTGGCCGACGTGCTGCGTGCGCCGGTGCTGGCGCTGGACGCATGGCTGGCGACGCTGCCGGCTGATGCACCGGCGCTGGCGTTGTGGCTGGACGGTGTCGGCAATCCCCACAACTTCGGCGCGATCCTGCGCTCGGCCGCGCACTTCGGCGTCAAGGCGCTGCTGCTGCCGGCCGGCAGCACGCTGGCGCTGTCCGGCGCCGCGGCACGCGTTGCCGAAGGTGGCGCCGAATCGGTGCCGCTGGTGCAGTTGCCGGACAACGCACAGGCGATGGCGCAGCTGCGAGCGGCCGGTTTCGGGCTGGCAGCGACCCTGGTCGAGGGCGGTGAGGACGTGTTCCGCGCATCGCTGCCGGCACGACTGGTCTACGTGATGGGTGCCGAAGGCGAAGGCATGGACCGCAGCCTTGCCAGCGAATGCGACCTGCAGGTCTCGATTCCCGGCAGCGGCGCGGTGGAGAGCCTGAACGTGGCCTCGGCCACGGCCGTGCTGTTGGCTCAGTGGGTCAGTCGCCGCGATTGAACCTCTGCGCGGGGTCAGATCCCTCGCCACGGCGAGGGCTCTGACCCCGTCCGGTTCCCGATGCAGGATCTGCCGTGGTGGGTGCGAACCTTGGTTCGCACCGCTCCCGCCGCTGCGCTCGCCGGGCATGGCCCGGCGCTACTGCGTCATTCGTTCGGCGGC
Organism: Stenotrophomonas sp. 22DLJC03; assembly: GCF_056861405.1. Taxonomy (NCBI): domain Bacteria; kingdom Pseudomonadati; phylum Pseudomonadota; class Gammaproteobacteria; order Lysobacterales; family Lysobacteraceae; genus Stenotrophomonas; species Stenotrophomonas sp. 22DLJC03. The sequence continues at coordinate 10,634 of NZ_JBSPUG010000010.1, forward strand.
GTGGTCGCCTTGGCTTCGCTGCCGAAGCTGCCATCGGCTTCCGCCGCCAGATACGCGAACACGGTGTAGGCGGCCACGTTCTGTGCCAGCGCCTTCGGGTCGATCTTGTCCAGCGTGTCGTCGGCGGTGTGGTGCAGGTGGAAATAGTCCGAGCCGTCCTGCGCCAGCCACGCCCATGCACCGCCCTTGGCCGCCAGCGGGCCGACGTCCGGGCCCGGACCACCCTTGTCGGCCTGGTACTCGATGCCCAGCGGCTTCATCACTTCGGCAATCTGCTTCGTCGCTTCGCGCGAGCCTTCCGGGTTCGGCGAACCGGTGTTGAAGGCGTAGATGCGGCCAGCACCGAAGTCGCTCTCGGCGGCCAGCTGGTGCAGGGCCACATCCTTGGCATGCGCTTCGGCGTAGGCCTTGCCGCCATACAGGCCCTGTTCTTCGTTGGCGAACGCGATCACGCGGATGGTGCGCTTCGGCGCCTGCTTCAGCTGGCCGATCAGATGGCCAGCGGCCATGGTGATGCCCACGCCTGCACCGTCATCCACCGCGCCGGTGCCCAGGTCCCAGGAATCCAGGTGACCACCGATCACCACCACTTCCTTGGGCAGGCTGCGGCCGGTGATCTCGCCGATCACGTTGTACGAGGTGGCGGTGCCATCCCAGCCGCAGTCCAGCGCCACCTTCACCGTGGTGCTGCCACGGGCCAGCAGGCGGGCCAGCTGATCGGCGTCGGGCACCGACAGTGCCGCCGACGGCACCGGGGTCAGGCCGTCGTCGAAGCGGGTGATGCCGGTATGCGGCACGCGGTGGGAATCGGTACCGGCCGAACGCATCAGGAAACCGACCGCGCCCTTGCGGATCGCCTCGGACGGGCCCTTGCTGCGGATCGCGCCGCCACGGCCGTAGTCGCGTCCATCGCGGAAGGGCAGCATCTGGTAATCGACGAAGGCGATCTTGCCCTTCAACGAACCGGCCGGTGCTGCCTGCAGCGCAGCCAGGTCGGCGAAGCGCACGACTTCGGCTTCGACCGTACCGCCCGGGCTGCCGCCCAGCGCGGTGATCTGCAGCGGCTGCGGGTTCCTGCCGGTTACGGCGGCGTGTTCACTGCGGCGCTCCCATTTCGGGAAGGTCACCGGCTCTTTCCAGACCTTGTCGAAACCGAGTGCCTTGAACTTGGCTTCGGCCCAGGCCACTGCGCGAGCGTCAGCTTCGCTGCCGGCGATGCGCGGGCCGATCTCGGTGGTCAGCGATTCGACCACCTTCCAGCCGGTGTCGTCAGCCAGCGCCTGGTCGCGCAGCTGCGCAGCGGTGGCCAGCGAAGCCGGGGGCAGGGTGGTGGTGTGCGGCGCTGCGAAGGCCGGGGCGGCCAGCAGGGCGAGGGAGGATGCGATGGCAAGGATGCGGCGACGCATGGACAGCTCCGGGAAGGGACCAAGCCTTGGAGCTTAACAGTCGTTCAGGCCCGCGCATGGGCGGGAGGTCATGGCTGGCGCGAACGCTGTTTTCCGCCACGTCCGGCAAAGCGAAAGCCCCGCCGGAGCGGGGCTTTCGTGCAGTCGCGGTAGTGCCGGCCGCTGGCCGGCACCACGGTTGTTCCGACGTTGCCGGCCAGCGGCCGGCACTACCGGTAGGCCGCCTTATTTCTTCAGGCTGTCGCGGATCTCGCGCAGCAGCACCACTTCCTCGGCCGGTGCGGCCGGAGCGGCTTCCTGCTTGCGGGACAGGCGGTTGATCACCTTGATCACCAGGAAGATGGCGAAGGCCACGATCACGAACTGGATCAGCGTGTTGATGAAGTCGCCGTAGCCGATCACCACGGCGGGGATTTCCTTGCCGTCGGCACCGATGCTGTCCGGTGACAGCGTCCACGCCAGCTGCGAGAAATCCACCTTGCCGATCAGCATGCCCAGCGGCGGCATGATGATCTTCTCGACCAGCGCGGTCACGATCTTGCCGAAGGCCGCGCCGATCACCACGCCGACGGCGAGGTCGATGACGTTGCCGCGCATCGCGAATTCCTTGAACTCGGTGAGCATTCCCATTGTTGTTTTTCTCCGGTGGGGGAAGTGGACAGCGCGCAGGGTAGCGCAGGTGATGTCAGCCGGCGATCACGCCGTGGCGCTCGGCCACGTTTTCCAATCGGGCACTGAAACGGTCGCCGGGCTTCAGCGCGGCCACCCCGGACGGGGTACCCATGAACACAAGGTCGCCGGCACGCAGCTGCCACAGCTTGGACAGCTCATGCAGGATCTCCGGCACGTTCCAGATCATCTGGTCGAGCAGGGCCTGCTGGCGGACCTCGCCGTTGACCTCCAGCGACAGGTTGAGCGCGGCCAGGTCACCCACTTCAGCGGCATGCACGATCTCGCTGATCGGCGCCGAGGCGTCGAAGCCCTTGGCTGCATCCCACGGATGGCCCTTGTCCTTGGCGGCGGCCTGCAGGTCGCGACGGGTCAGATCCAGTCCCACTGCATAGCCGTAGACCAGCGCCTCGGCATCGGCCACGGCCAGTTCACCGGCCGGCGCATCACGGCCGATCGCCACCACCAGTTCCACTTCGTGGTGCAGGTTGGCGGTTGCCGGGGGATAGGGGATGGCATCGTCGTGGCCGACCACGATCGCATCGGCCGGCTTGCTGAAGAACATCGGACGGCCGCGGTCGTCGGCCGCCGGCACCGCGGCGCCCATTTCGCGGGCATGGTCGGCGAAATTGCGGCCGACGCAGTAGATACGGTGCACGGGGAAGCTGCCACCACCCACCACCGGCACACGCGGCAGGGCTACGACAGGAATCACATCGGAGACATCGGACATGCGGGCATCCAGGAAGGGCGTGCCCGCAGTCTAGAACGCATGGCGCCCGCCGTCAGCGGGCGCGGAGGGCGTGGATCAACGCGAGGCCGGCAGCACCGGCTTGCGCACCACGCGGAATTCGCCCTCGACCACGTTCGGGTCGAGAGGACGGGCAGTGCCCGGCTTGCGCGAAGCCAGCAGCTTCCATGCCAGGCCGACCAGGATCATCGCCGCACCGACGAACACGCCAATGAACACCATCGCGGCCAGGATCGCCAGGCCGAGCAGGCCCACGGCAACGCGCACCAACGGGTGACGCGGCTTGCGCGGCGCGAACAGGGTGCGGAACTGGTTGAAGGCGGATGCGCGATTGAACATGGCGGCTCGATAGGCTGGAATCAGCGAAACCAGAGTATCGTGAGGTGCCACTGTCTTTGAGTGAAAAACTCGTTAAATATAGCCTGTGCTTATTACGAATCAATGACTTGTGTTCATGTTGCAGCCAGTCACCTGAGTGGGCGTGCGACAATGCGCGTTTACTGTCCGAGCCTTCGCCATGACTGCCGCTGCTGCCCTGATCGCCCTTGATGCCATTGCCGATGGCGCGTTCGCCGAGGTCGAGGCGGTGGTCGATGGGGATGCCGAGTCGCTGGTGTTGTATCGCGACGGGTCTCAGGTGCGGGCGTTCCTGAACATCTGCCCGCATGCCGGTCGCCGCCTGGACTGGGCACCGGGCCAGTTCCTGAAGAGCCGCGAAGGCCACCTGGTATGTGCAGCGCACGGCGCCTCGTTCGCGCTGGACAGCGGCGACTGCATCGCCGGCCCCTGCAAGGGCGACCGCCTGCGCGCGGTGCCGGTGGACGTGCGCGACGGGCAGATCTACCTGGCCTGAGGCCGGAAGCAGTCGAGCACGGCTCGACTCTACAAAAGTCGTGTCGACCAAGGTCGACACCTACCAACAGCGGTCCATGCCGTTCCGACAGATCGCGGAAATCTGTCGAAGGCGGGGTGAGTCCGGTTGCGGGGGTGTCCGCGGCATGGATGCCGCGGCCAAGCCCCCATGGGTGAGGGCGCTTTGCTTGCGAAGCACTGCTTCGCAAGCGCCCGAACGCACAGCCGCCAGCGGCTGGGCCGGTCTGGGGGTTTACGGCGTCCCCCGCAACCGGACCCACCCCGCCATCCCAAGGAATGCAGGCCGTTGCCGTTGCCGTTGCCGTTGTCGTTGCCTCGGCGGGTGCAGGGCGCAGCCCTGCCAACAAATCCCAACCCTCAGAACATCAGGTTGATCATCAACACCACCACGCACGTATAGATCAGCGACAGTGGTCCGCCGACCCGCCACATTTCGCGTGGGGTGTAGTTGGCCGGGCCGGTGATCATCGAGATCACCGGATTGGAGGCCGTCATCAGGTTGTTGGACGCCGACAGCGCCACGATCAGCGCGAACGCCGTCGGGTTGCCGCCCGCGGCCAGCGCCAGGTTCACCGCAATGGGCACCATCACGATGGTCGCGCCCACATGGCTGATCACCAGCGAGAACGCCGTGGTCAGCAGCGCCAGTGCGACTTCCAGCACCCATACCGGGATGCCGGTGGGCAGCTTGTCGATGGTGTGGCCGGCCACCCATGCCGCCGCGCCGCTGGAGTCCATCGCCCAGCCGAGCGGGATCAGCCCGGCCATCATGAACACTGTTTTCCAGTTGATCGAGGCGTAGGCCTCGTCCATGCGCAGCACGCCGGTCAGCAGCATGCCGGCCACGCCGGTCATCAGGGTCAGCGCCACCGGCAGCTTGCTGGTCAGCGCGATCAGGATGGTCAACGCGAAGATCGCCATCGCGATCTTGAACTTGTGCGGGCGCTGCTCGCCGGTCGGGTAGTCGGTCACCACCACGAAGTCACGACTCCTGGCGGCCTGTGCCAGGTCGGTCCAGATGCTGTGGAACACCAGCATGTCGCCGGCACGCAGCTGCACATCGCGCACGTCCTCGCGGATCACCTGCTTGTCGCGGTTGATCGCCAGCAGGCTGATGCCGCGCTCCTTGCGCAGGCGCAGGTCGGCCGCGCTCTTGCCGATCACGTTCGAGGTCGGTGGCACCACCGCCTCGGAGATGCCGGCGCGGCTGGGGTTGAACAGGTCACCGAGGTGCTTCAGGCGCGAGGACATGCGCAGGAACTGGTTCTGCGCGAAATCGTGGATCTGCTCGCGCGGGCCCATCGCCCCCAGCACGCTGCCGACCCAGATGCGCATTTCCGCCGGTGGCGCCAGGCGGGTGTCATTGCCGGTTTTCAGGGCCAGCAGCAGCGGCGCATCATGCAGGTTCTCGGCTTCGCCCAGGGTCATGCCGACCAGCGGGCTTTCAGCGCTGACCACCAGTTCGAACACGTCGCCTTCGATGCCATAGGTCTTTGCGAAGTAGCTCTCGGTGCGTGCCGGGGTGACCCCGTCGTTGACCAGGCTTTCCTCTTCCACCAGCTTGCGGTCGCCGTAGTAGCGGAAGTACAGCAGCGAAGCGATCAGCAGCGCCACGCCGATCGGCAGCGGCGCGAACATGCGCAGCGGTTCGATGGTGGCCAGGCCCGAGGGCAGGTTGTTGTTGGCCGAGGCCAGCAGATCGTTCAGCAGGATCAGCGGCGAGTTGCCGACCATGGTCAGCGCGCCACCCATCACGATCGCCGCCGAGATCGGCAGCAGCAGCCGCTGCATGGTCAGGCCCGTGCGCGCCGCCAGCCGCGAGGCCACCGGCAGGTACAGCGCCATCACCGACGGATTCTGCATGAAGGACGAGTTCAGGCCGGCGATGGCCGTGGTCATCATCAGCAGCCGCTGCTCCACGCCATGGCCGCGCCGCAGCAGCCATGCGGCCAGCCGGTTCAGCGCCCCGGTGCGGTCCAGGCCGGCACCGAGGATGGTGGTGGCGATGATGCTCATCACCGCGTTACCGGAGAAACCACCGAAGATTTCCTCCGGCGCGATCAGGCCGGTGACGCCGAGCACCACCAGCACCACCAGCGCGACCACGTCGGCGCGGATGCGCTCGAACAGGAACATCGCCATCGTGAAGCCGACCAGCCCGAGCACGAGCTTCATGTCGTTGGTCAGCGTCAGCGCGGTATCCATGTGGGGAGCGGCGTCCTCAGGCGATCGTCAGGTGCGGTCGTACAACAGGTCCCAGACGCCATGGCCGAGCTTCTGGCCGCGGGTCTCGAAGTGGGTCTGCGGCCGCCAGTCCGGGCGCGGCACGCTGCCACGCGGACCGGCGCGGTTGACCAGGCCAGCGGTGGCGTCCAGCACGTCCCACATCTGCTCGGCGTAGTCCTCCCAGTCGGTGGCGCAGTGCAGGCGGCCGCCCGGGCGCAGCTTGCGCACGATCAGTTCGGCGAACGCCGGCTGCAGCAGGCGGCGCTTGTTGTGGCGCTTCTTGTGCCACGGATCCGGGAAGTAGATGCGCACTTCATCCAGCGCGCCATCGGCGATCTCGTTCTGCAGCACCTCCACCGCATCGTGGTGGTACAGGCGCACGTGGTCGGCTTCGTCCTCGGCCAGTGCATTCAGCAGGCGGCCCACGCCGGGGGCGTGCACTTCGATGCCGATGTAGTCGCGCGACGGGTCGTGCTGGGCGGCGAAGCGCATGGCCGCACCATTGCCGAAGCCGATCTCCAGCACTTTGTGCGCGGGGCGCCCGAAGGTCGCGTCCAGGTCACGCGGCTGGCCGCTGTAGTCCAGGCCGAAACGCGGCCAACGCTCGTCGAACGCGCGCTGCTGGGCCGGAGTGAAGCGGCCCTGGCGCAGCACGAAACTGCGCACTTCGCGGCGGCCTTCACTGACGGTGAAGGGCTTGGGCGGGGCCTTGGAACCCGCGCTGTCGAAAGGATTGGTCATCAGCCGATCAACCCGTCAATCGGCGACGACGCACTGGCATAGCGCTTGCGCGGGATTCGCCCGGCCAGGAAGGCCTCGCGTCCGGCTTCGACCGCTTTGCGCATGGCGCTGGCCATCAGCACCGGGTGGCGCGCGCCGGCAATGGCGGTGTTCATCAGCACGCCATCGCAGCCGAGCTCCATCGCGATCGCCGCATCCGAAGCGGTGCCGACGCCGGCGTCGACGATGATCGGCACCTTGGCGTCTTCGATGATCTGCAGCAGGTTGTACTTGTTCTGGATGCCCAGGCCCGAACCGATCGGCGCGGCCAGCGGCATCACCGCAGCGCAGCCGATCTCTTCCAGGCGCTTGGCCAGGATCGGGTCGTCGGAGGTGTAGACCATCACCTCGAAGCCGTCCTTGACCAGCTGCTCGGCGGCCTTGAGGGTCTGCACCACGTCCGGGTACAGCGACTTCTGGTCGCCCAGCACTTCCAGCTTGGTCAGGTTGTGGCCGTCCAGCAGCTCACGGGCCAGGCGGCAGGTGCGCACGGCATCCTCGGCGGTGTAGCAGCCGGCGGTGTTGGGCAGGATGGTGAAACGCTCCGGCGGCAGCACGTCGAGCAGGTTCGGCTCGCCCGGGTTCTGCCCGATGTTGGTGCGGCGGATGGCCACGGTGACGATCTGGGCGCCTGCAGCCTCGGTGGCCAGGCGGGTTTCTTCCAGATCCTTGAACTTGCCGGTGCCGGTCAGCAGCCGCGAGCCATAGGTCTTGCCGGCGATCACCAGCGAATCGGGGGAGACTTGAACGTTCATGGCGCGATTATCGCTTATCCGCCTGAAGATGGGGTCACGTAGAGGGCTGGGTCGGATCCCTTTGCCAGGGCAAAGGGCTCTGACCCGCTGCGAAGTGGTTCTGGGGCAGAGCCCATCGCAATTCGATGGGATCCGACCCCGGCCATCAGCCCCCGCCCAGCGCGTGCACGATCTCCACTACGTCGCCTTCGGCCAGCGCATGTTCGCCATGGCGGCTGCGGCTGACGATCTCGCCGTTGACCTCCACCGCCACCCGGCGCTGCAGCAGCTGCTCGGCCTCGAGCAGGTCGTGGAGGGTCGCCGAAGCGGGCAGGGTACGCGGTTCGCCATTGAGCTGGATGTTCATCCGCTCATTGTCGCTGATGGCACGTCAGGATCGGAATGCTTGCAACTTCCTCCGGGCGCCAACGCTGGCACAGCGCACTGTCAGGCGATCAGGCGACGATCCATGCGGCGGCGCAGCGTGAGCAAAACGCGGCGCGGTGAAACCATTCACCGTGCGCCGGCGTACGTGCGCCGGATTCCTACCTATCTTCCCCACAGGAGTTTCTACATGCAGCTCAGCAAACACCCGATCCGCTCCCTGATGGCGGCCGCGATCGCGCTGGCCGCGCTTCCGGCCATGGCAGGCGAAAACCCGTACTCGAAGGCCGTGTTCTTCGGTGACAGCCTGACCGACGCCGGTTACTTCCGTCCGCTGCTGCCGGCGGCCACCCAGGGGGCCACCGGTCAGTTCACCACCAACCCGGGCTGGGTGTGGTCACAACAGGTGGCCAACTACTACGGCCTCAACAACGGCGCCAACGGCAATGGCCAGAACGGTGACAATTACGCCGCAGGCGGTGCCCGTGTCAGCGTGGACGTACCGAGCGCGCTGGGCGTCATCCCGTCGCTGAAGACGCAGGCTAACCGTTACCTGGCTGCGAACGGCGGCAAGGCAGATCGCAATGCCCTGTACACCGTATGGGGTGGCGCCAACGACCTGTTCGCTGCAGCTGGCGCTCCGACGCAGGCCCAGGCCATCATCGGCGCAGCCGTTACCGATCAGATTGCCCTGGTCGGCGCGCTGAAGCAGGCAGGGGCACAGTACGTGCTGGTGCCGAACCTGCCGAACGTCGGCCTGACTCCTGCATTCCGTGGCCCGAATGCGGCCACCGCCACTGCGCTGTCCGCGGGTTACAACAAGGCCCTGTACGGTGGCCTGAAGCAGGCCGGCATCGAGTTCATTCCGCTGGATACCTTCACCGTGCTGAGTGAAGTGGCTGCCAACCCGGCCATGTACGGTTTCACCAACGTCACCAGCACCGCCTGCAAGATCGATCCGAACAACTCGACGGTCAGCATCCTGACCTGCAATCCGACCAGCTATGTCAGCCCGGATGCGTACCAGACCTATCTGTTCGCCGATGGCGTGCATCCGACCGTCGCTGGCCACCAGCTGCTGGGTCAGTACGCCGTTTCGGTGCTGGAAGCACCGCGCCTGCAGCAGGTGCTGAGCCACTCGGCACAGACCATCGGCCGCTCGCGTGCCGATCAGGTCAGCAATCACCTGGGCGCCCGTCCGGCCGATGGCCTGTCGTGGTGGGGTGGCGTGCGTGGCGACCTGCAGCGCTACGACCACGCGGACCTGTATGACGGCCTCGCTCCGGCCGGCCTGTTCGGCATCGACTGGGCGCGCGACGGCGTGGTGCTCGGCGGCTTCGCCGGCTTCGGCCGCCTGAATGCCGACTTCGGCAACAGCCGTGGCGACTTCACCCAGAAGGACACCACCGCCGGCCTGTTTGCGGCATGGTACGGCGACCGCGTCTGGGTCAACGGCCAGGTCAGCTACACCTGGCTGTCGTATGACGTGAACCGCAAGGTCCAGCTGGGCCCGGCCACCCGCGAGCACGGTGGTTCGCCGGATGGCAGCAACCTCACTGCTGCACTGAACGCCGGTTATGAGTTCGGCACCGAAGGTGGCTTCCGCCATGGTCCGGTCGCTGCGGTGATCTGGCAGAAGGTCAAGATCGACGGTTACAGCGAAAGCGCCGCCGCCGGCACGCTGGCCACCGCCCTGGGCTACGACCGCCAGAACGTCGACTCCACCGTCGGCCGTATCGGCTGGCAGGCCCGCTTCGATGGCGGCACCGTCAAGCCGTACGTGCAGGTGACCTACGACCACGAGTTCGAGGACACCAAGCAGGCCAGCGCCTGGCTGCAGACGCTGCCGGAACTGGGCAGCTACCGCGTGCCGGGCCTGGACTTCGACAAGAACTACGCCACCGCCGTCCTGGGTGCGCGCATGGACCTGTTCGGCCTGCAGGGCAACGTTGGCCTGAGCACCACGGCCGCGCAGAAGCGCGCCCGCGATGCCTCGGTCTTCGCCACCGTCAGCGGCAGCTTCTGATCCAGAGCGGGGTCGGGGTCCTTTCCGCAGGGAAAGGGCTCCGACCCCGTCGCTGCATGGCAGGATGGACCGGCTACCATTGCGCAACACCGGCCGCTCCGCATAGACTTTCCACCGCAACGCGGGCGTAGCTCAATGGTAGAGCTGTAGCTTCCCAAGCTACTGACGTGGGTTCGATTCCCATCGCCCGCTCCATGTTTCCAGGGTATTCACCCCAGGCAGACGCGGCGCAATGGTTGAACCACACCGAAGCCCCGCGTGTGGCGACAGCGCCCTGACTTCTCTCTTCAATGCGTTGGGCTGTGGCTTCTCCGAACCACAGCTCGAGTGGCTTGTTTACAAGACGCATTGCAATCGCGTTTGAATCGTCGGCGCTGAAACCCATGGGTGGCAGTTCGCACCGTGTTTGCGGCTGTGTGGCAGCGATGGCCGGCTCAGGCAACCTCCGCTGTCTGCCCAGCCCGTCGAGCTGCAAGGTTCAGTTGGTGCTGGGCTTGGGGATGCTAAAAGATCGTTAATCGTTGACTCTCATCGTCCGCTGCCCGGAGCGTGAATGATCGCCGCACTCGTGCCCATCAGGCGTTGCTTTGATTTTTCAGGGCGATCCAACCGGAAAGAGTTCTGGTCGTACTCCCTGCTTGCTGCGCTTGTGATGGCGATGAGCTACTCCTTGATGGACGGTGGATACTGGCTGACAGGCACCGTGCTGTTCGATTGGGAGGCCTTCGAGACGCTCCGGACGCTCGGAGGGGTCATGGGGGTTTGCGCTGTCATCCTCCTCCTTCCGCCGATGCTGGCCTTGGCCGTTCGACGACTGCACGACATCGACGAGTCTGGCTGGTACGTCGTGATCGCTTTCATCCCGTTGGGTGTATTCGTCCTCTTCCCCGTCATGCTCCTACCCGGCAGCGAGGAAGACAATCGATTTGGCAGAATCCCCGGCGTGCCTGGCACTTGAATCAGCGCCGGGCGAAATCGGCCAGATCGGCGGGGTAGTGTGGGCAGGACCGCAGCGCGGCATCGTCCCCGCCGTACAGCACTACCATCGCGGCCACCTCAAACGCCCAGTAGCCCCACGCGTTGGGCCCGATCAGGCGCCGGGTCCGCTTCTGTGCCTTCGGTGCCAGAAGGAAGAAGTCTCGGTACTGCACCTGCAGGTAGCTGGCCAGGAGTGAAGGGTCGAACGCTTCACCGTCGCGTAGCGGCGCGAACAGGTCGGCGAACGGTCGCGGATGAAAGACCTCATCACTGGCCTCCACCAGGCCCAGCGCCGGCGCGCTGAGGTAGTCCAGCAAGCGGTCGGTTTCGAAACAGAGCACCTGCTCCACCAGCGCCGGCAGGCGCTCCTGCGCATCCAGCAGCACGCCCAGTGACAACAATTGCAGTGCGTATTCGTAGTGCTGCGTTGTGCGTGGCTGCAACGAGGCGGTCAGCATGATGTCGTGGCCTTGCTGTTGCAGGCTGTCCCTGGCAATGGCCAGCAAACGCGCATGCTCGAGCCACAGATCTGCTACGTCGGCATGCATCTGCTGCAATGCCGTGGGGGCGAAACCGCGGTCGATGCCTTTCAGCAGCAGGTTGCTGCCGGTCTGGGCGGCTGCTTCCCAGCCGTAGGCATGCTCCAGCGCCGCATGCCCCTGCAGCGGATCCTGTGCCGGTTCACCGCCATTGCGCGCATGACGTGCAAGCAGGGCCATGCCCGCGTTCCAGTCCGCCTGCCAATCCGGCAGACGTAACGTGCGGCGCGGTAGGCCCGGCGCCTTCGCCAGGGTTCGCCATCGCGGCAGCACGTCCTGCAGAAGATTCTGGCCCGTCATGGTGGTCATCGATTCCATCATCAACGAAAGTCTAGCGGCAATGCTCGTTCGAACCCCATTGCCTGGCAGTGCATTGAAGGTTTGAATGGTGCGCAGTCGCAGCCACCACACCCGCATGATTGTTGATCGCATCACCCTCCGCCGATATACCCAATGGCTGCCGTTCCTGGCTTGGGTCGCCATCTGCGTGGCCTGGTGGTCGCCCTTGGGCGTGGTCGTTGGCCTGGCCGCATGCCTTGCCCTGGGCGGCGTGCTGCAGCGCTTCGATCTGGTTGGCGATGCCGTAGGCGGCGCACAGCTGCGCTCGCGGGCGACGCTGCCCTTTGCCACTCGGCCGCCCACGCACGATGTGCTGCTGGACTGGGGCGAGCTGGGTATGGGCGGGCCTGCCTACAGCACCCAGATGCTGCGCGATGGCGCCATCGTTGAAGGCGTATCGACCAGCGGCAGCCACGATGCCAGTGGTGAGTGGCAGCAGCTGGCAGGAAGCGCGCTGCGCGTGGCCAGTGGCTACATTGATCGCAGCGAAGCGGTGATCGTCTACGACGAAGCGGACAAGAGGGTGATGCACCTGCTGACGATTGTTCCCAGCCTGTTCTGGCAGGAACTGCACGAGCGTCGGCAGCTTGGCGGGGATGCCGAAGCTGCGGCGTGGCTGCGCGATCTTCCCAGTCGATTGACCACACTGCGCCCCTGTCGGGGTCTATGGCTGGAACAGGAACATCCGGCAGTGGCCGCCGGGTCGCCGCAGGCATTGCGGCATGTCCTGCCTGACGGTCGGGTTCTGCAGGCCATCCCGCTGCTTCCCGACGACCTGCGCCTGACCGCACATCCGTCCCTGTTCACCCGCGTCTGCCCGTACGCCCTCTGCCTTGATGGCGAGGCCAGTGACCGTCATGCCTGCGATCTGGACACGGTCATCGCCAGCCCGTCAGGGCGATGCGTGGCGGTGGCGGGCAGCGTACTTGATGGGGATCTGCGTCCCATCGAGGGTGTGTGGCTCGTCCACTGGCAGGGGCATTGGCAGGCCATCGGCCGCCGTGCGATGGGCGGCAGTGGCAAGACCCGGAGTGGGGCCTGGATCGATGTGATCGCGGTCGGCGATGACGGAACGCTTCGCTGCGAAGCCTATGAGGAACACTGGACGTTCGAGGCGATCACACGCATCCCCACGCCACACACGGCATTGGCGCTGCCTGTGGAATGGCGGGAAACCGCATTGGCCGTGCGTGTCCGCGATGGGTGCTTCTCGTTGCGCCTGCCCCGTGCTGATCAGCGGCACGCATCCCCTGGATGAGCCATGGGGATGTCCCCGGCGATGGCCCTTCCACCGCCAGAGACGGCAAATGGGTGCGGATGACCGGATTTCCGGATGACTCATGTGCCTGCCGATTGCATCAGCTGCGCATACTCCTCGGTAAACAGCCCCGACAACGCCCGGCGCTGCTCTGGCTCGATCACGCGCGAGGCGTTGGCTGTGTAGTCGAAATGCACCATCACGCAGCGCCCGCTGGCCACCAGGGCCTCGAACTGGAACGCCTGCTGCACGATCGACAGCGAGGAGCGGCCGATGTTCTCGATGCGGGTCTCGATGCGCACTTCGTGTCCCGGTTGTATCTGCTGCAGGAAGTCGATCTCGTAGCGGCGCAGGATCAGCGTCAGGTCGCGCATGCTGGCCTCGCGGCTGAAATGCCGGAAGATCTCCTGGCGGCCTTCCTCGAACCAGACGGGCAGGGCGGTGTTGGTGACGTGGCCGAGTACATCCACTTCGGAGAAGCGCGGAAGGATCGTCAGCGGCATGATGCCTCCGGGGCGTAGTGGCTGGGGTCTCCGGCGACGGTGCTGCCTTCGCCGGAGACAGTGCGGCGGCTACGGGCCGTCAGTCTGAGTAGAAGCCGTTGCCGAGGGTGCCGGGCAGGCCGGGTTCGGGCCACGGCATCAGTGACGTGCAGGCGTCATACAGCGTGCAGAAGTCCTGCCGCAGCTGGGCAGGTACCCAGCTGCCGTAGGAAACGTCGGTCGAGTCGCCCTGGCAGGCGTAGGAAACATCGATCCAGCGGGTATTGGCGTGTGAGGCAACGCCCTGGTGCTGTGTCTTGCCCGTGCAGTAGCGCAGGCCCTGGCCGATCAGGGTGTTGTTGGCATCGAAGTAGAGCCGGGAGACTGCATGGGTCGGCGCAGCCTGTACGTCTGCGGTGCCTCCCACCAGGCCAAACAGCAACAACAGCGGAATTCCCATTCGCATCTGTGGTTCTCCTTGGTTTGTGCAAGCCGGCCGTGTCCTGTCCATTGGCCGGCAGGGGCATCTTCGCACAGCACTGCCAGGCGAGCAGATGTCGCCGTTCGCAGAGCATCATCCACCCGCCACACGCCCGCGCTATGCTGCGCGCCTGCCGTCCGATCCCGCCGCGATGAAGCTCGCCATCCTGTCCCGCAACAGCACCCTGTACTCCACCCGCCGGCTGGTCGAAGCGGCGCGCGCGCGCGGCCATACCGTACGCATCCTCGACCCGCTGCGCTGCTACATGCGCATCGCTGCCGATGGCTTTTCGATGCACTACAAGGGCCGGCCGATGACCGGTGTGGACATGGTCATTCCGCGCATCGGCGCCTCGATCACCCGCTATGGCACCGCCGTGCTGCGCCAGTTCGAGCTGATGGGCGCACGCACCCCCAATCCGTCCGATGCGATCCTGCGTTCGCGCGACAAGCTGCGCGCGCACCAGCTGCTGGCGGCCAAGGGCATCGACATGCCGGTCACCGTGTTCGGCGACAACCCCGATGACACCGTCGACCTGCTGTCCATGCTCGGCCCGCCGCCGCACGTGGTGAAGCTCAACGAGGGCACCCAGGGGCGGGGCGTGATCCTCACCGAGAAGGCCAGTGCCTCGCGCGGCATCGTCGAGGCCCTGCGTGGTCTGTACGCCAACTTCCTGATGCAGGAGTTCATTGGCGAGGCCAAGGGCGCCGACCTGCGCTGCTTCGTGGTGGGTGACCAGGTGGTGGCGTCGATGCAGCGGCAGGCGCCGGAAGGTGATTTCCGCTCCAACCTGCATGCCGGGGGGACCGCGGTAGCGGCCAAGGCCAGCCGCGCCGAGCAACAGGTGGCAGTACGTTCGGCCAAGGCACTGGGACTGTCCGTGTGCGGGGTGGACCTGATCCGCTCCGCGCGCGGGCCGCTGGTGCTGGAAATCAATTCCACGCCTGGGCTGGAAGGGATCGAAGCCGCCTGCGGAGTGGATGTCGCCACGCGTATCATCGAGCACGTCGAGAAGCTTAAAAAATCCTGATATTTCAACCAATTATGATTCTCATGGGCAAATGACGCCGGCTTTAACGAGCCTTTAATCGGTGCCGGCGTAGGCTTCAGCGAACCGCAGCTCTGCCTCTCAGCAGGATCGGTATCGGGATACAACTTCAGGCCCAGGCGGGGGCACCGCCTGGGTCTTTTTTATGCCTGCCGAAGGCCCCTTGTGGAGGCCGCGTGACGGCCGTAGAGTGACGCGCATCGTTCCTGGATGGATCGGAGGCTGGCGATGTACCGCATCACGATGATCGCGTTGTTGCTGGGGCTGTCCGGCGCGGCTGCCGCCAAGCCGGAAAAGACCGCCCTGCAGATGGACCGGCAGGCGCCGGTGGCCGGACAGATCCGCCAGGTGGAGGCAGCCCTGGCCACTCCTGAATACGCCGAGTTGTCCAACGAGGACCGCAGCCGCGTGCAGCAGTCACTGGAACGGATCCGCTCGCGGATGGGCGAACGCCAGACCGTGCAGGAGCTGCCACCGCAGGAGCAGGCCGACGTGTTCAACGAGCAGGAGCGGATCAACACCCTGCTGACCCGTGGCCATGACGACAGCCGCCAGATCTGCACCTACCAGCGCACCACCGGCAGCAACATGCCCAAGGGGCGCTGCCTGACCGTGGCCGAGCGGCGCCGTATCGAGGAAAAGGGCAAGGCCCTGATCAACGACCAGCGCAGCTACAGCAACCTCGTTCCGCCTTCCGGGCGCTGATCCCCGTGTCCCACACCTGCCTTGCGCTGCGCATGGCCGCATCGACAGATTCCCGTTTCTAGCCGTTCAATCATGGACGAACATGGAGGTAGTGATGCAACGCATGACCCCGATTGCCCTGATGGTGTGCCTGGGCTTGGCCGCAACGGCGCAGGCGAAGCCAGAAAAGAGTGAAGTGAAGTTCGACGCCAAGGCACCGGTGGCCGAGCAGATCCAGGCCGTCGAAAAGGCGATCAGCTCCGAGAACTACAGCGAGATCGGCCTGGAGGACAAGAGCCGGGTGCAGCAGGCGCTGGGCCGGATCAAGCTGGCGGTGGGTGACCACCAGAACGTGGAGCAGCTCAGCCCGCACGACCAGACCCAGGTCTTCAACGACCAGGAAGTGATCAACACGATCATGACCCGCGCCCACGCCGACAGCCGCATGGTCTGCCGTCGCGAGCGCAGCACCGGCAGCAACATGCCGCAGAGTGTCTGCCTGACCGTGGCGCAACGCCGCAAGGCGCAGGAAGAAAGCCGCAAGGCGCTCAACGACACCCAGCGCTTCAACAACTACAAGCCCTGATCGCAAGGCATCGCCAACGGTCACCCTGCCGAGCGTCCCTTGTGGGCGCATCGGCGGAGTCGTAAAGTTGGTTCCCATTCATGGAAGAACCTGGAGTGCGTTATGTACCGCAAGACCACGCTGGCCCTGATGCTGTCGCTGGGCCTGGTTGCCACTGTGCACGCCAAGGCCGAGAAGCAGGCCGTTCGGATGGACGGCGGCGCACCGGTGGCCGAGCAGATCCGCCGCGTTGAAACGGCCATCGGCAGCGAGGACTACAGCGAGATCGGGCTGGAGGACAAGAGCCGGGTGCAGCAGGCACTGAACCGGATCAAGATCAAGATGAATGGCCGCGAGAAGGTTGATGAGCTTGCGCCGCAGGAGCGTAACGACGTCTTCAACGAGCAGGAGATCGTCAACACGATCATGACCCGTGCCCATGCCGACAGCCGCATGATCTGCCGCCGCGAGCGCCTGACCGGCAGCAACATGCCGCAGAGCGTCTGCCTGACCGTGGCCCAGCGCCGCAAGGCCCAGGAAGAAAGCCGCCGCGCGATGACCGACCAGCAGCGGATGAGCCGCTGACCGACGGCCCCGGCCCAGGCCATTCGCGCCGGTCGCGGTGCCGGTACGAAATGTTAAGAATGGAACCTGTATCGTTCAGCAGGTAGACGTCGCGTCCACTCCGGCAGGTCCATCCTGCAGGGGTGGGCCTGGCCCCCCGACGACCCTTCAAGAACCAGAGGTTCCAGTGCGCATTCTCGTAATCGAAGACAACAGCGACATCGCCGCCAACCTGGGCGACTACCTTGAGGATCGTGGCCACACCGTGGACTTCGCGGCCGATGGTGTCACTGGCCTGCACCTGGCCGTCGTGCACGAGTTCGACGCGATCGTGCTGGACCTCAACCTGCCCGGCATGGACGGCATCGAAGTGTGCCGCAAGCTGCGCAATGAAGCGCGCAAGCAGACGCCGGTACTGATGCTGACTGCCCGGGATTCGCTGGACAACAAGCTGGCGGGTTTCGATTCCGGTGCCGACGACTACCTGATCAAGCCGTTCGCGCTGCAGGAAGTGGAAGTGCGCCTGAATGCCCTGTCGCGCCGCGGCAAAGGCGTGCAGACCCGCGTGCTGGAAACCGGTGACCTGGAATACAACCTGGATACGCTGGAAGTCCGTCGCCAGGGCAAGCTGCTGCAGCTCAACCCGACCGCGCTGAAGATCCTGCAGGCGCTGATGGAAGCGGCCCCGGCCGTGGTGACCCGCCAGGAGCTGGAAACCCGCGTGTGGGGCGAGGAACTGCCCGATTCGGATTCGCTGCGGGTGCACATCCATGGCCTGCGTGCGGTGGTCGACAAGCCGTTTGAAGTGCCGCTGATCCAGACCCGCCATGGCATCGGATACCGCATCGCCACCCCGGAAGCCTGATTCCGTGGCAGCCAAGGGGGAGCGCCGACGCACGCCGTATCGGCGACGCCTGCGCAGCCGCATCATCGTGTCGTTCGTGTTGTTGGGCTTCTGCCTGACAACACTGTTCGCGTTCGCCACCAACTGGGCCCGCATGCGCGTGGAAAACCAGCTGGTGGAGGACGTGATCAACCACAACATCGAAGAGTACGCCCGCCGCTTCTATGAGCACCCGGGGCGTAATCCGGCCGTGCCTGTGCAGCAGATCCGTGCATACGCCTACTCGGCCGACAAATTCGACAAAGCGCGTGAATCCTGGCCGCAATGGGCCGATCTGCAGAACGGCAACTACAACCTGAGCGGCACCGACGAGCAAGGACAGCCCTACGCTTACAAGCTCGCCGTGCGCAAGGCGAATGACGCCTGGTTCTTCCTCGCCTATGACATGACCGACAGCGTGCGCGGCGGCAAGCAGCTCAACCGCGCGCTGGTGCTGTCGGTGCTGGTGTTCAGCGTGCTGTCGCTGGTGCTGGGCTGGTGGTCGGCGTCGAAGGTGATGAAACCGGTGTCGGATCTGGCCGCGCGGCTGCGCGCCTACCGCGGCGGTACCAGTGACCCAGAACCCCTGGCGCCACGTTTCCCCGACGATGAAGTGGGGCAGTTGGCCCAGGCGCTGGACGACTATTCGTCGCGGCTGACCGAGGTGGTGCAGCGCGACCGCGAGTTCAACGCCGACGTCAGCCATGAACTGCGCACGCCGCTGGCGGTGATCCGTGGCGCTACCGAACTGCTGCTGACCCGGCCCGGCCTGGACGAGAAGGTGCTGCAGCGCCTGCAGCGCATCCAGCGCGCCGAACAGCAGTGCAGCGACCTGATCGGCGCGCTGCTGCTGCTGTCGCGCAACGAGCGCGGGCAGGGCACCAGCAACGTCGCCCGCGTGGCCGAGCAGCTGCTCGATGCACACCGCGCACAGCTGGGCGGCAAGCCGCTGGAGCTGCTGCTGGAAGGCGAGCGCAACCTGGTGATCGATGCGCCCGAAGCGGCCCTGTCGGTGGCGCTGGGCAACCTGATTGGCAATGCGGTGAAGTACTCGCAGGATGGCGAAGTACGCGTGTTCGTCGGCACCAACTCGGTGTCGGTGACCGACAGCGGTCCGGGCCTGAGCGAAGAAGACGCCGCCAAGCTGTTCCAGCGTGGCTACCGCGGCACCCATGCCGGCCATTCGCAGGGCGGTGGTATCGGCCTGTCGATCGTCAGCCGCCTGTGCGACCTGTACGGCTGGCAGGTCAGCGTGCGCCCCGGCGGCGAACGCGGCGTGATCGCCACCCTGACGTTCTCGCCGAAGCCACTGTAAACGGTAGATGCCGACCTTGGTCGGCGCTGGCCCTGACGACCATGTAGAGCCGAGCCCACGCTCGGCTGCCTTGGGCTCCCGGAACCGAGCATGGGCTCGGCTCTACAGTAGACCTGCGCCATGCATGGACGCCCGATCAGTAGATCCGCGCCCCGCGTGGATGCGCTTCGGTAGTGCCGGCCGCTGGCCGGCAACCCGGCCTCAGCCCCCGGCCAACCCCAGATACCGTGCATGCAGCCGTTCCACCTGCACCTGCAGGTCCTCCGGCTGCCCATCATTGACCACCACGTCATCGGCCAGCGCCAAGCGCTGTGCGCGGCTGGCCTGCGCAGCAATCATCTGGTCGGCCAGCGCGGCGTCGATGCCGTCACGCAGCATCAGCCGGGCATGCTGCACGGCTTCCGGCGCATCCACCAGCAGCACCCGGTCCAGCCACGGATAGGCCTGCCGCCCACCAACCTCCGTCAACAGCGGAATGGCGGCAATTGCATAGGGGCTGGCGGCCTGCTCGCACTGCTGTTGCATCAGCAGGCGGATGGCCGGGTGGGTGATGGCTTCCAGTGCCGTCCGCTCGGCCGGGTCGGCAAACACATGGGCGCGCAGCCGGGCCCGGTCCAGGCCGCCATCGGCCAGCAGCATGTCGGTGCCGAAGCGCTCGGCGATGCGGGCCAGCGCCGGGCTGCCAGTGGCAACCACGGCGCGGGCGGCCAGGTCGGCGTCGGCCACCACGATCCCCAGCGCTTCGAAGCGCCGGGTCACTTCACTCTTGCCCGAGGCGATGCCGCCGGTCAGGCCAACCACATAGCGGCTCATGGGGACTCCCCTCAGCGCAGCCCGCTCATCACCATGTATTGCTCCACCAGCGGCGCACCCCACATGAAGTACAGCCAACCAGCGATGGCCAGATAGGGCCCGAACGGGATGGGGGTGGCGCGGTCACGGCCCCGGCTGTACAGCCAGATCGAGCCGATGATGGCGCCCAGCACCGAGGACAGCAGGATGATCGGCAGGATGCCCTTCAGCCCGCACCAGGCGCCCAATGCGGCCAGCAGCTTGAAATCGCCATGGCCCATGCCTTCCTTGCCGGTCAGCTGCTTGAACAGCCACCAGACCGTCCACAGCGACAGGTAACCCACCGCCGCGCCCACCAGGGCGGGCTTGGCCGGCATGTACAGGTTGTCGATGCTGCCTATCAGCCCCAGCCACATCAGCGGCAGGGTCAACTGGTCGGGCAGCAGCTGCGTGCGCAGGTCGATGCCGGACAGGGCAATCAGGAAGCAGGTCAGCACGATGGCGCCGAAGCCCTGCCAGCCGAAGCCGAACTGCCAGACGCAGGCCAGCACCAGCACCGAGGTCAGCGCCTCCACCAGCGGGTACTGCAGCGAGATCGGCGCCTTGCAGTGCCGGCATTTGCCGCCCTGGATGATCCAGCTGAACAGGGGGATGTTCTCGTACCAGCTCAGCTTGTGCTTGCAATGCGGGCAGTGCGACGGCTCCACCACGATCCCCGGTGGGGGGGGTTCATAGAAGTCCGGTTCCTCCAGGACTTCGCGCGCATCGCGCTTCCACTGCCACTCCAGCCGCTTGGGCAGGCGCAGGATGACGACGTTGAGGAAACTGCCCAGCAGCAGTCCCAGGGCGGCCGCGGCGGGGTAGCCGAGGCCGGGATGCTGGTCGAGAAAAGCCATGTATGTGTTATCCGACGACGGCGCCGAGTTTGAAGATGGGAAGGTACATGGCAATCACCATGCCGCCAACAATGGTACCAATGAACACCATGATCATCGGTTCCAGCAGGCTGCTCAGGGCATCCACCGAATTGTTGACCTCCTGCTCGTAGTACTCCGCCACCTTGAACAGCATGGCGTCCAGCGCACCGGCCTCTTCGCCGATGCCGGTCATCTGGATGACCATGTGCGGGAACAGGTTGGTCTGCTTCATCGACATGTTCACCGGGTAACCCACCGAGACGTCGTCGCGCATGCGCAGCACCGCCTCTTCGTACACGGTATTGCCGGTGGCGCCGGCCACGATGCCCAGCGCCTCCACCAGCGGCACGCCGGCCTTGAAGGTCACCGCCGTGGTGCGCGAGAAGCGGGCGATGGCGCTGTTGTGCATGATCTGCCCGATCACCGGCACCTTCAGCACGAAACGGTCCATCGCATGCTGCATCTTGGGTGAGCGCTTGTAGGCCATGACCAGGCCGACCGCCGTACCGATCGCGACCAGCAGCATCAGCCACCACCACGACACCATGAATCTCGAGAGGTTCACCACCAGCTGGGTGAAGGCGGGCAGCTCGGCGCCGAAGCTCTTGAACACGTCCTCGAACTGCGGCACCACGAACACCAGCATGATGCCGCTGACCAGCATGGCCACCACAACCACCATGATCGGGTAGAACAGCGCCTTCTTGATCTTGCCCTTCAGCGCTTCGATGTTCTCCTTGTAGGTGGCCACCGTGTCCAGCACGGTTTCCAGCACGCCGGCGCCTTCGCCGGCCCGCACCAGGTTGCGGTACAGCTCGTCGAACTGCACCGGGTGCTTGCTGATGGCCTCATGCATCGAAGAGCCGCCTTCGATGTCGGTGCGGATGGTGTCCACCAACTTCTTCATCCGCGGGTTCTTGTGCCCGCTGGCAATGATGTCCAGCGACGACACGATCGGCACGCCGGACTTCATCATCGTGGCCATCTGCCGGCTGAAGAAGGCGATGTCCTTGGCCTTGACCGGGCTGCCGGCGGCGCCGAACAACGGTTTCGACTTCGGCTTGACCTGACCCGGGTTGATGCCCTGGCGGCGCAGCTCGGCACGCAGCAGATTGGCGTTCTTGGCCAACTGCTCGCCCTTCATTTTCACGCCCCGCTTGTCGGTCCCCACCCAGACAAACGGCTGCAGCTCCATGGTGGCGCGTGCCACCGGCTCTTTCTTGATCGCACTGCGACTGACAGACATGTTGGCTCCCCAAGACCCGCCATCCCCAGGCGGGTAACTAGCCGTGGATGGTAGCGGGTTCAAGGCCGGATGGGCAGTTGGCGGGCGGCCCAGCGTGCGATTTCGTGCCGGCTGCCGGCCAAAGGTGACGCACTGCGTCACATTGCCGCGTCCATCGCAGATTCGGATGCGGGGGGTTCCCATCCACGAAATTGCTGCCATCATGGGCGCGGGGAAATCCAGGGGGAGGCGTGCCGGGGTTGGCACGCAACCTGCGTTGATCCACCCGCAGGGTATGGGGCCCGCTCAACCGGCGCTGTCCGGTCCGATCCCGTGCACTGAACTCAACCACCACTATCTTGGGGATGTACCAATGAAGAACCAGAAGGGCTTCACCCTTATCGAACTGATGATCGTCGTCGCGATCATCGCCATCCTGGCTGCCATCGCACTGCCGGCTTACCAGGACTACACCTCGAAGTCGAAGGTCACCGCTGCGCTGGCCGACCTGGCTGCGCACAAGACCCAGTTCGAGATGGAAGTCAGCAATGGCAAGACTCCGAATCTGCAGACTGCGGGTTTCCAGGCTGACAACACCGGCAACTGCTCGAAGATTGACGTTGCAGATACCGGCATGACCTGCACCATCCGTGATCCGGGTCGTATCGGTGGCGCTTCGACGCTGAAGCTGGCCTATGCCGAAGCTACCGTGGATGACAAGGGAACCATCACCAAGGCGGGTGGCTTCACCTGCACGCTGACCGACGTCAAGGAAAAGTACGCTCCGGCCGGCTGCAAGTAATCAAGCTTGGCTGATAGGCTGAGAGATGCGGGGGCCACGCAGGCCCTCTGTATTTTGACGGCGAACACAAGGCCCGCTTCGGCGGGCCTTGTGCTGACTGGAGTACGAATCCCGGTCAGCACGCAGCAATGGGGATTGCTGGATCACACAGGGGGAGTCATGAACACGCAGAAGGGCTTCACGCTCATCGAGCTGATGATCGTGGTGGCCATCATTGCCATTCTGGCGGCCATCGCGACGGTGGCGTTCCAGCCATACATCATCCGTACCCAGCTGACAGCCGCGCTGGCCGACATCAGCCCGGGCAAGATGCTGGTTGAAACGGTCATCTATGAAAACCGCTCGGCCAGTCTGGTCACCCCCGAGTTCATCGGCGGCGCCCAGAACGCCCACTGCTCGAACGTGGAAGCCGAACTCGGCGACTCCGGCGTCGGCCATATCAGCTGCACCTTGAAGGGCCACAGCGTGCTGGAAGGCAAGGACCTGATCCTGCGCCGCTCGGCCGAGGGCATCTGGAGCTGCGACGGCAGCGCCTTCGAAGCGCGCTATCGCCCGAGCGGCTGTTGATCACACTTCTGCGCTCCGATGGGATGCTGGCCGACCCTTGACGGGGCTATCATCACCGGGGGAGTCAGGATCGTGCCTGCCGGGTAGGGAGTGCCAGGCGAGGCAGTGTTGCTCATGGATTGGCGATGCCGTTGGCCGTTGGCTGCGGCAGGTTCTGCTGCCCCGTGCGGTGCCCGTACAAGGCGCACGGCAGTGCATGACCCCATGAGCCAAGGATTCATATGAACGCTGTAACCACCGCCAATCTTGTCGGCATCACCGGCCTGGCCCGACGCCTGGTACAGGACGGCGCCCTGGACGAGACCACGGCTCGCGACGCCATGGCCAAGGCCGCGGCCGCGCGCCAGCCGCTGCCCACGTGGTTCGCGCAGAACAAGCTGGTCAATGCCTCGCAGCTGGCCGCCGCCAACGCGGTCGAGTTCGGCATGCCGCTGTTCGACGTGTCCACCTTCGATGCCAGCCAGAACGCGATGAGCCTGGTCAGCGAGGAGCTGCTGCGCAAGCACAACGTGCTGCCGCTGTTCAAGCGCGGCGGCAAGCTGTTTGTCGGTACCAGCAACCCGACCCACTCGCTGGACGAGATCAAGTTCCACACCAATCTGGTGGTCGAGCCGATCCTCGTCGACGAGGACCAGATCCGCCGCACGCTCGAACAGTGGCACGCCAGCCATGACACCATCGGCGACGCCCTGGGCGGTGACGACGACGGCATGGGCAACCTGGACGTCGCGGCCGGTGACGAAGATCTCGGCACCAGCAGCGGCGACTCCGGCATCGATGCCAAGGGCGACGACACCCCGGTGGTGAAGTTCGTCAACAAGGTGCTGGTCGATGCGATCCGCAAGGGCGCGTCGGACATTCATTTCGAGCCCTACGAAGACGATTACCGTGTGCGCCTGCGCATCGACGGCCTGTTGAAGATGGTGGCGCGCGCGCCGGTGAAGTTGAACCAGCGCATCGCCGCGCGCCTGAAGGTGATGGCGCAGCTGGACATCGCCGAGAAACGCGTGCCGCAGGACGGTCGCATCAAGCTCAACCTGTCCAAGACCAAGCAGATCGACTTCCGCGTCAGCACGCTGCCGACCCTGTTCGGCGAGAAGGTGGTGCTGCGTATCCTGGATGGCAGCGCGGCCAAGCTGGGCATCGACAAGCTAGGCTACGAGCCGGACCAGCAGAAGCTGTTCCAGGACGCCATCCACAAGCCGTACGGCATGGTGCTGGTGACCGGCCCGACCGGCTCGGGCAAGACCGTGTCGCTGTATACCGCGCTGGGCATCCTCAACGACGAGACGCGCAACATCTCCACCGCCGAAGACCCGGTGGAAATCCGCCTGCCCGGCGTCAACCAGGTGCAGCAGAACAACAAGCGCGGCATGACCTTTGCTGCGGCGCTGCGCTCGTTCCTGCGCCAGGATCCGGACATCATCATGGTCGGCGAAATCCGCGACCTGGAAACGGCGGAAATCGCGATCAAGGCGGCGCAGACCGGTCACATGGTGCTGTCCACGCTGCACACCAACGACGCGCCGCAGACCATCGCGCGCCTGATGAACATGGGCATCGCGCCGTACAACATCACCAGCTCGGTGACGCTGGTGATCGCCCAGCGCCTGGCACGCCGCCTGTGCGGCAACTGCAAGCGGCGCTCGACCCTGCCGGAGCATGCGCTGCTGGCCGAGGGCTTCACCCAGGCGCAGCTGGACGCGGGCATCGAGCTGTATGAAGCGGTGGGCTGCGATGAGTGCACCGAGGGCTACAAGGGCCGTACCGGTATCTACCAGGTGATGCCGATGACCGATGAGATCGCCACCATCGTGCTGGCCGGCGGCAATGCACTGCAGATTGCCGAGGCGGCGCAGCAGATCGGGGTGAATGACCTGCGGCAGTCGGCGTTGAAGAAGGCGGCGGCAGGCGTGACCAGCCTGGCCGAGATCAACCGCGTGACCAAGGATTGACGTCGATCCCCGCCATGCGTGGATGACGTCGGTCGGCATCGGGTCAGAGCCCTTTCCTGCGGAAAGGGATCCGACCCGGCTGATTACTCCATTCCCAGCTTCTTCAGCTTGTAGCGCAGCGCGCGGAAGGTAATCCCCAGCTGCGCAGCAGTGCGGGTCTTGTTCCAGCGGTTCTCTTCCAGCGCGCGCTGGATGGCGCTGCGCTCCAGCTGCTCGATGTACGAGGGCAGGGCGGCGCTGCCGGGCTGCAGGTCGGCCACGGCTTCGGCGGGCGCGGCACTGCCGGGCGCACGCGGCGCGTGCTGCGGCAGGCGCAGGTCATCGGCGCCGATGCAGTCTTCCTCGGCCAAGGCCAGCGCGCGTTCCAGGATGTTCTCCAGTTCGCGCACGTTGCCGGGGAAGGCGTACTGGGCCAGTGCCTCCAGCGCCGACGGCGCCAGCAGCGGGGTGGCGCGGCCGTGGCTGCGGGCCAGGCGTGCCAGCACGGCCGCGGCCAGCTCCGGCAGGTCCTGGCGACGCTCGCGCAGCGGCGGCACCCTCAGTTCGATCACGTTAATGCGGTAGTACAGGTCGTGGCGGAAACGCCCGTCCTCGACCAGCTCGGCCAGATCGCGGTGGGTGGCCGATAGGATGCGCACGTCCACCGGTTCTTCGTTGGCCGCACCGACCGGTCGCACCGACTTCTCCTGAATCGCGCGCAGCAGTTTCACCTGCATCTGCAGCGGCAGCTCGGCCACTTCGTCCAGGAACAGGGTGCCGCCGTGCGCGGCCTGGAACAGTCCGGGCTTGTCGGCGTGGGCGCCGCTGAAGCTGCCCTTGCGATGGCCGAAGAACTCGCTTTCCATCAGCTCGCCGGGAATGGCGCCGCAGTTGACCGGAATGAACGGTCCGGCCGCGCGCGCGCCCTGGGCGTGGATGGTGCGTGCGACCAGTTCCTTGCCAACGCCGGACTCTCCCAGGATGTAGACCGGCGCCTGGCTGCGCGCGACCTTGCCGATGGTGGTGCGCAGCACGTCCATGGCCGGCGAAGCGCCCAGTAGGCGTGCGCCTTGTTCGGCATTGGGGCCGGGCAGCGGGCGTTCGGCGTTGTTGAGTTCCAGTGCGTGCTTGACCAGTCCACGCAGCACGGCGATGTCCACCGGCTTGCTGACGAAGTCGAAGGCACCGGCCTTCAGTGCTTCCACGGCCAGGTCCATGCTGCCGAAGGCGGTGATCATCGCCACCGGCGTGCGCGGGTAGTGCTGGGCAATCTCGCTGACCAGTTCGATGCCGTTGCCATCGGGCAGCCGCATGTCGGTGATGCACAGGTCGTACGGATTGCTGGCCAGCAGCTCGCGCGCTTCGGCCAGGTTGGCGGCGGTACTGATACGCAGCCCCATGCGGCCGAGGGTCAGTACCAGCAGTTCGCGGATGTCGCGTTCATCGTCGACGACGAGGGCGCTGCGGGTTTCGTTCATGGGCGTGAAAGATAAACGAGGGGGCTGGAAGCGACAAATGTTTGACGCACAGAATCAGAATCAGGTGGGCAACAGCGTGTGCGGGCCGGGCAACACCAGACGGAAGCAGGAGCCGCCCGCCGGCACCGGAATGTAGTCGAGCCGTGCCTGGTTGGCCCGGCACAGTTCGCGGGCGATATACAGGCCCAGGCCGGTGCCATGCTCGGAGGTGGTGAAGAACGGCCGGAACAGCTGCGCGGCAACGCTCTCTGGAATACCCGGACCACGGTCCATCACGTCGATCACCGCGCTGCGCTCGTGCTGCGCCACGCGCAGCCGTACGCGTGCGGGTTGCTGGCCGATGCGGCCGTACTTCAGTGCGTTGTGCACCAGCACGGTCAGCACCTGGTAGAGATGCTTCGCATCGACCTGGGCCATCACCGAACTGTCGTTGATGATCGGCTCGATGCTGTCGGTCTCCAGCGTCTGCCCCTGTTTGTACTCCAGCACGAAGCGGCGCACGAACGCGGCCAGGTCTACGTTCTCGGGGGTGGCGCGCTCGCGCCGGGCCAGGCCCAGCACGCTCTCGACGATGCCGTTGGTGCGCTGGCACTGCTGGCGGATGATCTGCAGCAGGCGGCGGTCGCTTTCGTTGAAGCCGGTGCCTTCCTCCAGCAACTGCACGGCGTAGTTGATCGCCGCCAGCGGATTGCGGATCTCGTGCGCCAGGCTGGCCGAGAATCGCCCCATCGCCGACAGGGTGAGTGATTCGGCGCGGCGCGAGACCACGCTGGAGTCGTCCAGGAACACCAGCGCCAGTTCGCTGCCGGCCAGCAGGCGGGCAAAGCGCGGCTGTACCTCGGGCTGGTCGGGGTTGAGCTGCAGCGGCAGCTCGTCCTGCGCCCAGCCGTTGCGCCAGCGCTGCAGGCGGCGGGCCAGTTCCGGCGCGGCGCTGGTCAGGTCCAGGCGCCCACTTTCGCCGTTGCCATCGCTGTCGCCCAGCAGCATCGAGGCGGCTTCGTTGGCCAGGGTGATGCGACTGTCGGCATCCACCACCAGCACGCCGGTACGCATGCGGCGGATGATCAGTTCGTTGATCTGGAACAGGTTGGCCACTTCATCGCCGCGCTGGTTGGCCAGTTGCTGGTTGCGGCGCGCGCGGTTGCCCACCTGGAAGCTGATGAAGGCCAGCGCCAGGTAGCTGGTGGCGAACATCGCCAGCTCGGCGAGGGTGCGTGTGGGGTCGCCCCCTTCCAGTAGTTTCCAGCTGTATTCCGCGCCCGTGGCCAGGCTGGCCGCGATCGCCAGGCCCAGGCCCCAGCTCAGTGGCAGCAGGGTGGCAGCAGCGGCGATGTTGAACAGCAGCGACATCGAGATGCCGGCGCTGGCACCGGGCAGTGCATGTGAGAGCAAGGTGGCGGCGATGATGTCGACCAGCACGCTGCTGACCACGATCGGGCGCAGCCAGCGCTCGTTGCGGCCGATCACCAGGGCCAGCAGCGACAGCAGCAGATAGATCGCCGCGACGGTATCGGCCAGGCGCGGGTGATGCGCTTCGCCGACCATGGCCGACAACGGGCTGTACAGCAGGCCGGCGATGACCGCGGCGATCAGCACCCGGTACAGCGCGAAGAAATACAGCTCACGCCGCGGAATCGATTCGATGCGGTCGATCAATGAAGCACTGGGTGACACGCCGGAACTCCCCTTCTGGCTGCCTGGGTCTGGAATCTGCGGCGGGCCTGCCTGGCATCCCCTGAAGCCGGCCGGTACGTCGCGTCGATGTGGCGTCGAGTCTGCTCGATTCGACCAGTATAGGGCCCCCGGGCGGGCGCCGTCGGCGCGGCCCGGATCGCGCATTTGGCCCGCTGTGGATACCGGTGGCCAGCGTCGGCCGGGGCGCAACTGCCTGAATGATGGTGGAAATCTGGCCGGGTCTGGCGTTTTGTACAGACTTCTTTGCGCCCCGGCGCTGGCTCGGCCACAATAGTGGGCCCGCCGCGGTCCATGCCGGCGCCCCGCCGGGGCCCTGAGGAATTGCGTGCGGTCGTTCCTATTCCCACGGTGACGCATGAATTTCCACGAATACCAGTCAAAACAACTGCTTGCCGAGTACGGCATCCCGGTCCCGGCCGGCAAGGTCGCTGCGACCCCGGACGAAGCTGTTGCCGCTGCCAACTCCCTGGGCCAGGGCCCCTGGATGGTCAAGGCGCAGATCCACGCTGGCGGCCGCGGCAAGGCTGGCGGCGTCAAGTTCTGCAAGACCACCGACGACGTGAAGGCCGCTGCGGCCAAGATGCTCGGCACCAAGATGGCCACCTACCAGACCGCTGGCGTTGAACTGCCGGTCAACCTGGTGCTGGTGACCACCGCCGGCGAAATCGTCAAGGAACTGTACCTGTCGGTGCTGGTTGACCGTGGCACCAAGACCATCACCTACATCGCTTCTTCGGAAGGCGGCGTGGAGATCGAGCAGGTCGCTGCTGAAACCCCGGAGCTGATCCACTCGCTGAACGTCGATTTCGTCGAAGGCGTGCAGGGTTACCACGGCCGTGATTTCGGCTTCAAGCTGGGCCTGACCGCCAAGCAGGCCGGCCAGTTCGCCAGCATCATGGTGAACCTGTACCGCCTGTTCAACGAAAAGGACCTGGCGCTGGTTGAAATCAACCCGCTGGCCATCCTGGACGACGGCAACCTGTACGCGCTGGACGGCAAGTTCGACAGCGACGACAACGCCGCGTTCCGCCAGAAGGCCCTGGTCGCCATGCGCGACAAGACCCAGGAAGATCCGACCGAAGTGATCGCTTCGGAGCTGGACATCAACTACGTCACCATGGACGGCAACATCGGCTGCATGGTCAACGGCGCAGGCCTGGCCATGGCCACCATGGACGTCATCAAGCTCAACGGCGGCGAGCCGGCGAACTTCCTGGACGTGGGCGGCGGTGCCAACAAGCAGCGCGTCATCGAAGCCTTCAAGCTGATCCTGTCCTCGGACAAGGTCGAAGGCATCTTCGTCAACATCTTCGGCGGCATCGTCCGCTGCGACATGATTGCCGAAGGCATCATCGCCGCCGTGAAGGAAGTGGGCGTCAAGGTTCCGGTCGTGGTGCGCCTGGAAGGCACCAACGTGGAAGAAGGCAAGCAGCTGCTGCGTGACAGCGGCATGGCCATCATCCCGGCTGACAACATCAACGATGGCGCCAAGAAGATCGTTGAAGCTGTCAAGAACGCTGCCTGATCCGACACCAAGGAATTCCCATGTCTGTTTTGATTAACAAGAACACCAAGGTGATCGTGCAGGGCTTCACCGGCCAGCAGGGCACCTTCCACGCCACTCAGATGATCGAGTACGGCACCCAGGTTGTTGGCGGCGTGACCCCGGGCAAGGGTGGCACCACCCATATCGACCTGCCGGTCTTCAACACCGTTGCCGACGCCGTGCAGAGCACCGGCGCCAACGCTTCGGTCATCTACGTGCCGCCGCCGTACGCGGCCGACGCGATCCTGGAAGCCGCTGCTGCCGGCATCAAGGTCATCGTCTGCATCACCGAAGGCATCCCGGTGCTGGACATGCTGCGCGTCAAGAACGTGCTGACCCGTTCGCATCCGGACACCGTGCTGATCGGGCCGAACTGCCCGGGCGTCATCACCCCGGGTGAGTGCAAGATCGGCATCATGCCGGGCCACATCCACCAGCCGGGCAAGATCGGCATCGTGTCGCGTTCGGGCACCCTGACCTATGAAGCGGTCAAGCAGACCACCGAAGTCGGCCTGGGCCAGTCCACCTGCATCGGCATCGGTGGTGACCCGATCAACGGCCTGAACTTCGTCGACTGCCTGAAGCTGTTCAACGAAGACCCGCAGACCGAAGGCATCATCATGGTCGGCGAAATCGGCGGCGACGCTGAAGAAGCCGGCGCCGAGTACATCAAGAACCACGTGAAGAAGCCGGTCGTCGGTTTCATCGCCGGTGCGTCGGCTCCGGCCGGCAAGCGCATGGGCCACGCCGGTGCGATCGCCTCGGGCGGCAAGGGCACTGCAGAAGGCAAGTTCGCTGCCATGGAAGCCGCTGGCGTCGTCACCGTGCGTTCGCCGGGCGACCTGGGCGCTGCCATCGCCAAGCTGGTGAAATAAGATCGACTGCCTCCGGCAGACGATTCTGTAGAGCCGGCCGCTGGCCGGCTGCTTGAAACAGAAAGGCCGCCTCCGGGCGGCCTTTCTGCGTCTGGTGTGGGGTCAGATCCATTTTGCTGCGCAAAAGAGATCTGACCCCGGCGTTACAATGGCCGCATTGCAACCACAGGCTGGATTCCCATGGCTTCGATCCGCATCGCGATGGCGCAGTTCGACTTCCCGGTCGGCGATGTCGCCGGCAACACCGAGCGCATCATCGAGATGATCGGCCAGGCGCGCGACGAGTACGGCGCCGAGCTGGTGATGTTCCCCGAGCTGGCCGTGAGCGGTTATCCGCCGGAGGACCTGCTGCTGCGCCCCGGTTTCCTGTACGAATGCGAGCAGGCGATGACCCGCATCGCAACCGCCTGCCGTGGCATCACCGCCGTGGTCGGCTGGCCGCAGGCAGCAGGTGCGGTGGTCTACAACGCCGCCAGCGTGCTGCGCGATGGCCTGGTCGAGCAGACCTACCGCAAGCGCGAACTGCCCAACTACGCGGTGTTCGACGAGCGTCGCTACTTCGATGTCGATCCGGATGGCGGCAGCTGCGTGTTTGAGGTCAACGGCATTCCGGTGGGCCTGCTGATCTGCGAAGACCTGTGGTTCGCCGAGCCGCTGGCCGACACCGTGCGCGAAGGTGCGCAGCTGGTGGTGGTGCCCAATGCTTCGCCGTACGAGCGCGGCAAGCACGCCCAGCGCGATGCCGTGCTGGCCGCGCGAACCCGCGAGAGCGGGGCGGCGATCGCCTATCTCAATGTGGTCGGTGGCCAGGACGCGCTGGTATTCGATGGTGCTTCGGTGGTGGCCGACGGCGACGGTACCGTGCATCCGGCCGCGGCGGCCTTCGTCGACCAGTGGCTGGTGGTGGAGTACGACGGTGAAACCCGTCGCTTCATGCCGCACGTGTGGATGGACGATGGCGACGAGAGCATGGACGCGCTGGCCTGGCGTGCTGTGACCCGTGGCATCCAGGACTACTGCCGCAAGAACGGCTTCAGGAAAGTGTGGCTGGGCCTGTCCGGTGGCATTGACTCGGCGCTGGTGCTGGCGATGGCCGTGGATGCAATGGGTGCCGAAAACGTCACCGCAGTGCGACTGCCGTCGCGCTACACCGCTGGCCTGTCCAATGATCTGGCCGCCGAACAGTGCCAGGCGCTGGGCGTGAAGCTGGAAGCGGTGTCGATCGAGCCAGCATTCAAGGGCCTGATGGAATCGCTGGCGCCGATGTTCGAAGGCACCACCCCGGACGTGACCGAGGAGAACCTGCAGTCGCGCAGCCGTGGCGTGATCCTGATGGCGCTGGCCAACAAGTTCGGCGGCCTGCTGCTGACCACCGGCAACAAGAGCGAGTACGCGGTGGGTTACGCCACGATCTACGGCGACATGTGTGGTGGCTACGCGCCGCTGAAGGACCTGTACAAGACCGAAGTATTCGGTCTGTCGAAGTGGCGCAACACCGTGGGCGGTGCGCCGGTGATCCCGCCGGCGGTGATCAGCCGCCCGCCTTCGGCCGAACTGCGCGAGAACCAGCTGGACCAGGATTCGCTGCCGGCCTATGACGTGCTGGACGGCATCCTGTACCGCTACATCGACCAGGAGCAGTCGCGCACGGAGATCGTTGCGGCCGGTTACGACGCGGCCGTGGTCGACCGCGTGCTGCGCCTGGTGCGCATCAGTGAGTGGAAGCGGCACCAGGCCGCGCCGGGGCCGAAGGTCTCGCGGCGTGCGTTCGGCCGTGAGCGCCGCTACCCGATCAGCAACGGCTACAAGGGCTGAGCGCAGGTCGCCGGGCAGGGCCAGGCGCTACCAGGTAGTGCCGGCCGCTGGCCGGCAATCCCGTAGACCACGTATCCACGCATGGCGTGAATCTACCGGGCCTGGTCGAGCAGCTGTTCGAAGCCGGCGGTTTCGGTGGCTTCGTCGAACGGGCTGTCCCCCAGCCGCGCACGCACGAACGCCAGGCCATCCGCAGCCGCCGCATCCAGCGTGCCGCGGTGGTCGACCGGATAGCGCCGGAATGCCACGGGCTCTCCACGCAGGACCAGCCCCGCGGCATACAGCAGGGTGGTCAGGTACGGCACGTCGCGGTCCTCGCTGCCATGGCCCAGCATGAGCGGCTGGCTGAAACCGCGGCGCGGCACGCCCAGGTAGTCGTGCAGCAACGTCCAGATGCCCGCCACGTCGGTCAGCGGTGAGATGAACATCGCGCCGGTATCGGCGCCTTCCAGCGTGGCGGCCAGTTCGCCCAGGCATTGCCCGCGCGCCAGCGCGACCCGTGCACGCCCCTCATCGCTGAGCACGCGGTCGATCTGCGGGGCGACCTGCAGCAGGCCATCCAGCAGATAGGCGTGATAGGCGTTGAGCGCGCCGGGATTGGCGGTGCGGTTGTCCGGTTTCATCACCAGCGCGGTCAGTTCGACGGCGGTGGGCGTGCCGGTGGTGAAGCTGCCGCGGTACCGCAGTGATGGTCCGCCGTAAGCATCCGCGATGTGGCCGGCAGCAAGCGCGGCGGCACCGCCCTGCGAATGGCCAACCGAGACCCAGCGCGGCGACAGTGTGGTGCGGCCGAGGTACTGATGGCTGGCCTTGACCAGATCGATGGCGTTGCGTGCGGCGGTGCGCACGTGCAGGTAGGCGTGGTCACCGGGGCTGCCGAGGCCCTGGTAGTCGGCGGCGACGACGGCATAGCCCTGTGCCAGGAACAGGTCGAGGAAACGCCCGTCGCGTTCAGGCTGGTAGGGGCCGGACACGGAGGGGGCGCAGCGATCGGCGATGCCCTGGGTGCCGTGTGCCCACGACACCACCGGCCAGCCACCGACCGGAGCCGCGCCGGCCGGCAGGTACAGCAGGCCGGTGCCTTCGGCCAACTGGCCACGGTGGTCTGGGGTGCGGTAGTGCAGCTTGTAGGCCTGGGCGGCCGCAGACGGCACCCAGCCGGCGCGATAGGGTGCGGCGGAGAGCAGGTCGCCGGGGGCGGCCGGGGTGGCGCCCAGCGGGCCGGAGGCCAGCGCCAGCACGGCCGAAGCGATCAGGGTGGTCAGGTGCCGCAAACGGCGGGGCGGTGGTGTCATGGGGCGCTCCTTGCCGGCCAGGATGGCCGTTGCGCCGCAGTGTGGAGGGCCTTGCCCGCGCCGATTGGGACCGGCGTCGCATCCACCGGGGATTCGGAGAATTCCTAGGCGGCACCCGGGAAGCCGTCGCGCGTGGAGCGTCCTGCTGAGAGCAGTCGAGCACGGCTCGACTCTACAGAAAGAAGAAAGGCCCCTCGCGGGGCCTTTTTCTTACTTCTTTTCCAGTCGCGCGTTGCGCTGGCCGGTGCTGGCGGACTTCTCGCCGGCGAACGGGTTCAGCTTGCGGACCATCCACGGGTACTTCGGCCACTTGCCTTCCAGCCACGGGTGGTCCGGCTGGTTCAGCTGCAGGACGCGGCGGGCGTCGTCGGCCAGGGTCTTGTTGCCCAGGTGGGTGTAGGAATCGGCCAGGACGGCGACGGCGTCGTACTGGAAGGCGCTCTGCGGGTAGGTTTCCAGCAGGTAGTTGGCGCGGCCCGCGGCCGAGACCCATGCACCGCGGCGCATGTAGTACAGGGCGTTGTCCAGCTCGTGCTGGGCGAACACGTCACGCAGCTCCAGCATGCGCTGGCGCGCATCAGCGGCGTAGCGGCTGTTCGGGTAGCGGTCTACCACGATGTTGAAGTCCGAGTACGCCTGGTGCGGCGTGGACAGGTCGCGGCGGCTTGCATCCAGAGACCATACGCGGCGAAGGAAAACCGTACTGCGGTTGGAGTTGGCCAGGCCGCGCAGGTAGTACAGGTAGGCGATGTTGCGGTGGGTCGGGTAGGTACGGATGAAGCGGTCGATGCTGGACACCGCGTCATCGTGCTTGCCGGCCTTGTACTGGGCATAGGCGGTTTCGATCATCGCCTGTTCGGTGTACGGGCCGTACGGATACTGGGCCACCAGGCGGCGGAAGCTGCCTTCGGCGCCGCTCCAGTTGCCACCCTGCATCAGCTTGTGGCTCTTCTCGTACAACTGTTCGACCGGCGTCCCTTCATCGGGGCGATCACCCTTCTTGGCACCACGATGGCAACCGGTGGCGGCGATGACCAGCACCAGCAACAGGGCGGTGAGGCGGACGGGCGCAGAGAGCATGACGGAGCGTCGGATCATGAGGTCGAGGCGGGACGCGGCTGGAATACGAAGGGTCGATGATAGCCTAGTGTCCTGTCCAGCGACTGAAACCGGCCGCCGGGACCCCAAAATTTCAAAGAATGCCCCCTGCCATGTCTGAACAACCCTCTGAATCGGCCCGCCAGGCCATCGTCCCCGACACCTCTGCCGGCCGCCGTTTCGACGCGGTCGTGGCCGAATTGTTCCCCGAATACTCGCGTTCGCGCCTGACCGAGTGGATCAAGACCGGCGATGTCCTGCTGGACGGCGCCCAGGCCCGCCCGCGCGATCCGCTGCGCGGCGGCGAGGTGGTCACCCTCACCGTGGTGCTTGAAACCCAGACCGACGCCCAGCCGGAGGACATCCCGCTGGACGTGCTGTTCGAGGACGAGTACCTGCTGGTGATCAACAAGCCGGTCGGCCTGGTGGTACACCCCGGCGCCGGCAACCACAGCGGCACCCTGGTCAACGCCCTGCTGTTCCGCGACCCGTCGGTGGCGGTGCTGCCGCGCGCGGGCATCGTGCATCGCCTGGACAAGGACACCAGCGGCGTGATGGTGGTGGCCAAGACCCTGGAGGCGCAGACCGCGCTGGTCGAACAGCTGGCCGCACGCGACGTGCACCGCCAGTACCTGGCCATCGTGATGGGCGCGCTGGTGGCCGGCGGCACTGCCGATGCGCCGATCGACCGCCACCCGCGCGACCGCCTGAAGATGGGCGTGCGCGAGGATGGCAAGGAAGCGGTGACCCATTACCGCCTGCGCGAGCGTTTCCGTGCACATACCGCCCTGGAATGCCGCCTGGAAACCGGCCGTACCCACCAGATCCGCGTGCACATGGCACACATCCGCCATCCGATCGTGGGCGATCCGCTGTACGGCGGCGCGCTGAAGCTGCCCAAGGGCGCCAGCGACGAGCTGGTGGCCGCGCTGCGCGGCTTCAAGCGCCAGGCGCTGCATGCCGAGACGCTGGAGTTCGTGCACCCGATCACCGGTGAGACGGTGCGCAACACTGCGCCGGTGCCGGCCGACATGCTGCACCTGCTGAAGGTGCTGCGCGAAGACAGCGACGCCTTCGCCGCACGCGAGCGGGACCGCTGGTGATGGCTGCCGCGCTGCCATTGCTGCAGGCGGACTGGCCGGCGCCTGCGGGCGTCCACGCGCTGACCACGCGGCGGCATGGTGCCGGCATCTCGCCGGCGCCGTTCGCGCAGTTCAACCTGGGCAACCGGCACGCGGCCGATGGTGACACCCCGGCCAACGTCGAGCACAACCGCCAGCTGCTGCAGCAGGGGTTGGCGCTGCCGTCGGCGCCGCATTGGCTGCGCCAGGTGCACAGCAGCACCGTACTGCGCTTCAACGCGCCGCCAGTGGCCGGTGCCAGCGAACCGGTCGCCGACGCCGCGGTGACCTCGGTGCCGGGCGTGGTGCTGGCGATCCTGACTGCTGACTGCCTGCCGGTGGTGTTCGCCGCCGTCGATGGCAGCGAGGTGGGCGCCGCCCATGCCGGTTGGCGTGGCCTGGCCGACGGCATGCTGGAGGCCACCGTGGCCGCCATGCAGACGCCACCGGCGCAGCTGCGCGCCTGGCTGGGCCCGGCGGCCGGACCGGCCGATTACGAGATCGGCGAGGAGGTCTATCACGCCTTCGTCGGCCACGATCCGGCCGCCGAGGCTGCATTCATGGCAACCCGTGCTGGCCACTGGAAGGTGGACCTGTTCGCCCTGGCCCGGCAGCGCCTGCAGGCGGCGGGGATGGACCCGGCGCAGATTCACGGCGGTACGGTGTCGACCATGGCCGATCCGGACCTGTATTCGCACCGGCGCGATCGTCGTACCGGACGCATGGCAACCCTGGCCTGGATCGCGCCCTGAGCGTGCCGCTGTTCGCGCGCGTGCTGGGGCCGGCCTTCGCCACCCTGGTCGCACCGGTGCAGGCACTGCATGCCGCGCCGCTGCCCTGCCGCTACGTGGGCCAGGCGCGGATCGAGCGCGGCCGGCACTGGCTGGTGCCGCTGCTGGCCGCGCTGGCGCGGTTGCCAAGGGATGGCGAGGCGCTGCCGACCGAGGTGGCGTTCAGCGCACACGGGCAGGGTGAACGCTGGGCACGACGCTTCGGCCGCTGGCCGATGGTATCGAGGCTGTGGGCGCACGAAGGGTATCTGCACGAGCAGTTGGGTGCGGTGCGTTTTGAGTTCGACCTGCAGGCCCGCGACGGTGGCATCGACTGGTCGGTGCGGCGGGTCTGGGCATTTGGCCTGCTGCCGCTGCCGACGCGCTGGTTTGGTGGCGTACGTTGCCGCGAGGCCTGGGACGACCAGCGCTACACTTTCCTGGTCGATGTGACCTTGCCCTGGGCAGGAGCCCTGATCCGCTATGAAGGCTGGCTCGAACCGCAGTGAAGCCGCCACCGACGCGGGCGGCGCGGTGATCGTGTTCGATGGTGTCTGCGCACTGTGCAACCGCTGGGTGCGCTTCCTGCTGCGCGTTGATCGCAAGGGACGCTATCGCTTCGCGGCAATGCAGGGTGCGCAGGGCAGCGCCCTGCTGCGCGCGCACGGGCTGGATCCGCGGGACCCGATGTCGTTCCTGTTGCTGGACGAACAGGGCGCCTGGACCGATACCGATGCGATCCTGCGCGTGCTGGCAGGACTCGGTGGTGGCTGGCGCCTCACTGGTGCGTTGCGCGTGCTGCCGCGCAGCTGGCGCGACGCGGCGTACCGCGCGCTGGCCCGCAACCGCTATCGCTGGTTCGGGCGGCATGACGGCTGCTATCTGCCGACACCGGAGCAGGCCGCACGGTTCCTGGATTGAAGAAAAAAGGGGACGGAGGGGATTAAGTCGTTTGTGCACAAACGACTTAATCCCCTCCGTCCCCTTT
>NZ_JBSPUG010000011.1:0-27495 GCF_056861405.1 Stenotrophomonas sp. 22DLJC03
GCCGAACGGTCGCCCGCGCCGGGCTCTCGGCACCTAAGGTGCCAGAGTCGCAAGAGATAAGAGCCGAGCCCATGCTCGGCTGCGGTTCCGGCCCGCATTGAGCCGAGCATCGGCTCGGCTCTACAGGTTGCTAGCGCGCCAACCAGCGGCGCGCCATGCGCTGCATGGATTCATCCGATTCCGGATCGACCGCGACCTCATCGACCGGCCGCCAGGCCAGGTCGAGTGACTCCTCGCTGAGCACGAAGACCTCGCCACCCAGCGCCCGGATCACGAAACGCACGTCGTAGTGCCAGTGCCCTGGCACGTCCTTGCGCTCCGGAATCCAATGCTTGTCGATATCGAAGATGGCCGGATCTTCCAGCACCAGGCCGCTCAGGCCCGACTCCTCCTCGGCTTCCTTCAGCGCCACCTGGGCCAGGTCGCGGTCGCCGTCGGCGTGGCCGCCCAACTGCAGCCAGCGCTGCAGCTTGCGGTGGTGGGTCAGCAACAGGCGCTGACCGTCGGCGCTGACCAGCCAGCAGCTGGCGGTGAAGTGGCCAGCCAGCCGTTCACGACGGAACGGATCTTCCGGATCGTCCAGCAATATGCCGAATTCGGCAGCCAGTGCGTCGTGGGCGGGCTCGCGGCGGGCATAGTCCCGCAGCAGGCCACGCAGGCGATCGTCAAGCACGGCAAGGGTTTCGGCGGTCTGGCTCATGAATGGGCGGCGTTTGGAAAAATACTGCTCATTATCGCCGTTCATTGTTGCGATTGCGCTTGTGCGTTGGCTTCAGCTTTGGCTAAGGTACAGCGGGCCGTTCGCGCGGCCTTCACCATTCCAGGGTTGCCGGCAACGTATCGGCGGCCCACCCAATCCGATCACTAGGAAGTACTGCATGCTGAAAGCTCTGTTGAGGGTCAAGCCGGTTGAACCGGCCGGGCACGTCGATGCTGGCGAACCCATCGAAGGCAGCCTGGACGGCGAAGCCACGTTGAAACGGACCCTCACGGCTAAACACCTCATCCTGCTTGGCGTGGGTGCGGTGATCGGCGCAGGCATCTTCGTGCTGACCGGCCAGGCTGCGGCCAACCACGCCGGCCCCGCGGTCATGCTGTCGTTCGTCATCGCCGGTTTCGCGTGCGCCCTGGCGGGCCTGTGCTACGCCGAGTTCGCAGCGATGATGCCGGTCTCCGGCAGTGCCTACTCCTATTCCTATGCCACCCTCGGCGAGGGCATGGCTTGGTTCATCGGCTGGTGCCTGGTGCTGGAGTACCTGTTCGCCTCGGCCTCGGTCGCGGTGGGCTGGTCGGCGTACCTGATCAGCTTCATCACCACCACGTTGCACATGCCGTTCCCGGATGCGCTCAGCGCAGCTCCCATTGCCTGGACCGGCAGCGAGTTCATCGCCTCGGGCAAGCTGTTCAACCTGCCGGCGGTGCTGATCGTCGCGGCGGTGTCCGGCCTGCTGTACGTGGGCGTGACCCAGTCGGCCTTCGTCAACGCGATCATCGTGGCGATCAAGGTCACCGTCATCTGCCTGTTCATCGGCATCGGCGCGGCCCACATCGATCCGGCCAACTGGCAACCGTTCATCCCGGAAAACACCGGCGTGGCGGGTGAGTTCGGCTGGAGCGGCGTGTTCCGTGCGGCAACGATCGTGTTCTTCGCCTACATCGGCTTCGATGCGGTCTCCACCGCCGCCGGCGAAACCAAGGACCCGCAGCGCAACATGCCGATCGGCCTGCTCGGCTCGCTGGCGGTATGCACCATTGTCTACATCATCGTCTGCGCGGTTCTGACCGGCATGATGCCGTACCACCTGCTGGGCACCGACAAGCCGGTAGCCACCGCGCTGGAGCCCTACCCGACCCTGGCCTGGCTGAAGACGCTGGTCGAGATCGGTGCCATCGCCGGCCTGTCCTCGGTAGTGCTGGTGATGATGATGGGCCAGACCCGCATCGCCTACACCATCTCCCGCGACGGCCTGCTGCCGAAGTTCTTCGGCAAGGTCCATGCCCGCTTCCGCACCCCGTACGTCGCCACCATCGTGGTCGGCGTGATCGCCGCCGCACTGGCCGGCCTGGTGCCGCTGAACGTGCTGGGCGAACTGGTGTCGATGGGTACCCTGCTGGCCTTCGCCACGGTCTGCATCGGGGTGCTGGTGCTG
This sequence comes from Stenotrophomonas sp. 22DLJC03, assembly GCF_056861405.1. Lineage (NCBI taxonomy): Bacteria > Pseudomonadati > Pseudomonadota > Gammaproteobacteria > Lysobacterales > Lysobacteraceae > Stenotrophomonas > Stenotrophomonas sp. 22DLJC03. The sequence continues at coordinate 2,151 of NZ_JBSPUG010000011.1, forward strand.
CGCTATTCCAAGCCGGACCTGCACCGCCCGTTCCGCGTGCCGGCGGTGTGGATCATCTGCCCGCTCGGCGCGGCCACCTGCCTGTTCCTGTTCTGGCAGGCGTTCGTGGTGCATTGGCACCTGTTCGTTGGCTGGACCCTGCTCGGCCTGCTGATCTACCTGGGCTACGGCATCCGCAACAGCAAGCTGGCCAAGTCCTCCTGATCCGCCTACGGGCCGGCCCTGCGCCGGCCCGTCCGTTTTCCCCGCGCGCCCATTGCGGCGCGCTTCGACAAGACCACCACACATGTTCAAGCAACTGTGGGCCACCAAGCACCCGCATGCCGCCCATGAAGACGCCAACGGCCTGAGCCTGCGCCGCCACCTCGGCCCGTGGGGCCTGACCGCCCTCGGCATCGGCGCGGTGATCGGCGGCGGCATTTTCGTCATCACCGGCCAGGCCGCCGCCAACCACGCCGGCCCGGCCATCATGCTGTCTTTCGTGCTGGCCGCGATCTGCTGCGCCTTCTGCGCGCTGGCCTATGCCGAATTCGCCTCGATGGTGCCCGTCTCCGGCAGCGCCTACACCTATACCTACGCCACCTTCGGCGAACTCTCTGCCTGGTTCATCGGCTGGATGCTGGTGCTCGAATACGGCGTCTCCGCCTCGGCGGTCGCGGTCAGCTGGACCGGCTACTTCCTCAGCCTGCTCAGCCAATTCGACATCCATCTACCGGCGGCGCTGGTCAGCGCGCCACTCGACGCGCAGCTGCGCCCGACCGGCGCGATCGCCAACCTGCCCGCCGCCGCACTGGTGCTGCTGCTGACCTGGCTGTGCTACGTCGGCATCAGCAAGTCCTCGGCGATGAACATGGCGATGGTCGTGCTCAAGACCGGCCTGATCGTGCTGGTCATCGTGGTGGGCTGGAAGTACGTGGACACCAGCAACTGGACCCCGTTCATCCCCGCCAACGAAGGCCCCGGCAAGTACGGCATGGAAGGCGTGCTGCGTGGTGCGGCGATGGTGTTCTTCGCCTACATCGGTTTCGAGGCGGTATCGGTGGCGGCGCAGGAGTCGAAGAACCCGCAGCGCGACATGCCGTTCGGCATGATGCTGTCGCTGGTGATCTGCACCGTGCTGTACATCGCGATGGCCGCAGTGATGACCGGCCTGGTGCCGTTCCAGCTGCTGGGCACCGACGAGCCGGTGGTGACCGCGGTGGCCGCGCATCCGCAGCTGGGCTGGTTGCGCTGGGTGGTCGAGGTAGGCGCCCTGGTGGGCCTGTCCTCGGTGGTGCTGGTGATGATCATCGGCCAGCCGCGCATCTTCATGATCATGGGCCGCGACGGCCTGCTGCCGCCGGTGTTCACCAAGATCCACCCGAAGTACCGCACCCCGCACATCAACACCGTGATCACCGGCATCGGCATCGCCCTGCTGGCGGCGCTGTTCCCGCTGGACATCCTCGGTGAACTGACCTCGATGGGCACGCTGATCGCGTTCGCAGCGGTGTGCGCGGGCGTGCTGATCCTGCGCCGCACCCAGCCGGACCTGCCACGTCCGTTCCGCATGCCGATGGCGTGGCTGATCTGCAGCCTGGGCGTACTGAGTTGCCTTGCCCTGCTGTCGGCGATGACGATGCACAACTGGATGCTGATGGGCGTGTGGACGTTCGTCGGCTTCGTGATCTATTTCTGCTACGGCTTCAGGCACAGCCGTCTGCGGGGTAAGTGAGGGGATTGCAGGGCCTGCGGCCCTGCACCCGCCCGGAGCAACGGCAACAGCTGGGCTAAGGGTTTGGCGGGGAGGCATGGGTTCGCGGGGGACGCCGTGAATCCGTCCATGGAGGCTTAGCCGCGCCATCCATGGCGCGGATACCCCCGCGAACCCATGCCTCCCCGCCCATGACAGTCTCCCGGCGCATCCGGTGGATCCACGCCATGCGTGGATGAAGCGTTCCGGGAAACGAATGTATCGGAACGAATCTGTTGTAGAGCGGAGCCATGCGCCGCTCCGAGCAAGCGCAGCGAAGCGACCCGCTTTTCGCTTTTCCTTCTTCACTCCGTGGCTGGCCGCACGCCGGGACCTGTCAGAGGCGGGGCGGGTGGGCCGTGCAGGGGCGTTGGCGCCATGGATGGCGCCATCGAGCCTACAGGGACGTACTTGCAGCGTCCCCTGCACGGCCCACCCGCCCCGCCCCGCCCCGCCCATGAACCGCTCTACACGACCCGCCACGAGGGGCTCAGCCGTTGGCCGAATCCAGTAAAATCGACGGCATGAACGCCCCCACCTTCCCGTACGACACCGCGCGCCTGAGCGAACTGGCCCAGCTGCTGATCGACAACGTCCGCGAACTGGCCCACGCCGGCTGGACCCCGGCCACCAGCAGCAACTTCTCCCACCGCCTGGACGACCGCCACGCCGCGATCACCGTCTCCGGCAAGGACAAGGGTCGCCTGATCGAGGACGACATCATGGTGGTGGACTTCGACGGCCAGGCCGTCGGCCGTCCGCTGCGCCCGTCTGCCGAGACGCTGCTGCACACCCAGTTGTATCGTCGCTTTCCCGAGATCGGCTGCGTACTGCACACCCACTCGCCGGTGCAGACCATCGCCTCGCGCCTGTACGCGCCGCAGGGCCACATCCGGGTCGAAGGCTACGAGCTGCTGAAGGCCTTCGCCGGCAACAGCACCCATGAGATGGCCATCGATATTCCGGTGTTCGCCAACACCCAGGACATGAACGTGCTTTCGAAGCAGGTCGATGACCTGCTCGACCGGCAGAACCTGTGGGGGTACCTGATCGACGGCCACGGCCTGTATGCCTGGGGCCGCGACATGGCCGAAGCGCGCCGGCACATGGAAGCCTTCGAGTTCCTGCTGCATTGCGAGCTGGAGCTGCGCAGACTGCGCGGCTGAACCCGCGCGCAGGTGCAGATGCCGATCCGGAATCTGCACCTCGTGCCCACCCTGCTACCCTGTCTTCCCCCCGAGACGTTCAAGCTGCCGCCATGAGCCGACTGCGCATCTACGACGACACCCGCCCCGAATCGCCGCTGCTGGACACCCAGGACGGCGCGGTCATCGCTGCCGAACTGCAGAAGATCGGCGTCACCTTCGAACGCTGGCAGGCCACCGCGCCGGTCGCGCCGGGCGCCAGTCAGGATGAGGTGTTCGCCGCTTACCGCGCCGACATCGATCGACTGGTCGCCGAGCGTGGCTTCAAGAGCGTGGACGTGGCCTCGATCGCCCCGGACAACCCGAACCGCGCCGAGCTGCGCAAGAAGTTCCTCGACGAACACTTCCACAAGGAAGACGAGGTGCGCTTCTTCGTCGCAGGCTCCGGCCTGTTCACCCTGCACGTGGGCGACAAGGTCTACGAGATCGAGTGCGTGAAGGACGACCTGATCGCCGTACCCGATGGCACCACCCACTGGTTCGACATGGGCGATGAGCCCAGCTTCGTGGCGATCCGCTTCTTCACCGAGCCGGATGGCTGGGTCGGTCACTTCACCGGCACCGACATCGCGCAGAAATTCCCCCGTTACATTCCGACCCAGGCGTCCTGATCCATGCAGCCCCGCGTCATCCTGACCGATATCGAAGGCACCACCAGCAGCATCTCGTTCGTCAAGAACGTGCTGTTCCCCTATGCCCGCAAGGCCTTGCCCGCGTTCGTCGCCGAACACGGCCAGCAGCCGGAGGTGCGCCGCTGGCTGGATGCGGTGGCTACCGAGATCGGCGGCGCCTGCCAGCACAGCCTGGTGGCCGAGACGCTGCAGGGCTGGATCGACCAGGACCGCAAGCACACCGCACTGAAGGCGCTGCAGGGCCTGATCTGGGACGAAGGCTACCGTCGCGGCGACTACACCGCGCACTTCTACCCGGAAGTGGCGCCGGTGCTGAAGGGCTGGCACGCCTCCGGCCTGCCGCTGTACGTGTATTCCTCCGGCTCGGTGCCGGCGCAGAAGCTGTTCTTCGGCTTCAGCGATGCCGGTGACCTCAGTCCGCTGGTGTCGGGCTGGTTCGACACCGAAATCGGCGGCAAGCGTGAGGCCGACAGCTACCGCCGCATCGTGCAGGCCATTGGCGTGCCGGCCGGCGAGATCCTGTTCCTGTCAGATGTGGTCGAGGAACTGGACGCCGCCCGAGACGCCGGCCTGCAGACCCGCCTGATCGATCGCCTGGATGACTACCCGCTGCCGCGCACCGGCCAGGCCGCCAACGGCCACGAGCGCGTCGAGAATTTCCAGCAGATACTGCTATAAGCAGGAAGGTGTCCGGACCAACGGTCCGCACCTACCCGACTCCGCTTCTGGTAGATGCCAACCTTGGTTGGCATGCTTCGGGTGTGCCAACCAAGGTTGGCACCTACCAAAGCGGAATACCCCTCAACGGTCGTTGAGGGTCTTCACCTCCAGCGCTTCGCGCAGGGCAGCCAGATCCACCGGGCCGCGAACCGCAATGTCGCGGGTTTCGCCGGGCAGCAGGTCGAGCAGGTTGTCTTCCACCTGCACGTCCAATGCACCAAAGTCGATCCACGCCGAACGCACGTAGGCCGCGCTTTCCAATCGCAGACGATAGTGGTCGCCTTCAATGGACAGGCTGGCCTTGAGCTTCTGCCGCGGCAGGATCTGGTCCTTGGCTTCGACGAATCCGACCACCTGGCGGGCACTCACCGCCCCGTTCTGCAGCAGCTCGAACACCGCCACGGTGCGCTTGGGGTCGGTACCGGCCAACAATTCGGCATCGCGGAAATCACCGATCGAGGTGACACCGGCAGCGGCCAGCGTCACCGCTTCCTCGCGACGGCGCAGCACCTTGCCGTCCACGTCCATCACCCGCAGCCGCCAGCGCGCATCCAGCGCGGCCCCGTCATTGAGCAGGCGCACCCGCGTACTGCCCTCATCACGCAATGCCGCCAGCGTGACCGGCGCGAAGAAGCGCCGCGCGGCGAAGTGCAGCGCCTTCCAGCGACCGAAGTAGTCCACGCTGGACCATGAAGCACCTGGCCAGACGTCGTTGAGCTGCCAGTACAGCGAGCCCATCGTGTACGGCCGCGAGGCGCGATGGTGCAGCGCCGCCAGTGCGATGCCATCGGCCTGCATCACCTGGCTCAGGTAGACGAAGTCCTCGAAGTCTTTCGGCGTGCCATAGCCCAATTCAATGTAGTGCAGCAAGCGGCTGTTGCCTTCGCCCGCCATGAACTTCTGGTGCGCGCGGATCACGGGGCTGTCGATGCGCTGTTCGGCGCGGGTGGCGATCTGGTCCACCGTCGCCACCGACGGCCATGCCTGCAGTCCATATTCGGACATGAAGCGCGGGGTCTCACGCAGGTAGGCCTGCACCGGCAGTGCCGGATTGCCCCAGACCTGCCAGTAGTGCTTGTCGCCGCGGGTGGAATCGTTCGCCTTTTCATCCAGATCGTTGCTGGGCGAGCTGGACCAATACGGCACGCCCAGCCCTTCCTCACCCACTACCTGGCGCAGATCATTGCCGAACAGGTCGACATAGCCCTGCCAGACCTTCGCCGCAAATGCCGGGTCGGCCGCCTTCAGGTCGCGGCCGTGGCCCCAGTCCTTCCAGGCGGTTTCTTCCTCGTTGTTGCCACACCACAGCACGATGCTGGGGTGATGGCGCAGCCGGCGCACGTTGTCGCGCGCCTCGGCCACCACGCTGGCACGGAAGGCCGGATCGTAGCCCGGCTGCATGCCGCCGCCGAACATGAAGTCCTGCCAGACCAGCAGGCCCAGCTCATCGGCGATGTCGAAGAACGCATCTTCCTCGTAGTAGCCGCCGCCCCAGTTGCGCAGCATGTTCATGTTGGCGTCGCGCGCGGCGGTCAGCACCTGGCGCAGTCGTGCGGCATCGACACGTGCGGGGAAGGCATCGAACGGAATCACGTTGGCGCCCTTGGCGAAGATGGGCACGCCATTGATGACGAAAGCGAAGCCCTGCCCGCCCTTGCCGTCTTCCTCGCGGCGCAGTTCAACCGTGCGCAGGCCGATGCGCTGCTCGCGCGCCAGTGTTGCATCGGCGCCACCGTCCAGGCGAGCCTGCACCGTATAGCGGTCCTGCGCACCATGGCCCACCGGCCACCAGCGTCGCGGCGTGGCCAGCTCAACCGGCAGCTCAACCGTGTTCTGGCCGGGCTTCAGCAGCACCGTGCGTTGCACCTGGGCCACGCTGCGTCCCTGCGGATCGCGCACATCGACATTGACCACCGCAGAACCGGCAGCGCTGCCCTGCTCCACCTGCAGCAGCACCGCCAGCTTCGCCTGCTCCGCGCTCAATGCATCGGTACGCACCGCCAGATCGGTCAGGCGGTGCGCGTCCCAGGCCTGCAGTTCGACCCCGCGCCAGACGCCGGCGGTGACATAGCGCGGGCCCCAGTCCCAGCCGAAGTGATAGGCCGGCTTGCGCGCGAAGTTGCCGACCATCGCGTCTTTGGGCTCATCACCATAGGGTGAAGGATAGTTACCAGCAATCTTGTGCGGCATCGCCCGCACACCCGGCAGCAGGGTGCGGATCGGTGAACGGAATACGATCTGCAGTTCATTGTCCTTGGCGCGCAGGCGTCCCTCCACGCGCGCTCGCCAGGTACGGTGCGCATTGTCCGCGCGCAGCAGCGGCTTGCCGTTGAGCCTGACTTCGGCATAGGTGTCCAGCCCATCGAAGCGCAGCTCGGCATTGGGCTTGGCCAGCGTCGCCGCGTCCACGTCGAAGCGGGCGCGGTATTCCCAATCGGCCAGGCCGATCCATTGCAGCTCGGCCTCGGGTGCACCGACGTACGGATCGCGGATCAGCCCATGCGCCAGCAGGTCGGTGTGCACGCTGCCCGGCACCTTCGCGGCCCGCCATTGCTGCAGGCCCGGGTGGGCTCCACCCTGGGCGTCGCCGGGCAGCATGCGGAATTCCCACTGCGCCTGCAGCGGGGCTGCAGCCAACGGGAAGGAAATGGCTGCAATCAGCAGCAGGAGCAGACGGACAACGAGGGAAATGCGATGCACGTGATGCTCCTGTTTTCCGCCGGGCGCGGCCCGGCGCTACCGATTCCGATTCATCATGCGTACGGCGCTACGCGCCTCAACGCACGACGTTCAACACTTCGTAGCACGCACCCATGGTGTGGTAATCCACCTTGCCGGCCGGGCTCTTCTCGTCGCTGTACTTGCGGTTGTCGGCATCGAGGATGCGGAACCAGGCGCCGTACTGGTGATCGACGAAGTGCTCCCAGGAGTACGCCCAGATGCGCTCGTACCACTGCCAGTAGCGGTCGTCGCCGGTACGCTTGGCCATCAGCGCGGCGGTGGCCAGCGTTTCGGCCTGCACCCAGAAGTACTTGTCGTCGTCGCAGACGAAGCTGTCGCCGCCGATCGGCGCGCCATCCATGCCGGGCTGGCGGCGCGATTCGGGAGCGAAGCCGTAGTACAGGCCGCCCCGGGCGTCGTCCCAGCTGCGTGCGACGGCGACGTCGAACAGGTGCTGCGCGGTCGGCACCAGCCAGTCGGCCTGCACGTGACGATCGAGGATCAGCAGCAGCTTGGCCCACTCGGTCTGATGGCCGGGCTGGAAGCCCCACGGGCGGAACAGGTGCTTGGGGTCGTCCAGGTTGTAGTCCCAGTCGATTTCCCAGTTCACATCGTAATGTTCCCAGACCAGGCCACCGGCCTTGGCGGCCTGGCGGCGGGTCATGTTGTCGGCCAGTTGCAGCGCGCGCTCGACATAGCGCTGCTCGCCACTGGCCTCGAACGCCGCCAGCATCGCCTCGCACATGTGCATGTTGGCATTCTGGCCGCGGTAGCCGGTGAAGTTCCACTGGCCGTCAGCCTCGTCCTTGTACAGGCCGTGCTGCGGCTCCCAGAAGCGCGCTTCCAGCAGCTGCCAGGTCTCGTCCATCCACTCGCGGGCCTGCTCGACACCGGCCTTCAGTGCGCAGCTGTAGGCCAGCAGCACGAAGGCCACGCCGTAGCAGTGGTTCATCTCGTCCTCGACCTTGCCGTCGCGCAGGGTCCAGGCATAGCCGCCGGTGGCCGGGTTGCGGTGCACCTCGCGCAGGTAGCGCACGCCATGCTCGACGGCCTCCCTGTACTCGGCATTGCCGAACTCACGGTAGGCCATCGCGTAGTTGAAGACGAAACGGGTACTGCTCACCAGGTGGCGGTGGCTGGCATCGTAGATGCTGCCGTCATCGCGGAAGTAGTGGAAGAAGCCACCGTTCGGATCGATGCAGCGCGGATGGTAGAACGCCATCGTGTCGGCGATATGCGCGCGCAGGAACGCGGGCGAACGGAAATCGGGCGGGATGTTCATGCAGTAATGTCCTGTGCCTGCAGCAGCTGCTGCACTTCATCGAGCGAGGGCATCGCGGCGAACGCGCCCTTGCGGGTAACCGCCAGCGCACCCACGGCGGCGCCGAAGCGCAGCGTGGCGGCGATCGCGTCCGGGTCCTGGCAGAACGCGGCGAAACCCGCGCCCGCCCCACCGCGCTGCAGCAGGCCGACCAGCACGCCGCCGACGAAGGCATCACCGGCCGCCGTGGTGTCGACCGTAGCTACGCGGAAGCTGGTGACCATGCCGTGGTTGTCACGGGTGTACCAGTGCAGAGTGGCCGCACCATCGGTGACGATCACCCAGCGCGCCTGCGCGGCCAGCAGGCGACGCAGCACCAGCGCCTCGCCGTTATCGCCGAGCGGTGCTGCCAGGTAGTCCAGTTCCTCGCGCGACAGCTTGACCAGGTCGGCACGTTCCAGCGCCTGCCACAGGCGCGGCGTCGGATCCTCGTTCGCCGGCCACAGGGCCGGACGCAGGTTGAGGTCCAGGCTGACCACCGCACCGGCGGCGCGGGCGCGGTCCATCCCGGCGAAGGTCGCTTCGGCGATGGCCGACTCGGTCAGGCTGTTGGAGCACACGTGGAAGCACTGTGTGCCGTCGAAGCACGCGGCCTGGAAGTCGCTGTCACGGAACAGCAGGTCGGCCGCCGGCGGGCGGTAGAAGCTGAAGCTGCGCTCGCCGCTGGCATCCAGCGCGACGAAGGCCAGCGCGGTCTTGGCCGCGTCGGTGCGCACGATGTAATCCGTGCCCACGCCGTGCTCGACCAGGCTGTCGGCGAGGAAGTCGCCGAACATGTCACGTCCCAGCATGCCGACGAACTGGGTCTTCGCGCCCAGCCGCGCAGCCGCTACCGCGACGTTGGCCGGCGCACCGCCGGCGTACTGCAGGAACGCGCGCGGCGTGTCGGCCGAGGCCGGCGGCTGCGCTAGTAGATCGATCAAAATTTCGCCGAAGCAGACAATGGCACCCATTCCGGACTCAGCCTCCCTGCGTTGCGGAAGCCGGCGTACGCGCGCCGACCAGTCCGTAGAAAATGATGTAGCCGTAGCACAGCAGCGGCAGGATGAAGCTGGCCTGCACGCCGATGTGGTCGGCCAGCACGCCCTGCAGGTACGGCACCACGGCGCCGCCGACGATGGCCATGATCAGCAGGCTGGAACCCTTGTTGGTCAGCGGGCCCAGGCGCTCGATGCTCAGCGCGAAGATGGTCGGGAACATGATCGAGTTGAACAGGCCGATCGCCACCACCGAGTACAGCGCAACGCTGCCGGAGGTCAGCATGGTCGTGGCCAGCAGCGCCACGTTGACCAGCGCGAAGATCGCCAGCAGGCGGCTCGGCGAGAAGCGCGCCAGCAGCGCCGAGCCCGCAAAGCGGCCGATCATCGCCATCGTCCAGTAGGCCGACACGTAGTGGGTGGCTTCCTGCTCGCTGAAGCCGCCGATGCTCGGCATCGACAAGTAGTTGACCAGGAAGCTGCCGATCGACACTTCGGCGCCGACGTAGAAGAAGATGCCCAGCACACCCAGCAACAGGTGGCGCTTGCGCAGCGCATCCAGATAGCTGTGGTGGTGGCCCTGGTCGGCCTGCTCGGTGGCGTCGCTCAGCGCCGGCAGGCGGAACAGGAACACGAACAACGCCAGCAGCACCAGCGCCACTGCCAGACCCACGTACGGGCCCTGCACAGCCTGCGCCTCGGCGGCGCGGTAGGCCAGCTGCTCGGCGGCCGGCAGCGCGCTCAGTTCATCGGCGCTCTTGACTGTGTTGGACAGGATCAGCATGCCGCCGAAGATCGGCGCAATGGCCGTGCCCAGCGAGTTCAGCGCTTGCGCCAGGGTCAGGCGGCTGGAGCTGGTCTGCTCCGGGCCCAACAGTGCGACGTAGGGATTGGCAGCGACCTGCAGCACGGTAATGCCGGTGGCCAGCACGAACAGCGCGCCCAGGAAGGCGCCGTACACGCGCAGCTCGGCCGCTGGCCAGAAGCCCAGCGCGCCGATACCAGCAATCACCAGGCCGGCCACGATGCCCTTCTTGTAGCCCAGCGCCGCCACCAGGCGACCTGCCGGCAGCGACATCAGGAAATAGGTGCCGAAGAAGGTGAACTGCACCAGCATCGCCTTGGCATAGTTCAGCTCGAACACCGCCTTCAGGTGCGGGATCAGGATGTCATTGAGGCAGGTCAGGAAGCCCCACATGAAGAAGATCGTGGTGACCACGGCCAGCGCCTTGCCGTTGGTGACGGCGGGTGCGTTGCCCGAAGAACCCGATGGACGGGGCGTTGCGGAGATCGGCATGCGGTACGCGCCTCGATGCGCGGAAGGTCGTTGTTGCGTGGAAGGGGTGTATGGAAGGAATCAGTTCGGTCTTGCGGCACTGCTTTCGCGGATGCGCAGCTGCACCGGCGCGACCGTGCGCCGTGGCGGCGCGTCCGGTTCGTCCAGTCGTTGCAGCAGCAGCGCGGCAGCCTGCCGGCCCCGCTCGCGCGGGTCAGCGGTGAGCGTGGTCAACGGCGGCACCGCCACCGACGCTTCGGAAATATCATCGAAACCGGTAACGGCAAAGTCGCCGCCCGGGCGGATGCCACGCGAATTCAAGCCCAGCATCAAGCCCAGCGCGACGGTGTCGTTGTAGCAGACCGCTGCACTCGGCCGATGGCCGTCGGCAAACAGCTCATCGGTGCGCGCCGCAGCTTCCAGGCGGTTCGGCGCCGACTCGATCATCCAACCCGGCGGCAACGACAGCCCAGCCTCGGCCAGCGCCTGCTGGAAACCGGCGCGGCGCTGATGGCACGAACTGGATGCCGCGTGGCCACCGAAGAAGGCGATCTGGCGATGGCCGCGCTCGATCAAGTGGCGCGTGGCCAGGTAGGCGCCGTGCTGGTTGTCCAGGGTCAGGAAGTCCCAGTCGGCCCCCTCCAGTTCGCGGTTGAACAGCAGCACGTTGGCATTGGCACCCAGCGCCTGGCGCAGCTGCGCGGTGTCACTGCCTTCGGCCGGCGACAGGATCAGGCCGGCCGGGGTGTGTTCCATCAGTGTCGAAAGCACCGCCTGCTGGCGCTCCGGCGATTCACCCGTGCTGCCCAGCAGGGTCACGTAGCCGCGCCCGCCCAGCGCCTCGTCCACGCCCGAAGCGAATTCGGCGAAGAACGGGTTGGACAGATCGTTGATCACCAGCGCGATGCTCGACGAGGTCCGCCGGCGCAGGTTGGCAGCGGCGCGGTTGTAGACATAGCGTTGGCGGCGCAGTTCGGCCTCGACCTTGGCGCGGGTATCAACGTTGACCAGCGGGCTGCCGCGCAGCACCAGCGACACGGTTGCCCGTGACACGCCGATGGCACGCGCGATGTCGGTCACCGTCACCGCCTTGCCGGCGCGCTTGCTGGGACTGCTGCCGTTGTCGTTCATCGTCTTCCCGGACTCCGCTGGATGCTCAAGCCTAATGGATCAGGGCCCTGTCGTGCCGTGCCGTTCGCTGGGTGACCGCGAACGGCACAGTCCGTCTCAGCGCAGCTGGCTGCCCGGTGCCGCGCACCAGGATACCGGCAGGTCCTTCACCGCCGTGCCCCAGCCCTGCTCCGGCGCCTTCGCATCGAGCGCGAACTGCAGGCGCGGGCCCTGCTGCAGGCGGTTCCAGTCCAGCCACACCGGTGCATGCGCCTGGCCATCGACCTGCACGCCCTGCACGTACTGCAGGCGGCGGCCATCGGCGCCCGGCGCATCGATGCGCAGGGTGCGGCCATTGCCCATGTCCACCTCCACCTTGCTGAAGCGCGGCGTGTGCAGCAGGAACTGGCCACTGCCCGGCACCGCCGGGTACACGCCGATGGCACTGAACAGGTACCAGGCCGACATCGTGCCGAGGTCATCGTTGCCGGTCACGCCATTCGGTGCATTGGTGAACAGCTGCTGGGCGGCGCGCACCACGGCGGCGGTCTTCCACGGCTGGCCGATCAGCGTGTACAGCCAAGGCGAGTGGAGGTCGGGCTCGTTGTTCGGGTTGTAGCGGAACTGGTTGTAATAGCTGTACGGCCCGACCACCCACTCCTTGCGCGCGGCATTGAGCGGATCGGCCTGCAGCGCGTCCATCGCGAAGAATGCATCGAGGCGGCGGCCGGCCTGTTCGCGGCCGTCCATCGCTTCGACCAGGCCCGGCACGTCCTGCTGCGCCAGCCACTGGTACTGCCATGCCGTGCCTTCATGGAAACCGTGGTGCGAGCGCGGGCTGTAGTGGCCATCGGCCGGCGTGTACCACTGGCCATCTTCGGTACGCGGGCGCGGGAAACCGGTGAAGCCGGTCTCGGCGTCACGCACCTGCGGATCCCACACCTTGCGCCAGTTGCGGCCGCGCTCACGCAACGTCGCCGCGTCCTGCGCATGGCCAAGCCCATCGGCCATCTGCGAAAGCGCGCAGTCGGCCAGCGCATATTCCAACGTGGCCGAGCCGCCGTGGTGCGGATCGACGTCCATGCCCTTGGACGGGAACGCGCGGTCGTAGACCACGTAGCCCTTGTCCAGGTAGGTCGGGTTGCCGGAGCGACCGGCCATGCGCGAGTTCAGCGGCGGCGTACCGAACGCATTGCGACGCAGCGCATCCCACGCCTGCGATTCACGGCCCTTGAGCGCACCGAAGCGCCAAAGATCGACCATGAACGGCGTGACCGGATCGCCGGTCATGATGTTGGTCTCGAAGTTGGCATAGCCCCAGCGCGGCAGCCAGCCACCCTGCTCGTCGATCGCCAGCAGGGTGCGGCCGATGTCCCGCGCCACGTCCGGGCGGGTCAGCGCCAGCCACTGGTTCTGCGCGCGGTAGGTATCCCACAGCGAGAAGTACTCGTAGTAGGTCCAGCCATCGGCACGGTGGATGCCATCGTCATAGCCGCGATAGCGGCCGTCGGCATCATTGCCGGTCATCGGCTGCAGCAGCGCGTGGTAGGCCGCGCTGTAGAACACGGTGCGGTCATCGGCCGTACCGCCCTGCACACGTACCCGCCCCAGCTGCTCACGCCACGACTGCTGGGACAGCGCGCGCATGCGGTCGAAGCCGAGCAGCGCCCCACCCTGCATTCCCTCCGCGCGCAGGTTGGTGCGCGCGCCTTCGGCATCCACGTGCGAGATCGCGCTGACCGCTGTCACCGACTGGCCCTTGCCGAGATCGAAGCTGAGCCAGGCACCGTTCGGCTTCTGCTCGCCTTCCATGCTGTGGCGCGCGCCGGGCAGGCCACCGCCCTCGCCCCAGGTGCCATGCGCCTTGAACGGACGGTCGAACTCGATGCGGAACCAGGTGGTGTACTGGTGCCCGCCACAGAAGCTCTTGGTGACCAGCTTGCCTTCGACCACGCGGTCGCCGACCACGTCGACCACGCTGCCGATCACCGAATGGCGCTCGTTGGCCTGGCCGACGTTGACCAGCACGTGGCCATCGCCACTGCGCTGGCTGAAGGTGTAGCGCTCGGCCGCAGCACGCGTACGTGCAGTCGCCTCCGCATCAATGCCGCCGTAGCTGGTCAGCCGCACCTTGTAATAGCCCGCTTGGCCGATCTCGCCGTCATGGGTGTACGACGCGGCGTAGGCTTTATGGTCAAACTTCTTCGCATTGCCAGTATCGAAATCGCCGCCCGGACCGATCGAGCCCGTGACCGGCAGAACCGACACCTGGCCGCCCTGCTCCCAGCAGCCGGCGCCGGAGATGAAGGAGTGGCCGAAACCGCGGATCTTCTCGTCGTCGTAGCGCCAGCCCGAATAGTGGCTGCCGATCGGGCTGACCTGGATCAGGCCGAACGGCGCCGATGCGCCCGGGAACGTGTTGCCATCGTCCTTGCTGCCGATGAAGGTGTTGACCTCGCGCTCCAGCGCAGCCGGCGCCGCCTGCAGCAGCATCGGCGCCGCCGACAGTGCGAGCAGGCAGGCCAGGCGCACCAGCGGGCGCGTGGACAATGGGACGGCTGGAGCGGACGGCACTGGACGCATGTCGGGTTCCTGTAGTCGATGACGCGGAGGCAGACGGCCGGAGCCTTCCGACACCGTTCCGCTGAGCCCTGCCCTGACCTGCAGAGAGCTCCCCCTGGAATGACGCCCGACCCACCAGACCGTGAATTTAGATCGATTCAAGTAGAGCATGCAGGTTCAGCCGAATGCATTCTGCGGCGCAGCATGAGAGAGGGTGTTCGGCAGGGCTGCGCCCTGCACCTGCCGAAGCCGAAGCCTAAGCAACAGCAAAAGCCGGCTGTCCGTGGGATGGCGGGGTGGGTCCGGTTGCGGGGGACGCCGTAAATACGTCCATGTAGGCTCGGTCGCCGCATCCATGCGGCTCACGCCCCCGCAACCGGACCCACCCCGCCTTCGACAGATCTCCGCGATCTGCGGTAGATCCACGCCATGCGTCGATCAATCTCTGACAGATAACGAAATCAATCGGGGTCAGATCCGTTTTCCAAAGGAAAACGGATCTGACCCCACGACCCCATGTCGTTCCAGGATCAATCCAACCGTCACCGGGAAACTGTCGAAGGCGGGCGGTGTCGGATTGCGGGGTGTCCGCGGCATGGATGCCGCGGCCAAGCACCCATGGACGGGTTTACGGCGTCCCCGCAATCCGACACCGCCACGCCCAACACAAAGACGACCCAGAGCCGCTTTGGCTTTGGCTTTGGCTGTTGCCCTGGCTCACAGCAGGTGCAGGGAGCAGCCCTGCCGACCCACCCTCCCCCTGCGCACGAAAACGATTTCACTGTTTTCAGCAAACCGTCATCCCTTCGCCACGCCAGTACCATATTGCGGAGCAGCATGCGCCCGCGGGCGACCCATGCTAAAAAACGCCCGCCCATCGCTTAGATCGATCCAAGAGCGACACTGCGATGGCCGGGAGTTGGGGGAGCAGCAACAGGACGTACCAGGCCACGCGCACGGTGCTACTGCCACTGCATGGCAATAGCGACAATGTCACTTCAAATTAGATCGATTCAAGTTGTCCGTGCCACGTCACCGGATCAATCCAGGAGAGAGGGAGAGATGGGAATGAAGCATTCAACACGTACGCATGGTCAGGACGCACTGGCGTTGGCCATCGCGCTGGCCTTGGCCGCCGCCGTCATTCCGGCTGGCGCCGCCGCGCAGCAGGCCACCTCCACCGGCTCGCAGGAGGCCACCAACCTGGACAGCGTCCAGGTCACCGGCTACCGCTACGCCATCGAGAAGAGCCTGTCACAGAAGCGCGACGCCAACGCCGTGGTCGAAGTGATCACCGCAGAAGATGTCGGCAAGTTCCCCGACAAGAACGTCGCCGACGCGTTGCAGCGCGTGCCCGGCGTAGTCATCACCCGCAGCGGTGGCGAAGGCAAGAGCGTCAGCGTGCGCGGCCTTGCGCCGGACCTGACCCTGACCCAGTTGAACGGCAACTACGTGGCCACGTCGGAAACCAACGACGAAGCCACCCGGTCGTTCAACTACACCCTGCTGCCGTCGAACATGCTGTCCAGCGCAGAGCTGTTCAAGTCGCCGGAAGCCCGCATCGACGAAGGCGGCATCGGCGGCACGGTCATCCTGCACACGCGGCGTCCACTGGACATGGAATCCAACTCGGGCTTCGTCACGCTCGAGGGCACCTCCTCCGATACCCACCACGATATCGACCCGCAGGCCTCAGCCCTGTATTCGTGGCACAGCAAGGACGAGCGTTTCGGCGTGCTGATCGGCGTGACGCAGCAGAAGCGCACCACCCGCACCATGGAAGCCAGCACCGAGGACTACCAGTGGTATGGCGCCGGCAAGGCGCGCGATGCCTATGGCAACGTGCAGGCGCAGGATGGCATCCACTACTGGTGGGGCAAGTCCGGTTTCAACAACCAGACCGGCGGCAACTACAGCGATTTCTTCATGCCGACCTCGGTCAACTTCGCCGTCAAGGAAGAAAAGCGCGAGCGCAAGGGCGGCCAGCTGACCTTCCAGTTCAAGCCGGTCGACAACGTCACGATGACGGCCAACTACTTCCGCTTCGAGCTGCAGGGTGATTACACCCAGAACATGCTGAAGATTCCGGAATGGAGCATGGCCCGCTTCAACGGTGATGGAAACTGGGCCGGCGGCCGCCTGCTCAACGGCCTGGATTTCGACCCCAGCGGCAACACCGTTACCGGCGCCCAGTTCGAAAAGCTGGCTGGAAAGACCTACTACTGCAGCGAAGACCAGGCCAAGGCCGCGGGTCTCAAGCCCGGTGGCTGGGGCCCGGACGACTGCACGGTTCCGACGCCGCAGCTGACCGGTGGCTACAGCAAGGAAAAGGCGCTGTCGCAGACCGCTGACCTGACCATCGACTGGGATATCAGCCCGCTGTGGAAGGCCTCGTTCACCGGCGGCCGTACCTGGTCCGAAGGTGGTCCGTCGATGAACTTCCGCATGTCGGCCAAGCCGCGGCGCAAGGTCGGCAACGATTACCTGTCGGGCAACCTGTACAGCGCATGGGACCTGACCGGCACGCCGTCGGCCACCTTCTCGCCCGACCTGCAGCAGCAGCTGATGAACGGCATCGCCGAAGTCGACACCGGCTCGACCGATTCGTCGTGGAAGCGCACCGAGGTCAAGCAGAACTACTTCCAGGCTGACGTGACCAAGCTGTTCGAGTCGGGCTGGCTGGACTCGATCCAGTTCGGTGCCAAATACCGTGACGGCAAGGTCCATCGCAATACCGGCAACACCTACTGGGTGTGCCCCGGCCGCGACCCGGCCGACTATGACAACAGCCGCTACCAGAGTGGCTGCGATCCGACTGCCGGCGACGCGCAGCCCGGCTTCTTCCTGTCCAATCCGATCAGCAACATTGCCGGCGGCTTCAATGCCAACGTGTTCCCGGGCATCAACTACCCGGCCTACATCGACTACCTGAACAAGACCTACGGCGGTTCGCACAACCGTACCGAGGAAGACTTCGTCTACAACGTCAACGAGAAGATCTACTCGGGCTACTTCCAGGCCAACTTCCGTACCGAACGCCTGCGCGGCAATGTCGGCGTGCGCGTGGTGCGCACCAAGCAGTTCGCGCAGTCCTCCGACTCGATCGAGAAGTTCAACGACTACTTCCTGGACAACGCCTCCGGCGCACCGATGGCGTGCACCGATCCGGCCGCCGCGGCCTACCCGACCTACAGCTGCGAGAGCGGCTTCGTGCGCCTGCCGCACGACCTGGCGCAGAGCAAGACCTACAGCCTGATCGGCGTGGACCGTACCTACACCGACGTGCTGCCGAGCTTCAACATCGCCTGGGACATCACCGATACGCTGGTGCTGCGTGGTGCCGCGTCGAAGGTGATCGCCCGCCCCGGCTACACCGACATCGCAGCACCGGGCGCACTGAGCTATTACAGCGAAGAGTATGTCAATGATCGCCGCGTTGCCGGTGGCGCGTCGACCGCAGGCTGGGTTGGCCAGGGCAGCAACAAGCAGCTGGAACCGTTCAAGGCCACCCAGTTCGACCTGGGCCTGGAGTGGTACTTCCAGCCGGGCGCGGTCGCCGGCGTCGGCCTGTTCCGCAAGAACGTGGACAACTTCACCCTGCCGGTGGTGCGCGACACGCCGATGGTCATCAATGGTGAAGCGGTGAACGTGCAGCGCTACGAGACCCAGGCCAATGGCCGCGATGGTGTCTCGCAGGGCGTCGAGCTGTATGGCCAGTACACCTTCGATTTCGGCTTCGGCGTGCAGGCCAACTACACCTACAACGACACCAACCTGGCCTCCATTGTTCTGGACGGCCAGGAAATCGGCTCCTCGCCGCTGGTCGGCAGCGCCAAGAACCAGGCCAACGTGACGGTGTTCTACGAGAACGAGAAGTTCCTCGCGCGCGCCTCGTTCAACCGTCGCGGCCAGGTGGTCGGCGGGCTCAACAACGGCCTCACCGTTTACACCGAGCCGTATGACCAGCTGGATCTGAACGTGGCCTACAACCTGACCCCGGACTGGACCCTGACCGCCTCGGTGATCAATGCCACCAAGTCCGAACAGCGCGTGCACCTGGGAAGCGACACCAAGGCACGCCTGATCTCCAATACCTACGCAGGCCGCCAGCTGTACCTCGGCGCCACCTGGAAGTTCTAAGGCAACACCGGGTTGCCCGGGCCCGCCCCGGTGCAACCCACGTCCCGCCCTGGCGGGGACGGTCCTCCACGGCAGCCGCGCTGGTACAGGTGGCTGCCGTTTTTGTTGGCGCTTTTCTTCGGTTCAGCCCTGCGCTTGACCCTGCCAATGTTGGAAGGTGCACACTGGCTCCACCCCAAGAGCACCGAAGGAGCTACAGATGGAATTCCACGTTGAAGGCATGACCTGCGGCGGCTGCGCACGCAGCGTGACCAAGGCGATCGAGCTGGTCGATCCGCAGGCCAGCGTGCAGGCAGATCCGGCCAGCCGTCGCGTGCAGGTGCAGACCTCGGCCAGCGAATCACAGATCGTGGCGGCACTGACCGATGCCGGCTTCCCGCCGCGCACGGCCTGATTCCCTACCCTGCGCCTGCAACGAAAAACCCGCCCGGTGCAGCTGCACCGGGCGGGTTTTTTCATGCATGCAACGCCAGGTCAGTGCTTGTGCGTGCGGCGCCGTACCGCACCGGTCTTCGCGGTCTCCGGCGGTGTCAGGGTCTCTTCGTCCTCGCCCAGCCGCTGCAGGATCGGGCATTCCGGGCGCTCATCGCCCGCACAGCAGCTGATCAACGACTTCAGCGTGTCGGCCATCTGCCGCATGCTTTCGATACGCTGTTCCAGGTCGGCGATGTGCTGTTCGGCAAGATGCTTGACGTCGGCACTGTGCCGCGAGGTGTCGTTCCACAGGCCCAGCAGGTCAGTGATCTCGGCGACTTGGAAGCCGAGATCGCGCGCGCGGCGAATGAAACGCAGGCGGTGGATGTCCGCCTGCGAATACGCCCGGTAGCCGGACTCGGTGCGATCTGCCGCGGGAATCAGGCCGATCTGTTCGTAGTAGCGGATCATCTTCGCCGAAACGCTGGAGGCCTTGGCGGCTTCACCGATGTTCATGCGGTTCTCCTTCAATGACTCGCGGCAGGTACATCCGCCATCGGCGGCTGGAAGCGGCGCAGGCGCAGCGCATTGCCCAGCACGAACACGCTGGACAACGCCATCGCACCGGCGGCGAACACCGGCGACAGCAGCACACCCCAGACCGGGTACAGCACGCCGGCCGCCACCGGAATCAATGCGGTGTTGTAGGCAAAGGCCCAGAACAGGTTCTGTCGGATGTTGCCCAGCGTTGCCTTCGAAAGCGCGATGGCATTCGGCACGCCCTGCAGGTTGCCCGACATCAGCACCACATCGGCCGACTCCACCGCGATATCGGTGCCGGTCCCGATGGCCAGGCCGACATCGGCCTCGGCCAGCGCCGGCGCATCGTTGATGCCGTCACCAACAAAGGCAACATGGCCATGAGTGGCCTTCAAGCGGCGCACCGCCTCGACCTTGCCTTCCGGCAGCACTTCGGCCACCACTTCATCGATACCCAGCTGGCGCGCGATCGCCTGCGCGGTACCGGCGTTGTCACCGGTGATCATCGCCACCTTCAGGCCAAGCTGATGCAGCGCCGCGATCGCGGCCGGCGTGCTCGGCTTGATCGGATCGGATACTGCGATGATCGCTGCCAGGCGTCCATCGATGGCCGCGTACAACGGCGACTTGCCCTGCGCGCCGAGTTCGGCCGCCAGCGCCGCAAACGCGGTGATATCCACGCCAAGATCGCGCATGAAGCGATCGGCGCCGACCTCTACCCGTGCGCCCTCTACGCTGGCGCGCACGCCCATGCCGGTGACCGAATCGAAATCGACCATCGATGGCAGCGCGAGGCCCTGCTCGGTGGCTGCATCGACAATGGCGCGGGCGATCGGATGCTCCGAACGTGATTCCACGGTGGCGACCGCGGCCAGCACTGTGGCGCGATCAAAGCCGTCGGCGATCTCCAGGTCGGTCAGGCGCGGCCGGCCTTCGGTCAGCGTGCCGGTCTTGTCCACCGCCACTACCTGCGCGTCCTTCAGCAACTGCAGTGCTTCACCCTTGCGGAACAGTACGCCCATCTCGGCGCCGCGGCCGGTACCGACCATGATCGACGTCGGCGTGGCCAGGCCCATTGCACACGGGCAGGCAATGATCAATACCGCCACCGCATTGACCAGCGCGAAGCTCAGCGCCGGCGATGGGCCGAAGATCAACCAGACCGCGAAGGTCGCCAGTGCGGCCAGCATCACCGCCGGCACGAACCACAGGGTGACCTTGTCGACCACCGCCTGGATCGGCAGCTTCGAGCCCTGTGCCTGTTCGACCATGCGGATGATCTGCGCCAGCATGGTCTGCGCGCCCACCGCCGTGGCACGCACGGTCAGTGCACCTTTCTGGTTGACCGTGCCGCCCACCACGCTGCTGCCCGGCTGCTTCTCGACCGGAATCGGTTCGCCACTGATCATCGACTCGTCGATGTAGCTACGGCCCTCGATCACCTCGCCATCGACCGGCACGCGCTCGCCCGGGCGCACTTCCACCACATCGCCGCTCAGAACCTCGTTGACCGGAATCTCGATCGTGCGGCCGTCACGGATCACATGCGCGACCTTGGCCTGCAGGTTGACCAGGCGCTTGATCGCCTCGGAGGTACGGCCCTTCGCGCGCGCCTCAAGGAAGCGGCCGAGCAGGATCAGCGCGACGATCACCGCCGCTGCTTCGTAGTAGACGTTCACCGTGCCCGGCGGCAACAACCGCGGTGCAAAGGTCGCCACCACCGAGTAACCGAACGCTGCGGCGGTACCCACCGCCACCAGCGAGTTCATGTCGGGTGCCAGCCGCAGCAGTGCCGGGAAACCCTTCTGGTAGAAGCGGCGGCCGGGAATGGCCAGCACCAGCAGGGTCAGTACGAACTGCAGGTACCAGCTGGTCTGCATGCCGATGGTGGCCATCACCCATTCGTGCATGCCGGGAATCAGGTGCGAGCCCATTTCCAGCACGAACACCGGCAACGCAAGCGCGCTCGCCACGATCAGGTCGCGCTTCAGTTCGGCGCGCTCGGCATCCTTCTTTTCGGCGGCCTCATCATCGGACTGCACGCCGGCCTCGATCAGACGTGCGGCGTAGCCGACCTTGTCGATGGCCGCCACCAGCGCGTCCGCGGCTGCCACGCCGCGCACCGTGGCGCGTTCAGTGGCCAGGTTGACGCTGGCCTGGCTGACGCCCGGTACCGCCAGCAGCGCGCGCTCGACGCGACCGACGCAGGAGGCACATGTCATGCCCTCCACCGCCAGCTCGACGGTGGCGGCCGGCACGTCGTAGCCCACCCGCTCCACCGCCTGGATCAGCGCGGCACGATCGACCGGTCCGGACGCGCGGATATCCGCCCGCTCGGTGGCCAGGTTCACCGAGACACTGCCCACGCCTTCAACCTTGGACAGTGCCGCTTCGACACGGCCGACGCAGCTGGCGCAGGTCATGCCCTCGATGGGTAGGCTGATGGTGGCCGAGCTGGCGGGGACTGCAGTGGCGCGGGGCGTGGTCATGATCGGATTCCCGGGGTTCCTTCTGGATGCGGACAGGCTAAACCTTGCCATCGTGGGAAGGTCAAATCCAGCCACCCCGGGGTTCATGAAGGGGTCCATCCACGCATGGCGTGGATCTACCGAGCGGACGGGGACGCCTTGCGGATCAAGGCCCGACGCCCCCGCTGTCCACCTCAGAAGGTGAACACGTACTCCAGCGCGAACTCGCGGCCAACCGCGCCGAGCAGGCGGGTCGGGGCGAAGTCATAGTCCAGCTTGTACGGATCCTTATGGTTCCAGCTGGCCGAATTGAACACGTTGTTGACGTAGACATTGACCTTGGCGCGTTCGGTCACCTGGTAGCCCATGTTGAAGTTCCAGGTGATGAACGGGCCGACCCGCCCGTAGTAGCGCGTGCTCTGCTGGCCGGCGTTCGGGTTCGGATTGGGCGAGCCATCCGGACGCGTCGCCGGCTCCAGGCAATTCAACGACGGGCTGTCGCTGGGCACGTAACCGTCAGCGAACGGCAGGCAACCACCAGGATTGTTCAGGCGATCGGTGCCCCAGTGATAGCGAACGCCCGGCACCGAACCAATGCGGTCGGCATAGACGTTGGCGTTCCAGTTGCCACGCTGCCAGGCGAGGCTCGCACGCAGCTTGCTGCGCAGGTCGCGGTCGCGGCGTTCCGGATTCGGATCGTTGGCGTAGCGCTGTTCCTTGGTCGATACCTGGTTGGTGTAGTTCAGGCCGAGCTGGAAGCTGCCCCACTGCGCGGTTTCAAGGCGATAGCGCGCGGTCAGGTCGATGCCGCGCACTTCGCGGCTGGCCAGGTTGAACGGGCCGCGCTCGATCGATACCAGGCGACCATTGCTGTCACGGTTCACCCGGGCCAGGATGCCGGCGCAGTATTCACCACCGGCCGGATTGGCCCACGGCGTACCGTCCATGTTCTTGCCGGTCAGGCAGCCCGCTTCGCTGGCCAGCACCTCGTCGGCGCCAACGTCGACGATCATGTCTTCCAGTTTGATTGCCCAGTAATCCGCACTGACCGACAGATTGGGCATCACGTCCCAGACGAAACCGACCGTCCACGAATCACCGGTCTCCGAGCGCAGCAGCGGCGTGCCACGCCGGTTCACATCGAACGTGTACCAGACATCGGTATTGCCCACGCCACAGTTGTTGACCAGGTACGCGCCACTCTGGATGCAGCGCAGGCGGTCATAGGTCTGCACCTCGGAGCTGCTCGGCTGGCCGAGCAGGTAGTGCATGTCCGGCGCATGGAAGCTGGTGGCATAGGAGCCACGCACCAGCAACGACTCCACCGGGCGCCATTCCAGGCCGACATTCCAGGTGGTCTCCTTCTGGCTGCCGATGTCCAGCGCTTCGCCGCTGTTGTCAGCCTTGTAGTTGCCATAGCGGTCATAGCGCGCGGCCGCAGTGGCGGTCACGCTTTCCAGCAGCGGAATCTTGAACTCGACGCCGGCCGAATAGCGGGTGCGCTCGCCGCCACCGCGATCGACGTTCTGCAGGTCGAAGTCGATGCCGGCGCGTGGATCGGGACTGAGGTGATAGCCCTGTTGCGCGACTTCAGCCACCGCCGCGAACGAGATCGGGCCGGCCCAGCCCTGGAACAGTTCGCCGGTGATGTCCGCCGAAGCCTGGTTGACCCATGAGGACGCACGGTTCTTCGCCACCGTGCCCATCTGCCAGTACTGGTCCGGCGTCAGCGGGTTCCACCAGCGCGATTCGTTCAGTGCGTAGATCGCCTCGCCGTCGGCGGTGGTGCCCAGCTTCGGGCCGAGGAAATAGTCGTACGACTTCTGCTTGTCGACCACGTTCTGCCGCTCTTCAACGCGGTAGTAGGAACGGCCCACCGTGGCGCTCCAGTCGAAGCGATCGGCCAGGCGACCACGCAGGCCCGCACTCCAGTCCCAGGACAGTTCGCGGTTGGTGTTACGCAGCGTGTCCAGGCCGCCCACCTCGTTCGGAGTGAACTGGCGCACGCCGAGGATCGGGCGGTTGCGGTTGGCATCCCAGTAGTAGCCGTTGTCATCGTCGATCAGCGACACGCTGGGCGGATTGGTGCCCCATATCGCTTCGGAGCGGTATACCGCCAGGTTGGTCCAGGCCTGCAGGTCGTTGCTGAAATCGAAGGTGGCATACAGGTTGCCGGACACGTTCTCGGCACCACCGGTGAGCAGCCAGTTGGCGTAGTCGGCGCTCATGCCGCACAGGCGGCCGGTGTTGGTGATGGTGTTGGCGGCGTAGTTGTAGACCAATCGATCGGCGGTGTAGTACTCGCCGTCGAATTTCTCGCAGGTGCCGGTGGGCGGCGCCAGACGCTGGCCGGTGGTGGGATCGATCAACGCCAGGCCGGCGGTGGGACGGAAGCCGACCTTGCGTTGTTCCATGTTCCAGGACGGGTACGGCGCATCATCGGCATCGTCCATCTGCGGGCGGTCACGGCCGAACAGCGGATCGCGCTTGGTGTACTGCAGCGCGTAGGTCACGCTCCAGTTGTCGCCGGTCTTGCCGCCGGCCCAGGACAGATCCCAGGTATCGCGACCGCCTTCGGTGGAGGTTCCGCCGCGCACGCGCACTTCGTCGCCGTCGTAGTTCGTCTTCAGGATGACGTTGACCACACCGGCGATCGCATCCGAACCGTAGATGGCCGAGGCACCACCGGTCAGCACTTCGATGCGCTCCACCGCAGCAGCGGGAATGTTGCCGTAGTTGGAGAAGTTAGTTTCGCCACCGTAGGGCAACGGGTAGTCGGCCACGCGGCGACCGTTGACCAGCAGCAGCGAGCGGTTCGGGCCCATCCCGCGCAGGTTCAGGCCGCTGGCATTGGGCGTATGCGATCCCCACTGCGAGGCGGCTTCAACGGTGCCGGTGGCTTCAGTGAGCGTCTTCAGCGCGTCGTACACGCTGACGAAGCCTTCCTTCTGGATCTGTGCGGCGGTGATCACGTTGACCGGTGCCGGGCCCTCAACGCTGGCGCGCTTGATGCGCGAACCGGTGACGGTGACCGCGTCGAGATCCTTGGTGGACGAACTGGCGGCCTCCTGCGCGCTGGCCGCCAGGGGCAACAGGGCCAGGATCAACGCCTGGGACAGCAGGTGACGACGCTTGCGAACGGACTGAGCCATGGGTGGTTGCTCTTCGAAAGTGTGGACGCACGGACGGTTGGTGGCGCGGCTCTACGGCTGATCCGGGCACCTGGATCGGTTCAAGACCGATACGGCGCCCTCCCCTGTGGATCGATCCAAACTAAAGCACAGCTGAACCATGCCGGGCATGCGGCGACGCAGCAAGACGCGGCGCAATGCCGTTATCGGCTGCAGGTATCCAATACAATCAAAGGGTTGCGAAACATCGCTGAGAAAACGGCGCACACGTCAATGACACGATCGCGACAATCGTGCGCGGAACGGATTTGTCCGCGTACGGCAGCGGGTCGTTGTAGCAACTGTCTTGTCAGGCGGAGGCCATCTGGGCCTCCGCATCCCTTTTGCGGGCGTTGA
>NZ_JBSPUG010000012.1:0-15556 GCF_056861405.1 Stenotrophomonas sp. 22DLJC03
GGCGCCCGTAGCTCAGTTGGATAGAGTACCTGGCTACGAACCAGGCGGTCGGGAGTTCGAATCTCTCCGGGCGCACCATACACCGTCAGCACAACAAGTTTATGTAATTGGCGCCCGTAGCTCAGTTGGATAGAGTACCTGGCTACGAACCAGGCGGTCGGGAGTTCGAATCTCTCCGGGCGCACCATTACACCGAAACAGCAGGCCTCGGCCTGCTGTTTTTTTATGTGTGTTTTTCGGCAGGGCTGCGCCCTGCACCCGCCGAAGCAAGGGCTGGAGCAACAGCCACAGCACACATTCCGTGGGGTGGCGCGGCGGTGTCGGAGTGCGGGGACGCCGTGAACCCGTCCATGGGGGCTTGGCCGCGGCATCCATGCCGCGGACACCCCGCACTCCGACACCGCCCCACCTCTGACAGATTTCCGCGATCTGATGGATCCACGCCATGCGTGGATGAATCTTCATCGAGTTCGAATATTTCGACAATTGATGGAAGAGCATCCACGCATGGCGTGGATCTACCGTGTCGACCAAGGTCGACACCTACCAACAGCACCGGGACTCTGTCGAAGGCGGGGTGGGTCCGGTTGCGGGAGTGTCCGCGGCATGGATGCCGCGGCCAAGCCCCCAAGGGTGAGGGTGCTTTGCTTGCGAAGCACTGCTTCGCAAGCGCCCGAACGCACAGCCGCCAGCGGCTGGGCCGGACCGCGGAGCGGGGTTTACGGCGTCTCCCGCAACCAGACCCACCCCGCCTCCCCACAGGAAACCAGCTTCTGCTGTTGCTGTTGCTGTTGCTGTTGCTGTTGCTCCAGCTCGTAGCGGGTGCAGGGCGCAGCCCTGCCGTACCCCTAACCCCGTGCCATTGACTGCCACCACTGCGACAGCAGCTCCGGCCTGCGCAGGCGCTCGCGCCACCAGCGCAGTGCTGCACCATCTTCACCGGTACGCCAGGCCAGCCAGAACGTCTCTTCCGGCTTGTGCTCCTCCACTTCGCGGATCACCAGCTGGCCGCGCGCTACTGCCGCGCGCGCACACGGCTCGGGCAGGAATCCGAAGCCCACACCCTCGCATTGCAGCTTCAGCTTGCTGGCCATGTCCGGCACCGTCAGCATTTCCTGCCCCATCAACAGGCCGACCGTGCGTGGCAACAGCCGCCGCGCCGAATCGGAGACGGCGATCGCGCAATGCTCGACCAGCTGCTCGCGACCGAGCACGCCCGGCACCGCCGCCAAGGGATGATCGGGCGCGACCGCGAACACGAACTCCACCGTGCCCAGCGGCTCGACCACGTAACCACCGCCACTGGGGCCCTCGCCCGGCGCACCGACCAGCAGGTCGGCACGGCGGTCCAGCAGGGCTTCCCAGGTGCCGGACAGGGCCTCGCCAATCAGCCGCAGCCGTGTCGGCGCCTCGGCCTCACGGAATGCGGCGATATCCGGCCCCAACAGCCAGGTCGGAAACACCGAGTCGACCGCCAGGGTCAGCTCGGTCTCCCAGCCCGAGGCCACCCGCCGCACCCGCAGCTCCAGCTCACGCGCGGCGCGCAGCAGGTGCCTGCCCTCTTCCAGCAGCGCGCGGCCGGCCTCGGTCGGTTCGGCGCGCGGTCCGACCCGGTCGAACAGCTGCACGCCCAGGTCCTCCTCCAGCTTGGCCACGGTGTAGGAGATGGTCGAGGGCACTTTGTGCAGGGCCTTGCCGGCGCCGGCGAAGGAGCCGCGGCGGTCGATGGCATCCAGGATCTGCAGGGCATCGAGGCTGAGCTTGAGCATTCGAATTTTTCGATGATGGCTGTCAAAACTATCCGTTTTTCAAAGCCGGGGCGCAAGCGGATACTTCTCTCCAACGGGAAAACACAGCGGCCAGAGGCCCATCCCGCCCCATCGAAACCATCGAACAAGGAGATTCCATCATGCTGCAGATCCGCAAGAGCGCTACCCGTGGCCTGGCCGAGCATGGCTGGCTGTCCTCGCGCCATACCTTCTCCTTCGCCAACTACTACGACCCCCGTTACGTCAGCTTCGGCCCGCTGCGGGTGATCAACGAAGACAAGGTGATCGGCGGCCAGGGCTTCGGCACCCACAGCCACAGCAACATGGAGATCGTTTCCTATGTACTGGGCGGCGCGCTGGAGCACAAGGACTCGATGGGCACCGGTTCGGTGCTGCGCTACGGCGACGTGCAGCGCATGAGTGCCGGCAGCGGTGTCAGCCACAGCGAGTTCAACCATTCGGCCGATGAGCCGGTGCACTTCCTGCAGATCTGGATCTTCCCGGACGCGGAGAACATCACCCCGTCGTACGAGGAGACCCACTTCGCGCCGGAGACCAAGCGCGGCCAGCTGCGCCTGATTGCCTCGCCTGACGGTGCCGACGGCTCGCTGCGTATCCACCAGGATGCCCGCATCTTCGCCACCATCCTCGATGGCGGCCAGAAGCTGCACCACGCGCTTGGCAACGGCCGTGGCGCCTATGTGCAGGTGGCGCGGGGCCAGCTGCAGGTCAACGGCATCACCCTGGAAGCCGGCGATGCGCTGCAGGTCAGCGACGAAGCACAGCTGACCCTGGAAAACGGCAACGACGCAGAAGTGCTGGTGTTCGACCTGCCGCTGTAACGACAACGCCCGCGATGCTCCAGTGCATCGCCGGCGCATTTCTGTAGCGCCGGGCCCACGCTCGGCTGCTGTTTGCCTGGATCAGGCCATGCACGGCCAGCCGAGAGCGGGCTCGGCGCTACAGCACCACCGGCGTCAGAACTTGTACGTCATCGCCAGGCGTACGTTGCGCGGCTCACCCCAGGTATAGGTGCTGTACCAGCTGAAGATCGTGTAGTACCGCTTGTCCAGCAGGTTGTTGACGTTGAGCGTGGCCGACAGGCGATCACTGAATTCATAACGCGCCATCGCATCCAGCAACCAATACGGTTGGGTGCGATGAACCACCTTGGCCTGCGTGGCCGGGTTGGTGATCTCACCGAAAGTGGAATCCTGCCAGCGCGCACCACCACCCAGCGTCAGCCCCTTCCAGTCGCCGCGCAGGCGGTAGCTGGTGTGCAGGCTGAACTGATTCTCCGGCTCCAGCGTCGACACCTTGGTCCCGGCCTGGCGTGCGATCTTGTGGGCGAAACCACCCTGCACCTGCCAGCCCTCGGCCAGCTGGCCGGACAGCTCCAGCTCATAGCCCTTGGTGCGCACGCCCATCAGCGCGCGGTAGGCGATGTCGCCGGTCGGCGTCTTGCCACCGGAAGGCTGGGCGAAGTTGTCCTGGTCGAGCTGGAACAGCGCCGCACTGGCGTTGAAGCGGCCATCGAAGAATTCCGCCTTCAGGCCCATCTCGTAGCTGCGTCCTTCCAGCGGATCCAGCGCCTTGCCCTGTTCGTCGCGCTCGCCCTGCGGCTTGAAAATGGTGCTGTAGCTGGCATACACCGAATAGTGTTCGCCCAGGTCATAGACCACACCGGCATACGGTACGAACACGCCGGTCTCGCGCGTCTGCGGCGAGCGGTAGCTGGCCAGGCGGCTGCCGACGATCACCTTCAACGGATCGGCAACATCGAAGCGGCCGACCACATAGACGCCGTTCTCGCGGGT
This sequence comes from Stenotrophomonas sp. 22DLJC03, assembly GCF_056861405.1. Lineage (NCBI taxonomy): Bacteria > Pseudomonadati > Pseudomonadota > Gammaproteobacteria > Lysobacterales > Lysobacteraceae > Stenotrophomonas > Stenotrophomonas sp. 22DLJC03. Next base: position 3,587 of record NZ_JBSPUG010000012.1, read on the forward strand.
CACTTCATTGTTGTCGTAGCCCCGCTGCCATTGCGGCTCGGGAATGTCCCCCTGCCACGCGCGATAGTCCGGTACCGCTGTCGGGTAGCCGGGCTGCGGTGAGTAACCGGTGTTGGTCCAGCGCTTGCGCGACGCGCTGCCGCCGACCACCAGTTCATGCTCGCGCCCAAGCAGGCCGAAGCGCCCGCTGACGTAGAAGTCGGCGGCGTTGCTGACGGTCTTGCCGACATACTTGCCCAGCCACAGCGACACGCCTTCGCCGGTAACCGGATCGGGATTGCCACCGGCCGCTCCGGCCAGGGCCGCGTCATAGCCATTGACCTGATGGTTGAGCTGCAGCTTGGCAACCCAGTCATTGTTGAACGTGTGCTCCAACGTGGCGAAGCCGGTGCGCACGTACTGGCGCCAGCCGCTCCAATGGGTGCCATTGTTGAACGAACGCGGCATGTCGTTGAAGTTGCCCTGGCTGTCCAGCAGCGGGATGCCGCCCCAGGTCGAGCCCTTCGGATCGCTCTCCAGTACGTCCCCGCCGACAGTCAGCAGGGTGCGCTCGCCCACGTCGGCCTCAAGCACTGCGTAGCCCACCTTGCTGGTGCGCTGGTAGAAATCGAGATTGGAATGCTTGTCCTGCCAGGCACCAACGGCACGGCCACGCACGCGACCATCGGCGGTCAGCGGGCCGCCCACATCGATCTCGGCGCGGTAGTCGTCCCAGCGACCGACACCCAGCGTGGCACTACCTGCGAAGTCCTTGCCCGGCTTCTTGCGTACCAGGTTGATGGTCGCGCCTGGATCGCCCATGCCGGTCAGCAGGCCGGTGGCGCCCTTGAGCACTTCAATGCGGTCGTAGATGGCGGTGTCGCTGAGCGTGTTACCGGCCGAGTAGGCCGAGTCGCGCGACATCGGGATGCCGTCGTACTGGAAGTTCTGCACGGCGAATCCGCGTGCGTAGTACTCGGTGCGCTCGCTGTCGTAGGTCACGATGCTGATGCCCGGGGTCACCCGCATCACGTCATCGATGCCGTCCAGGCCGAAGTCGTCCATCTGCGCGCGGGTGATCACGCTGATGGTCTGCGGGGTCTGCCGCGGGGTCAGCACCAGCCGGGTGGCGGTGGCGATGGTGCCCGGCGTGTAGGCGCCGCTGCCTTCGGTGATGGTGCCGAGCTGGTTGGCGGTGACCTGTACGGTCTGCAGGGTCTGCGAGGCGGGCGCCGGCTTGGCCTTGTCCTCGTCCTGGGAGGACTGGGCGGCCGCGGTGCCGCCGCTCAGTGCAAGCAGCAGCAGGCCCTGGGCCAGCGCATGCGACAGCGGCAGGCGACGTGGAAACGGGAACGGGAAACGGACAGGCACAGACGACACGACGGGACCTCCACGATCGGGTGGGATCCTCTGGCGGCGGCTGGAGGCGGGATGGGAATGGGGCCGGATGGCCGCAGGCGCAGGAGTTTACTCCCCTGCGCCCCGGCTGTCGTGCGGTATGCCGTCGCGCGCGTCGCGATGGCGCCGGATCAGCCGCCTACGGCGGCACAGGCCTCAAGAATCAACGCGGTCACCTCGGCCGGCTTCGAGGCCAGCGAGGCATGGCTGGCATCCAGTTCCAGCAAGCGCTTGGGCTGCATCCGACCAGCCATGACCTTCTGGTTCTCCGGCGCGATCATCCGGTCATGGCGGGACAGCTGGTACCAGCTCGGCTTGTGCTTCCACGCCGGGTCGCTGACCGCATCGCCGAAAGTGCTGGCCAGCGGCGCCTTCTGGGTCACCGCCATCACCCGGCCTTCGTCGTCACTCAGGTCCTGGCAGAAGCTTTCATGGAACTTGTCGGCACGCAGCCACAGGTAGCCATCGCTGTCCGGCGCCAGATTCGGTGCCGCATCCGGCAGATGCTGCTGGGTGATGCCACCGGGACTCTCGCCGGCATCCGGGGCGAACGCCGCGATGTAGACCAGGCCCTTCACGTTGGCCTCGTTGCCGGCCTGGCTGATCACCGCACCACCATAGGAGTGGCCGACCAGCAGCACCGGCCCGTCGATCTGCCGGATCATTTTCTGGGTGCGGCCGGCATCATCGGCCAGCGAGGTGAGCGGCAGTTCCACCGCCTGCACGCGGTCATGGCCGTTGCGATGCAGCTCCAGGATCACTTTGGCCCAGTGTGCGGCCCCGCCCCAGAAACCATGGACGAGGAGGATGGTCGGTGTCGTGCTCATGTACGGATCTCCGGCAGCGGCCGGCGGAATGCCGACCGTGTCGCCACTGTCCGCGTGGGGCGTTAATCACTGGTGACGCATTCGGGTCACTGCAATCGTATGCGTCGCTTGATCTCACGCATGGCACTTGCCCATCCGACCTGAAAACGTTTTCATGGATACTCCTTGGAGCTTCGCACCGCGCATGACGCCCTCATCTCCACGTGCCCAGCAGCACGCCACCCGTGCCGCCTTCTTCATTCCCGGATTCGCCACCGCTGCCTGGGCGCCGATGGTGCCCTATGCCAAAGCCAAGGCCGGGTTGTCCGATGCCAGCCTCGGCGCGGTACTGCTGTGCCTCGGCCTGGGCTCGTTGCTGGCGATGCCGTTGGCCGGTGCCTTGACCGGCCGCCTCGGCTGCCGCCGGCTGCTGGTGGTGACCTGCGCGATGGTGCTGTTGGCATTGCCACTGCTGGCGCTTGCGCCCTCGCCTTTCGCGCTGGGCGCTGCTCTGTTCGTATTCGGTGCCGGCGTGGGCGCGATGGACTGCACGGTGAACATGCAGGCGGTGGCGGTCGAGCGCGACGCCGGGCGCGCAATGATGTCCGGCTTCCACGCCTTCTACAGCATCGGTGGTTTTGTCGGTGCTGGCTGCATGACCGGCCTGCTGATCCTGGGTACGCCGTTGTGGCTGGCCGCGCTGGTCTCGGTAGCGGCGCTGCTGGTGGTGGCGGCGCTGTCGGCCCCGCACTGGCGCCCACAACGGATCCTGCACGAAGGGCCGCTGCTGGCACTGCCGCACGGCGTGGTGCTGTTCATCGGCGTGCTGGCCTTCGTGGTGTTCCTCGGCGAAGGTTCGATGCTGGACTGGAGTGCGGTGTTCCTGGCCGAAGTACGGCAGGTGCCACGCGACCAGGCTGGTGCCGGCTTCGCGCTGTTCACCCTGGCAATGACCGCGATGCGCCTGTTCGGCGACGGTATCGTCGAGCGCCTGGGCCGGACCCGCACGATGGTCTTCGGCGGCATCACCGCTGCTGCGGGTTTCACCCTGGCCACGCTGGTGCCGTCATTCCCGGTGGCGCTGGCCGGCTACGTACTGGTCGGGCTGGGCTGCGCCAACATCGTGCCAGCGCTGTTTTCCATGGCGGGCCAGCAGCGGGTGATGCCGGAGAGCATCGCCATCACTGCGGTTACCACGCTGGGGTACGCCGGCATCCTCGCCGGCCCGGCAGCGATCGGTGCACTGGCACACGCCACCAGCCTCGGCTTCGCCTTCCTCTGCGTGGCCGCGCTGCTGCTGGGCGTAGCCGCGTCGGCGCGCTCACTGGCACGACGCCTGCCCTGACAGAAAAGGGGACGGAGGGGATTAAGTCGTTTCTAGCCTAGGTGTGCGGGAAACGACCTAATCCCCTCCGCCCCCATTTTTTCAGCTGCGCGCCGGAGCCTTCACCGGCGTATCGGTGTCGTGCACCAGCCATTCGGCCTGGGCGGGCAGCTGCGGTGCCGGGCAGGTGCTTTCCGGATGGTGCTCGTCGCGTGCCATCCAGTCGTCGACCACACCGGCCAGCAGATCCAGCCTCAGCGGCAGGGTGATGTGATCTTCGCCGCGCATCTCGATGTAGTGCGCGCGCGGATTGGCCTGCGCCAGTTCGCGGCCCTGGCTGACCGGGATGTGCTGGTCGCCCTGCCCGTGCAGAAGCAGTACGCAGGCGTGGGTATCGGCCAACGCGCGCGCCACGTCCACACGGTCGAGATCGACGTCGATGCGGCGGCTTGCCGCGGCGACCACCTGGTCGATGTCCTGGCCACCGTAACGCCAGCGCGCGTAGGAGGCTACCGCCTGCGCCTTCAACCCTTCCGGCTGCAACCCCATCAGATGCGGGATCATCGTACGGATGGCCACCCCGGCATTGGCGAATGACTCCATCGCTACCACCCCGGCAACCTGATCGCCCAGCTTGTCGGCGGTGAACACTGCGGTGGCCGCACCGTATGACACACCGAACAGGTACAACGGGCCGGTCACTTCGCCGCGTGCACGCAACTCACCGATCACATCGACCACGTCATCGGATTCATAGGTGCCATAGCCGGACGGACCGGCACCGGACTGGCCGTGGTTGCGCAGGTCGAGGGTGACCACGCGGTAGCCGGACTCGGCCAACTGCAGCGACCACGGCAACATCGAATCACCGTTCATCATCCAACCGTGCAGCAGCACCACGGTGCCGCGCGGTGCCTGCGCGTGGAAGGGCTGCGGCACGGCCAGGCTCAAGCCGGTATCCAGCGGCAGGCCGTTCTCGTGGCGCTGCGGCAGGTAGTGGTAGCGGGCACCGTAGTTACCCGGATCGAACACGCGCCAGAAGATCGGCACGCCATCGCGCCCCGCTGCGAAACCATGGCGATTGGGCAACTCGGCAATGGCGGCGGCAATGCGCGGGCGATCGAGCAGGGTCGACACGCCACCCGGCGCGATCAGCCGATCAGCGAGCGAGGTGGAGGAGGCATTGATGGAGGAGGAGCATGCAGCCAGCCACAGGCCGGCGCACGCCAGCAACAACAGCAGCAGGCGCTTCATATCACGTCGTAGGGGTGAATCAGACAAGTGGTGACGTTAACGCCCCACCCGACCGGCCATCTACCGCGCGTGGATGACGGCTTGATGACAACGCGGGAACGATTCAGCTTGGTGTACAAGCTGTATCTGTTCAGTCATTGATCCGGATCAATGAACGCGCGTGCGCGATTGCCCACAGTGCCGCCATGCGCACCTCGTTCAAGCTCGCCATTGCCCTGGCCGCCACCGTGGCCGCCGCCTACGGCATCGCCCGCACCACGCCCTACTGGTTCGCACCGCGACAGGAGGCGAAGGTCAACGTCCACGACCTGGCGCTGATCGCGCAGGGGCAATACCTGTCGCGCGCGGCCGACTGCGCTGCCTGCCATACCGCGCCGGGCGGCAAGCCGTTCGCCGGTGGACTGGGCATGCAGACGCCGATGGGCACGATCTATTCGACCAACATCACGCCCGATCCGGACACCGGCATTGGCGCCTACGACTACGCCGACTTCGAGCGCGCGGTCCGTCGCGGCATCCGTCACGATGGGCAGCCGTTGTATCCGGCAATGCCGTACGCCTCATACGTGATCGCCAGCGATGCCGAGATCAAGGCGCTGTACGCCTACTTCATGGGCTCGGTGCAGCCGGTGAAGCAGGACAACGCCGACAGCACGATTCCGTGGCCAGCCAACATGCGCTGGCCACTGGCCTGGTGGCAGCTGCTGTTCGCACGCCCGCGCAGCTTCAGCCCGGATCCAGCGCTGGATGCCGGCGAGCAGCGTGGTGCAGAACTGGTGGAAGGCCTGGCTCACTGCGGCGCCTGCCACACGCCACGCGGGCTGGCCTTCCAGGAAAAGGCGATGGCCGACGATGGCAGTCGCCAGTTCCTGTCCGGTTCGGTACTGGAAGGCTGGTACGCGAAGAACCTGCGCAATGAATCGACCGGCCTGGCCAGCTGGAGCGAGGGCGAGATCGTCGACTTCCTGCGCACCGGCCGCACCGATCGTTCGGCGGCCTTCGGTGGCATGGCCGATGTGGTCGAGCACAGCACGCAGTACCTCTCCGACGCCGACCTGCTGGCCATGGCACGCTACCTGAAACAACTGCCGGCACGCGAGGGCCGCAGCGCACAGTGGTCACCGGGTACCGACACCACCACCGCCGCACTGCGCAGTGGCGACTATCGCGTGGCCGGCTCGCTGGCCTATGCAGAGCACTGCCAGGCCTGCCATCGCGCCGACGGCCGCGGCATGCCACGGGTCTACCCAGCACTGGCTGGCAACTCGATCGTGTTCGCCGATGATCCCAGTTCGCTGGTGCAGGTGACCCTGATCGGTGGCCGCACGCCGCATACCCCGCACGACCGCATGGCGTTCACCATGCCCGGTTTCGAGCGGCTGCCGAATGCACAACTGGCACAGATCCTGACCTTCATCCGCAGCAGCTGGGGCAACCAGGCCAGCGCGGTCAGCGAGGTCGACGTGGCGAGGATGCGCCGGGTGGTGCGTGACAAGCCGGTGCATTACGTTCCGCAGGAGGCTGCACGATGAAGCGTTCGCGCAAACGTTCCCGCCTGCTGCCCGGCAGTGCGATCGCCGTTGTGCTGCTGGCCGGTGCCGGCACCCTCGCCTACCGCCATCTGTACCCGGACCTGGATGCCGCCGTGGCCAGCACGATCGATATTCTCGACGCGCAGGGCACGGTGGTCGGCCAGTACCACGCCCCCAGCGCCGAGGAAATTGCCGGGCTGGGCAATGCCGGGTCGGTGATGCTCGGCCGCCGCCTCCTCAACGAGACCGCGCGGTTGCTGCCGGACAACGTCGGCAACGATCTGAACTGCAATTCGTGCCACATGGCCGAGGGCAAGCGGCCGTTCGGCAACCACTACTTCAATACGGGTGGTGGTGCCTACCCGCGCTACATGCCACGGCCAGGCAAGGTGATCGGGCTGACCGAGCGAATCAATGGCTGCCTGCAGCGCTCGATGAACGGCAAACCGCTGGCCAAGGACGCGCCGGAAATGCGTGCCATGCTGGAATACATGACCTGGTTGAGCCGTCCCGTTCCCGAAGGTGCGCGCGTGGCGGCACCCAGCGAAGGGCCGATCGACAGCTCACTGACACCTGATCCGATCCGCGGCCAGGCGCTGTACGCCGCGCAATGCGCCGCCTGCCACGGTGACAACGGCGAAGGCCGACGCGATGCCAGCGGTGATATCGCCTTCCCGCCGCTGTGGGGTGACCGCAGTTTCAACATCGGCGCGGGCATGGCGCGGCTGTACAAGGCCGCCGGCTTCGTCAAGCACAACATGCCGCCGGCAGTGACCCGCGAGCCCCCGCTGGGGCAGCAGGTGATGCCCGACCAGGATGCGGTGGACGTCGCCAGCTACTTCATCAACCAGCCGCGTCCGGACTTCGCCAACAAGGCCAAGGACTGGCCGCGTGACCCGAAACCGAAGGACGCGCGCTACTGAGGCAGGCGGCCTCGGGTACCGGCCGTCACACAACACGGTTCCTGCATCTTCGCGTCATGCCGATGTCATTGGCGCTGCCGACACTCCGGGGCTTCCCTCCCCTCAAGGTCCGGTCTCGATGCGAACCATTGCGCGCTTTCCCCGTGTCTCCCTGCTTGCCCTGCTGATCGCCCCCGCACTGGATGCCCTGGCCGAAGCACCGCAGGGCGACGCGGCCGAACCGCGCAGCAGCGATGCCCGTACCCTGGACCAGGTGCAGGTGATAGGCCAGGCCACCAGCTACGCCAAGACCTCGGTACGTGCGGAAACGTTGAACCGGCAGACCGTGATGAGCAGCGTCAACGACGCACTCAATGAAGTACCCGGGGTGGTGGTCAGTGAAGCCGACGCCACCGGTTCGTCGGTGTGGGGCACGCAGATCAGCATGCGCGGTTTCGTCACCAACCGCGATACGCAGCAGATCGGCACCACCATCGATGGCCTGCCCAATGGCGGCTCGGGCTACGGCGGCGGCTCGCTGGCCAACCGCTACATCGACACCCTCGATCTGGAAACGGTGGAAGTCAGCCAGGGCACCGCTGACATCTCCTCGCGCTCGAACGAAGCCCTCGGGGGCACCCTGAACTTCCTCACCAGCGATCCGCTGCAGGACAGCCGCCTGCGCTTCGTGGTCGGCGCCGGTGACAACGAGGCACGCAAGTACTACGTGCGCTACGACACCGGCCTGCTCGGCGGCCACACCCGCGCCTGGGTCAGCGCTTCCTCCGCGCGCGTGCACGACTGGATCGACGGCAGCGGCAAGACCAGCAACGACCACATCGCCGGCAAGCTCATCACCGAGCTGGATCGCTGGACGCTGACCGGCTACCTGTCCTACAACGATGCCGACGAGCCGGAGTACACCAGCGTCTCGCCGAAGGGCTTCGCCACCAACCCGGATCGCGACAACCTGGTCGGTACCCTCACCGGCATTCCGTACCTGGACCAGAACTTCCGTTCCGGCTCGCGTGCGCTGCGCGAGAACACCTTCGGCTACCTGCGCGCGGCCTTCGACGGCGGCAACGGTTTCAAGGCCTCGGTGGCCGCTTATGGGCACCGAATGGAAGGCCGCGGTGACTGGCTGCCGCCCTACCTGGCACAGGTCAGCGATGACGGTGCTGGCCGCCCGGAATCGGAGTATCTCGGTGGCAGGACCGTGTACGGCGGCAGCAACCGCGGCCAGATCTTCTTCGTCAATCCCGATGGCAGCGCCGCACAGCGCCTGGCCAGCTGCACCCCACGGCTGGACTTCACTGCCGAGTACGACCCGAACTGCTACGCCGGCAACGTGTTGGGCGCGCAGTCGTACCGCCACACCCACTACGACAACAACCGCAAGGGCGTGACCGCCGACGTCGAGTGGCGGCAGACTTTCGGTGCCGTCGACAACACGATCCGTGGCGGGCTGTGGGTGGAGAAGCTGGACCGCTCGGCACGCCGCGACTGGCATCGCCTGCTCAACGTCGGCCAGGACATCGCCTTCGACCACCAGCCGTACTGGGTGCAGTTCGAGGACAAGTACAAGGTTGATGAGCAGATGTACTACGTCGAGGATATCGCGCGCTTCGGCCCGTTCAGCGCGCGCCTGGGCGTGAAGCAGTTCTTCGTCGACCAGTCGCGCCGCCGCGTGATCGGTGCCAATGAGCACGTGAAATCCGATTCCAAGTCCGATCCGCTGCTGTCCACCGGCTTCACCTGGGCGCCAGGCGTGGAAGGCATGGAGCTGTTCGCCGGTTTCTCGCAGAACTTCGCCGCCATTCCCTCCGGCGTGCTCGGCGAGACCGACCCGCAGCGCTTCCGCAACGTGGAGCCGGAAACCGCCGACAACATCGAAGTCGGCATGCGCATCAACCGTTGGCCGCTGACCGCCTCGGTCACCCTGTACAACATCAAGTTCGACAACCGCATCGTCTACCTGCCGGCCGGCTTCGTCAGCGGCATCGACTACCTGGGCGAGACCGACGGCGTCTACGAGAACTTCGGCGGCGTGGAGAGCAACGGCCTGGAGGCCGCGTTCGGCTATGGCTGGGACAACGGCTGGCGACTCAACGCCGCCTATACCTACAACCGCTCCAAGTACCTGGGCAGTGGCGACGCCGCACGTGATACCCAGCTCGGCATCGTCGACGGTGCCAAGGTGATCGGCCAGCCCGAACAGACCCTGGTGCTGTCGGCCGACTGGCAGGGTGAAAGCTGGAACTTCGGCCTGTCCGGCCGCTACCTGGGCACGCGTTACCTTGATGCAGCCAACGTCAACAAGCTGCCCTCGGCCACCGTGTTCAACGCCAACATCGGCTTCGACCTGCAGGGCCTGTCGCCGCGCCTGAAGGGCATGGGCGCCAACCTGGTGGTGAGCAACCTCACCGACAAGCGGTATCTTGCAGGGGTGGATGGCCGCGACAACGCCTTCATCGGCGCACCGCGTACCGTCGGCATCTCCTTCCGTGTGGACCTGTGAGTGAACCCGTGACCGATATCGGCCGACGCCGGTTGTTGCAGGCCGGCGCTGCCGCCGGCCTTTCCCCCCTGCTGCCCAGCATCGCCCGGGCTGCAGCGATCGCACCCGCCGCGCAGACGCGCAGCCTGGAAGACCTGCAGCACATCGTGGTGTTCATGCAGGAGAACCGCTCGTTCGACCACTACTTCGGCACGCTGCCGGGGGTACGTGGCTTCGGCGACCGCTTCGTGGCCCCGGCCGCCGCGCTGCAGGCCGGTGGCCGCGCGCGCAGCCTGTGGCTGCAACCCGATGCCAGCGGCACGCGCGCGATCGCACCGTTCCCGCTGGATACCGCTGCGCACTTCGGCTACATGCGGGTGGAAGGCACGCCACACACCTGGCCTGATGCACAGCGTGCCTGGGACCATGGACGCATGGGGCAATGGCCGAAAGCCAAGCAGAACCATTCGATGGGCTATTTCCAGCGCAGCGACCTGCCCTTCCAGTTCGCCCTGGCCGACGCGTTCACTATCTGCGACGCCTACCACTGTGCGATGCAGGCCGGAACCAACCCGAACCGGGTGTTCCTATGGACCGGCCACAACGATGCGACCGCGCGCGCCGGTGGCCCGGTGATCGCCAACTCGCACGACAACTTCCCGGAACATGGCGGGCATCCGGCGTCGTACCGATGGACCAGCTATGTAGAACGCCTGCAGAAGGCCGGGGTGTCCTGGCAGATCTACCAGGACATGGCCGACAACTTCACCGACAACCCGCTGGCCGGCTTCGAGTCCTTCCGCCAGGCCTACCGCGCTGCGCCGGGGCATGACCCGCAGCTGCGCGCGCGTGGGGTCAGCACGCGTGGGCTGGCACAGCTGCGCCAGGACGTGGTCGACGGGCGCCTGCCGCAGGTCAGCTTCATCATCGCCGACGCGGCCGGCAGCGAGCATCCCGGCCCTTCCAGCCCGGCCCAGGGCGCGGCGTACACCGCGCGCGTGCTGGATGCACTGACCGCCGATCCAGAAGTGTGGAGCCGCACCGCCCTGTTGCTGATGTTCGACGAGAACGACGGTTTCTTCGACCACATGCCGCCACCGGCACCGCCTTCGCCGGAAAACGGTGGCTGGGCGGGTGCGTCTTCGGTCAGCACCGAGGGCGAGTACCACCGCCATCCGGCACCGGGGGATGAGAAGTACGACGCCGCCGAGCTGCGCGGACGCCCCTACGGACTGGGCCCGCGCGTGCCGCTCTACGTGATCTCGCCCTGGAGCCGGGGTGGCTGGGTCGATTCGCAGGTGTACGACCACACCTCGGTCATACGCCTGATCGAACGCCGATTCGGCGTGGCCGCACCGGACATCTCGCCGTGGCGCCGCGCGGTCTGCGGTGACCTCAGCAATGCCTTCGACTTCGCCCAGCGTGATACCCGCCCGTTCGTACGCGGCCTGCCCGACGTCAGCGCGGTTGCCGCACGCGCTGCCGCCCTGCCGGGACGCACCGTGCCGGCGTTGCCGGAGGGACTGAAGCCGGCGAAACAGGAAAGCGGCGTACGCCCGGCGCGTGCCCTGCCCTATCAGCCGCAGGCATCGATTACTGCGATCGACGCATCGGGCGTGGATCTGACGCTGTCCTGCGAAGGCGCAGCGGCGGTGCTGCATGTGTACGATCGGCTGCGGCTGGGTGCGGTGCCACGCCGCTATACGCTGGTACCGGGCACGCCGCTGCGCGAGCGCTGGGCGCTGGACGCCCAGGGACGCTATGACCTGTGGCTGCTCGGCCCGAATGGCTTCCACCGTCACTTCCAGGGCGCTGCCAAAGGGCCCGTCGTGCAGGCGTCGGTCGAGCGCGCCGAAGGCCAGCTGCGGCTGCATCTGCGCAATCTCAGCGATGCCGTACAGCAGCTGCGCGTGCATGCCGGCGCCTATGCCGGGCACATGCCGGAACAGACGCTGGCGCTGCCGGCGCATGCAGAGACCGCATTGGCGTGGGATGCAACGCCTACCGCGGGCTGGTATGACCTGCAGGTCGGCGCGGGTGAGAGCGTGCTGCGTCTGGCCGGTCGCGCAGAAGATGGTCGCCCCGGCACCAGCGACCCGGCGATGGGCAGCGAGCCATTGCGGTTCGAGCACGATTGAAGGAACTCTGTAGAGCCGAGCCCATGCTCGGCTGCTTTTCCGGTCAGTTATCGAAGAGCAGCCGAGCATGGGCTCGGCTCTTATCTCTTGCGACTCTGGCACCTTAGGTGCCGAGAGCCCGGCGCGGGCGACCGTTCGGC
>NZ_JBSPUG010000013.1:0-5950 GCF_056861405.1 Stenotrophomonas sp. 22DLJC03
GAGACTCGAACTCGCGACCTCAACCTTGGCAAGGTTGCGCTCTACCAACTGAGCTATTCCCGCAGATTCTCCGACCTGCGTCGAAGGAGCGCTATTGTGTCCAAATTCCTTCACGCCGTCAACAGTATTCACACCCTGCGGTCACAGGCGTCCGCACTGGAGTACGCTGCCCCGCCCAGCCCCGTTCGCCCATGTTCCTTCGCGGCAAGCCCCTGTTGATCGCCCTGGCGCTGCATCTGCTGGTAGCGCTGCTGTACTGGGCTCTGATTCCCCTGGGAATGAACTGGTATCGCGACCATTTCGGCTTCACCTCCCACCGCGACATCGGTCTTGGCATCGCCCAGTTCTATCTGTTCTATATGTTCCTCGGCGCCCAGCCGCTGACCGCGGTACTGCGGCCACTCTTCGCCAAGCTGCTGGTGCTGGCGATTCCCTTGGCGTTCGCGACCTGGACGCTGATGCACCACCATCCGCTGCGCCTGGTGTACTTCACCGTTGGACCTGGCCTGCTGGCACTGGCCGCGATCTTCGCCACCCTGCACTTTGCAGCGCGCGGCACAGCACTTCCCGCACCGGACGCCCCCCATGCCTGAGCGCTACATCCGCCTGTTCTGGCTACTGGTCGCCATGACCTGGCTGGCGCTGATCGCCGCACTGGTCAATGCTGGCTTCACGCCGGACTACTGGCTGCTGCGCCACTTGGAAGGCGGCACACTGCCCTACCCGACCAGCACCGTGATCGTGTTCGCGCTGCTGAGCACCGTCGAGCTGGTGGTTGCCGCACTGATCGTGCAGCCCTGGAAACTGGGGCGGCTGTGGTTGCGCCTGCTGATCGCCTTCGTGCTGCTTCTGGCCTGGTCGGTACCATGGCTGCTGTCGGCGATGCACCAACCACCGGTGCAGGGCATGCACCTGCTGTGGTTGCTGCTGCTGGACGTGGGGCTGCTGCTGGCGCTGTGCGCGGTGTCGGCAGTGAGTGCGTGGCGGGCCCTCAGGCGGCGGAGGAGACGCTCGACAAATCCGCCCCAGCACTAGGCCTACTTCCGGAACTCCACCCGCACGTGCTGGCCGAAGCGCGCCTTGGCGTTGCCATCAAACTCCAGCACGCACTCCACTACCTTGGCCACGCCACGCCCGGCGTCTTCCGGCAGACGCGCCTGCGCGAACACCGGACTGATGCGCACCACGCGTGCGGGTGGCAGTGAGCCGGTGTTCTCTGCGCCATCACTGTCCGGCACAACGATGGCATGCATCCCCACCTGCACGGCATCGGCGTAGGCCGCACTGAGTTCGGCACGCACCTGCAGCGGGCGTGCCGGCAGCAGCGAGATCGCCGGCTTGCCACCCTGCACGAATGCGCCGAGTCCCGGCACCTGGCCGACCACGGTGCCAGCCTCCGGTGCGCTCAGCGACATCTGCTGCAGTTTCAGTTTCGCGTGCTCCAGCTTGTGCTGGGCCATGTCAACTTGCGCACCGGCCACGTCGACATCGGCGCGCACACCGACCAGTTGCTGCTTGGCTGCATCGGCCTGCTGGTTGGACGACACGCCTTCGCTGGCGCCGGTGGACAGGCGAGTCGCATTGCGCTCCAGTTCGCGCAGCTGCGCCTGGCTGCCCTTCAGACGGTCATTGGCCAAGGCGAGATCAGCTGTGGCCATCGCTACTTCCTGCTGCAGCAGCGCGCCATCCAGCGACAGCAGCAGCTGTCCCTTCTTCACCATGGCGCCCTCCTTCACCGGCGCGGCAGTGATCGAGCCATCCACCGGCGGTGCCAGCGCGATCAAACCGCCCTCGACGTCAATGATGCCGCGCGCAACCGCGACCTTGCCGGCGGCAGCAGTGCTGGCTTTGCCGGCGGATGCTGGGGCAGGCGCCTCCTTGGAACAGGCGCCGAGCAGCAATGCTGCGGACAGGGCCAGGCTGAGGGGGAGCAGGTACGGCGTCTTGATCATGGGGCGGACTCTACAGTTTCGTTCTGGCGGCGATCGTCACGGACCATGCCGTCTTCCATGGCGATCACCCGATCGGCGTGCCGGATCAGGCGCGGATCGTGACTCACGCACAGCACGGTGGCGCCGTGCGCACGTGCGTAGCGATGCAGGATGTCGATCACGCGCTGGCCGTTCTCGGCGTCCAGCGCGCTGGTGGGTTCGTCGGCGAAGATCAGCGTCGGCGACTTGGCGAAGGCGCGGGCGACGGCCACACGCTGCTTCTCGCCGCCGGACAGCTGCGCCGGACGCATGTGGCTGCGGTGGCTGAGGCCCACCTCTTCCAGTGCCTTGCGCGCCAGCGGTTCGCTTTCGCGATTGCTCATGCCTCGATAGCCCAGCGGCAGCTGCACCTGTTCCAGTGCGGTCAGCGCCGGAAACAGATTGAAACCCTGGAACACGAAGCCGACATGGTGCAGGCGGAATCGCTCCACTTCACTGCGCGTCATGTGGCCCACGTCCTGGCCGAGTGCGTGCACGCGGCCGCCATCGGGCGCAGACAACCCAGACAGCAACGACAGCAGCGTGCTCTTGCCGCAACCAGACGGACCGGACACGAGGGTCAGCTCACCGGGGTAGATGTCCAGCGAGAGGCCGCGCAGCACCGGCACCTGCACATCCCCGGACATGAAACCCTTTTCCAATGCATCGGCCTGCAGGGTCGGGGCGACGGCGCGTGTAGAAGTCATCGGCCGGCCCTCAACGCAGCAGCAACGATGGATCTGAGCGGACGACACTGCGCACCGCCATGATGCTCGACAGCATGGCCATCACCGCCACCAGTGCCACGCATCCGATGATGACCATCGGCGTCAGCTGCACCGGTACGCGCTGGGTCTGCGCGATCAGCAACACCGCGGTACTGAAGGCCGCCGCCAACAACATGCCCACGCCGCCGATCAACAGTGCCTGCTCGAACACCACCCGCGCCAGCGCATAGCGACCGGCACCGAGGGCATTGAGCGTGGCGTACTCGCGTACCGAACCGGCCACCACCGAAGCAAACGACTGGTTGGTGATCACCGCACCGACAAAGCAGACGATGACCGCCATGAACAGCACCGCGATGCCGGCACCGGTATCGAACAGCCAGTATTGCTGCGAGCGGCTGGCGAACTCCGGTGCGGTCCAGAACTCGACCGGCGTTGCCTGCCCCATCGACGCGGCCAGACGATCACGCACGCCGTTGGCCAGGTCCGGCGAGCGCAGGCCCGCAACGAAATAGGTGCTGCCCTCATGCGGATCGGTACCGGCGATGGCGCGCGCGGTATCCAGCGAAGCCAGTACGTTGACGCCACCAAGGCCACGCAGGCCCGCTTGTGCGGCAACCACGCGCACCGCCTTGCCGTTGATCCAGGCACGGTTGTTCTGCAGGTCCACGCCCAGCGTATCCAGATCGGCACTGTCGACGATCACCGCACCCGGCTCACGCAGCTGCGCGCGCAGGTCGGCGGGCAGGATGCGCGCGAACATCATCGCATCGTCCTGCGTGGAGATACCCGACAGGTACACCGACACGTTGCCGGTACCCTGCGCGCTGGAACGCCATTCGCCATCGACCCATTCGTAGGGCTCGACGCGGGTGACATCCGGGTCCATGCGCAGGTGACTTTCGACATCCGCGCTGATTGCATGGCCGTAGTTCACGCTCTGGGTGCCGGGAAAGCCGGCCCAGATATCAGCGGAGGATGCCTTCACGTAGATCGCGGCGGTACCGAAGATGCCCAGTACCAGCGCCGCCTGCACGATCAGCAACACCCCGGCGAAACACATTGCCAGCACTACCGGCAGGAACCGGCGCCACTCATAGGCCAGGGTCTTTCGGGCCAGCGCGATCATTGCTGTTCGCCCTCACCCTCAGCCGGCAGCGGTGCACCACCAAGCGCGCGGTACAGCGAAGCAAACGCGAGCACGCGCGCGCCCTGCGCACCGATCAGATCGGCCTGCGAGGCCAGTGCGGCACGCTGAGTGTCCAGCCCATCGAACTCGCTGGACAGGCCCAGCTGCACCTGCCGCGCCTGGCGCTTGACCTGCTGGCCGGCGGCATCATTGGCCGCACGCAGCGACTGGATGCTGCTGTCCTGGCGTGCAAGGCTGCCGAGCGCGCCTTCCACCTCACTCACGCCTTCCAGTACCGCTTTGCGGTAACCGAGCAGCGCGGCATCCAGCTGCTTTTCATCGGCATTGAAGCGCGCGCGACGCTGGCCCCAGTCCCACAGCGGGATATCGATGTACGGGCCGATCGAGGGACTGGAGTCGGAGTTGGAGCGGGCGTTCTGGGTGAGGTTGTAGGCGTACAGGATCGAGCCGCCGAGGCTGACCCGCGGATACATCGCAGCGCGTGCGGAGCCCTTGCTCGCCGCCGCCTGCATCACCTCCGATTCGGCCAGCAGAATTTGCGGGCGATGACGCAGCAGATCCGCCGGCACCTGCTGCAGCGAGAACGTACCCAGCTTTGGCGGCGTGCGATAGGCCTGCCAGGTCGGATCCGGGCCGTCGCGGCCCAGCAGCAGGGCCAGCGCACGGGCAGCGTTGTGCGCATTCTCGCGGGCCTGCGCCGTAGCTGCCCGGGTCGCCGCCTGGCGTGCACGCAGACGATCAAGTTCGCCCGGCTCATCCAGGCGCAGGCGCTGGCGCACAAGGGCCAACTGTTCGCCGCGATCATCCACAGCCTGCTGCCGGGCCAGCAGGTCCTGCTGGGCGTGTGCCACGGTCAGGTCGAGATAGTTGCGCACCACGTCGGCGATCACCGCCACCTGCGCGGCGCTACGCAGCGCCTCGGCATTGCCAGCCGAGGCCTGCGCGCTCAGCTGCGCACTTTCGGCGGCGCCGAACAGGCCCAGGTCCCATATCGCTTCGATGCCGGCATGGAAATAGGTGTCGACTGCGGCGGCATCCTGCACCTGCTTGGCGCTGGCTGAGATTTCCGGCAGGAAGCGCGAATCCGAAGTGCCGGCGACGATCCGAACGGCCTGCAGGCGCAGCGTGGCCTGCTGCAGATCGAGGTTGCCGGCGATGGCCTGATCGACCAGCCCGTCCAGCGCCGGGTCGGACAGCGCTTTCCACCACTGCTTGGCGTCGACGGCCACACCCTGGCTCTGTGGCACCTGGGTCCAGGTGCTGGGCGTGCGGTCAGGCAGGTCCGGAACCGGCACCGACATGCAGCCGGCCAGGGCCAGGCTGGCCAGAAGCGCGCCGGGGCGCAGCACCGCATGCAGGGAGAATCCGCGCCCGGTCCTGGGCACTGCCACTGGAGTGATACGCCTGACCACCAGCCCGCCAACGTGTAGAAGGAGCATGAAGGCTACCGTGCGATTGTGGAGCGAACATGGAGAATTGGTCCGAAAAAGGTCACAGCACGCGTGCGGTTCAGGCAATGCTGCCCCAGCCTTTCACCACGCTTTCAGCGCGTTCTCGACACGGAACACTGGACGGCTTTCACGGCGTATTGCACATTGCGGCACTGCCTTGCCTCGGTGCTGCCTGCCCGTGAAACGCCCCCGCCGCTGGCTACTGATTGGCTCGATCACGACAGTGACTGTCGGCGTGATCGTGCTCGTCCTGACCACCCCACTGATCTCGAACGCCATGCTGCTACTGATGGAGCGCAGCAACTTCATCCCCGGTGAATCTTCGATCTTCACGTTCGAGCCCTATGCCATCAACCAGGGATCGTCGAACTACTGGTTGTACGGAAAGGATCGGACCTACTACTACCACTTCACCTACGAAGACGATGTTCCCTACGTCTACATCCCGCAGGACAACCGCTGCCCTGGTTTCGACCGACAGGATGCCCTGACCTGGTGCAGCGCCCTGCCCGGCAAGGCACGCTAGCGCGGCAGTGGTGCAACCGGCGTGACAAACGAAAAACGCCCCCTTGCGGGAGCGTTCTTCTTGAATCTGGAGCGGGAAACGAGACTCGAACTCGCGACCTCAACCTTGGCAAGGTTGCGCTCTAC
>NZ_JBSPUG010000014.1:2500-5299 GCF_056861405.1 Stenotrophomonas sp. 22DLJC03
AGCTGATTTGGTTCTAGGAAAACGCTCTGGAAAGAGCGGCCATAGAAGGTGATAGCCCTGTATCTGAAAGGGCCATTTCAGTGAAGACGAGTAGGGCGGGGCACGTGAAACCCTGTCTGAACATGGGGGGACCATCCTCCAAGGCTAAATACTACTGACCGACCGATAGTGAACCAGTACCGTGAGGGAAAGGCGAAAAGAACCCCGGAGAGGGGAGTGAAATAGATCCTGAAACCGTGTGCGTACAAGCAGTAGGAGCTCCGCAAGGAGTGACTGCGTACCTTTTGTATAATGGGTCAGCGACTTACTGTTCGTGGCAAGCTTAACCGTATAGGGGAGGCGAAGGGAAACCGAGTCTGATAAGGGCGCATAGTCGCGGGCAGTAGACCCGAAACCGGGTGATCTAGTCATGGCCAGGGTGAAGGTGCCGTAACAGGTACTGGAGGCCCGAACCCACGTCTGTTGCAAAAGACGGGGATGAGCTGTGATTAGGAGTGAAAAGCTAATCGAACCCGGAGATAGCTGGTTCTCCTCGAAAGCTATTTAGGTAGCGCCTCATATGTATCCTCTCGGGGGTAGAGCACTGTTATGGCTAGGGGGTCATCGCGACTTACCAAACCATTGCAAACTCCGAATACCGAGACGGACTGTATGGGAGACACACGGCGGGTGCTAACGTCCGTCGTGAAAAGGGAAACAACCCAGACCCACAGCTAAGGTCCCAAATTTTGTGCTAAGTGGAAAACCATGTGGAAAGGCACAGACAGCCAGGAGGTTGGCTTAGAAGCAGCCACCCTTTAAAGAAAGCGTAATAGCTCACTGGTCGAGTCGGTCTGCGGGGAAGATTTAACGGGGCTAAGCACAAAACCGAAGCTTGGGGTGCATAACTTTGTTATGCGCGGTAGAGGAGCGTTCCGTAAGCCGTTGAAGGTGGATTGAGAAGTCTGCTGGAGGTATCGGAAGTGCGAATGCTGACATGAGTAACGATAATGCGGGTGAAAAACCCGCACGCCGAAAGCCCAAGGTTTCCTTGCGCAACGTTAATCGGCGCAGGGTGAGTCGGCCCCTAAGGCGAGGACGAAAGTCGTAGTCGATGGAAAGCAGGTTAATATTCCTGCACCTCGCGTAAGTGCGATGGAGGGACGGAGAAGGTTAGGTGTACCAGGCGTTGGTTGTCCTGGGGAAAGGCGGTAGGTTTGGATCTTTGGCAAATCCGGGATCCTTTAAGACCGAGCACCGAGACGAGCCTTTATGGCGAAGTCACTGATACCACGCTTCCAGGAAAAGCTCCTAAGCTTCAGCTTACGCAGACCGTACCGTAAACCGACACAGGTGGGTAGGATGAGAATTCTCAGGCGCTTGAGAGAACTCGGGTGAAGGAACTAGGCAACATGGCACCGTAACTTCGGGAGAAGGTGCACCCTTTTTGGTGGCTCGTGCGAGCTATAGCTGAAGAGGGTCGCAGTAACCAGGCCGCTGCGACTGTTTATCAAAAACACAGCACTCTGCAAACACGAAAGTGGACGTATAGGGTGTGACGCCTGCCCGGTGCTGGAAGGTTAATTGATGGGGTCAGCCGCAAGGCGAAGCTCTTGATCGAAGCCCCAGTAAACGGCGGCCGTAACTATAACGGTCCTAAGGTAGCGAAATTCCTTGTCGGGTAAGTTCCGACCTGCACGAATGGCGTAACGACAGCGGCGCTGTCTCCACCCGAGACTCAGTGAAATTGAAATCGCTGTGAAGATGCAGCGTTCCCGTGGCAAGACGGAAAGACCCCGTGAACCTTTACTATAGCTTTACACTGAACGTTGAGTTCGTCTGTGTAGGATAGGTGGGAGGCTATGAAACTGTGGCGCTAGCTGCAGTGGAGCCATCCTTGAAATACCACCCTGTCGTGCTTGACGTTCTAACCTGGGCCCATTATCTGGGTCGGGGACCGTGTATGGTGGGTAGTTTGACTGGGGCGGTCTCCTCCTAAAGAGTAACGGAGGAGCTCGAAGGTACGCTCAGCGCGGTCGGACATCGCGCACTGTGTGCAAAGGCATAAGCGTGCTTGACTGCAAGATCGACGGATCAAGCAGGTAGGAAACTAGGACTTAGTGATCCGGTGGTTCTGTATGGAAGGGCCATCGCTCAACGGATAAAAGGTACTCCGGGGATAACAGGCTGATACCGCCCAAGAGTTCATATCGACGGCGGTGTTTGGCACCTCGATGTCGGCTCATCACATCCTGGGGCTGTAGTCGGTCCCAAGGGTATGGCTGTTCGCCATTTAAAGTGGTACGCGAGCTGGGTTCAGAACGTCGTGAGACAGTTCGGTCCCTATCTGCCATGGGCGTTGGAGATTTGAGAGGGGCTGCTCCTAGTACGAGAGGACCGGAGTGGACGAACCTCTGGTGTTCCGGTTGTCACGCCAGTGGCATTGCCGGGTAGCTATGTTCGGAAGCGATAACCGCTGAAAGCATCTAAGCGGGAAGCGCGCCTCAAGATGAGATCTCCCGGGGCACAAGCCCCCTGAAGGAACCATATAGACTATGTGGTTGATAGGTCAGGTGTGTAAGTACAGCAATGTATTGAGCTAACTGATACTAATGATCCGTGTGGCTTGACCATATAACCTCAAGTTGCCTTGGCTTTACGACAACGTCGTAAGAGCATCCAAGTGCACGCTACGTCACAAGAACTATGCGAGGCTGGCGCCTTGTCCCCCCGGGACGAGTGCGACTCTCCAAAAGCCTCCCTGGTGAAATTAGCGCTATGGAACCACCCGATCCCATCCCGAACTCGGAAGTGAAACGT
>NZ_JBSPUG010000015.1:0-586 GCF_056861405.1 Stenotrophomonas sp. 22DLJC03
CTCTTATCTCTTGCGACTCTGGCACCTTAGGTGCCGAGAGCCCGGCGCGGGCGACCGTTCGGCTCTAGGTCTTCTCGATCGCTCTGTAGCAAGGATCTCCGCGCCGGTTTCTCCCTGATCCGCCCGAACAGTTGATCGAGTTGGCGCTCGCACTGATAAGACTGGGCAAGCGGGGGGAGCTCTCGGCCCTGTCAGCCTAGCGGAGTTACCTCATGTTTGGGATCGGGATCGATGTCAGTGGTGAGAATCTGGATGTTGCCGTCCATGAACAGGCCTTTCGCCAGTTCAAGAACAGCAAACGTGGCTGGAATAGCCTGATCCGGTGGTTGCAGCAGTGGCCAGCCAAGCAGGTCGTGCTCGAGGCCAGTGGCGGCTACGAGCAAAAGGCACTGGATGCGCTGCATGAAGCAGGCCTGCCGATGGTACGAATCAATCCTGGCCGTGGCCGCAGCTTTGCCTCAGCCACGGGAAAGCAGGCCAAGACCGATCGTATTGATGCCATGGTGCTGGCCCACATGGCCGATGCCCTAAAGCTGACCCGCTACGTACCGCCAGCGGCTTGGCAGCGCCGTCTGGGGGAGCTGTG